>NZ_JASBRH010000009.1 GCF_029961155.1 Pontibacterium granulatum | reverse complement strand
ACATTGCGGTGAGGTGTCCGAGTGGCCGAAGGAGCACGCCTGGAAAGTGTGTATACGGAAACGTATCGAGGGTTCGAATCCCTCCCTCACCGCCACGAATTCAAACGAAAAAGCCCCGTCTCGTACGGGGCTTTTTCGTTTGTGCTGGTGGTGAAAGATTTGAACTCGAGAAGAGGGTTCGATCGCCGCGAAGCGGCAACACGCCGGAGCTTGCGACGGCAGCCCCGAAGGGGTGAGGAGCGTAGCGACGAATAATCCTCCCTCACCGCCAGCCTAATTTAATACGAGAAAGCCTTGGTTTATGACCAAGGCTTTGTAGTTTCCTGTCTCCCAATCAAGCCGCCACTGCGGCAATCTGCCGAACGTTCTGACTCTCGCGTTGCTGAGACCCCTGTGAATACAGGTGCCATTCACCGTCGCCCATTGGGTCAACTGCAGTACTGATGTATTCCATACTATCCTGCACGGGTTCAGAGGTGCGTACGACTTTAAACGTTACCGGCGCTTCCTTGATATCAGGGCGCAGGCTCTGTTCGATCCAGAGGCAGATCGATTTATCGGTCAGTACATACTCAAAACGAACAACCTTAAAGCCAGGACGCAGCGCCAGGGTCAGTAAAGACTGATCAGGGTTAGCTTTGTATCTCATGATTGCTTTCATATCCTGTTCCTCGTTATCTGAGAGTTGGATCAGAATGTCTGAATCCGCAGTTCCAAAAAACAGGTTTTTTTGAATCGTCAGTTCGTTTTTTACTGAGTGTTCTGCTCGATTTATTCCAGGGCTTCCATCGCTGTGCGTTCAAATTTTGCTTGTGCCAGACAATGCAGGTTGTGGGCGTCGTCGATGGTGATCTCCTCAAAGTGCACTTTTGCACCAGGCAACAGCTGGGCGATGCGTGCCGTATCAAGTGAAATCATCGAGCCGATTTTGGGGTAGCCGCCTATGGTCTGGCGGTCGTTCAGCAGTACGATCGGTTGGCCGTCGGCAGGGATCTGGATCGCGCCGTGGCAGATACCTTCCGACAGGATGCCATCAATAGACGGTTTCACTTCAGGGCCGGCTAGGCGGTAGCCCATGCGGTCGGCGCGGTCGGTGACCTTGTATTCGCTACTGAAAAACATGCGTTTGTCCGCGTCGCTGAATGCTTGTTGCTGATAACCGGTAATGACACGCAGGCTGATGTCGTCCGAATATTCCGGTCGGTGTTTTTCTGGCAGCCGGAACGCTTTGTTGGTGGTTTGCTCGTTGCAGGGCAGATAATCACCTTGCTGCAGTTTGTTGCCATTACACAAACCGCCAATGCCTTCGCGCGTCACGGTCGCACTGCTGCCAAAACGGGGTGCTACCCGGAAACCACCGCTGACGGCCAGATAAGCGCGAGCCCCTTGAGTAGAGAAACCCAGTTCGATGCGGTCGCCAGGTTTAACACGGTGGCTGTGCCAGCGGTCCTGCTCCTGTCCGTTTATCTTTAGCGGCATCGCTGCGCCGGTGACGACGAGATAGGTACTCACCTCCGCTTCCAGTACTAAGCCACCGATGCTGACTTCGAGTATGCTGCAGTTCAACGGGTTTCCCAGTAGGCGGTTGGCCCATTTAAAGGCGTTGGCATCCAGGGGGCCGCCGGTGGTGAGTCCGATACGGTGATGGCCGTAACGACCTGCGTCCTGGATCAGAGTAAACAAACCGGGTTGTATGACCTTAAAGCCGCTCATAGTTGACCTCCCAACTCCAGATACTGATCACGGTTGATCGGTTTGAAGCGAACGCGATCGCCCACTTGAACGGGCATGGTGGGGCTTTTATCGGGATCAAACATCGGTGTGGGACAGAGGCCGATCAGGTTCCAGCCACCAGGAGACACCGCTGGGTACACGGCGGTTTGCTGGTCTGCGATTGCCACGGCGCCTTTAGGTACTTTCTGGCGCGGCGTTGAAAGACGTGGGGCGGCAATACGCGGATCCACTTCGCCCAGGTAGGCAAACCCCGGTGCGAACCCGATTGCGTAGACCCGGTACTCCATCTGGCTGTGGATCTGGATCACCTCGCCAACGCTGTGGCCTGTGCGCTGAGCCAGATCTTGCAAGTCCGGACCAGACTCGGGGCTGTAGTAAGCGGGCAGGGTGATCAGCGCCCCCGTGTTTTGTGTGGTGTTGTCTAGCTGGCCAAGCAGTTGGCGTAAGGTGCTCTTAATCTCCAGATGGTCGCAGGCAAGCAGGTCGTAGATGACCAACAGGGATGCATAGGAGGGCACTAGGTCGATCAGTTTATCGGCCAGCTCAGATTCAAGCAGACTTACCGCCTGCTGTACTTTGGCGGAGACGGATGGAGCGGTTTTTTCGCCAAAATAGACGATCAGGGCGTTTTCACCGGCGACTTCTATCTGCATCATTTGATCAGCTCCCGAATCTGCTGGATGGCATTGATGCCATCCATGTTGTCGCCGTGAACGCAGAGCGTGTCCGCGGTGAGTTTCAGTCTCTTACCGCTGACGGTTGTGACCGTGCCGTGCTCCTTGAGCTGCTTGACCTGCGCCAGCATGTTCTCGGTGTTATGTACCGCCCCAGCCTCGCTGCGGGGCAGCAGTGTGCCATCGTCGGCATAACAGCGGTCGGCAAACACTTCAAACCAGAGCTGGATCTTGGCACGCTGCGCTTCCTGTCGGTGTTTGGCGGCGTCAGGCGTGCTCTGCAGCATCAGTACCAGCGGACGGTAGTAGCTGGAGATCGCTTCCATCACCGTCTTGCGGATGGTTGTGTCGGTCATCATGTCGTTGTACATCGCGCCGTGGGGTTTAACGTATTCCAGCTTGATGCCTAAGGATGCGGCCATGCCGTCGAGTGCTGCGATTTGATACAGCATCATTGCTTTCAGCTCTTCGGCATTGGCTTTGAGCGTGCGGCGGCCGAAACCAACAAGGTCCGGATAACCAGGGTGAGCGCCAATGGTCACCTTGTTTAGTTTGGCCAGAGCCAGTGTTTTCTGCATAACCACGGGGTCACCCGCGTGGAAGCCACAGGCTATATTGGCCTGATCGATATGGGGCATAACCGATTTATCCAGACCCATGCTCCAGAAACCAAAGCTTTCACCCAGATCACAATTCAAACGTAAAGACATCGGGATCTCCTCTAATTACAGAATCGCCAGTTGGCTGTTTTTCAGATCGGTCACGATCATGTAGCCGGGGCTGTGGGTGATACAAAAAGGCGGCTTGGCCTGTTCGATGGCAACCTGAGGGGTAACGCCGCAGGCCCAGAACACCGGTAGCTCATCCTCTTTGATGGTCACCGCATCGCCGAAATCCGGTTGGTTGATATCTGTAATGCCGATCAGTGATGGATCGCCCAAGTGCAGCGGTGCGCCGTGAACGGAAGGGAAGCGGGTACAGATCTGTACGGCACGGATGGCATCGGCCGCTTTCATCGGGCGCATGCTGACGACGGTGGTGCCGCTGAAACGACCGGCAGGACGGCACGGAATATTGGTACGGTACATCGGTACGTTCACGCCTTCGGTGATGTTGCGCACCTCCAGACTGTCGGCCAGCAGTGCTTCTTCAAACGAGAAGGAGCAGCCCAGAACAAAGGTCACCAGATCGTCACGCCATCGTTCGGCGACGTCGTTCAGTTCCTGGGTTAACTCACCGTTTTCGTAGATTCGGTAACGGGGCACGTCACGGCGGATATCCAGGTCTTCACCCAGTTCCGGCAACATAAACTGACCGGGTTGGCTGGACATGCCAATGATTGGACAAGGCTTGGGGTTAAGCTGGCAAAACTGAAGAAAGTCGTCGGCCCAGGTTTTGGGCAGGATGGCTAAATTACCCTGAACGTAACCGGGGGCGAGTCCGGAGGTATTTTCGGTGTATGTACCCTGGCGAATCAGTGCACGAATTTGGGTGGGTGTTTTATCTGCGTACATGGACGAACCTTTATTATTCTATGTGTGATACGACGCTCATGTGGGGCGTGTGTGCTAAGGGTTCCGTGAGGATTTGTAGGCGGCGGAGGTCGTTTGGTTTTCCAGCCAGCGGGAAACTTCGTCCTCGCTTCTGCCAAAAAACACCACACGTCGTGTGATGCTCAGGGAGCCATTGGCTTTTATCGATCGGCGGTATACAAACCAGCTGTCCTGGGAAACTTCGACGATTTCATCCACGTGGCGGATCTGCTGGTAGTGTTGGAGCGTGATCGCATTGCTCATTTTGATAGAGGTCTCGGGGCTTTATGGGTTATGGGCGACAGCAAAAAGAGTGCCCCAGCCAGCCGGAGCCGGCTGAAGCAAGAGTCGCCAAATCGTTGATCCATCAGCTAACGGTGCGAGTGAGGTGTTAGCTAGGTGTGTCTTTTGTTTCCATTTGCTAGCCCCGGGTCAGAGGCTAGCGTCCGGGTGTTACCTGATCTTCTGTCTCGCTTAGGAGGTCATCATGGTTGGCAGGTACAGCACGATCTGTGGATAGATCGTGATCAGCACAATTGCGATGGCGATCATAAAGAAGAACGGCAGCGCAGCTTTTGCCACATAGAGGATGTTCTTGCCGGTCAATGCCTGGATCACAAACAGGTTAAAGCCCACCGGTGGGGTGATCTGAGACATCTCGACCACCAGTACCAGGAAGATACCGAACCACAGCAGGTCGATGTTGGCCTGGGTCACCATCGGCAGCACCACAGAGGTGGTCAGCACGATTACCGAAATGCCGTCCAGGAAACAACCCATGATCACGAAGAACACAGTCAGGTAGATGATCAGTTCAATCGGTGACAGGCCCAGATCCGCAATCCATGTAGCCAGTGCATTTGGAATGCCGATAAAGCCCATCGCCAGCGTCAGGAAGTGCGCGCCCACCAGGATCAGGCCCAGCATGCAGGAGTTTTTCACCGCTCCGGCGATACTGTCGATGAAACCGCTGAAGGTGAAGCTGCCCAGTACGGCGGAAAGTAACAATGAACCTGCAACACCAAATGCGGCGGCTTCGGTAGGAGTGGCGATACCCTGATAGATCGAGCCCAGCACGCCGCCGATCAACAGCACAATCGGAATCAGCTTTTTCAGCGCCTGAAGCTTTTCTTTGGTGCTGTACTGCACATTGTCAGCCACTTCGCCCTTGCGGCCCTGCATTATCGTCCAGCCCGCGGTGAAGGCCATAAACAGCAGAATCAGTACCAGGCCCGGCAGTACACCGGCCAGGAACAGGCGTGCAATGGAGACTTCAGCAGAGACACCGTAAACAATTAGGATGATGGACGGTGGAATCAGCAAACCCAAGGTACCGGAGCCCGCCAGGGTGCCAATCGACATCGTATCGCTATAGCCACGGCGTGACAGTTCCGGCAGGGTCATGCGGCCGATGGTTGCGGCGGTCGCTGCGGAAGAACCGGATACCGCAGCGAAGATGCCGCAGCTGAGGATGTTCACGTGCAGCAGCTTGCCCGGGAAGCGGGACAACATCGGCGACAAGCCTTCAAACAGGTCCTGTGAGAGACGGGTGCGGAACAGGATCTCACCCATCCAGATAAACAGGGGCAGCGCGGTCAGTGACCAGCCGGTGACGGCACTCCAGGAGGACGTGCCAAGCAACAGGCCGATGCTGTCGTTACCGATCAGCTGCAGACCAATGATGGAGATGCCGGTCAGGGTCAGTGCCACCCAGATGCCGCTGGTCAGCATCAGCAGCATGCAAACAACTAAGATTAAACCGATTACTGTGATATCCATGATTTACTCCGCAGTGCTAAGTGCATCTTCGTGGGCGATAAACCCTGGTTTTTCTCCCTGCAGAGCCGCGATGTAGCTATCGATGATTGCGATCAGCAGGAACAGTGAGCCAAGTGCCATTGGGGACTGAACGATCCACAGTGGCACAGCCAGGTAGGTGTCTGTTACGTCGTTATAGATGTAGGATTCGTACGCGGTGAAGGCGGTGTAGTACGCCAGGTAGCCGCTGATCAGGACGCCTGCAGTCAGGTTGAAAAATTCAACCAGGCGGCGCGCCCTGCCTTCCAGGCGACAGAGCAGAATGGTGACGCGAATATGGTTGCCGGTGTTGAAGGTATACGCCAGTCCGAAAAAGATAGTGGCTGAAAGGAGCCAGCCTGCGAAGTCTTCCGAAGAGGGAATGATGACGCCAAACATGCGCGCGGCGATCTGAGCCAAAATCAGCAGTGTCATCACAACCAGGCAGGTGCCCGATAACACGGCGGAGGCTAAGTAAAAGTAGTGTTTAAGTGTTTGCATTTTATTCTCACCCGATTGCCTGACCAGAAACCCAAACATTCCAATTGCTGTTATGTCGGACTGATCATCCGAAATACTCGGGTTTGTCGGTTTTTATAATTTATTCATGCAGCGTGTTATGTGTTACTCGGAGAGGCGCCTTACCGAGGGTTAATAAAGCGCCTCCAGGACGAGGTCTTACATTTCCAGGTAGTTTTTCAGCACGGTACGGCCGGATTCGCCCGCTTCGGCTACCCATTCGTTCACCATGGTGGAACCGATCTCTTCCAGCTCTTCGATCAGCTGATCACTTGGCTTGCTTACCTTAATGCCGTTCTCAGCCAACTTGTTGGTGTGCTCTACCGCCAGTTTGCGGCCCAGTTCCCAGCCTTTTTTCTCTGCGTTGGCGGCCGCAGTCAGGATCACCTGCTGAGTTTCTGCATCCAGGCGGTCGAACATGCGCTTGTTGGCGAAGACCATGTTCTTCGGAATCCAGGCGTGGATGGTGGTGAAGTCGGAGATGTAGTCCCAGCTCTGACCATTCACACCGGTACTTGGCGAGGTGATCATGGCGTCGATGGCGTTGGTAGTGAACGCTTGTGCCACATCGCTGAACGGGATGTTGACCGGTGTGGTGCCCATCAGGTCAGCCAGACGGGAGGTGGTTGGGCTGTATGAGCGCATCTTCAGGCCTTTCAGATCTGACAGGCTGTTCACGACCTTGTTGCTGTACAGGTCCTGTGCTGGCCATGGAGAGGTGTACAGCAGGATCAGGTTCTCTTTCGCCAGTGCTTTAGCCAGCTCCGGTTTGGAGGCCTGATACAGTTTTTCCGCACTGTCGAAGTCGGTAGCCAGGAACGGGATGTTATCCAGCTTGAAGATTGGGTCGAGGTTACCCAGGCGACCGATAAACACTTCACCGATTGGCACCTGGCGGCTCTTAACTGCACGGTGGATCTCCGGGTGCTTGATCAGGGAACCGCCGGAGTGGATGTTGATGGTCAGCTTGCCGTTGGATTTGGTGGTTACTTCTTCAGCAAAGCTGCGTGCAACCTGAGTCTGGTGTGTGCCGTCGCCGTACGGGGTTGGCATATCCCAACGCTTCTCTGCGAACGCATTGCTGGTGGCGCCCAGCGTCAGCATTGAGGTCAGCAGTACAGCAGCATGTTTGGCAAAACGTTTCATTCTTATTCTCCAAATCTTATTGTTTATGGAACCTGCGAATAAGTCCGAGTCGTTTCGGGCTTGTTAGCAGGTTCCTAGGCCCTACCGATGGCATTGGCTGTAACAGGCACTGCAAGGCGGGGGCCAAGATTGGAAAAGTGTTTTAAAACAGTAGCTTAATGTTTTTTTTGTGGGGTTTTTTGGAAGGCTTTGGGATGGTTTTGACTCAGGCGACTTTCAACGCCTGAGTCACTTTTGACACATTTGCTTTGGTCTGCCGCTTAGGTGAAGTCCTTGCGATCCAGGTCGTATTTCTTCATACGCAGGTAGAGCTTCTTGCGCGGGATGCCCAACGCCTGGGCGGTTTGTTCAATCTGGCCGTTATTGGCTTTGAGTGCGGAAAAGATGATCTCACGCTCATAACTCTCCACCAACTCGTCCAGATTCCCCGCTTTGGGGGCTTCCGTGATGTTGAGTTTGCTGTCCAGCGGTAGGCCCAATGCCCATCGTTCCGCGGCGTTGCGCAGTTCCCGAACGTTGCCCGGCCAGGATTGCGTGCTTAGCTGTTGCAGGAGCAGATCAGGAACCGGTTTGCTCTCGCGATTAAAGCGCTGACAGGCCTGCTCGGCAAAATGGCTGAACAACAGTGGAATGTCGTCCTTGCGCTGATTCAGGCTGGGCAGGTCGATGCTGGCAACATTCAGGCGGTAATAGAGATCCTCACGGAAGGTGCCTCGGTCAGCGGCCTCCCGCAGGTCTTCCTTGGAGGCGGCTACGACCCGGATATCCACATTGATATCGGCGTTACCCCCCAGGCGTTGCAGGACGCGTTCCTGTAATACCCTGAGCAGGCGCACCTGCAGGGAGGCTGGCATACTCTCGATCTCATCAAGGAACAGCGTGCCGCCGCTGGCGTATTCCAGCTTGCCAATCCGTTTCTTATTGGCGCCGGTGAACGCACCGGCTTCATGGCCAAACAGCTCACTTTCAATTACCGATTCAGTGACCGCACCACAGTTCAGGGCCACAAAGGGTTTATCCTTGCGCGAACTGAAGTCGTGCAGACACTTAGCGACCACCTCTTTACCGGTGCCGGTTTCCCCGTTGATGATCAGGTCCACGTCCACTTGGGCCAGCTGCAGCACGGTTTCGCGAAGACGTACCATAACGTCGGTCTGGCCAACGAGACGTTTGTCGATCTCATCCTGACCCTTGATCGCTTCGCGTAAACGGCGGTTTTCCAGTACCAGTTCGCGTTTTTTGAAGGCACGCTCGACGGTGTTCAGGTGATGCTGGGGATCATCGGTTTTCTCCAGGAAGTCGTATGCCCCCTGACGGATCGCCTTAATCGCAATGGCGATATCGGAGTGGCCACTGAACATGATGACGGGAATCTCCGGGTCGATCTCCAGGATCTTCTCCAGTACCTCAAGGCCGTTCATGATGTCCATGCGTACATCGCAGATCACCACGCCAAGCCAGTCCCTGGCGCAATGCTTGATCGCTTCGAGCGGGTCTTCGTAGGCGCTGGTGGTATAGCCTTCCAGCTCCAGTGTCTGGGTCATCGATTCGCGTACGATCGCCTCATCGTCGATGACGATGACCTGGCCATTTGCCATGGCTGAACTCATTACTTACTACTCCGGTGTTCTGGTAACTGGATACAAAATGATGCGCCCCCGCCTGCGTTTTCATCAACCGTCAGCTTGCCGCCGAAGTTCTTGATGATATTGAAGGAGATAGCCAGGCCAAGGCCCAGGCTCTGGCCGCGGCGTTTGGTGGTAAAGAAGGGCTCGAAGATCTGTTCGCGCAGCTCCTGATCGATACCCGGACCGCTGTCGCGCACATAGATCTCGATCATGTCGTGGCGGTGCAGGCACTCGATGTTGATCAGTTTTTCTTCCTGCTCACGGACTGCATCAAGGGCATTAGTCACCAGGTTCATGACCACCTGTTCCAGCTGTACCGGGTCGGCTTGTACCTGGTTCTCTGCGTGCTGGTAATGCACATTGATGGTTGTCTGCTTCCGGATCTCGTCACCTTCAAGCATATGCAGGACATTGTTTATCACACGATCCAGGTCCACGGGGGTGAGGTTTAACGGCTGGTTGCGGGCCAGTGCTTTCAGGCGGGTGATAATCGTGGTGGCGCGTTTGGTCAGATGTGAGATCTGGTTAAGGTTTTTCTCGGTGTCCTCAATCCGCCCAGCATTCAGTAAACGTACGCCGTTATGTGAGTAGTGGCCAATGGCCGACAGTGGCTGGTTGATCTCATGGGCGATACCGGCAGAGAGTTGGCCCATGGCCGCCATCTTGCCGGCTTGCACCAGCTCTTCCTGCAGCGTAGTCAGCTGATCACGGAAACTGATCAGGGATCGGGCCATGGTGGTGATCTCGTCGTCGCCCTTAACCTGTACCTGTTCTTCCAGATTGCCGTTGGCAATTGAACGCATGCTTTTGTCGAGGCTGGTAATTCGGGCCACCATGTAACGGCCAACGTAAAGCCAGACGATCAGGATGGAGAACAGCAAGCTGGCAGCCACCATCATCAGCATCCAGAATCGCGCTTTTTGAATGGTTTCTTCCGCGTTGGCAACAGAACTGCGGGCTGCTGTTTCCGCCTTGGCGGTTTGGATCGCAATCAGTTCGTTTAGGCTGTTGAGTTCCTGGCGCATCTGCTCCAGCAGTAATTCGCCTGAGCGCAAAATGCTGCGTTCCCGGCTGCGGATCAAAAACATGTT
Source organism: Pontibacterium granulatum (assembly GCF_029961155.1). Taxonomy (GTDB): domain Bacteria; phylum Pseudomonadota; class Gammaproteobacteria; order Pseudomonadales; family Balneatricaceae; genus Pontibacterium; species Pontibacterium granulatum. The sequence continues at coordinate 170,872 of NZ_JASBRH010000009.1, read as the reverse complement.
GTTCTCCCCGCGGGTGAGGAACACGATATTCACAATGGTTTGCCGTAGGGCCTGAATCCCCGGCATGGTGTTGATGGCCTCGATATCCTGCTTGATCCGCTGGGTGATCTCATCCGAGTGGGTCTGCGTGGCGATAAGGGAGTTCAGGTCCGGTAGGTGCTGCGCCCGGTCAACCAGATTGACCAGCAGGTTCACGTCAGCTTTGATGCGGTACAGGCGCTGTAGGTCCGCGTTTTTCTTGGTGGTTGTTTCCTGGCCGTAGTTGTTGATAACGATCCATGAGTCGGGCAGGTCCTGGTTATAGTAGCTGTGGAGATCACGCTGCGCGTTTTCGGTCAGGGTGTCGATCTCGCTCAGAAAGCTGGATGCAATCCAGCGCAGGCGTTGGTTTTCAGACTGTTTCTGTTGCTGGATCTCAAACTTCTTCAGCACGTTACTGTCCAGCTGGGACAGGGTCGCCTTAAAGATATCGATCTGGGCGGCGAGTGCGGTTTCAGCGTGTGGGTCTTGAGTGCTTCCCGCAATTGCCGGCAGCAGGTAAGAGATGGTATCGAGGTTAAACTTCAGCTCCTCCCAGATTTTCTGACGACGATCGGTGTCCTCCGCGGCCAGCAGAGTAGGGGCGAGCAGGGTGATTTTTGTACCTTGTTCTTTCAGGTTGGCCATCAAACCGAGGGTTTGGATATTTCCCTCAACCACTTGGTTCAGCTCGTTGCCAAGGCGGTTATAGGAGACCCAACTGATAATGCTGGCCAGCAGAGTAAGGGCACTGAGCGCACCGAACGCCAAGAAAAAACGTCCTCGTATTCCAAGCTTTTGCCGATGTTTCATCTGTTAACGGTGCCTTGATCTGTTAGGGAACCTACAAACTCGAAGGTTCTTAGAACTGAATACTATTTATTTCATAGCTTAAATAGAATTTAAGCAAACGCGAAACGTAAACGGCCAGTTTTATTACCTACCTGCATAAGCCGTTCGGGCAGGTTATAGTAAATAAGAATATGAATGGCTATTCAGATTAGCCGCTTTCCCAAGCTTCCAGAGGATGTGAAAAAGCCCGTGTGTATGAAGAAGTTAAGACAGGTATCAAAGGCGTTTCTACTGGGCCTGGCGTTGCTGGCAACCTGCGGTTTTGCCGCGGCGAACGATACCATCATTATCAAGGGTGTCGGTACTTGGGATTATTTTACCAACTATCAGAAGCACGAAGGTCCGTTCTGGAACAAGCACATTGCCGAGGTTTCCGGCGGGCAGATCGTGGGTGAGATAAAACCACACACCGAGCTGGGCCTACACGGCTATGAAATTATGCGCCTGGTAAAAAACGGCGTGTTCGATTTTGCTTTCGGTCTGCCGGGGTATGTAGCACCGGAGAGTGAAATCTTTGAAGGCGCGGACCTGTCTTCGCTGGTACAGAATATTGCTGTACAGCGGAAGGTGGCCAATGCTTATTTCCATACGTTGGAGCTGGCATTTGCCGAGAAATACAACGCCAAGCTGATGATGCTCTATCCGTTTCCCAGCCAGATGATCTGGTGTAACAGCGAGATCCGTGGCATCGAAGACCTCAAAGGTAAGCGCATTCGGGTATTCCTGACGACCTTGGGCGACTTTGTCGAGGGCGTGGGGGCGATCCCGGTGAGTGCATCGTTTAACAACGTGCCTGAAGCGCTGGAAAAGGGGATTTTTGATTGCGCAATCACCGGCACTATGTCGGCGTATACCGGCAAGTTGTACAAGGTCGCGTCCTACGGTTACACCCTGCGTGTGGGGTGGGGGCTGGCATTTGGCGCAATGAATTTGAACAAGTGGAATCTGCTGAACGACGAGCAGAAAGCGTTGCTCAAAAATGAGATTGCGCAGCTAACCGACAACATGTGGCAGGAAACGGCACAAGAGGATGCGGTGGCCCTGGCATGTCTTGCGAAAGGCCCGTGCCCGATCGGCGAAGTTGGCAATATGACGCTGGTGGAACCGTCGCTCGAAGATCTCGCTGTGCGTAACAACGTGGCGATGGATGTCATCCTACCGCGCTGGGCGGCGCGATGTGGACCGGAATGCGCCGCCAACTGGAACCGTACTGTCGGTCGGGTGCTGGACCTGAGGGCCGAGGCCAAAAACAGGTAAGTTGGTGTAGCTTTGTGCTGCTAAAAATAATAAAAGCCCCGTAGCTGTGAGCGTAATGCTGTTCACTTGAGCAGAGCAGTGGATCTGTTGGGCTTCGCGACGCGAAGTCCAACCTACGTGAGCATTGTAGGTTGGCCAACCCGCGAAGCGGCGTTGCCCAACATTGGGGCTAACCTATCCCAGACCCTCGATAATGCCATTATCAAGCAGCCTCATCCTATTGGCCGCCGGGTGTTTGGGGAGTCCGGGCATACGTAAAATATCACCGGTCAGAATAACCAGGAACCCGGCGCCGGCATTGATCTGAATCTGCCGCACAGTGACCTCGAACCCCCGAGGCCTGCCATGCAATGTCGGATCGTCCGATAGCGAGCTGGGCGCTTTGGCGACACAAATCGGTAGCCCGGTCAGGCCCAGCTGCTCTACATGTTTCAGGTCCCGCTCGGCATCCTTGGTAAAGGCCACGTCGTCGGCGCCATACATCGCCTTGCACACCGCTCGCACCTTATCTACAACCGGTAGTTCAAGAGCATACAGCGGTTCGAAGGGACGGTTTTTCTCCACCGATGCCATGACCGCTTTAGCCAGTTCCAGGGCGCCTTCGCCGCCATTGGCATGGTGCGTGGTTTCGGCAAAGGAGACACCCAGCTCGGTGCAGCGTGCCCTGATCAGCGCTACCTCGGCGTCAGTGTCGCTGGCAAAGCGGTTCAGTGCCACCACCGGGTGTTTATTAAACAATTCAACGCTTTCAATATGTTTGTCCAGGTTTCCCAGTCCCTCCCGCAGGGCGACCAGATCCTCTGTTTCGAGCTCATGCTTTGGTTTGCCGCCGTGCATTTTCAGGGCCCGTACAGTGGTAACCAGTACCACCGCATCCGGGTCAAGCCCCGCGATCCGGCATTTGATATCAAAGAACTTCTCAGCGCCCAGGTCAAAACCAAAGCCCGCTTCGGTGATTGCCCAATCCGCATAATTCATTGCCATGCGGGTGGCGATGACGCTGTTACAGCCGTGGGCTATGTTGGCAAATGGCCCGCCGTGAACCAGGGCCGGGGTGCCCTCAAAGCTTTGTACCAGGTTGGGTTGCATGGCATCGCGCAACAGCGCCATCATTGCACCGGTGATCTCCAGTTGTTCAGCATAGATCGGCTGGTTTTCGTAGCTGTACCCGATCAGGATGCGGTCCAGTCGGCGCTTCAGGTCTTCCGCATCGTCGGCCAGGCAGAGCATCGCCATCACCTCCGAGGCGGCGGTGATATCGAAGCCGCCCTCTCTGGGAATCCCCTGGTTCTTGCCCCCCAATCCCAGCACGATCTTACGCAGGCTGCGGTCGTTCATGTCCATCACCCGGCGCCAGGCGATCTGGCGTGGGTCGATACCCAGCTTATTGCCATGAAAAAAATGGTTGTCGATGGTGGCGGAGAGTAGGTTGTTGGCACTGGTGATGGCGTGAAAATCGCCGGTAAAGTGCAGGTTGATTCGGTCTGCCGGCATAATCTGGCTGTAACCGCCGCCGGTGGCTCCGCCTTTCATGCCCAGACAGGGCCCCAGAGACGGCTCGCGCAGTGCCAGGCAGACTGATTCATTGAGGCGGGTAAATGCCTGGCCCAGGCCGATCGTGGTGGTCGTCTTGCCTTCGCCGGATGGGGTTGGGGTGGTGGCCGATACCAGTATCAGGCGGCCCTTCCTGCCATTTTTTTGCTGTAATGCTCTAAGATCGATTTTGGCTATGTCGCGACCATAGGGATGCAGATACTCGGCATCGATGCCCAGTTGTTCGGCGATCTCAGTAATGGGGCGCGGTTTGAATTGCTGTGCTATCTCGACATCTGTTGTCATGGAAGGCTCCTTCAGAAAGATCGATCGTGCATAGGGGGAAGGTCACAGGCATAGGAGGACCTCCATGCATCAGATTAGAGCATTGTGGCGTGGAATGCCGGATATGGGGGAGGGAGATCAAAAACAGGTCGATTGCTTAGCATCTTCGTTTGAAGGTGAGCGGCACTGCCTTGGGATTGGAATGCCCAAGTGATGAAACCGGGTGATTATGAGACAGCAAAGGAAACTTCGCCGCGGACTTCGAAGGGGAAGGAGTATAACGACGAATATTCCCCTCACTGCCTAACTGTCAGGCAAACCGCGTCCCGCCCGAAGCCTGCCTGTTAAATCTTAAGAAACGTCGCTCTTCGCGTCTACAAGCCGCTGATACAGTGAATCCTTCAATTCGGATCTGTCGTGTTTCAGTTGATGCATTGCCTGGTCGTCAATGGGAGAGCTGTTCAGCTCCAGCTCGCGAATCTCGTTGTCCAGGCTGTTGTAGCGCTTGGCATCGTCCGCAAATGCCTGATCGTTCTGGGTTAAATGGTCGATAGTTTCCCGATACTCAGGAAACTCGTTAATGAGAGAGTGATCTTCGCCTAACATGGAAACTCCTGCTATCAGTGTGACATTTCAGTTTGATACGTTATCTGTATGAATCTTAGTCAATTTCTGGCAACTCCAATAAAGGGCATTGTTAAATATTGATGTCGGTCAGCTGGATCTCTTGGTCACGCGGTTGTGAATTAGGGCCTGCCTAAGCCCACCAGCCAAGCCGCCAAAAGCAGTGGGGTGATGTAGAGGCACACCTTGCGGGCGGACCTGCAAATCTCCAGCTGCTCGCGCTCTTTCACCGCGATGTGGGTGGTATCAACGTGATGGACTTCGGAGCGCGCGGTGTTTATCGCCTCGTCTATCTTGAACTCCAGATAGAGCGTAAGGATATGGAAGATGCCCGCCGTACACAGGCTGATCAACAGCAGCCAGCCTGCAGGGGCTGTGAACGTGATGTAGTCGAACATGTCAGTACCTGTCTAACTCTCTGGTTAGACAGGCTGCACGCGGGTTGGTGCGGTCTTGGTACGTTGTTCTAGCCTATGTGATTTACAGTACCTTTGTCGTCTGGCCTGCGGTTTTCATGTGTTGACGTCGGCAGCTGAGCATCATCGCCCAAAACTCCGAAAAGTCGTTTACCACCACATCCGGTTTATGCGGATAACGTTCGTTGCCTGGGAAGATCTTGTTCAGCCAGGGTTGGTCCCAGAGTGCGCCGTTGAAGAACACACTGGTGATGCCCGCCGTTTTTGCAGCAATGACATCGGTGGTGCTGTCGCCGACATACCAAACGTCGGTGCCAATCTCGATGTTCAGGTTATCGGCTGCCTTGAACACCTGATCGGCATGCGGTTTACGTTTTACGGTGTCGTCGCCGCAGACTTCGGTATCGAACAAGTCTGCCCAGCCGGTACCGTCGATGGTATTGAGTTCGTGGACAAAAAACTCGCGGTCGCGGTTGGTGATTACGCCCACGGTGATGCCCAAACCACGCAGGCCTTCCAGCACCTGTTTCACCTTAGGTTCAAACGGCAGGGCGGTGCCGTAGTATTTGCGATAGTGCTTGGTAAATCCCTTGTGCGCCAGCTGTTTGGCGACCTGGTTTTCCGCGAAGAGGATTTCGAAGATATCGGTGCGGGAGATCTTACGGTCCAGCTTGATCTTGGGATGCAGGGCCAGGTTGTTGCGCACGTACTCGACCAGTTTCATATCGTCCGGTGATTTGCAGTGCTCAGGCGCTACCAGGTGATCCAGCAGGCCCATCTCACGCAGCTCTTTCAGCATGTCGTCCACTGCGTGGTACATCGCATCCAGGGTGTCCACCAGCGTGGCGTGCCAGTCGAACAGCACAACTTTTGGGTATGTCAGTTTGGCCAATGCAGGGTGCCAGTCCGGCTCCTGTCGTGGTGGTGGCGGTTGCAGCGGTGGCAGCTGCTGTGGGCGCATCTGCTTGGTGGCAGGTGCGATATCGTTTGGTCCTGCTGCGGCTTCCACCTGATCGATCAGCTGATCAAAGCTGTGAACGATCACGTCAGGCTGGTGTTCGTTGTGATCAACGACGGAGAAGGTGTAATCAAACCAGGCCTGATCCCACAGCGCGCCGTTGTAGAAGACCGCAGAGATACCCGCTTTGCTGGCGGTGATCATGTCCGTCAGGCTGTCGCCCACATACCATACGCTGCCGTCCGCGACTTCGCCCAGGGCTTCGGTGGCTTCCAGCAGAGGGTCGGGCGCGGGTTTATAGCGTCGCGCTTCGTTGCCGCACAAGCTGATATCAAACAGATCCTTCCAGCGTCCTTTCTCTACGTGGGCAAGCTCATGGGCGAGGTATTCCCGGCTGCGGTTGGTCATCACGCCGATCTTGATGCCGAGTTTCTTCAGGTAGCAGAGGTAGTCGTACACGCCATCCTGAAATGGATAGACCTTGCCGTAGTGGTTCCGGTAGCACTCATTGTAGGCGTGGTGAGCGATGGCATTGGCTTCTTCATTCTCGCCAAACAGTGCATCAAAGATATCGGTACGGGAGATGCGTTGTTCCGCCAGCACCCGTGGATGCAAGTGGCGGAAGATGCGGATATAACGCAGGAGTTTTTCATCCTCCTCGGTTTTCGCTTCCGCTTCGGGGCGAAGGTGGCGGATGAGGTCCAGTTCGTCGAGCTGAGCCAGCATCTCCTCGACCGCCAGGTACATCGCTTCGTGGGTGTTTACCAGAGTGCCATGCCAGTCAAAGAGCATGACTTTGGGGAAGGGTAGGGTCGGTCTTTCCATAATGAGATTCCTTTCTTGGAGTCAATGGAATTCAAAGCCTTACCCGATTAAGTATATGCAACGATTAGTTGTATCCGCGAATTCTGATCGCTTTTGTATGTACTACCTATAAGCCTCGTTTACGCCGCGCCCTGAGTAACAGGCACGTAGCCCAGCTGCTCGGAGATTGCATCGCCCGCAGCAATCAGATCCTCGACCCATTCATGTTTGCGTCGTTCTATCGGTGCTGAAACTGAGAGGCCGGCGGTTGGCACGCCGTTGCGGTCGTACAGCAATACGCCGATGCAACCTACACCAATCTCTGCTTCTTCGTTGTCTAGTGCGTAACGTCGTTCTGCGCTGGTGGCACATTCATTAATCAGATCGGGCAAAGAGGACAACGTGTTGCGCGTGTATGCAGGCAGATTGGTGCGCTCTGCATAGCTGCGGATTTCGTCCTCGCCACCCACACCCAGCATCAGTTTACCAATCGCGGTTACGTGCAGCGGTGCACGGCTGCCGATGATCTGCTGCACATGCATCATGCGGTTGGGGGTGGCCTTCTCGAAGTAGATCACCACATCACCTTCCCGAATCGTCAGGTTCACTGTTTCCCCCAGTTTATCCCGCAGCTGCTCCATGTAGGGCAGGGCCAGGGCGCGCAGATCCACATCGGTATGCAGGCGGCTGCTCAGTTGCAACAAGCGCTGTCCCAGGCGGTACTCGCCGTTCTGGTCCCGATCCACAAAGCGGTTGTTGATCAGTGAGCCGAGGATGCGGTGGGCAGTTGACGGGTGCAAGTTGGTCTCGGCGCTCAGCACTTTCAGCTTCACCGGGGTGGAGTAACGAGAGATCGCATCCAGCAGAAGGGCTGCCCGATCAATAACTTGTATACGCGATTCAGATTTTGAGCTGGCTGTAGTCATACCGTTAACCTGCGTTGATTGTTCTTTGTGTTCTGATAAATCGTATACAAAAAATACAAATTTATGAATATGAAATGGCCTTTCACATTATGAAAGATGGTCATGATAAAAAATTTTAAAAAACAAAGTTAATAAAAACAGGTGCTTGTGTGTATTTTTTGTCTTTCGGGTCAAGCTTTCATAATGTGAAATCGTTGCATATTGCGAGACTGGGTCGCCGGGTTTAAGGTGTGAATCAAGTTGCTTGCACGGCAAATTGTATACAAAAGTTTGGCTTCAGTGTTTTGGATTGTTGCCTCTGTATCTAAAGCGTTGGTGCGGCAAAGCATCCCTAACTAATAAGTACTGACTTTACGGAGTGGACCCCTATGTCTGATCAAAATCCGGTCTTTATTCCAGGCCCAACCAATATCCCTGACCGCTTGCGTAATGCGATGCATGTCCAGACTCGCGATCACCGTTCACCGGATTTTGTCGAAACACTTGCGCCTGTACTGCGTGACTGTAAGCGAATCTTTGGTACTGAAGCGGGTGAAATCATCACTTTCCCATCAACCGGTACCGGTGGTTGGGAAGCGGCGATTACCAACACCCTGTCTCCAGGTGACAAGGTGCTGATCGCACGCTACGGCATGTTCTCTCACCGTTGGATCGACCTGTGTCAGCGTCACGGTCTGGATGTAGAGATCATCGAATGCCCTTGGGGTAGCGGTGCGCCAGCGGGCCTGTTTGAAGAGCGTCTGAAAGCGGACGATGCCCACGAGATCAAAGTTGTACTGGTAACTCACAACGAAACCGCAACCGGTGTACGCAGTGACATTGCTGCCGTACGTGGTGCGATGGATGCGGCTAACCACCCGGCGATGATGTTTGTGGACTGCGTAAGCTCACTGGCGTCTATGCCGTTTGAGATGGATGCCTGGGGTGTAGATATCGCAATTTCCGGTTCGCAGAAAGGTTTCATGCTGACCACCGGTATGGCGATCCTGGCGGCAAGCCCGAAAGCACTGGCTGCGATGGAAACAGCACAGCTGCCGCGTACCTTCTTCGACTTCCGCGACATGATGAACGCGAACAATGCGGGTGGTTTCCCATACACCCCACCAAACCAGCTGATCTATGGCCTGAAAGAGAGTCTGGAGATGCTGTTTGAAGAAGGTCTGGAAAACGTTTACGCCCGTCACCACCGTCTGGCGGAAGGTGTACGTAAGGCTGTTGAAGCCTGGGGCCTGAAGCTGTGTGCCCAGTCTCCAGAGCTGTACTCCGACACGGTAAGTGCGATCTACGTACCTGAAGGTTTCGATAGCAACCAACTGACTGACCACGCGTTCAGCGCCTACGGCGTGTCCTTCGGTATCGGTCTGGGTGAGATGAACGGCAAAGCGTTCCGCATCGGTCACCTGGGTTCTCTGACCGACGTAATGGTGCTGTCCGGCCTGGCGACCATCGAAATGGCGATGGCCGACCTGAACTACCCAATTGAACTGGGCTCCGGTGTGGCCGCGGCACAGGAATACTACCGCAAGACCACGAAGAAAGTGGACGTGTAAATCCGGCAAACCTACAACCGAATAGAAGAGGTAACTCATGAGCAGTTCGACTGAACAGACCATGATCATTCCGACCTACGACGATGTTCTGGCAGCGCACGAGCGTATCAAGCCTTACATCTATGAAACGCCGGTGCTGACATCGCGCCTGCTGAACGAGCTGACCGGCGCGGAACTGTTCTTCAAGTGTGAGAACTTCCAGAAGGCCGCTGCGTTCAAGGTACGCGGCGCGTCCAACGCGGTCTTTGGCCTGACTGAAGAGGAAGCAAAGAAGGGTGTGGCAACACACTCTTCCGGTAACCACGCGCTGTCTCTGTCCTACGCGGCAGGCCAGCGTGGTATCCCGGTAACCGTGGTAATGCCACGTACCGCACCGCAGGCGAAGAAAGATGCGGTCGTGGGTTACGGCGGCACCATCGTTGAGTGTGAGCCTTCAACCAGCTCCCGTGAAGCGGTGTTTGCCGAAGTGGTCGCGGAATCCGGTGCTGACTTCGTACACCCATACAACGATCCGCGCGTAATCGCGGGCCAGGCGACTTGCTCTAAAGAGCTGGTCAGCCAGGTGGAGAATCTGGATGCAGTGATCGCACCGATCGGTGGCGGCGGCATGGTGTCTGGTACCTGCCTGACCCTGTCCAACATTGCACCGGAGATCAAAATTTACGCGGCAGAGCCTCTGAATGCCGATGATGCGGCGCGCTCTTTCCGTGCCGGCCACATCATCGCCGATGATGCGCCAAACACCGTAGCCGACGGCCTGAAAGTGCCGTTGAAAGACCTGACCTGGCACTTCGTCAGCAATCACGTCACCGACATCCTCACCGCGACGGAGGAGGAGATCATCGACGCGATGAAGCTGATCTGGAAACACATGAAGATCGTCGTAGAGCCAAGCAGCGCGGTACCGCTGGCGACGATCCTGAAGAACCCTGAAATCTTCAAAGGCAAGCGTGTCGGGGTAATCCTCACCGGAGGCAATGTCGATCTCGACAAACTTCCGTGGCTCAACAATTGATCTGAAACAGGAGAATAAAAATGACTGCATTGAATGATCCTAAGAACCTGGAAGTGGGTTACGACGTGCCGGCGGTACCAGGAATGGATGAAGCTGATATCCAGACACCTTGCCTGGTTGTAGACCTGGACGCGCTGGAAAAGAACATTCGCACCATGGGCCAGTACGCCAAAGAGATGGGTGTTCGTCACCGTGTACACGGCAAGATGCACAAATCTGTTGATATCGCACTGCTGCAGGAAAAGCTGGGTGACAGCTGTGGTGTATGCTGCCAGAAAGTATCTGAAGCGGAAGTATTCGCCCGCGGTGGCATCAAAGACGTGCTGGTATCCAACCAGGTACGTGATCCTGCGAAGATCGACCGAATGGCGCAGCTGCCAAAACTGGGCGCTCGCACCATCTGCTGTGTAGATGACATCGAAAACGTAGCGGAGCTGTCTGCAGCTGCGCAGAAACACGGTACTCAGATCGAGTGTCTGGTTGAGATCGACTGCGGCGCAGGTCGTTGTGGTGTGGAAGCGGGGCAGCCGGTAGTGGACATCGCTAAGGCGATCGACGCGGCTGAAGGCCTGAAGTTCTCCGGTATCCAGGCATACCAGGGTGCGATGCAGCACATGCAGAACTACAACGAGCGTAAAGAGAAGATCGATATCGCTGTTGAGATGGTGGCTCGTTCCGTAAACATGCTGAAAGAGGAAGGCCTGGAGTGCGACATCGTTGGTGGCGGCGGTACCGGTTCTTACTACTTCGAAGGTAACTCCGGCGTGTACAACGAACTGCAGTGTGGTTCCTACGCGTTCATGGATGCGGATTACCAGACCATCCATGACGAGAACGGCGAGCGAATCTCCGAGTTTGAAAACTCCCTGTTCATCCTGACCACCATCATGAGCCACGCCAAAGCAGATAAAGCGATCTGTGATGCAGGTCTGAAAGCTCAGTCTGTGGACAGTGGTCTGCCATACGTATTTGGTCGTGACGATGTGGAATACATCAAGTGCTCCGACGAGCACGGTGTGATCGCCGATCCAAACGGTGCGCTGAAAGTGAACCAGAAACTGAAGCTGGTTCCGGGTCACTGTGACCCTACCTGTAACGTACACGACTATTACGTAGGTGTACGTAACGGCAAGGTAGAAACCCTGTGGCCGGTAAGCGCACGCGGTAAAGCGTACTAATCCCTTCGAACGTTAGCCGCCCCAAACTCCCCTTGGGGTGGCACCTCAAAAATATCTAGGAGAAAGTCTATGGCGAACCCGTTAAACGGAGCCGGTACAGGCGTCTCAATTATTTCCGAAGCGGTGTGTGAAGCCGTAGTCGGTCGCGGTGAAGCGTTCACCGCAGTAGAAAGCGTATTTGCCGCGATGGCCAAAGGCGATGCCTACAACTTCCCTGTAGTGCGTGAAGCGATCGGTCATGCCGATGCGTTGTACGGTTTCAAGTCCGGTTTTGACCGCGTGGGTATGGTGCTGGGTGTGAAATCCGGTGGTTACTGGCCGGGTAACGTTGATAAGAACCTGACCAACCACCAGTCCACCGTGATCCTGTTTGATCCGGACACCGGTAAGCTGAAATCCATCGTCGGTGGTAACTACCTGACGGCGGTACGTACTGCGGCATCCTCTGCGGTATCCATCGCTCACTTGGCACGTAAAGACTCCAAAGTGCTGGGTATGGTGGGTGCCGGTCACCAGTCTACCTTCCAGCTGCGTGCAGCGGTTGAGCAGCGTGACTTCGAAAAAGTCGTGGCTTGGAACCCGCATCCGGAATACCTGCCACGTCTGGCTGAAGTGGCGGCTGAGCTGGGCCTGCCTTTTGAAGCGGTGGATCAGCAAACGCTGGGTGCACAGGCTGATGTGATCATCACCATCACCTCTGCATTCGAGCCGCTGATGATGAAAGACTGGGTGAAGCCGGGTACACACATCGCCTGCATGGGTACCGACACCAAAGGCAAGCAGGAAGTGGATCCTGAGCTGCTGGCGGCGGCGACCGTGTTTACCGACGAAGTTGCACAGTCTATTAGCATCGGTGAAGCACAGCATGCTGTTGCCTCCGGTGCACTGAATGTTGATGACATCACCCCGGTGGGGGACGTGATCAATGGTGTCCATGCCGGACGCAGCTCCGATGATGAAATCACCCTGTTTGATGGTACCGGTGTAGGTCTGCAGGACCTGGCGGTGGCGTCTGCGGCAGCGCGTCTTGCTGAAGAGCAGGGCAAGGTGACTTTCATCGAGCTTTAGTGCTTCATCAGGCTGTTGGAAAGCGTTTTCGAGGCCGTTTGTACAAGGCAAAAATCGACGAAAAAGCGCAGTTTATAGGTCATAAATGAGCATTTTGAGTCGATTTTTAACGCCGTAATAACAACGCAGATAGCTATTCCAATCGCTTGATACCTTGTTGTCAGAAACTGAGCTGTTACGCAGCTCCCCTGGGATCATCCATACCACGGCTCACCGTCGGTATATCCCCCTTGCTACGGTCATAACATGTGTAGCGCCTCCCCCCTTTTCCAGTTTGGAGAGGGGGATTTTTTATTCTTGCCGACAACTGCGGTGATTAGGTATTTCGACATGAACAACATCTCCAGAAAACGGATGAGACAGCTGCTGGAAAACGAGCAGTGTGTAACTTGCGCCTCCGTGTTCGACCCGTTGTCGATCCGGATGGCAAACGATATCGGCTTTAAGGTAGGTATTCTGGGTGGATCGGTGGCATCACTGATGAACCTGGGCGCACCGGATATCTCTTTGCTAACGCTGAGTGAACTGACCGCCCAGGCGAGACGTGTGTGCAGCGCGGCCAACCTACCGGTCGTAGTTGACGGCGACAGCGGTTACGGCAATTCGCTCAATGTAATGCGTACCGTGGCGGATCTGGAGCACGCCGGTACTGCGATGATTACCCTGGAAGACACGGTACTGCCGCGTCCCCACAGCCAGCCGCCGATGAGCCTGACTTCTATTGCCGAAGCTAAAGACAAACTGCGCGCAGCGCTCAAAGCACGAACCGATCCTGAATTTGCCATCTTTGCCCGCACCCATGCACTGGAACAGCAATCTCTGGATCAACTGATAGAGCGAGTTAAAGCCTACAGCCAGCTGGGGATCGACGGCATCTGCATCTTTGGCCTGAAAGAGAAAGAGAAACTCGCGCTGCTGTCGGAAGTGACCGATCTGCCACTGATGCTGATCAGTTATGGCGAAGTGGATCTGGGGGCTCCGGACTCCATGGCTGCGCAAAACGTACGTATTCGTTTCTCGGGGCACCAGGCATACGAAGACGCAGTGAAAGCGGTGTATCAATCGCTGGTGCAGCTTTATTCCAACGATGTGAACCTGCAGCCAGGACGAAGCGGTAAGGATCTCATCAGTCACTACGCTGAAACCCGCAAGTTCAGTGAGATGATCTCCGAATATGTGGGAGCTGCCTGATACGGGTTGTGAAATAACCTGACCTTTGGGTTAAAATTGCTGGCGATTCACCTTCGCAGACCGGTTTAGCATCTTAAGGCGCAGTCGATGACCACACTCTTTTTTGATCTTGATGGCACATTGCTGGATACCCAGGCCGGTATTGCCGAGTCCATCCGTGCTGCGTTGTCTGAACTCGGCCAGCCAGATGTCAGTGATCAGCAACTGCAGCAATGTTTTGGTCCGCCACTTCGGGTGAGTTTTGCCTGGATGCTGAATACCAAGGACAAAGCCCGCATCGCTGAAGCGGTTAGCCTCTTTCGGGCGCATTACCTTGATAAGGGCATCTTCAACTACACGATCTATTCCGGCGTTCTGGAGTTGCTGCAGCAGCTGACCCAGTTGAACGAGAGGGCAGTAGGGCTTCGTGTGCTTACCGCCAAACCTCAACAACAGGCGGAATGGCTGCTGGAACATGCCGGTCTTGCTGCTTACTTCTCCTCTATTCATGGCAGTGAAGACCAGGGCGTGAAAAGCGATAAATCTTCCCATCTGCTCAGTATCCTGGCCGACGCATCACACCAGAGTGAACGCAACTGGGTTATTGGCGATCGTGCCAGTGATATCCATGCAGCAAAGGCCACGAACAGTCGTTCCGTTGCCGTACATTGGGGCTACGGCGACCATCAGGAGCTGGTAGGCGCGGAGAGTGACTTTCATATCGCAAGCCCTCAGGATCTGCTGCCGCTGCTGGATCTTTAACTCGGTTAGTGTTTTTCGCCGTTCTGTTTATTTCTTTTATACCGTTATCTTACGGATTTTATCTCTATCCTATACTTCGGGTTAATCACCAATGCTGGTGCTGTAAAGCAGCGTTCACAATGCGGTAATAATTGTATACAAAATAAATCAGTAATTGTGGACGATGTGGTTTCGTGTCGTTATCGTGAGTACTGTTCGAGCCGCAGTGAGTTTGGCACGGCTTCCCGGAAACGGGTCTCACGTGGTTCGACGAACAACATTCGTAACCAGCAGAAAAAAATAAAAACCGAAGGAAGTAAGCATGAAGTTTAAAGCGACAGCCGCTCTGGCTCTGGCAGGCACCATAATCTCCACATCTGCACAAGCGGAGCAGTTCTGGAGTGATTTCAGCCTGAGTTACCTGAAGGGCAGCGACTACGAAGTGGGTGATTCTGATCGACAGGTAGTGACCGTCGAGCATGCCAGTGGCCATAACTGGGGCGACACCTTCTTCTTCATGGACCGTCTGAAGTCCGATAACGGTGATACCGAAACCTACTTTGAGTTTGCGCCACGTCTGAGTCTGGGGTACCTGACCGGTAGCGATCTATCTTTTGGTCCTGTTAAAGACGTATACCTGGCCGGTACCTGGGAGAGCGGTGAAAGCTTTGACAACTATCTGGCGGGTGTGGGTGTGAGCCTGGACGTACCGGGCTTCCAGTACTTCAACGCCAACATCTACCACGTGAGCAATGACACTGATCCTGATAACGATCAGCTGACCCTGACCTGGGGCTTGCCATTCAAAGTCGGTTCTGCCGAATTCCTGTACGACGGTTTCCTGGATTGGAGCACCGCCGAAACAAACCTCGCGTCGGAGATGAACTTTACCTCCCAGCTGAAGTGGAATGCAGGCAAGCTGATGGGTACCAAGTCACCTGTGTACGTTGGTCTTGAATACGCTTACTGGAATAACAAATTTGGTATTTCTGGTGTAGATGAGCGTAACCCATCACTGCTGGTGAAGTGGCACTTCTAAGTTTTTAAGGCGTTGTGGCCAGTGGATCTGTTTGGCCTGATCAGAGCATGAGTGGTGGTTTTGGTCGGTGCTGAGTATGGGATTGGAGAGGTCCACTGGCTACACCTTTTGACTCATATTAAGCAGCCTTCCGGCTGCTTTCTTTATATCTGAGCACAGCCCTCAAGGGCAAAAAAATCCCGATACAAGATATACATCAACGTCGGCTGTAAAAAACAAAAGTGGACCGGCGGGAGGTATCTGCAGGGAGGGATTCCTGTGTATAATGGCCGATTAATTTTTCAGAACTGTATACAACGAAAGATCGGCGGTTACTTCAGCTTTGGCAGCACCCCGTCTGGAGCGGAATCAGTACCTGTATAACAGGTGGTGAGGCCCCGATTTTGATTTCACAAGTAATAGGATCCGTATGGAAAAAGTTTATATCAGCGCCCAGCAACTTCTGGAAGACTCTACCCAGATGGCGTTACAGGTATTTGAAAGTGGTTTCCGCCCAGACTACATCGTCGGCGTATGGCGTGGTGGCGCACCGGTAGGTATCTCTGTACAGGAAGTGCTGGATTGTCTGGGTGTAGAGGCTGACCACATCGCGATCCGTACATCCTCTTACACCGGCATCGGTGAGCGTAGCCGTCACGTTAAAGTTCACGGCCTGACCTACCTGATCAAACGTCTGGAGTCTGAAGATTCCCTGCTGATCGTTGATGATGTTCACGACTCAGGTCTGAGCATCCAGCAGACCATCGTTGATCTGAAAAAAGCGTGTAAGAAAAACACCCCGGAAATCCGTATCGCAACGCCTTACTACAAGCCTGCGAACAACAAGACCGGTAATGTGCCTGACTACTACGTGCACGAGACCAACGAATGGCTGGTGTTCCCGCACGAGTTGGACGGTCTGACCAAGGAAGAGATCCTGGAACACAAGCCTGAGTTTGCGGCTGTTGCAGAGAAAATGGCTGAGCTGGGCCGTTTCGAGTAAGAAACGCTTTAGCTTAAGTCGGATCTACAGAAACCGGCCCCGGCGGAGCTTTTAGGCGCTTTGTCGGGGCTGGTTTTTTAATGGCTTAATTTCGGGATGCCCCTGTAGGGCAGCGTTCACGCTGCCGGCAGCTTAAAAGCTGCCCTACAAAGTACCGCGAGGTCTGATTTCCCACGCGGAGGTGTGGGAACGAGTTCGAAGGTATGTGGGATCGTCCTGTAGAGTAACCTTCAGTCTACTGCGTTTGCGGCTGTTGCAGAGAAAATGGCTGAGCTGGGCCGTTTCGAGTAAGAAACGCGTTAGCTTAAGTCGGATCTACAGAAACCGGCCCCCGGCAGAGCTTTTAGGCGCTTTGTCGGAGCCGGTTTTTTAATGGCTTAATTTCGGGATATCTCTGTAGGGCAGCTTTTAAGCTGCCGGCAGCGTGAACGCTGCCCTACAGAGTACCGCGAGGTCTGATTCCCAAGCAGAGCGTGGAAATCAGTGTGATGGGATTAACGATGGATGTAGTAGGTTGGCCACCGCATCGCGGTGCCCAACACGTTAGGCATTGCTTTGTGATGGCTAACCTACATTTTCCAATTTTAAAACCGGAACTTAGATACCAGCTCCTTCAGCTCTGAAGCCATCTCCTTCAATTGTCCACACTCAGACGAAGTCTGTTTCACCGTCTCGCTGTTGTTACGTGAAATCTCGGCAATCGACACCACATGTGGACTGATGCCGCTCACCACGCTGGACTGCTCTCCGGTGGCGGAGGCGATCTGCAAGCTCATATCGTTCATCGCGGCGATGTTCTCCGAGATATTATCCAACTGGTGGCCGGAGTTGTTAGCTTCGGCCTGGCTTGCTGCACTCAGGTCGGTGCTTTTGGCAATGGCACGCACCACATCCTGCGTGTTGGATTGCAGCTTTTCGATAATCTCACGAATCTCTTCGGTTGATTGGTGGCTGCGGGAGGCCAATACGCGGACCTCGTCGGCAACCACCGAGAAACCACGACCCTGTTCACCCGCGCGTGCTGCTTCGATGGCAGCGTTCAAGGCAAGCAGGTTGGTCTGTTCGGAAACACCACGGATTACCTCCAACACACTGTCAATGGAGCTGGCGTCCACGGCAAGCTGGCTAATCGTGTCGCTGGTTTGCTGCAGGTGCTCCGCCATGGTTGAGACGCTGGATACGGTGTTGTTGACCGACTGGCCGCCTTCGGATACCGCGCTGTTTGCAACCTTAGCAGTGTCCGCTGCCTGGTTGGCGCTGTTGGCAATCTCCTCGGCGGTCACCCCCATCTGGTGGATGGCAGTGGCGACCTGTTCGATCTCGTTGGCTTGCTGTGCGATCTTCTGTTCCATCGCTTTGGCCTGGCCGTCAATCGCTTCGATGGCTTTATAGAGCTGATCCCCGGTCAGGGAGATCTGCTTCAGTAGCTCGCTGATGTACTCAACAAAACTGTTGTATCCCGCCGCGATTTTTCCGGTCTCATCGCGTCGACTAATATCCAGACGACGGCTCAGGTCGCTGCCGCCTTTACCGATATCTTCAAGTACATCGGCAACCTGACTGAACGGTGAAATCAGGTGGTTGATGATCCAGGCACTGATGATGGTAAACAGCACTGCGATACCCAAACCCATCCACAGCGCCACCCAGGTAACCCTATCGATGGCGGAGAAAACCTCGGCACTGGGGACCTCTGCGACCACGTACCAGCCGATCTTCGGCAAGTAGCGGCTCGCCAATAGGGTTTTGTCGTATTCACTGGTGGCGAACGGGGCTTGGTTGAGAAGGATCCCTGTGTCGATGTCGCCCAGCATGTTGATGTGCTTACCGACCAACGATGGGTCTTTGTGTAATTTGATGGTGCCGTTCTGGTCGACCAGGAAGATGGAGCCTTGTTCGCGAATCTTGTACTGGCCAATGGTGCTGGCCATGGATTCCAGGGTGAGGCCTACGCCGGTAACGGCTAGGGTTTCGCCGTTTTGCTGCATCCGGTAGTTGATGAACAGGGTAGGGACGTCGCTTTGTTCGTCGATGTCGAGGCTGAGGTCGAAGGCTTTGCCGCTGTTGATGAAATCATAAAACCAGCGGTCATTCTCATCCTGAGGGGAGACGGTTTTAAAGAGACCCGCAGGGGTGTAATAGCTGCCGCTTTTCGCGGAAACCAAGAAGGCGGTGAAGGTATTAAATCCGTGGTTTATCTGTGACAGATATTGGGTCAGGGCCTGGGTGCGATCTTGTGGTTCCGATTGGCGGATATACTCTGCGTAATCGGTGTTGTTGGCCATCGCCTTGGCGATGGTGATCGGCCTGATCAGTTGGGCGTCGATATCGTTGGCGACCTCGCCGAGGATGGCGGGCAACTCCCTGTCAATTGTTCCTTCCAGAATGATGTCGCGGCTCGAGTTTAATGAAAATACGCTAATGATTGCTATCGCCGCTACCACGGCAGCAACGGTGGTCAGAACCACTTTTTGACGTATGTTTAACTGCAGCATCGAGAGCTCCGGGAATGTCATAGGTTGATTGCCCGCTCAGGACGCTGGTCTGAGGAGCAGTCTTTTTTATTGTTTGGGCTATGGCTTGGTACGTTCTCTGGGTATCACGCTATCGATTCATTTCTATTTGCCTCCGTTCCTAATGGTGTGCCCTCCTGTGCGGGCGTTTAGGGTTTAAAAGCGTAGGTTGGCCATCGCGGAGCGATGCCCAACAAGTCGACTCAATATTGCCTCCTATTTGTTGGGCTTCGCGTTGCGAAGGCCAACCTACAATCGAGGCGCTTTCTCGGTCCCACGCTATCTGACGATGAACCTAAAAAAAGGCTTCAAGACGGTGCTTGAAGCCTAAAGGAGAGGTGATGCTTCACAGGGGGCTCAGAGCCGTAGAGCCGTGTTCTGGAAGACTGGACGAGTCGGTCACTGTACGGTCTCGATTCGCAGTACGTTGGTGCTGCCAGGTTCGCCAAACGGGATACCCGCGGTGATCACCACCATGTCGCCAGCGCTTGCCATACCCAGGCGCTTAGCTTCCTCCAACGCGGTTGGGGTAATCTCGATCGGCTTGGCAAACTCGGGGCGAACTACGGTGTTTACACCCCAAACCAATGTCAGCTTGCGTGCGGTACAGAGGTTGGGTGTCAGGTTGAGGAGCGGTGCCTTAGGGCGTTCACGTGCAGCGCGCATGCCGGTTTCACCGGAGTTGGTGAAGTTGATCAGTACCGCTACATCCAGAATCTTGCTTACTCGACGGATCGCGCAGCTGATTGCATCCTCAACCGTGGCGTTAGGCTGTGGGCGGTTTACATCCAGATGAGCCTGATAGCTTGGATCAGCTTCGATGTTGCGGATAATCTTGCTCATCATGGTTACCGACTCAACCGGGTAGGCACCGGACGCGGTTTCCGCTGAAAGCATTACCGCATCTGCACCTTCGTATACGGCATTGGCTACGTCGGTTACCTCTGCGCGGGTTGGGGCAGGGGTGAAGCGCATCGACTCCAGCATCTGCGTAGCAACAACTACCGGGCGACCATGTTGGCGGCAGGTTTTGATGATCCGTTTCTGGATGGCCGGAATGGTCTCTGCCGGGAGCTCTACACCCAGGTCACCGCGGGCGACCATGATGGCGTCGCTCAGTTCTACGATCTCTTCCAGATGTTCAACGGCGGACGGCTTTTCGATCTTGGCCATCAGGCAGGCTTTGCCCTGGATCAGCTCGCGGGCTTCGCGGATATCTTCCGGGCGCTGTACAAACGAGAGCGCCACCCAATCCACGCCCAGTTCCAGGCCAAAGGCCAGATCGCGGCGGTCTTTTTCGGTGAGCGGGCTCAGGTCGAGCACCGCTTCCGGCACGTTTACCCCTTTACGCTCGGAGAGTTCACCGCCAACCACAACTTGGGTTTGGATCTTATCGCCGTTGGTGGCGGTTACACGCAGGCGGATCTTGCCGTCGTCCAGCAGCAGGTCCATCCCTTCCTCCAGCGCTGCAATGATCTCTGGGTGAGGCAAGTTTACGCGGCTGTCGTTGCCGGGTGTGCTATCCAGGTCCAGTTGGAACGCCTGGCCATCTTTCAGGGTAACTGGGCCGTTGGCAAAAGTGCCGATGCGCAGCTTGGGGCCCTGCAGGTCCATCAATACACCGATTGAGGTATCCAGCTCCTGTTCGATGTTGCGAATCCAGTTCAGGCGCTCGGCGTGGTCCTGATGCTCGCCGTGGCTGAAGTTCAGGCGGAACAGGTTGGCGCCGTTTATGACCAGATCACGCACGTCCTTCTCGGACTGAATAGCCGGGCCCAGGGTTGCCAGGATTTTTACTTTCTTGTCGTGTGCTGTGTATCTGTTCATAAGGGTTGTCCGCTTATCTGAAGTGGTGAAGTAACCGTTAACGCGGGTTGCGTTGGATGTAGAAGTTCAAGTCTGATGCCTCCGCTGGTTTTGCATTGTGGAAACTTTAGATCTCAAATTGTGTACAATTTATGTATTTTGATTGTAGTCATAAGTTGACTAAAGGGTCAAGAAATATGTATTTTGAATTTATAAGCAGAGCCTGGTCCCCGTTAAATAAGCTTTCTGTCGATTTTGTAAGGAATGCTTACGCGCTTTGGGTCTAATGATTTTGTATACGAAAGGGTCTGCGTAAGCCGAATCAATCCTAAAATTATCGGAGTAACGAAGATGGGTAGACTGGATCTTGATCGATCTATGCAGATCACCAATAAGGCGTTTCAGAAGAGTCTTGAGCTGAATGCCGCACCGCTGAGCGTGGCGATTCTGGATGCGGGTGGAAAGCTGATCTCACTGCAGCGTCAGGATGGCGCCAGCATGATGCGTCCTGAAATTGCGATTGCAAAAGCGTGGGGTGCGGTGGCGCTGGGTAAATCTTCCCGCTCTATCGGTGAAGATGCGCAGCAGCGTCCGTCGTTTGTGTCGGCGTTGAATACCCTGGCGCAGGGGAACCTGATTCCCGTCCCTGGTGGTGTGCTGGTGCGTAATGCGGAAGGCGTTGTATTAGGCGCAGTGGGTATCAGCGGCGATACGTCTGATATCGATGAGCAATGCGCGATTCATGGCATTGAAGCGGCGGGTTTGCAGGTAGATCCAATCCCTGCGTAAGCAGCTTTTTCAAATTTAGTCATTACGGTTCCTCGTCAGCGACTACCGATTGATACCTCCGGTAGTCGCTTACCCTTTGGGGCTTTCACCCCGGGCGTAGTCACATTGATTACGCCGTCTCTTTTTCTTTAGTTCCTACCTGAATTCCACATCCACTCAATACCAGTTTCACAATCAGGTCAGCGGCCTGGTCGTAATCTTCCTGGTCCAGCTTTTCCTTGCCGGTGATCTGCGAGATCTGCCAGTCAAAGTCTGCGTAAGTCTGGGTGGACGCCCAGATGGTAAACAGCAGGTGCTGTGGCGGTACGGCGGCCATCAGGTCCTGATCAATCCAGCTCTGAATGCGTTCACACATCTGTTTGGTCTGGTCCTGCATCTGCGCAGCAATGTCTTCAGGCAAGTGTGGGGCGCCGTGCATGATCTCGCTGGCGAATACCTTGGAGGCGTGCGGGTGGGTTTGCGAGATACGGATCTTGGCGCGGATGTACTCCTCCAGTGCCGTCGCTGGATCGTCGTTCTCGTAGAACGGTTCTGACGCCTGCAGCAGCGGCTCGGTAATACTCTCCAATACGCTACGGTACAGGTTCTGCTTGGTCTTGAAGTAGTAGTAGACGTTAGCCTTCGGTAAGCCGGCGCTGTTGGCGATATCGATAGTCTTGGTCGCCGCAAAGCCTTTCTCGGCAAAAAACTTACTGGCTACCTCAATGATCAGCTCGCGGTTACGCTCCCTTATTTTGGCCATATAGACGTCTCACTCCTGGGAAGAAATTGGGTTGCAGCAATGGTAGCACCGCTGATTAAACGGTCTCAACACGCTGCTGGGTGGCATACCCGCTAAAACGCAAAAAGCCGGACAGCTTTCACCGTCCGGAAGAGCACTTGCAATCATCGACATAAGTGCGGGCATAGAAACCTTCAGGAAGCCCTACACGCGTTTCGGGGTACGTGTAGGGCTTCGTCTTTCTGTTACTCGGATTTGTTCTGGCTGATCCAAACGCCGATCAAATCACGTTCCTGTTGGGTCATCTGGGTCATGTTACCCAGTGGCATGGTTTTGCTGGCCACGGTTTGCAGGTAGATCTTCGGCGCCAGTGTTTTGATCTGGCTGGCGTTATCCAGTATTACGCCGGCCGGAGCACTGGTGAACATGGTGCTGGTTGGGTTCGCTGAGTGACAGCTGGTGCACCGCTCGGTGATGATCTCCTGTACCTGCTGAATAGTGACCTCCTGTGTCATGGCTTCAGAGTCGGTTTTAGCCGGCGAGGTGATGAATGCCAGGCATACCATACCCAATGCAGCAACAGGGATTGTCCAGGCAAAATTCTGTGATGCATGACGGGTGTTGAAGTAGTGACGTACCAGTACACTCAATACCGCCAGACCTGCCAGTACCGCCCAGTTAAACTCGTTACCGTACGTGCTTGGGAAGTGGTTGCTGATCATGATGAACAGCACCGGCAGCGTAAAGTAGTTGTTGTGACGGGAACGCAGCAGGCCTTTAGCTGGCAGTGCCGGATCCGGTTCTTTACCCGCTTCAATTGCAGCAACCAATGCACGCTGTGCCGGCATGATGACGCGGAATACGTTACCTACCATGATGGTACCGATCAGCGCACCGACGTGGATGAACGCACCACGGCCACTGAATACCTGAGACAGACCCCAGGCCGCAGCGATAATCAGCACGAACAGTACCGCACCCAGCAGGGCAGGTTGTTTACCCAGTGGCGAGTCACACAGCAGGTCGTAGATGAACCAGCCCGCAACCAGCGTAGCAACACCGATCGCAATCGCAGTGGTTGGGCTCAGGTCGGACCCTGGAGCGATCAGGAACAGTTCAGCGTTCAGGTAGTACACCACGGCCAGCAGCAGGATACCGGTCATCCAGGTGGCGTACGCCTCCCACTTAAACCAGTGCAACTGCTCAGGCATTTTCGGCGGTGCCAGTTTGTACTTCTCCAGGTGATAGATACCACCACCGTGGATCGCCCAGAGATCACCGGACAATCCTTCGCGCGGATTGCGTCGGTCCAGGTGGTTTTCCAACCAGACGAAATAGAAAGATGCGCCGATCCAGGCAACACCGGTGATCATATGAACCCAGCGAATCGCCAGGTTGAGCCATTCAGTGATATGGGGATCCATTGTCTTCTCCTCACAATAATCTGACTATAAATAACGATTAAAAGTCAGCGTTTTTATTTTTATAGGTTTCGTGCTTGATGCTAAGCAGTTGGATCTAGCACGATGTGTGATTCATCTGCGAAGAAGTACTCGTCGCAGTTGTTACCTTCGCCCTCACGGTCGATCACCAGGAAATCATCCTCTTCCGCGCAGCACAGCACCGGGTGGTGCCACACGCCTGCGTGGTAGTTGATGCCCTGGGTGCCGTCCGTAATAAATGCCTTCAGCTGGCCCGGGTAAGGGATTTCACCCGCAGGCGCGACCAATACCAGGAAGGGGTGACCCTTCAACGGGATAAAGGCCTGGCTACCCAGCGGGTGGCGTTCCATCATTTTTACGGTCAGCGGCATCGTCAGCGCCTGCGCGCGGAAGATGCTGATGATCGCGTTATCCTCCGGTTTGCCCAGCTGCACGGCGCCCAGCTTGTGGTAGCGCCGTGTCGAACCGTTGTTGATCATGAAGTAATCCCGGTCGCGGGTTTCGATCACGTCACCAAACGGGGCAAAGGCCTCGGCCGTTAACGGTTGTGGGTGGATAATCTGCATAACTGCCTCAGTCAGTTACTTTGCCAAACAGGCGCAGACGGCTGACACCACCATCCGGGAAGATGTTCAGACGTACGTGGGTGATCGGGCCGATGTCGTTGATCTGCTCTGTAAACTCGTGCTCCTGGTGCATCTCCAGCTTCTGGGATGGCAGCAGCTCTTTCCAGAACAGGCTCTGGGTTTCGATCTGGTCGTCAGTACCACCTTTAACGTACGCCGCCTGGATAGAGCAGCTGTCCGGGTAGTTACCTTTGAAGTGCAGGGTGTCCACCACGATGCGGCTGATTTCACCTGGGTGGCCCAGCGCTACAATTACCCAATCGTTACCTGGTGTGCGGCGGCGTGCGGTTTCCCAACCGTCACCCATGTTGATACCACGACCCGGGTTCAGGATGTTGCTCATGGTGCCGAAGTGT
Source organism: Pontibacterium granulatum (assembly GCF_029961155.1). Classification (GTDB taxonomy): domain Bacteria; phylum Pseudomonadota; class Gammaproteobacteria; order Pseudomonadales; family Balneatricaceae; genus Pontibacterium; species Pontibacterium granulatum. Next base: position 146,203 of record NZ_JASBRH010000009.1, on the reverse strand, counting down.
TCGTCGCTGCAAGCGAGAGCGCGGGCGCCGTTCAGGGATGCAGCCAGATCGATCTCTTCGGATGGATCAGTTGCAGACCAGTTGATGTATGGCAGGCCGTGTACACGCAGACGTGCAACACCACCGTCCGGGAAGATGTTAAAGCGCAGGTGAGTCCATGGACGATCATCGTTGATCGCGTGCAGGTGTTCGCTGTCACCCTGCAGGGCCACTGCCGGCAGCACTTCAGTCCACTCTGCGTTGTCATCCGGATCGCCGTTTGGAGAGAAGCAGGCTTCCAGGGATGCAGACGGTGGGAAGTTACCGGTGAAGTGCTTGGTGTCGATGTTCACGCCTTTGATCACACCCGGTACACCCAGGCGCACAACGGCGGAGTCGTAACCTTCGTGGCGTTTACGGCGGGATTCCCAGCCGTCCATCCACTTACCGTTGTCGTCGAACACGCCTTCTTTCCATACGGCTTCGGTTGGCTGCAGCATGCGGTTGGCGTCGGCGAACCAGTCGTCGGTTACAAAGATCACTTCACTACCCAGACGGGCATCCGCCAGGTTGATGTATTTCTGAAAAGTTGCTGAATTTGTCATGGTTTATCTTTCTTCTTCGAATTTGGGTTACATGTCGTTCAGGCGGAACAGAGCGATCTTGTTGATCTGCTCGAGAGCGGTTTTGAACTCCTGCTCCGGACTGTTGTGAATACGGGTCTCAAATGCCGCCAGGATCTGGTGTCGGTTGCTGCCTTTTACCGCCATGATGAACGGGAACTGGAACTTCTCTTTGTAGGCATTGTTCAGTTCGGTGAAGCGTGCAAACTCCTCAGCGGTGCATTCGTGGATACCGGCACCGGACTGCTCGGAGGTGGAAGCTTCGGTCAGCTCACCGGCAATCGCGGCTTTACCTGCCAAGTCCGGGTGGGCATTGATCAGGTCCAGCTGCGCCTGGTAGTCGCTGTTGTTCAGTACACCCGCCATCTGTTCGTGCAGCACACTGATCTGGTTGTGCAGTTCGCTGATGCCCAGGTCGAACGCCTTCTCTGCCACCCAGGATGAATGCTCATAAATGTCAGCAAAGGTGCTCACAAACGTATCGCGATCCATCTCGCTTGGGGTGCAGTGCTGGAAACTTCCGTTACTCATTTGGCGCTCTCCGGGTTGAATGGGTGTTTTTCATGCCAGTGTTTGGCGATATCGATGCGGCGTGTGAACCAGACTTTGTCGTGGCTCTGCGCGTACTGGATAAAACGTTCCAGAGCTGCGATACGCGCCGGACGACCGATCAAGCGACAGTGCAGACCAATCGACAGCATCTTCGGCGCCTCTTCACCTTCTGCGTACAGGGTGTCGAAAGCGTCTTTCAGGTACTGGTAGAACTGCTCGCCGCTGTTAAAACCCTGTACGGTCGCAAAACGCATATCGTTGGTGTCCAGGGTGTAAGGGATAACGAGGTGACCTTTACCGTTGTTGTCGACCCAGTAGGGCAGGTCATCGTCATAGGCGTCGGAGTCATACAGGAAGCCACCTTCCTGCATCACCAGATCGCGGGTGTTCGGGCTGTTACGACCGGTGTACCAACCCAGCGGGCGCTGGCCGGTGACCTGGGTGATGATCTCGATTGCTTTGTTCAGGTGCTCGCGCTCTTCCTCAACATCCATGTACTGGTAGTCGATCCAGCGGTACGCGTGGCTGCAGATCTCGTGGCCTGCCTCAACCATCGATTTCGCCACGTCCGGGTGACGCTCGATCGCCATCGCAACGGCAAACACAGTCAGCGGGATATCGTACTTATCGAACAACTTCAGCAGACGCCACACACCAGAGCGGCTGCCGTACTCGTAGATGGACTCCATGCTCATGTTGCGAACACCGGCCAGAGGCTGTGCGCTTGGCATCTCTGACAGGAACGCTTCCGATTCTGCATCACCGTGCAGGACGCAACGCTCACCACCTTCTTCGTAGTTGAGTACGAAGGAGATAGCGACACGCGCATCACCCGGCCATTGAGGATGGGGAGGGTTGGCACCGTATCCGATTAGGTCTCGTGGGTAATCTCTGCTCACGGTTCAACTCCTTAGGTTACAGATAACTCTTTATTGCGTTTTAGAACACAAAACGTGTGTAAACAATTGGTATGTATTGATTGTATACAATGATAAATCGGTTTGGCAAAGAAAAAGTTGTCTTCCGGGTCAAAAAAATGATTATATAGACCTATCTTCTGATGTTTAAGGGGCTTCAGGCGTCAGGAAAGTCTGCGTAAAGTGGATTTTTGGCGTGATTAGGTGCTATCTGTATACAATGTATGTCGTAATGACTGTATTGGTGAAAGCGCGACTGGGGTTCGACATTCACTATCTATTGGAGGGTGCTGTTAGCACTGCAACGATTTATGGGTTATCTGACTACACACGTGCTGGACTCAGCATTTGGCTGCCCGGGCAGCGACATTCAAGTAAAGCTGTACCGCATCGGTGCCAAGCGTGAGCTGATTGCGACTGTAACCACCAACAGCGATGGCCGCTGTGACCAGCCGGTGCTGGAAGGTGAGGCGTTTGCTAAAGGCGTGTACGAGCTGGAGTTTGGTGCGGGGGCTTATTACCGTAGACGTGGTATGGAGCTGCCGGAACCGGCGTTCCTGGATGAGGTGGTGATTCGCTTTGGTATCGCGAATGAGGATGAGCACTATCATGTGCCGTTGTTGATTTCGCCGTACAGTTATTCCACGTATCGCGGAAGCTGATTCTCGCTATACGATCTGTCCCTGGAAAAGCCGCCTCATTGTAGGCGGTTTTTTTGTGGTGGTGGCGCTGAGCATGGGTAGTACGTCTGGTTCCCACGCGGAGCGTGGGAAAGAGGTGATGAAATAGAATGGATGTAGGGTAGGCTTAAGCCTACCGGCAGTGTGAACGCTGCCCTACAGATAGGGTGCGAAGCAGTAGGGTAGGTTGGGTCGAGCACAGCGACACCCAACAAGAAAAGCCGTGTCTGATTCCCACGCGGAAGGTGGGGACGAGGTGATGAAATAGAATGGATGTAGGGTAGGCTTCAGCCTACCGGCAGCGTGAACGCTGCCCTACAGATAGGATGCGAAGTAGTAGGGTAGGTTGTAGCGACACCCAACAAGCAAAGCCGTATCTGATTCCCACGCGGAGCGTGGGAACGAGGTGATGAAATAGAATGGATGTAGGGTGGGCTTCAGCCTACCGGCAGCGTGAACACTGCCCTACAGATAGGGTGCGAAGCAGTATGGTAGGTTGGGTCGAGCACAGCGACACCCAACAAGAAAAGCCGTATCTGATTCCCACGCGGAACGTGGGAACGAGGTAATGAAATAGAATGGATGTAGGGTAGGCTTCAGCCTACCGGCAGCGTGAACGCTGCCCTACAGAGCCAATCGCGAAGTCGCCACCAAGCTACTCAACCTGCCTCTCCCAGCACCGCCCAACACCCATCACCAACCAGGTCGAAACAATAAACGGCAACGTCAGCACAACCGCACCAGCTGCATGTGCCAGCACCGTACACAGTGTCGCCAGGCTTGCTGCAATCACTGCATTGATCACAGCATGCCAACTGTGCTCTGCAAACGCCAGGCAGCAAAGGATCGCACTAAACCCGAACAACCCGGTATTCACCTGCGTTTCGGAAATACCCACAAACAGCGCTATCACAACACTGAACAGCACACCTAAGGCCGCGAACAACGCCGCTATTGGTTTATGCGCCAAGAGCGCCGCGAAGAAGATAACCCCCGCCAGCACGCTATCCTGAAACATCACCTGCCCAAAGCTGAGAAAGAACGATGTATGCGGATTTAAATCGCCAGCGGTAATAAATGACGAAGGATTCGGATCGGCCAAGCCAAACGTATTGATAACCTCAATAGCCGTCAGGGTAACTGTGACAAAGGGCAGGGTAAGCGCCGGAACATGTCGGTTCAGCAGAACATGCAACAGCCAGGTTGATAACCCGGCCGCAACAACGGTGACGCCAACAAGCTCTGGACTGACATCAAAGAAATAGAACAGGCCCGTCCCAACGAGCATCGGGTTGTAACCGTACAACCCCTCATCGATATCGGCTCGGTCACAGCGAAAAACGGTTGCCGCTAACGTACCGGTGACCAAGCCGATCAATCCACCGATAAACATCGGCACCGAGCCAAACAGCACACCCATCAACGTAGCGGCACCAACCAGGGCACTGCGCTGCAGGAATATCTGGCTACAGCCGTGCAGCAGCGCGATCGTGAAATCCCGCAGGTGTTGTTGGTGGCGTCGTTGCTGCACCAATGGGTCGTTTGAATCGAGGTGTGAGTTCATGGGCGGCAGTGTACTGGAAAAGAAATAGAAAGGCCCTCACGAAAGGAGGGCCCGGTTTTGCACCTGTAGGGGATTACAGGAAGATGAACTTGGCGATAAACAGCGCAGTCAGTGCCCAGATGCTCGGGGAGATCTCGTCACGACGGCCACTGAACAGTTTCAGCGCCGTGTAGGTCACGAAGCCCATTGCGATACCGTTGGCGATAGAGAAGGTCAGCGGCATCATGATCACGGTGATGATCGCAGGGATTGCATCGGTCATGTCATCCCAGTTGATCTGCTTCATGCCGGTCATCATCAGCATGGCAACGTAGATCAGTGCACCGGCAGTTGCATACGCTGGGATCATGCCAGCCAGCGGTGCCAGGAACATGGACGCCAGGAACAGTACGCCAACCACGATAGCGGTCAGACCGGTACGACCACCGGCAGCAACACCGGACGCACTTTCCACGTAACTGGTTACCGGTGGGCAACCGAAGAAGGTACCGATAACGCTGGAGCTACTGTCGGCTTTCAGGGCTTTGCTCAGGTTCTCGATGTAACCGTCTGGACGGATCAGGTTCGCTTTAGTCGCTACACCCATCAGCGTACCGGCGGTGTCGAACATGTTCACGAACAGGAAGGCCAGGATCACGCCGATCATGCTGACGTCCAGTGCGCCCATAATGTCGAGCTGCATCAAGGTTGGCGCAACGCTTGGTGGAGCGGAGAAGATGCCGTTGTATACGACCAGATCAAGACCCCAGCCCAGGAAAGTCACCACCAGGATGCTGACAAACACCGCACCGAACACGTTGTGGTAAGACAGTACCGCAATCATCAGGAAGCAGACCGCTGCCAGCAGGGTGCTTGGTTCCAGGAAAGTACCCATAGAGAGCAGGGTTGCCTGGTTATCAACGACGATGCCTGCGGTTTTCAGGCCGATCAGGCCCAGAAACAAACCAACACCGGCAGTCATCGCAAATTTCATGCTCATCGGAATACTGTTAAGCAACCATTCTCGTATCTTGTAGAAACTGAGAATGACGAACAGCACACCGGAGATAAATACCGCACCCAAGGCGACCTGCCAGGTGTGACCCATTTCGAGTACAACGGTATAGGTGAAGAAGGCGTTTAGCCCCATTCCGGGAGCCAGACCAACCGGCCAGTTGGCATAGAGACCCATCAGGAAACAGGCTACAGCGGCACCGATACAAGTCGCAACGAAGACCGCGCCGTGATCCATGCCCGCACTGGACATGATGTTAGGGTTAACAAAGATGATGTAACCCATGGTTACGAAGGTAGTCAGACCAGCCATCAGCTCGGTGCGGATGTTGGTACTGTGTTCAGCCAGCTTAAAGAAGCGGTCGAGGAAGCTGCGACTGTTAGTGTCGGGTGTTTCTGCGGTAGCTACTTGTTCTTGTTGGATGCTTTCCACAACATGTTCTCCTCAGGTTAGTTTTTTCAGAGCTCCGAATTGTTTTTATGGGTAGCTCCGCGGATCGTTGTGTTTCACTCCCTGGAAACGAGGCACGTCCTTAAGTTTTTGTGCTACAAACAATACTATTATTGTATACAAAAAAATCAACCTGGAAGTCAGGTTTTTATTCTTAAGTATCACTGGTTGTTGGCAACCTGTTGAAATATAAGAACTTAAAAATTGTATTCAGGTTTCGTATCGTGAGATTTGGGCTGGAATACGATTTAAAGCGTGCCGCAAAGTGAGCTAAACCGGTGCGAATGCCTATTTGTGTACAAAATTTTCACTTTTATGTAGCATTTGACGTATCAGATATATGTAGTGCCTGACCTGGGGACGGGGTAGAAGAGAGCGATAAACGTTCAAGCTATCAGGCACTCGCAGACAAGTAGATCGGAATTTATGAACCAGATTTCTGAGAAAGTTGCGTCCACGAAAGGACCAAAAGGTAAAAGAACCCAGGACGACATCGTTTACGAACACATCTTCGATGCCATTCTGGAGCAGCGCCTGGCACCGGGCACCAAACTGAACGAAGAGTCTTTGGGTGAAATCTTCGGCGTAAGCCGCACCATTATCCGTCGCGCATTGTCCCGCCTGGGGCACGAGCAGGTGATCGTGCTGCGACCAAACCGTGGCGCCGTGGTTGCCAGCCCAACCCTGGAAGAAGCCAAGCAGATCGTTTTCGCCCGCCGCGTCTGTGAACGTGCCGTGACTGAACTGGTGGTTGATAACGCACCCGCCTCACAGATCGAACAATTGAAAAAACTGGTGCAGGAAGAACAGGACTGTTTCGCCAAAGGTGATAAAGGCTCCGGTATCCGCCTCTCCGGCGAATTCCACCTGAAACTGGCCGAGATGGCCAACAACCCACCGCTGCTGAATTTCCAGCGCAGTCTGGTATCTCAGTGCTCACTGATCATCGCCCAGTATGAAAAGAACGGTGAGAAATCCCACTGCTCCTATGACGAACACTACGAACTGATCGACGCCATCAAGAACCGCGACAAAGAACTGGCGGTGAAACTGATGATGCACCACCTGGATCATATCGAGCACAAGCTCAGTCTGGATGATGAACCTTCACCTGATGACCTGCGTTCGATCTTCTCGAATGTGTTGGGGGAGAAGTAGGGCTTCTGTAATTATGTCTTTTGTGAACGATGTTGACTGCCTCGTTTGGAAAAGATAAGGGATGCCTGAGTGCATCCCTAACAACATTCACTGCAATGTGCCCTCATATCTTCTTTTCTTGCTTGCTATATTCGCTATCTCACCTAGGCGCTTGCCTTTTTGTCAAACCCGTTACATATTAGCTACTTAGGAATAAGGCCATGCGGCTATGTGAGCATGGTCAGTCATCGTAATGTAAGTGCTCATTTTCAGCGGAAGAAGAAAGCATACAAGTCTCTGTTTCCTTTCTTTACGGCATGTTAGCGTTCCATTCAGATGTCTGGCCGTTTAGCCAAATTAAGCCTAGCTATCTCGGAAAAGTCGTTAAAAATTCTTTCTTCGAATAATCTCGATTTTCTGTGCTTATAGCGTGAATAATTCAACCTCGGGTAAGTGGAAATCGTATGGTTCCGGCCCCATCTGCAGCTAGCTTATTTCTAAAATATATTGTTTTAGAGTGATTGCTTGCTGCAGGTGGAGAGCAGTTGCATGATCGCAAGCCGCCTTCAATTATGTAGGAAACTACTCATTCGAAGGATAGTGGCGATAATAAATTGCTTTTGGGATTTACGGCCGAAGACTTAATTAAGGAGCTCTTGTGGTAGCAGAAAATAAGGTCATCATAGATCTAAATAAACCGAATCTTCCTGGTTCTATCGATACAGTTGAATTTGTACAGCAAACGTTAAAGGAACGTTTAATTAGTGATATCGAACTAGTTGCCACGCCAAGGGAAAACCATAGCCCGGTTTATGGGGTTATTAGTGAGGTCGGAAGACAGGTTTTTTTCATAGATGGTACGCGTGGTGCAGGTAAGACTACTTTTATGAACGGGATCGTTCAGCACTTCAAAGACAGCAATAATGTCCATGCGTTACGCTGTATCGATCCCACTAAACTACCCAGAATTGAACCCATTCTGGTTACAGTACTTGCTCAACTAAATACAGATGTAAGTGACAAGCTTAGAAAAAATTCTGGGTGGAGTATAGAAAATAATAAAGAAAAAGAGAACTGGCAAAACAGTCTTAAAAATATTTCTCAGGCAATTAAACTACTTGATAAAAAGGAATATTCCAAGGATTTCTTTGATGAGGCGCTGGAGCTAAATGCTTTACTTAGCAACGCGTCAGGCGGACTCGGGTTGGAAGAACAGTTTTCAAAGTTACTGGAGCAAGCTTGCGATATATTAGGTCGCAATGCCATTTTGGTTGCGTTTGATGATATTGATACTCAATTTAATACTGGCTGGAACGTGCTGGAAGCAGTTCGTAAGTACTTCAATAGTCCCCGGCTTATTGTCCTAATGACTGGTGATCTCAGATTGTACTCGCAGCTGATTCGAGGGAAGCAATATGCAAATTACGATGCTGAAATGTTGAGTGAAGAGGCGAGTGGTACGGAAAAAAGAAACCGCAGTGTTATGGTTAACCACCTAGAACAACAATACCTAATTAAACTTCTTCCTGTGCATCGTAGGATTAATCTTAAAAGCCTTTACCAATTAGTTGATGACAAAAATAATGATTGGCCAATATCTGTCGTTACTAGGAAAGGTGGTGGCAGTATGCCACTGGAACTTGCTGTCAATGAGATGTTGGAAAATGGGCTTCATTTGAAGCAAAGTGCAGATCTAAAGTTGTATGCCAATGAAATATTGAAACAACCAGTTAGGTTGGTTGTTCAGCTTTTACAACGTTACTATCAGCAAATGGAGATTGGGTCCAATAAAAATCTCACGGATTTATTTAATGAGGCAATTCGTGGGACCATGCTTGGGAATATATATAAGGCTGGATTGACTTATGATAATAGTGATGCTCACGTAGGAATTATCGCGAAAGATATCTTTAACTACACTCTGATGGATGGTGATAGTAATACTGGATTTTACCTTCGGCCACAGTCTGAATCTGAAGTTCTTAGAAGCAGCTCTATTTATCTAGCTTCAATGGTTAGTAAGGCAACAGAAGGTAGTCTTTGGGGCACGCTACATTTGATGCTTGCAGGCTGTGGTAGTGTGACTTTATACGATAGGTTATTACAGGATAACCGTCATAAACTCTCTACAGATCAGATAGAGGAAGCCTGTAAAACTTATTTAGGGCTTGGGCGCAGTGAATCCCTGATGCATTGGGCCAATCGTGGTAATGCAGCACTCTGCCCCATTAATCAGGATGGTGTTCGTGGAGTACATGTCGGGCTGTTACGCTTGAACCGCAGCACACCCGACAACCCGATTGCAGGAACTGTAGCTTATGATAGCTCCAAAGAAACTAGCTTTTTAGCAAAGCTAGCGGTGGATATCGCCAGTAGCGACTTGGCTGGCCGTAGTATGCATTTCTTCATTTCGATTCCCAATCTTCTAGGAGGTATCTCTGATCTGATCGAAGGCTTTGGATCATCAGATATATCTGATGATGGCCTTAAGGCATTGCTGGCTAAGTTGGCATTTAGAACAACGTGTTCAGCACCACCGTGGGCTTCATACGAAAAAACTAGTGCAGCACACTCTGATGACGATTCAGCGGAAATAAATGAACCGGTGTTGGAGATTGATACCGAATCAAGCGCTCAAATTTCTATAATTAAAACTTGGCTTCAACTGGTTCAGGATCTTGATGGTGGTATAAAGTCAAATTCTGTTTTAATAGGAAAGATATGGACTAGACTGTATTTCAATTTGGCTAATATTGCAGAGGAGCATCGCAAGAATATTGGAGGTAGAGGCGGGCTCGCAGGGAAAAGCTCTAAGGCTACAAATGCTGCAAAAATTATGAGATTTAACGTGGTTGCGGTTTTGCATGCAGCTCTTTTTGAAGAGGATTTTCATCATCATACGGGTTATTCAACAATCTTTACGGAAATCTGGGAGAAGAAGAATCCTGTAACAACTATCGATCTGTTTGCGGATAAACTTGAAAAGTTAAAGGCTAATGATGAAGGGTTAAAAGATATTGGAAAGCGTTTTCCAATATTTTATCTGCTTGTTACTTGTCCGTTATTACACCCGTTTATGTTTGCAGATGGATCGCGACTTAGTAATAAGCTGACTGATAAGAAGGAAAGTAGCTTTGAAGATATAATCAAAGAAATTGTTGCCGGTGTTTATAAAGATTACGACGTTTACAAACATCGCTTGACTCACTTTAAGAGGGCTTCTATTACTGCATCAAAGTCGAAATTAAAGTCGGGTGACGCCCAAGGTTCAGAGAGCACAGTTGACAAGGCAGAGTGACGGGTCTTTATCTGATGAAGCAACATACACAGATTGAAGTGCATCTGCTAAATGCAGGTGGCCTCCTTTGCTATTTGGAAACACTATCGTTTTCAGAGCCTGTTGATAGGAGCACTGTTGAGCATGAGCTGTTCATGTCTTTTCATCAAGCTAACCAATATCAACCAGATCACATTCTAACTAACAAGCTACACGAGCTTGACGAGTATGCTTTTCGATCGCAGTTAGCCTTTGGGCCTGTGCTTGCGACAAAACGACTTGTTGATCAGTATTTTGAGGAAGGGACAGAGTGCCGTATTAAATTGCCATTATTCGGTTATTGGCAGAATTTAATGGCGAGGATATCGTCTTTACCACTACAAGCGGCCTTTTATGCAAGTAGAAACTTCTCCGCCAGCGTTTCTGCTCAATACAGTTGGCCTCTCTATCCATATCACCCCAGTGTAGAGGACTATATTTCTCGACAGCAGTTGAATGAAAGTCACCAACATCTTAATGGGAGCAGCAATGCTGAGTCGTGTTGGCTTGACGCGTTGAGAAAACCTGAGCTGACTACTGCTAAGTTTCGTGAGGAATATCAAAAAAAGCCAAAGCTTAGGCAACTTTGTGCGCAGATATCTCCAGAGCTAACACCCGATGTTTTGTTACGTAGGCTAGAACTCGCTATGTATCTAAGGCAGTTGCTTGCCAGAATGGTTTGTACCAGAGAAAAGAATGATAGCAACCTAAATTTTGAATTCTTGAAGAACGAGGAGAGCTTTTCTATCCCCTTAATGTCCTGTTCACCACAGGATTTGACTGAATATAGGAAGGATATGTCACAGTTCTTTGTTCGTTGGCCAACGTCAACTCCTTATTCAGATGAAGCAGAGTTTAATTTGATGCAGGAGCTTTTAAACAGTTTACAGCGTAATCCTAATCAGAACCCTCTAGCTGAAAGGTTGCTTTGGATATATTTACTAATTCAGAATCAGTATCTGACTCTGCTTGTGCAGAGAGACGATTTTTATGGTTTTGATCAGTTTCAGAAATATACATTTACGGAGCTAAGAGATATTACCGAACAAGAGTACCTAGCAAGATTTCGTCAAGCGCATGGGAGCGGAAAAGTATCTCAAACAGGATATTTGGAAGGACGCTTTGCACCTAAAAAGGATATGGCAAGCTTTGAAAGGATTTTATGTACGATACTTGGTGGTTATGCTAGGTACCTTTCCTTAGGGGGGATATCTGAAGAAAGTACCTTGACGAAGGTTATTGCAGCGCTTCAAGAAGCTCCACACATGGCAGATAAAGCGAAGCTTGCCTTAGTCGTACACTTTATAAAGCGCCCATATATTAAGGGGGAGTTATTTCCATTTCATGATTTATATAGGCAGCTTACTCAACAAGCTTCTCTCCTAATACGTATTCTTAAGGCTAATCCTGGAGTTGCACGATGGGTGCGTGGTGTGGACGCTGCTGCCAATGAAATGGATACCCCCCCCGAAGTTTTCGCACCATTGTTTAGGGTATTGAAAGCACAAGGAATAAGGCATGTAACCTATCACGTTGGAGAAGATTTTTCACACCTTGTTTCAGGTATTCGTGCCATTGATGATGCAATACGTTTTTTGCCTTTAAATAATGGTGATAGACTTGGTCACTGTACTGCGATTGGAATTCTCCCGTCAATTTGGCGTCGTTCTTTGCCACCGACTCTAACAGTTACTCAAGAAAACCACCTACTAGACTTAATTTTCGTTTGGCGAGCGATGCGGCATAACCATGCTATGTTCAAATGGGCTAGCTTTGCTGCGTCCGAGGCAGTGGCTTTGGCTCAGAAAATATTTAGAGATCCTCAGTTTTTCTGCATAGAACAATTAGATGAACTCTTTACACTTCGTGACCTTTACCCTCTTTACGATCCATTGAGGGATGAAGCTCGTTGGCAACTTAGAGCGGCTTCAGTTTGGGATACTGAGTACGAACGAGTTGATAAGTTGTTAAGTTCTCCAGAAAAGAGTGGGCTACTAAAACTATATAGACGCTGGCTATTTGATGATGATGTAAGAAAGCAACGTTATACCATGCATGCGATATCGACAGATTGGTTGCCCGATGATGCGTTGATTGCCTTACAACAAACAGTTATGAAGGGGATCGCAGGAAAAAACCTTGCCATTGAATGCCCACCATCAAGTAACACTCGAATTAGCCAGTATGTAGAGGTTCAAGAGCACCATGTGTTTCGTTGGATGGGAGTAGATGCTCATGTCGTAGAGGGAGATGTCCCGATGTCTATTTGTTTGGCCTCAGATGATCCTGGGATTTTTGTGACAGATATAAAGGCTGAGTTTTACCATTTGTTTGCGGTGCTCACACAGCAGATGAAATTATCGCCTCATGAAGCACTGTCTTATGTCTCAACGCTGAATGAAAACGGACGAATATTTAGGTTTCATAATTCCTAGATATCCTAAAACGTAAATGTGACTTAGGCAGGTAGTATTGGTGGATCTCCAAGAATACGGCATTTGCGTTAACCGCTGGTTGGGCTATATTGCTGAATCAAAATTATAGATTTACCGCAGTCTATTTATAAAAATTCACTCCTGTCCAATATAAAACCATCTCTAAATAGGGATATAGTGATTAAAAAAGCGCCGGAATTCGGCGCTTTTTTGGGTGGATGCGGATAGGCTTAGCTTACAGACTCAGCCTCCCGCTGATAAACCGACTCACCCATCGCAAACGTCTCCTTGATCGCCCGGTCATCACCTAGGGTCATCAGTACAAACAGACGCTCTTCCAGGCTCTTCGCCTGCTTCATACGGTAAGACATCAGCGGCGTGCAGTTGTAATCCATCACGATAAAGTCCGCTTCGCTACCCGGTTCCAGGCTACCGATCTTGTCGTCCAGTTTCAGCGCTTTCGCACCACCCAAAGTCGCCAGGTACAGGGACTTGAACGGGTGCAGTTTAACGCCCTGCAGCTGCATCACTTTGTATGCTTCGTTCAGGGTCTGCAGGATGGAGAAGCTGGTGCCTGCGCCCACGTCGGTACCCAGGCCAACCTTGATCTTGTGTGCTTCCATCTTCGGCAGGTTGAACAGGCCGCTACCCAGGAACAGGTTGGACGTAGGGCAGAAGGCGATGGTGGAATCGGTTTCTGCGATACGCTTGCACTCGTCATCACACAGGTGCACACCGTGGGCAAACACGGAGCGTTCGCCCAGCAGTTCGAAGTGATCGTACACATCCAGGTAACCGTTCTGCTCAGGAAACAGCTCTTTCACCCAGGCGATCTCGTTGGTGTTTTCCGAGAGGTGGGTGTGCATGTACAGGTCAGGGTATTCGCGCAGCAGCTGTCCGGCTGCGGCCAGCTGTTCGTCACTGCTGGTGGGTGCGAAACGTGGGGTTACTGCGTAGTGCAGACGACCCTTGCCGTGCCAGCGCTCGATCAGTGCTTTGCTGTCGCGGTAGCTGCTTTCCGGTGTGTCGGTCAGCGCTTCCGGTGCGTTGCGGTCCATCATCACCTTACCGGCAATCATCCGAAGGTTGCGCGCTTCGGAGGCTTCAAAGAAAGCATCTACAGATTGCGGGTGTACAGTGCCGAATACCAGCGCGGTGGTGGTACCGTTGCGCAGCAGTTCGGTCAGGAAGATGTTGGCCACATCGGAGGCGTGCTCTCCATCTTCAAAGTTCTGCTCGGTTGGGAAGGTGTAGTTGTTCAGCCAGTCGAGCAGTTGCTCCCCGTAGGAGGCGATCATGCCGGTCTGCGGGAAGTGGATATGGGTGTCGATAAAGCCCGGTGCGATCAGGGCACCCGGGTAGTGGGTAATCTGCATGTCGGACGGCAGATCTTTCAGCATCTCTTCGGCGTCACCGATAGCCGCGATGCGACCCTCTTCAACGATCATCAGGCCGTCGTCAAAGTAACGGTAGCTCTCTTCCAGGCCGACTTCGGCCGGATCAGCGATGCTGTAGATCATGGAGGCACGGTAAGCCTGTGCCGTTGGCTGTAGCTGTTTCATTATTTTACTGTCTCTACAGATTAAGCGTGTAATTCTACGAACAAAAGATGACGTATGTTAGGAAGGAGCGAATAAGTCCTGTGAGTGCTCTGCAAGTCCTTAAGCCTGTAGATGCACGGCGCAGTTTGCAGTTAATGGCCGTCGTCCTTAACAAAAACTGCAACACAGCAGGTGCAGGCTTAAGGGCTTGCCCTTCGGGGCTTACGGGACGATCCACACTCGGTGTCAGCGCTTTTTGCACAGTTTCAACATTACTGCAAAGCGCTTCCTTGATTGTGAACCGTCCCGAAAGCCAGAGTGCCTACAGGACTTGTTCGTTCCTTCCTTAAACCGCGAGGCGTTCGACGATCGTGGTCTCTTCCGGTGGCGCCTGAGTGGCCTGGCCAAAATTCGCGTTGTAGTGGGCGATTACCTCACCGGCAACGGAGACGGCGATCTCGGCCGGCAGTTTGCCTTTCACTTCCGGGATACCCATCGGGCAGGTCATACGTTCGATTTGCTCGTCGTTAAATCCCTTGGCTTTCAGCCGGTGTTCGAACTTCTTACGTTTAGTGTTTGAGCCGATAAGACCGTAGTAGGTGAAATCGTTACGTTTCAGAATCGCTTCGGTCAGTTCCTGGTCCAACTGGTGGTTGTGGGTCATGACGATGAAGTAGCTGTTGGCAGGCAGTTCATCCACTTCGTCCACCGGGTACTCGTTCACGACTTTGGTCACACCGTCTGGGATATGCTCGGGAAACTCAGCTTCCCGGGAATCGATCCAGCGTACCTTGCACGGCAGGCTGGCCAGGATTGGGATGATGGCGCGGGCAACGTGGCCTGCACCAAATAAAGCGATCTGGATGGTGCTGGTGCCCAGGGGTTCGAACAGCAGGGTGGTGGCCCCACCGCAGCACTGACCCAGGCTGGCACCGAGCGAGAAGCGTTCCAGTCGAGGTTGGCTTTCGCCTTCCTCCAGCATCTGGCGGGCGATTTTGATCGCCTTGTATTCCAGATGACCGCCACCGATGGTGTCAAACTGCCTGTCCTGGCTGATAACCATTTTGGCGCCCGCATTACGCGGGGTGGAACCCCGTTCGTCCACGACGGTAATCATCACGGCCGGGGTGCCATCTGCTTCCAGTGAGGTCAGGGCTTTGATCCATTCAGTGTTCATGTTTCGCTCCCGTTATTATCTTTATTATGGGTCTTTATAAGAGACCTGCAGGCAGGCCCCTTAAAGCTCAGGTTGTTAGATCGTCTCGGTGGACGTCGCTTTAGCTTCAGTTTTGCTCTGCTGCTTCAGCGTTTCGATCGCCCACAGCACCCGTTCAGGGGTTGCCGGTGCATCGATCGCAGGGCTGATGCGGTAGTCGCTCACGCTCGCAATCGCATCCTTGATCGCACAGAAAACAGAGATACCCAGCATAAACGGCGGTTCACCCACGGCTTTGGAGTGGAACACGGTGTCTTCTGCGTTCTTGCGGTTCTCAACCAGACGGGTGTTGAACTTCACCGGCATATCGGAGATCGCCGGGATCTTGTAGCTGGCAGGACCGGAGGTCATCAGGCGACCTTTGTCGTTCCAGACCAGTTCCTCGGAAGTCAGCCAACCCGCACCCTGTACGAAGGCACCTTCCACCTGGCCGATATCGATGGCCGGGTTCAGGGATGCACCCACGTCGTGCAGGATGTCGGCCTGCAGGATCTTGTACTCACCGGTCAGCGTATCCACGATCACCTCGGAGCAAGCCGCACCGTAGGCGTAGTAGTAGAACGGACGGCCACGGGCGTTGTCGCGATCGTAGTAGATCTTCGGCGTACGGTAGAAACCGGTGCTCGACAGGGAGATCTGGTTGAAGTACGCCAGTTCGATAAACTCGGCGAACGGTAGGATCTCGTCACGGATCAGCACGTAGTTGTTCTGGAAACGCACATCCTCTTCGGTCACCTGGTAGTGACGCGCTGCAAACTCCACCAGACGCTGCTTGATGGTACGCGCCGCGTTCTGTGCCGCCTTACCGTTCAGGTCAGCACCGGAGGATGCTGCTGTTGGTGAGGTGTTTGGCACCTTGTCGGTGTCGGTTGCGGTGATGTGGATGGTATCGAAGTCCACCTGGAACTCTTCCGCCACGATCTGCGCGACCTTGGTGTTCAGACCCTGACCCATCTCGGTACCACCGTGGTTCAGATGGATGCTGCCATCGGTGTAGATGTGGACCAGTGCACCGGCCTGGTTCAGGAAGGTTGCGGTAAAGGAGATACCGAACTTCACCGGCGTCAGGGCCAGACCTTTTTTCAGGATCGGGCTGCTGGCGTTAAAGGCACGGATCTCTTCGCGGCGCTTGCGGTATTCGCTGCTCTCTTCCAGATCGGCGATCATATCCGGCAGGGCGTTGTCCTCAACCTTCTGGTAGTAGTGGGTCGTATCGCGACCTTCACCGCCGTAGAGGTTGGTTTTACGCACATCCAGAGGGTCTTTACCCAACTGACGGGCGATATCGTCTAGAATGATCTCCGGCATGATCAGACCCTGCGGGCCACCAAAACCACGGTATGCGGTGTTGGATACCTTGTGAGTCTTACAGCGGTAACCGGTTACGGTGGCATCACCCAGGTAGTAGCCGTTGTCGCTGTGGAACATGGCACGGTCAACGATGGAGTTGGACAGGTCAGGGGAGTAACCACAGTCACCTGCCAGTTTCACTTCGTAACCGTTGATGCGACCTTCATCGTCAAAGCCGACTTCGTACTGGTTGAAGAATGGGTGACGCTTACCGGTCATCACCATGTCTTCCATACGTGGCAGACGCATCTTGGTTGGACGGCCGGTGTGGTGAGCAACTACAGCTGCGATACACGCAGGGCCTGCAGCCTGAGTCTCTTTACCACCGAAGCCACCACCCATGCGGCGCATATCGATCTGGATTTTGTTGAAGGAGACACCCAGTACTTCGGCAACCAGCTTCTGAACCTCAGTAGGGTTCTGGCTGGAGGTGTACACGATCATGCCGCCGTCTTCGGTTGGGATCACGGAGGAGATCTGGGTTTCCAGGTAGAAGTGCTCCTGACCACCGATGTGTACGGCGCCGGTTACTTTGTGCGGTGCGGTAGCCAGTGCTTCGGAGGAATCGCCACGTTTGTGGGTGTGCGGCTCGCTCACGTAGTGTTCTTTCGCCAGCGCTTCTTCCACATCCAGGATTGGTGTCAGGTCTTCGTATTCGATGACCGCAGCCATCGCCGCTTTACGTGCGGTTTCGTGATCGTTTGCGGCTACGGCAACGACCGGCTGGCCGTAGAACTCAACCACGTCGTCTGCCAGCAGTGGATCACCCGGCAGTACAGCACCGATATCCAGCTGACCCGGTACGTCTTTCGCGGTGATCGCAATCGCCACACCCGGGAAGTCGTAACATGGGGTGGTATCGATCTTGGTGATACGAGCGTGGGCACGGTCGGACAGACGCGCATAAACGTGCAGCTGGTTCGGGAATTCCAGACGGTCGTCCACATACACCGCTTCACCAGAGACCTGTTTGGCTGCACTTTCATGTTTTACGCTGCGGCCAACACCGGTGGTGAGGTCGTTCTTGGCCTCTGCCAGCATCTCGTCGTAAGATTTTTTATTCTTGTGATGGTTAGACATAATCTGAAACCCGTGTTGTTACTTCAGTAGCTTCAAGTTCGACAAAATAGCGGGTCAGCAGGTTGGCTGCTGCCAGCGAGCGGTACTCCTTGGAGGCGCGGAAGTCAGACAGTGGTGTAAAGTCCAGCGCCAGCGCTTCTTTGGCTCGCTCGATTGTCTCTTTGTTCCAGGCTGCGCCTTTCAGAATCGCTTCACAGTGGCTGGCGCGCTTAGGAATCGCAGCCATACCACCGAAGGCGATACGGGCATCTTCAATGCGGCCGTCGTTGATGCGCAGGTTGAAACAACCCAGTACCGCAGAAATGTCATCATCAATACGTTTAGACACCTTGTAGCTGCGGAATTCTTCGCCTGCCTGGGCACGCGGTACGATCACTTTCTCGATAAATTCGCCCGGCTGCTGCGCGGTGACTTTGTAATCGATGAAGTAGTCTTCCAGCGGGAAGGTGCGGGTCTCGTCGCCATCACGCAGCACAACCAGTGCATTCAGTGCGATCAGGGCCGGTGGGGAGTCACCAATCGGGGAGGCGTTGCCGATGTTGCCACCCAGGGTGCCCTGGTTACGGATCTGCAGGGATGCAAAGCGGTGCAGCAGTGCGCCGAAATCCGGGAACTCGTCGGTCAGTGCGTTGTAGCAGCTGGTGAGGGATGCGGCAGCACCCAGCTCGATACGGTCTTCAAAGACTTCGATCTGCTTCATCTCGGCGATGTCGCCGACGTAGATCAGCTGCTCGATATCGCGGTGGAACTGGGTCACTTCCAACGCCAGGTCGGTACCACCGGCCACCAGTTTTGCGGTTGGGTTCGCTTTGTACAGCGTTGCCAGTTCGCCCACTGTGCGTGGGTTAAAGGCGTATTTGCTGCCATCGGTGATCTCTGGCTGAGCGTCCTGCTGCAGAGCGCGCAGGCGGGCAACAGTCTGCTCTTTGGCGCGATCGAACTGGTCTGGCGTCTTGTCTTCATACATCTGCTCAGTGGCATCGATGATCGGACGGTAACCGGTGCAACGGCACAGGTTGCCTGCCAGCGCTTCGTGAATATCTTCGTGGCTTGGGTGGCTGTTGTTTTTGCCCAGGGCAAACATGGACATCACAAAACCCGGAGTACAGAAGCCACACTGGGAACCGTGGCAATCCACCATCGCCTGCTGGGCAGGGTGAAGCTTGCTGCCCTCTTTCAGGTCTTCAACGGTGATCAGTTGTTTGCCATCCAGGGCAGAGATAAAGGTCAGGCAAGAGTTGATACTGCGGTAACGGATCTCGTCGCCATCTAGTTCACCGATAACAACAGTACATGCTCCACAGTCACCTGAGGCACATCCTTCCTTTGTTCCGGTTTTTGCTGCATAACCGCGCAGGTAGTTCAGGACCGTCATATTGGGGTCGATACTCTGTTCTTCACGCAGCTCTTGATTGAGTAAGAACCTGATCAAGGCGGGCCTCCTTTTTTTGTATTTTTTATTTGGTGCGAATTGTATACATGCATTAAAGGAAAAGCTGACTTTTAAGTCAATAAAAATTGTCCTGCAGGTCAGGAAATTATAGATGTGAATTTTTCATATTGTGGGAAGTTTTTCGGGCTTGTGGCTGAAGTTGCGGATTTATAAGGAGTTATTGTGGTTGACTGGCCGACCGTATACCGGTGGCTGGTCGAGTCGATTGAGGCGGGATTTAGGAGGTTTCTCCCGTTTTTAAGGTGATAGGGGGAGTGATCTGGCACCTGCGTGTTGTGTACAACTTCGCCTCAACACAGACATTTCGGCTGGATTGCAGAGAAAGACTCGGGGTGAAATGCAATCGAGAGAGCCCAAACTCTGCTTGATTGTATGTGCCTGGTATGGACTAGAGTGGCGACCACGGAAGCCGTTTGCCTTTAACCGATCTTTTCCCCTTCATGGATGCCCGTAAAGAACCCACAAAGCGGTTATATCGGCCTCAACGGGTGACTCTAAAGCGTGCAGTCGCGCTCGGTAAGCCCCCGTCAGCGCAGCGTTTTTACTTTGCCGTATGATCCGGTTAAGGTAGGCACTTGCTGCCTGGCAGTGGGCTGCTTGCGTTGCGATTTTCGTCCTGGCAGATACCTGCTTTCAGAGCCCTCATATCGGAATTTTATACAGAAGTGTGTTAACGGAACTTGTGGTGAAACACGCTTCTCGTGACATTTGGAGTAAACACCATGAAATTCTCTACCTTTGCCAAAGCGGCAGCTTTGGCCGCAGGCGTGATCTGTGCCAACGTTCAGGCAGAACAGACGTACATCGCAACTACCGCGATTGTCGAGCATCCGGCACTGGATTCCGTGCGCGCGGGTATCAAGGACAGCCTGATTGAAAATGGCTACAACGACGAGAATATGAAATTCACCTTTGAAAGTGCCCAGGGTAACCCGGCAACAGCGGCCCAGATTGCGCGCAAGATGGTGGGTGATTCTCCGGATCTGATCGTGGCTATCACCACGCCGTCTGCCCAGGCTGCGGTTTCTGCCACCAAGGATATCCCGGTTATCTTCTCGGTAGTGACCGATCCGCTGGGCGCCAAGCTGGTCAGCAACATCGAACAGCCGGGCGGTAACGTTTCCGGTCTGTCCGATATGCTGCCGCTGGCGCAGCAGCTGGAACTGCTGCAGGAGATCATGCCCAACCTGAAATCCCTGGGGGTACCGTACAACCCGGGCGAGCCAAACGCGGTATCCACCGTTGAGGCGCTGAAGGTAATCGCAAAGGAGAAGGGGATCGAGATCATTGAAGCGCCGGCACCCAAGTCTTCCGACGTGGCCCTGGCCAGCCAGAAGCTGATCGGTTCCGCCGATGCCATCTTCTGCCCGACCGACAACACCATTATCTCCGCGCTGGAAGCCGTGGTTAAAACCGGTATCGATGGCCAGATCCCGGTTTTCGCCGCTGATACCGATTCGGTTGACCGTGGTGCCATTGCTGCCTTGGGCTTCAACTACTACGACCTGGGCAAGCAGACCGGTGAATTGGTGCTGCGTGTGCTGAAGGGGGAAAAAGCGGGCGACATCCCGGTGAAGTTCGCTGAAGGTACCGACCTGGCGATCAACCCTAAAATGGCTGCGCGCATGGGTATCGAAATCCCTGCCAGCGTAACCGCGCGCGCGACTCGAATCGTCGAGTAACACGCCTGATTCAGAGATAATCCCCACGATGTCATTATTTTCATTCTTGGGCACCCTGGAGATCGGCCTGATATTCGGGCTGGTCGCTATGGGGGTCTACCTGACCTTCCGGGTGCTGGATTTTCCTGACCTTACGGTAGATGGCAGCTTTACCCTGGGTGCTGCTGTTGCCGCGACCCTGATTGTCAGTGGCTTTAATGCCTACGCGGCGACCTTTGCCGGTTGTCTTGCGGGCGCAGCAGCCGGTGTGGTTACCGCCTGGTTGAACCTGCGCTTCAACATTCTCCACCTGTTGGCGAGTATCCTGACCATGACGGCGCTATACACCATTAACCTCAGGGTGATGGGTAAGCCGAACCTGGCGCTGATCAGCGACCCGACGGTACTGACGCCGTTTGAAGGCCTCGGCCTGGCGAACATGTACCTCAAACCGATCTTTGTCGGCGTGTGGGTGATCGCTGTTGGCGTGCTTCTGGCGCTGTTCCTCAAGACCCAGTACGGTCTGGCGATGCGCGCCGTAGGCGCCAACAAACGTATGGCGCAGGCCAACGGCATCGTGATCAAGGAGAAGGTCTATGTCGGCCTGGCGCTGTCCAACGGTCTGGTGGCCCTGGCCGGTGCCCTGTTCGCCCAGACCAACGGTTTTGCCGATTCCACAATGGGAATAGGGACAATTGTTGTCGGTTTGGCAGCGGTTATCGTCGGCGAAACCCTGCTCAGCAGCCGTAAAATGATGATGATCATCTTCAGCTGCATCATCGGTTCCATCCTCTACCGTATTGCGGTCGGTTTCGCCCTGAATGCCGACTTCCTTGGCTTCAACGCCTCTGACCTGAACCTGATCACCGCGCTGCTGGTGGGGCTGGCCCTGGTGCTGCCTCACCTGCGTAAGGAGTGGAAGGCCAAGCAAGCGGCGCTCAAGGCTAACGGAGGTGATGCATGATCCGTTGTGAGCAACTCAAGGTGACTTTTAACGCCGGCCTGCCCACGGAAAAGAAAGCCCTGCGTGGTATCGATCTGGAGATCCCCGAAGGTGAATTCGTTACCGTGATCGGCTCCAACGGTGCAGGTAAATCCACGCTACTGAACGCCGTTGCTGGGGACATTCCCGTCAGTGGCGGGCGTATTCTGTTTGGTGACAGGGATGTGACCCGGGTTCCTGCCACCGGCCGTACTCGGGAGGTGGCGCGGGTATTTCAGGATCCACTGGCCGGAACCTGCGGCAGCATGACCGTCGAAGAGAACATGGCCCTGGCCTATGGCCGAGGCTCGCGCGGTAACCTCACATTCGCCCTGAATGACAAGCTGCGCAAGATCTTCCGTGAGCAGCTCAGTCGCCTCAACCTGGGCCTGGAAAACCGCCTTGATGCGGAGATGGGCCTGCTGTCCGGTGGTCAGCGTCAGTCGGTCAGCCTGCTGATGGCGGCCCTGCAACCGAGCAGTATCCTGCTGTTGGACGAGCATACGGCTGCGCTTGACCCGAAAACCGCCGCCCTGATCATGGACATCAGTGCGCAGATCATCGCCGAGAAACAACTCACGGTGATGATGGTCACCCACTCCATGCGCCAGGCACTGGATTTCGGCAGCCGCACCCTGATGCTGCACGAAGGCAAGATCGTGTTCGACCTAAAAGGGGAGGACCGCAGCAACTACGAAGTCAGCGACCTGCTTAACCTGTTCGCCAAAGCACGCGGCAGCGACGAGGCGCTGGACGACGACAAGCTGCTGCTGGGAAGCTGATCCGTTTTCAGTCTCTACGACAAAGCCCCGAACATTCGGGGCTTTTTTCTTACCGGTGGCAGGATTTACTTTTGCAGTGAGCTGAGTGGCTTGAGAATACCAAACAGCTTCGATGGCACTTCGGTTCCGGGTCTCAGCTGGAAACGCGGGTAGGCCGGTTTGATTGTTTGCTCCGTTCCCCAAGCTGGCGCAGGCAGGTCAGGGCGGTCAGCGGCTTGCTCGAAGCCGTCTTTGTCACATCCCATCACCGCAAACTCAGCCACCGACATGTACGTTGTTTTGGCCGTTAGCGGCCGACCACTTGTCTTAACCTGCCAACAGCCGATTTGCGATCTATAGTTCGAGGTCTTTCAATGCCCAGTACGGTACCAGCAGGTGGTGTTGGATCAGCTCTACCGCGCGCTCTTTGTTTCGGTCCAGCAGGGCGTCGATCATCTCCTGATGCTCTTTCTGGTTGGCATCAAAGACGGTGTTATCCAGCATGTTGTGCTTCAGCCACAGATTGCGGTAGCGGGACGCTTTCTCGTACAGGGAGCGGCGTACATGTAGCAGAGTGGGTGACGCACAGCCAGATGCGATCGCGGTATGGAACGCCTGGTGGATCACTTCCCAGCGCTGGATATCATCCGGGTTGTTCTCATCCAGCAGCGCAGCGGATTTCTTCAACTGGTGGGCTGCGGCCAGAATGCCTGCTTCCCAGGCATCATCACCTAGCTCTACCGCCTGACTTACGCATAAGCCCTCGATCTGAGCGCGGGTGTGGTAGATGTCCTTCATCTCTTCGGCGGAGATGGGGTGCACGGTAAAACCGCGTTGATTCTCCACAATCACCAGTTGCTCGACCAGCAGCTGCGAAAGCGCTTCGCGCAGCGGGCTCACGCCAACTTGGTAGCGCTCTTTTAGGCGCGCCATCTTCAGTTTTTCACCGGGCTTAAAGTAGCCGGTCAGAATGTCCTGCTTTAACTGCCCCAGTACCTGAGTGGCAAAGTTGTCGCTGCTCCGTGTGGTTGGGGTGATTGTTGCTTCTGTCATCATCCGATCTGTGACCTGTCCGAGTTGCGACATAGTGTAAGGGAAGATGGCATAAGATTTAAATAACGTTGAATCAATATAACGTTGACACAAGTTAAAAATGACGACATTATTTGCTGCATAGGATCTGGCAGTGCCTTTTTGTGCTTTGTTTTCTGTGTTCAGGCTGTATATGCAGAAGTAATGAGTGCGATGGCAGGGTGCGGAAGATTGGCTCCGTTTCCTGTGTAGGACGCCAGATCCAACACGACAAGCACGGCAGCTGGTTTGAGATGCCTCGGGCGTTTCAGTTTTAATCACCCTCATACCCTTGGTTAGTAAGCACGATGATTTACGATTACCTGATTATTGGCGGCGGCATTGTAGGCGTTTCCACCGCATGGCAGTTGAAGCAGCGCCACCCGGAAAAATCCGTTCTGCTGGTGGAGAAAGAGGCGGTATACGCCAAGCACCAGACTGGCCACAACAGCGGCGTAATCCACGCAGGTGTTTACTACGCACCGGGCAGCCTGAAGGCGCAGTTCTGTAAAGAGGGTGTGGCTGCGACCATCAAGTTCTGTGAAGAGAACAACATCAAATACGAACAGTGCGGCAAGCTGCTGGTAGCGACTAACAAGCTGGAGCACGAACGTATGCTGGCGCTGTACGAGCGTTGCCAGACCAACGGTATCAGCGTTGAACTGATCGACCAGGAAAAGCTGAACGAGCTGGAGCCGGATATCGTGGGCACCGGTGCGATCAAGGTTCACGATACCGGTATCGTTGATTACCAGCAGGTGACCACGGCGATGGCAGGTCGCTTCGAAGAGCTGGGCGGCGAGACGCGCCTGAACACCGAAGTCGTTAACCTGAGCGAAGACGAAAACAGCGTAACCGCTGACGTGATGCGCAACGGCAAGTTCGAGCAGATCCAGGCGCGTTTCCTGATTACCTGCTCCGGCCTAATGGCCGACCGCACCACCAAGATGCTGGGTATCGAAACCGACTTCCAGATCGTACCGTTCCGTGGCGAGTACTACCGTCTGGGCCCTGAGCACAACCAGATTGTAAAACACCTGATCTACCCAATCCCTGATCCTGAGCTTCCATTCCTGGGCGTTCACCTGACCCGAATGATCGATGGAAGTGTGACTGTTGGCCCGAATGCGGTGCAGGGCTGGAAGCGTGAAGGTTACGGCCGTATCAACATCAGCTTGACGGATATTTGGGACATGGTGACCTTCTCCGGTTTCTGGAAAGTGTTGAAAGCCAACCTGAAAGTGGGCCTGATCGAAACCAAGAACTCCTGGTGGAAGCCGGGTTACCTGAAAACCGTACAGAAGTATTGCCCGAAACTGAAACTGGAAGACCTGCAGCCATACCCGGCGGGTATCCGTGCACAGGCGGTTATGAAAGACGGCAGCCTGGTACATGACTTCCTGTTTGCGGAAAGTGCGCGCAGCTTGCACGTATGTAACGCGCCTTCTCCGGCGGCAACGTCCTCCATTCCGATTGGTGGTTACATCTGCGACAAGCTGGCTGAGAAGCTGGAAGGTTAATTGTTAATTGAACTCGCATTGTTGGAGTTTTTGAGGGAGCCGATTGGCTCCCTTTTTTTGTTTAGAGGAATCGTAAATCATTTTGTAGGGTGGCCTTCAGGCTACCGGCAGCGTAAACGCTGCCCTACAGGGTATCGGATATATTTTGGTGTTGGTCGCCCATAAAAAAGCCGCCTGAATCAGGCGGCAAGAGCATTTCACGAAGAGGGTAGAAACAACCCCGCGACTGATAATCCGGAGCCGCGCTGCACTGAGAAGGGGATCGATGCAGCGCGTTAAAAGACCTACATGTCAGTCAGCATGCAGGTCTTTGGGTGATGCGAGTGACTGCTTGTTAGAAAGTACGGGATACCGTCAGCAGCAGGGTTTCATCGTTGCGGAACGCACCGGTGTTGGTTTCGTCTGCGTCTGCTACGTCGTTAAACAGATACGCAGCGGACAGATCCAGCCCCGCAGCGGAGCCGGAGATACCGATGGAGTAATCTTCGTAGTCATCGATATCCGTGGAACCCCAGTAGTCACCGAAGGAGTGGCCCGCGTGCAGGTCCAGGCTGATCGCGTCAGTCAGGGCGTAGCTGTAATCCAGTGCTACGTAGCTGGCTGATTCGCTGCTGTTGCCATAGTCGTTGGTATAACCCAGTGTCAGGCCCAGATCGCCGTAGTACAGGCCCGCCATGATCTCTGCGTAATCGATATCTCCCGCGTCATAACCCGGGTAGGTGTAGTAGTTGAAGGAAACGTCGTAAGAGAAGTCGTCGTTGATATCGTTGCCGTAACCAATGTAGTAATCCACTTCCAGGTTGGCGTCTTCACCAGCGCCGAAATCCAGGTTGCTGCCCCAGATGCCAGCGTAAACGCCGTTGTCGAACGCTACATCCAGGCTGCCCTGAATCGCTGCATCACCGGCGGTTTGGGAGATACCACGAAAACGGTAGTCGTTAGTGAAAGATACTGTGCCGGAGACTTCTGCTGCCTGTGCTGTGCCCATTGCAACCGCCAGGGCGAGACCGGTTAAAACCTTTTTCATCTCGAATCCTTATTGTTATTCATTAGTGAGGATTCAATTTTTATGAAGGAGGGCGGTTACTTTATATACCGTTGAGTAGGTATACCCTGGGGGGTAGGGAAAAGGTGCATTCTAAAGCCATGCATAGGGTGAGGTTGTACTACCTACTCGGGTGTATATAAAGCCGGGTTGGCATTTGCGTAGACTCCTGTTAATCGCAGTTTTTAGCAGGAGAATATTAATAATGAAAACCTACAGCGAGTGGCAGGCCCTGAGCGAATCACTGACATTTAACGGTCAGGCCTTTATCAACGGCCAGTTCCAACCTGCAGTCAGTGGTGAGACCTTTCCATCTATCAACCCTACCACTGAACAACTGCTGACCGATGTTGCCAGCTGTGATGCAGCGGATGTAAATATTGCAGTCGCCAATGCCCGTGAAGTGTTTAAGTCCGGTGTATGGTCCGAAATGCATCCGCGTCAGCGCAAGCAGATCATCCTGAAATGGGCCGATCTGATCGAACAGCACAAAGACGAGTTTGCCGTACTGGATACCCTGGATATGGGTAAGTCGATCAGCGAGATGGTAAACATCGACGTACCGGATGCAATCGATTGCTTCCGCTGGACCGCTGAGTGCATCGACAAGGTGTACGGTGAAATCGCACCGACCGGTAACGATACCCTGGCAATGATCCATCACGAGCCTGTTGGTGTTGTAGGTGCGATTACCCCTTGGAACTACCCGCTGCTGATGGTGAGCTGGAAGATTGCGCCGGCGTTGGCGGCAGGTAACTGTGTGGTTCTGAAACCGTCTGAAAAAGCGCCACTGAGCGCACTGCGTCTGGCGGAGCTGGCTATTGAAGCGGGTATGCCGGCGGGCGTACTGAACGTACTGCCGGGCTTTGGTCACACCGCTGGTAAAGCGCTGGCGCTGCATATGGACGTAAACGTGCTGGCATTCACCGGTTCGACCCGTGTGGCAGGTATGCTGATGGCTTACGCAGGCGAGTCCAACATGAAGCGTGTTTGGCTGGAAGCGGGCGGTAAATCACCTAATCTGGTCTTCGCTGATGCGGATATCAAGAAAGCTGCAGCCGGTGCAGCGAGCGCAATCTTTGCCAACCAAGGTGAGGTATGTATCGCGTGCTCCCGTCTGTACGTAGAGAAGAGCATCAAAGAAGAGTTTGTTGCGGCCCTGATTGAAGAAGCTGCACGTTTCCGCACCGGTGATCCGCTGGATCCGGCAACCACTATGGGTCCAATGGTGGATGGTACTCAGCTGGCTACCGTTGAGCGTTACGTACGTTCCGCCCAGGAAGAGGGTGGTAATGTGCTGGTGGGTGGCCTGCCTGAGTACGAAGAGGGTAAAGGTTTCTTCGCCAAGCCAACCATCATCGATAACGCACACAACGGCATGACCTTTGTGAAAGAGGAGATCTTTGGTCCGGTACTGGCGGTATGTGAGTTCGAAACCGAAGAGGAAGCGATCGAGCTGGCGAACGACTCTATTTACGGTTTGGGTGCAGCTGTTTGGACGCAGAACCTGTCCCGTGCACACCGTGTGAGCCGCAAGATCGAATCCGGCATGGTGTGGGTGAACACCTGGGGTGAAGGCGATACGACTGTGCCGTTTGGTGGTGTGAAGGCGTCCGGTAATGGCCGTGATAAATCCCTACACGCCCTGGAGAAGTACACGGACATCAAGAACGTGCTGATCCGTTTGTAATTCCTTGTTGGTACGCCGCCCGGTGCTAGGCCGGGCAATTCTGTCTTAACCGCTCGCTGAGCGGTTTTTTTTGGCCGGGGACGGGGTCGATTGGGTCAGGGATCGTCGTTTTATGCCTTTGGAGGCTAAGAGTAATAAAGATGAATTGAGGTGGTTCTGCAAACTGCTTCACCGGTCAAGGGGTACTTCAATACCTACTCCGGGGGATAGAGGTGTTGCTGATGGTTGTAGTTTCCTAATGAAAACGGCACGGAGAACAGAATAATGAGACTGGGTGTTCTGATTACAGGAAATACCACCGGCACCTTGCGACAGACCTACGGCGGTTTTGAAGACATGTTCGCCGGGCTTTTCAGCAGCGCTGGATGCTCTTTTCGTTACCGTTGTTATGAAGTGCTGCGGGGTTGTTTTCCTGAAGACGCAAGCGATTGTGACGCCTGGTTGATCACAGGGTCACCAAGCAGTGTGTATGAAAACCTACCTTGGATGCAGCGACTGCAGACTTTGATTCTTACCATTGTTGAGCAACAGCAGCCATTGATCGGCATCTGTTTTGGTCACCAGATTATCGCTGTTGCACTAGGCGGTCGGGTTGAAAAATCCTCCGAGGGTTGGGGATTGGGGCTGCATACCTATCAGGTTGAATCAGGCGTTGTATCCGAGCTGGATGGACGGGCGGAACTGAATATCAATGCCATGCACGAAGATCAGGTGGTGGTCCGGCCTTCCACGGCGAAGGTTTTTGCGTCCTCTTCCTTTTGCCCTAATGCGGGGCTGATATACGGCGAGAACGTCATCACATTTCAGGCGCATCCAGAATTTCGTTGTGATTACACCAAAGCCCAAATGCTGGGTCTGCGCGGGAAGGTCTTTCCCGCAGAACAGGTGGATCAGATTCTGGCTGTGCGTGACCATTCAGACGTTAAACCCGATGCCGGGTTGATCGCCCGTTGGTTGTGCGCACGTATAACCGCCGAATAATCGCTTAATGTAACGCATCTGGAATAGAGGGGCGCGTTTGAGCTTAAGCATCAGTCAGACTGATTTCTGCATTAAATATATGTATTTCACATGCTGAAAAGGGCGCTGCATAGTGGTGATCAATATCAAAAACGCGATTGGTTTAAGGTTTATATATGGCACTTCCACCTTATGTTGATTCCTATTATGCGAGCACCATCAACCGGGAACTCGACCTGCCCGAGCTGCAGGGTGAGCATAGCTGTGATGTTTGTGTCGTAGGAGCGGGTTTCACCGGTCTTTCGACCTCCATCCATCTGGCCCAAAAAGGCTACAAGGTCATTTTGCTGGAAGGCAGCCGCATTGGATGGGGTGCGTCCGGACGTAACGGTGGGCAGGCAATTATCGGATACAACAACGGTATCGGTGCGCTGGAGCAGCGTTTTGGGCTGGATGATACGCGCAAATATCTCGAATTTGTGCTGGAAGGATGCCAGATAATTCGTGATTTCATCACCGAGTTTGATATCGACTGCGATCTTAAGGATGGCCATGCTGGTCTGGCAACCTCCACCCGTCAGTTTGAGGCTATGAAGCATGAGCAGGCGGTTTGGGCACGCTGTGGTCACGATGACATCATTGTTAAAGATGGATTCGGTGCTGTGCACGAGATGGTGGGTAGCGACAACTATCTGGGCACCTACTTTGATCCGAACGGTGCCCACCTGCATCCACTGAATCTTGCCTGTGGTGAGGCCAAGGGGTTGCTGGAGCTGGGGGGGCAGATTTTCGAAAACTCCCGCGTCACCCGCGTTGATCAGACCATGAATCCAAAGGTGTACACCAACTATGGTGTGGTCAACGCTAAGCAGGTGGTGCTTTGCGGCAATGCATACATGGGGGAGCTGGTGCCGGAGATGGAAGCTAAGCTGGTACCGGTGAGCAGTTTCATCATCACCACGGAGCAGCTGCCCGATGAAGTCGCGCAGGATGTGATCCGCAAAGATTATGGCTTTTGTGACTGGAACTATATTCTTGATTACTACCGTATGACAGCAGATCAGCGTCTGTTGTTTGGTGGTGAGAGCTTCTATGGCGGCAAAGAGCCGCGCAACATAGCACAGCGCCTACGCAATAATATGCTGAAGGTCTTTCCGCAGCTCCAGGATGTGAAGGTGTCCCACAGTTGGGGTGGAAATTTCGCAATCACCTATAGTCGCATGCCGGACGTAGGGCGTCTGAAAAACTCCAACATATTCTACGCCCATGGTTACTCAGGCACCGGTATAACGACGACCCACATTATGGGGCGTCTGTTGGCGGAGGCGGTGAGCGGCACCTCCGAGCGGTTTGATGTGTTTGAACGGGTGCCGCAGATGCCGATGCCGGGAGGCAAGCTGTTCAAGGTACCGGCGGTCATTATGGGGTCCTGGTATTACCTACTGCGCGATAAATTAGGCGCGTCACGAAAATAATCGACTGGAGCGACAAGTATGTTAGAAGAGATTCGTACATTTCTGGACAGTCACCCCGATGTGATGGAAGTGGATGTCATTAGTGTCGATCTGCCTGGGAAGGTGTTTGGCAAGCGCTACAGCGTCAAGGATCTGGAAAAACTGGCGGCTGGGCAGGGCAAGATGCCAGCGGCGATGCATCTGATGTGTGCAAAGGGTTATCCCGTGCCGGCTAAAGGTTATGGCTTCGACGATGGCGATCCCGACGCGACCTTTGAGCTGGTGCCTGGTAGCCTGCAATATGTGGGCTGGGAGTCTGTGCCACGCGCGCAGGTAATGGCACGCTTTATTGCCCCCCAAAATCAGGGGCTGTTCTGGGAACCGCGCAACGTGTTGCAGCGGGTATTAAAACATCTGGCTGCTGAAAACTATTTGCCGGTGGTTGCCTTTGAGCTGGAATTTTACCTGTGTGATATCGAGATGACAGTAGAGGGGGCTATACAGCCGCCTACAGGTAGGTTGACCGGCGGGCGGGATGGTCTGGGAGTGCTGGCGATGGAGCGGCTGTCTGAATTCGGTGACTGTCTGACCGAGATCGTGCAGCGTTGTGCAGAGCAGGGCGTGCTCACCGGGCCGGTGTCCGCCGAGCTTGGACCGGGTCAGTATGAGATAAACCTTCAGCACAATAGGGATGTGTTGGCAGCTGCCGACCAGTGTGTGATGTTTCAGCGCATTGTTCGTGGTGTGGCGCTCAAGCATGGCTATCGCGCCAGCTTTATGGCGAAACCTTACCTTGATCAGTCCGGTAATGGCCTGCATATGCACGTCAGTATATATGACCGCAATGGTCGCAATGTATTGGCCGGAAACGATGATGAGAAACTCCGTTCTGCAGTTGGCGGATTGCTTGAGGTACTGCCGGCGTCTATGACCTTTTTGGCCCCCAATGTAAACGCATTTCGCCGCTTGCAGCCGGGCAACAACACGCCGTTGACCCCAAACTGGGGGTATGAGAACAGGTCGGTTGCGGTTCGCGTGCCGTTGTCGGATGCGCACAATCGCCGGGTGGAGCACCGGGTTGCTGGGGCCGACGCCAATCCGTATCTTGCCATGGCGGTGGTGCTAGCGGGGATGCACTGTGGCCTGGACAGGTGCCTTGATCCCGGGGCGCCAACTGAGGAGATTTGCCTGGATGCTAGTGGATTGCCGACCGATCTGCGTACCGCCATCGCGCTGACTGAAAAATCAGATGCGCTAAAAGAGTATCTGGGGTGCGAATTCGTGGAGGTGTTTGCCGCACAGCGCGTTGGTGAGCTGAAGGAATTCGAACACTATATCTCGGCGCGGGAGTACGACTGGTACTTGTAGGGACGGTTTTAAGAGCAGCGTTGCTGCTCTTAAAATGGAGGTTCAGAAATCAGCCGTTGTCGTGAAAAATGAGCTCAATGCGGAATGCTGAATATAGGTCTTCAGGCGTTCGCTGAAGGCCTGGATTTTGGCCGCACTTTTGGTGTGGCTCGGGTATGCTAGGTAATAGCTGATCTCCATCTGCGGCAGCTGATCTGGCAGCACAATCTCGATACTGCCTTCCTCTAGCTGCTTTGCCACCGTAAAAGCCGCGACATAACACACGCCTGATCCTTCGCTCATTGCCTGAGTCAGTGCCTGCAAGTTGTTGATCATCGAGCGTTTATGCAGGCTCTGCCAGTCCAATTCTCCAATATTGGCTATCAGCTCGTGCCAGTCAAAGTCATCCTCCCCCGTGCATAGGATGCGGTGATGCTTCAGATCTTCAAAGCGTCGAATAGGCGGTGTGCTTTGCAGGTAGGGCTTGGACGCAACCAGCAGCATATTGGTTTTGCATAACGGTTCATACGCCATACCCGGCTCGCCGGTGCGCGAGCGGATCGCCAGTTCGATCTCATTGTTGGCCAGATGAATAAATTCTTCGCATAGGTTCAATCGAAACGACAGGTGTGGGTAGCGTTGCTGGATAAAGTTCAGCGCCGGGGATACAACCATCGTCCCGAAACATACGTCGGCGGTGAGGCTCAGTTCGCCGGAGAGGCTGCTACCGCTCATCTCCTCCAGTGTGTTTTCCAGATTGGCGTACATCTCTTCGCATAATTGCAGCAGAATTTTGCCCTTGGAAGTGAGCTGAATAGGGCGACGTGGCTCTCTGATCAGCAGTGGATATCCTAACTGATCTTCCAGTTTCTTGATCTGGTAGCTGACCCCGGATTGAGAGATGCTTAATTCCTCGGCGGCCAGTGTAAAACTGCGGAGCCGTGCGACAATCGAGAAACTGTAAAGGTAGGGCAGTAAGTGTCTGGCTTGGCTCATTCTGAAAGAGATCTCCATGGCGGCAGTGTTAAGGAAGGGAGCAGCCTGAGGCTGCCAGACCTATCCATTCAGCACCTACTGACGGCCTGCTAATTAGCATAGAGCGCTTACCGGCGTAATGACCAATCTACGTGGTGGAATGAGGTTAGGTTGGCCATCGCAACACGGTGACCAACACATTAAAGGCGCTGAAGCTTAGTGGCTCTGAGCTACCGCAGCCTCTGCCGCGGCACTTTCGAGGGCGTTTAGGTGCGCCAGAAAGAGGGTAAAGATCTCCGATTGGGTCGAGGTATTTAAGCGCGTATGTATGTTCTTACGGTGCACCTTTACGGTACCGAGGCTTATGTTCAGCATATTGGCGATCGCCTTGGAGGAGTGGCCCTGCAAGATCAGGCCGGAGATCTCCTGTTCTCGACGGGTCAGGACACCGCTGCCAAAGGTGTTGAGTGCTTGTTTCATAGCACCGTCGGACTTTTCATACTGCACATATTCCTGTGACTGGGAGAGCCAGAACTGGCGCACCAGCGAATTGATCACCGGGTAGAGGTCCTGCAGGCGGTGCATTTCAGCGCGGGTAATGGTGCCCAGGCTGGATTTTCGGCCCAGAGTAATTGCGCAGGTGACATGTTTGTCCAGCTCGATCACCAGGTTGATCTCATCTACGAGGTCGAAGTTTTTGTAACAGCTTTGGTAGTACTCGGTGGTCTCAAAGGAATCTGGTGAGATCTCCGCAAGTCGGCTTACACCGGATGGCAGTCCATTCTGAATCGCATTAAATAGTGGATCCAGAATAAAGGCTTTGTTGATGTAGTTGCGCAGCGTTGGGCTCTGCTCCGCCGGATTGGTCGGGTGCAGGATGATTGGCTTAAAGGACTTCTTGTAGGTGACCATCAGTACCGTGTCGAAGCGGCACTGGGTCGCCAGGAATTCAGCGAGAACCTTGGGAAAACTTCGCAGGCGGATATGGTCGATCAGTGAAGCCAGGTCTTTTTGCCAGCTTAGGGTATGAGTATCCGGGCTATAACGGTTTTGCATCTAAGCCTCCCCTGAATCAGTTCTCTTTCGTTATTATCGTTCTATAGCGTCTGGTTGGAAAAAACTGGCTACATTGTTGCAGCCAGTAAAAGAGGGAGCAGAGGTGAAACGAGACGGATACTGCTCCCGGTGCTGAAATCAGCTAACAGACTCAAGTGTCAGGTCGAAGCAGCGACGTGCTTTTTCACACAGTTCGTCCACTTCTTCACGGGTGATCACCAGAGGTGGTGAAAGCACCATACGGCTGCCGACCGCACGCATGATCAGACCGTTGTTGAAACAGTGGTCACGGCAGATCATGCCGATATCCAGATCATCCGGGAAGAACTCTTTGGTCTCTTTGTCTTTCACCAGTGCGATACCTGCTACCAGACCGACCCCTTCGATATGGCCGACCAGTGGGTGCTCGGACAGGGTTTCACGCAGTTTCTGCTGGAAGTATGGGCCAATATCGTTGCCAACGTAGTCAACGATGTTCTCTTCCTTCATCAGGCGGATATTCTCGATCGCGACTGCGGCAGCAACCGGGTGGCCGGAGTAGGTGAAGCCGTGGTTGAAGTCTTCGTCATGCTCGATCAGGGCATTGGCAATGCGCTCGCCTACGGCCACTGCGGCGATAGGCAGGTAACCGGAGGACAGGCCTTTGGCCATGGAGATGATGTCTGGCTTGATGCACAGGGTGTCACTGCCGAACCAGTTGCCAGTACGGCCGAAACCACAGATTACTTCGTCTGCTGCGATCAGAATGTCGTATTTCTGGCAGACTTTCTGAATCTCAGTCCAGTAGTTTGCTGGTGGTACGATGACGCCACCCGCGCCTTGGATCGGTTCGCCCACAAACGCCGCTACGTTATCCGGGCCTACTTCCAGAATTTTCTCTTCCAGCGCTTTAGCGCAGGCGATACCGAACTCTTCTTCGGTCATGTCACCCGCTTCACCGTACCAATAAGGCTGGCGGATACGCTCGATGTTAGGAACCAGGGGGCCGCCCTGTTTGTGCATGCCGCTCATACCACCCAGGCTGGTGCCACCGATGGTGGAGCCGTGGTAGGCGTTTTCGCGTGCGATCAGGATGTTTCGGTATGGCTTGCCTTTGATGTTCCAGTACTGGCGTACCAGACGGATCACGGTGTCGATCGCTTCGGAGCCGGAGTTTGCAAAGAAGATATGGTTCAGACCATCCGGTGTTACGCTGGCGATCTCTTTTGCCAGTTCTGCTGCCGGTGTGTGGGTGGTCTGGAAAAAGGTGTTGTAGTACGCCAGCTCGTTCATCTGCTTGGTCGCGGCTTCAACCAGCTCTTTACGGCCGTAACCCATGTTTACGCACCACAGGCCCGCCATGCCGTCCAGAATCTTGTTGCCTTCGCTATCCCACAGGTAAACACCATCACCTTTGGTGATAACACGGGCGCCTTTTTTGTTCAGGGCGCCGGTGTTGGTGAAAGGGTGCAGGTGATGCTCGGCGTCGGTGGCTTGAACCGCAGCTGTGTTTGTAGCGTTGTTGTTTTTATCTTCTAGCATCTTTATCTCCCGATACTGCTTGCAGTGATCAGATATCTGCAAAGCAATAGGTCGTTGCGTTAACTAAATTCAAAAAATGTGATCATAAAAAACAGGGTTGCTGACCTGTTGTGATGACCAGATAACTTGATTTTGTGATCACAAAATTAAAAAGTCAACAAAAATGCTGTGCAGAAATTGGGCGCCAAAAGGTAACGCGCACTGAAAATATAGCCTGAAACGGGCAGGGGGATAGTGGTTTGGAGGTGCGGAGAAGGGCGGGCCGAAAGGGATTCAGCCCGGTGAGTGTCAGGCGCTGACGCCGGCAGATTGCTCGATAAAACTGTGCAGAAGTTCGGGGGTTGCGGCAAAGGCGATACCTTCGCGAATGTCGGCGGTGATCGCCATCTGAAGGGCCAACGCGTCTTTTCTTTCGATCGCATGCATCGCTTCGTTATGGCGATCAATCAGGTAATGTTCTTCCAGTTTGCTGGTGGCCAAACGCATAAACGGGCCCAGCTGCAGCCACAGGCTTTCGATCAGTGGCAGGGTGACCTGATGCGGATTGGCCGTATATAAAGCGCGATGGAAATTCTGGTTGAGGATGCTGACCTGCTCCAGGTCACCTAACGCCTGGGCCTCGTCAATTAGGCGATCCAGCTGCCTCAGCTCATCCAGAATTGTCGCGTCTATATAGGGAAGAGCACGGGCTGCTGCGTGAGATTCAATGGCGATACGAGCTTCGCACAACTCGGTGAATTTCATCGCCGTCATTCGTGGTACCATCACGCGCCGGTTGCCTTGGATCTCCAGTGCATTCTCGGCAGCCAGCTGTCGTAGCGCTTCACGAACGGGCATTGGGCTAACGTCCAGAATACTGGCCAGCTCACGAATCGTCAGTGCCCGGCCGGGTAAAATCTGGCCGTTCATTACTGCGTAGCGCAGGGTCTGATATACCCACTGGGTTATAGTTACAGACTCATCTCGCTCGGTTAAGGTTATTTTTATCGGAGATTTCTTATCCATGTTCGCTTAGGACCTGGCTCTTTTTTGTCTCCTATTCTAATGCGATCACGAATCTGGGTGAATGGCTTTTTTAGCTAAAGTGCTAACTTGACCATTAAGAATATTTGTGATCACATTGAGTTAAAGTTTGTGATCACATTTTGAGTTTTGCTCTATCCTCATAGATAGAGGTCGATAGACAAAGCTGACCCGGTGACACAAGTAGCACTGCACCGAAATAAGTGCGAAAGAGATTTCGAGAGAGAATCTTATATGTCTTCTAATAACGATAAAGAATTTGACCTGTTTATTACCGACCTTAACGGTAACCTGCGTGGCAAACGGATGCCGGGCGGCGCGCTGGGTAAGGTAATGGAAGAGGGTGTTAAGCTGCCTCGCTCCGTCATTGGTTTTGACTTCTGGGGTGATGACGTACTGGATAACGGCTTGGTATTTGAAACCGGCGACAGCGACGGGGTGTGTATGCCAGTACACGATAAGCCGGTGCCGGTGCCTTGGGCTGAATCTCCGCGAGATCAGGTGTTGGCAACCATGTTTAACCCGGATGGTACGCCGTTCACCGCCGACCCGCGCCAGGCGCTCAACGCCGTGGTTGATCGTTTTAAGAAGCTGGGGCTGACACCGGTGGTTGCCACCGAGCTTGAGTTCTACCTGATGGATGGTAAGTCTGAAGAGACACAGCGTCCGCAGCCGCCGGTACTGGTGGAAGGTCACGGCCGCCGTTTGGCCGAAACTGATTGTTACTCCATCGACGAAATGGACGGGCTGTCCTCTTTCTTTGCTGAGGTGCGTGCCGTCTGTGATGCGCAGGGTGTTCCGGCGGATACCATTATCTCCGAGCTGGGCCCGGGGCAGTTTGAGATCAACCTGAACCATGTGCCAAATCCGATGCTGGCCGGTGATCAGGCGATCATGTTCAAGCGTCTGGTGCGCGGTATTGCCCGTAAGCACGGTTACGCTGCGACCTTTATGGCTAAGCCGTACGCGAACAAGAGCGGTAACGGTTTCCACGTTCACTTCAGTCTGCTGAATGAAGCGGGTGAGAACGTCTTTGATAACGGTGGTGATGAAGGTACCGATGTACTGAAGCATGCAGTTGCAGGTCTCATGCACACCATGGCGGACAGCATGCTGACCTTTGCGCCGCACATGAACTCTTACCGCCGCTTTATGGTGGGTGCTCATGCGCCGACCTGTGCGAGCTGGGGATACGAGAACCGCACAGTGGCGATCCGTATTCCGGAAAGCCCACCGATTGCACGCCGTATTGAACACCGTGTAGCGGGTGCGGATGCCAACCCATACTTGGTGCTGGCGACTATCCTGGCCGGTGCGCTATACGGTATCGAGAACAAACTGATGCCGCCTGCGCCAATCCAAGGTGATGCGTACACCGAAGCGAATCAGGATCTGGTACTGCCGAACAAGTGGGATGAAGCGACCGATATCTTCAACCGCAGTGAGGTCTTGAAAGAGTACCTGGGCGAAGAGTTTGTGCGCGTGTATACCGCGGCGAAACGTCAGGAGCTGCGCAAACTGCATGCGCAGATCTCTGATATCGAATACGAGTCTTACCTCGGATTCTTGTAAGTCAGAAAGCCTCTGTTGATCGCTTAGAAGGGTGAATTGGCAGGGGCTTTTTAATGGGCGGTACGAGCTACTCGCGCCGCCTGGATGCCGGTTATTGGGAGCCGGTGGATAGGTGATCAGATCTGGATTTCAGCAGCTGAGGGTGCTGATTGTGCGCTAGACAAAACTGATCGAAGTGGTCTATCCGATAGTTTTTTCCAATATACCCCCCAGAGGGTATATAGATCCTCTGAACGGGTAACGTACATTCAAGGTAGTGGAGTTGTCGTTCTCTGGACGGCATCCACACCAGGCAAGAACGTGGCACGTAGGTAAGAGCAACTTTTAGCTGCGCGCCGTGATAATAAAAACAAAAGCACGCGTCTGATACGGCCAATCTCCTCTGGTAGCAGGGGCCAGTCAGACGATACAGCGAAAGCTGTGCCTAAAATGGAGAATGTTTATGCACCTCAAGAAACTTGGTCTGACTGCCGCACTTGCAGCTGCCCTGTCCACTTCCGCCGTTGCCGAAGATAAAGTCCTGAACGTTTACAACTGGTCAGACTACGTTGATCCGGCGATCATCACCGCGTTTGAAGAAGAAACCGGAATCAAGGTGAACTACGACGTTTACGATTCCAACGAAGTTCTTGAAGCTAAGCTGATGTCCGGCGGTAGCGGTTACGACATCGTTGTACCGACCGGCGCGTTTCTGGAGCGTCAGGTGAAGGCGGGTATCTACGCTGAGATCGACCGCACTAAACTGGCCAATTACAGCAATCTGGATACCGTGTTGACTGAAAAGATCGCACGTCACGATCCAGACAACAAACACAACGTACCTTGGGCGTGGGGCACCATCGGTCTGGGTTACAACGAAGCGATGGTAAAAGAGCGTCTTGGTGATAGCGTAGCCCTGGATTCTCTCGATCTGATCTTCAACCCGGAAGTATCTGCAAAACTGGCAGACTGTGGTATCGGTATCCTGGATTCCCCGGCAGAGGTGGTATCCGTTGCTCTGAACTACTTGGGTCTGGATCCAAACTCCGAAAAGAAATCCGACCTGAAAAAAGCGCAGCAGCTGCTGAGTTCTGTGCGTGGCAACTATAAGTACTTCCACTCCAGCAAATACATCTCTGATCTGGCGTCTGGCGAGATCTGCGTAGCCTTGGGTTATAACGGTGACGTACTGCAGTCTCAGACCCGTGCAGAAGAAGCGGGCCTGAATCAGAAGATCGAATACCGTGTACCTAAAGAGGGTACGCTGGTTTGGTTTGACTTGATGGCAATCCCATCTGATGCACCGCACCCTGAAGCTGCGCACAAGTTCATCGATCACATGCTGAAAGCGGAAAGTGGCGCAGGTATTGCCAACTACGTGTACTACGCGGTGGCCAATAAAGCCTCCGAGCCGTTGTTAAACAAAGACGTAGTCGGCAATCCGGGTATCTACCCAAGCGAAGAGGTGAAGGCAACACTGTTTACCCAGAACGCGCACTCTGTGAAGTTCGATCGCTTGCTGACCCGTGCTTGGACTAACGTAAAAACAGGTCGCTAACAGGTTTTAGGTATTGATATAAAAGGGGAAACTCGGTTTCCCCTTTGGTTTCCACAGCCGATGTCTAGATAAGTGTTTTCGAAAAAGAATGCTTATTTAGCAACTTCCATCTTGGAAGTTCTGTGCTGGTCTGGTGCGAACAGTTCGAGCAGTGTAACCACCGGGCACTTTCAGAATTACCAAATAAGAATAATATGAGGGTATGGTATGACTTCCTCTCAGGTGATCGATATGCAGAGTTCTACAGTGGCGGCCGCCAAAACAGTGCCGTCCTGGAAACAGGATGGTGCCGAACCATTCGTAAGGATTGAAAACATTACCAAGAAATTTGGTGAGTTTACTGCAGTCGATAACGTATCTCTGGATATTTATAAAAGCGAACTGTTCTGCCTACTGGGTGGTTCCGGCTCAGGCAAAAGTACCTTATTGCGCATGCTGGCGGGATTTGAGTCCCCAACCAGCGGTCGCATTCTGATTGACGGCGTTGATATGGCAGGTATCCAGCCATGGAAACGTCCTGTGAACATGATGTTCCAGTCCTATGCGCTGTTCCCGCATCTGACCGTAGCCGACAACGTGGGGTTTGGTCTGAAGCGTGAAGGCGTATCCAATGGCGAAGTGAAAAAGCGTGTGGCCGAAATGTTGGACATGGTTCAGCTGGGCCATCTGGGCAAGCGCAAGCCGCATCAACTGTCCGGTGGTCAGCGTCAGCGTGTAGCATTGGCACGTTCGCTGATCAAACGTCCGAAACTGCTGTTGCTGGACGAGCCACTGGGTGCCTTGGATAAGAAGCTGCGTGAAGAAACACAGTTTGAGCTGATCAATATCCAGGAAGAACTGGGTGTGACCTTCGTGGTGGTAACCCACGACCAGGAAGAGGCAATGACGCTGGCGACCCGCATCGGTGTGATGAACAACGGTGTGATCGTGCAGACTGATGAGCCTCACGATGTCTACGAGTATCCGAACAGCCGCTTTGTGGCGGAGTTTATCGGTTCGGTGAACCTGTTCGAAGGGCAGGTTACCGAAGATGAACCCGATTTTGTACGCATCACTTCACCAGAAGCGGGTGCGGCACTGTCGGTCAATCACGGTATCAGCTGTGCACCGGATCAGGTGGTACATGTTGCTGTGCGTCCGGAAAAGATTCACATCAGTCATGAGCGCCCGGAGCAGAAGGACAACTGTCTGCAGGGTGAGATCGAAGAGATCGCCTACATGGGCAGCCTGTCGGTATTTAAGGTGCGCTTGCCAAGTGGCAAAGAGGTGCGAGTAACGCAACCGAACTTCACCCGCCATATGGGCGAGCGTTTTACCTGGAACGACAAAGTCTTCCTGTACTGGGATGAAGACAGCAGCGTGGTGCTGACGTCATGAGTATTTCGACCGGTTCAGCGTGGGTCGACGGCTCTTCGTCGTTGATGAAACGCTACAAAATCTTACGAGGTACGAACTGGGGTAAAGCTGCTGTTGTTGGCATTCCGGCGTTCTGGCTGGCTGTTTTCTTCTTTGTACCGTTTC
The DNA here is from genome assembly GCF_029961155.1 of Pontibacterium granulatum. Taxonomy (GTDB): domain Bacteria; phylum Pseudomonadota; class Gammaproteobacteria; order Pseudomonadales; family Balneatricaceae; genus Pontibacterium; species Pontibacterium granulatum. The sequence goes on along the minus strand of NZ_JASBRH010000009.1, from coordinate 105,220 downwards.
TGGTTGTGTTCAAGATCTCCTTGTCGGAGACCGCTATCGCCGTTCCTCCATATACCGCTCTGTTAGAGTGGGACGTGGAAGAGGCGTACATGACCTTCAAGTTGAATTTGGGTAACTATTTCTACCTGTTGGAGGACGCCTTCTACCTGGATGCGTACCTCAGCTCGATCAAGATCGCAGCCGTTTCCACGTTCTTTGCGTTGATCGTTGCGTTCCCGATCGCGTACCTGATCGCACGGAGCGAAGGCTCCAAACGTGGTTTGCTGCTGGCGCTGGTAATCCTGCCGTTCTGGACCTCCTTCCTGCTGCGTGTATACGCCTGGATGGGGTTCCTGAAGAAGAACGGTATCGTGAACGAGTTTCTGCTCTCCATAGGGGTGATTGATCAGCCGCTGATTATGTTGCAGACCGACTTTGCCGTGTATATCGGTATCGTCTACACCTACCTGCCGTTCATGGTGTTGCCGCTGTACAGCGCGCTGGAGAAGATGGACATAACCCTGCTGGAAGCGGCTGAAGACTTGGGTTGCACGCCAATGAAGGGGTTCTTCCTGATCACTGTACCGCAAGCGATGCCGGGCATTATCGCAGGTTGCTTGCTGGTGTTTATCCCGGCGGTGGGCGAGTTCGTCATCCCGGCGTTGTTGGGTGGTTCTGACACGTTGATGATCGGACGCGTACTTTGGGACGAGTTCTTCCTCAACCGCGATTGGCCGATGGCATCTGCCGTGGCAATTGTGATGCTGGTGGTGCTGGTGCTGCCAATCATGCTGGTACGTAACAGTCAGGGTAAACAGGAGGCAATCTGATGCAGCGTAAATCTAATTTCCTCAATATTACGGCGGGACTGGGATATGTGTTCCTGTATGCGCCGATCATTGCCCTGATTGTATACAGCTTCAACGCATCAAAACTGGTAACCGTTTGGGGGGGCTGGTCGTTCAAATGGTATGTGGAGCTGTTCAAGAATGATCAGATCATCGACGCTGCCTTGCTGAGCGTGAAGATCGCATTTATCAGCGCCTCTCTGGCGGTGGTGCTGGGCACAATGGCGGGTTACGTACTGAGCCGCTTCGGGCCGTTCCGCGGCAAGATGATCCTGTCAGGCTGGATTACCGCACCGCTGGTCATGCCAGAGGTAATTACCGGTCTGTCCTTATTGCTACTTTTCGTGGCTATGGAAGGGATGTTCGGCTGGCCAGCAGGGCGTGGTACCGGCACCATTATTATTGCCCACACCACATTCTGTATGGCGTATGTGGCGGTGATTGTGCAGGCACGCCTCTCGTCCCTGGACGAAACCCTGGAAGAAGCGGCGATGGACCTGGGTGCTAAACCAAGCTCACTGTTCTTCCTGGTGACGCTGCCGTTGATCATGCCAGCGGTCATCTCCGGTTGGCTTCTGTCGTTCACACTGTCACTGGATGATTTGGTCATTGCCAGCTTCGTATCCGGGCCGGGTAACAGCACGCTGCCGATGGTGATCTTCTCCAAAGTGCGTCTGGGGGTAACCCCGGAGGTGAACGCGCTGGCGACAATTATGATTGCGATCGTGGCGATAGGTGTCATTGCAGCGATGTGGCAGATGCGTCGACAGGCACGCCTCTTAAAGCCTGAATAATCGCATGTGGGAGTTGCCTGTCAGGGCATCGACAGGCTACTCCATTCTGAAGTGTTAACGCTGCGTAGCTAAGCAGCGTAGTTTTACAGGAATGAGTAATGAAGATTGGTATCCTCGCAACCGGTATCACACCGGATGAGCTTCTGAATCAGTACGGCTCCTATGCGGATATGTTTGTGCAGCTGTTTGATAAAGCGCAGCGCCAGTTTGAATACGAGCTGTTTGATGTACGTGATGGCGTTTTCCCGGAAGGTGCTGAACAGTGTGACGGTTGGATTATCACCGGTTCCAAGTCCAACGTGGATGAAGACCTGGATTGGATGCAGCGCCTGAAAAAGCTGATTCTGGAGATCGACGCGACCGGCAAGCCAATGCTGGGTATCTGCTTTGGCCATCAAATCATTGCCGAAGCCTTTGGCGGCAAGGTGGAAGCGTTCTCAGGTGGTTGGGGTGTGGGGCTGCACAGCTACAACCTGATCGGTGAAAACGACTTTATTGCAGATCGGCCCGAGTCTTTCACCATCAGCGCGATGCACCGTTATCAGGTGACTGAAAAGCCGGAAAATGCGGTTGTATTTGCTGAATCCGATTTCTGCGAGTTTGCTGGTTTGGTCTACGGCGACAACATCCTGACGTTCCAGGCGCACCCGGAATTTAATCTGCAGTATGAAGATGCGCTGGTTGATCTGCGTAAGGGTAGTGTCATTCCGGACGCTACTGCTGAAGCGGGCCTGACGTCACTGCGACAGGAGGGGGCGGCAACCGACTCTCTGGTGGTGGCTCAGTGGATGGCAGATTTCCTGCAGCGTAAAGGCGCCTGACCATCTTTCGCGGCTATCTAGATCCCCGGGTAGCCGCTTTTGCATTTCTTAACTTCTAATCATTCTCACGACGCTTCGGACTTGTTCGCAGGTTCTTTACGCCCGGATTTTGTAAAAATCTCCGGGTGAGCTCCACTTTGCCTGCAGCATGGCTGAAACGGTAGTAAAGCGGGAGTCCAGGTATGAATCTTTCCGTCAGTCAGCGAATTGTGCTGACCATGGCAGTCACGCTCGTGCTCTTTCTGGCGACCTCTCTGGTAGCCTATCAAAGCTTTAACGCGGTTAGCACTCAAGTTGGTTCTGTGATCCGTGATGCCTCACCAAGGGTGTATATCGGAGCCAACCTCAGGGCGAACCTGGCAGATACTAAGTATCTGTTGCTCGACTTTATCAGTGGTTCCAGCGGACAGAATAACAAACAGGTTAACGCCCAGTTGGGCTCTTTGCAGTCATTGTTCGAGGCGGACTTTGCCACATTGGAAGGTCTGGAGCGCGGAAGTGCTGACGTCGCTCAGATGCGTTCACTGACCGAAAAGATCTTTGATCATTCGGCGCAGATCGTAGAGCAAAAATCCCGTTATCGCGCTGAGCAAGCTCATATCGAAAAACAGGCCGAAGAGTTCAAGTATCTCACCGATGAGATGGGTTACACGCTGGAGGATCTTCTGAATGAGGAGTTTCGGTTTGATTACCTGAAGGTTTTGCGGCCGATCCGTGATGATATTGCCTACCTGAACGGCAAGGTGGCGGAGCTGATGCAAACCGATGATGCCAAGCGTATGGAAAGGCTGAATGCCGAGGTGGAGAAATACCTGGGACGCCTGTCACAGTTGATCCCAGAAGTGAAAGCGTTGGATAAAGAGGCGCATGAATCCATCATCGAGATGTGGGAGCCCTATCAACAACAGCTGAAGGGTGAAGATCTGACCCTGACCTCCTATCTGCAGTCCATGGAGGCGCAACGTCGTTCCGAGGCGCTGCTGATCGAAACGGCTTCGTTGGTCGCGCAGAACACTCAGATGATTAACCGTTTTATTGAAGCGGCTCGTCAGTACGCGGATTCTGCAGAGCAGACAACCGATAAAACGATTGCAGACGGCAAGGTGCTGATCGCTGCGGGGACGTTGCTTGCAGCGCTGTTTTCCGCGTTTGTCGGCTTCCGTCTGGTGACGTACCTGCGGCGTTCGTTGGAACAGGTGGTGAGTGGAATGGGGCGTATTGCGTCCGGAGACCTGTCTACCCAGCTGGAGGTGCATGGTAATGACGAGCTGACCCGGTTGGCGGAAAGCACCAATGCGCTGTCCAAGGAGCTGCGCCATCTGGTACAGGAGATCGTACTGACCGTAGAGGAGGTGCACAGCACTGCCGGTGCCAGTCGGGAGATCAGTCGTAACACGTTGGGGGGCGTTGAACAACAGGGACTACAGAGTGCCCGTTTGGCGGCAACGGCGACCGAGATGGAAGCCAGTGCCGGTGAAGTGGCTGCCCATGCGGATCAAACCCTTAATGAAGCGCTGGATGCGGAGTCTGTGCTGGAAGCCAACAACCGTTCGCTGCAGGAGAATAGCCGTGCGATCAGCGCGCTGGCAGGTCGCGTCACTAAGTCGATGGATGAGGTGAAGTCCCTGCAGCAGCACAGCGAATCGATCAGTGAGGTGATCGACGTGATTCGTTCCATTGCCGAGCAGACTAACTTGCTTGCGCTGAACGCAGCGATTGAAGCGGCGCGTGCTGGCGAGACCGGGCGTGGCTTTGCGGTTGTGGCGGACGAAGTGCGGTCATTGGCAAACCGTACCCAGGGCTCGATCAGTGCCATCGAAGAGACAGTACTGAACTTACAAAACGGTGCAGAGGCAACAGTGCGGGTGATGTCTACCTGTTCGGCTGAAGCGATCAGCTGCAGCGACAATCTGGATCAGAGTACCGAAACCCTACGCAGTGTGGTGGCGGCTGTACAACGAATGCGGGAGATGAACTCGCAGGTGGCGACCGCGACCGAAGAGCAGAATGCGACGGTGCGTGATATCAGCCAAAGCCTTACCGAGATCAACCAGATTATGGAAGGCACGACACGCGGAGCAGAGCAGGCGGCATCGCAGAGTGAATCGTTGTTGCAGTTGTCGGATAACCTGTCAGGACTGGTGAAGCGGTTTACGGTGTAAGGTGTTTATCGAGGATTCTGTAGCAGCGATCTCCGATCGCGACCATTTAACCTTCCGAAATATCGCCCTCGGGAGGGCTGCTACAGGTGCGTGAAAAGCGATTTGTGATCTTGGGTATTTGTTCCAAGGTTTTTGTAGGGCAGCGTTTACGCTGCCGGCAGCCTAAAGGCTGTCCTACAGTGGTGTTTCATTCAATTTTTTGAAACCGCTCCTAACTGCTCTCAACCTCCCTGGCTTCCTTTCTCAACCACGCCTCAAAGCGTTTCGCTTTGGGGCGTTTTGGTGTTGTGGCATCATCAGCCAATCGTCATCCAATGTCGCCTATTGGCTCTGGGTTGGTCGGGTTTCTATCGGATCACAACTCCGTTTGAGTGTGGATATGCCGCACATCTCTGTTTGAAAACGCAGGCTAATGTGCATTCAAAAAGTATGGTTCATCAGCTACATTAGTAACTCTTATCTATTACGTTGCTTACAAGCTGGCGCTGGAGTGTATGTGTCGGTTTTTAAAGGATGTTGGTATGCAATCTTTCTGGAAAATAATGCTGTGTTTCCTGTTTCTGCACGCTCCCCTGGCGGGTGCGAATACGCTTGATGACGTTCGTCGTCACGGTGATATTCGTTGCGGGGTGTTTCCTGACGATCCGGGACGTAGTGCTATCCGAAATGACGGGCGTTGGGATGGTTTCTATGTCGATTTCTGTCGGGCGGTAGCGGCAGCGATTTTTGCAGACCCGGAACGAGTGCATTTTGTCGAGGTTGGCGCCACGACCCGCTTCACCGCATTGCAAGAGGGTAAAACGGATGTGGTGATGTACAGTTCAACCTGGACGCTGGGGCGGGAAGATCGCTACAACGTTGTATTTCCTGCAATCTATCTGTTTGACGGGCAGGGGGTAATGGTGCGCAAGAGCAGTGGCATTAGGCAACTGTCAGACCTTGACGGAAAGCGCATCTGTGTTACCGAAAATACCACCACCCATGCCACTTTATTGAGCTATTTGGAACGCATGGGTATTAAAGCCGAAATTTTGTTTGCCAATGGCGACACGTTCTTTCGAGGCAGTTGTGATGCCTACAGCGCGGACCGAATGAATCTGGCTGTCAATCGGGCCAATAGGGCAGATAATCCGGAAGCCTATGAGCTTTTGCCGGACCAGCTTTCGCGTGAACCCATCGGGCCTATGGTGAGAGCTGGCGATGCACAGTGGGCACGACTGGTACGTGCAGTGATAGACGCGATGGTGCTGGCAGATGAAAAAGAGGTCAGTCAGCACACGCTCGACGACACAGTCCGGCGCAGCAGTGACATTGAGGTTCAAAACCTGTTGGGGGTCAAAGGTAACTTCGGCAAGCGGCTTGGGCTGTCGTCTGACTGGGCGCAGCAGGTTATCCGTTCTGTTGGTAACTACAGTGAAGTCTATCAGCGGCATTTTGGGCCGAAGACGGCAGTCGGGGTTGAGCAGGGGGTAAACCAGCCATGGAATCGAGGTGGTATGCTCTATGCTCCGCTCTTCAAGTAATCCCTTTCCGTCTTCTGCGTTGACATGGCGCGACGGCATCGGAACACGATTGGGTGGGGCGATCTGTGTGGTATTTATCGCGTGCCTGCTTGCGGTGTGTGCGTCGATCTATGGGCTCTATCATCAGTATTTGGGATTTCGGCAACTGTCCGGTCAGTATTTTGAGCGGGCAATGACCGCCGCTGAACTAACGCGAGATGCCGAGTTGATCGCCGCGGAAGTGTTTGAAAGCATGGTCGGCGCCGACCGCAGCGATCGGGCACGTGGCAGTAACAGTGAGAACCTGATACGTGTATACCAGTCAGTGCGGGCGAGCCTGGACAATGCCGTGGATGCGCCGGAGGTCGAGCATCTCGCCCAGATAGACCGGTGGCAGCAGCCGTACTTCGAAAGCCTGAAGCGGTTGGACGGGCGTTTAGGGGATGAATATCGGCTAAAATCGGATGAACTGCTTCGTATCGATAGATTGTTCGTGCAGTTGCAGGCGTTGGAACAGCAGGTTGACGCCGTGTTGGCTAATGGCAACCCTGACGATATCCGTTACATAAATCATGCTTTGGCTGCACTGGGTTATTGCACTACGGCGATGCGTGCGGAGCGGGTTGGGCAACTACGCCAGCTACGTCAATCAGCGTTGGCACAACTTGACCTCCTGAGTGAATTGACGCTGAACAGTAAGGTTTTGGTGGAATTTCACGAATCCCTGGAAGCTCTGGTGCGGGAAGTTTTCGAAGAGCGTCAGCCTGCACTGATTGCTGAGCGCGCGACTTTAGCCACCGCCCGCGAGACCCGTGTTCTGGCGCAGAAGCTGACCAGTTCCACCTTCAATTACTATCTTCAACTTAAGCAATCCGCTAAAGAGGCGGTCGAAGCGCATCAGGCTATGGTCGTTAATACCATGATTGGACTGGTGGTCTTTGCCTTGTTTATGGTGGCTTTGACCCTGTTTATGCTGCTGTATATCAGGCGCATCATCATACAGCGTTTGCACCAATTGTACCTCGCTGTGAATGCGCACATGGAGGGAAATACGGCTTCTATCCCGCATGAAGGCCGGGATGAGATCAGCCTATTGGGACATGCATTCGAGCAGTTTGCTTCGGCGCGCTATACGGCGGAGAGCGCTCTCCGTGATGCACGTGAAGAGACAGAGAGTGCAAATCGAAAGCTGCAGCAAGCCAATGAGCAATTGCGTGAGTTGAGTGAAATAGACGAGCTGACGGGTATTGCAAACCGCCGTACGCTTGATCGACATCTCGAACAAGAGTATCGACGTCTCCAGCGTCATAATGGTGAGCTGAGCCTGATGATGATCGATATTGATTGGTTTAAGGAATATAACGATCAATATGGGCACCCGGCCGGAGATCGTTGTCTCAGGCAGGTGGCGCAGTGTCTCAGTCAACAGGTTCGGCGAGAGGGAGAACTCGTTGCACGATACGGGGGTGAGGAGTTCTGTATTGTTCTGCCTGGCGCGGGAGAAGTGGATGCGGAGGCTTGTGCGAGACGATTGCAGGAAGCTGTGTCCGATCTGGGGCTTGAGCACCCGCGCGGTAAGGTCACGCTCAGTATAGGTATCGCAACTGTTCATCCGGAGTGTGGTCTATCTGAGGCGCGGCTGTTTGAGGAGGCTGACCGGGCGTTATACCAGGCCAAAACTGAAGGGCGCAATTGTGTCGTGAACGGAGCGAATCTGGAGCCGAATCTGCAATAGTGACACGCACAACCATTCGGCTTTCGGCGCGTTTGAGCGGCTGTCTTCAAGCGTGTAGGCCGCTGCTATTGGGTCATTAATGGGTTGAGCCCAACACGTGTGCATTACGAAGGCAGCAACGGCAATCTATCCACTCTGCACAGTATTGGTCACCTAAAGAGTGCCGATACTGTTTGCTTCTGATGTAAACCGATTCCAGCTTTCCCCTATTTTGTTAGTCTCACGCCTTAACCATGCCTCAAAGCGTCTGACTTTGGGGCGTTTTTTATGGTGCTCTGGCATGACCAGATAGTAGTCGTAGATTGTTTTCCAATGTTCAGGAAGCGGGCTGATCAAAATCCCACGTTCCAGTAAGCCATACACCAGACTGAAACGCACAAACGCTATTCCCTGACCGCCCAGCAGGGCTTCGATCAAGGTGCCTGAGTCGGTGACCTGCAGACGTGGTGCATCTTGGGCTAATGTTTGGGCGAACTCCGGCCAGAGCTCTTTCAGCTCAGGAGTATCGTCTTGTAGCCAGGGGAGGGTGCCGATCTGGTCACGAACGGGGAGGGTGTTCTTCAGTAATGAGGGGTGGCAGGCAGGAATCAGATAATCCTTCAGCATGAGCTCCGTGCTTAAGCCCGGGTAGTCACCTTGACCAAAACGGATGGCCAGATCGAGTCCTTCCCCTTCAAAACGTTCCAGTTGATCACCAACCGTCAGTTGGATGGACAGGTCCGGTGCTTCCTGCTGAAACTCCCCCAGTTTTGATACGAGCCAGCGACTGGCGAAGGAAGGAAGGGTGCTTAACGTCAAACGGTTAGGGTTAGGGTCATCCATCAGCAGCGCCATACCGGTCTCCAGGCTGGAGAAACCGCGGCTGACGTGAGGCAGCAGTTGGCGACCTGCATCGGTCAGTTCTACCTCCCGGGTGAGACGCTTGAACAGTTTTAACCCCAGGTGCTGCTCAAGCGACTTTATCTGTTGGCTGATCGCAGCTTGGGTGACGTGCAACTGTTCGGCAGCGTCTTTGAAGCTGTTGGCTTCGGCTGCCAGGCGAAATGCTTGCAGGGCTTTGAGGGGGAGGTGTGCCATAGTCTAGTGGTCATGGTTAATAAAAACTTAAGTATAGGGCGTAATAACTCGTTTGTCGCAATGCACGTGAATCCCGAAGATTAGTACATAAATCAATGCATCGGGAGAGCGTTATGAATGCCAAAGTTCAGATTGATACAGTAAAGGTTGTAAGAATTAGTAAAGTGGCTCGGCTTAAGAATGTGCTGAAACGTTGGCGGCAGAATTATCGTAGCCGACTTGAGTTGCAGACGCTGAACCATTATGAATTGAAGGATATTGGGGTAAGCCGCGCCGAAGCATTGGAGGAAGCTAAAAAGCCGTTTTGGCGTGGGTGATTTGCAGGAATATGTAGGTTGGGCATCGCAATGCGATGCCCTACAAAGCGATGCAAAATTTACCCCTGCAACACCCGTTGGGCTTCGCGTTGCGAAGGCCAGCCTACAATCGAGACATGCGCGGAGCCAAAAAAAGCCCCGGTGCTTGGCAGCGGGGCAGGAGGGATCTAATGCACCTTCAGATCCAAAAAACGTAGCAGTATTTTGCGGATGGTTAGCGGCCTGCTTTGATGTCACTCCAGAGGCGCGTGCGGATTCGTGCAACCTTCGGCATCATCTGATCCTGTACAAACAGGTTGGCCTTGGTCTCTGGTGTTGGGTAGATCGCAGGATTAGCTGCAATCTCCTGATCGATCAGAGAGGTAGCATCCTTGTTTGGGTTGGCGTACCACACATAGTCCGTGATCTCGGCGATCACGTCAGGACGCAGCAGGTAGTTGATAAATTTGTGTGCGTTTTTAGCGTTTTTCGCATCTGATGGGATCAGCAGCATGTCGAACCATACTTCGCTGCCCTCTTTAGGGATACTGTACTCAATTACAACACCGTTATCCGCTTCTTCAGCGCGGGCCGCCGCCTGGAACACGTCGCCGGAGAAACCAACTGCCACGCAGGTATCACCGTTTGCCAGATCGTTTACGTACTGGGATGAGGTGAACTGTTTCACGTATGGACGTGCAGCCTTGAGGGTTTTAACCGCTGGTGCGTTTGGTTTGAAGTCGGCACGTTTCTGCGAGTTGGGATCAACACCGGAGTAGAGCATCGCAAACGGGAACATTTCATCCGGGGAGTCGAGGAAGGTCACACCACACTCGGCCAGTTTTTCCAGGTACGTAGGGTTAAAGACCAGCTCCCAGCTGTTAACCGGGGCGTCTTCGCCCAATACCTTGGCAACCTGCTTCGGGTTGTAGCCTATACCGGTGGTGCCCCAGAGATAAGGGATGCCGTGCTCGTTGCCCGGGTCCTTCTTCTCCAGGGTTTTCATCAGAGATGGATCCAGGTGGACCATATTCGGCAGCATGGACTTGTCCAGCTTCTGGAAAATTCCAGCCTTAATCTGCAGAGACATGAAGTGGGAGCTTGGTACGACCAAGTCGTAGCCGGAGTTGCCCGCAAGCAGTTTGGCTTCCAGGGTTTCGTTACTGTCGTAAACGTCATAAACCACTTTGATGCCGGTTTCTTTCTCGAAGCGTGCGATCGTCTCCTCGGCAATGTAATCAGACCAGTTGTAGAAGTTCAGAACTTCCTGGGCTTGAGTAACAGAGGAAAAACTGGCCAATCCAATGGCTGCTGCCGCAACTGCTGTCTTAAGCTGAGATGGTAAAGCTTTTTTCATTATTTTTGCCTCACATCGTTTTTGAGTGTGTAAATTGGGTTGGCCGTACCCCACGACGAGCAGTTCATGGAGCACAGCCAAAATCGTTAAACGGTCATCAGTAAGAACTCACGTTCCCACGAGCTGATTACCTGGTTAAAAGTTTCGAACTCTGCACGCTTGACGCCGATATAGGCTTTGACGAACCGTTCGCCCATGATCTCTTGCAGTTCAGGGCAGTCTTCCAGCAGGCGCAGGCCCTCTTCCAGAGAGCGTGCTACCTCAACCGGGTCACCTTCTTCAGCGGTCAGGCCCTGGTTGGGTTCGTCTGGCATCAGTTTGTTTTTGATGCCCAGGTAACCACAGGCCAAGCTTGCCGCAATCGCCAGGTAAGGGTTGCAATCAGCACCTGCAAAGCGGTTTTCGATACGGCTTGCGGCTAAGGGAGCATCCGGGACACGCAAGCCGGCAGTGCGGTTATCGATACCCCACTCAAAGTTAACCGGTGCAGACATCTCCGGCGTGAAACGACGATAGGAGTTCACATTCGGTGCGTAGAACGGAATCGCGTTGCGGGTATATTTCTGCAAACCGCCCACGTAGTGATAAAACGCGTCTGTGTACTCACCCTCCTTGTCACCGGCAAAGATGTTCTTGCCGGTTTCAATATCGACCAGGCTCTGGTGGATATGCATCGAACTGCCGGGTTCGTGCTGCATTGGCTTCGCCATAAAGGTGGCGTACATGTCGTGTTTGAGTGCTGTCTCGCGCAGGGTGCGTTTGAAGGTAAATACCTGATCGGCCAGCTTCAGCGCATCGCCATGGAGGAAGTTGATCTCCATCTGGGCCGCGCCGGATTCGTGGATCAGGGTGTCTACGTCCAGACCTTGTGCATCACAGTAGCTATACAGGGTGTCAATCACCGGGTTGAATTCATTGACCGCATCAATGCTGTAAGACTGGCGTGCAGTTTCGCGGCGACCGGAGCGACCGGTAGCTGGTTTCAATTCGTAGTCTGGATCCAGGTTTTTCTGTACCAGGTAAAACTCCACCTCCGGCGCAATAACCGGTTTAAGTCCTTCTTTTTCATACAGTGCCAATACCCGGCGTAGAACCGAACGACTTGACAGCGGGTGTAGCTGACCGTCAGCGGTGTAGCAGTCGTTGATCACCTGCGCGGTGGGCTCATCGGCCCAGGGGACCACACGCAGAGTGTTGGCGTCGGGCACCAGCACCATATCTTTGTCGGTGGGATCAACCAGATCGTAGTGGTTGTCTGCCCATTCGCCGGTTACGGTTTGTACCAGCAGGGTTTCTGGGATCTTGCCACCTTTTTCGTCGATAAACTTCTTGGTTGGGTAAAACTTCCCCCGGGCGTTGCCCGTCATATCCGGAAAGGTCGACTCTACTTCTGTGATGGCGTTCTCATTGAGAAACCTGGTAACGGCTTCCATAAATCACCTATGTGTCATTCTATGATCGTGCTGATAAGCGAAAGATTCTCTCGCTCTGTCCATCGTTAACTCTAGCTAAACTAGCAACTGCTACAAGGTTAATCGAGGGTCAGCTGTTGGGTTTGTATTTATTCGAAAGATGATTCGGTTTATTTGATTGTGTGGCGTTTCGTTAAATCGAATCATCATTCGGCTTTTAGGTTATTTTAAGTTATCTCAGGAATCAATATGTAACTTGAATAAAGTTTCGGTTTTATTATCTTGCTGCTGTAAAATATTGGAAGTATTATTCGGATTATTGTGTGGCCCCATATAGGTTGTATGCGCCAAATCCCGACATCGACGGGGAATGGCTGGAGATTTCGAAATGAGTGTTAAGGGCTACGAATCCTCTTACTACGCGGATTCAGCAAACCATAAGAACGATTACCCGGCACTGCGTGGCGAGGTGAGCGCGGATATATGTGTGATCGGTGCAGGTTTTACCGGTCTGTCTGCTGCGCTGCATCTGGCCGAAAAGGGCTACTCTGTTGCTTTGCTTGAGGCTGAGCGTGTGGGTTGGGGCGCATCCGGCCGTAATGGCGGTCAGGTGTGCCAGGGCCACAATATGAGCCACGAAGACATGGTGGGCAAAGTGGGGCGCGAAGTTGCTGATGCGCTTTGGCAGATGTCTATCGATTCGGTCGACCTGGTGCGTGACATGATCGACAAACACAATATCCAGTGTGATCTGAAAAAAGGCGTGTTGCACGTTGCGGTCAAGCAGGGGGCGTGTGACGAGATGAAAAAGGATATCGCCTATAAACAGGATGTGTTGGGCTACGATGCTATCCGTTACGCCGATAAGGATGAAGTGCAGACCATGTTGGGGTCAGAGCGCTACTTTGGCGGTGAATACTGGACCAACGCTGCACACCTGCATCCACTGAATTACGCCTTGGGTCTTGCTGCAGCAGCCGAAAAAGCCGGTGTGCAGATTTTCGAGAACAGCCGTGTGTCCGATTACCGTGCAGGGCGAGATGCACAGGTGAATACCGAGCAGGGGTGTGTAAAAGCCAAATACATATTGCTGGCATGCAACGGCTACCTGGGTAAGCTGGAACCGCGTATCGCGGGCAAGATCATGCCAATCAACAACTTCATCCTTGCCACTGAACCGCTGGATGAAGCACTTTGTCGTAGGATCAACCGCGATGATGTAGCGGTGGCGGACTCCCGTTTTGTTATCAACTACTTCAAGTTGTCCGGCGACAACCGTCTGTTGTGGGGCGGTGGTGAGAACTACACCAGCAAATTCCCGAACGATATCCGTGGTTTTGTGCGCAAATACATGCTGGAGTTTTACCCCGAGCTGAAAGATGTGCGCATCGATTACGGTTGGGGTGGCACTCTGGCGATTACTCTGAACCGCATGCCATACTTTAGCCGTCTGGACGACAACCTATTTGTAGCACAGGGCTACTCGGGCCATGGTGTGGCGCTGGCAACCCTGGGCGGTAAGCTGATGGCCGATGCAGTCAGTGGTTCAGCCGAGAAGTTTGATATGTTTGCAAAGGTACCAACACCGACCTTCCCGGGAGGTACGCTGCTGCGCTGGCCGGGGCTGGTGGCCGGTATGCTGTACTATTCCATGCGCGACCGTTTTTTCTGACGTTCCGAAATAGTCTGATTTAAGGTAGCTTTGCTCTATAATGCTGGCCTTTCTGGATACTGTTTTAAGAGCGACACAATGGATTCAAAGCAAACGGGTGAAAAGTCTCTGCCGACCAAGCGTAAATCGCAGGATCTGAAACCACGTAATGCACCTGTTCAGGGTCGCTCTAAGAAACGTTCGAAAGAGATCATCGATGCCACCAGTGAACTGCTGGAACGAGTCGGTTTCGATGATCTCAATACGGTGCTGATCGCCAAAGAGGTGGGCATCTCCGTTGGCTCACTCTACCACTACTTCCCGAACAAACACGCCATTCTGTACGCCATGGGGTTGCGTTGGCTGGAGGAGATCGACAAGGTCCTCAGTGCAGTTGCTGAATTGCCGGTGGAGGAGATGGTGCTGGAAGAGCTGGTCGATCAAATGCTGGCGATGAACCTCAAGGTATACAAGAAGCAAAAGGCCGTACTGACCCTGGTACAGGCGATGTTCTCGGTACCGGAGCTGCGCGAGTTGGATGACCAGCATGATGAGTTGGTGATCTCTCGTATGGCGGAGATCTTCAAGCGTATGGGGATTAACCGGCACGTGAAAGAACGCGAACGTTTGGGACGTCTGTATCTGGAAACCAGTCACAGTGTATTTCTGGTTGTTGTCCATCAGAGTGGCGAACGCGCCAAGCGCACGCTGGCCGATCTGAAGTTGATGCTGTGTACCTTGCTGCGTCAGCATCTGGAGAACTGTCAGGCCGAAAGTTGATCGGTTCAACCCTCTCAGCGTTTCAGCAGCAAAAGCTACCTCAGGTTTTTTGTTTCAACCATGAGGTATCAATCCATGACACATGCTCTTCTACGTATTAATCCTTCCGCTGAAGCACCCGCTGCAACGGCGATCAACCCTGAGCGCGTTCTGAGTGGCGCGCCTAAAGAGATTATCGAAAACCTGTTTACCAACGCCAAAGAGAATTTCTTCTGCGGGGTATGGTCGTCTACCGAAGGTAAGTGGACGCTGAACTACACCGAAGACGAGTTCTGCTACCTGATCAGAGGCAAAGCGATTTTAACCGATGCTCAGGGTGTCGCAGAGGAGATTAATGCGGGGGATGCCTTTGTGATTCCGGCGGGGTATCAGGGCACGTGGGAAACCATCGGTGACGCCCAGAAGTTTTACGCGATTTACGAAGAGGCGTAAGTAAGGTGTTGGGCATTGCTTCGCAATGGCCAACCTACGGATTAGGTAGGTTGGTCATCGCAAGACGATGCCCAACAAGATTCTCTCGGTAATTACTCCGGCACTGCCGTATGATCCAGCGGCTCAATCTTCGGTGGATGTTTTTTATCTCCCAGCTCTGAAATCAGCATCGCGGCAATAATCATTCCCGCGCCCATCATCCCCTGTGCCCCTAAGTGCTCATCCAGGAATATCCACGCCGAGATATGGGCGAACACCGGTTCGGTCGCAAACACCAGCGCTACCTTGTGGGGTTCCAGAATGGTTTGGCACGCGGACTGTGCCCAGAACGCGTAAGCGGTACCAAACAGAGCGGCGATCAGGATCGACCAGATAATGATGGGTGTTGAAAGCTGATCCTGCCAAGTGACCGGATTGGCATCCGGGTAATAGAACGCGGGATCAGGACTAAGCCAAGCGGCCAGCGAACTGTATATCGCCACCGCCAGCAGCTGGATGATACTCAGCAGGGTAACCGGCAGTTTGCTGACAAAGCGTCCGGTCAGTACGATATGTCCGGCAAAGGCGAATGCACAGATCAGCACCAGCACATCACCTTCATTGATCTGAAGCTTGTCGCCCATGGTCAGCAGATAGAGCCCCGCTGTTGCGGTGATTACACCCAGCCAAACATTCAGGCGCGCCTTCTGCCGGAAGATCAGAAACGCCAGTACCGGTACCAGCGGGACATTGAGGCCGGTGATAAAACCTGCGTTGGAAACACTGGTAAACCGAAGGCCCTCGGTTTGTGTATAGAAGCCAATAAACAACATAAACCCCAGCAGCGCACCGGCGCCCAGCAAGCGCGGCAGCATACCCGCCTCAACCTTATCCTTTGCATAGTAGAGCAGCGGAATCAGCGACAGCCCGGCGATGGTAAAGCGGATTGCGTTGAAGGTGTGGGTGGGTATCTGAGCGACAGCCAGGTCGATCAGAACGAACTCGCCCCCCCAGACAAAGGCCACCAATAGCAGCAAGAGAAGGGCGATACGAGGGGATTTTATTGTCATTTTTTTACTCGTTTACAGCATGTTAGAACCTGAAACGCCCCGGCACCAAAAAGTACCGGGGCGTATTTCAGGGGAGTACCCTGCGGATCAGGCGAGGCTTAGGCCATCGCAAAACCCAGGACGATCAGGATGATGAAGGTGATCGCCGCACCGATCAGTGCATATGGGATCTGCGTCAGGGCGTGCTGCATTGGGGTACAGCCGGAGCCCTGGGCAGAAAGCACGGTAGAGTCACTGAAGAAGCAGGCGTGACTGCCAAATGCAGACGCAGACAGCAGGGCTCCTACGGTCAGTGGCATGGACATATCCAGCGCCAGTGCCATCGGGATTACGATCGGCAGAGACACCACGAATACGCCCCAGCTGGAACCGGTTGCAAATACCACCGCGGCCATTGCTGCGAATACTAATGCCGGCAGCAATTCCTTGGACAGGTAAGGCGTCAGGGACTCGATGATGTATGGGGTCATACCCAACTGATCGTTCACGTCCTTGAGCATAAAGCCTGCACACACCACGGCGATCGGGTGCAGCATCACCTTGAAGCCGTCCAGCATGGAGTCAACCAACTGACCGAAGCTTAACAGGCTCTGCCAGAAGTACAGCACCATGGTGAACATGGAGGCTACCAGTGCGCCCAGCAGCAGGTCGATTTCGTAGTACACGCTCGCCGCGACCAGCACAGCCATCGGCAGCAGGAAGTTCATCAGGCCCACCAGTGGTGAGGTCTTCTTCATGCCGGAGGTGTCAAAACCGTCCTGTACGTTGCCCGGTGGAATCGGTTGACCGGCCTGCGCACGTTTCTCTGCGGTTTTCATCGCGCCGAAGTCACCCAGAACACCCGCAGCAACCAGGAACACTACGAACAGCGCTACCCAGCCGTACGCCATGTAAGGGATCGCGTCGATATAGAGGGACATGCCTTTGCCTTCTTCAATCGCGCCGTTCTCCTCCAGCAAGGCTGCGAAGTACACCGCCCAGGTAGATACCGGTACCAAGATGCAGACAGGGGCTGCGGTGGAGTCTACCAGGAAGGACAGTTTTTCACGGGAGATCTTATAGCGGTCGGTCAGGTTCTTCATGGACGCAGAGACCGCCAGAGAGTTCAGGTAATCATCGATGAAGACCATCACACCCAGGAAGCAGGTGGTCAGCATGGTGCCGCGTTTGGTTTTGATACGACGCGCCAGCAGCTCACCAAAGCTCAGGACACTGCCGCCACGCTCCAGCATATTGATCAGACCACCCATCATGCCGCAGACCAGCACGATCCAGGCGATGGTTTCATCCATCACCACTTTCATGGAGATGTCGCCCAGTCCGGTCACGATGTTGGTTGGGTCAAGCAGCAACAGGCCGGACACGATGCCGGCGAAGATGGATTCCAATGGTTTTTTGGTGATTACGGCTACCGCCAGGATCAGCAAAGCGGGCAGCAAACTGTGGAAACCGTAGGATTCGCCATCAACATGCTGTGTGGATAGGTAAGCGAAACACGCCATGATGGCGCCGTAGAAAACGATCCAGCGGGTTGGTTGGCTGACACCCTGCGAGGTGCTGCTCAACTGTGCAGTGCTTGGTTCTGCAACGTTCGTACTCATGAATAGACCTTAACTTATAGTTTTTTTTAGATTCTTGGTGTTCTACAGCACCGCAATCCAGGGTGTTCAGTGCGCCGGTGGGGTGACTTTGGTGCAGAAGTCGATCCGCTTTGGGCACTGATCCCCCGGGACCTGATCGCAGTGCTGATGTCAGAGATCAGTCCGTTGATCAGATACCCAATTTGTCGCGCAGATTGTAGTACCACGCACCCATTGCGGTATATGGAATTCTTAGTGCCCGGCCGCCCGGGAACGGGTACTGAGGCAGGCCTGCGAATACGTCATATCGTTCCGCCTGACCCTGGATCGCATCTGACAAGACTTTGCCCGCCAGATGAGAGCAGGTGACACCGTGACCACTGTAGCCCTGGGCGTAATAGATGTTGTTACCCACGCGACCGAACTGCGGCAGACGCATCAGCGTCAGCAGGAAGTTACCGGTCCAGGCAAAGTCGATCTTCACACCCTGCATTTGTGGGAAGGTTTTCAGCATCTTCGGTACGATCAGGGACTCGATCTTGCCCGGTTCGCGCGCGCCGTAGGTCACGCCGCCACCGTAGATCAGGCGACCGTCGCCGGAGAGACGGAAGTAATCCAGCAGGTAGTTGCAGTCTTCCACGCACTGATCGTGCGGCAGCAGTTCGCGCTGCTGTTCCGGAGTCAGTGGCGCAGTGGTCACAACCTGCGTACCACATGGCATCGCTTTCGCCTGCAGTTTAGGGATCAGATCGCCCAGGTACGCATTACCGGCAACCACCACAAAGTTTGCAGTCACGCAGCCTTTAGCGGTGTGAACCTTGGCTTTAGCGCCTTCTTCCACGCGTGTTACCGGGGAATCTTCGTAGATCACGCCGCCCAGAGATTCGAACGCCGCCGCTTCACCCAGCACCAGGTTCAGTGGGTGGAAGTGACCGCCGGATTTGTCCAGTAGGGCGCCTTTATAGCGGGTGGTACCGATGTATTTCTGGGTATCGGTTTCGGACAGCATCTCCAGATTTTGGTGACCGTGGGATTCCCACAACTGCTTTTTCTCTTCCAGCTCGCGCATCTGCTTGCTGTTGCAGGCGGCGAAGATGCCGCCATCTTTCAGGTCACACTGGATGTTGTACTGGTCTACGAAGCGGCGAATGATGCGGCCGCCTTCGAAGGCCATCTTGCCCATCTCGGTGCCGGTGTTTTTACCGTAGTGTTTTTCGATGAAGTCGATATCGCGGCTGTAGCTGTGAACGATCTGGCCACCGTTGCGGCCGGACGCGCCAAAGCCGATGCGGGTGGCTTCAACAACAGCCACTTTAAAACCGGCCTCTGCCAGGTGCAGGGCGGTGGACATGCCGGTGTAACCCGCGCCGATCACGCAGACATCGGCTTCAACCTGACCGGTCAGGGCAGGGCGGATGCTTTTATCGTTCGCAGACGCAGCGTAATAGGATGTTGTATGTGAAGGTGCAGACATAATCTTTCTCATTATTATGCAAACCGGTTTGGGTACCGGTTGTTTTGGTACGTAGTGACAGGTCTGGCGATACGTCGCAGGGTCAGCCTATCTCCTGTTGTATACAAGATATGTCTAAGGGTGATTTCGGAGATATACCTACCTGGGTATATTTTTGGTAAGCGGTGGTCAGATCGGCGGATGTTGGGCATTGCTGAGCAATGGCACAACCTACATATATGTATTGGTGCTGGTTCCCACGCAGAGCATGGGAACCAGATATAGCTGCCAACACTCTGTGACCTGTAGGGCAGCGTTCACGCTGCCGGTAGCCTGAAGGCTACCCTACAGCCGAATCGTTAGGCTCCTGAGTTTTCGATTAGCACAAGACTCACTCCCCTTTACGTAGCCGAGCACTGGAACTGTCAATCGAAGGATTGCGAGGACTGTTTGAGGCCGAAGGCCGAGTTCCGCAGCGCCGATTGATTGTGAAGCGCACAGGGAACCCGCGAAGCGGGCAAGTAGCGGGGCTGCCGGGCGGGCCGCGCAGGCATTGATAAGGGGGTTCAGCAACGCCCCTTATCTCGCCCAACAAGGGCGACCTCAGGTACAGAAAGCAGACGTGACTCTCAGGTCTGTGCCTTCCTCCTTTCCATTGCCATATCCAAACATAACCCATCATACATTTGAATATCCAAAATAAACCCCTAGCAAATCCTTATACAAGCAAAAGATAGGCTGACTTATAAATAACCAAAAGCTGATCAAGCCTGTAACGACATCACGGATTACAGGTGCACATAACTACTGCAAGAGAGATCAATAAAAAATGAGCATTCAGTTAAAAGACAACAGCCTGCTGAAAACCCAGGCATACATCGATGGTCAGTGGGTTGACGGTGACACCGGCGCAACCTTCGAAGTACGTAACCCTGCTACCGGCGAAGTTCTGGCAAACGTTGCCAGCGTAGGTGCAGACGAGGCTAAACGTGCCATCGATGCCGCTGAGAAAGCGATGGCATCCTGGAAAGCGCTGCCAGCCAAGTCCCGCTCGGACATCCTTGAGCGTTGGTACAACCTGATGCTGGAAAACCAGGAAGACCTGGCGATCCTGATGACTGCCGAGCAGGGTAAGCCGCTGTTCGAATCCCGCGGCGAAGTAATGTACGGCGCGTCCTTCATGAAATGGTTTGCTGAAGAAGGTAAGCGTGTATACGGCGATGTACTGCCCTCCACCGCTGACCGTCGCAGCATCGTGATCAAACAGCCGGTAGGTGTTGTGGCTGCGATCACGCCGTGGAACTTCCCGAATGCGATGATCACCCGCAAGGTGGGTCCTGCGCTGGCGGTAGGTTGTGCAATCGTACTGAAACCTGCGGCTGAAACCCCACTGTCTGCGCTGGCACTGGCTGAGCTGGGTGAGCGTGCAGGTGTACCTGCGGGTCTGTTCAGTGTCCTGCCAAGCGCAGATGCACCAGCTGTCGGTGGTGAGATGACCTCAAACCCAACCGTGAAGAAACTGACGTTCACCGGTTCTACCGGTGTGGGTAAGCTGCTGATGAAGCAGTGTGCGGACACTGTTAAACGCACCTCCATGGAGCTGGGCGGCAACGCACCGGTAATCGTGTTTGATGACGCGGATCTGGATAAAGCCGTTGCAGGTGCTCTGGTCTCCAAATACCGCAACTCCGGCCAGACCTGTATCTGTGCCAACCGTCTGCTGGTGCAGGAAGGTATCTACGATGCGTTCGTTGAGAAATTCACTGCTGCGGTAAAAGAGTTCCGTATCGGTAACGGTCTGGAAGAGAGCACCACGCACGGTCCTGTCATTACCGAGAAGGCGGTTGCAGATATCCACGCGAAAGTTGCAACTGCAGTCGAACAGGGCGCAACTGTTGAGGTTGGTGGTCAGGTGAGTGAACTGGGCTCCCACTTCTACGAGCCAACAGTACTGACCAACGTAACCGCAGACATGCCTCTGTTCAAAGAGGAGATCTTTGGTCCGGTTGCGCCGGTATTCAAGTTCAGCACCGAAGAGGAAGCGATCGCGATGGCGAACGACACCGAGTTCGGTCTGGCATCTTACGTCTACACCAACGACCTGGGTCGCGTATGGCGCGTCTCCGAAGGTATCGACTACGGCATGGTGGGCGTGAACGAGACAGCGATCAGCTCCGAAATTATCCCGTTTGGTGGTGTGAAAGAGTCTGGTCAGGGCCGTGAAGGTTCCAAGTACGGTCTGGATGATTATCTGGAAACAAAATACATCTGCATGGGCGGCCTGTAAGGCGCAGAGGTGAGAAATATGAGCGGAATTATTTACCCAACGACTAACCTGAAAGCGACCGAAACTCTGACGCTGGAGCGCGGTGACGGTATCTACGTTTACGACAATAACGGCAAACAGTACCTGGAAGGTCTGGCGGGCCTGTGGTGTACCTCTCTCGGTTACAACAACCGTGAGCTGATCGACACCGTAAACGAGCAAATGGGTAAGCTGTGCTACTCCCACATGTTCGGTGGTAAGACTCACCAGGTGGGCATGGATCTGGCGGATAAGCTGAACGCGATGGTACCGGTTGAAAACGCCAAGGTGTTCTTTGGTAACTCCGGTAGTGATGCCAACGACAGCCACGTGAAAATGCTGCGTTACTACTTCAACGCGATCGGTAAGCCTGAGAAACGCAAAATCATTGCGCGTGAGCGTGCGTACCACGGTGTGACCGTAGCGTCTGCATCGCTGACCGGTCTGGTGCCTAACCACACCCACTTTGATCTGCCGTTTGAAGCGCTGGGTATCCTGCGTACCGACGCACCGCACTACTACCGTGGCGCGCTGCCGGGTGAGAGCGAAGCACAGTTTGTTGACCGTATTACCAACAACCTGGAACAGCTGATCCTGAAAGAAGGTCCGGAAACCATCGCCGCGTTTATCGCAGAGCCGATCACCGGTGCCAGCGGTGTAATCGTGCCGCCGAAGGGGTACTACGAGAAGGTTCAGGCGATCCTGAACAAGTACGACATCCTGTTCTGGGCAGATGAGGTGATCACTGGTTTCGGTCGTACCGGTAACGATTTCGGTTGCACCACCATGAACATCCAGAAGCCGGACATGATGACCCTGGCGAAGCAGCTGTCTTCCGCGTACATGCCGATCAGTGCGTCTGTCATTCGCGGTGATATGTACGAGGCGATGATCGAACCGAGTGCCCAGGTAGGTGTTTTCGGCCACGGTTACACCTACTCGGGTCACCCGGCCGCTGCAGCCGTTGCCCTGAAAACGCTGGAGATCTACGAGCGTGACAACATCTTCGGCCACGCGGCTGAGATGGGCGACTACATGCAGAAGCGTCTGGCTGAGTTTAAAGATCACCCGCTGGTGGGTGAGATTCGCGGCGAAGGTCTGATCGCAGCGGTCGAGTTCGTTGCGAACAAGAAGACCGGTCAGGCATTCGAAGGTGGTGCTGTGGGCGGTTTCGCGCAGCAGGCGTGTCAGAACCACGGCATGATCACCCGCGCGGTAGCAGGTTCTTCCCTGGCGTTCTGTCCGCCACTGATCATCACCACCGAGCAGATCGATGAGATGATCGAAAAATTCAGCAAAGGTCTGCAGGACACGCTGGATTACGTGACCCGTGAAGGTTTGCTGGTCGACTAAGCAAGTATGTAAGAGCCCTCCCGCGCTCTATCAGGGTTGCGCGGGTAGGGTGCCTCACCAGCCGGGTGGGGGTGATGACCCGTCCGGTTAACCCTGGTGCTTTCTTGCACTATAGAAACTTTTGCGAGTTTCTGGCTCCGTTGTTTGGTCTTCAACGATCAATCTTTTAGGGGGGAACCTTGTTCCCCCTCTTTTTTGGTTTCTCGCCAGATAGCGCGAATCCGATACAGCGACTTGGTTGTAGGTTGGCCTTCGCAACGCGAAGCCCAGCGGTATAAGTAGCAATTTTGAGTCGACTTGTTGGGCATCGCTTCGCGATGACCAACCTACACGTTTTATTCTCCCTTCATGGATCTTTTCATTCGCCACAGGCTGTTCTCTTTTAAGCAATGCTGTGCAGCTATCAGGTGGTATATTTATTAATATTTGGATGTGCAAATATTAAGTCATTTATCTGTTTATATAAGCCGTTAGTGATCCGGTCTATAAATAGGGTATCGCGTCACTGAATTTCAGTGTTATCGCCAAAACAACAATGACAAGCCGTCTGTGAAGAGGTAACCCAATGTCTGAGAAAAAGTTTTACCAGCCAATGAGCGGTAACGAGATGCCACGCTTCGGTGGTCCAGCAACCTTTATGCGTCTGCCAGCCGTAGAGCTATCTGAAGAGCTGGATGCAGCGTTTATCGGTGTGCCGTTTGATATTGGTGCCTCCAACCGTCCGGGTGCCCGTCTGGCGCCGCGTGAGATCCGTGATGAATCCCGTATGTTGCGTCCGTTTAACGTATCCACCGGCGCTGATCCGTTCAACAGCCTGACCGTTGCCGATATCGGTGATGTACCGATCAACACCTTCAACCTGCAGAAAAGCATTCAGATCATCGAAGATTACTACGACGAAGTGATGGAGAAGGGCGTGACCCCACTGACCATCGGTGGTGACCACACCATCGCGCTGCCAATCCTGCGCGCTCTGAAGAAGAAGCATGGCCCTGTGGGCCTGATTCACGTGGATGCGCACGCGGATATCAACGATGAGATGTTTGGCGAGAAGATCGCCCACGGCACGCCTTTCCGTCGTGCGGTTGAGGAAGGTTTGCTGGATTGTGACCGTGTCGTACAGATCGGCCTGCGTGGTACCGGTTACTCTATCGATGAATACGATTGGTCCCGTGATCAGGGATTCCGCGTTGTACAGGCGGAAGAGTGCTGGCACAAATCCCTGGCGCCACTGATGGAAGAGGTGCGTGAGAAAGTGGGTGGTGGTCCCGTGCATATCAGCTTTGATATCGACGGCTTGGATCCAGCGTTTGCACCGGGTACCGGTACTGCGGAAGTGGGCGGTCTGACCGTCATGCAGGGTATCGAAATCGTGCGTGGTTGTAAGGGCCTGGACGTTGTGGGTTGTGACCTGGTGGAAGTATCCCCGCCATTCGATACCAGCCGCAATACCTCTGTGGTTGCTGCCAACCTGCTGTACGAAATGCTGTGTGTACTGCCAGGTGTTAACTACGTTACACGCTAATTCTTAAAACGTTGTCGTAATTAAAGCGGCGAGTGGGACTTTCGGGCGAAGTCCGGCTCGTCGCTTTCTGCTTTAATGACGTGAAGAAATACTCAATAACGATAAAAGGATCAACCGATGTACCCAATTATCCTGAAAGTTCACCTCGCGGCGGTGGCGATCAGTTTGCTCATATTCCTGGGTCGTACACTGCTGTCACTGGCTGGCAGTGCAAAGGCGAGTCATCCGCTGGCGTTGAAAGGCGCGGGAGTCATGTTGTTGCTTGTGCTGCTTTCTGCAGCGGGGTTGTGTGTTTCGATTGGACAGTACCCATTCGTTGACGGCTGGCTGACTGAGAAGCTGATCGGTCTGGTGGCCTATGTTGCGCTGGGTATCATCTCTCTGAAACAGGCAGGCTCTAAACCCGTTCAGTTGGTACTTGCTGCTGTAGCTCTGGCTGCTTTTGCCGCGACCTTCACGGTGGCCCGACAGCACGCTGGATTCCTGTTCTAAGTCGCTTCACAGACGGGCGTTTCTACGCCTGCTATCTCCCTGCCATTGCGCTGGAAAGCGCGGCGTAATGGCATCTACTTTGCTCCTCTGTTGCGTCCGTAGTCCGGTCATCAATTAGGTCGAATGTGTCTATAGTGTGCGTCTTAAATCCCATCTTCTTGATAAACCAGGAATTTGTTCTAGATTTGTATATACAATAACTATACAAAGCATAGAGGGGAAGCAGATGGACGCACTGGTTATTCTCGCAGGTTTAGGGTTGTTTACCGGTATCGCGATCGGTTGGGTGTTGATCGCAGGCTCTGTTGTCGAGTTGTATAAAGAATGGTGAGCCCGTAAGGGTGCGAAGGGTGTCTGGCGTGATGTTTAACGCCGTAGGTTATAAAAATGATGCCACCGAACTAAGGTAGGTAAGGTAAACAGACGGCCTGAAAAATCGTAGCGCGCTTTCAGGCCGTTTTCGTTTCTAAATAGCGTTACCAATGGATATGGCGTTTACTCGCTGATATGGTCCATGTCGCTGTCTAGGATCAGGTGCGCATCGTCCTCATCTTTATGCGCATGAGCGTGCACCTCTTTGGCATTTCCCGCTGCGACAAGGATACGGCTTAGGATGGCATTCTCTGATTCGTCTTTGCTTAAACGGCGCGCCACAATTGCTGCGTATACTTCATTGGAAACGGTGATGGTTTTCGTCATGGCCATGGTTGGATCCCCAGCTTATCATGGTGGTTTCTTCCACTAAGTATGGTTGATAAACCGATTACCCTTCAAAAACGCCACATCACTAGATCGCGGCTTAACTCACGGCGGTCGATGGCCTGCGTAATAACCGTTCCAGTCCGAAAGTGCTCCAGGTTGCCAATACGAAGGGCGCAGTCAGAGCGGGGAACTCTGTAAGTACAAACAGATGCGTGAAGAATACCGAGGCCGCTATTCCAGTGACTAGCCGTAAGATTGGATAGCAAGATGCGGAGGTACTCAGTGCTATGGCAGTCAGGGCCGGATTAAAGCTGTAGAGGCCGTTTGTTACCAGTGTTTCTGATACGCCGGGGATCAGGATCGCGCAGCAACCTGCCGCACTGCCGATCAGAGCTAATGCAGCATGGCGCCCGCTGCTGAATATCAGGCCCAGTACAAAACAGCTTCCCGCAAGTATATCCCCCTGAAACATCACCTGTCCGATACCAAGAAGGGTGCTAGAGAGCAGAGGGAGGTCAGATTGCAACACAGGGAGATCTGAGGTTGGGATGCCAAGCAATGAAGCTGCAGCGAGCATGACCCAGGTGGTAACGACAAAAGGGGCGGTGAATCCCGGTAGCGACGAACGCTGCAAACTGCGAGTGAGTAGCGTCGCGCTAAGGGTACATATCACGATCAGGCTCAGGCTGGCTACTGACGGTTGCAGGAAGAATACGCCCGCGATACCCACCAACGCACCATTAAACCCGCACAACCCCTGATGCAGCGCGTCGGAGGGCCGAAATAGAGTGCTCAGCAGTGTTGCAATAAAACCACCCAGAATGCCGCCAAGCAGCATCGGCACAGAGTTAAGCCCGATGCCCAATAGGAACAATAATCCGGTCAGGCAGGAGCTCTGCAGCATGATCTGGCTGTAGCCTTTCAGCCAGGACTGTAAAAAGTGGGTATATGGCATGTTGAGTGATGAGCTGCAAGCTGATTGGAGTATCAGCTTAGGGAGAGATGGGGCAAGGCGGGGACCTTGCCCGTGGGTGTTACTTTGCAGGCATGCCCACGTAGTATTTGCGGGTGTCTTCGTACACGGTCCATAACAGGTTCGTGCCTTGACGGCAGATAAATGCCTGGCCGGCAGTAAAGATCTCTTCTACGCCGGATTCAAGGTCGGTGATGCCCACCTTACCTTCGGTGATAAAGCACACTTCATCAAACGGGTAGTCTTCAACGGTGATCTGGCCCTGGGTGCAGTACCAACTGCCAGCAAATGCAGAGTGCTGATCGCTTTCGAACAGTTCAGATACACCTTCCATTGGGTTACCCGCGCTTGCGCCGTCGGCAGGGACCAGGTCGGTGGCTGGGGTTTCAGTCAAACGTAGAACAGTCGTCATCGGGAAATCTCTTCTTTTAGGTGATTCTTGTTGTTGGGCGGATTAGGGCGTTTCTGGAGGCTTGAAGACGCAAATCCGCTTAACGGCCCGCGTTAGGGATCGAACGAGCCAGGAGAGAAGTATCGAAAAACTGTTCAAGGCGAGGAATAACCTGATCAGGTAGGGCGTGCTGCTTAGGTGTTCAACAGCGCAAGAACTTCACTGCGTCCTGCATTAGCTTGTGCCTGCATGGAGATAGCCACCTCACGCTGAATCAGTTCACGGCTTTGCTCGGAGATCGCTTGAGCGATATCGGTGTCGCTGATCTGTGAGCGGGATGCGGCCGCATTGATGGCTGAATCGGTCAGATTGCTTGCAGTGCTATCCAGTCTATTCTGGCTGGCGGCAAAACTGCCGGCAGACTGGTTTAGTAGGTCCAGGCTGTTATCGAGGCTTTCCAGCGCATCAGGCGAGCTGATGTCCAGAGAGAACAGTCCCTCGTCAGCCAGTGAACTCAGCAGGTTGGGGGTGTTGATGTCCGTTCGGCTATCGCCCGCCTGAATGCCTACGGTACCTTCCTCACTGAGTAGTGAACGACCGTTAAAGCGGGTCTGGTCGATAGAGTCCCTGATCCCTTCCAGCAACTGGTCTGCCTGCTCTTGTAGCGCCTGGCGATCTGCGTCGTTCAGCGTGCCGTTTTGTGCCTGAAGAGAGAGGTCACGCAATTGTGTCACTGAGTCGGTGATCTGTGAGATGCCACCGAGCGCAGTTTGGGTGAGGGAGGTTCCGTCCATCACGTTACGCAAACCCACGGCGTTTTCATTGATATCACGGGAAAAGCTGATGGATACCTGAATGCCGGCAGGATCATCGGATGCACGGTTGATGCGCGAGCCAGAAGCAATCTGCTGGCTGAGGTCAGCGAGGCGGTTGCTGGAAAGCGATGAGCTGCTGATTGATGTGGACGTCGGATTAATTTCCATCACAGGGCATCCGGGCTGGCAAAAGTGGATGTAAGTATAATACGAAAAAAGTATGAGCGAAATTTGAGCAGGTGATTTTGTTGATGCTCATCACCACTGTAGCGGGAGACTCCGATAGTGACTGGTTATATTGTTCTCGGAGCGGGTCGCTACGAAGCGGGCGCCGATAAATGTAGGGCAGGCTTCAGCCTGCCGGTTGCCTGAAGGCAACCCTACAGGGGGGGATACGATGCATAAAAGTTTCCCGTAGGTCCGTCATCGCATAGGCGATGCCTGACACGTTGGGCACCGCATTGCGGTGGCCAACCTTCCGCGAGAAAGGCAAACAAAAAAGGGAGGCTAAATAGCCTCCCTTTTTAAATCAGCAGGAAAACGCGATTACATGCGCTCCATGACCTCGATACCCAACAGGTCCAGACCTTTCTCCAGGGTACGTGCGGTTGCGTGGCACAGCTTAAGTCGGCTTTCGCGAACCGCTGGCTCTACGTCGTCTTTCAAAACCGGACATGCTTCGTAGAACTTCATGAACAGGCTGGATAGCTCGTACAGGTAGTTACACAGCAGGTGCGGGTAGGCTTCGCGGGAAACAGCGTCGATGATGTCGCCCAGCTGCAGCAGTTTCAGCGCCAGGGCTTTTTCCTGATCTTCAACGATGTTGACGTTGCCGCCCAGGTTTTCCGGAGACAGGTCAGCCTTACGGAAGATGCTCTGGATGCGGGTGTAAGCGTACTGCAGGTAAGGTGCAGTGTTGCCTTCGAAGCTCAGCATGCTGTCCCAGCTGAAGATGTAGTCGTTGGTGCGGGTCTTGGACAGGTCGGCGTATTTAACCGCGCCGATACCGATCTTACGTGCCGCGTCTTTGCGCTCTGCTTCAGACAGGTCGGAACCTTTGCTTTCCAGCAGGGCTTCTGCTTTTTCTACCGCTTCTTTCAGCAGGTCGGCCAGTTTCACCGTACCGCCAGCACGGGTCTTAAACGGCTTGCCGTCTTCGCCCATCATAGTGCCGAACGGGTGGTGTTCCAGGCTGCACTCAGCCTTGGCAAAGCCTGCCTTACGGCTCAGGGTGAATACCTGCTTCATGTGCAGGGACTGACGAGCATCGATGAAGTACAGCACGCGGTCAGAGTTCAGGGCTTCGTTGCGGTAACGTACTGCTGCCAGATCGGTGGTCGCGTACAGGTAACCGCCACCGGATTTCTGCACGATCATTGGCAGAGGGTTACCCTCTTTGTCCGCCAGCTCTTCCAGGAAAGCGACCTGTGCGCCCTGATCTTCAACCACCAGACCTTTCGCTTTCAGGTCTTCGATTACAACCGGCAGGTCGTCGTTGTACGCGCTCTCTGCACGAATGTCAGAGCGTTTCAGCGTCACGTTCAGCAGTTCGTAGATCTCTTCACTGTGCGCAACGGAGATGTCGATAAACTGCTGCCACAGGGTCAGGCAGCGCTCGTCACCACCCTGCAACTTAACGACGTAGTCACGGGCGCGGGTTGCAAAATCTTCGTCTTCGTCGAAACGTACTTTCGCAGCACGGTAGAACACTTCCAGATCGGACAGTGCTGCTTCTGCTACTTGGTTTTGTGCAGTCTGATCTTCCAGGTGTGCGATCAGCATACCGAACTGGGTGCCCCAGTCACCCACGTGGTTCTGGCGAACAACGGTGTGACCCTGAGATTCCAGTACACGTGCCAGTGCGTCACCGATGATGGTGGAGCGCAGGTGGCCTACGTGCATCTCTTTCGCCAGGTTTGGTGATGAGTAGTCGATAACGACGGTCTCGCCTTTTTCAGCGCGGATCAGACCCAGATTTTCGTTCTCGGCTGCGTGTTCAACCAGCTGGCCCAGCCATTCGTTGGACAGGTGGATGTTGATGAAACCAGGACCGGCAATCTCAATCTTGCTGGCGATATCTTCCACGTTTAACTCATCTACAATGCGCTGCGCCAGATCACGTGGCTTTTCGCCGACTTTCTTTGCAGCAGCCATGGAGCCGTTCGCCTGGAAGTCACCGAACTGTGGGTTTTTGCTTGGAGATACCATCGGCTGACAGTCTTCTGGAATCCCAGCAGCGATCATTGCTTCCTGGACGCGATTGGAGAGGAGTTCACGAATTTTCATGGTTTTAAGCCAGTTAAACCTTCTATAGTTCTGTTAGAGGCGATATGCCTGATACAGCGCGACCGATACCGATTGTCGATAATACATACGTTAGGGTGCGCTTTGATGGCAGGATTGTGAACAGCTGTTCGATAAACAGGCTGTCAGGCAGTCATCAGTACCTATTTGACTGCTTTGAGTCGCAAATATTGCCGCGCGGCCGCATATTGTAAATCGTCAGAAAACAAACCGGTATACCCTTGGCAAGGGTATTTTATGACACGTGCGATATCGCGATACTTTACGGCACCCGCGCGCGGGTGCAGAACATGCAATTTAACGCTTAGAGCCCGGGAGTCAAACCAGATGGAAAGCAGTCATTCTTTGTTTGGAAAATGGAATCAGTCGGTTGCCGAGCTGATCAACCATCTTGAAGATGAAGATCTGCCGCGTCTGCTGGTGGAGGCGATCAACCAACTGGTTAAAGTCGAAGCCGTGATGCTGGTACTGGAGCGCCGTGAGCAGATGCCGGTGTTGCTGTATGACCTGGGGATTCCTGATGAAGAGCGTGCACTCCATGTGGATGCGTACTTCTCAGGTGCCTATCTTCTTGATCCGTTCTGCCTGTCCGTGGATGAGGGCCTAGAGCCGGGTACCTATCACCTCTCAGAGATCGCCCCCGATGATTTCTACCAGAGCGATTATTACCGCACCTATTACCAGGAGGCTTCGTTGGTGGATGATGTGTATTTTCTGGTGGGGCCAAAAGATGGCGTGAAGCTGTCCTTCGCCGTTGGTCGTCAGCACGATCACCCGCAGTTCTCAGAAGATGAACTGGAACTGTTCCGCTTGATGAATCCGGTAGTGCAAACGGTACTTACCAAGTATTGGAAAAGCGTGTGGGAAACGAAGGAGCTGCCGGAAGGTTCCGAGGGGCGGATGCGTGCTCAGGTAGAAGCGGCGTTTAACAACTTCGGTGCTTCCATGCTGACCGATCGTGAACGGGAAGTGGCACATCTGCTGCTGAAAGGGCACTCCTCCAAATCTGCCGCCCAGAAACTTGGAATCTCGCCCGATACCGTGCAGATGCACCGAAAGAATATGTACGGCAAACTGGATATCTCCTCCCAGTCCGAACTCTTTTCGTTGTTTATCGCAGCATTGTCGAATGCGGGGAGTGATCTGGAGACGGACCCGCTGGCCGCGTATATGCAGCCAGGGGAGGAGAAATAGATCGGGTCTTGTTTTAGTCTTGACGATAGTGGTTTGGCAGTTTGAGATTGAACATGATGGCCAGTGCACGCAGCGTCAAACCCACAATAAAACCACCAATCAGATCGTAGCTGTCGGGCAGCCCCAGCGAGCTGAGTAACAGGTAGACGACCGATCCTGCCAGCGCGGTGGTGATATACAGCTCCTCATTCATCAGGGTGAGGTTGCTGCCACAGAGCACATCACGGGCAATCCCTCCAAACGTGGCGGTCATCACACCCATACAGACCGCAATCAGCGGTGATGTCCCAAAGTTCAGCGCAATTTCGGTGCCTACTACCGCAAACAGCGCAAGACCAATCGCATCCATCCAGATCAGCGCCCGGGTTAATGAGGCGAGTTTGGGCGCAACAAAATAGGTGGCCGCTGAGGCTACCAAACAGATCAGCATCCAGATGGGCTCACGAATCCAGAACACGGGAACATTGCCCAGCAACAGATCGCGCAGGGTGCCGCCGCCAATACCGGTTGCGGTGCCAATCAGCATAAATCCCAGGATATCCATTTTTTGGCGACCCGCATCCAGCGCCCCCGAAATCGCGAACACGGCCACCGCCGCAAGTCCCATTAGATTAACTGCTGTTGTGATATCAAACGACATGGTGCGTTTTCCTTACATCGGTGTGATGACAATACTGCAATAATAGCGATCAATTCCGGGAATGGGGTGCGAATTAACGCAAACTGCCTGATTAGGATCCGTAGAGGGGGGGGTATCTGAAGCCAATAAACAAGGTTCATCGTTGATTAGCGGGGAAAGCTAGCTTTCTCCTCGTTCCCGAGCTCTGCGTGAGAATGCATACAGTCTTTGTTATTGGCTATACCTGATAGGAATTAGTAGGGCAGCGTCGTCGTCATCGTAGGTGATCACGCTGCCGGCAGCTTAAAGAGGATGTCGCAAAACTACTGCGCTGGCTGATACGGCGTTAAAAAACTGCTCAAAACGCTCAATTACACCTACATATTGTAGGGCAGTCCTTCAGACTGCCGGCAGCGTGAACGCTGCCCTACAAACATTCCTAAAATACGTTGACGCGTACGTTGTCGCAGCTTTTTGCCTTGTCTCAGCTACGCTCATTACGTTTTACAACACCCTCTAAAAGCTGCCCCACAGGATCCAGTGTGAACCACTTCACCCGCTTCCAGGCAATAAAAAGGCCCCAACGGCCAGGCCGCTGAGGCAAATCACCATGCTGTACAACGGTAAGTACAGGTGAGTAAAACAGCTTCAGGAGGGTAGTAGGTGATCCGTCCCTGGGATCGACCTGCGTTATTTAGCTGTCTGCTTGCAATGACTCGGATGCCGGGTGAACACCGGCAACTTCTGCCAGGGTAACCGGTTTGATCGGCGAGCGGACGTTGTAGTAGCCCACTTCAGGTACCGGACGATCACTCGCTTCGGCCATCAACTGAGATACGGTTAATCCACACAAACGGCCCTGACAAGGTCCCATCCCTGCGCGGCAGAAGGCCTTGGCCTGGTTCGGGCCGGCACAACCTGTTTTGGCCAGGTTACGGATCTCACCGGCTGTCACTTCTTCACAGCGACACACCACTGTCTCATCGGCAGGACGCAGGAACTCTGGTGCAGGGGTGTAGAGCTGGTCCAGGAAAGGACGTATCGCCAGCTGCTGCTCGATCTGCGTTTGCAGTGCTCTGCTCATGTGCGCAAAAGCCTCGGCGTTGAGTTGACCCGCTTGCATGGCGATGCGGGTGGCGGTCAGTTGTCCCTGAAGTTCTGCGACCAGTGCACCGCCGATACCGGCGTTGTCACCTGCTACATAGACATTGGGAACAGAGGTTTCGCCAAATGTATCCAGTGTTGGACGCCAGCATTGCTGTAGCTCGTCCCAGCTGTGCTCGGCACCCAGCGAGCGGGTGAGCTGAACATTGGGCACGACGCCCTGGTGCACGAGCAGGGAGCTGCAAGCGACTGTTTGCTCTGTTCCGTTGTGACGGAAGCACACACCGGTCAGATTACCGTCTTCGTCTGTGACTGCATTCAGCTGTGAAACACCGTTCAGCGGCTTCACACCTTTACGGCGCAGCTCGGCGATCAGGCGGGTACCTTTCAACAGGTAGCGCCATCCACGCAGTGCGCCCGGCAGGTGTTTCAAGGCGGCACGGTAGTTATGCTTGGGTGTGGTATCCAGCAGTGCAGCGATCTCGATACCGGCGCGGCTTAGCTGGCAGGCCACCAACAGAAGCAGGGGGCCGCTGCCGGCAATCACCAGCGGGCCATTTGGGGCCAAACCGCTGGTCTTGAGCATGATCTGGGCAGCGCCGCAGGTCATTACGCCCGGTGTTGTCCAGCCTGGAAACGGTACAGGTCGTTCCTGGGCGCCGGTGGCGATCAATACACGGGTAAAGCCGATTCG
The DNA here is from genome assembly GCF_029961155.1 of Pontibacterium granulatum. Lineage (GTDB taxonomy): Bacteria > Pseudomonadota > Gammaproteobacteria > Pseudomonadales > Balneatricaceae > Pontibacterium > Pontibacterium granulatum. The sequence continues at coordinate 71,821 of NZ_JASBRH010000009.1, read as the reverse complement.
GCGGCTCTCACCGTCGATAGACAGACACAGATGGCTGTCGCTGACTTCCCACACAGTAGCGTTCGACAGGTAATCGACGTTGGCTTCGCTAAATTTACGCGCCAGTTCACGGCCGTAGTAATAGTCCGGACCCAGTACACGCTCGTCGCTGAGGACTGGCGTGCCGATATTGCGGTAGATCTGTCCGCCTGCCTGACGTTGTTCGTCTATCAACGCAACGTTCAGCCCCTGGCTGGCGGCTGTTGTTGCGGCGGCCATACCCGCAGGACCTGCACCGATCACGACAAGATCATAATTACGCATTGTCTTCTACCTCCGGCACGTTCCGAATACCACGCTGGAACTGTACCTGCATGCCTTCTGCCACGGTTGTCATACAGCCCTGGGTATTTTCTTGCCCATCAATCTCCATCAAGCACTCGAAACACACACCCATCATGCAGTAGGGTGCGCGTGGACTTGCGGATACGGGGGTGGTGCGTGTTGGACCTAGCCCTGCGGCCAGGACTGCAGCTGCCACGCTTTCCCCTGCGCGAGCCTTAAGAGGCTTTCCCTCAACCCAGATAACAACCTCTGCCGCTGCATTGGCCGGCAGACGTTTGAAATTAGAATCGGTCGGCATGAAACGTCTCCAGACTCAGGGATGGATCAGCTACACCGCTGGCGATCCATTCAGCGATAGGGCCTGCATGGGCTGCGGCCAGGGTGACACCGCTGTGACAGGTCACAAGGAAAGCCCCCGGATACTGCTCGGACTGCTGGTAGATCGGGTAACCGTCGGGTGTCATTACGCGCAAGGCTCCCCAGGAGCGAATCAGGCGTACTTTGGCCAGCAGCGGGAACATGGTGATGGCGCGGTGAGCGATAGTCGCCATGACATCGGTGGTAGTGCCGGTATCCAGGCCCACGTCCTCTTTGGAATCACCACACTGAATGGTGCCTTCTCCGGTCTGGCGCACATGGCCGGTCGGGTAGTCGAGGAAGTGTTTTACGCGCTCGGCGATCAGCACCTGACCTCGGTTGGGGGAGACTGGCGCGGATAAACCTACCTGAGGCGCCAACTCGCGATTACCCAGACCAGCGGCCAATACAACTCGGGATGACTCGATCACCTGATCGCCAGAGTGAACGACAAAGCGGCCCGGATTGGACTCAATTTTGGTGACAGGGCCGGTCGTGATTAACTGTCCGTTGCGATCGGTGAAGCGCTGCACCATGGCGCGCATCAGCAGCAACGGATTCACGTGGCCATCCATCGGGCTGTGGGTGGCACCCGCCACGGTCGGGCCAATCTCCGGAACCTTGGCCTTGAGTGCGTCGTGATCCAGCACCTCGAACGGGTAGTCACCCTGTTGTGCGTCACGCATCGCTTCCAGCATGATCCGGCGTTGTTCCAGTTCCTGCTCGGTAAGGCAGATGTAAAGACCACCGATTTGAGACAGCTGCACATCGATGCCGGTGTGTTCTGCCAGCCCGTTGGCAAAATCCTGCCAAAGTGTTGCAGAGAGACGGGACAGGCGGGCGTATTCGGGGCAGGTGTCGCCCTTGCCCTGTACCCAGACCAGACCGAAGTTACCGCGGGATGCGCGAAGGGCGATATCACCCTCATCGACAACGGCAACATTCAATCCCTGGTCTTGTAAGCCACGTGCAACGGCCAGTCCAACCAGGCCACCGCCGATGACGGTCACCTCAGCTTTAACGCTGCCTGGTTTTGCTGCTGCGCTCATTGTTTCTTCTCCAGAAAGGAATTTCTTAGATGTGTGCGAGATGCCCGGCCGCATGGCTGCGGCCGGTGGTATTACGCGAGTGATTCAGGATCAGTTGGACACTTTGTCCAGGATGCTCTGGCCCCATTCAGCACCGACGTCTTCCAGAATCTGTGGCCATACTTCGCTACGTACTTTCTGAGCGGCCTGTGCCAGTTCTTTGTCGTTCAGGCGTACGATGGTGGCACCGTTGTCAGCCAGCTTCTGTTCGTACGCTGCCTGGTCAGATTCCGCACGGGTCCAACGCTGGGTTTCGAACGCAATCGCTTCTTTCTGCAGCGCTTCGCGGTCTTCAGCATCCAGATCAGCGAAGGTTTCGGAGTTGATGATCATGTACCACACCTCAAAGTGGGTGTTCACCGGCAGGTAGGTCTTGGTCACATCACGGAAGGACGCGTAGTAACCCTCAGCACCGGAACCGATCACACCGTCTACGACACCGGTCTGCACGGCGGTGAACGCTTCGGAGAATGGGATTGGGGAGCTGATGTAACCCAGTGCGTCGCCGGTCAGCTGGAAGCTCTTGATGCCCGGTACACGTACTTTGATCCCTTTCTTAACCTCCGCATCGCCAGGAGAAACCGCGTCACGGTTCAGTGCGATACCACCGAAGTACACCGGGTAAGCGGCCAGCATGGTGATATCCTGCTCTGCATACAGTTCTTTCATCGCGTTGTAGATTGCACCGTTTGGACCGTAGATCTTGCGAGCCTGCTCCCAGTTTTCCGCGATGTAAGGGAAGGAGCTGATCTGCATTTTTCGGGATGCGGCAGTCGCTGCAGGCTGTACCGCCATGTCTATCGCACCTACGGAGATACGTTCCTGTACAGAGGTGTAGTCGCCCAGCGCGCTGGCCGCGTAGATCTTCAGCTTGAGGTCCCCCCCGGTTGCTTCACCCACTTTAGCGGAGAACGCTTTCAGTTCCTGATCGATGATCGCACCCTGCGGACGCAGGTGGCTGATCTTCAGGGTTTCGGCCTGGGCAACGCCTACAGTTGTCATTGCCAGGGAAAGAGCGAGAGCCAGTTTTTTGATTTTGGAAATACGCATGATTTTTTCCTTTATTGTTTTATGTGTACCGGAGGTCAGGATTTAGTAGCCCAACAAACGGGGGATGAATTCGGACAGGTCCGGCCAGATCAGTACCAGCGCTACAACCGGCAGGTAACCGAACAGCAGCAGCAACATGGCAGGCTTGATGATCTCGGTGAATTTCACATCACCAATGCGTGCACCGAGATACAGGATGCTTGCGTACGGTGGTGTCACACCGCCCATCGCGGTCGTTACACCCATGATTGCCGCGAACTGGATCTGGCTGACGCCCAGCGCTTCCATCAATGGCATCAGCAGAGGGGCGGTCAGGATGATCGCGGTGATGTCGTTCACCACCATGCCGATCGCAAACAGGAACAGGGTAACCAGCAGCAACAGCAGGGTTTTGTCGGTGGTGATCGCAAAGATCGCTTCCACCAGTGCCTGAGGAATGTCTTCCATCACGAAGATCTGACTCAGCATCAGGCTGAACAGGATCATGATCAGGATCGCACCCACCGCGGTGGCGGATTCCTTACCGGACTCCAGGAAGGACTGCCAGGTCAGGCCCTTGTAGATCATGAAACCCACCGGCAGGGCGTAGATTACTGCCACAGCCGCCGCTTCGGTTGGGGTCATGATGCCGCCGTAGATACCGCCCAGAATGATCGCTGGCATCAACAGCGCAGGGGTGGCGTGAATGGTGTTGTTGCCCGCCTGCTTGATCATCTTGCCAACTTTCATCGGCTCGTCCAGGACCAGGTCGAATTTGCGCGCCATCACCAGGTTCACGACCGCAAAGTTGAACATGATCAGCAGACCCGGACCCAGAGTTGCCAGGAAGCTCGCCAGGATCGAGGTTTCAGTCACCCAGCCGTAGACGATCATGGTCACGCTTGGGGGAATCAGCAGACCCAGAATCGAGGAGTTGGCAATCAGTGCCGTCGCATAGGCACGTGGGTAGCCTTTGCGCTCCATCTCAGGGATCAGCAGCGGGCCGATTGCGGCGATACCGGTCAGGCCACTGCCGGAGATCGCGCCGATGATGGCGCAGCTCACGGAGGCCACAACGCCGAGGCCACCACGGATACGGCCAACAAAGATGTTTACAAATTTCAGCAAACTGGCCGCGATGCCGCTGACACTCATGATGGTGCCGGCAAACACGAACAGCGGAATCGCCAGCAGGACCGGGTTGGTCAACTGGCCGAAGCCCCACAGCATCATCCCTTTCATGGTGGCTTCACCCACCAGGGTCATGACCATCAGGCCCGCACCAAAGCAGTACGGCAGCGGAACCCCGAGGCTCAGCAGTGCGACCAGCACCAAAAACGAAAGCAGCGCGATCTCAACCATGATTCTTTTCCTCGTGGGGCTCTAAAATCTGAAACTCATCCAGCTCACTGGTATGTGGATGTTCGTGATCGATAGGGGTATCCAGGTCCTTGCCGCCGTGCATCAGCGCACGGATGTGTCCATACAGATGCCAGGCAACGTACGCCGTCATGGCTGCCAGCCCCAGGAACAGAGCTGATTCATAGATGAGGGTCGGGAGGTAAAGCGTTGCGGTTTCCTTGCCAACCCGCAGGGCATAGCGGAAGTAATCCCACGCCCAGGAGGTTAGCCAGATGGAAATCACCAGGCTCAGACTTTCCGAAATCACCAGCAGGATGTGGCGTGCGCGTTCTGTACTGAGAAAGATCTCCAGTACGTTGGCACGGATCTGGGTATCTTCACGCGACGCGTTAACCGCACCCAGAGCGTACAGCCAGAGGGTCGGGATAACCGCGACTTCCTCCAGGCCCATGATGGGAGTTTCAAACACATAGCGTGTGATCACTTGAACGAACTGAAAGCCCGCCACCGTGCTGATCAGCAACGCCAGTGTGTATCGAAAAAGTTTCTCCATCTTTTTATCTCTATTATTGGAGTGTGTGGGGGACAGATTCACCACGTGAAAATGCCCTTATTGGTATAGGGTTTAGTTTTGCCAAATGGGTAAATAACATCAAATCGTTTGTTTTGGGTACTTGATAACATGGTGTTATATACTGGCTGCCAACAGAGAGGAGGGCAAAAGAGATGGCAGCACTGAGTTTTCGCCAGGTGGAAGCGTTTCGTGCGGTAATGATTGCAGGCACCACAACAGGGGCGGCCGATATCCTCTGCATCTCGCAACCAGCGGTCAGCCGTTTACTGGCGGATTTTGAAGAGAGCGTTGAGGTGCGCCTGTTCGAGCGTCAGAAAAAGCGGCTGATCCCCACACCGGAAGCGATGATCCTGTTCGAAGAGGTGGAGAAGTCTTTCGTAGGTATCGAAAAGCTGGCCCGAACTGCCGAGGAGCTGCGCGGCTTTCACCGCGGTACTCTGCGCGTTGCCTGTATGCCCGCCTTGGCAATGGATTTTATGCCTCAGGTGCTGCATACCTTTATGGATGCCCATGAGGGGGTGGCGGTGACACTGCAGGTGCGGGGTTCACAACAGGTGGCAGACTGGGTTACCACGCAGCACTTCGATATCGGTATTACGGCGGTCAAGGTGTCGGATCCTGCGATCAGCGTAGAGACGCTGGCTGACAGCCAACTGGTGTGCATTCTACCGCCTGGCCATGCGTTGGCTGACAAGCCGTCGATCGTACCTGCCGATCTGGAAGGTGAGATGTTTGTCTCACTGGGGCCGGAGCAGAGTGTACGCTACAAGGTGGATGATGCGTTTCAGAGGGCGGGCGTGCATCGCCGTTTGTTGTTTGATACCCAGGTCTCCCATACTGCCTGTGCCTACGTATTGGCCGGTGGCGGCGTGTCCCTCGTCGATCCGGCGACTGCTCTTAACTACGCACAGCGTGGGTTGATCGTAAAACCCTTCGAGCCGGCCATTGAGTTCAGTTACCACGTCATCTACCCGCAAACCCGCTCCAAATCACAGCTTGTGAGGGCGTTTTCAGAGTTGCTGAAAACACGACTGCAGGAGATGGCAGATGCGAGTGATGGGTTGTTTGTGATGTAGGCGGTCTGAAACCAGTATTTGCGCCAGGCTCGCCGTATTGCCCGAAGCCCGTTGGAGCCGCTGTATTAATTAATTAGAATGCTATCTCAATCAGGGGGCGTTGCCCCCCAAGACTCAAGGCGGTGTGCATGACAGCAGGTAGGTAACTACAGATTCTAGCTGTACGCCAGTTTCGTTAGGTGTAGCAGTATTCGTCGCCACAACGTCACCAACCCTACAGCCCTGTCCCTCTAAAGACGTAATACATGGAGCGCAAGGATCGGGATCTGAAGTTGAGCTCCACGTTTTACATCGATCTGTATTTATCCCTTCGGCAACGGACTGACTTAAAACCAGGTGTGTACCTGCACTTCCACAGGTAACGATCGACTCAGTGCTTGGCCTGCCGAGGTTATCAGCATTCGCTGTCTCTGAACGTGCCATAAAAGTGCAAACTGCAATCGCAAACACTGCGACATGAAATAGCAATTTCATTGTTCTTTTCCTGTTTCGTTCTGGAGATATAAGGAAAAGGCAAGTGTTGTGCCTATGTCGTAAATGCTTTGAAAATCAACGAGATAAATCCGCGCAGTTGCCACTCTGGACCTGAGTTTGTAACGTGACATGAACACTTCCTGTGTTGATTCATGAAATTACTGTGTGGTTTCTGTACGTGATCTAGTTTGGTGTTCACTTGCCTGATCCCTCGTCTCAATCGACAGCCTGCTATTCTTAAACGAAGCAACAGACCTCACCAACCCTTCACGATGAGGAGGTAACGCCTCATGTCGGACAATCCACTTCCTTCAACCTACAGGCGCATCAGGAACAAGTACCCGAGAATGGCGAAAGCGATTGATGAGCTGGGCAGCGCGGTCAGGCAGGAAGGCCCGATTGACCTGAAAAATGCAGAGCTGATCAAGTTGGCCGCGGCGGCGAGTATCCATTCGGAAGGCGCGGTACATAGCCATGCGCGGCAAGCCAGGGCAGCGGGTGCCAGTACAGAAGAGATTCATCACGCGATCATTCTACTCACAAGTACCATCGGCTTCCCGGCGGTGATGGCGGCACTGAGCTGGATCGACGATGTTATCGATCATGGGGATGTGGGGCATTACCCTTAAGATGGCTGCGATCTCTCGATAGAGGCAACTGGTTCCCATGGTCCCCGTGGGAATCCAGATATCCGAGCTATGTATTCCCACGCGGAGCATGGGAACGAGTCTCAACTTGCACCTAAGACTGGCCCCATATAAGGGATCATTATTACTTCCTGTACCTGCCGTTTTAAGGCAGGGCGACTAAGCTATAGGTAAGGCGCTACAGTCGAGCGTCGCACCTCTGTGCGCCTGAACGATTAGTTGCTCTAAACTCAAAACAGGAGGTGGGTTTATGAAACGCCTCTACTATCTCACCGATACGATCGACAGTACCGAAAGTATCTCCAACGACCTGCATCGTCTGGGCATTACCGACTGGAACCTGCATGTGCTTAGCAAAGATGATGACGGGCTTTTCCGACACCATATTCACGGTGCCAATACGCTGCAACGGCTTGATGTGATTCATTCCGGTGAGCAGGGCGCATTGATCGGCATTGCCATCGGTTTGTGCGCGGGTACCGCAATGATGCTGGGTAAACCGTTTGGGCTGGAACTGGGCCTGATCGGCATCGCTGCTATTGTCATCATCTTCACGTTATTTGGTACTTGGGTAGGCGGCATGGTCGGCCTGACTCAGGAGAGCTATAAGATCAAACGCTTCCATAGCGATCTGGAAGCGGGGCGGTACCTGATCATGGTCGACTTCCGGAAGAAGCAGGAACCTAGAGTTAGGGAGTTAATGGATGAGCATCACAAGGAAGCACTGTTCGTCGGGCAGGACACCACCTGGATCAATCCATTTAAGGTGGCGAGCGAGAAGATTGGGCATTAGAGATGCCCGCTGATGGATGCTGGAAACGCCCCTGTAGAAGTAACGATCAGGGGCGTTTTGCATTGTACGGGGTAATCAGCTTTGGCCGAGTACTTTGTCGATTGCAGCCTGTGCACACGCCTGGTCCAGGTGACCACCTGGCGCGCCACCCACGCCGATACCGCCGAGCTTTTCACCGTTCACCTTGATGGGGAGACCGCCACCGAGGATCAGAATGTTCGGGTCCATATCGCGCAGGCCAGCCACTTCTGGCATCTTCTTGATCAGGTTGGCGAGGTCGGCGGTCGGACGCCCCATGCTCGCAGAGGTAAACGCTTTCTTGCGGCTGCTTTCCAGCGTGTGAGGGCCTGCTTTATCCGCGCGGATCTGTGCACGGGTAACGCCCTGCGCATCCACAACGGTTACGCTGACGTTATAGCCGTCTGCCGCGCACTGAGTCAGTGCTTCGTTGGCAAGCTGCTGCGACACCGACAGTGGCAGGAAAGATTGAGTAGGCATGTCGGCTGCCTGAACATTAAATGCCAGCGCGCAGATACCTGCGGCGCCGATGAGCTGTGCTTTCAACTTACGCATGATGAGAGTCCTCGGTGCGGGTTACTTGATGTGTCTAAACAGCGTAAGTGTTATGGCTTGCGGTGAGCTTTCCTCAACATTACAACTTGGAAAGGTTAGGGGGTTTAAGATGCCAGTCTCGGACTTGAGTGATAAATTTTTAGTATGAAATTACTCGTAATAGAAGATGATGAGAAGATCTCAGGTTACCTGGCCAAGGGGTTTTCAGAAAATGGGGAGTGCGTTGATACCGTCAGCAATGGCAACGATGGATTTGTCATGGCGCTGGAAGGTGACTACGACCTGCTGATCGTGGACGTGATGCTGCCGGGGCGGGATGGCTTGTCGATCATTGAGGAGTTGCGTGCCTGCGGTGTTGCCACCCCGGTCATTATCCTCAGTGCAAAACGCTCGGTGGAAGACCGTGTGCGTGGTTTACAAACCGGCAGTGATGATTACCTCACCAAACCGTTTTCCTTTGCTGAGCTGCAGGCTCGTGCCCAGGCCCTGCTGCGACGGGCAAGCCACAGTGCCGATGCGGGGCTGATGTCCGAGTTATGGTTTAAAGACCTGTGCCTGGATCCGCAGCGTAAATCCGTAACCCGGGGCGGCCAACGTATCACCCTGCAGCCACGAGAGTTTCGGTTGCTCGAATACTTCCTGCGTAATCCCGGTCGGGTACTGTCCAAAACCCTCATTCTGGAACACGTTTGGGACTACAGCTTTGATCCGCAGACTAATGTTGTGGATGTCCTTGTCTGCCGTTTGCGGTCAAAAGTAGACAAAGATTTTCCGGATAAACTCATCCATACCCTGCGAGGCGTCGGATATGTCCTCCAGGCCGATTGATAAGTTTCGTCGCAATACGGCGGTAAACCTTACGTTACGGTTTGCGCTCATTTTCGTCCTGTGCGCGTCTGCTCTGTTCGCGACCGTGGACTTTCTGCTGGCCAGGGCGCAATTGCAGAAGGATCAGCAACTGATCAGCTCCTTCCTGGAAAGTTATCAGCGCTTGGAACAGGATGCCGGTCTTCACAAGCTGGAGTTGGTGATTGCCCGGGATGCCCCATTTTTTCAGCGGTCAGAGATGTACGTGGAGTTGTTTGATTCGAACGGCAACAGCCTGTTGCTGATCCAGCCCGAAGACTGGCCTGGCGATGCGTTGGCGGGTGGGGCGGTACATGCCCGCGACGATGAGTGGTATGAGGTGGCGTTTACCGACAGCAAGGCGCGGGTATTAATGCGGCAGTCCCGCTTATCCGATGGCAGCCGGGTTAATATCGGCATGTCTGCAGCGCCGCGAGAGACGGAGCTTGCAGACAGTCGGGCGTTGGTGCTTTCGGTGATGGTGCCGCTGTTGTGCTTAGGGCTTTTGCTGACCGCGTATATAAACTGGCGCGCTTTGCGCCCGGTCCATGACCTGATCGATACGGTGCGCAGTATCAAAGCCACCGATCTTAAAACACGGGTTCGGGTGCGGGACCCGCACTCGGAACTGGGTGAACTGGCCCATCTTTTCAACCAGATGTTGTCTCACATCGAACAGCTGATAACGGGGATGCAGCATTCGCTGGATGCGGTTGCACACGATATCCGGACACCCTTGGCGCGGATGCGCTTGAGCATCGAGTCCGCACTATCCGATCCCGATGAGAAGGCGCTACGCGAAGCGCTGCTCGACTGTGCGGAGGAGAGTGAGCGGATCGAAACGATGCTACGGGTTCTGATGGATATCTCGGAAGCCGAGAGCGGTATCTTGAGCCTGCATCCTGAACCGATCGATATGCAGGCGCTGGTCATCGAGACCATCGATATGTATAGCCATGTAGCGGAAGACAAGGGTGTATCCCTAAACCTTGAAGGTGATGAAGCAGTGAGCCTGGTAGCTGACCGGGTGCGCCTACGACAGGTGCTTGGCAACCTGTTGGACAATGCGATCAAGTACAGTGATCCGGGGTGTGATATTGCGATCGGCTGGCAACAAGCTGATGGGGCTGTGTTACTGACCGTCACCGATCAGGGGTGTGGTATTGCGCAGGCAGATCAGAGCCGTGTTTTTGATCGCCTGTATCGAGCGGACAAGAGTCGAAGTGAGGCAGGGATGGGGTTAGGTCTGAGTCTGGTCAAAGCGGTTGTGGAGGCCCATCGCGGAACGATCAGTTTGATCAGTGAGCCAGGGCGGGGTAGCCAGTTCAGGGTCAGCCTGCCTCTGACGTCCGGCGCAGCGTAACGGGTTCAACACCCAGAGTTGGTCAACGAAAAAGCCCCCGACGGATCAACCGCCGGGGGCTTTTTCAATGTCGTGAAAAGTGTTTCCGCGGGGCTTATGCAGATGCGCTGTTCACTTTGATATGGCCAGATTCGCGCCGCTGCTGTTGCTTCAGCTTCTCGCCGCGGTGGACCAGGAGTTCACCGATAATCAGGGTGATGATGACACCGCCACCCACCTGAGCCAGCAGGGACAGATCCAGTGGTTCGCCCGGTACCCAGAAGAACAGCAGAATCGCCATCGCCAGTACAGCGATGCACATTGCGGACATCAGCACGCCAACCGTGTTGCCGCCCGGCACCTTGAATGGGCGAGGGTGGTTAGCATCGGTGAGGCGCAGTTTGATAAACGCGAAGTGCATACCGATGTATGGCATCAGGAAGATGATCGCGCTGAAGGAGAACAGGGTCCAGAACAGCTCTTCGGCGTTGTTGGCCATGAAACCGTACAGCACCAGAATAGCCGAGCTGATGACGCTGGTCATAACCGCTGCACCGATTGGTGCTTTGTGTTTGCGGTTAACCCAGCCAAATACCGCAGGCATCTCTTTTTCGTCTGCCGCTTCTGCGACCGCACGGTTACCACCCAGGGTCCAGGTCACCATGGTGGAGTACAGACTGAACAGCATCAGTGCACCGATCACCAGTGCAAACGCGTTACCCAGATCAGAACCGCCAAACAGCTCTTTCAGGGTGGTTGCCAGGATGTCAATCATGTCGATGTTTTCAGCCGGTACTGCTGCCAGTACACCTGCGGTACCGAAGATGTAGAACGAAGCGGTAACCAGACCTGCGATCAGCATGGCACGTGGAATACTCTTCTTCGGATTACGGATCTCGTCACTTTCAGCACATACAAGCTCTACACCCAGGCAGCCGTATACGATCACCGGAATGAACGCCAGGCCTTCTTCCAGGTTGGCCATTGCGCTGCTCAGGCTGATGTCATTGGCAAAGCCATTGTTCAGGCCGTACATCAGGCCAGCAACACCCAATGTGAGGATGATGATGAACTTGATTGGCGTACCCAGGTTTGGAATCCACTTGCTCTTTTCCAGAGACAGGCAGTTGGCCCAGGTAGTCATCCAGCACAGCGCGATACCCATACCGATCTGAGACCAGAGGCTCATCTCCGGGGCAAACAGTGCGGAGTAGATACCGGCAAACATGATGTACACCGCTGGCATCCAGAGTGCGATGTTGATCCAGTACAGCCAGGTGATACGGGCGCCCCAGCGGGTGCTGAATGCATCACGAATCCAGGCGTAGATGCCGCCCTGTTCCGGGTATGAAGTACCCAGCTCGGCGGTAACAAGGGTGTTGGGAATAAAGAAAATTACCAGTACAACCAGCCACCAGAATATAGCGGATGGTCCCACAGCCGCTGACATAGCAATCTGGTCTACGAGGAGGATTGCGGAAACCGTGTAAAGGGTTACGTCGGTTGTCGTCAGTGTCTTTTTATGAGTGTTGGGATTGCTCATGGGTTCTCTCTAATTATTGTATTGAGTCTAAGCCCCGATAACTGCTTCTGCGATAAAAAGTCGTCCGGTGAGGGTGGTGGAAGCTCCGGATTGGAGTGGTGCTTCAACGTTGAAAATCCATTTAGGCAGGAGGCACTATCATGCGAGTAGTGTGCGGCCCTTAAGGAAATCGTGGTATACCCTGTTGAGGGGTATCTGTGGCGCGCCCAGGAATGACACGCCTTGTAGCGATGCTTGTAGGGGAAATTCGAGCGTTTTATTAGCGCTTTTGTGACGCCAAAACGTACAAAAACTCCAATGCCAGTGTGGCAGCCGCCAGCGATGTGATCTCGGAGTGATCGTACGACGGTGCCACTTCCACCACATCCATACCCACCAGATCGAAGCCCTGCAATCCACGAATGACCTTCAACGCACAGTCGGTGGTGATACCGGCCGCAACCGGCGTACCGGTGCCCGGTGCAAAGCTTGGATCCAGGCCGTCGATATCGAAGCTTACATAGGCCTGCTTGTCACCCACGCGGGCTTTGATTCGTTCCAGAACACCCGCCGGTCCATGATCGTTTACCCACGCTGCATCCAGTACCTCAAATGGGTGGTCGGCTGGATCGTATGTGGTGCGGATACCGATCTGGATAGAGTGGTCGGTATCGATCAGACCTTCCTCAACCGCGTGGTGGAATACGGTGCCGTGGTCGTATTTGGAACCGCCCGAATACGTATCGGTGTGGGCATCAAAGTGGATCAGCGCCAGCGGGCCATAGTGTTTGGCGTACGCATGCAGCAGCGGTAGGGTAACGAAGTGATCGCCCCCGAAACTCAGCATCTTCTTGCCGGTATTCAGAATGCGGTCAGCGTGTGCTTCGGCGTTCACCACAAAGCTTTCCGGCTCGCCGTACTGGAAGAAGATATCACCACAATCGATCACCTTCAGGTGGTCATCCAGCGCAAAATCCCACGGCCAGCGCAGGCCTTCCCATACCAGATTGGATGATGCCGTACGCACACCTTTCGGGCCCATGCGGGAACCGGAGCGGCCGCTGCACGCCAGGTCGAACGGGATGCCGGACACCACCACATCCGCATCACTGGCTTCGATCTCGCGATCAAATGGGAACTGCATAAACGTATCGGTGTAAGTGGCGTAGATCGGCACATACTCCTCGTTGGCTTTCAGGTGTGCTTCGTTTTTAGAGTTTTGACCAGCCATGCTGAGTACCTCTGATAGGGGATTCAATCTGTATGTCTATCAAGGTAAATTTTGGGCTGGCATAAAGGAAATGAATTAATATTATCTGTACATGCATGATATGAATTATGAGCTGGGTTATAGGGGGGCATGATGTCGTTGGATGAGCTCGATAGCCGTTCCGGCCAGTTGTTGCGTAAGTTTGACCTGAATCTGCTGATTGTCTTTGAGGCGCTTATCACCGAGTGCCACGTCACCCGTGCGGCTAAGAAGGTCTACCTGAGTCAGCCTGCGGTCAGCCATGCGCTGAACCGTATGCGTGATGAGCTGGGGGATCCGCTCTTGGTCCGCACCGACAAAGGGATGCTGCCGACCCCTCGGGCGCTGGAGATGTTGCCAGCGGTTCAGCAGGCCCTTAAATTGCTGGAAGCAACCCTGTCACCGCCACAGCCGTTTGATCCGGCAACCAGCACGCGCCGTTTTGTGATTGCGACCACTGACTATTTTGAGCTGGTGCACTATCCAGCACTGGTGGCTCGTTTGCGTGAGCAGGCGCCCAACGTCAGTGTGGAGATCCAGTTGATTGCCGACCAGGTGCTGCGGGCCGGTTTGGAAAACCGGGAGGTGGATCTGGTCGTGGGGTTGGAATCGTACCACGATATACCAAAGCGTTTGCTCACCGAGCCCTGGGTAACGGACGAGCTGGTCTGCCTGGCGGGGCAGTCAAATGACTTGGTGATGGATACCTTATCGCTGGATGCGTTTATCCAACAACCCCACGTGGTGTTCACCGATGTGGCAGGTGCACGCCCAAATGCAGTGGACCTGTGGCTGGAGCAGCAAGGACTTAAGCGCCGATCTGTGTCCTGCAACCTGAGCTACGCCGCGGCCGCACGTATTGTCTCCATGAGCGATGCCATCATCACCTTGCCGCGCCAGATGGCGGAACTGTTCACCCAGATGTTGCCGGTGAAGCTTGTTGCACCACCGGAAGGTCTGGGATCGATCGATATGTCCGTGATCCATCATCCGCTGTATACACAAGATCCGGCGATCGCGTGGATGATCGAACAAGTAAAGCAGGACGTATAACGCTCATACAGGCGTGAACGCGGCTAGACTAAAAATAGAGTCGTGGGTATATCAAGCCACACTCAAGTATGTGCAGAAGTTTGAGGTAAGGGGTATGGAAATACTGGATGCGAAACAGGTGATCTATTCAATGGGGATGCCTTACTTCAGGGAGCTGGCGAGCTTTGGTGCGCTATCCGACAACGCCATTACCGATCTGCTCAGTCGCGGCAAAATCATGAAGTTGGAGAAGGGTGAATTCATCACCGTGCCAACGGGGGAGTCCAGTTTTAAGGTCGTGCTGCAGGGGAAAATGGCGTTCTACCGTGGTTTTGAAGAACGTCACGTCCTCACCCGCTATTTCAATCCCGGTGAACAGATGGGCTTCGATTGGATGATTGGTTTGATCTCCCATAAAGGCACCGATGTTGCTGTGGAAGACAGTGTGATCGTTGAGATCAGTTCAGATCAGTTTTACGACATGCACGTGGATCACCCTGCGGACTTTGGTCTCTTTATGATTAACCTGTCGCGGGAGCTGTCGCGTGAAATTGCCATGCTGGAAGATGTGATCGGTAAGAGCACGGGGTGGCAGATGTCGGCGGAGAGTGATGCCTCGTAGAGAGGGGCTAATCGTCTTAGAGTCTATAAATCGCCAGGTTGTGGGTATCCGCATTTGAGCTGGGTACACGCTTAAAGGCCTGCATGTGATATCCAGTGTTTCACGGAAAACGCCACCGTGACTTCATTATCAGAAACAGTCAGAGGTTAATTTCCAGTCAAACGGCTGGGCGATAGCTATCCTTACAAAACAACTTCTGAAAGGGGAAGAAAATGACTATTAAGGTAGCTATTGTGCAAAAACCACCCGTCTTGCTGGATCTTCAGGCGACGATGCAGCGTGCGTTGGAAAGCTTGGAGGAGGCTGTCTCTAATGGTGCTCAGTTAGTTGTATTTCCTGAGGCTTATTTACCTGGTTACCCCACTTGGATTTGGCGATTGCGCCCCGGCGGCGATATGGCGCTAGGCAATCGGCTTCATTCAATCTTAAGAGAGAATGCTGTCGATATATCTGCTGGAGGGCTAGATCGTGTGTGTGAAGCAGCTGCCAAGCATAATGTAGTCGTAGTGATGGGCATGAACGAAGTGGATTCCGACTATAGTGGGACGACACTTTTTAATACGGTCGTTGTTATTGGGTCAAACGGGGAGATCCTGAATCGTCACCGAAAACTCATGCCTACCAATCCGGAGAGGATGGTTTGGGGCATGGGGGATGCCTCGGGTTTGAGGGTGGTTGATACGCCAGTTGGACGTATTGGCTGCCTGATTTGTTGGGAAAGTTATATGCCTCTGGCACGTTACGCTCTCTTTGCGCAAGACATCGATATATATATTGCTCCGACTTGGGATAGCGGTGAAATCTGGCTTGCATCAATGAACCACATAGCAAGGGAAGGCGGTTGTTGGGTGTTGAGTACCGCCACTGCGATACATGGCTCAGATGTTCCCGCGGATTTTCCAGAGCGGGACATGCTGTTTGATGACGATGAATGGATAAATCCCGGTGACGCGGTAATCGTAAAGCCTTTCGGTGGCGTGCATAGCGGTCCGTTACATCAGGAAAAGGGGATTCTGTATGCCGATATTAGCTTAGAGGATGCACGAAACTCGCGGAAAGCGTTAGATGTATCGGGTCACTATGGGCGGCCTGATATCTTTCATTTGGAAGTGGACCGTAGTATTAAACCACCTGTTCGTTTTACGGATAAATAACCTTACGGAGATCGGCTATCAGCGCGAATGCTGCTGAAGGATGAATTGCTCAGCAGTGAGTATTATCGGCGTACCCATCAACGGTGGGAGGTTGCGATCGCCGCAGAAAAAAAGCGGGAGCAAGGCTCCCGCAAAAAATCGCCAAAGGTTTAAGCAAGCTGGCTATTCATGGAAAGTGATTCTGACTGCTCCGGTGCTTATCGGATCAGCGCCTTAGTCTCAAAGAACTCCTCGACACCGAAGTTACCCAGTTCTCGGCCGTTACCGGACTGCTTGTAGCCGCCGAACGGTGCTTCGTTGTTCCAGAAACCATCATTGATGTAGACCTGACCGGCGCGGATCTGGCGGGCCAGGGTTTCCGCTTTCGCTTTGTCTTCAGACCATACCCGTGCCGCGAGGCCGTATGGGGTGTCGTTGGCGATCTCCAGGGCTTGTGCTTCGTTCTGGTAAGGGATCATGCACAGCACTGGGCCGAAGATCTCTTCGCGGGCGATGGTCATTTGGTTGTTCACGTCGGCGAAGATGGTCGGGCGAACATAGTAGCCCTTATCCAGTCCTTCTGGTCGTTCCAGGCCACCGGTTACCAAACGTGCACCTTCTTCCACACCGATACCGATGTAACGCTGTACGGTTTCCATCTGCATCTGGGAGGCCATCGGGCCGAGGAAGGTATCTTCTTCAGTTGGATCGCCCACCTTCAGGGATTCGGTGTAGGTTTTCGCAATCTCGACCGCTTCTTCGTAACGCGCGGCCGGCACCAGCATACGGGTGAGGGCGGTACAGGTCTGGCCGCTGTTGAGCATTACATCATCCACGCCCAGCTTCACAGCCGTTTCCAGGTCTGCATCTTCACAGATCAGGAAAGGGGACTTACCACCCAGCTCCAGGCATACACGCTTGATGGTTGGCGCTGCCGCCTGGGAGATACGAACACCCGCACGGGTAGAGCCGGTGAAGGAGACCATATCCACTTCCGGGTGAGTACACAGCGGTTCGCCCACTTCAGGGCCGGTACCGTTCACCAGGTTGAAGACACCGGCAGGCAGGCCGATCTCGTCGATCGCTTCCGTCAGCAGGAAGGCATGCAGCGGGGTGTTTTCACTGGGTTTTACCACCATGGTGCAACCCGCCGCCAGGGCCGGGGCAACCTTGCCGATCATCTGGTGCAGCGGGTAGTTCCACGGGTTGATAAAGGCACAGACACCCACCGGTTCACGCACTGCTGTGGCGTTGCCGATCTCGATTTCGTGATCAAGCAACGCAGTGCGTGCAGCGTGTTTAGCCAGTGCGTCGATTGGATCTTCCACCTGAACTTCACGGCTGAACGCCAGGGTGGTTCCCATCTCGGTGGTGATGGTGTGGGTCATCTCGTCCACACGTTTGGTCAGTGCGTCGGCCAGTTTACTGATGTAGTCGGCACGCTCTTCCGCAGTGGTACGAGACCAGCTGTTAAAGGCACGGCGGGCAGCCTGCACGGCGCGATCAACATCGACTTCGTCGGCCAGTGCGGTGCGACCGGCAATCTCTTCGGTGGCCGGGTTGATCACGTCGATCATCTGGTTAGCGTGGGACTCAACCCACTGACCATCAATGTACAGTTTGTCGTAAATCTTCATTATTAAATGTTCCGGTCATTAAGCGGCCAGCAGGCCTTCTTCGCGTAAATCTTTGATGGTTGCCTCGATGCTTGCGCGCAGGGTGGCAACGATAAAATCAACATCGTCCCGGGTCATGGTGAGTGCCGGAGACATTACATTCAGGTGCACGATGGCACGGGTGATCAGGCCGCGTTCGTCGGCGTGGTTGGAGACGCGCTTGCCGATATCCAGCTCTTCCGGGAAGAGCGCTTTGGTGGTTTTGTCGGCCACATATTCCACACACATCATGAACTTGCGACCACGGACCTGACCGACGATCGGCAAGTCTTCCAGGGTTTTCAGCTGTTGCTCGAAGTACGGGCCGACCTCTTTTACGTTATCCAGCAGCTTGTCGCGTTCCAGAATCTCGATGTTCTTGAGGGCTGCAACACAGGCCACCGGATGGCCGGAGTAGGTGAAACCGTGGGCAAAGCAGCGGCCGCTGTCCGGGGCATTCAGTACGTCGAAAATCTCGTCGGAGAAAATCGTCGCGCCCAGCGGCTGGTAGCCGGAGGTCAGGCCTTTGGCGCAGGTGATGATGTCCGGCTGGATGTCGAACTCATCGGCGGAGGCGAACCAGTGACCCAGGCGACCAAAACCGGTCACCACCTCATCGGATACGTAGAGGATGTCGTTGTCTTTGCAGATCTGTCGCATACGCTTGAGGTACCCCTCCGGCGCTACGATTACGCCACCCGCGCCCATGATCGGCTCGGCAAAGAACGCGGCGACTTTGTCGGCGCCACCCAGTTCGGCAATTTTGTCTTCAAACTCCTTGATCAGGAACTCAACAAAATCAGACTCACTCATCCCTTCCGGTGCACGGTAGAAGTTCGGGCAACTCAAGTGATGGATGGTATCGCTGATGAAATCGAACTCCGGTGGATGGTCACCCGGTTTACCGCCAATCGACATGGAGGCATAGGTGGTGCCATGGTAGGAGTTGATCCGGGAGATAACATGTTTCTTGTCGTGTTTGCCGCGGCAGTTCTGGTAGTAGTGGATCATGCGGAAGGCAGTATCCACGGCAGTGGAACCACCACAGGTGAAGAACACGTGATTCAGCGAACCCGGTGCCAGCTCGGCCAGTTTAGCGGCCAGCTCTGCAGCCGGTGCGTTGGTGAGATCCACAAATGGGTTGGCGTAAGACAGCTGATACGCCTGCTGTGCAATCGCTTCCGCCATCTCTTTGCGGCCCAGACCGATGTTGTTGCACCACAAACCACCCACAGCATCGAAGTACTTTTTGCCATCCGCGTCGTAGATAAAGTTGTTATCACCGGCAACGATCGGCAGTGCGCCTTCCTCGCGGAATACGTCGAATACCTGCCATGGGTGAAGGTGGTGGGCTTTGTCTTTTTGCTGGATGTCCTGGGTGTTGTACTGCTTGGCACCGGACAATTGGAAGTCGGTCATGGGAACACCTGCTGAATCTATTGTTATCTTTATCCCACCAGTCTAGGAGCAGGCGGGATCAGGCTGTATACCCTGCTTAGGGTAGGTGTCCGAGGCCCGTGAGGCGGGGCTTTGCGGGTTGGCCGTCCAGAGGTAAGCGCAACCAATACCTGAGAAATCCTCAAATCTGTCCGAAAGTATTCTCAATAGTCGCGAGGGCAGGCTTGCCTTAATAATTTTTTTAGCGCGAATCGGGAGCCCGTTGGACTTAACACCAATCTACTGCGAAACAGGCAAATTTGGTCATATTCTCACGCTCTTTCTCGTTAAATAGCTCGCTATTCGCCTCGAAAGACCGAGAAATCTGCCTCAAATTGCCTTTTTCTCGTGACGATTGGTCAAGTCCAAAGCGCTCCCAAGCGCTTCTAAAAAATTATAAGAAGGTAGAAAAACCAATGAAAAAAACACTGACCTCGGTTTTGCTGGGTGCCGGATTGGCGGTTTCCTCCGTACAGGCGTTTGCGGATATCAGCGCGAACGTAAGCCTGACCAGCGATTACCGTTTCCGTGGTATCTCCCAAACGGCAGAAGATTTTGCTATCCAGGGTGGCATCGACTGGTTTAACGATGCAGGCTTCTTCGCAGGTGCGTGGGCAAGTAATGTCGACTTCTATCCAACCGGTGATGAGGATGACGACGGTGCGTCTGTCGAGCTGGACCTGTACGCAGGTTATGCCGGTGCGATCAACGATGATGTTGCCTACGACGTAACGGTTTACCGTTACATGTACCCAGGTGATGACATCGACCAGGATTACAACGAATTCGCACTGGGTGTGGATTACGGCCCGGTACGTGTAGCGTACTGGTATGCAGACGATTACCTGAACCTGGGCGAATCCACCCAGTACCTGGAACTGAACTACGCCATGGAGCTGCCACAGGAGTTCGGTCTGAACTTCCACGTGGGTCACTCCTTCGGTGATGCATACGACGATCCTTCCTTCCTGGGGTTGGAAGACTACACCGATTACTCCATCAGCCTGACCAAAACCTGGGCTGAGTTGGACTTCGAGCTGGCATACCTGGACACCGATCTGGACGGCAGCTTTGAAGTGGAGAGCGACCACAGTGCGAACCAGGACACCTTTGTCCTGACTGTATCCAAGTCCTTCTGATCGACCTGATCAATACCTCGGCCCGGACATCACGCCATCCCCTTCAGGCGGGGGTGTCCGGGGCGTTGTCTAAACACCTTCCCACCTGATCACCCCAACTTCTACCCTGAAGTGGGTATTTCTGCGCATTTCTCCTCTGGCATAAGCTCAACGACAATCACGTACTGTGTTGTTCCTGCATTCCAATAATAAGAGGTCAGGTTATGCGTCGTATGCCGCCGTTGAACCCGTTACGGGTGTTCGAAGTAGCTGCCCGGCACGAACATTTTGGCAAAGCTGCAGAGGAACTGTCTGTCTCGGACAGCGCTGTCAGTCACCAGATCCGTGTGCTGGAAGAGTACATGGGCGTAAAGCTGTTTCTGAAAGAGGGGCGGGAACTGCGCCTTACCTCATCAGGCCGCTCCCTGGGTCCTGTATTGAAGCAGGCCTTTGACCTGATCGCCGATGCTGCTGTCAGTGTGAGTAAGCAAAAAACGCAGGCCATACTCAAACTCTCCGTTCCCGATTCCATCGCCTCGAAGTGGCTTGTGAAGCGCATCGGACGTTTTCTCGAAGCTCATCCGGATATCGAGCTGGAACTCAAGACCACCGAAGCGCACGCCGGTGTGCAGGATCTGTACGCGGACATCTCCTTGGGTGTGTGGGATGAGTTGGACGTTCCGGAAGACTACATACGTTATCTGCTGAATGGTGTGGAGATGTTTCCGGTGTGCAGTCCAACGCTGCCCGATCCAATGAGTAGAGACCCGGAAAATCAATCTCGCTTTCGATTGCTAAAAGGGGACGACAACCCGCGCTGGACGCGTTGGTTTAAATCCTGTGCCCCCGGCTTGATGGCCGAAGCGGAGACGATCCGGTACCAGCAATCCAGTCTGGCGCTGGAAGCTGCGCTTTATGGGCAGGGGGTAGCGATGAGCGATTCCATTACCGCGGCTGACTATCTTACCGAGGGGCGCCTGATGCGACTGCTGCCCGAAATGAGTATTCCCGAACATCTGCAACTGATTGTGCGTCGTACCCAGGAAGAGAACAGTGCGATTGTTGCCTTTTGTAGCTGGCTGAACGACGAGCTTAATGAGCTGGGCATTGAACTTGAATCCTTTTAATACAAGGGGTTAGAGGGTTCAAATGCTGTTGCCTCTAAGCCGTGGACACCCCTAAGGAGGGTATACACCCTCTGGCGAGAAACAAGGATAGTAGATACCAACAAAGCATCGCCCGAACGATGTATCGAATAATAACGTAAAACAGGTACCACCCGATGAGCACAACTGAACATGCTAAGCAGGCTCTTCTGAAAACCAAATTTTTCCCTTACTGGTTGGATAACAAAGCTGCACCAGAGCCGGAACCGTCTTTGAAAGACAATATTAGCTGTGACCTGCTGATCGTAGGTGCAGGTTTTACCGGTCTGTGGGCTGCTATTCACGCGAAAGAGCAGAACCCAGAACGCGATGTAGTGATCATCGAATCCCAGTGTGTGGCAATCGGTGCATCCGGTCGTCCGGCGGCGATCCTGTCTGCGTCTGTCGTACACGGCCTGGAAAACGCCGACCGCTTCTTCCCGGAAGATATCGTTGAGCTGGAACGTCTGGGTAAAGAGAACATGGACGGCTTCCGCGAAACTATCGAGAAGTACGAAATCGATTGCGATATCGAGTGGGGCGGTGAGCTGACCGTTGCTGTGGGTGAGGAAGGCATCCCGGATCTGGAACGTGAGTACAAACTGTACAAAGAGCACGGCCACGATGCACACATGCTGAGCGGCGAAGAAGTACGCGCAGAGATCAACTCGCCACTGTTTGATGGTGGTCTGTGGTCTAAGCAGCGCAGTGGTACTGTGCACCCGGCAAAACTGGCGTGGGGCCTGAAGCGTATTGCCAAAGAGAAGGGCGTACGCATCTTTGAATACACCCCGCTGCAAGATTCCAAACACCTGAAGCCGGGCGTTCTGGTCAACACGCCAGAAGGCTCCGTTAAGGCAAACAAAGTGCTGCTGGCAACCAACGCA
This sequence comes from Pontibacterium granulatum, assembly GCF_029961155.1. Taxonomy (GTDB): domain Bacteria; phylum Pseudomonadota; class Gammaproteobacteria; order Pseudomonadales; family Balneatricaceae; genus Pontibacterium; species Pontibacterium granulatum. The sequence goes on along the minus strand of NZ_JASBRH010000009.1, from coordinate 49,536 downwards.
TTTGCGGCGGGCAGCAAGAAGATCAAGAACCGTGTTGCGGCGATCCGTGACCGTATAGTAGTGACCGAGCCGCTGACCGACGAGCAGCTGGCGACTATCGGCTGGAAGAACCGTCAGGGCGTTTACGATACCCGTACCCAGCTGAACTACATGCGCCTGACCGCAGACAACCGCATCCTGTTTGGTGGTCGTCTGGGTTACTTCTTCAACAACAATACCGATCCGAAAGCGGACAAATCCGCCGACAACTTCGTGAACCTGGTGAAGAACTTCTACAAAACCTTCCCGACCCTGAAGGACGTTAAGTTCTCCCACGCATGGAGTGGCCCGATCGGTCTGACGACCCGCATGGCGGTGCACTATCAGAGCTACTACAAAGGCGACATGGTGTACGCGGGTGGTTACTCTGGTTTTGGTGTGACCGCGACCCGTTTCGGTTCCCGTATTGGTCTGGCGGTACTGGATAACACCGGTATTCCGGAAACCAAACTGAAGTTTGCCCGTACTCAGCCTAACTGGATTCCACCTGAGCCGTTCCGTTGGATCGGTGCGAAGATCACCATGTACGCACTGGATACCATGGATGAGAAAGGCGGCTGGCGTGTGCCTTGGATCCGTCTGGTCGAGAAGATGGGCTTCCCGATCACCCAGAACGAACTGGGTTAATACAAACCGTATGCATTGAGTCCGGTGGCAGTTGGAGCCGCCGGACTGAATGTCCCATTCCACAGAATCTACCCCATGACTCTGTGAGTACAGTGTGGCTAAGGCTCCTGCACTGTGCAGTTGCCTCAAGGGTTTACCCAACCCCATTTTTTAACGCAGATCGCGTTTGCAGGTTTAGAGCCTTAATTTATGCTCTGGTCCGTATAGACCTTACCTTCGGGGAAGACATTGTCTTCCCCTTTTTTTGTTTGTAGCTGATCGGATTTTTGTAGGGCAGCATTCATGCTGCCGGCAGCTTAAAAGCTGCCCTACAAAAGAGTGCCGATTACCTAGTTCGTCTCACTCGCAACCGCGTCCCACAAACACTCCATAAAGGTCCCGATCACCAGGTCATTCTCCGGGTAGGGCTTGGTCATTGCTGAGAAGCTGTTGGAGTAATTAAACCGATCCTGCATCAGCGGTCGCATCTCATTCAGCCAGCCCCAGTTCTTCACCAAGTGTTGTGGTAAAAAGCCGAGATAATGTCCAGTCAGGATCAGCGCCGCACGGGCTTCCTGGTGGTGGGCCGAGGCGTGTTTGTTCCAGCTCGACATCACCGGGTCCACCTCCCGGCCCGGCATCAGGCGAGGTGACTCCACAAACTTAAAGCGCTGTAGCTCACCGGTGCTGATGCTGCTGTCATCCCGGTCGTATAGGGGATGCGCTTTCGCACAGTACAGGCTCATCTCCTCATCAAACAGCGGCATGAAATCCAGCTCGGGAATACTGCGGTGGGTGACGGAAATACCGATCTGCACGCGGCCATCCAGCACCGCAGGTACCACATCATCGGAACTCATGCTGGTGATACGCACGCGTACATCCGGTGCCTTCTCGGTATAGAGCCGTAACGCCTCGATAATGCAGGAACGGTAGGCCCCCAACATGTGTTCGGCAAACCCCAGATGCAGATGGCCAAGGATGCGTTCGTGGGAGATGTTTACACGGTTACGAAACTGGTCCACGGCGCTAAGCAGATCTTGTGTGGCTTCATATACCACCTTGCCGTGATCGGTCAGGGAGAAACCGCCGCGCCCGCGATTACACAAGCGCATATCCAGACGTTTTTCCAGGTCGGAGATGTAGTTGGAGATGGTTGAGTTGGCGAGGTTCAGTTCAACCTCGGCTGGGGTAAAACCGCCGGATTCCACGACTGCCTTGAATACCCTTAGCAGGCGCAGGTCCAGATCGGCGAGTTGGCCCGAGAGTGCCGCTTTACGCTTACCCATGTTGTCTCCGTGGTTTTTATGTTTAGATATGTAAAAGTATAGTCGTTAAAAGAATTATATTAGTGAGTGTAGAGCTGGTCTATAAACTAGGAAGGCTAGTTCGATCTGCCCGTTTTAATAATCAGTGATGAGAGACCCGGAGACGATGAACAGTAGCGTTGAGTTGTACGATGCAGAGATCCCGAAAGCTCGGACAGAGGTATACCATGAACCGTATCCCTTCACACTGCACGATAATTTCCGCGCCAGTTATGCGGAGCTGCACAACCGTCCGTTCCCCGTGGTCTCCACGCCGTTGTGCGTATCCCATATCGCACTGAAGCACGACGTCAGCTGCACGGCCGCAGCAACACGGGAACACCTCCGCACCTTGTGCGAGCGCTATAGCGTGAACGGCCCCCGTGACGGGGACACCTGTTTTTACCAGGATTTTGGTGAATTTGAAGTGCGCTGGGAACAGCATTTCGAGTTTTGCAGCTATACCGTGATTGTACACGACCAGGCTGCCGTGCCGTTCCAGGCGCCACCGATCGATCTGTTACCGCAGGACTGGTTGTCATCGCTACCGGGGCAGTTGATTGCTGCCGTACACGTCGAAATGCGTGATGCGCTGAATGAAGACGTAACGCCGCAGGTGTTGCGTCCCTGGTTTGAAGGACAGCGCCTGATCGGATCACAGATCGGCGCAGGACGGGCGTCGTTGTGGAGTGCGTTTCGCCTGCACAGTGATAACTTCAACCGCATCCTGGTGCTGAGTAAAGACCTGAACGAGTGTCAGGCCGGCCGTGTGCTGCGTGCACTGCTAGAGCTGGAAACCTACCGCAACATGATGTTGCTGGCATTTCCGCTGGCACGCGAGATCAGCCGTAAGGTAACCGGTATGGAGCGTCAGTTGGCCGAAGCGGTGCGGCAGATGGGGGACATCCGTAGCGCTGAGGATGAGCGAGTCCGCCTGAATGAACTTTCCGCTATGGCTGCGGCGATCTCCGAAATGATCGCCGATACCCGTTACCGTTTTGATGCCACTCACGCCTATTATGACCTGGTCGAAAGCCGCCTGGCCGAACTGGAAGAGCGCGAGATCAGCGAGCTGCAAACGGTACGTGCTTTTATCGATCGCCGCCTGCTGCCTGCGTTCCGCACCGTTCAGGCTGCCCAACGCCGCATGGACGACCTGGCTCGTCGTATCGACAGTGCCAGTGACTTTCTGCGTACCCGCGTGGATATGTCGATTGAAGCGCAGAACCACGAACTGCTTATCTCCATGGATCGTCGTGCCAAGTTGCAGCTGAACCTGCAGCAGACAGTAGAAGGCTTGTCTGTGATGGTGCTGAGCTACTACCTGGTTGCGCTGGTGGAAAAACTGTTGGGTGGTGTGTCTATCTTTGCTGAAGGTTTTAACAAACCACTGGCTGTGGCGATCTGTGTACCGATTGCATTAGGTGCCGTGTGGGGCTTGTCGAGACGCTGGAAGAAGCGTCTGAAAAAGATGGAGTCGAAGTGGAAATAACATAGGAGCTACAGGTCATTTCAGAGAGGTGTTTAAAGGGGAGCCATAAGGGCTCCTTTTTTCATTGTGCCAAGATACTTCCACTCATTACGCAAGATAGTGTCAATGCCGTTGTCGATTATTCACTAAGCTACTAGGTATGTGCGAGTTATGCGCAGTTTGTACCGGCGGCGTTTGATCGTCAGGGCGCCAATATCCTTTGTGACCAGATCGAGGGAATTCCCAATGGGTACAGGTTCTAGTTTAAAGACTTTATTTACAGGGGCTCTGTTCGGAACAGCGTTAGCACTGACGCCGGTTTTAGGTAGCGCCGTTTTTGACCTGGATTCAAGTGCAGTTGTATATGCCAAGGGCGGTAATGGTGGCGGCAACGGAGGCGGTAACGGAAATGGCGGTGGTAATGGCAACGGTGGCGGACATGGGGGCGAGAAGGGCGGACACGGTGGCCAGGCAAAAGGTGCCGACGACTCGGACGGCCACCCAGGTCAGGGTAAGGGACATGACAAATACGAATATGGCTATCACGATGACAACGGCAAGCTGAAAGGCAGCCTGAACGCCGCCCATGCATCAGCAACCGCACATGCTCACGCAGCGCCTCACTCCCGCGTAGGGTTAATCGCCACCTATGAGCGCGCGGTGCTGGCATCCAGCGTATCGGACGATGATGCCGAACGTATCAGTGATCTGTTGGCAGAACTGGATAACCCTGAATTGACCAATCAGGAGCGAAAGGCAATTCAGGCTGAGCTGTCCGAGATTGTCGGCAATCTGGAGCAGGGCGAAGAGAAAGACGAAGCGGATGTGGAAACCCTGGCCGCTGTTGCCCGAAGTTCATTGGAAGCTGCCAGCAACAAGGAACTGGATAGCGAAGATAAGATGATGGATGCGGTCAACGAATTGCTGGGTATCAGTGAAGACAACGAGGTTGTCGCTGCGGTAAAAGCGATGGATGACGCGCCTGAGCCGGAAGAGGAATAACGGCTCAGGTGTAGTAATTCAACGCGATCAGACATTCTATGTCCGCTGTCGGCACAAAGTGTGCCCCTTCAGTTAGGGGTATTGCTAGATGAGCAACAACTTGTACCTTCCTGTATTGGAGGGCAAGGTACTGTGCCATAGGAGCAATAGACACAACAGTCGCCAGGAAGTGGCTTCAGTAACGTACCGCACCCCTCACACACATAAAACCATTGGCACGCATCGGTGGGCATGGATTCCATTTTTGAATGGCCGCACTCTGGGCAGGTAATAGTCGATTCCAAAATGATCTTGTTGTTCACTACGACTCCTTGCTCTGTCTAGTCGTTTGGCAAACCCGGTGAGGTGGTGAAGTGAGATCCCGGACCGCTACACCAAACATGAGCGTAAGGGCTCCGTAAAACATGTAGGTGCTCCATGCGTCCGTCCAGAACAGGTACAAAGTGGCCAGCACCATAATAGGTCCTGCAATGGCTAAAATACCTCTCAAGTGGCGTTTATGTGACCACCATGAGGCTAAGGCAGCGACGAGCACAATGGCCGCAAATAGCGGTAGTAAGGTATTGATGAAAACACCTTCAAATTGTGCCAAGAATCCCATTCCTAAGGCGGACCCAAGAGCACCCAGCACGGGAAAGCATGACGCACACCCCATAGCCGAGACGATAGTTCCCAGCGCCCCCAGCTTTTCGGTAAGTATTGATAACTGCATACCCTACATCTCAAAATTAATCGATACGTTGAGTATAAACTCCGTACTATGGTACGGAATCAAGCATGAATCACTTGCCCTGTGAAATGGCGTCAATGATTGGGCAGGAAGAGTTGGAGCTGTTGTCTTCACATGAACTGATCAGTGTTTCCAGCGTATATTTGATTGCACGGAGATCTTTTATTTTACCTTTCACATCATCAAGCTTACTGGACGCCAATTGCTTGGTTTGGTCACAGCTCCCCTCACCAAGGGAAAGCAGAGTCTTGATTTCAACAAGACTAAATCCGAGCTTCTTCGCGCGTTGTATGAACTGTATCTGCTGCACATCTTGGTCAGTGTATGTTCGATACCCAGAAGCAGGCTTCGCAGGCTCCAGGATAAGCCCAATACGTTGGTAATACCTTATGGTCTCTACGCCCACACCAGCCTGTTTAGCCGCTGTGCTGATAGTCAATTTGTCCATTGATTTTGATCATCACATCTCATTGCTTGGGGAGTGATCCTTACTATAGCCTCCAACACAAATTAATGTGAACGCCCGTTTGGGGTCGAAAACCGACTTCTTTGCCTTATGGTCTGCCTACCGTCTGCCATAGTGACCAGGACGGTCGCTTATCGGCACAAACCAGACTTTCACCTCCACCTGATTTTTACTTTTGTTGGTGATCCTCTCCAACTCGCAGCTACCCCACAGACATGGGCGCAAGACTATCTATTGGTAATTGTTCTTCTCTAGGTCTATTTTTTAGGTTGTCTCTGAAGCTGATAGAGATCGAGAAGGTGCTCTGTCACGAGGAAGTAGCTATGGAATTCATTACCAAAGGCGACACGATTAACTGCATTCGCATTATCAAAGATAAAGTTTCAGGTAAGGAAATTCACATCACTGTGGCCTCATTCAATGCCCGAGTTGACCGCCTCCCTCCTCATGTTGCGGCAGAACTATTCACTGAGGAGGTTAAAGAGCTTTTGGTATGGCTAGAGGATCGCACAAAACTACAGTCCAAATTAGCGAAGCAACCCATAGAAGACACTATTCTGGAATCACTTCCTCTCCTGCTCAGGCAGGCAACCCAAGCACTTAAAAATGTGGATAGGCTGGACTCGACGCTCTTTCGTTCAATCAACGAAAGGCTGGCAGAACTATCTGAGGCACTTGATAGCACTGAGCGTTTTACTGCTACTCGCAAAGCTGGTTCGATGCAGATGCAAAATAGCGAGGAGCAAAAAGAAAGATTGGATACAATCAAGAAGGACATCGAAAAAAAAGAATAATGTCCATCCTGAACTTCGTTGACGGTTTTTCGCGTCCTTTTTTGAATGCATTTATAAATGCTCTTGGCTACACACACTACAACGGTTGTCATTGCTCAATGATGGTATGACTCACCGTTTGATTCGCGGCTCACTTGAGGAAATATTGCCACGTTCAGGCGAACACATTAACAGTGCGAGACCCGCCGCTGCGGAAACAATGGATGCTAGGAATATTCCCAGTTTAGCGCTATCAACAATATTCTGGTTATAAGCGAGGTTCGCTATAAACAGAGCCATGGTGAAGCCGATTCCGGCGAGTAGGCTGCCGCTATTTTAGGGGAGGTTTACACAATCACTTCGCTCCATATTAGATCGAATATATTCTCGCTGTTGAGAAACTGTTCGTTGCCCTCACAACTATAAAGCCTGGTTGACCCAGGCTTTATCAGGAACTGGACTGGGGCTGCTATTGATAATTCTGCGGAAACAGAGCTCGCTTCGCTTCTTCATCCATATCTGATTTGAAACTGTATTCTTGAGCCAAGGCCCGGGTTTTCTTTACAGATGGGCGTGCATCCACTGTTGTAAACCAGCGCTGGAGCTCAGGGAAATTTTCCAGCTCTCCTTCACCTAGAACTGGGGTCACCCGGTCTATCCATCCCCAAGCTGAAATATCCGCCAGAGTAAAGCAATCTCCAACCAGAAAATCCCTGCCTTCTAGCCGATCATTCAGAACCTGATAGTGGCGAATCGCCTCTTTGCGATAGCGGTTAACGGCGTAAGGAATATTCTCGGGGGCTGAACGCTGAAAGTGAACCGCCTGGCCAGAATAGGGGCCCAATCCCGTGGCAATGAACATCAACCATGACAGAAGCTCGCCACGATTTTCCTTAGCACCCAGAAATACGTCATGCTTTTCTGCCAGATACAGCAGGATGGCGGTAGAGTCGAACACCACGGTGCCATCATCATCAATGGCGGGTACCTTGCTGTTTGGGTTAATCGATTTATATTCAGGTGTATGTTGTTCTCCCTTCAACGTATCAACAGGCACTAATTCATAGGATAAGCCTGCTTCTTCGAGAAACAGAGCGACTTTCATAGGATTAGGGGTAGGGTGAAAGTAAAATTTCAGCATCGTCTTCACTTTTTAATTTCGGGGTTTAAGTTTTAGAACGTGGTCAATATCAGAAGCGCTATGTCTTTCTGCTAGTTGCTCCCAACTTTCGCCCCAGGTTCGGTTAACAATACGCCCTCGTTGAACAGCCGGGCGTTGTTCTATCTCTTTTGCCCAGCGTTGTAGGTTTGGATAACTATTAACATCCAAAAAATCTGCGGCATTGTATTGATTTCCAAGGACCAGATTTCCATACCAGGGCCAGATTGCTATATCAGCAATACTGTAATAATCACCTGCAATGTACTGCTGGTTTGCCAGCTGCTTATCCAGCAAATCCAACTGGCGCTTTACCTCCATAGTGAAACGGTTAATCGGGTATTCCATCTTTTCCGGGGCGTATACGTAGAAGTGACCAAAACCACCGCCTAGGTAGGGCGCAGAACCCTGTAACCAAAAAAGCCAGTTTAAGGTTTCTGTCTTTTCGGCGGACGTTGCAGGCAGTAGTTTGGAAAACTTCTCAGCGAGATATAAAAGAATATTGCCGGATTCAAATACACGAACAGGGGAATCCTGTGCTGAGTGATCAATCAACACCGGGATTTTTGAATTAGGGTTCGCCGCTACAAACCCTGTAGAGAACTGATCACCGTCACTAATTTTAATCAAATGTGCATCATACTCGGCCTCTGATACCCCCTGAGCCAACAGCTCTTCAAGCATGATGGTGACTTTTTGTCCGTTTGGTGTGCCCATTGAATAGAGCTGTAGTGGTTGCTTTCCAACTGGAAGAATCGCCTCATGTGTAGCGCCAGCGGTAGGACGGTTAACTTTCGCCCAAGTACCGCCGTTCGTTTCATCAAAGGTCCAGACTTCTGGTGGTGTGTATTGGATGCCCATAGTTTATCTACCAAGTCCGTTACGCAAATTTTTAAATGCTTCTGAGTCTGTAATTGATCGATCGTTCAGGTTATCCTATCTGGACTTGAACGAGTGTTCAATATAAAATTTGAATACACTTTCAAATAAAAATTTTCATATGGCTAATAAGTTGAAGCATGATCGTCAGTTGGTAATAAACCAGGCGACCAATCTGTTCTGGGAAAAAGGCTTTCATGCAACCTCAATGCGTAACCTTCAAGACCATATCGATATGCGTCCTGGTAGTATTTATGCCGCTTTTGGTAGTAAGGAGGGTTTGTTCAAGGAAACTCTTCAATGTTACGCCGACGGCAGCCTGAAGCGATTGCAAGCATCTGTTGAAGCGACACCAAGCCCCCTAGCAGCGATGAAACACTTTGTGAAGTTGGTGGTTCAGCAGGGGAAAAATCAGGCCCCTAATGAGATGTGTATGCTGGTTAAGACCGTCTCTGAACTCACTGAAGAAAACGAAGAGCTGCTAGAGGAATCAAAACGCTTGCTAAAGGTTATGGAAAACGCGTTCGCTGATCTGTTGTCTCAGGCCCAGCAAGCAGGTGAAATTGATTCCTCTAAAGACCCGCAACGGTTGGCTCGGTTGATTCAGATGCAGCTAATTGGTTTGCGTCTGTACGCACGGACTAGTAATTCTGAAAACAGTGTTAATGATTTGATAGATGATCTTTTTAACTGTTTAAAATGATATCAGGGCGGTATTTGCTTCTTAACGCAAATTGCTGAGAGTGTCTGCAAAGCGACATAGCTAGGCTATTCACGTCCGTACGTCCTTGTGCCCCTTTGGTTCACCGGCAGGCAACCTTGCTTTGATGTCATCCTAAACGCGAGGTAAGGTCAGATCTGAGTTAGTACAGGTCACGCCCCCATTTCTGACCTGATCGCGCTGATCAGGTCAGTATTTAGCTTATTGCCAATGTCAGACAATCCACGGTCTGACGTATACGCCGCAATTCCTTTACGGGTGTTTGGCCCCAGCAAACCATCGATTGATCCTGATGGGAAACCCAACAGGTTCAGGCAGTGTTGTACAAACCGGATTTCAGCGGGAGAAATGACTGTTGTGTAACGCTGTGGGGACCAGCGATTAAAGCGTGCGTCTGCTTGCGCGATTTCGTCGGCGCTCATCTTAGTGTGGAGCCTATTCAGTAAGGCTTGCGCCTGTGGTTGGTTATTACTCTGTGCCAACCGTAGCCACATTGAGGCTTCCCCCAAGTCTTGGACAACCCCCATACCGGTCGCAAAGGCGACACCGGTTGCTAACTGGGCGGGGCCATGCCCCTGTTTTGCAGATCGCATCAACCAGTGCACGCCCCAGGCTTCTTCTGGCGAAACGCCACGTCCGTTCAGATAGATATTTCCCAGTGCGTACTGCGCTTGTGCATGCCCCTTTTGTGCGGACTTCTCCAACCATTTAACTGCTTGCTCTGTATCTGGTTGAGTACCTTTACCGTTGAGATACGCCGTACCCAACATGTATTGCGCTTCCACATGCCCCAGGTCGGCCGCTTTCTGAAACGCATCCAGCGCACGAGGATAATTGGGATCGCCATCGTTGCCACTGGCAAGGCGCACACCCAACCGATAGTAGATATCGGCACTGGATAGCTCGGGCTCAGCGCTGTTGGGGGCTTGTCGCTCAGCGTCCTGCAGAGGAAGCCACTCTTTTAGCGTATTGCAGCCCGCTAATGGCAAGCAAAGGAGGGAGATCAGCAGTAACGGCTTGGTTTTCATCGTAGCGCTTCCAGTCACTCAACTTGTAGAACTATAGACGACTGGTGATGGGCGGTTTGAGCTTTATGTGTAGAAAAACATAAGCCGATAGGCTCGGCCGGAAGCAGTTGTGTACCGGATCACAGCAATGTGTGTTAAAGATTTCTCGCGCCTACAGGCGGAATGTATCTCTGGTCTACACTTTCTGTAGCAACTTGTGTACAGAGGGTTGTTTATGGACCGTAAGTTTGTATTAACAGCGTTTGGTTATGCGATATTGGGCTTGCTTTTGGGCATATATATGGCGGCGTCGGGCAATCACGGACAGTTTGTGACACACGCCCATATTATGCTGGTTGGTTTCCTACTGTCGTTTCTGTATGGCTTATGCCATAAGCTCTGGCTTAACAACTCGACGTCAAGGTTGGCATGTGTGCAGTTTTACCTTCATCAAGCGGGGGCTGTGGTTTTGCTCCCGGGACTGTTTCTCCTATACGGTGAGTTTCTAGATGCGGAAACGCTTGATCCGGTACTGGCGGCGGCCTCTATAACGGTGTTTATGGGCGTTGTGCTGATGAGTATCGAGTTTATCAAGTGCACAAGAGATGTAACTGACGGAGCCTAGGCGGACTTTTCACGTGCAATGAATCAGTGTGATTAACGGCTTGTTGAGGCAGGTTTCAGGGGCATACAATATCCGCTTTGTGTATCCGCCTGCTGCAGATGATTTGGGGCCATACTCAAACCATCTGCAGGCAAGTAGGCATACCATAACACCCACGCCAGGAATTCACAGTGACACTCATCGCAGAAACACCCGAACCTCCTTACTACGCAGTTATCTTTACTTCTCTTCGCACCAACGACGACAACGGCTACGGTGAGATGGCTGAAAGAATGGTGAAGCTGGCTTCAGAACAACCTGGTTTTCTGGGGGTGGAATCCGCACGGGAAGAGGTGGGTATTACCGTTTCCTATTGGTCTGATCTTGAGTCGATCAAGAACTGGAAAGCAAACCTGGAACATCTGGAAGCGCAAAAACTCGGGCATGAGCGCTGGTATTCCTCCTTCAAAACACGCATCGCCAAGGTTGAGCGTGATTACGGTATCTGACCGCCAATCCCACTGAAAGTCTACAAGGCAGTTCAATGATCGATACTTACCTGTTTGATTGGGGCGATACGCTCATGATCGACTTCCCAGATGTACCCGGGAAGATGTGTGATTGGGAGGTGGTTGAGGCGGTTGATGGGGCCAAAGAGGCGCTGGGTTATCTGTCACAGCATGCCAAGATTTACATCGCCACCGGTGCTGCGGATTCCAGTGAAGCGGATATCGCAAAAGCCTTTGCACGTGTCGGATTGAGTCAGTACATCTCGGGTTACTTCTGCCAGGCAAACTTGGGGTTAGCTAAGGGTATGCCGGAGTTTCTGCCCGCAATTATTGATCGGCTGGGTATCCCAAAAGAGCGCATTGCAATGGTCGGTGATACGTTGGCTAAGGATATTGAGCCTGCGTTGGCTGCCGGGATTAAGCCGATCTGGTTATGTCGTGATGAACAGAAAATCGCCCCTGAGAATGTGCAAATCATCGGAAGCCTGCGAGCGCTGTGCGCTTAGAAACGGCTGATACGGCATGTGGTCTTATCGCTCGCCCACATGTCGTATTCCACATTACAAAGCTTAGGATTGAGTGATACATTCAAGTGATTGGAATAACGTGGCTTTGGATAACCTATGAAAAGGCTCGACTTCGGCCAGTTGGCAACCTTTGTGGCGATTGTGGATGCGGGCAGTATCACCAAAGCCGCAGCGTCTTTGCATCGTACCCAGGCGGCGGTCAGCATTCAGTTGAAGAAGCTGGAAGAGGGCACGGGTAAGCAACTGCTTAACCGCAGCTATAACCAGTTTACCCTTACCCACGAGGGCGAGATCCTGCTCTCTTATGCCCGCAAGATTCTCAATCTGTCGGAAGAGGCCTTTAACGCGATCAGTGACGAAGAGGTATCGGGCGTGGTGCGCTTTGGCATCCCCGATGGCTATGCGCGTGCCTATATCCTGAATTCTCTGAAACAGTTCATCAGCCGCTTTCCGAAGATCCGTATCCAGATCAAAAATGACAACAGCCACAACCTTTACCAAAGCCTGCGGGAAGGCGAGCTGGATCTGATTCTGGCAACCCGTGATCCGAAGGAATCCGGTGGCCAGCTGGTGCGCCGCGAGAAGATCTGCTGGGTGGCCGCCAAGGATTACCAACTGGATATCAGTCAGCCGATTCCGTTGGCGTTGTACGAGCAAGGGTGTGCCTACCGACATAACATCGTCGAGAAGCTGAATCAGAACGAGAAGGACTGGTTTGTCTCGTTCGAGTGTCAGGGCGTGACCGGCTTTGATATTGCGATCACCAATGGTTTGGCGATCTCGGCGCTGTCCGAGTCACTGGTGAAAGATGAGTGGCGGGTGATCAAGCCGTCAGAAGGATTGCCGGACTTGGGAGAGATCGAGATCGAACTGCATATGAGCCCCGGGGACGTGAGTGAGGCGGTGCGCTGTTTCGCCGATGAGATCCGCAATCAGGTCAGTAATATCCAGGTGTCCTGATAAAGAAAAGCCTTCCTGTTGGAAGGCTTTTTACGTTGAAGGGGCGTTCGCAAAAACGATTTAGTCCAGCAGGGTGTCCGGACGGTTGGCTTCGCGCTCAAAGTGGACCGGCAGAGCACGACCGTAGAACTGCTTGGAATGCTCCGGGCGGTTCACCGTATCCGGATCGGTCATGTAAGTTGGCAGGGCCGTGATCCAGGCGCCCGGGCCTTTCACCTTCTGCACGCGGTGCAGCGCATAGCGGCCCTTAAAGAGCTGTAGATAGCCCGGTTTCCATTCCAGCTCGTAGACCCCTTCTTTATCTCCATTCAGCACGCGTTTCACCGCTTCGATGTTTTCATCTTCCTTGGTGCGGATATTTGGTGCGTACTCGAAGATACCGCCTTCAGCCGGTTGTTCCACAGATACGCTGACAGTGAACTCGTTACCGTCAAAGTGCCACGGGAAGTAATCGCCGTCTTCCAGAATACCGTACGGGCAACGCGCCAGCGGATCAGCCCAGGTGTAAATCGGCCAGATGCCCAGACACTCACCCACAAAGCGGGTCATGATGTCGTTGTCGTACATCCCCAGCATGTCGGAGTCTTCCGGGATGATATCGGTGTTGACGAAGCCCGCGGTGCGCCGCTGCAGGTAGTGGTTGGGATGATCGTTAGACAGCTGATCGTCTTTCTTCGTCATGTATGGGTTGTGCTCCTGCTCGGAGCGGAAGATACACGGCAGGAGGCGGCGTGCTTCCAAGCGCATCCGTTCCTGAGCTTCCGGGCGGACAAAGTCAGCGATAACGCTGCAGCCGATATCATCCAGCTGTTCACGGCAACGAGCGACCAGTTCCTGGGTCACGGGGTGCTCCAGATCGTGGATTGGGTATTTGTCCAAATCAACGATCTGAGCCAGGCGTTCAAGTTGCTGAGCATAGTCTTTCTGAGTTGTGGCAGTCATAGGGACCTCTTTAGGTTTATTTTTGTCATGGAATGGCCACATATTCATCGCGGGAAACGCCTGGCGGCAAACGAAGAAAACCGCGTTTTTAAATCGATTTTTTAAATAATGTAGAGCGGATGGGGGCTGCAGAAGTGCTCCGGATGCAGTATTGCAATTTTAAATAGTTGAGAATGTTTTTTGCGATGGTTACGCGTTTTTAAAAGAAGTGTGTCTCGATCAAAATAAATTGATTTTATGGATCGAAAATATCGATTTGATGCCGGTTTTTGTGCTTGTGAGGAAATTGTAAATTGATGTGTGGATTTAGTAAATATTTGATATTTAAAAGATTTAGTGTCCATTCTTGGTTTGGAAAACTAGAAGGGATTGTCGATGTGGCTCACATATCGAAAAACTTAATTTTAACCATCCATATATCTGTTTTTTCTGAACATGATTTTTAACTAAATTGGTTTTGTGGCTGTGGGCCACTGAATATTTACCAACGCGAAAAATAAAAAAGGTTGAATCATGACAGAAGCAGTTAGCATTAACGAACAGAATGCAGTTGAGCTCACAGTAGCGCCGTCTGTAATGCCTGAGTTGGAAGATCTGGTCGATCTGGAAACCTACCCGATCCACGATCTGGAATCCCCAAAACGTCAAGCGCTGGTGGACCAGTGCCGCAAAGAGCTGGATGCTGTGGGTTGCTGCCGTATCCCGGACATCATCAAGCCGGAATCCATTGAGCGCATGCGCCAGGAAGTCGAGCGTCAGCGCGATGAAATCTACTGGTCTGAAGACAGCCACAACCCATATATGACTAAGGAAGATACATCACTTCCTGAAGATCACCCGGCGCGTTTCTTCGAAAAACGCTCCAGCGGATTTGTGAACTCCGACATCCTGGAACAGTACTCCGACCTGCGTGCCATCTACGATAATGATGTGATTTTGCAGTTTGTGTCTGACTGCTTAGGGATTGCACCGATTTACCGTTGGGCTGATCCGCTGGGCAGCAACCCATACAGCATCATGGATGAAGGCGATTACTTCCCATGGCACTTTGACGGTAACGAATTCACCGTGTCTATTCTGGTTCAGGAACCGGAGAAGGGCGGTGAGTTTCAATACTACCCAGACCTGCGTACCCCTGAAAACGAGAACCTGGACGAGGTTGCGCGTGTATTGAACGGTGACTATAGCAAGGTGCATTCACTGGCACTGCGTCCGGGTGATATGCAGATCTTTAAAGGTCGCTTTTCGATGCACCGTGTAACCCCGGTGGAAGGTAAGACGTCCCGTTACATTGCGCTGCCGACCTACATGCGAGAGCCGGATTCTGTAAATCGCCCAGAGCGCGCTAAACAGTTTTACGGGCGTGCACTGCCAATCCACTACGAGCGCGAGGCGAACCGTCCTGACGATCTGATCGACTAACACCGTCGCGTCAGGACGCTGACGCGAATGCCTTCATATTATGCAGACTTTCAGGGTGGCTCTGAGGATAGGGGCTGCCCTTTTTTGTTTCAGTGTCAGTGAGTTAGGCGTCAGTAATTGCCTGTTCACGACGCCTTCCAATATGTTTGTTGATCAAAAAAACAAATATTACTAAGCTCAAGACAAAAATAATAAATGGCTATGCTGTATGAACATCAACCATATGAAGGCCTTCCTTGAAGTTGCCCGCAATGGCAGTTTTCAGACTGCAGCTGAAAATCTGCATATTACCCAATCAACCGTCAGTGCCCGAATCAAGGTGCTGGAAGATCTGCTCAACACCACGCTGTTTCATCGTAAACGTGATGGCTCCGAGCTGACCCCCGCAGGTAAAAACTTCGTGCGTTATGCGACGACGGCGGTGCGTGCCTGGGAGCAGGCAAAGCAGGAGATCGCGTTACCCGAAGAGCTCGAAGCGATGATCTCTTTAGGCGTGCAGCTTAATCTCTGGCAGCAGATTACGCCTGCCTGGATCGAGCAGATGCAGAACAACGCACCGGCCATCGGTACACGCGTGGTGATGGATTACTCCGACAGTTTGCTGGCTCAACTCGCCGATGGTGAGCTCGATCTGGCGCTGACCTACGTAAAGCGTCAGCAGGCAGAGCTTCACTGTGAACTGCTGATGGAGGATACACTGGTGCTGGTGGCGACCGAACCACGTGGCGTACAGAAGGGCTGGGTAGCCGATTACGTCTTTGTGGACTGGGGTGACGAGTTCCGTGAAGCGCATGCGCTGGCCTACCCGGATACGCAGGCACCGCGTCTGTCGGTGGGGATCGGCATGGTTGGCTTGGATTACATCCTTAACTACGGCGGTGCAGGTTACTTTCCGGAGCGCATGGTTGAGCGTTTCGTCGATCAGGAACGGCTGTTCTACGTGGACGGTGCACCAACGTTTAGCCGTCCCGTGTACCTTGCGTATCCCAAGGATCCGATCAACTCAGAATTGTTGGAAATGGCGTTAGAGACGCTGCAGCAGGTGGTGAAACTGGGGCAGGCGTAACCTCGGAGAAAGGTCATAGGTCTTATTAGTCGTCCCTGTTTTCGGGCACAAATAGAAAGATTGTGACTGCAATCAACACAATGGCGCCCACTATGTAACCGAAGCGTCCCAGGCCCATTCCCTTCATGCCGTGCGCTTCAAAAAACAGGTAAAAAGCCAAACAGAGTGCGACGACCGCCCCGAATATTTTCACAACCACCTCTTAGGCTCTATTGAATGGGTTGCATCCCGTGCTTAGGATTTTTTAGTGACCAACTGCCGATCCCGATCCTGCACGGGAAAGGAAGTTTCGGTTCATCAAACTGTGTGGCTTCAGTGCCAGCCGCTCGTTCGCTAACGCTTCAGCCAGATCGGTTAATCCGCCACGTAACGCCGCTTCTGTCAGCGTCCAATCAATGATGTCACGTTGGGCATGGCTACCGCCAAAACGATTAACGATCACGCGCGCGCTGTAGAGCTTTTCTGCCGCCTGTTTGTAGTCGCCATGCCAGAAGGCCGCGAAACCCTCGACCAGGGGGAGGCCTACTTGCTGTGCCCACATCTCCACCTGATTTACCGGAGAGGTGAGTGCTTTGTAGGTTGTGAGAATACGCTCCACCTCTTGACTCCGTCCCGCACCCAAATAGGCCATCACCGCATGCCAATCATTGAAGGGATATAGCTTTCCATCGGCGTGCTGGTCCCACATCGTCGCCAGCTCTTGCCAGCGGTCAGCAAGATCGCAATCCAGCAATGCTAAGCGCCAGAGGAGCGCAGAGGCGTCGACCATATCGAGTGCAACGGCACTGCGATCCTCCCGGACCGGGCCGTCATAGAGTGCCAGTGCTGCGTCGGTTTGACCCAGGTCCAGATGGTAGAGTGCCAGATGCCACCAGTTGTGCACTTTGAAAAAGTTGTCCTCTCCTGACCAATAGGGCTCTCGCGTGGTCATCCAACCAACGCCATCTTCGACCCGGCCCTGCATCTCCATAACATGCGCAACGGCATGATGGGCCCAGCAATCAAGCGGTTCCATTTCAACCGCCTGACGCCCATTCTCTTCTGCACGTCCGTAATTGCCGCTTTCTTCCAAGCCAAAGGCATACATACCCAGCAAAATCGAATAGCCGGGAATCTCGGGAGACCATTTGGGTAAGACCCGGGCGATCCGGTCGCGTAATCCTCTGGCATTGGCCCGGTAAAAGTCCATCAAATGACCACACTGTATTCCGACAAGATCCAGGGGGTAGGCGGCATTGTGATGATCCAGGGCGATAGCGGCAGCATCCCAGTTACCGTTGAGCACCAAGTTCAGTGCAGCAATATGGGATCTTTCCCTGTCGTTGAGTGATAGCGATTTGGCTTTATCAACATTCGACAGCGCTGCCTGCACGGCGTCAGGTTCAGTCGCCGTGGCGCAGAGATATGCTTTCAGGATATACGCCATCGCAAAGTCTGGCGCATCTTCGATGGCGGTATCCAAATGCGCAAAGGGATCACCGCGATAGAGATTGAAGGCTATGACGGCTTGGTTGTATTGCTCTAGCGCTGTTGGCGTTGCGCCGGAGAGAGGATTGCCTTGTTGGTCAGATAACATTACCGAAGCCTCCCGCTGTGTCCTGATGACTCAAACGAACGATGTTGCTCAAAGTGGTGTTTAAGCTTCGCAATTTCGCTCGGTTGCCTCGTTATTAATGACGATAAAACTAAATGAAATTGTAGTTCAGCTGTTCGCCTAATGAAGCAAGAAACGCGGTAGGAAAGCTGAGGATGCCAGGTTTGAATTCAACGTGGCCTTCTAGGAGCGATCATGCAGCTTTTGTTGCTTTAGGGGAGGCAACTAATCTCTTTCCAGCTTATTCCTCAAGCAGCTGCCAATTTGCGAAGCCATTCTTCATTTCACCCTTTTCCAACTCCTGCCCAACTAATCGACAGCTGGTCTGTTGGGGATGGGTTTTGATCCCGATATAGGCCCGTACGAGGTTTGCGACTGTGGCTTCCTGTAGCACGATCTCTTCGCCGGATTTCAGCTTAATTGTTGTACGCAGATGCAGGTGTCCTGGAGGTGGAGCGATATGTATTTCGGAGATATCTGCGTTGGTTAGGATGCGTGTCTTATCGTTCATCTCTGACTCCCAATGCTTAAGCACGGTGGTGCTTATATCAGGATAAGACAGGTTTTAGAGTTACGAGGTAAGAGAAGCACTGAGAAAAGAACCCAGCAGGTCGCCGGGTTCTGGACATGGCGCTGTTGATGAAGGTGGGGGTTAAGTACGCGGATACAGTGTTTCTGTAAAACCATCCACACCGACGATTTGGCCCGATACATGGCGGCTGTAATCGGAGCAGAGGAAACAGATCATATCCGCGATCTCCTCCGGATCGACGTAGCACTGCATAGAAGTGCCGATGGCGTAGAGGCGGCGTACCTCTTCCGGATCGATATCTTCGGCTTCTGCATGGGCCTTGATGATGCGCTCCATGCGCTCGCCATTCACGTTACCCGGTACGATACCGTTTACGCGGATATTGTCCGGGCCCAGTTCCATCGCCAGGGTTTTGGTCAGGCCGGTAACCGCCCATTTCGCCGCGACGTAGGGGCTACGGTTTGGGAAGCCCAGGATACCGGCAGCAGATACCAGATTGATGATCACACCCGACTGCTGTTGCTTAAATACCGGCACTGCGCGGCGTGCGCAGTAGAATTGACCATCGATACATACGCCCATGCACTGACGCCATTCGTCATTGCTCACATCTTCGATGGGCGCTGTTGGCCCGCCGATACCCGCGTTGTTCACCAAAATATCCAGACCGTCCGGCAGGATCTGGTCGAACATCGCATCCACCTGCGCCGGATCGGATACGTCACACATAAAGGTGGTGATTTCGTCAGGCAGGCTTGCCAGCGCCGCTTCATCCAAATCACAGGTAAACACGGTGGCGCCCAGGTTGTGCATCGCCAGGGCGGTGGCGCGACCCATACCCGCGCCACCGGCGGTGATCACTACTCGTTTTCCGGCAAGAGATACGTTCATTCATTACACCTTTTACTTCGTATTTATTTTTGTTGTTTGCTTACGCCGCGTTGACCTGACCACGTACACCGTCTTCAGACGGCGCGCGAGGTACCAGCGCACGCACCAGATCTTTCATGCAGATGGTGCCGACCGCTTCGCTGCCGTTCTTCACCAGATACACTTTGCTGGTGTCACCGTCGGAGTGGGAGATCACATCTTCCAGCGTGTCGTTGTAATCGACCGTACCGGCATGGGCGGCGGTGCTGTCAGACAGCGGGCGCATCACCGAACGGACACGCAGTACGCGGGCGCGGTTGATGTCGCTGACAAAGTCCTCGATATACGGATCGGATGGGTTGAGCAGGATGTGCTGTGGCTCTCCCTGTTGCACCACTTCACCGTCTTTCAGGATTACAAGGTGATCTGCCAGTTTCAGGGCTTCATCCAGGTCGTGGCTGATAAAGATGATGGTTTTGTGCAGCTCTTTCTGTAGCTCCAGCAGCAGGTCCTGCATATCGGTACGGATCAGCGGATCGAGTGCCGAGAAGGCTTCATCCATCAGCATTACCGCCGAGTTGGAGGTCAACGCGCGGGCGATACCGACACGCTGCTGCATACCGCCAGACAGCTGGTGAGGATAGTGATCTTCAAAGCCTGCCAGGCCAACACGGTCCAGCCACTTACGGCCTTCCTGATCGGCATTTTCGCTGCTTTCACCACGCACGCGCAGGGCGGTGCCGGCGTTTTCCAGCACGGTTTTGTGTGGCAGCAGGGCGAACTTCTGGAACACCATCGACATACCTTGCTGACGCAGTTTACGCAGGTCGTTGTCAGAGAGCGTCATCACATCCACGCCATCGATCAGGATCTGGCCGTCGGTCGGTTCGATCAGGCGGTTAAAGTGACGGATCAGGGTGGATTTGCCGGAGCCGGACAGGCCCATGATCACCGTGATCTCGCCATCCTTTATGTCGATGTTGATATCTTTCAGGCCCAGCACGTGGCCATGCTGTTCCAACAGTTCTGCTTTCTCGATGCCATTCTTGGCGTGTACCAGCGCTGATTTCGGATCGGAGCCGAAGATCTTGTACAGATTCTTAATCGATACTTTTACATTTGCAGTCATCGTCAGCGCCCTCAGTTCTGCTGTGATACGTCAACGCGGGCCAGGGTGGCTTTGCTGACACGGTCAAGAAGGATGGCCAGGATTACGATGCAGAAGCCGGATACCAGGCCTACACCCAATTCAAGGTTGTTGATGCCGCGCAGTACCAACACACCCAAGCCCGGTGCGGATACCAGCGATGCAATGACCACCATCGCCAGGGACATCATGATGGTCTGGTTCACACCGGCCATGATGTTCGGCAGGGCCAGTGGCAGCTCTACGCTGAGCAGCTTCTGACGGGCGCTCATACCGAAGGCGTTGGCGGCTTCGATGATGTCCTGATCAACCAGGCGAATACCCAGATCGGTCAGGCGGATCACCGGCACGATCGCATACAGGATGATGGCGATACCGTAGAGCTTGGATTCAGTCACACTGAACAGGAAGATCAATGGGATCAGGTACACGAACGATGGCAGCGTTTGCAGCATATCCAGCACCGGGATCACGGCTTTCTGCAGACGGTCGTTCTTCGACATCGCTATACCTACCGGTACCCCCAGGAGTACGCTGAGCCCGGTACAGACGAAGATGATCGCCATGGTTTGTACGGCGTAGGTGTAGTGGTCGATAAACGCCATAAACAGCCAGGTAAACGCAACCAGCAGGGTGGCGCTTTTGGAGCGGGTAATAAACTGTACCGCGACCAGCGTCAGGGCAATCAGCAGCCACCACGGTATGGACACAAACATCCAGATCGATCCGTCCAGCAACCAGCTCAGAGGCTGGGTCAGCGGATCAAGCACAAACTGCAGGCTGCTTTTGATGTCGAGGAAAAACTGCTCGACACCCGAGGTCATATCTCGTGTACGTGGGATCGCATTGCACGAGGCGTGCAGCTCATCCAGCGACGGGAAGGGGACGTTCCAGGCAGAGGTTTCTTCTGCCTGGGTGCCTTTGCTGCGGGTCAGCAGTTCCGCCATGGTCATCGGGCCACCTTTGGCATCGGCGCCGCACCACTCTTTTAACCCTAGCGAATCGAAAATCGAATCATAGAATGCCATTGTTCTTATCCTGTTTATTCTTATTCAGTGCCCCGCCTGGTTGAACGTCGGCTCGTGGGCGGGTGTCGCTACTTCGCTACTTGGGTTGAGATGCTGGAGCACAAAGCCCATGGGCAGCAGTCTGTGTAGCCAATACGCGAGGGGAGAGGAGCTTGCGGCTGTGTGAGCCACAAGCCCCATCGGCAGTTGCTTAGTTCAGCAGGCCCGCCAGGTTTTTACGGGCATCGTCATTGATCCACTGGGACCAGGTGCCTTGCTGAGTGGTAATGAAGTGAACCGCGGTCTCTTCAGAAGAGGCCTTGTTCTCTTCCTGCCAAGCCAGCAGTTTGCCCATTTCGGCGTTGGTGAAGGTCACCCTCTTCATCAGCTCCAGTACTTCAGGTGCGCGCTTCGCCAGATCGGCGGTGATTGCAGTCACAACCGGTGCAGACGGAAGGGAGGTTTTCTGTGGGTTCGCACACTCTTCACTCTGAGCACAGGTGTGAGCCGCATCGTCGTAAGGGCCCAGATCGACCGCAACCATCTCGTACTTACCCAGAACGGAGGTTGGCGCCCAGTAGTAGCCGAACCAAGGTTCTTTGTTGTTGTAAGCAGACGCGATGGAGGCAGCCAGGGTTTCACCGGAGCCGTGGTTGAAGACGCCCATCTTGTGGCCTTCAAAGTCGAACGCCTTGATCAGGTTGTCGTTCTTGATACGGATGCCCCAACCGTTAGGCGCATTGTGGAAACGGCCACCCACCAGTTCTGGATTGGCCAGTACACCTTCGATGGTTTTCAGCTCTGGGTGCTTATCTACCAGGTATTTAGGAATCCACCATGCGTCCTGGCCACCGTCAGACAGAATCTTGGCTGCGGTCACAACTTTGCCTTGCTCTTCCAGCTTGGTGTACAGCGGCACGGAGTTCAGCCACAGCTCGGTTACGATATCCGGCTTGCCGGTCTCCGCTACGGACGTTACAGAAGGCACAGTCGAGGTTGGAACGGTTTGTACTTTACAGCCGTAGCCTTCTTCCAGCAGGAATTTGGATACGTAAGTTACCAGCTGGGAGGACGCCCAGTTCATCTCACTGATGCTGATTTCACCGCAGTCAGCGTGTGCGGCAGTGGACATCATGGAAGTACCAGCGATAAAACCAGCAAATGCCAGGAGTGATTTTTTCATAGTCGTTTCCTTTAATTTTTATTGTTACTTAACCAGGTGGATTGCTGCTTGTTGGGAGGATTACCTCAGCCACACAATCCACGTGATGTTTAGATTTGTCTGATCGAAAACTTCTATGGCTGATACTAGAACCGTGCATGACCCGTTGTTAAATTTATAATTATTGGAAAGAACTTAAATGAAATTTATGTGGGGCGGGAAGGCCGGGTAGGTGCTTGTTTTCTAAGCGACATGGGGCTTGGCAGGGCGGGGCATAAATAAAATTTAAGGAAACGTTAACGATTTTAAATTTCAGTTGTGTTTTTGGCTGTTCTAGGATGCCCCTAACGATAGCTTCCAGTCAGCGGAATGGCTGGTAACAAAAATAACAAGTCAGACAAGCAACTATAAAAACAGACGGCGTTTTAACTGTATAAGCCCGTTGATGTTATTTACGTCCCAGCAGACGTGTTGATTACCTGGCTGATCTGAAAGGCGGGAGTACGCGTGAAGATTACCAATGTAAAAACGATGCAGGTGGAGATTCCCCTGCAGAAGCCCCTGATCACCGCGATCCATAAAACCGAGTCCGTCGGCTGTGTTCTGGTGATGATCGAAACCGATACCGGCTTGGTGGGGGAGAACTACGTCTTTGCCCTCAACAAAGCACGTCTGACCGTGTTCGAAGCGATGATCAACAGCCTGACCCAGTTCCTGATCGGTCAGAACCCGTTATACGTCGAGAAAATCTGGGAACAGATGTGGGTCGACTGTAACCCGCTGGGCCAAAAGGGCGTCACAGTATCCGCGATCTCCGCTATCGATACCGCTCTTTGGGACCTGATCGGCAAACAGGCCAACATGCCGCTGTACCAGCTGTTTGGCGCCTGCCGTGACCGCGTGAAAACCTACGCCAGCAGCGGCCTATGGTTGTCTGCGTCTATCGACGAACTAATCGATGAAGCCCACGGTTTTATCGAGCAGGGCTTCCGATCTATGAAGCTACGCCTGGGTAAAGAAAATCCGCGTGAGGACGTGGCCCGTGCCCGAGCATTGCGTGAAGCAGTGGGTGATGATATCGAAATCCTGACCGATGCCAACCAGTCCATGACGCCACGACAGGCAATCGCATTGGCCCGCCAGCTGGAAGACCTGAACATCGGTTGGCTGGAAGAACCGGTACCGGCCAATGACCTCGTCGGACACGCCCGTATTCTGGAAGCGATCAACATTCCTGTTGCCAGCGGTGAAACCGACTACACCCGCTTTGGTATGAAAGACATCCTCGATAAACGTGCCGTTGATGTACTGATGCCAGACCTGCAACGTATCGGTGGCCTGAGTGAATTTCGCCGTGCAGCCGCAATTGCATCTGCTTACCACACCCCAATTTCCACCCATATCTTTACCGAACAGAGCCTCGCCATCGCCGGATCTGCCAGCAACTGTATCTCGGTAGAACACGTGGACTGGTTCTCACCACTCTACAACGAAGAGATGCAGATCGAAGAGGGCGACATCCTGATGCCGGAAGCACCGGGGCTGGGCTTCACCTTCGATTATGACTTTATCGAAGGGCATCGGATTAAGGGGTAAGCGCTATCCGTTACCAATACATCTGAGCGAGAGAGGCTGGTCTGAGAAGACCGGCCTTTTTTGTGACTACAAACAATGGCTTACCTCTTCACACTACACAGTGATTGTGTGAGGATAGGCATCAGATTGACGCTATTCCCCTGATGGAAGTACACGCGATGTTAAGGAAAACGTATGCCTATCAACGATCTACCTTTCTTTTATTTTGTGTGTTCTATAGTGATTAAAAAATATCCACTGAATTTTACATGAATCCTTGGTGCGGTTTGAGTGTCTATTCTTATTACCGTAACGGATACTATAGGGAAATAAAATAATGAAAGGAACGAAAGCTCGCGGTGCTCATTTCTATTTGTTTCTTGCTAAGAAAATAACGCAGGGGTTTCGTGTAAAGAAAACTCCCAAAATCATCCTGGTTTCAAGAATAATTCATGCATTAAGTGACGTTTCTGAAGATTCAGTCGCATACTTTTCTAGGGTTTGTTATAGGAATAGAATAATAACTTCCTCTCTTAATCTTAAGGGTATTAAATCTGATCTGTTTATAGATCGTGAAAATCAATATGATCTTCCGTTGAGATTTCAGATCAAATTGTTTGAACAATTCGTAAAGGATCATGCTGCAGACATAAATACGTTCTATGATCTTAAGTGCAAGTTAGAAAGCGCTTTGATTATAGGTGATTATGAGCAGTCTTTGAGTTTGGTTGATCGGATTGATAGCCTTTGTGGAAGTAGTATTTGGGCTATAGATGCTCGAATGAGTATTTATAATAGATTCAAAAAATTGGAAGAGCTTGATCGATTTAAAGAGTCATTCAATGATAGCGATATCTCGCATGTTGCACATGTAATATATAGTAAACATACTGCAAAAAGCCCTGAGGCTTTTAAGAACCAAGTGTTAGGTAATTTGCTTAAGGAGTTTAGAAGTAATGGGAGTGAGCGTTATGCCGACTTACTATCTTTATATTTGTTGCCAAGAGATAAGGATAAAGATATTTCAGTAGAAGAACTGCTATACCTTTCTCAGAAATTGAGCCCGGTTGATAGACTGTTCATATATAAGAGAGTATCGGTTGCATATCTCGATGTTAAAGGAGATTTTTCTTACGAGTGGGAACGGCTGCTGTTTGAATTTAGTGAGGCAGTCTGCGGTTATCTAACGGATACATCCTGGACACATATCAGTGATGCAAGAAGCGGAGGAATATGCATACGAGTGGATTCTCGCCTCAGAAAAATTATTCAACTCTACTCATCAGGAGATTATGAGAGGGTAGTGAAATGCTGTGAGGCTGCACTTGTGGAAAATCCACGGGATTTTTCAGTTATGGATATCTACTCTAGAGCTTTAATTTACCTTGGTCGCCAGGATGAGCTCGACGATGACGATGAAGATGTGGCAATTTGTGGTGTTCATCAACAGATAGCGACAACACTATGCAGTCTTTTAATATCAACACAAAGCTATCAAATGTCAAAAAGCACTTTAGAGAATTTTTGCTTTAGATGGTTGTGTTTTGACTTTATCTTTTCCCTTCGGCCGTTGTGCTTTACAGCATATCCTTTTGTTGACCAAGATACTCTTAGTTCGTCCTGTAAAACATTAGGGTTTAGTGAGTTTGATCTTACTCCAAAATACTATTCATTTGCATTAAACGGTGATGAAGGATCAGAACGCAATGTAATATCGTCTACATTGAGTGTAGTGGACTACGAAAACCTAAGTGAAAGTCGAAAGTTACGATATGACTTAGAGGTGGAGTTGTCGAAAAGTACGCCAGATTCTCAAAAAGTTGATGCTATTCTTTCTGGGTTGGTTAGCGTTAAGGATATCCTAGCTTCGGAATATATGTATCTTTGGGCAAACTCGAAGATTTGTGTTGGTAGTTATATGGAGGTGATTAATAGAGTTTCAGAAGGATGCATAAATAGCATAAAAGATAGTGTTCTTTATCCTTTGAGAAAAATGTCGTCAATTATAAGTGGTGATAGGGAAAGGTATGAGGGCGAGATTTCTGCTCTGATCTGTTATTACTTTAATTTTCGGCTTAACGATTTTTCATCTAAAGAGGCTACCTCTGAATTTTTGAAGACTATGTGCTTTCTGTAGGTGTGGATAAGCCTAGTGAGCTTGATTCTATTTGGGGTGATTTAGATCAGGAGAAGAGTTTCTTTTTGGAATCAATATGTACGCCAGAGATCATGGGGATACTAGTTGAAATTGACACCAAACAAAAGCTCCTGTTTGAAAGGTTGAAAGTTATAGATTTTTTAAAGACTAGAAAAGGAGAGGGAGACGAAGCTCTAAACTCAGAGGAACAGAAGATTTATGAAGAACTACTTTTAGATAATGTGTCATCTCATAGTGTTACCAACAAAATAACTATAGATTCAGATGGTATTAAAAAATCAAAGCTTAAAGATTATGGGGCCTACCTTGAATATCTAGGTTTTTTGGATGGGATTTCAGAATCTGACTTAGCTAATTTTGTAAATGATTCAGGTGAGGAAATCTCAGAGGATGAAATAAAGCAGTTTCTGATTGGAACCGTGTACGATAGCGTCTTAGAAGATTTCGTATTCGATGGAGACCATGGTCTAGTAAGGTATTTGAGCTCGGAAATTAGGCATGGTGTTTTGCCCAACCAGATAAGAAGTGTTCTAGAAGCATCTAACTTAGTTACTGTAAAAGTAGATGAGAATTCTTATGAGTCAAATAGTTATTGGCGGAATCAGTATGCGCTAGCAGCTCAAGAAGATTTTCTAGATTTTGTTGATGAGCAACTTGCTTGGTTTTCTACAAAGGTTGATGAACTAATTGATCTCGCTAATGGTTGGCCTGTTGCTACTCGAGACGCAACAAACAGAAGCGTTGCATTCAACTTGTCGTATAGTTCTGGAAAACTAGAGGAGTTTAGGGAGTTTACTTCACCCGCGAATACTCCAGAAGAATTCTTTACTTTGTGTGAGGATTTTGTATGGCAGCAACTAGACACCTGTTTCAGGGTCATGAGATCTCTTATAAATAAAGACCTAAAGCCAAAATTCAATAAGCTTTTTGATGAGTTAGTACTTCGCCTTAAGAGTAACCCAGCGAAGATCGAACTTAACATTCTTAGAGAAGAAATATTTCTCGCAAAAAATAAGGTTATTGAAGAGTTATCTTTGATCGAAGGCTGGTTTGTTAAGCCAGGAAATGATCATTATACAAGCATTTCTTTGGATTATGCTTTAAAGATTTCCATTGAGAATGTTCGGGGAATTTACGACCCAAGAGAGATTGCTATAGACTTTGAAGGAGTAGATTCTGACTGTTCATTGAATAAAAATGAAATGGTAGGACTAGTAAGGTCTCTAGTAACGTCATATCAAAATGCAATCAATCATGGCTGCAAGAATACTGGCTTTAAGGTTGTACCTCAGATCTCAGATGATGGTCGGGATATCGAAATCGTTGTTTCAAATTTTGTCTCTGTGGATAAGCTAAGAGAGATAAATAGAAAGAAAATATTGGATAAAGTACCTACTTTTAGTGTAGACGATAATCATGAATTACTCACTACAGAAGGAGGAACAGGGCTGTACAAGACATACAGATATTTAATCGATTTCTGTCAGAATGCTCAGTTTTCTGTTTCTGTTGACGAAAATGTTTTTAGTCAAAAAATGTGTATATCAAAGGCAATGTAAGGAGTCTATATGAATATTTTGCTTGTAGAGGACGGAGAATATAAGAGTGAGCGAGTAGTGGAATTTATACGGGAGCGATTTGAAACTGCTACAGTTGATTTATGTCGATCTTATTCGTCGGCGATCAAGAATATGATTAAGAACGACTACGACTTAACTATTCTAGATATGAGCTTGCCTACTTTTGATAATAATGGTCAGTCAGGTGGTGAGTTTAGAGCTTATGGCGGATTAGATATTGCCAGGCAGATCAAGAGAAGAAAAATTAATGTCGATTTTCTTTTTTTGACACAGTATAAATCCTTTACAGATAATCCTGCATTGGGAGGGATTGAGGATATCGATAGAATTGCTAAAGATGAATATAAGGATATGTATCTGGGGTGTATATTCTACGAACACGCTGGATTCGAATGGAAAGACGAGTTAGGAGAAGTAATTAGGCGTTATGAATAAGATTTTGATCGTAGATGATGACATTTCAAGAAGCTCTAAGCTACACCAAAGGCTTTTGACTTCATTTGATTCAATGAAAATTGATGTTGATATTGTCGCAAGCTACCAAGAAGCTCGGCGTGCATTGAAAAGATGCTACTACCCTGTCTTATTCCTAGATATGGCGCTTCCAGTGTATCAAGGGGAAAAGGATATTCTTGATGATGCTGGTGCTAAGATATTACGCGAGATATCTAAAGGTAGAATTCTAAAAAAGCCATTACGAGTTATAGGTTATACAGCTCTTGAAAAAGATACATCAGCCATGGAGTTGGAGTTTGAAAACTTAGGTTTTAAACTTTACCATTCAAGGTCGGGCGACTTTTCTTGGCTAACTAAGGCAGTAAGCCAAGCACGTTATTCATTTAGTTCGCTCGACTCAGTGGAAACACAGGAAAGAGAGCTGGCTGTTGTGACTGTCCACGGAATTCTCACGTTTGGAAGTTGGCAGGAGGATCTTTATTGCAAAATTGATTCAGAATATTGTGATAAAGACGTATCTCATCTTAGCTTTAAATATACAAGATTTGATGTTTTTAGCTTTTTGATGCCAATTCTTAGAGATGCCATTGTTTCGAGGTTTAGACGCGACCTTAAGCGTTGGATTGAACAAAATAGCTCTAAAAGAATTGTTTGCTTTTCCCATAGCTTTGGTACTTATGTTCTGATTAATGCATTGGAGTCATTTGATGAACATTTGCTCCAGCATATTGATCTTGTTGTATTGAGTGGTAGTGTTCTTAAACAGGATCATGACTTTAGTCAGCTCAGAAACTGCAAGGGTATTAGGATTGTTAACGACTGTGCGGTTCACGATAAAGCACTTTTAGCAAGTATGGCGTTTGTTCCTGGTACAGGGATGGACGGGAAGGTTGGTTTTAGTACTTTGTCTGATGATAATTTCGTTAATAGGTTTTTTTCAGGTGGGCATAGTAGTTTTTTTTGTAAGGATTCTGGGTTTATTGATGAATATTGGATGCCGCTTCTTGATTCTGATCATTCATTAAAAGCTGTCGCTTTTGATGGGGATTACTCCTTGTTAGACAAGGCTTTAGATAATTTTGCAAAGTTATTTGGTGTGTTTAAGGCTGCTTATGCTCCGTTGATTTTGCTTTTTATATGCTGGTATGTTTATGACTGGAATTAGTAACTAGTACAGAATTTAGGTCGGATGTTCAATGGGAGGGTGTTACTCTCCCTTTCTTTTTTGTTCGAACTATTTTTCTCTAAAAGGTAACAAGAAAAATTCCAAGATTACTTGAAGCGTGTTCGAATTATAGAGAGTGTTGAATAAATATAATTTTCTTTTGTATTAAGGCATTTATGTCCGTTCCATGTCGCGCTAACAAGGCTGGAAAGTTCGTGCCAGTTGTTCAAAAGGTAATCCATTATTGGAATGTCTAAACATTTCTTTGGTAACCAATTATTCCATCATTGGTTGGTCTAGCTAACCAACACTAGTAGACAACTTCTATAATCCAGTTTACGCGTGGCACGGAGGGGGAGGCCTAGATATGTTAATATTCCACGCTGAAACGCACATCACACCCCATACTCCCCAACAAATCGCGTAGCCCTTAACCCTTCAATTGCCTGTAGTACGGCGGGATCATTCCGCCGTGCATCGGCAACCGCCAGATAGATCGTCAGCTTAAACTCCCTCGCACCTTCTACCCGAAACAGTTTCCCTTCCTCCAAATACTTCTGCACCGTGGAGTGGGCGAGGTAGGCTGATCCACCACGCTCCAGCATCTGTTCCAAAGCCTGGTATTCCAGTGCCAGGGTAATACGGTGGTGGGGCACATCCGGGTATTCGTGGTTGTGTTGCTCCTGAAACTGATGGCCCCAGTCGATGTAGATGTAGCCCTCGGTATGACCGCTGCCTACAGTACGTGGTTCGGTAGAGACCAAAATCAGCGGTTCTTCGAACAGGGGCTCCATATGTAGCCCGGGGCTGTGCATCGGTTCAAAAATTAGGGCCAGATCGAGCAGACCGTCTCGCATCTCGTTGAGCAGGAAGACCGAGTAGTCAGACTGAATACGGGTGGCGATGCCGGGGGCATTCTCGTTCATCCAATCCAGCCAGTCAGAGTAGAGCTTGTTCCAGTAATGCACCGGAATGCCCAGGCTGACTATGCCTTCTACACCCGGTGGCAGAGAGACCTCCTGCTGGGCCTGCTGCCAGGTTTTCACCACGGAAAGGGCGTAGGGATAAAAAGCCTTGCCGCCGTTGTTCAGCGCAACGCCGTCCCGTTTACGGGTGAACAGTTCACGGTTGAGCCGTTCTTCCAGTGCCTTGATTCGGGCACTGACGGTGGACTGGGTGATATGCAGGTTTTCAGAGGCTTTCTGAAAGCTGCCAGTGGCGGTGACTTCCAGGAAGGCGCGCAGGTTCTCGATATTCATAACAGCCTTTTATCCACTTGCTGGTTATCAACTTGGTGGTAATTTACATCGAATCGCGTAGCAGCGGTCTTTTATGCCCTTTAGGGTGCCGACTGCGACAAGGCCGCAAAGCCTGCACCAAAGCGCGGTCGCCCTCGGAGAGGGCTGCTACAGTAGTTTGCAGGTACGATGTAATTTATCGCCCGTTTAATATCCGTTCATCCTAAAACAGGGGGAGACGGTATTCCGAAATATGAAAACAAAAAAGCCCGCGATCATTAAGAAAGCGGGCTTTGTTTATCACGTTCTCAGGTTACACCCGTTCGTGCCTCAGGCCTTTGTACAGGCTCAGACACATCAGCAACAGTACGATACAGAACGGGAAACCGGTGGACACGGTTGCCGCTTGCAGCGATCCCAGGCCACCACCCAGCAGCAGTGCGATCGCTACCAGACCTTCAAACGAGCACCAGAAGATGCGTTGTGGCAGTGGTGGGTTCAGGATACCACCCGCGGTGATCGTATCGATTACCAGAGAACCACTGTCAGACGAGGTTACGAAGAAGATCACGATCAGCAGCAGGGAGATAAACGATACGATAAAGCTCATCGGTAGTTCAGCCAGCAGGCGGTAAAGCACCACTTCAGGCTGCCAGTTGTTTACGGCTTCACGCACACCGTCGTAGCCGCCTGCCATCTGCTCGATTGCTGCGCCACCAAATACGGTCATCCACAGCAGACAGAAGAGCGTTGGCACGATCAGTACACAGACGATGAATTCGCGTACGGTGCGGCCTTTACTGATGCGGGCGATAAACATGCCCACGAATGGAGACCACGCGATCCACCATGCCCAGTAGAATGTAGTCCAGCCATGATAGAAGCCGGTGTCTTCTCGTCCTACAGGGTTGGACAGTGGGAAGCTGTACATCAGATAGTCGCCCAGCCCGATTATAAACTTGCTCAGCAGTTCCAGTGTTGGGCCGCTGAACAGTACGAACAGCAGCAGGCCAACCGCCATTACCATATTGATCTCACTGAGGCGTTTTACACCAGAATCGAGACCCGCTACACAGGAACCGATCGCAATCATCGTGATACCGATGATCAGAACAACCTTTACGATATTGGACGGGGAGATCTCGAACAGTTCGTTCAGGCCCGCGGCGATCTGCTCGGCGCCGTAACCCAGCGAGGTTGCCAAACCAAAGATTGTGGCAAAGACCGCCAGGATATCGATTACGTGACCGGTAAAGCCCCATACGCGGTCACCCAGCAGAGGGAAGAATGCTGAGCGCAGTGTTAGTGGCAGCCCGTGGTTAAAACTGAAGTACGCTAACGCCAAGCCAACAACCGCGTACACCGCCCAGGCACTCATACCCCAGTGGAAGGTTGCCGCGGCGATACCAAGGCGTGCTGCTTCAGGGGCATCGGGTGATATACCCAGTGGTGGGTTGAGCATATGCGTAACCGGCTCAAGCACACCAAAGAACATCAGGCCGATACCGATACCGGCAGAGAACAGCATCGCCAGCCAACCTGGATAGCTGAATTCTGGTTTGGCGTCAGGGCCGCCGATTCTTACGCGACCGGTCTTGGAGAAGGCGACGTACAGGCAAAACAGGATGAAGAAGTTGATGCTACCCACAAAGAACCAGTCAAGCTGGGTGGTCAGCCAAGGGCGCAGTTCGTTAAAGAACGTGCCGGCCTGTTCCTGAAAGACTAGGGTTAATGCGACAAATACAACGATGCATACTGCAGAGACGGGAAAGACCAAGTTATGGATATCCAAACCAAATGGCTGGATGTTGTCTTGTCCTATCTGGTAATCCGTTGTCGTTGAAAGAGGCGCTGGTTTATCAGCATTTGACATGTTACTACGTAACTCCCTGATGGATTTATAGTTTTTATAATAGGTTATAAGAACCGTGTGCATCCGCACAAAACGTTAGAACTATAAGTTTAGTTCAATCAAAAAGACAGGCCGGGTCGGGAATAAAGCCAACCGGCCTGTGAGAGGGACAGAGGGTTCTTGTCTTAAAACGGCCCGCACCGGGGTGATGCAGGCTGTGTGGCAGTTGTCTGTTAGGTGCGTAGGAGCTGGTCGGATTTCTCTTCGATCAGCTTGAGCACGCTCAGGTGAGGGACTTCCGCGCCGTATTTGTCGGTCGCAACTTTGTAGTTGTCGTATACGCTGTTTGCCAGCGTCATATCGATACCCAGGTGGCTGCCCAGTTCGGTGATCAGGCGCATGTCTTTGGTTGCCAGACCCAATGCGAAGGAGCGGTCATAGCTGCCATCCAGCACTTTCGGGATGTAGTTGTCGACCACGTAGCTCTGCGCGCAGCTGTTCTGCAATACGTTGTGCAGGACATTGAGGTCCAGATCTGCTTTAGCACCCATCATCAGTGCTTCACCGATACCCATTGCCACCAGGTAGTTCAGGTGCAGCTGGGACAGCTTGGTTACATAGCCTGCACCTGCAGGCCCCATGCGTACCGCTTTCTTGGTGAACGCGTCCAGCATAGGTGCGAACTTCGCCAGAGTTTCTTCTTCGACGCCCAACAGCATGGTCAGGGTGCCTGCGGCTGCGCCTTCGGAACCGCCGGTTACCGGCGCATCGATCAGCGTCATGCCTGCCGGTGCGGCTTCGCGTACCTTTTCCCACTCCGCCAGTTCGTTGGTGCTGGTTTCAAACCAGGTTGCGCCCGGAAGTGCATTTTCCAGAATGCCGTCTTCGCCAAAGGCCACCTGATTTACCTGCACAGAACTTGGCAGGGAGGTGAAGATCACTTCACAGCGTTGAGCGATGTTCTTAACGGAGCCGCCCGCAGACGCGCCGTTAGCGATGAATTGATCCACCACGGTCTGGTTCAGGTCCAGTACCAGCAGTTCGTCACCCTGAGATTTGCAGTAATCGAGCAGGTTCGCAGCCATGCCTGAACCCATATTGCCCAGGCCAATAAAACCGATTTTCATTTTTGTTATCCGTTCTTATATGTTGGGTAAGGCCGGCAGCCTTGCTTTAGTGGTGCTGCCGGCGTACTGATCTGATGGCGAATGGATCAGAACTTGTAGGACGGGTCTGCGCGGTCACATTTGCGCAGCAGTCCTGGCCATTCGTATTTGCCCGGAGGGAAGGACTCATACTGCTTGGCAGCCAGTTCCCACAGTGCCGGGTCGCCGTGTTCCAGCTCGTAGCCGGACGAAGTCGCTTGCAGAGCCACTTCGCAGGTACGGATCAGGTAGTACATGTTCATGAAGCACTCGCCTGCGGTTTCACCTACGGTCAGGAAACCGTGGTTGCGCATGATCAGGCAGCTGTTTTCGCCCATGTTTTCAGCGATACGGAAACGTTCTTCAGGGTCTACAGACAGACCTTCCCAATCGTGGAAACCAACCTTGCCGTACAGCATGGAGGAGTCCTGAACCAGGAATGGCAGCTCTTTGAATGCGGTGGCTGCGGTGCAGGATTTAGGGTGCGCGTGGAATACAAACTTGTTGTTGCGGTGGCTGTCGCTCAGGTGGATTGCACCGTGGATGATGAAACCGGCGGTATTCACATCACTTGGACCTTCCAGTACGTTGCCTTCTTCGTCCACCTTGATCAGGTTGGACGCGGTGACCTCTTCGTAGTTCAGACCGAAGCGGTGCATATAGAAGTGGTGATCGGAACCCGGCACACGTGCGGTGATGTGGTTCCAGATGGTGTCATCCCAGCCAAACAGATGGGTCAGGCGGAACATCGCTGCCAGATCGATACGAACCTGTTCCTGCTGCTGTTCCAGTGTTAGCTCTTGTGTGGTTGTCATCTTTTCATCTCTCTATTGTTTTTATGTTGCTATTAACCCGGCGGAAAAATAGGTTCCCTTCCTATTTTTCCGTCGCCCAATAAAAACGGGCGCAGTTACGCGGAACTGCTTGTTTTTATTGAGCTCGCATTGGCCTATGGCCAATGTTGATGCGTCCATGCATCAAGCGATTAACCCGCCGGGTTAATCGGTGTCCGGATTGGTTCGCTTATGCCGAGGCAGCGATCCGGGCAGGGTGTTGATGCAGCGGAAACGGTTCCTCGCCGTTTTCGATGCGTAATATGTTGTCGGCGATCAGTCGTGCCGCCGAGCGGGCATAAGTCGCACCCGACATGTGTGGCGTTACGGTCACGTTGGGGTGACGCCAGAAACGGGAATACTCGGGCAGCGGCTCGATGCTGAAGGCGTCCAGAACCGCGTGACTCAGTTGGCCACGGTCCAGTGCCGCCAGCAGATCCACATCGCGGATCACGTCGCCACGGCTGATATTGATCAGCGCGGCAGATTGCGGCAGCTGATTCAGCAGTGTGCTGTCGATAAAACCGATGGTGTCGGGGGTAACCGGCAGGCAGTTCACCAGAACATCGGTTGATTGCAGAGATGCACCTAACTGGTCAGGGCCTGCGTAACAGGTCACCCCATCCAGCTGCTGTTCAAAGCGATCCCAGCCGGATACGTTGAAGCCGTTCAGTTGCAGTCGATTGGCAACCTCTTTACCTACGGCACCCAGGCCCAGCACGGTAACCTTGTAGTCCTGGGGGGCGCAGATGTCGTGACGCTGCCAGACACGCTGGCTCTGCTGCTCGCGGTAGGTGTCATATTGGCGATGCAGGTTCATCACCCAATAGAGGGTGTAGAGCGCCATGTCTTTTAATACTTCGGGATCAACCAGCCGCACGATGGGTAGGTCCGGTACGGTTAGGTCCTGATCGATATGTTCGGTACCTGCACCCAACAACAGAATGCCTTTCAGATTGGGGTAACACTGCAGATCGCCCGCAGGGTGGTTCCAGATCACGGCGTATTCGATCTCGTCTGCCACCATGTCTACAGAGCTGAGCTGGTCATACCGGTAAACGGTTTTCTCGGGCAGCAGCATGGTGAGTTGCTCGTACCATGTCTGGTTGTCGTAGCCGTTATTGTTGAGAAGTATGGACATGCTCAGTCTCCGGTTGCTCAGGATTGCTTTCGTGGTGCAGACCCAGCACACCAACAAGGATCAGGACGATAAAACCGATGCGGCCAGGGCTGATGGCTTCCTGAAAGAACAGAACGCCCAACAGAGTGATCAGCACAATGCCGACACCGGACCACACCGCGTATACGATGCTTACGTCGAGGGTTTTCGCGCTGAGGGTGATCAGGCTGAGTGCGACTGCAAAGAACGCAAAACAGAGCACCGAAGCCGTGACATTGCTGAAGCCGTTAGATAGCTTCAGGCAAAAGGTGCCTGCCACTTCAAATACGATGCCCAACATCAACAGAGACCAGCCCGTCATGTCGAAACCCTCACTGTGAAAACCAACTGGCTTTCAATATCGAACTTCAGTGAAAAGCTGTAAAACGGAAAAAATTGGAGGGGGGTATCGGTTTTTTTGGTGGCTCTGAAAGCCCCGTGGCGTGAGGCTTTCAGGCGGCTGGTGCCGTCAGCGTGGATGTAGGGATTTAGGTATAAATATTTTTTAAGATCTTTCTAAAAACTATTAGTTTGAGTAAAGGTTCTGATCCGACTAGCGTTTGGGCTGTAGTGATTTCCTAAAAAGCTCAGAGCCTTTTGGGAGAACTACTCCATGGTATTTAAGACGTGGTGTCTTAAATTTGGCCCCAGCTCAGGGGCCTTTTTTATCTGCAGAACCTAGTGGCATGAACAGTCAGACCCGGTTGTAGGTTGGCCATCGCGGAGCGATGTCCAACACATCGACTCAACATTGCCCATGATTGTTGGGCTTCGCCTTGCGAAGGCCAACCTACGCTACTTATCAGGAAGGAGTGGCTGGATGAACAGTCAGAATCAGGCGGTCGCTACGCAAACCCATACGCTCGGGATCAGTCTTTGCCTGGGATCGATGTTTATCTTTGCAGTGCAGGATTCCATCACTAAAGTATTGGTGCAGGATATGGCGGTCGCCCAGTTTGTGATGGTGCGCTATTGGGTGTTTGCACTCTTTGCCATCGGTTGGGTTGCCTGGCGTGGTGGTTTACGGCGTGCATTACATACTCGGAAACCGGGCCTGCAGATAGCACGTTCGCTGTTATCCGTGGCAGAGATCGCCATCTTCAACCTGTCGTTACGTTACCTGGGCTTGGCTGAAGCCCATGCGTTGCTCGCCGTGTTCCCGCTGATTGCAATAGCGCTGGCGTCGCCCATGTTGGGAGAGAAGGTCGGTTTACGCCGCTGGCTGGCGGTGGCTGCGGGATTCGTCGGCACCTTGATTATCTTGCGGCCCGGACTGGAGGTGTTCAAACCTGAGGCTTTCATCGCCCTGTCTGCCGCAGTGTGTTTTGCCTTCTACAACCTGATCACCCGATTTGTGAGTGCGGCGGGAGACAGCTTCAACACCAACATGCTGTATATGGCGTTGCTAGGGTGTGCATCTTCCACGTTGTTTGGCATTCCTGAGTGGCGCGAACCCAGTTCAGATGAGTGGCTGATGATGGCCGTCTTATCAGTCACCGGCATATTTGGGCACCTGTTACTGGTCAAAGCACTGGAGCATGCACCGGCCTCAGTTTTACAACCTTTTAACTACAGTCTGCTGGTCTTTGCTACAGTATTTGGTGTGCTGTTGTTTGCTGAGATCCCTGATCTGCCGACATTGATCGGTTCGGCGATCATCACCGGGAGTGGGCTCTATGTGATTCTGCAGGGGCAAAACCGGCGTCCGAAAGATGTTTAAGGTCGGTTGGTAAGCACGGGCTACAAGGAACTGAGATGCATCCTTTGAGGTAATCTAATTGCCAACAGGTGCACGGTCATTTAAAGAGGGTAACGAACATGATTCAAGTGGGTGATTCCATTCCTGAAGTAACGGTCCAGACCATGGGTGAAAAGGGACCGGAAAATGTAAGTTCCACCGCACTGTTTGCTGATCAGAAGATTGTTTTGTTTGCAGTACCTGGGGCGTTTACCCCAACCTGTTCAGCCGCGCATCTGCCGGGCTATGTGGTTAAAGCCGATGAGATCCTGGCGAAGGGCGTTGATCGGATTATCTGTATGGCAGTGAACGATGCCTTCGTAATGGATGCCTGGGGTAAGGCAAGCAATGCGGATCAGATTTTGATGGTTGCTGATGGCAATGGTGAGTTTGCGACTGCGTTGGGTTTGGAAGCGGACTTCCATAACTTCCATATGGGCCTGCGCTCTAAGCGTTTTGCCATGGTGGTGGAAAACGGTGTTGTGAAAACGCTGGCTGTGGATGAGAAAGGCTTGGAAAAAACCGCTGCCGAAGCGATTTTGGCAACGCTGTAATTCAACCTATCGCAGGCGGGGAAGTCGGATCGAAAAATCTGATCTCCGCCTGCGAAAAGTTAGTTTGGTCATTTGCGCCATGAGGTCGACACTGAATTCACAATAACCATGAATCCAGATGTTCTGCTGTGAGGTGTAAGTGATGTTAGACCGATGCCGAAGCGCCGCCAAAGACCGGCTTTACCGGATTGTTGAAGAGGGGATGTGCACCGGTTGTGGCTTGTGTCAGTCCGTTGCCGGTGAAGATTCCATCCAGATACGTACGCAGGCAACCGGGTACAAGCGACCGGTTGTGGTGGGTGATCTGAGCGACGAAACGGTCGATACGATCTATCAGGTCTGTCCCGGTATCAATGTCAGTCAGCACCTGCCCGCCGATGCGAGCGCGTCGGAGGATCTGATCTGGGGACGCAATGTCCGCAATGTGATGGCCTGGACTGCTCAGCCCGATGTTCGTTTCAAAGCATCCACCGGTGGTGTGATGACCGGATTGGCGCAATATCTGGTTGCCAGCGGCGACGTTGATTTTATCCTGCATGTGAAAGCCTCCGACTCAGAACCTGCCTTTGGTGAGCGCCACCTGAGTTTCACCAACGCCGATGTGATTGAAGCTTCCGGTTCCCGTTACGGGCCTGCTGCGCCGTTGCTGGATATCGGCCCGTTGCTTGACCGTGGCCAAGCCTTCGCTTTCATCGGTAAACCCTGCGATGTATCCGCCCTCAACAACTATGCCCGTATTGATCCCCGTGTAGACGAACTGGTGCGCTACAAGCTGGCGATTGTGTGTGGTGGCTATCTCACTCCAGATAGCTTCAACGGTTTTCTGGAACAGGCGGGGGTACCGCGTAAAGATCTGGCGCGTATTCGCTATCGCGGGAATGGTTGCCCTGGACCGGTTGAAATTGAGAATGCCCAAGGCGAAGTGTTCTTCCGCAGCTACAACGATTTCTGGGGAGAGGGCGAAACCAACTGGTCGATCCCGTTTCGTTGCAAGATCTGCCCGAACGGTATTGGCGAAGGTGCTGATATCGCGGCTGCGGACAGCTGGCCAGACTGCCAGGTGGATTCAGCGACGGAAAAAGATGATCCGGGTAGTAACGCGGTCATTGTGCGCACCAGCAGTGGTAATGACCTGATGAACGCGGCGGTAGAGGCAGGCTTTATCGAAACCGGCGATGAGATCACCCCACGCGATATGGATTTCTTCCAGCCTCATCAGGTGCTCAAAAAGCAGGCAGGAATGGCACGTATCGAAGGGCTGGTGGAAGAGGGCGGTTTGGGTATCCGTTGTAAAGGTCATCGGCTGGCACAGATCGCCGACACGATGGACGAAGACTTTCTGAAGCGCCAGCGAGACGGTACGAGGCGTCGCTTCCGGGCCGGGGATAGTGAGGAGCCTACACCGGTATAAAGAAACGCCCCGGTGGTTTTCCGGGGCGTATATCTCTTTTTCTCAGCGATTAAGACGTAACGGGTTATTTCAGCAATGATTCTTCATACGGGTACGTAGAGAGTTTCTCGTACCCGTTTGCGGTGACGCGAACCATCTCTTCCAGTTTCACCCCATCCCGGCCACCTTTGACACCGGAATAGCTTTCGACACAGATCACCATATTCTCTTCAAGCACGCCATCGTAGCCGTTGCCTTGCCAATCTTCGCCGTAGTAAATCTTTGGATGTTCATCGGACATACCTGCACCGTGGAAGGCACACACATAACGTTGCTCCCGATATTCTTTCTTCCGTGCAAAGGCTATTTCAGATAGTTCAGAAAAGCTTACGCCAGGACGGATCAACTCCATATTGTGGTGAATCTCATCGTAAGCATGCTGGTAAGCATCGCGCTGCTCGGCGGTACCGCGACCTCCGCCGCAGATCCAGGAGCGGGAGATGTCCGCCAGATATCCCTGGGGACCGATCATATCGGTATCAAAGGCAACCATATCACCGGCTTCGATGACCTTCGACGTCGCTTCCTGCAGCCATGGATTGGTGCGTTGACCGGAGGCGAGCATCTTGCCTTCGATCCAGTCACCGCCGTGGGCAATATTCACTTGATGGATAACGGACCAGAGCTGGTTTTCGGTGATGCCCGGTTGCAGCGCGGTGTGCATTTTATGAATGCCGAGCTCGGCAACCGCGATTGAGTGACGAATGCAGTCAATTTCAGTGGGGTGTTTGATCAGTTTCGCTTGTTCGATCAGGGCTTCTCCATCGGTCAGGCGGTAGCCCTTGCTGACCAATTGCTGGCTGATCAGCGGTGAGAAGCGCTCCAACGCGATCCGGCTACCCGCGTTGTGGAGCTGGTGGTCGCGAATAAAGCGCTCGATATCTGCAACGATGCGCTGGGATTGTCGCGATAGATCCAGTCCGCCATCAAAAGGTGTTGCGAAACGGGAGCCCTGGTAGCTATCCACGTTGGCGTGGTGACGCTGGCTTGCACCGAAGAGGGTGACAGGGCCTTCAAGTGGAATGAACAGGTGCGCCGTTGGAATGTGCGACTGGAACATCAGGTATTCATCGAAATTAACCGCATAACGCAGGTTGACCGGGCTGGTCAGAATACTCAGTGAGATGTTGTGTTCGGCCATTACGGCGCGGATACGCTCAAGCCGGTAGTTGTACATCGCATCAAGGCGTTGTTGGCTGATGCCTGCGTCTGGAATCAACTCAATCATGATGGCTCCTGTTTGTTCTTGTTGTATGCAGTGATTGTTTGATGGGGAGAGTTTGCGCTGAGGGCAGGGCAGGCGACAAACGAAGATCTAGGAGGCAGCCATCGGGATCTTCGATTGTATATGTGGTTGGTGACCAGGAGAGGGGGAATCCAGAGGAGCAATCCTCTGGATTTTGGTGCAGGAACCTGAATTCAGGTTACGGCGTCTGCGTGTTTGTTGAGGTATAACGCTTCCAACTGAGCGGCTGGCACAGCAGGAGAGAAATAGTATCCCTGGATCTTGTTGCAGTTCAGCACCGTCAGGAAAACCATCTGTTCTTCGTTTTCTACACCTTCCGCTACAACCTCAAGGCTCATGTTGTGAGCCACAGAAATGATAGAGGAGATGATGCTGGCGTTCTCCGTATCCGTTGGCACGCCATTCACGAAACTACGGTCTATTTTTACTTCGGAGACCGGCATCTTTTTCAGCAGCGATAGGCTGGAATAGCCGGTTCCGAAGTCATCCAGCGAGATCGGTACACCCAGTGCCGAGATTGCATTCAGGTTTTCGATCACGTGCTCTTCGTCTCCGATCAAGGCGGTTTCGGTCACTTCCAGTACGATCAGGTGTGGATCGAGGCTGTAGCGTGCCAGGGCGCGTTTTACATCGGTGATAAACGATTTGGATCTGATCTGCACGGGTGAGATGTTTATAGATACCGGCAGTACGATGCCGTGCGCGAGCCATTGAGCCGCTTGGCGGCAGGCTTCGTCCAAAACCCACTTGCCAATCTCGATAATCTGGCCGGTTTCTTCGGAGACGGGAATAAACTGGTCGGGGGAGACAAGCGTGCCATCCCGTTGTTGCCATCGAATCAGTGCTTCAACACTCGACATGCGGCGATCGGATGAACGGTGTTGAGGTTGATAATACAGTTCGAACTCGCGGTTGTTGATCGCAACGTTGAGCTGGTTTTCGATCTGCATGCGTTGAACAACCGTTTCGTTCATTTCTCCCTTGAAGAACTGGAAGTTGTTGCGGCCACATTTCTTCGCGTGATGCAGGGCGATATCCGCATGTTTAGTCAGTTCTTCGCAGCTGACGCCATCCTGAGGTGCAATCGCGATACCTATGCTGGCTGTCAGCAGTACGTCCGCTTCCGGCAGATCTATTACCTGAGAGATTGCTTCGATCATTCGAAAGGCGATCTGCGTGACGACAACGGAGATTTTGTAGGCAGGGTCGAGCACAACAACAAATTCATCGCCGGATATCCGGCTCAGTGTATCCACTTCCCGTAACGAGCCTTTAATACGCCGCGCAATCTCTATGATCACCTTGTCACCGCATTTATGACCCAGCGAGTCGTTAATGCGCTTAAAGTGGTCCAGGTCGATACACAGGATTGCTGTTTGCTCGCCTTTATGACGTTCGATGTGTGCCAGTGCCTGGTTGAGGCGTTCCAGCATAACCCGCTTGTTAGGAAGGTCGGTTAGTGGGTCGTAATCGGACAGGTAGCTCAGTTTTGCCCGATCTGCCTTCTGCTCCGTGATGTCGCTGAAGGTTGCTATGTAATTGAGTACGTCGCCGTTTTTGCCATAGAAGGTATTGATCGACAGCCACTGGGGGTACATCGAGCCGTCTTTGCGCCGGTTGATGATTTCGCCCGCCCAACTGCCGGTTTCAACCAGGGTTTGCCATAGCTGCTGGTAGAACTGAGCCTTCTGTACACCTGATGAGAGCTTGGCGGGTGTACTGCCAAGCATCTCATCTCGGGTATAGCCGGTAATCTCGGTAAACGCACGGTTGACGTGGATGATCTTCGCGTCCCTGTCGGTGACGATCAGTCCTTCCGATGCACTTTCCACAATACGTTCATTAAGTTCCAGCAATTCGGTGCGGCGCTTCAGTAGCTGTTGGCGCTTCTTCATTATTGAATGCGTTGCGCTAAAGCGTCTGCTCAACCAGCTAGTGAAGAGGTAAGTGGACGTCAGACTCAGCCCACCTATTATCAGAAACGCGACAGCCAGATTGATCAAGCTGCTATTGAGCTGGTTGTCCAGTTCCTGCCGTTTTTCGTTGATAAGTTCGGTCAGGGTGTTCCGATACACGCCGGCTACCAGTACCCATCCGTTAAAGGGCAGGGGCTTCACGTAGGAGAGCTTCTCTTCAATGCTGTTGCTGTCTGGTCGGTACCAGTTATACGAAATGAACTGAGCCCCTTCGTTTGCGGACTCGACGATCAGGCGGATTGCGTCGCCATTTATGGTGGACATATTGGCGTGGTGGATGCCCTCTAGATGGCGGGCGCTGGCACTTTTCAGAATCGTTCCGTCAGCACTTACAATTGCGATATAGCCATCGCGGCCAAAGCGGATGGCGTCGATATCCTCTTGGATCTGTTTCTCTATACCCTGGCGGAAGGTATGGATGTAATCACCGGCACCGATAACCCAATTGAACGGTTCGTACAGTGCAACGTAGCTGATTTTGGTGTGGGTTCGTTGCTTGTTATCGGGCATATTCCATTCGTAGTCGATGAACCCATTACGCTCCAGCGAGTTACTGACAGCGAGGATCTTCATCATGACGCTGTAGCTGTTGGATTGCTCGTCTGCCAGGAAGGAGTGGCCTTCAAAACCAGGTGCCGGAGGTAGCAGCACCGACGTACCATCCATCTCATCAATAAACAGATAGCCACGGCCATCAAAGAAGCGGATTGGGCGTAAGCTTTCACGAATAAAGGCTTTTAGCTCCTGCTCATTCATCTGTTCACCATAGGTTTTGTGCAGGTGCTGAATCTGCGCAATGGCTTTCTCTACTTCGTTACGGGACAGCGCTTTCAGACGGTCTTTGGCGGAGAGGTAGGCGTTTTCGATGCGGCGTGCAGCACTTTCGGTTTCTTGTTGCAGCCGGGCTTTCTGCTGAGAAACGATGTCGTCTTCAAACTGTTGCAGGTATTGCTCGAAACGTGTTTGTTCCGAGTAAACAGAATAGCCGTAAATGACAAGAACAATGCCAGACAGCAGGCTGATAACACCCCAGATCAGGTAGATGATAAGACGGTTGGCTTTTAGATTACCCATACAGCGGTATCCATGTTTGAATCAGGGGCCATAGTAGCAGTCGCTGATGCGTTGG
Source organism: Pontibacterium granulatum (assembly GCF_029961155.1). GTDB lineage: Bacteria > Pseudomonadota > Gammaproteobacteria > Pseudomonadales > Balneatricaceae > Pontibacterium > Pontibacterium granulatum. Next base: position 5,780 of record NZ_JASBRH010000009.1, on the reverse strand, counting down.
GAAGTGACAGATGCGTTGGTAATGATGGAAGCTGATATGCATCAATTAAACCCTCTGCAGAGAGGGGGCTGACTGTATGTTTCTAATATTCAGAGGTGTTTGATATCACTGTGCATCAAAAACGCACAGTTGGTTTTTGCCGGTTTCTTTTGCAATGTACATCGCCTTATCGGCCGCGGTCAGCGCTGCTTCCGCACTCCGGGTGTCTCGAGTGATTAAAGATATGCCGATGCTCGCTGACAGATGAAGTTCCTTATCGTCGATCCAAACTGTTTCGCTGAGCTTGTTGATCAGCTTTTGCGCCACGATTTCAGCTTGGTCTGCTTTATCAAGCTCACTTAAGACGACTACGAATTCGTCGCCGCCCAGGCGTCCCGCCATATCAGAGCCGCGTACGTTGTCCTTGATCCTGGCGGCTAACAGTGTCAGGCAACGGTCTCCCATTTCATGGCCGTGCTGGTCGTTGACCGGCTTGAAGTTGTCTAGATCGATAAATAGCACCGCCGCAACGCTATTCTTACGTTTTACTGACGACATAACCCGTTCGATCTGATGGGTGAGATACACGCGATTGGGCAAACCTGTCAGGTGATCGTGAGTGGCGACATGTTGTAGTTCCGTGTTGGCGGCTTCCAATAATCGGCGCTGTTTGGCGGAGGTGAAAATTACGTAGCCAGCAAAGACAAAACCCGCTACGACAATGATCACCATGTAAATCAACACGCGACCGAAGAGCTGAGTTTGTGCCTGAGAAGATTGCTCTCGGTAGTGCTCATTCTGTGTGCGTTGCATCTCAATCAGTTTGTCTAGAAGGTTGGCCACAATGATCTGATCGGACAGTGCTGTGTTGAGCATGGCTGTAGAGCTGTGGTTGCTGGTCATTAGTTTCTCAGCGAAGGACTTCAATTCCGAGGTACGGGTGGCCGCTTCGTAATTCAACCGATCAATGACTTCAAGCTCTTGCGGGGTCAGGTCCGTGTCTAATAGCTGGGCACGGGCTTTGAGAAAGGCGCTGCCATGTGCGTAGAAACGTTGATATAGCGCGTCACGCTTTATTTGATCGTCCAGCAGTGTCATTTGCCACAGCAAAATGGCACGCTCACGCACGGATACACGCATGTCCATAGCGGCGTTTTGCTGGATGTCGTTGTTGTGCATCGCCCCTCGGCAAAAGCGTTCTGCAGCATGAAAAAGCGCTGGTAACCATATTCAAACACAAATATGAATGCGCCAAAGATGAAAACGAAGCCAAGAATATAGATGTTTAGGCTGTTTTCCTGCACCTGTTGAGGCATGGTCCCGTACTCACTATCCCTGAAAACTGTTCAATGAAGTATAGTTCTTGAATGTTTGTTTGCCTTATAAGTTGCTGGAAATCAGTGATATTTTTTAGGTTTTAGCAGGCTGACGTTAAAGAAAAAATTATCGATAACGAGGTATGTACAGGTGTCACATGGTTCGGAGGCGAGTGTTACTGGCTTTGTTACAGGCGCCGTACCTTGTCGCAGGTTAGACAGAGAATTCAAACAAAAGTGAGGTGCGTTAGCGGGCGTTGCTGCCTGTTCACGGCGATCTTTGCAAAGTAAATAGAAAAAAGGTCAAAAATTACTCTTTTAGGAAAAAGAGAGTCGTATTTAGATAATGCCGTAAAGGCATGTTGGGATAATCTAACTTCAGTCGAAGTGAACGCCATATTTAAGCGGGGACGCCCTGCCTTATTTGACGTTACCGGAAACTTTGACTGAATAATGGATTATTCGCGCTCAACCGTTGATGGCACTTGCATATTACTGCATTGCTTTGGCGACTACAGACTAAATCGTCCAATTAGTCTGAGGAGCTTGCCTCGCTCCAATCCCTCGTATATTACGGGTCTTTTTTCGCCACCCTTCGCCATGGGTGGCTTTTTTTTGCCTGGAATAGGCTGGAGGTTGGTGAATACTGGCAACTTCGGGTTCTCATGCTTTGTGTGGGAATCCTTGGAAGGCACGGATTATATGCGTTCCCACGCAGAGCGTGGGAACGAGGAGGGAACGGTGGGGAGTTTAGAATTCAGAAGTTTGGCATTGTCGTAAATAAAAATGCTGGTAGCGTATTTAGGAAACTAAACCTTGAAAACAACGGCTAGTATTTGAATTGATCTATATCGATCCATCAGTGAAGGATGTGCTTGGCCACCCATTTGGGTGGCCTTTTTTATTGCACGAACTTTTCGAAGGGAAAATGGTTTATTCAGGTGGCTATTAATATTAACTGGTCGTGTTGAATGACTGCTTATTTAGAGCGTGATAACAAGACCACAGCAAGAATAACCATCCCGCCACCAATCATTGTGGCTGTATTCAGTGGCTCTCCAATCAATAGCAGGGCGATTGCAACCGCTACGACCGGTTCCATGGTGGAGATGGTGGACGCATTAGATGCGCCAATCTTAGGCGCACCCGCTATAAACGTCGCGATCGGGAAGATGGTTGCGAACAATGCCAGTCCTACCACCGACAACCACCCCGCATCCGTTTGTGGCCAATGTGTCGGTTGCACCGAGCTGACCGCTACCGCACCCAGGAAGCATCCGATCAATACCATGCAGGCTGACTGCGCTGGATACAGCGGGCTGGCTTTATGGGTGCCGTACAATATAGCCGAGCCGTACGCAAACGCCGCGAACAACGCCCAAAGCACACCGGTACTATCACCCTGAATATCCAGGCCGACCGCCACAATAACCCCGCCAATTGCCAATGCGACACTGACCAGCTTCAGTGGTGTGGCTTTCTCCTTAAGTACCCCAATGGAAAACAGAACCACAAATGCGGGGAAGGAGAACATCAGAATAACCGCCAGGCTGACCGAGGTACTGTGGCTGGCACTGTAGTAACCCAGCGCCGCACCGGAGTATCCGATTCCAACCAGCAGGTATTGCAGGTTGTGTTTCAGCGGTGGCATCTCAAAGCCCCGCAGCTTTAACCAGACAAACATCATCGAAGAGGCTGCCAGGAAGCGCAGCACCAATAAGCCCACGGGGCTGGCGCCGTCGCTGTAGGCAACGTGGGTAAATAACGGTTGCAGTCCGTAGCCAATGGCAGAGAGCAGAACCAGGGTGAATCCTTTCAGGTAGTCGTTATCAACGGTGGCTGTATTCGTGGTCATGGTGCTATACGCAATAAGATTGAAAAAATGGACGCTACCTCTGCTTCTTATAACGAGCAATGGATTGTTTTGCATATGTCGCATGGAGTGCGGAGTTGCGCAAAAAGATGACGCATACAGAAAACAGCTCTGCATAGGTGTGCATATTTAATCTGTAACGTCGCAATTGAGTTGTTGTGTGTCGCTACACGCCAGCAATGGCGCTGGCAGCGGCGGTGCGGGGTGGATCAGGGGTTGTGTCGCATACTAAATAGACCGCCTGTCGTAAATTGATATTACCAAGACGTATTCGAGCATAGCCGCCTCCCTGAGACCCGATACTATCGATTGCGTGGGAGTTGTTTAGCACGCCCGTGTAGGGTTCCTAGCCAGTAACACCGTTCAGCGTTTACCTCCCGGCCTGATTACTTTCCCTCATAAGTAGTAGAGAGAAAGCCAGGACAACAACAATTAAAAACTGATTTGAAGAACTCACCGATTAGTCGGGTGAGGAGGTGCAAATGTTTAATAAGAATGATCAGATCCAAGGTTTCGATGATGCCCTGTGGGTGGTAATGGAGCAGGAAGCAAAGCGTCAGGAAGAGCACATCGAGCTGATCGCCTCCGAAAACTACACCAGCCCGCGCGTTATGCAGGCGCAGGGTTCCGTGCTGACCAACAAATACGCTGAGGGTTACCCTGAAAAGCGATACTACGGCGGTTGTGAATATGTCGATGTAGCTGAACAGCTGGCGATCGACCGCGCGAAAGAACTGTTTGGTGCTGAGTACGCCAACGTTCAGCCACACTCCGGCTCCCAGGCGAACGCAGCTGTATATATGTCTCTGTGTGAACCAGGCGACACTGTGCTGGGTATGAGCCTGGCGCACGGTGGTCACCTGACTCACGGTTCTCACGTTAACTTCTCCGGCAAGATCTACAACGCGGTACAGTACGGTCTGAACGAAGAAACCGGTGAGATCGATTACGATCAGGTTGAAGCGCTGGCTGTTGAACACAAGCCAAAAATGATCGTGGCAGGCTTCTCTGCTTACTCCCAGATCGTTGACTGGGCGCGTTTCCGCGAGATCGCAGACAAAGTAGGCGCATACCTGTTTGTTGATATGGCACACGTTGCCGGTCTGGTCGCAGCGGGCCTGTACCCGAACCCGGTACCGTTCGCAGATGTTGTTACTACCACGACTCACAAGACTCTGCGTGGTCCACGTGGTGGTCTGATCATCTCCCGCGACAACGCACTGGAGAAGAAGATCAACTCTGCAGTATTCCCAGGCGGTCAGGGTGGTCCTCTGATGCACGTGATCGCTGCGAAAGCAGTAGCTTTCCAGGAAGCGCTGCAGCCTGAATTCAAAGAGTACCAGGCACAGGTTGTTAAGAACGCTAACGCGATGGCTGAAGTGCTGATCGAACGTGGCTTCGAGATCGTTTCCGGCGGCACCAAAAACCACCTGTTCCTGCTGAGCCTGATCAAGCAGGGTCTGACCGGTAAAGATGCAGACGCTGCCCTGGGCCGCGCGAACATCACCGTGAACAAGAACGCGGTGCCTAACGATCCACAGTCTCCATTCGTCACCTCTGGTCTGCGTATCGGTTCTCCGGTTGTGACCACCCGTGGTTTCAAAGAAGAGCAGTGCCGTACTCTGGCGGGCTGGATCGCTGACCTGCTGGACGTACTGAGCGAGCCGGAAGCGCTGGAAGCGAAGATCGCTGAAGTTAAAGAACAGGTTAAAGCGCTGTGCGCTGACTACCCTGTTTACCGCTAATTGAACAGAACTGAGGCGGTCGGCACGACTGACCGCCCATTTAACGGGAGCTGATACGATGCAGCATTATTCAGGTTTCGGACTGTTCAAGCACAGTCTTAGCCATCACGAAAACTGGCAGCGCGCCTGGCGTAACCCTACGCCGAAGAAGAAGTACGATGTCATCATCATCGGTGGCGGCGGTCACGGTCTGGCAACAGCCTACTACCTGGCGAAAGAATTTGGTGTGACCAATGTAGCGGTCATCGAAAAAGGGTACCTGGGTGGTGGTAACACCGCACGTAACACCACCATCGTACGTTCCAACTACCTGTGGGACGAAGCCGCTCACCTGTACGAGCACGCGATGAAGCTGTGGGAAGGCCTGTCACAGGACCTGAACTACAACGTAATGTTCTCCCAGCGTGGTGTACTGAACCTGGGGCACACGCTGCAGGATATGCGTGACATCGAGCGTCGTGTAAACGCTAACCGTCTGAACGGTATCGACGGTGAAGTGCTGGATACAAAAGGTGTGCAGGAACTGGTTCCTCACATGGATTGCTCCGAGAACACCCGTTACCCGATCCTGGGTGCATCCTGGCAGCCTCGCGCCGGTGTTGCGCGTCACGATGCGGTAGCCTGGGGTTTCGCACGTGGTGCTGACGCACACGGCGTAGACCTGATCCAGAAAACTGAAGTAACCGACCTGATCATCGAAGATGGCACCATTGTTGGCGTTAAAACCAATCGTTACGGCGACATCATGGCAGACCGCGTAGGTTCTGTCGTTGCGGGTAACTCCGGTGTGGTTGCGAAGATGGCCGGTTTCGAACTGCCGCTGGAATCCCACCCGCTGCAGGCACTGGTATCCGAGCCGATCAAACC
>NZ_JASBRH010000008.1 GCF_029961155.1 Pontibacterium granulatum | reverse complement strand
TTGACTGTCTCAGTGCGCTCAGTTGGGTGATGTTCATCAGCAATGGCCGCCCATGCTCGCAAGCGAGCGCGACCATCACTGATAAACCAAGGCGAAGAGGCATACGGCATGGAAAAGGACATTTGGATACAGCTGCTGCTACCGATGGAGCTGCCGGAGTTCCCGAAACGGACGAAACGCGGCGCAAAGTGCAAACCGCGTGTGATCCCTGTAACGGTGCAACTGCCGTTGCCGTTTGTGCTACTGGAGTTGGTGTGCTGCCGACCTCGAAAGCGGTCCTTGCTGAAACGTGCCATTGCTTGGGTCTCCGGGACTGTCCGAACGCTGTTGGGCTTACATGTTCACGACTGATAGCCCTTCAGTGATGACCGGCTTGCGTGCCTCTATTGGCCTAGAGGACTGGATACGGCGAGCAATTAGAGGACGCACAAGAAACACGGCTTCGCCGCGCCGAAGGCGCAGGCCCGCAGCCCCGTAATCTTCCTGGTAGCCGTAGGCCCGGACTTCGTCTTGGGTGAACTGGTCGATGCGGTCGCCGTTCTGATAGACGGTGACACGGTAGTAGAGAGTTTCCCGTCCAGGGACATACACGGCAGCGGCTAAGCGGATGTCGTACTCGTCAGTGAAGTATTCGGCGAGTGGGTCGGCCTGATCGGTGAGGACGTAGTGAGTCTTGGCTGCCGTTGGCACGGTCTTTTGTGCTTGAGTTGATGCGGTCGGCGGAGGCGTCAGACGGTCAAACTGACGCGCAATATCAGTCTGAGCAACGCCGCTACCAGCATCATACCCATGACGGCCAGCACCAACTTCAGCGCTGTTTTGATCAGTCGCTTCAGCAGTTTGCTGAGGCATGCCGTTAACCAACGGACTGGTTTCGAGGAAATCAACGAAGAGATAGCCGATCCAAATGAAAATCCCAAAGATCGCCCCGAAAACCATTTGTAGTTTAGGGTCTCGATATAGAGGGCGAGCTTCTGATGTGCCTTTGGCTTTTCCTGTTTTAGTGCTTTGATAACAGGCGAAGATTCTTTGGTCTGCCTTGTAGGTTTTTGGTGTACCCAGGTAATGACTGATTTGTTTACCGCTGGTCTCTGCGTCATGGGTGAATTCCTTCCATTTGTTTTTCCACCACGGCAGGAGCGCACCCATACCACGGTGACGGTAGGCGATCTCTACGACTGAACGGACTTCATCGTGTACTTTGCTGATGTTTGGCGTGGTGAGATAGATATCCCAGTTGTAATGCCGGTGCTGATCGAAGGCGTTTTCGACGGTTTCCGGGCGGTCGTAGTCGCCATCCCAGAGCGGGCAGTCTCGCTTAATGTCTTCTTCTGATCGGTATTCGCCCGCGTCGTCAGTGAGAGGCAGGTCGAACTTTTTCAGGTCGCGGTTTCGCTTTTTGGACCAGACCCGCTGAGTTTCATCAATGGCGATCAATGCGCCTTTGGGTGCCCAATGGAAGAAGCGCGCCATGGCCTGAAAACCTTTGTCGCTGTCCGCTTCTACATAGATGATCTGAGACTCAGGCGGGAGCTTACATTCCAGGGCGTTTTCGATGCGTTCCAGGGAGTCAAAACCACGAATATTAGTGACGACAACACGGCCTTTCTGAAGCGCAGGTATCTTGGCGCGCTGGATGGTACCGAAGCTTTTGAATGATCCCGGTGGACCGTGATGGATAACAGCGGTCATGTCATCATCCTCCAGAGCCATACGGTGATATGAGAATTGAGGATGAGGTTTGCAGCTTCAGGTACGCGGTAGCGGGTGAGGAACGCCATCAAGTTACTGTCCAAGTGGCCCCAGTGCGTCTGGATCAGGGTGGACAGATCGAGCTGATCTAGCACCGCTTTACCTACAAGCCACAGCTGTTCCATGACAAAGCCTTTCACAGTGAAGTAACCCACCACCGCGAACTGCACAGCTTGAGCCATAGCTTCATGCACAAAGGTGTACGACCCGTTGACCATGAAGTCATAGATGCCTTGTAAGGCTTTCATAATCTCCATTTTGCTTACCCCTTAAACATGATGATTGCGGCGTAGAGCGCAGCCCCGGCCATGATGAGTGCAGCAAGGCCGAACTCGTCAAAGTACGGCACCCAACGGGTGATCCCGATATCGGCTTCCACGCCGCGAATAACGACAATGTGTTGTTCCAGTGCACCGCCACCGTTGAGGGTGAAACCCAGCTTGCTAGAGGCTTCGGTTTTGATCTGCGTCCACTTGGATTCAAAGTCACTCTTGGCTGCGGCGATCTTGGCGGAGATATCACCGAACTCGCCTTTGGCGGTCTTCTTGAAGTCATCGAGACACTTGTCCATGAACGGGCTGTCTTCGCAGGTCTGTTTCTCTTCGGACTCTTTGGCAACGTCGTCACCCTGAACCGGACCGCTACTTTGCTCGCTGCCGGTCTGGTTGCCTTCAGCGTCATAGGTATCTTTGGTGGTGACGGTTTGAGAAGTGGTACCGCCTGGTGCTTCTGAAACGGTGATCTTGTTCTCGGAGTTATCGATGTTGTAGATCACCTGGGGATGCTGGGTATACGAGATGTTGTTGGTGGTCTCAACGGTTTTCGAACCGTCAGCCTCTGTGGTGGTTGTGGTGGTCTTAGTTTCGGTCTTGGTGATGCCGTTACTTTCAGTAATGACGGTGATGTCATCCTGCTTTTCGATCACAGCACCGTCCCCACGGGTTTCCGTGGTGATCTCTGTTTTACGGGTAACTTTCTTGGTACCGACCATTTCCGTAACCGGATCGGTGGAAGTTTTGGTCACACTGGATTGGCGGGTGTCTTTTACGCCGTCAGCTTCTTTGGGGGCGTCTTCTTCGGATTCATCGAAGTACTCAACGCCGCTGTTTGGGTCAGCATCAGCAGCTTCGCCTGTAGCTTGGTAATTGGCGTAACAGTTCCACTTTTGGCGACCTTCGCTGTCATAGGCGTAGAGATAGCAATCATCGGGTTTGGCAGAAGGTAGACGTTCGTATCCACAACCGTCGCGTACGATTGATGCGCCTTGGCTCGCTCCGTTGGTGATATTGAGAACTAGACCGCCGCCGTCATAGTTTCCCGGCGTTTCGGTTTTGGTGTAGCCAAGGCGTTTTTGTGTGCCTGCGTCTGGGCAATCTACAGGCTCAGGACCGCAATAAGACGCAAGATCAGGATTGTCCGTACAGATGTGACGCCGCACTACGCCATCAAATTTTTGATCTTTGTCCCGATAATACTGATTTGGATAAAACTTACCGTTCCAATCCAGATCGTTAGTCTGCGTAGGCTCCACAGCAGTAGAAGCATCTGACCCGTAATGGTTAAGCATTGCGTCCCATGCTTCCGAAACTGTGCCACCTTTATAGAAAAGTCCGGTGGTTCGCTCTATATAAAAATACCCGTCATACGCCTGCGCAGGCATTGTAGCCAGAAAGCCACCAACCAACCCCAGCACCCAGAACAACCCAAAATCGATAATTCGTTTCACCACACACCCCAGAAAGAAAAAAGGAGGCCGAAGCCTCCCCTTATGCGATGCGGCCGGTGTACCAGCCGTACATAAAGCAGGACCACCACGCGACGGCCAGTACTACCGACAAAAACATGGTTTAGCGTTTCAGCAGCATGTAGATGATGCCGAAACCGGTAAGCAGCAGGACGACTGCCAGCAAACCTGCAATCACGAGGTTTACGGAGGTGCCGGTGGCGTCATAAGCCGCTGTGATCTGGGCGTTCTGGTCAGTGGTCAGCGCCATAACTTCAGTGCCAACAAATGCAGCGCCCGCAGCCAGGGCGGTACCGGTGGCTTTGGCCATGTTTGCGCCTTTGGAACGGAGGGTTCCGAAGGCTTGAGAAGCCCGTTCAGCACGGGAGGTCAGAAACTTTTTCATTGGAGAGTTCCCCTTATCGTTTTCCTAGTAGGCGGACGACAACACCAGCACCCCAGCCTTTGGAGAAGAAGATGATGCATCCGAATAAAACCGTGCTGAAAAGCACGGGGTCGAACGTAAACAGCCCATCCATGGTTTGGTTGAACTGTTCAATTGCTGCCGCGAGCCGGTCGAGTGATGCAGGATCAAGACCGGCTTGCGGCGAATCTGAAATCACACCGCGAGCTTCGAGGATGGCGACCAATTCTGATTCGTTGTACAGCTCTAACGCCTCGGTACACTTAAAGCGTGTATTCCCCTTATCGAAATACTCGGTACCGCCGTTGCAGATCAGGTAGGTCGCCACGTTGATTACCCGGGTGCTTACTTAGCCGGTGCAGTCTGTGCAGGCTTCTGTTGAGCCGCTGGACGATCAACCGGGGTGGCGCTCAGAACGTACTGTTCGAGCTTGTCTTTGGAGCCCTGGCGGAATTCCACATTCAGTTCCATTTCGCCGGGGATGTTGCCGCGCAGCTGGTCGAGCACTTCAAATTCACCGCTCAGTTTCATAGGCGGTTTACCGAATTTGTCCTGCTCATCGACCATTGCGCCGACACAGTAGAGGGTGGTTGCGGCGTAGCCGTTGTCCATCTTGAAACGCTTCGCTGCCAGTACCTGAACTTTCATTGATGCTTGCATGACTTTCACCTTTTCAGCCGTTTTGTCGTGCTTCCCGCGCTTGGCTTCCACAGCGCGGACACGTGATTAATTTGGAGTTGTACTCCCGTATCTGGAACGGGAAGAAACAGTTACGCGGGGGCTGTTCAAACTGGCCCCTGGGGGAGATCAACAACACGAGTGGGTAATCCTTACCCCTTACCAGTGCGTTGATCCCTCCCATCGGAGTTGTGGACTCCTGGATGTCGAACCCAAGGCAGTTTTTCAGTGCACTGCCCTCCTCCAACGTAAGGAGTGCAGCGGCACCACCGGAGAGCGCACGGACAATCTTGTCCAGGGCACACAGGGCGAGTTTTTCCTGTTTGTTGAGCCTCATAGGGTTGCCCTCCTGAGTGATGGTTTGCGTAGTGCTCGCCTTGGTAGTTCTGTAACTACTGGCTGGTTATCTTTCTTCTGGAGTGGGACGCGTACGTCATATCCACAGCGACAGATAACCAGCTCTTGATCTGCTGGGGCTGCAACGATGCCTTTGCAGCGGAAGCAGATGTAAAACCGTGCTGGACCCTCGCCTTTGCGATAGTCCGAAAACATGCGCCGTTTAACGGGAACAGCGGCTTGAGCCTTACAGGTACAAACGCCGTCTGTACCGCCACATACCAAGCAGTAACCGAGTTGTTCTGCTGTTTTGTGGAGTGCTCGTAGCCGTTTATTCACAGGGCTGCACTCCCGGCCAACGGCATGCAAACCGGGAGTGCGTCAACCAGCTGACAGGTGTCAGTTGGCAGACCTATACACGGGATAGGGTGAGCTACCCCGTGCCCCAAGCCGTTCGCCCCTGTAACGGAAACGGCTTTGTGGGAACCTTTATTCATCGTCTGTTTCCTCACTTGAGATGTACTTAAGTGGGTTAACTGTGAAGTCGAGAATCACAATTGCGATAAACAGAGCGACGGCGTTCACGAAGTAAGGAAGCGATTCGGATTCGAGATCGAAGACAAGACCCGTTGCACCGAATGCGATTAGTGCGAAGACCAGGATGCGGTTGATCATCGCGCACCCCCTGCCAACTGCTGTTGCACCCATTCCTGACCCTGTTGAGAGAGCCATTCCTGAAGTGCCATGCAATTGATGAAGGTGCGCTTAGACGCCGTAGAGCCGTTGGAAAGCTTTACTACTGGGAGATAACCCTCTTTGACGTAGTGCCTTACCTGATCGGTGGTAACGCCTACACGGTCAGCAAATTCTTTCTGATCCATGAAAGGCGGGAGATTTGAGAGGTTGCCGTTTAATTCCATGCCGTTTTGCCTTTTGAGATATACTGATTGTGTCTGCAATCAACTAGTAAAATATTATCTAGCAACTATTTGCCTAGTCAATAATTTACTAGTAAATATTTGGCTAGTATATTTTTATGATCAACGAGCGTTTTATAGCTTTGGTCAATAGCTGCACTACTGAGCGAAGCAAACATAAGGACTTTGAAGAGCTGACCGGCATAAAGCGGTCAACGGTCAAAGCTGTAATGGAAGGAAGGCAGAGGATGAACTCCGAGCACCTCGACCTGATAGGCCAAAGGTTCCCGGAATACATTTATTGGCTAGTAACAGGGAAGACAATCCCTGAGGCTGGTCAAGTAAGTCCTGATTTGTCTGGTACTAGGACTAGCCTTAGAGATGCTGTTGTTAGTATCTTGGAGTCGGCAGAAGCAACAGGAACGCTTCTAACCCCAGAGCAAACAGCAGATTTGATTCTGGAACAACTGAACGCTCGACAGGACGATCGGTTAGAAAGCGAAGAAGCTATTTAGAAAGGAGTACAAGGATGTTAGTGCTAACGATTAAGGAAGGTCAGAAAATCCATGTCGGAGACGAGATCACCGTCTCCTTTTACCACCGCTATAACTACGAAAAGCGCGAATCCAAAGCAGTGAAGCTCAAGGTCAATGCACCCTCAGATGTAACGATCCTTCGGGAAGAATTCAATAACAAGACGTGAACAAAACAGCTTGTTTGAGCCACAACGAAAGCTACTGACGAAGATCGTGTGGCTCAAAGTTAATCGTAAAACGACGGAAGTACTTGTTAAAGTCCTCCACAGGCAGCCCAAGCAGAACAGGAAATGGTGCTGAGTTTCTTACCGCGTTTATCGCGCTTACGTCAAATTCATAACTACCGCTAGACTCCACTATGTATACATCTTCAAGTTGAGCCTCGGTTGTCAACCGGATCGCTAACTTGACCTTCATTCCATTCACAGCGCTTTGAGGCCTAACCCAGTTATGACTAATCGTTTGTTGCACCGAAGATGAACAGGACCAAAGCTCTGTACACCTTTGGTATTTCTTCTCATTCAAGGACGATGCGCCACTGAAGCCAGCAGTAACTAGAAGCAAAACACAGGTTAGTGAAAGTAGATAATTACGCTTAACTCCCTCTTGCATATAATTCCTGTAGCTTTGACTCAAAAATGGATACGATCGTGATTTTATACCGAGAACCTATAGATGGCCCTATACTTAGTCATACTTTTCCTTCATTTGCTTTTCAAACTCACCAAGAAATCCTTCAGTGTAAGAATTATTGAGTGCAATAAACTTCTTCAGACCAAAAAACAAAAAGCAATTAACATAAGCAATAGTAATCAGAATAATAACAACAACACTGTCGAATACAACTCCTTCATGCTGAAAATCAATATATCTAAACCCATCACTATCACGAAGATAGGTCAACACAAATAATATATGCTATAAAAGAAATAACATGCAAAAAAACATTTACAATTCTGTAAGCCAGCTCTTGATGTCGAGCGTAGCTTATTGTCGAGTTAGCGAACATATAAATCTCCATTCTCCTCTGATGATTTGTAGCCTTGCTCGCTAGAAAATTCACCTCTTCTTTTAAGTTTTCGCAAAGACGCTTATGCTCTTCCTGTTTGTCTATAATCTTATTACGCCACCCTCTAATCAATTGAAAAGCCATTACCACCAGAGCAATTAGAGAAGCAATACTACCAAGTAAACCTAAGGTATCCGCCTGTAAAACCATCAATAAAAATCCCACTCAATATTTCAAACAAATAGATTTAAAAACATACAGATAGCAATCTTCATCTCACCGCATAAAATTTAAGCGACAGAAGACACCGCAGCCTTTAGCATCTTAGCTTAAATCCTATTTATTTATGTATTTATTAATTTATCTGCTTTGGTATAAAAGTATCCACCTATAGCTATACCAATCACAAAGGCTATAGGTGCCAAAAACGATACTTTAGCCAGCATAAAAAGATAGCCAACAATCCCTGCGGCAACACCAAAACAAAAGGCATACGAAAAATATGCATGAACCTTTCCGGGAGCCTCTTCCCTTCCAATTAGGTCGTAAGCAATGATAATAGAAGTTATTAACAGGGGCACTGACAACGCGGTCAAAGCCAAGATAAAGGCGCTCCCCCCTGTTGTTGGCAGTTTTTCATCTGCTGCTAGTATCAATATCGTAGTTGAGATTGCCGCCATACCCCCTGCCATATTTTTCAACATTCCTATAAAAGGACGATTCACCCGAACAAGATCCACTTCCATCACACCACTTCCTTATGCTTAAGCTCAGCTATGGGGCAAAGCGTGCTGAGCCTTGTCCCGCTTGTACGCCTTGTTATGTGCTTTCTCTAACAGCACTCAACAACCCCCTCTATAAGGTACTCCCAAATAACACCAGAGCTATATTGTTTGCGCGTAAAATCATGCGATGGTAATTCAAGGATGATTTCATCAAACCCCGACCAGTAACCACCCCATAGCCTATCGATATCTTGCATCATTGATACTTTATAGGCATGACGAGCCAAGGACACATGCTCCATATTGACTTTAGCTATCCGGGTTAGAGGCCAGTCTTTTAATCGAAATTTGTGAACAGAATCCAGTTGCCAGCCATACCTTTGAGAAACAAGCTGACACATTTCCATGCTGCCGAATGCATATAGAGCAGAGAGCCTAGAGGGATAAAGTGGGTGGTGTTTCTCACGATATACCTCTGCATCATACTCTATACGATAGTCGTTTATAGCCGTTAGACAATATGGTGACACCGCCAAATTATCAAACTCACAGGGTTCATATGGTAGGTATCTTGCAGTACCGTCTACAAACTTTCTCGCAAAGTCCTCATTCATACATGAAGCGACGGCTCCAGATGAGAATGTTTTAGTGTGCTTGAAATTGTGCTCAGTTATAGGATTAAGCTGATTCACAAAAATGTAGAAGGTATCAGGGGCGTCTTCATCGATATTAATTAACTTCACACAATCTCCAGCGTATCGATAACACATAACATATTTATATTCCGTCCTAGCAAGGTTAATAGCCTTGCAAGGTACGTATTGGACGTGCCGGGAGGCTGTGGAGGGGGGGGTAACCAATAAACCATTCCATGGCCTAGCGAGAATCATCCATTAGCAACAAAATGCCGCCAAAGCACAACTTATCAGCAATGCTATGAACAGACAATAACCAGTGATAGCAGTGGCACAGTTGCACCGAAAGCACACTATTTCATCTGCTTTCTGCACTTAGTACCCATAGGTTTGGGCGAATTCGAACAAACCTTTTCTCAACTCTGTGAACTGGCGTACTCGTTCTACAGGATCAGGCAGATTCTGGATTGCACACCACCGCCTTACAATCTTGTCTGCTTCGCGCATACGGGCGATGTCGGAAGGGATTGAAACTACCATGTTCATATCAAAGTCCTTTTCTTGTGTGGTACAACAGGGCGAACTTTGTAGAGACGATTCGATCAAATTTCCAGCAAGTACCCAGCAAAAGGGTACTCTACACAGAGTCACTACCCATTTGCTGGGTAGTTTGCTGAATTCCTGTGACATTTCCATATAGTGGCTCAGTGACACCCAAACAATGCCAGCGACTTAAGCAGGGACGTTTAGCCGCTCGATACAGCCAAAGGGACGCTGCTGATGCGTTGGCGGTCTCACTTCGTACGTATCAGAAGTGGGAGCAAGGCCTAAGCAACCCAGAGCATATTGAAACCCTCATTAGAATCGCTACCCTGTTTAATATCAGTTTGGATTGGTGGCTTATGGGCACACACCCACCCGGCCACGAAGACAAACGGATTCTCAACGGCATAAAAAATCTGTGTCCCGAAGATCGGGAAACCATGAAACGTGTTCTCCAGGCGCTGAACCGCTAACGGTGTGTCTGGTACAGGGATGGTGACTTTATGCCGCGCAAAACTACAGACGGTCGTTGGTTAGTAGATATTCGCCCTTACGGTGCTAACGGCCCCCGCATCCGCAGAAAATTCGACAGGAAAGCCGAGGCAACCCGCTTCGAAGCTTACGAGATCAACAAAGCAAAGGATTCTCCCTGGGAACCCCAATCCAAAGATACCCGCAAACTGTCCGAGCTGATCGAGCTATGGAGAACTCACCACGGTAAACACATTGCCAGTGGCCGGCAGCGGGTGTACGTAATGAAAGAGTTCGCAGCCTTCACCAGAGATAAGCAGGGTCGCTTAGTCCAGGGCACTGACTTTCTTAATTTCCGAGCACTCCTGTTAGATCAAGAGAAGGCAATCAGTACCGTAAACGCTTATCTACGCATCACAAAGGGGCTATTTAACCGTTTGGCCAAGCTGGACCTGATTCGTTACGAAAACCCGTTACGAAACGTTGAGCCACTCAAGGACCATGACAACGAGCGGGACTTCCTGGACAAGACAGAGATTGAGATCCTGTTAGCAAAGCTAAAGGCGGATAACTACGATCTGTATATGAATGCGAAAATCTGCCTCTCGGTCGGCGCCCGATGGTCAGAGGCCAGAAACCTGAAGCCTAATGACATCAACCACAGCCGTATCCGTTTCATCAACACCAAGAGTAGGAAAAGTCGCTCTATTCCGATCACCCAGGAACTCGAAGCCGAAATTATGAAATGGCTGCCGAATCGCCAGTTAACCGACTGGAGCCGCGTTACGTTTTCTGAGTTGCTAGAGGAGTACGGATTTAAGAAAGCGTTCTACCAGAGCACACACATTCTCAGGCATACGTTCGCTTCTCATTTCATAATGAACGGTGGCGGCCTGGTCACTCTGCAAAAGACACTTGGTCACTCCAACATAAAAACTACAATGATCTATGCCCATCTATCACCGGAGCATCTTTCGGACGTTGTAGAGCTAAATCCAGTCAATATGGACACATAATGGACACTTTGCATCAACCTTGACCTAAAGCACCTTAAAAATCAGTCCTTTACAGAAATTCACCAATTACGTAAAAGAAACATAGTTTCCTCCTGCTTTCCTTGCATCCTGCAGCTCTATATAATCGCGCGCTATGGCAAAGAAGAAGAAAGCAAAAAGCAGCAGCAACGTAATCTGTCAGAACAAAAAAGCCCGCCACGAATACACGATCAGTGACAAATTCGAAGCAGGCCTTTCGCTGGCAGGGTGGGAAGTTAAGAGTCTACGCGAAGGGCGCGCTCAACTGGTCGACTCCTACATCATTTTTAAGAATGGTGAAGCCTGGTTGGTTGGGGCACACTTTACGCCGCTCAAAACGGCCTGCACCCATGTGGTAGCAGACCCAACCCGTGACCGTAAGTTACTGCTACACAAACGCGAGATTGCAAACCTGATTGGCGCAGTGCAGGCCAAGGGTTACACCTGCGTGGCGCTTTCCCTTTACTGGAAAAATGAACGCGTAAAATGCGAGATCGCTCTGGTGAAAGGTAAGAAACAGCACGACAAGCGCGCTGACGAGAAGGAAAAAGACTGGAACCGCCAGAAACAACGCCTCATGGTTGCGAAGTAATTCTTACAATTCTGTTGTCATAGGCTATAATGGCCGCACATAAGGGGCTGACTTGGCTTCGACGGGGATTACGAACCCTTTAATGCATGTCGTGAGTGTAGTGAATCACGTAAATCCATTACTACACAGTTATAGTTGCTAACGACGATAACTACGCACTAGCAGCATAAGTCTGCTACGCCACACTCTTAGGTGTCTGTAACTAGGAGGTTTGTGGTGTCATCCGAGACAGAATCGCCCGGAAGCCTTGTCTCAGGCTGAACGGTTAAAACTTAAAGAGGCTCGCCCATAGCACCCTGGCTCTCGGGTCGCGACGGGTTAACTCAATAGAGAAGCCTAAACATGTAGATTTAGAGGCAGAGGATTCGCGGACGCGGGTTCGAAACCCGCCAGCTCCACCAAATACCCGCAAAAAAGGCTGCCCTGAGGCAGCCTTTTTTCTTTCCACTTTCGCTCAACCTTACAGCTTCGAATGCGCCGTCGGCGTTGCGACGTGGAACTTCGGATTGTCGAATTCGTTTCGCTTCATCGCATAGTAGTCCTGGTAGTAATTACCATCCACCGCCGCGTTGAAGGTGAAGAACATTGCTCGACGGGTCTTGTCTGAATTGTTCTTCTCGGAGTAGTGTGGCACGTAGGAATCAAACAAAACCACGTCACCGCGCTTGGCAGGCACCAGGTTCCAGCGGATCTTATCGCAGATCTCCCGACGGATATTGCCGTTGTCCGGACCGCCATCGTAGCTCGCCAACACAGGCAGTTTACCCACCGGGGTATCGGTCAG
This sequence comes from Pontibacterium granulatum, assembly GCF_029961155.1. Classification (GTDB taxonomy): domain Bacteria; phylum Pseudomonadota; class Gammaproteobacteria; order Pseudomonadales; family Balneatricaceae; genus Pontibacterium; species Pontibacterium granulatum. The sequence goes on along the minus strand of NZ_JASBRH010000008.1, from coordinate 222,082 downwards.
CGGAGAATCCAGCTCTGCCACATCTTCCAGGTAGTTTTCCGGGAAGTGCAGACAACCGTTTTCAACCGTAGCATCGTCCAGGAAGATTGCTGCGGTCACATGGTACGCCGGTTTGAACTGGTCATACGCAATCACGTCCTGGTGGGGGTCAAACGCACCACCACCCGGATTCTTCGCGTTGCATTTATCCTTGAACAACAGAAATTCGCTGCCGGTCAGCTCTTCGATGTACTGCTTCAGCTTAGGCACGATCTGGGTGTTGATCGTTTCACTGTAACCGTCGATGTATTCGTAACGGCACACTTTCAGCGGATCATCGATCTCCGGCACCACGATCAGCTCATCATCGTGGCGCTTGTAGAAGTCACTGAGGCTTTCACCGCTTTCAGCCAATTCTGCCAGTAGTTCCCCTGCACGCTGAGACAGCGCCTGACTGCTGGATTCCAGTGTTACCATATCATCCCGATTCAGGCCCTGAGATAGGACGATGTAGCCCTGTTTTTTGAAGATTTCGCTATTATTCGCCATCGTTTTCTCCGAATCTGAGAGGTTATGCCGTTGCTTCTGCAGTAATCGCAGCGTTCATGCTATCCAGGTAGTGAGCCACGGTTTTGTTGCTCAGCTCTTCTACCTTGCCTTCGTCATCCCAACGACGCAGCTTGATTGCATCTGCCGCATATTCTTCCTGCAGGAACGCCTGCTGCTCTTCCTCGTTCATCAGCCCCCCCTGATGGTGGAGAGAGTCCAGGGACGCTGCTGACAAGCCTTCCAGATAGCCCTTTTCTACGGCACAGAGGTACCGCTTGGCTTCAGCGTGCAGACGAATTGGTTCGGTTACCGAAGGCGGGAAGTATGGTGCCAGATATTCTGCGCCGATTGAGTCGTGCTTGTAGTTGCCAAAGGCGATATCGGTGGTAGCCATCAGGTGGCCCACGTCGTGCAGCAAGGCAGCAGTTACCAGTTCAGCAGATTCACCTGCGCGCAGCGCTAACTCCGCACACTGAACGCCGTGCTCCGTCTGGTTAATGCCTTCACCGTAGGTGTGGTGACCTTCAGCTTCGTACAGATCAATGATCTGCTGGATAAATGGATGCATGTTCGCTCTCGTCAAACTGTCGTTGATCAAACCAATCTGGTGTATACCAGTTTATACGCACACGATAAGAGATAATTGTTACAAAACAAAGTCGAAACTAGACGTTAGAGTGAGTTTTTATCCGCAAGTGCTTTGAAAACCGTGGACACGACGCTGCCGCGAAGAGATCAGACGAGAGAGGGGAAAGGAAAGCAGGGCACGACAAGATAAGGCCTGCCGCGCCTTGTAAGAAAGATCATTACATCTCGTCGATTTGCCGACGGATATCCTCAATCTTTCGGGCCACCACTTTTTCCAAGTGCTCCAGCTCATCAAGTAACTGTTCTTTCTTGTTCTGAGTGGACACTTCCTCTTGCACAAGGGCATCCAGCTCAGCCACTGCACGAAGAAAGAAAGGTGAAGGCTCTGTTGTAGAGCGATAAGGCACCAAGCCATCGTTCACCAACACGTTTTTATACACGCGCTTAAATTTGAACTTTTTGCTTTTGGCAAACCATTCACCCTGGTGGCGACGGAAGTAGATTTTGAGGATATCCATGTCACCTTCGATACGCGAGGTGTACTTCTCGATATCATGTACATCGTCTATCCCCATTTCCTTCAGGGTTTCGAACTGCTCAATTGCCATGTCCGACAAGTCTCCGAACTTCAGAATTAATAAAGTTGTTCAGTTCGGAGTATAGACCCAGTAAGGGCAGGATGATGCGACCTAAGTCTTAAAAGTGTAAAAACGGGTCTCTTTTTTAATAGATCTATCGCCCATCAATCAAGCGCGTGAGTTGCAGGCCTGAGTGAGGGCTCGATTTTCACTCGAGAAAGGCCCGCGACAACATTAGACATGTGTGAACCTTGGAGCGACCACAATGAGCAACACTACGCCTTCCATCCTCTATACTCGTTACACCGCATCCTCCAGCCGCTTAATCCACTCATCCAGTGAACGCCCGCCCTGCAGCCGGCGGGGTATTTAGTTGAGCCTGCAACAAAAGAAAGCTCTTGCGACTAAATCCCCATGCGTCCACTCACCCTACTCACCACAGAGCCGCATCACCTGCGGTTTGCGCCGAACTAAACAGCATGATTGTCGAAATTTAACCGACCACCAAAAGCCGACTAATGTCTAAAAAACAGGCACAAAGAGATAGATCACCTATAATTTTCAAGGTTAAGTCCCTATAAATCCTATTGAGGAAGCACCCATGAAACCTCAAGTTATTCCTTTGATACTCGCAGCATTACTGGCAGGCTGTGCCAGCACCAATTCAGCGGATATGGAATCTATGCGAGAGATGGCCCAACAAGCACTTGATCGCGCCCAAGCTGCAGAGTCTATGGCTCAGCAAGCGTCCAGAAAAGCTGATGCTGCTTCCAACGATGCAGCTGCTGCAATGGAAGCGGCACGGGATGCGCAGGCATGTTGTCAGGCCAATACGCGTCGTATCAATCGCGCATTTGAGCAATCCATGCAAAAGTAAGCTTTACCTTCAGGTTCGTCAGCCCACGCTTCAGGGCTGACGTGCCAGGCGTGTACCAATATGAACCGGCACACCACTCGCCTCATCCAGAGCCTCTTGGATAGCGAAGCTATTTAGCCCTACTGACTCCATGTTGCGCAACGCGGCCAGCAACTGAGCGAGACTGCTTTTCCCCGCGTCACTGGACGTATACGCCGCAGGATGCACCTCCAAATAAAGTTGGTCGTTCAACCAGCCCAATTTAAACGGCTCATCGATTATTCGCAGCTTTGTGCCTACCTCCACCTGTGCAAACAAAGCCACTATATCTTCCGGATACAAGCGTATGCAGCCATGACTCACCCGCATCCCGACACCTGCGGGTCGATTGGTACCATGCAACAGGTAACCACTTAATCCCAACCGAAGGGCGTGACTACCCAAAGGGTTTTCCGGGCCTGCCGGCACCAAGTCCGGCAGAGCCGTACCAGTCGCCAACGCTTCCTCGCGGATGGATTGAGGTGGATACCAGTTGGGATCAGTGACTTTACTGACAATCCGGGTGGTAGTGACCGGCGTCTGCCAACCCTCGCGGCCAATACCCACTGGGTAGCTGTACACCCTGACGGGCTCCTCGCGTGGATAGTAGTAAAGACGCATTTCAGCCAGGTTGAGTACTAACCCCTGACGGGACCCTGAGGGCAGGATAAACTGCAATGGTAGTTGCAGATCCCGCTGTGCTTCGGGCAACCAGATATCCAACATAGGATTGGCACGTATAATCTCGTCATAGCCCACACCGAAACGCCGCGCGATAGAGACCAGCGTATCGGCCTCGGATACACGGTGCCATTCCACACCGCCCACAACGTCTTGCCCTTCCTGCAGTATCCAGCTCGCTGCCACGGCTACTCTACCGGGCCAGAATGCACTCCCCACGACCGACATCAACAACGCCAATCTGGCCAATCCAATCGTAAACGTTCGCGTTTCTAACATGGCATCAATACGTTGCTTTAACGTATCCAGTATAGTCAGTCGCATAAAAGGTCACATTGCCCTCCTCCCTGTATCTGGCTACCCTGAAGGCTTCAGTAGTACAGGATGTTCATAGCGATGCAGAAGCCAAGCAAGATCGTAATCGAAAACAAACCACCTCATCTGTCCGACGTGGATCTGGACAACAGCTACATCTCCGACCGTGACAGTTACGAAAGCAAGCTGAAAAAGCAGCAGAAACGCATTCTTGCGATCCAACAGGCCTACCATCACCAAAATCGGCGCGCGATCATTGTATTTGAGGGCTGGGATGCCAGCGGTAAGGGCGGTGCAATCCGCCGTCTCACCGAACGATTGGATCCGCGAGGTTTCAAGGTCCACCCAATTGGTGCTCCCACTGACAACGAGCAGGGAAGACACTACCTCTATCGCTTCCAAACCCGCCTGCCCAAACCTCAAAGCTGGGCCATCTTCGACCGCTCCTGGTATGGCCGTGTATTGGTCGAACGGATTGAGGACCTCTGCCCGGAACCCGCTTGGCAGCGCGCCTATCATGAGATCAACGAATTCGAGCGTATGCTCTGCGACGATGATGTAAGGATCGTAAAGCTGTTCCTGCATATCGACCAGGATGAACAGCTGCACCGCTTTGATGAGCGCCTCAACAATCCCTACAAGCGCTGGAAACTCACGGAAGAAGACATCCGCAATCGGGAAAAGTGGGACCAGTATGCAGACGCCATCAACGATATGCTGACATATACCTCCACCCAAGCTTCGCCCTGGCATCTGATTGCCGGCAACCACAAGTGGTTTGCCCGCATTCAGGTTTTGAAGACAATTGCGGATCAGCTGTCGGAAGGGGTCGATATTACACCACCCGAACTCGATCCGAAGATGATCAAGGCTGCAGAGAAGAGGCTAGGGCTGACGATAAAGGAGTAAAATCACCAAGCGCGCACTGCAACAAAAGATACGCCGATCTGCAACACCTCTGAAATATTCATCTACCAATATTAAAGGGTGAATTAAAGAGGATAAGATAATGGATAAAATGCATATTCAGGCTCAGCTGAAACAGCTTCTGAGCCGCGGCTACACCATCAATGATGTGCGTCAAATGCTGACTGCACCGAAAAACCTGCTGGAACAGGTGATTGCTGAGTATCAGCAGGAACGCAACTTCAACCAGCAGAACATGAACATTCAGCGCCAGCAGGCCGAATACGCGATGCACCTGGGTAGCGGACGTTAAGTCTCGTTACCCTCCCTCACTGCTCAACCTTTCTATTTACTCCCTAAGACCAGATTCCCACCATACGATTGTTCAGCGTCAGTTAACGTACAATTGTGTATTTACAGTACTAAGGTGATATGACTACACTGCGCCCTTAACATTTTTTGGGTCAGTAGAAGATTTACTACTAAATCCACTCTGTGAGCACTGAGGAATAAAGATAATGAAAAAGGCGATTGTTTTTGCAGCTGCGGCTGTACTGATGTCCACTAACGCGATGGCCGAGCGTAGCGGCGAAGAAGTTTACAACACCAAGTGTTCAGTATGCCACGCAAGCGGTGCAGCTAACGCGCCTAAGCTGGGTGATGCAGCTGCTTGGGGCCCACGTGCCGCTCAGGGCGTAGACGCGCTGCTGGCAACAGCCAAGTCCGGCAAAGGTGCTATGCCTCCTAAAGGCCTGTGCATGGACTGCAGCGACGCTGAGCTGAAAGGAGCTATCCAGTACATGGTAGACAACTCCAAGTAACGGGTTAACAGCGCATAAAAAACCCGGCATACGCCGGGTTTTTTTGTATAACGTAACGAAAACTCAGAACACCTCGCCCGGAGCCTCATTCTCTCGTCGGATATCATCCGGGTCACCCGCCTGCAGGCGCTTAAGCAGTTCCTTATCGTCACCTTTTTGCACCACAATCTCAACACGACGGTTGCGGGAGCGCTGGGCACGGGTTTCGTTTGGTGTCAGCGGTTTGGTATCAGCGTACCCCAGGATACGGAAACGTTTCTGCTCAATGCGAGGATCGCCAAACAGCTCGTGCGCAACTGCCAATGCCCGGGCGGTGGACAGATCCCAGTTGGATTCAAAACGCTGCCCATTGTATGGAATATTGTCCGTGTGACCTTCAATTGCCACCTTACCCTTGACGGTCAGCAGCATGTCACGAATCTTCGCCAGTACCGGGATTGCTTCAAACTTCAGCTCAGCCTGACCGGAATCGAACGAACCCTGCTCTTTCAGACGAATAATGATCTTACGCCCTTCAGATTCGACCTCGATACTGCCCTGCCCGATCTCCTTCGCCAGTGCAGCAGCAAACTCCACAGCTTCCTCTTCAGCCTGCTGCTCCATCTCCTTCTGCATCTCTTCGAAGGCATCGCTCGCCTGCTGATCCTGAATCTCCTGCTCACCCTCTTTCGAGCGTATATCCAGGGTATTCATGTCATTGTTCACCGTCATCTGGCGAACTTCGTTCAGAGGCGTCGGCTCTGGTCGACCCGGACTAAATTCCTGCGCAATGATGGACGTGCCCTTAGGTACATCCTCAACCTTGATCTGGTTCTGCACACCAAAGGCCTCGCGCATGGAACCCGCCAGTTGCTTAAACTTCAGTACATCCATCTCGGAGAACGAGAGCAGAAGTACGAAGAAGCACATTAGCAGGGACATCAGATCAGCAAAGGTCGCCAACCAACCCGGTAACCCCGCGGGGCAGGGGGGGCATTCGTGTTCTTCGTCACTCATGACATATCCACCCTGTGTTAGCCGTCAGTCGCACGCTTGCCTTCTGGCAGGTAGTTCTTCAACATCTGCTCGATAACACGCGGGTTCTGTCCCGCCTGAATTGCCAGCAGACCGTCGGTAATCAGCGCCTGGTTCAGTGCTTCTTCATCCTTGCGCTGGCCCAGCTTATCGGCCACCGGCAACGCAAACATGGTAGCCAGCATCGCACCATAAAGTGTGGTCAACAGGGCGACTGCCATCGCCGGTCCGATCGATTTCGGGTCGGACATATTGGACAGCATCTGTACCAGCCCCACCAACGTACCGATCATCCCCATCGCCGGCCCCACATCACCCATCGCACCAAGAATGGAGATACTGTTATCATGACGGTCAGTTGTCAGCTTGGCTTCTTTATTGAGGAGTGTCTTAACAACTTCCGGATCGTGACCATCCACCAGCAGCTGAATGCCACGCTGCATGAAGTCACTGCTAACCGTTTTGTCCTCCAGCGACAGCAGACCACCTTTACGGGCCGCGTCAGCCAGCTCTACCGTTTCCGCGATGATCACATCCGGGCTGATAGATTTGAACATAAATGCTTTGCCGATGACTTTTCCGACCCCCAGGAATGTCCCCAGGGTGTACTTCATCATCACTACGAAGAGGGTACCGACAATTACGATCAGCAGGGACGGCACATTGACGAATACGCCAACATCCCCACCCATGACCATCGCAGCGACAACCAGGCCAAAGGAGCCGATTAACCCGACGAGCGTTGCTATATCCACTCTATAGTCTCCAGATCACAACCACAGCATTCTCAAGGTTTTATGAGCGACCCATCATAGCAAAAAAAGTCGCCCATTCCCCCCCTAAACGAACGTATGAATTTGATTAATCTATGCTAATTGATAAATACCTGCGGCTTCGGTAACGTGTACGCCTTCTATACACACAGGTAAGCCCCATGCCCCGCGCCAAGAAAACCACCGATTTCGAGACATCCCTGAACGAACTGGAAACTCTGGTTAACCAGATCGAGCAAGGTGATCTATCGCTGGAAGACGCGCTGGGTGCGTTCGAGCAGGGCGTCAAACTGACCCGTGAATGCCAGTCAATTCTGGATCAGGCAGAACAGAAGGTTCAGGTACTGATCGAGAAGAACGGCGAGTTGCAGAGTCAGCCTTTTAATAGCGGCGAGGATAGCTGAATCTTGACCATCAAAAACACACTCAAACAGTATCAGCAGCGTGTTGATGCCTATCTCGACCAGACTGTCCTAAAGGACAGTATCGAGCCGCGCCTGCAGGAAACAATGCGTTACGCCCTCTTCAACGGCGGTAAGCGTGTCCGTCCGATACTGGTGTATATGGTCAACCAGATGCTGGGCGGCAAACTTGAAGACGCCGATGCTCCTGCTGCTGCCATTGAGTGTGTTCACAGCTACTCCCTGGTCCACGATGACCTGCCCGCGATGGACGACGATGATCTGCGTCGCGGCAAGCCCACCTGCCACATCGCCTTTGATGAAGCCACAGCCATTCTCGCCGGCGATGCCCTGCAGTGTTTCGGCTTTGAACTGCTGACCCAGGATGAAAGTCAGCCCGCCCGCAACCTGAAGATGGTGAAAGTACTGGCACACGCTTCGGGCGATAGCGGTATGGTGGTCGGCCAGGCCTTTGACCTCGCAAATGTGGGCAAAAGCCTGACATTGGAACAGCTGCAAGCGATGCACGCCCACAAAACCGGTGCTCTGCTGAACGCGGCAGTCGATCTGGGTGCACTTTCCAGCGGCTGTAACGACAGCGACACCTTTTCCCAACTGCGTCGCTACGGGGATGCTATTGGACTCGCCTTCCAGGTCAAAGATGACATCCTGGATATCGAGGGCGATACTGAAACCATCGGCAAGCCACAAGGATCTGACGTCGAACAGGATAAACCGACCTATCCTGCCCTGCTCGGCATGGACGGCGCTAAAGAAAAGCTGCGCCAACTGCACCAGGAAGCCGTCGCTGCCGTACAACCCTTTGGTGATACAGCCCAACCGCTGGTTGAGCTGGCCGATTTTATCGTCAACCGCGACCACTGATGTTCCAGACCATTCCCGAACAGCGTCCGGCAACCCCTTTGCTGGACCGCATAGACAGTCCGTCCGCCCTGCGCGGCATTTCCGCTGACCGCCTCGAACAGCTGGCAGAGGAGCTGCGCGCGTATCTGTTGTATAGCGTAGGCCAAACCGGCGGTCACTTTGGTGCCGGCCTGGGCGTCGTGGAACTGACCATCGCCCTGCACTACCTGCTGCAAACCCCGGACGACCACTTGGTCTGGGATGTAGGTCACCAGTGTTATCCACACAAGATTCTGACCGAACGCCGTGACGCAATGCAGACCATTCGTAAAAAGGATGGTCTGGCACCGTTCCCGAAGCGCGCTGAGAGCCGTTACGACGACTTCGGCGTGGGTCACTCCAGCACCTCTATCAGTGCCGCACTCGGTATGGCGGTAGCCGATCAACTGCAGGGGCTGGACCACAAAACCGTCGCGGTGATCGGCGACGGTGCGATGACCGCCGGTATGGCCTTCGAAGCACTCAACCATGCGGCACATACCAACGCCAATCTGCTGGTGATACTGAACGACAACGAGATGTCGATCTCCCACAACATCGGTGGCCTGGCGACCTATCTGGCTAAAAACCTCACCAAGCGTACGGATGGCGAGACAACCGCAGCGCTGTTTGAGGCATTGGACTTTGAATATGCAGGCCCCGTTGATGGGCACAACTTTCACGCCCTGCTACCGGAACTGACCGCCGCCCTGAACCGGCCAGGACCTCAGTTCCTGCATGTGGTTACCCGCAAGGGCAAAGATTTTGCGCCAGCAGAAGCGGACCCGGTGGGGTATCACGCTCTGACCAAAATAGAACCGCAGGGGCAAAAAGCACCGGCGGTGAAAAAGCCCAAGTACTGCAACATCTTTGGGCGTTGGTTGTGCGATACCGCTGAAGAAGACAGCAAACTGATCGGCATCACCCCGGCCATGCGCGAAGGCTCCGACCTGATCGAGTTTTCCGAGCGTTTTTCCGAGCGTTACTTTGATGTCGCCATCGCCGAACAGCATGCCGTTACCCTCGCAGCGGGTATGGCGTGCCGCAATATGAAACCGGTGGTGGCAATCTACTCCACCTTCCTGCAGCGGGCTTACGATCAGTTGGTGCATGACGTGGCGATTCAGGATCTGGATATCTTGCTGGCGATCGATCGCGCCGGCCTCGTGGGTGAAGACGGATCTACCCATGCAGGCATCTTTGACATCAGCTACCTGCGTTGTGTACCCGGCATGCTGATGATGACCCCGTCTGACGAGCAGGAGCTATACGACATGCTGTCACTCGGTTATCACTACCGGGGGCCTGCTGCTGTGCGTTACCCCCGTGGCAGCGGCAGTGGTATCACAATCAGCCGTGATACTGCGCCACTGGAGCTGGGCAAGAGCAACACCCTGCGCAGCGGACAGCGCGTGGCCCTACTGAACTTCGGCCCTCTTATGCCCGCCGCTCAGGAAGCCGCTGAGGCGCTAGACCTGACGCTGGTCGATATGCGCTTTGTGAAACCACTGGATCAGAACGCTATCAACCAGCTAGCTACTGAACACGAGCTCCTTGTAACCCTTGAGGACCATGCTTTGCAGGGCGGTGCCGGTTCGGCAGTGGGTGAGTATCTGCACCAACAGGGCATTACCACACCGTTGCTGCAGCTGGGAATCCCTGACCAGTGGATTGAGCATGCCAAACGTAACGAGCAGTTGAGCGAATGTGGACTGGATGCCAACGGGATTATCAATGCGATTCGGCAACGACTTGGCGAGTAAACCTGCCTGCAAGATATAAAACAACCAAGACACAAAAAAGCCGCTGACTCAGCGGCTTTTTCTTATCTATGCAGACAAATACGCAAATGACTTATTCGTCATCCTTGAAATGGTGCTCGGTCATCATGTGACCCAGCTTGCCCATCTTAGTCGCCAGGTACTCTTCGTTGTGGCGGTTTTTACCAACCTGCAGTGGTACACGCTCTGCCACCGTTACACCGTATTTTTCCAAGGCTTTCACTTTACGCGGGTTGTTGGTCATCAAACGCACCTGTTTGATACCAATATGATCCAGCATCGGTTGACACATGGTGTAATCACGCATATCCGCCTCAAAGCCCAACTGCTCGTTGGCTTCAACTGTGTCCGCACCACCGTCCTGAAGGTGGTAGGCCTTGATCTTGTTCAGCAAGCCGATACCACGCCCTTCCTGGCGCAGGTAAAGCAACACACCTTCGCCGGCTTCAGAAATGCGCTTCAACGCTTCCTGCAACTGGAATCCGCAGTCACAGCGAAGACTGAACAGAGAATCGCCTGTCAGACATTCCGAATGCACACGAGCGAGAACCGGCGCATCTCCGCTAGGTTCTCCGTATACCAGAGCCACATGCTCTTTACCGGTTTCCAGGTCCTCAAAGCCCACCATCTGGAACACCCCCCAAGGGGTCGGCAGCTTGGAGGAAGCCACATACTCAACAGTCACTCAACTTACCTCAAGAATCGAAGCCCGATATTCTACAGACTTGTGCAATCAGGCGCATCCTGCATTAATGGTGGCACAAATGGGAAATACAACCACCTGCGGTGCGATAAGAAGGGTATTTTGGCAAAAAGAACCGTAACCAGGTCGATTACAGGCCTTTTTCCGCGGGAATCAGGCCACTTCTTCCGATTGTTGCGAAATCGGAAACTCTGCTTTCGTATGAAGCGGCAGCATGATGGTGACACGTAAGCCCTGCAAACGCTCAGATCGATCCAGGGCCAATTGCCCGCCGTACTGACGCACAATATCGGTCACGATACTCATTCCCAAGCCGTGACCATCGGTAGACTCGTCCAACCGCTCACCACGGGTCAACAAGCGTTCAATCTGATCTTCCGCGATCCCCGGCCCATCATCTTCGATGACCATGGTAATGCAGTTTTCATCTGCATCAGCTGCTACAGACACCCTGGAATGCGCCCACTTGCTGGCGTTATCCATCAGATTGCCCAACAGCTCCATCAGGTCATCACGCTCACCGGGAAAGTAAATTTTGTCACTGACGCGCTGTCGATAACTCAGGCCTTTGTCCCGGTAGATCGCTTTCAGCGTGCGCAGCAATTTATCCATTTCCGGCAGCAGATAGATACGTTGCCCAGGCAGTGCTGCTCCGGCAATACGGGCACGGGTCAACTCTCGCTGCATCAGATCACGTAAACGTACTGACTGCTCACGCATATCCTCAGCCAAACCTGGCTCTCTCGGTTTCAGCGCCTCAATCTGACGGTCCAGCACGGTAAGCGGGGTTTTTGCCGCGTGGGCCAGGTTGCCGACGGCATTGCGCGAACGCTGCAAACGCAATTCCATCGCCTGCACCAGGTAATTGATCTCGGTAATCAGCGGATCCACTTCCCTAGTATTCACATGGGACAGTTGTCGCACCTCCCCCTGCTTCAGACGGGCAATATCACTGCGCACCCCCATCAGAGAACGCAGACCACTGCGAATGATCATCGCCTGTACGACCAGCAGTACAACAAGGAAAATCATACCGGTGCCGGCAACCGCCCATCCCTGCTTCTGCAACGATTGATCGATACGCTCAACGTCCTCTGCCAGCACCAGTTGCACTTTCAACCCTGCCTTCATGAACGCCTGATTAAGGACCAGCCAGGGGTGTCCCGCTTTTATCACGCGGCGCACATACTCCTGCCCGATATCCTCTCCTTCAACGGTCGGGATCATCTCGTCCCAGAGCGAACGCGAATAGAGCCATTGATCGTTCACCTTCACTTGGAAGTAGTGCCCGGACATCGGCTGCAGATACACCGGGTCGATCAACTCACTGTTTACCCGCCAGCCGCCTTTACCATCCATCTCAACAGCACGCAGGATCGTATAGGCATCACTGGACAGACGCGCACTGATGAAGTCATAGGCGGTTTGGCGCAGGTACCAGCTGTTGGCCAACCAGAGCACCACGATCGCCACGATCGATACCAGTAAGAATCCACTGTTGAGGCGCGTCTGGATGGAGTTCAGCATAAACAGACTCAGAGATTCGGCACGAATACATACCCCTGACCACGCTTGGTCTGGATACGCTCTTTGCCAATCTTCTTGCGCAGCATCTTGATGTACGCCTCGATGACATTGCTGTCATTTTCAGCACCGTCATCGTAGAGGTGTTCAACCAGCTGCAGCTTTGAAAGTACACGGGAAGGGTTGTGCATAAAGTAACGCAACAGACGGTACTCGGTCCCCGTCAACGCAACCTCTTCGACCCCATTAAGGGTTACCGATTGGGTTTTCTCGTTCAGCGCCAACCCTTCGACTTCAAGGGTACTGCTGATCTGCTGATTGGCACGACGCAACAGTGCGGTCATCCGCACCAGAAGCTCTTCGGTATGGAAAGGTTTGCCCAGGTAATCGTCGGCACCGGCTTCAAAGCCATCCACACGTTCTTGCCAGGCAGACCGTGCAGTCAGAATTAACACAGGGATATTGTTACGACGCTTACGCCAGTTGCGCAGCACCTCAAGACCAGAGCGCAGGGGGAGACCCAGATCGAGCACAACGAGATCGTAGATATCTTCGTATCCCATCGCTTCTCCGTCGATGCCGTTGTCGGCAAGATCAACAGCGTAACCTGAGCGCAACAGCTCTTCCCGCAAATCAGGCCCCAACTGGGGATCATCCTCTACCAGTAGTACCCTCATAGCGAGTTACTTCTCCTTGATCATGTCTCCTGTACGGGCGTCTACCAACAGCATGCGCACCACACCGTCTTTACCCGCAACTTCCATTTCATAGATGTACATATCACCCTGCTTGATCAGGGCTGTATCCAGCATATGTCCATCTGTGAGCATTTTCACCCGGTCCATCAACTCCATCATGGACAGAATGACACCAGATTCTGCCAACACGCGACACTGTTCAGCGTCCAGGCGCTCCATACTTGTAATCGGCATTGAGGAATCGACACCGGTGCCGGGTATACTGCTCACCCCCTGGGCCGACAACGCAGAGAATCCACCCAATGTGATCAGGGCTGCCAGCATCATGCGTCTAAAGTGGCTCATAAATAAACCTCCCCAATTTGACTAGGTGGGTCCTTGAAATACATCAGCTATAAATGCAGTAGGCCCTTACAACAGGGCCCACCAGTATACTACTGTAGCAGTTTTCTCACGGAGTTTAGTTGGAGTGGATATCCACACCCCATGGATCTTCAACATTACCGCCGCCGGCACTGTTAAGCGAATCCAACTTGATATCAGAATCGGCAGCCATGTGACCTTCCTGACCATGTTCCCATGCATCCAGACCATACAGTGAGCCTGATGCTGCAAATGCCTGAGAGGTCAACAGAACAGCACCCACAAAGGCGGCTGACACAATTTTCAAAGCAGTTTTCATGATCGCTCTCCAATCTCAGTTAACTTACTGACCTTTATCCATGTCGTCCATGGTTTCGTCGAAATCAGCAGACATATGACCTTCCTGTGAGTGATCCCAACCATCCAGTGGATACAAAGAACCAGCAGCAAATACCTGAGAGGTCAGCATTACAACACTAACAAATGCAGCAGCGAACAGTTTAGCGATAGTTTTCATGACGGCTCTCCAAGATTGTTTAGAAGTCTCGAAGATAAAGTTAGAGGAGCAACCTGAAACCAACCTGAAAGGTCAGGTACTACTTAGAACTATTTCACCTAACGCTATACCGGAACCCCAAAACGTGGCCTGCAGCGCAATCCATGCGTAGATCCCCGCCAGAATATCGTCCAGCATAATGCCCAAGCCGCCTGACACTTGTTTGTCCGCCCAGCGTATGGGCCAAGGCTTGAGGATATCGAACAAACGAAACCAGAGAAAACCCACCAGGATCCAGATCAGCCCGGAGGGTGCTGCAAACATAGTGATCCAGAAACCCACAAACTCATCCCAGACGATGCCACCATGGTCGTGAACGCCAATATCAGAGGAGGTGCGCTCACACAGCCAGATTCCCACCAAGGTGGTCACCAGCAGCATCAGGGCATAGGCAGGCAGGGAGAGGGTCTGAAACCAGAAATAGGGGATGATGGCGGCCAGCGTACCAAAGGTACCCGGCGCGAAGGGGGCTGCACCACTACCAAGACCAAAGGCGAGAAAGTGGACAGGATTACGCCAGACCGACGGTGGTACTACATTCATGATTAATCCTTGGCAAAATGGTCATATCCGCCGCTACCGCTCGCCATCTGGCCATCGATACGAATACCCGGTTCGGCACTGATCTGACCGATGATCGTCACCGGTTCGGGCAGATCCCGGATTACATCCCGTTCAGTGGCGGGCAGCGTAAAGCACAACTCGAAATCCTCACCGCCGCTTAAGGCCCAATGACGCGCCTGCTCTATCCCTGCGTACGCTTCCAGTTGCTCGGAAACAGGCAGAGCACTCAGCTCTATATCCGCGCCAAAAGAAGAATTTTCCAGCAGGTGCCCCAGATCAGCCTGCACACCGTCTGAGATATCCACACAGCTGGTTGCCAGCCCCCGCAGTGCCATCCCGGTTTTCAGTCGCGGGGTTGGCGCATAGAAACGTTTCTGGAGGTGGCGGACCAAATTACTCTCAGCATCATGCTTGAGCAGCGTTTCCAGACCACCACGACTGTCGCCTAATGTACCGGTTACACAGATCAGATCACCAACCTGGGCCCCCTGTCGCTTTAAGGCCTTATCCACAGGCACAAAACCGTGCACCTGGGCAGAGAGGCTCAGGGGTCCACGGGTGGTGTCACCACCCACCAGACGAATATTCAGCAGCCTCGCAGTATTAATCAGGCTTTCCGCGAACGGCTCCAGCCATTCTTCCGTGGCATCAGGCAATGTCAGCGCCAGGGTAAACCAGGCGGGACGTGCGCCCATTGCGGCCAAGTCGCTTACAGACGCACCCAGCAATCGAGTGGCAAGATGCGCGGGCGGTGTGCCCGGCAAAAAGTGGGTACCCTCGACCAGGGTATCGATCGATACGGCCATTGCCTCGCCGGATTCCGGAATCAGCAATGCACAGTCGTCGCCGATCCCAAGCGCAACAGAGGCATCGGTAGATGCCTCTGCAAAGTAGCGCCGAATCAGCTCGAACTCGCCGAGGGAGGAGTTGCTCATCGCGAACCCTTACTTATCGGGAAGACCGGGCTTTCACCTCAGCCATACGTACACGCTGTGCCAGCTTGTCCAGCACACCGTTGACGTATCGGTGACTTTCGGTTGCGCCAAAGATCTTCGCCAGCTCAACACTCTCGTTGATTGCTACGCGGTAAGGCACTTCCAATCGATGGATCAGCTCGTACGCACCGATGCGCAGCACAGCCAGCTCAACCGGATCCAGGTCGTCCAGTTCACGGTCCAGGAACGGCTTGAACTGCTCGTCCAGCTCGCTCTTGCGGCTGGCAACACCGGTCAGCAGTTCAGAGAACAGGCGCTTGTCGGTGTTGCGCATCTCCGCTTCGTTGTCCACGCGGAACTGAGCATCGATCTCGTTAACCGGCTGTCCGGCGATCTGCCACTGGTACAGTGCCTGCAGGGCAAAACTGCGTGCCGCGCGACGCTGTTCGGTCAGGGATACTTTTTTCTTTGGTTTCGGCGCAGTGTTGTCGCTCATCTGCACTCAGACCTCAAGTTTACGCAGCAGGCTAACCATCTCCAGCGCAGACAGGGCAGCTTCTTCGCCTTTGTTGCCCATCTTGGTACCGGAACGCTCAACCGCCTGTTCGATGCTGTTTACAGTCAGGATGCCATTTGCAACCGGCAGGCTGTATTCGAGAGATACCTGCGCTACACCTTTTGATGCTTCACCAGACACATATTCAAAGTGAGGTGTGCCACCACGGATAACCGCACCCAGCGCGATGATCGCGTCTGCATCGCCCTGCTCAGCAACTTTCTTCACTGCCAGAGGGATCTCAAATGCACCCGGTACACGGATTACACGGATGTTATCTTCGTCGACTCCGTGACGCTTCAGAGTGTCCATCGCGCCTTCCAGCAGGCTCTCAACTACGAATGCGTTGAAACGGCCAACTACGATCGCGTATTTGCCGTTGCCGCTGATAAAATCGCCTTCAAACGTTTTCACTGCCATGATTCTTATCCAGCTTACTCTTCACAAGGAATATATTCTTCAATCTCCAGATCAAAACCGGAGATCGCATTAAACTTCATCGGGGAGCTGAGCAGGCGCATCTTGCGCACACCCAGATCACGCAGGATCTGAGAACCCGTACCCACTGTCAGGTAGGCACCGGAAGAGCTCACATCCACTTTCGATTTCTTCTTACCGACCAACACGCCTTCCAGCGCTTCGCCCAGGTCGATACGGTTACCGGTATCCAGCAGCAGAACAACGCCGTTACCTTCTTCGGCAACACGTTGCAGCGCCTTACGCACAGTCCATTTGCGCTCGTCACCCTGCGCAGCACCCACCACATCACGCATCACTTCGTTGCGGATATGAACACGGACCATGGTTGGATTCTCCGGTTCCACCTCACCCAGTGTCAGCGCCAGATGCGTGCAATTCTGAATCTCATCACGGTAAGTGATGTAGTTGAAATTGCCAAATTCCGTTGGCAATACACCTTCACTTTCACGCGTAACGGTGTGTTCGTTAGTGGTGCGGTAGTGAATCAGGTCCGCGATGGTACCAATCTTCAGGTTGTGCTTTTCAGCAAACTTCTCCAGGTCCGGACGGCGCGCCATGGTGCCGTCTTCATTCATGATCTCAACGATCACAGACGCTGGGGTCAGGCCTGCCAGACGGGACAGGTCACAGCCTGCTTCTGTGTGACCGGCACGGCTCAGCACACCACCTGGCTGTGCCATCAGCGGGAAGATGTGACCCGGCTGAACTATGTCTTCCGGCTGCACACTTTCTTTCACCGCCACACGCACGGTGTGCGCACGGTCAGCCGCGGAGATACCCGTAGTCACACCCGTTGCCGCTTCGATAGACAGGGTGAAATTAGTAGAGAACTGTGCGCCGTTGCTCTGCACCATCAAAGGCAGCTTCAGCTTTTCACAGTGCTCACGGGTCAGAGTCAGACAGATCAGACCACGCGCGTGGGTTGCCATGAAGTTGATATCATCCGGGCGCACCATCTCGGCCGCGATCACCAGATCACCTTCATTCTCACGATCTTCGTCGTCCATCAGGATAACCATTTTGCCCTGACGGATATCGTCGATAATTTCCTGAGTTGTATTCAGTTTCATTGCTCTAGTCTCATCCGCTTCTGCGGTTTGTAAATCCGAATTCTGCCAACTTATCCAGTGTCAGGCCGCCACTGCTTTCCTGAGACTCTTCCTCAGGTTCTGCGCTACGGTAGCCCAGCATTCGCTCTAGGTAGCGAGCGATAATATCCACTTCCAGATGTACCTGTCGGCCCGGCACGTAATGATCGATAATCGTTTCCTGCACCGTGTGCGGTACTATATTCAGCTCGAACAGGTCGCCATTCACCGCGTTCACGGTCAGGCTGGTACCGTCCACGGTGATCGATCCCTTACCTGCGATGTAACGCCCCAATGATGACGGCGCCTTGATGGTAAAGCGCACCGAACGGGCATCGTCGCGGCGATCAACCACCTCACCCAGACCGTCCACGTGGCCGGTCACAATGTGTCCACCCAGTCGACTGGTTGGCATCAGCGCCTTTTCCAGGTTCACTTTCTCGCCCACTGCCAGCGATGGAAAACGGGTATGCGTCAGGGTTTCACGGGATACATCCGCCCAGAAACCATCGCCCGGCAGATCAATAGCCGTCAGGCAGACTCCGTTCACGGCGATACTGTCGCCCAGCTTCACATCCGCCAGATCCAGATCACCGGTGCGGATATAAAGCTGAAGGTCGCCCTGCTGCTCTTCCACAGCGGCGATTGTACCCACAGCTTCAACAATTCCAGTAAACATTAATTACTCTCGTTACTCTCAGCCAACACGGGGCGTAGCGTCAGTTTAAGATCATCGCCCAGCATCCGGCTGTCCAGCAGTTGCATGCGAATCTGCTGTGCCATCTGTGTATAAGGTAGTTCATACATCGGCCGCGCATCGGAGCCCAACAGGGTCATCGCCTGATAGACCACCAGCTCGTCGACCACACCGGCACGGATAAAGGCGCCAGCCAACGTTGCGCCGGTTTCCACCAACAGCTCGTTGCACTGTTCTGCACTTGCCAGATGTCGCAGCAGCGCGGCAATGGATATACGCCCATTATCAGCGTCAAAACGAACCACTTCAGCGCCTGCGGCTTCCAGCTCCGCAATCTTCTCTGCATCATCACTCAGGGTGGCAATCAGTGTACGTCCTGGTTGCGTCAGGATCTTAGCCTGTAGCGGCATACGCAGCTGACTGTCCATCACTACACGCAGAGGCTGTTTCTCCGCAGCCTGAGCGGCGTTTTCGATATGCAGCTCATGCTCACGGACGGTGAGCGATGAGTCATCGTGCAAAATAGAATCCACACCAGTCACGATGACAGAACTTTGCGCGCGCAGACGCTGTACGTCACTGCGTGCGGCCGCACCGGTAATCCATTGGGATTCACCACTCTGCATCGCTGTACGGCCATCCAGGCTGCTGGCGGTCTTCACACGCACATAAGGCAAGCCCTGCTCCATGCGCTTGATAAAGCCTGGATTAAGCAACTTGGCTTCGGCTTCCAGCAAACCATAGGAGGCGTCGATACCGGCATCCTGCAAAATACGGATACCACGCCCGGCCACCTGTGGATTCGGGTCAACCATCGCCGATACCACCCGTGCGACACCCGCGCTCTTCAGCGCTTCAGCACACGGAGGTGTTTTACCAAAGTGACTGCAGGGTTCGAGGGTGACATACGCCGTTGCACCGCAGGCCAGATCACCGGCCATACGCAGGGCATTCACCTCAGCGTGCCCTTCACCGGCACGCACATGGTATCCCTCACCCATCAGCTCTCCGTCACGCACGATAACGCAACCGACACGTGGATTCGGCTGGGTGGTGTAACGCCCCTGATCGGCAAGCTGAATTGCGCGCGCCATCCAGCGGCGGTCAGCCATGGAAAATGTGCTCACCCCTGATCCTCTGTCGTATCCTGATCAGCGGAAAGGCGATCGATCTCTTCTTTAAATTCATTGATGTCCTGAAAACTACGATACACGGAGGCAAAGCGCACATATGCCACTTCATCCAGCTTGCGCAGTTCAGACATCACCTCTTCACCTACCTGACGCGATGGCAGTTCACGCTCACCTGTCGCACGCAGGCGGTGTTTGATCCGGTTGATGGACGCCTCAAACTCTTCCATGGAGACGGGACGTTTTTCCAGCGCGCGGTGAATACCGGCACGAAGCTTGTCTTCATCAAATGGCTGGCGGGAGCCGTCGGCCTTGATCAGGCGCGGCATCAACAGTTCGGCGGCTTCGTAGGTGGTAAATCGCTCGTGACAGTGGGTGCATTCGCGACGACGGCGGACCTGCTGGCCTTCAGCAACCAGACGGGAGTCCACAACCTTGGTTTCGTTCGCAGCACAAAATGGACAATGCATGGCCGTTTCCTGTCAAAAAAGAGCGAAAGAGCAGACAACAAACAGCGATAAAACGGTTATCTACCCACAAATAAAAAGGGCGACCTATTGGCCGCCCCCGGATTGTACAGGCTTTCCGGTATTACTTGTAGACCGGGTAACGTGCACACAGGTCTTTCACCTGCTCTTTAACCTTGGCGATAGTCTCTTCGTTGTTGATGTCCTCCAGGACATCACAGATCCAGTTCGTCAACTGGATAGACTCTTCCTCTTTAAAACCACGACGAGTGATCGCAGGGGAGCCGATACGCAGACCGGAGGTAACGAACGGAGAACGCGGATCGTTTGGTACGGAGTTCTTGTTCACGGTGATGTTTGCACGGCCCAGGGCTGCGTCAGCATCTTTACCGGTGATGTCCTTGTCGATCAGGTCAACCAGGAACAGGTGATCGTCAGTTCCGCCGGAAACGATGTTGATACCACGTGCGATAAAGGTTTCAGCCATCGCCTGTGCGTTTTTAACAACCTGAGCCTGGTACGCTTTCCACTCATCTTCCAGCGCTTCTTTGAAGCATACTGCTTTAGCCGCGATGATGTGCATCAGCGGGCCACCCTGAGATTCAGGGAATACAGCGAAGTTCAGCTTCTTCTGCAGCTCTTCGTCAGCGTTAGCAGACACGATCAGACCACCACGTGGACCGCCCAGTGTTTTGTGGGTAGTCGTGGTTACAACATCTGCAAATGGCAGCGGGCTTGGGTATACGCCTGCAGCAACCAGACCTGCGATGTGCGCCATGTCTACAAACAGGTATGCGCCCACTTTGTCCGCGATGTCACGGAAACGCTGCCAGTCAACCACGCGGGAGTATGCAGAGAAACCCGCTACGATCATTTTCGGCTTGTGCTCTTCCGCCAGGCGCTCGACTTCTGCGTAATCGATCTCGCCGGTTTCCGGATTCAAACCGTACTGTACCGCGTTGTAAATACGACCGGAGAAAGACACGCTGGCACCGTGGGTCAGGTGACCACCGTGTGCCAGGCTCATGCCCAGAACCGTGTCGCCCGGCTGGCACAGCGCCATGTATACGGCGGCGTTTGCCTGAGAACCGGAGTGAGGCTGAACGTTTGCGTAAGTCGCACCGAACAGTTCACACGCGCGGTCGATAGCCAGCTGCTCAACCACGTCAACGTACTCACAACCACCGTAGTAACGCTTGTTCGGGTAGCCTTCAGCGTATTTGTTAGTCAGTACGGAACCCTGCGCTTCCATTACGCGCGGGCTGGTGTAGTTCTCAGAAGCGATAAGCTCGATGTGCTCTTCCTGACGTGTAGCCTCGGACTGCATTGCAGCGTACAGGTCAGCATCAAAATCAGCGATCGACATATCTTTGCTAAACATGGTGTGGCGGTCCCCTAAGGTAGGTATAGAAGTGTCCAGGTTGGGGCGACTGTGCAGTTGTCGGCTACCGGCTTGGCCGGGTCAACCTGATACAGCTTTTTGGAAAACGCGCATTATATCCGAATGCGACATTTTCATCACTTGAAACGACCTCAAAAATTCTTCAGTGAGATTCATATACAAAAAGCCCCGCAATGGCTGCAGGGCTTTGAGCGACACAACCGAATTAAGGTTATTCGATGCGGATATGAGTGCTTTCCGGTGGCTGCTGTTCCAGCTTAGGTAGATCCAACGACAACACACCGTTTTCGAAGCTTGCCTTGATGGCGGAAGGATCGATATCACGACCGACAGACATTGAACGACTGTAACGCCCGACATGGCGTTCACGTCGAATCACCTTGCCCTCCTTCTCTTCCGACTCCTCCTTGCGGGTTTCCGCTGTCACGCTTAACACACCGTTATCCAGGGTTACCTTGATGTCATCTTTCTCCACACCCGGCAGGTCCGCTTTGATGTGATAGCCCTCATCATCTTCCTTCACATCGATAGCAGGCATCGTCTCCCCACTGCCACGACGGTTACGGAAAAAGTCGCTGAAAAACGCATCATCAAACAGGCTGTTAAAAGGAGCCAGCTCTTTCATTTGGGGTTCCTCCGAACTATCTGGTTGTTTATTGACCACTCCTGCTATGAGCATAGCTCGCAAGAAAAATCATGCCACTGGCTTATTTGATCGGTATCAAGTTGGCGTTTAATAGCCCCAATCGTTTAAAATTCCCGCATCTTGATTCACTGACAGGTTCTGAGCGAATGGCACAGTACGTTTATTCCATGAATCGCGTTGGCAAAATTGTTCCGCCAAAACGCGAAATCCTTAAAGACATCTCCCTCTCTTTCTTCCCGGGCGCCAAGATCGGTGTTTTGGGCCTGAACGGCGCGGGTAAATCCACCCTGCTGCGCATCATGGCGGGTGTTGACCAGGAGTACATCGGTGAAGCTCGCCCGATGCCAGGCATCAACGTGGGTTACCTGGAACAGGAACCAAAGCTGGACGAATCCAAAACCGTACGCGAAGTTGTTGAAGAAGCCGTTGCCGATGTTAAAGAGGCGCTGGCAGGTCTGGACGCGGTGTACGCGGCCTACGCAGAACCGGACGCAGACTTCGACGAGCTGGCAAAGAAACAGGCACACTTCGAAAACCTGATTCAGGCGAAGGATGGCCACAACCTGGACACTGCACTGGAGCGTGCGGCTGATGCGATGCGTCTGCCGGCATGGGATGCAAAGATCGAACACCTCTCCGGTGGTGAGCGCCGCCGTGTAGCCCTGTGTCGTCTGCTGCTGGATAAGCCAGACATGCTGCTGCTGGACGAACCGACCAACCACCTGGATGCAGAGTCCGTTGCCTGGATCGAGCGTTTCCTGCAGGAATACCCGGGCACCGTGGTAGCGATTACCCACGACCGTTACTTCCTGGACAACGCAGCTGGCTGGATTCTGGAACTGGACCGCGGTCGCGGTATCCCGTACGAAGGCAACTACTCTTCCTGGCTGGAACAGAAAGAGAAACGTCTGGAGATGGAAGCGAAGCAGGAGGCGGCACACCGCAAGTCTGTTGCGTCCGAGCTGGAGTGGGTTAAGCAGGGCCAGAAAGGTCGTCAGTCCAAGTCCAAGGCGCGTCTGAAGCAGTTCGAAGAGATGCAGTCCAAGGAGTTCCAGACCCGTAACGAAACCCAGGAGATCTACATTCCACCGGGTCCACGTCTGGGTGAAAAAGTTATCGAAGCCAACGGTATTTCTAAAGCGTTCGGTGACAAGGTTCTGTTCGAAGACCTGAGCTTCTCCATCCCACAGGGTGCGATCGTCGGCATTATCGGTGGTAACGGTGCGGGTAAATCCACACTGTTCAAGATGATCACTGGCGAAGAGACCCCGGATACCGGTTCTATCGAGTTGGGCTCCACCGTAGAGCTGGCGTATGTAAACCAGAGCCGCGAATTGGACGGTAGTAAGACTGTCTTCGAAGAGATCTCCGACGGTCAGGACAACATCGTGGTGGGTAACTACACCACGTCTTCCCGTGCATACTGCGGCCGTTTCAACTTCAAAGGCGGCGACCAGCAGAAGTTCGTGAAAGACCTGTCCGGTGGTGAGCGCAACCGCCTGCACATGGCGAAGCTGCTGAAAGAAGGTGGCAACGTGCTGCTGCTTGACGAACCGACCAACGACCTGGACGTGGAAACCCTGCGTGCGCTTGAGGAAGCGCTGCTGGCCTTCCCGGGTTGCGCGGTAGTGATCTCGCACGACCGTTGGTTCCTGGACCGTATCTGTACCCACATGCTGGCGTACGAGGGCGAATCCAAGGTTGAGTTCTTCGAAGGTAACTACAGCGAGTACCAGGAAGACTACAAACGTCGTTACGGTAAAGAGCACCAGCCAGAGCGCATCAAATACAAGCGTATGGCAGACCGTTAATCGATCTGAAAACACGAAAGGGCGCACATCGATGCGCCCTTTTTTGTGTCTGCCCCTGATTATCTACTTCCGTTTTTCTAAACTAGCACACCTTGCAAGCTAAGCCCTGAACGCAAAACCACAATAAAAATCATCCGTATTCAGATACTGCCGGGGATACTAACGCCCCCGATACAGTTCCGGATCATATATATTTGGCTGTTTTGGCATCGCGTTGTCGTGATCGTCTTCATCCATTTCACGCATCTCTTCCCGCCCGAGAAAATAGACCTCCTTGCGGTCAAGGTAATGGGTCGCTAACAACAGCTCCCCAAACGGCTCAACGCTTGGCGGGTCTGGTGGCAATGGATAGGCCTGCACTGTCAAAGTGACTCCCAGGCACAAAAGGATCGAACAAAGAAGCTTCATAGGTAAGCCCTCAGCCAAAAGGCATCGTAAAAAGACGGGTCTTAGTCTCTACATAGATGCCGGATATGAAATCAGGCTGAAAGGACGGGATTCTTGCGGCATATTGCATGCAGGAAAATAGAAAAAGCCGTACTGCGTTGTACAGCCTTTTCCCTGTGGATAACTAAGACCAGGTGTTAGTTGCTGCCACGATACAGATCTGCGTCGTAAACAGTACTCTCGAGAGAATCGAATACCGCACCGTCCAGCTCGACAACTTCGTTATCCACATACTGAGTAGCACTCTGGAAGTTGGTGCCACCAGTTGTGAATTCCTGGTCACTCTGCACACCATAAGTGTTAGCAGCCACAGCGGTACCGGAAGCCAGAACCAAACCCAGTGCAATTGCAGACGTTAGCGCTTTCATGATGTTTTCCTCGGGTGTCGTTGAATGTGCTTGTCATGTTAGAAACGCTTCCTGAAACGAGCCTGAAACGACGAGGCAAGTCATATACCAATAAATTCTAAAATAACGTTCATGTGACATAAGCATGGGATGTTTGATCTTTGGAAGATTCCCACCACCCGGTTTCCTCACTGAGAAAATATGCTGCTAATATGATGACACTCGAGAACAAGAAGGAGCAGGTTGTGACTGCAAGCGATGTATCAGGCGACCGTCGACGCTTTACCCGTATCCACTTCGATGCACAGACGGAGATCTGCCATGCAGGTCAGCAGCAGTCAGTGCAGTTGATGGATATTTCATTCAATGGTTTGTTAGTCCAGAGCAATGTTTCTCTGGCGATTCAACAAGGCGCTGAAGTTGAAGCCCGTATTCATATCGGCGACAACATTTTGCATATTCCTGCGGTACTGACCCACCATCGCGATGATCTCTACGGTTTTCATATCGAGCGACTGGACATCGACTGTGCAACCCACCTGCACCGGTTGGTTGAGCTCAACCTGGGCGATGAGACGCTGCTGAAACGCGAGCTTGAACACCTCATGCCCAATCCATAACATGGTTGTTTAATCCTTGCCCGTCAGATGGCATCCAATGCCTCTGACAGGCAGGTCACACCCACAACTTCCATCCCGTCGATCCGCTCTTTAGGCATATTGGACTTCGGCACGATAGCCCGACGAAAGCCATGTTTCGCAGCTTCGCGGATGCGCTCCTGACCGTTGGGTACCGGGCGGATTTCACCCGACAATCCCACCTCTCCAAACGCCATCAGGTCCTGCGGCAACGCACTGTCTCGGAAGCTGGATACCACCGCCAGCAGCAACGCCAGGTCAGCCCCTGTCTCGAGGACCTTGACGCCACCCACTACGTTCACAAATACATCCTGATCGCCTGTCATCAAGCCGCCATGGCGATTCAGTACGGCCAGTAACATTGCCAGACGGTTCTGCTCCAGACCTACCGCAACACGACGGGGATTATTCATATGGGATTCGTCCACCAGCGCCTGAATCTCCACCAGCAACGGCCGGGTACCTTCCCAAACGACCATCACCACGCTGCCGGGACTTGGCGTTTCCGACTGCTGCAGGAAGATAGAGCTGGGATTACGTACCTCTTTCAGGCCGTTCTCCAGCATTGCAAACACCCCCAGTTCATTCACCGCACCGAAGCGGTTCTTATGGGAACGCAGGGTCCGGAAGCGGGAATCAGACGAGCCCTCCAGCTGCAGGGAACAGTCGATCATATGCTCCAGCACCTTCGGACCAGCGAGACTACCGTCTTTGGTCACATGGCCCACCAGGAACAAGACGGTGCCGGTTTGTTTGGCATAACGGGTCAGATAAGCCGCCCCCTCTCGCACCTGGGACACCGACCCCGGTGCGGAGCTGACATCTGCCACATGCATCACCTGAATGGAGTCGATCACCATAACCTTAGGCTTAACCTGGTCTGCGGTGGCGCAGATCTGCTCGACAGAGGTTTCCGACAACATCTTCAGTTGGTCCGTTGGCAGGCCCAGGCGATTGGCGCGCAACGCCACCTGCTGCAAAGATTCCTCACCGGTCACATAAAGTGCAGGCATCTTGGCCGCCAGGTGACACACCGTCTGCAGCAACAAGGTACTTTTACCGGCGCCCGGATGGCCACCAATCAGGATTGCCGAGCCCGGCACGAGGCCACCACCGAGCACGCGATCCAGCTCCACCGAAGCGGTGGAGAAACGCGGCATCTCCTCCAGATTTACTTCAGAGAGATTGACTACCCTCTTCTGCTGTCCTGCACCGCCCGCATAACCGTCAAAACGCGCATTGCGGGACGCACTGCCACTGGTGGCACTTGCCAAACGGACTTCCGTCAAGGTATTCCATGCCTGACAAGCGGTACACTGCCCCTGCCATTTGCTGTAATCCGCACCGCAATCGTTGCACACGTATGCCGTTTTTTGCCGGGCCATGCCGTTCTCCACTCAGGTGATCAAGTTGCCCATTCTACAAAATCGGATCGTTCGGCTGAAAGTCTTCTTTATTTCTGGATTGCAGTCACTACAATCGATAAACCGAATAAATATATAACGACAATCCGATCCTGAGATCGGGGCTGAGGATAGAAGTGATGAAATTGGAAACTATTGCCGTACACGGTGGTTACGAACCGGACCCAACCACCAAAGCCGTGGCCGTGCCTGTCTATCAGACCACCTCCTACGCATTCGACGATGCCCAGCACGGTGCAGACCTGTTTGACCTGAAAGTACAGGGCAACATCTACACCCGCATCATGAACCCAACCACGGACGTGCTGGAAAAGCGTGTTGCAGAGATGGAAGGCGGTGTTGCCGCACTGGCAGTAGCCTCTGGTATGGCAGCCATCACCTACACCATCCAGACCATTGCGGAGGTGGGTGACAACATCGTTTCCACTTCAGAGCTGTACGGCGGTACCTATAACCTGTTCGCACACACGCTGCCACGCCAAGGTATAGAAGTACGCTTTGCCAACAAGGACGACTTCACTGAGATCGAAAGCAAGATCAACGAAAAAACCAAGGCGCTGTACTGTGAATCCGTGGGTAACCCGTCCGGCGGCATCGCAGACATCGAGAAGCTGGCCGAGATCGCTCATCGCAACGGTATCCCGCTGGTTGTGGATAACACCGTACCAAGCCCGGCGATGTGGCGCCCGATCGAGCACGGTGCCGACATCGTTGTTCATGCGGCGACCAAATACATCGGCGGTCACGGTAACTCCATCGGTGGGGTGATCGTTGATTCCGGCAAGTTCCCATGGGCTGACAACGCTGAGCGTTTCCCGCTGTTGAACACCCCTGACGTGTCCTACCACGGCGTGGTGTACACCGAAGCCTTTGGTCCTGCTGCCTTTATCGGTCGCTGTCGTGTAGTACCATTGCGTAACATGGGTGCGGCATTGTCGCCGATGAACGCTTTCCTGCTGATTCAGGGTATCGAAACCCTGTCCCTGCGTATGGAGCGTATCAACGAGAACACACAAAAAATCGCGCAGTTCCTGGAACAGCACGACGCGGTGAGCTGGGTGAAATACGCAGGCCTGGAGACCCACAAGGATTACGCGCTCGCACAGAAATACATGAACGGCAATGCGTCAGGCATCCTGAGCTTCGGTCTGAAAGCGGGCCGTGAAGCGACCCGTCAGTTCTACGACGCGCTGCAGATATTCACCCGTCTGGTGAACATCGGTGACTGCAAGTCCCTGGCATCGATCCCGGCTGAAACCACCCACCGTCAGCTAAATGACGAAGAGCTGGCTTCTGCCGGTGTATCGCCTGAGATGGTGCGCCTGTCGATCGGCATTGAACATATCGATGATCTGATCGCCGACCTGGATCAGGCGCTGGCGGCGGTTAAGTAATCAGCGGAACAGCTGATTCAGCTTACCCCACAGGGAACGGGCGTTTTTAGCGTCCGTTTCTTCATCCGTACTTTTCTTCATCATATCGCCCAGTAACTCAATCTTGCGCAATGCAACACGATACTGCTCGTCCACCTCAATAGCACTGGCGGCGTTGAATTCCAGATCGTTCACCAGACCGTCGTTCAGGCCATACACCCAACCATGCACAGTCAGCTCCTGACCGCTGGCCCAGGCCTCCTGCACAATCGTGGTTTCACACACGTTTAATGCCTGCTCAATCACATTCAACTCACACAGGCGGTCCAGCTGCTCTTTTTCCGAATCCGACCAGGCAGACAGCAGATCCCTGTGTTTGCTATATACGCTTCGGATGTTACGCAACCAGTTATCGATCATGCCGTGCGGCGTGGAATCGATTGACGCCTGCACACCACCGCAGCCGTAGTGGCCCACTACCATGATGTGTTTAACTTTCAGGACCTGCACCGCATACTGGATTACCGACAGGCAGTTCATATCGGTGTGTACCACAACGTTGGCCACATTGCGGTGAACAAACAGTTCGCCCGGCAGCATGCCTACAATTTCGTTGGCAGGCACGCGGCTGTCGGAGCAACCGATCCAGAGGTATTCCGGTGCCTGTTGCTGCGCTAGCTTCTCAAAAAATTGCGGGTCGTCCTGGCTGATTTTCTCAGCCCATTCGCGGTTACTTTCAAGTAATGGCGTAAGGGGGTTCATATGTTTCTTTCGTTAACTCTATTCAGATTAAGGGGGGCTTGGCACGCCCGGGCGATATACTCCGCCCTCAAAAAAGGGACTAAATAAGTCCCTTTAATTTTTACTGTTATTTAATTTACGCCTGGTGATATTTGGCGCTTAGCTCGTGAACCGCATCCACGAACACTTTCGGCGCTGCCGGATCCACGAACTGGTGGATACCGTGGCCCAGGTTAAATACGTGGCCGCTGCCGCTGCCGTAGGAGGCCAGGATGGTCTCGACCTCTTCACGGATACGGGCTTCCGGTGCATACAGCACGCTTGGGTCCATATTGCCCTGCAGGGCCACGCGGTCGCCAACACGTGCACGTGCATTGCCGATGTCGGTGGTCCAGTCCAGACCCAGCGCATCAGCACCGGCATCTGCGATGTGCTCCAGCCACTGGCCACCGTTCTTGGTGAACAGGATCACCGGTACTTTACGACCATCGTGCTCACGGATCAGACCGGATACGATCTGCTCCATGTATTTCAGGGAGAACTCACGGTACATCGGACCGCTCAGCGCGCCACCCCAGGTATCGAAAATCTGCACCGCCTGCGCACCACAACGGATCTGCTCGTTCAGGTAGTCGGTGACGGACTGTGCCAGCTTGTTCAGCAGTTCATGCAGGATTTCAGGCGTCGCGTACATCATCTGCTTGATATGACGGAAATCCTTGCTGGAACCACCCTCAACCATGTAGGTCGCCAGCGTCCAGGGGCTGCCGGAGAAACCGATCAGCGGCACGCGGCCATTCAGTTCACGACGGATGGTTTTTACGGCACCCATCACGTAGTCCAGATCGCTAGCAGCGTTCGGTACCGGCAGATCAGCGACGTCCTGTTCGGTACGGATGATCTTCTTGAAGCGCGGACCTTCGCCGGTCTCGAAGTACAGGCCCAGGCCCATCGCATCAGGTATGGTCAAAATGTCGGAAAACAGAATCGCAGCGTCCAGCTCGTAACGCTCCAGCGGCTGAATGGTGACTTCGCACGCCAGTTCGTTGTTTTTACACAGACTCAGGAAGTCACCCGCCTGGGCGCGGGTTGCGCGGTACTCAGGTAGATAACGTCCGGCCTGACGCATCATCCAAACCGGGGTTACGTCTACCGGCTCACCCAGCAGCGCTCGCAGAAAACGATCGTTTTTCAATTCAGCCATTTTTTCAGCCATACCAACAGTTAAGTAATTCGAATGCGCCTATTCTACTCAGTTCGCGCAGGAATTGCGCTGCAACTTGCGCATTGGTTTCTGAAGCAGATCAAAGAACGTATACACAAATCGCAAACTACAAAAAAGGCCGCTCTAAGCGGCCCTTTTCAGTGTCGTTCCGGATCAGACTTCCAGGTAATCCATGATCCCTTCGGCCGCCTTACGGCCTTCAGCAATCGCGGTTACCACCAGATCGGAACCACGTACCATATCGCCACCGGCGAATACTTTCGGGTTGCTGGTCTGGAAAGCGAATTGGGACGCTTCCGGTGCTTTTACGCGACCGTCTTCGTGCAGATCGATACCGAAGTCAGCAAACCAAGGCGCCGGGCTTGGACGGAAACCAAACGCCACCAGGATTGCATCCGCAGGCAGGATCTCTTCAGAACCTGGCACCACTTCCGCACGGCGACGGCCGTTTTCATCCGGCTCACCCATCTTGGTGGATACCACCTTGATACCGGTCACTTTGCCGTTTTCACCGACAACCTCAACCGGCTGACGGTTAAACATGAACTGCACACCCTCTTCGCGTGCGTTTTCCACTTCACGCTTGGAGCCCGGCATGTTCGCTTCGTCACGACGGTAGGCACAGATTACGGATTCAGCCCCCTGACGGATCGAGGTACGGTTACAGTCCATTGCGGTGTCACCACCACCCAGAACCACAACCTTCTTCCCTTTCATATCCACGAAGCCGTTTTCGTCCTGTGGGTAACCCAGACAGTTGTTCACGTTGGAGATCAGGAATGGCAGCGCATCAAACACGCCGTCCAGATCTTCACCTGGGAAGCCGCCTTTCATGTAGGTGTAGGTACCCATCCCTAAGAACACTGCATCGTACTGGTCGATCAGGTCCTGCATGGTCACATCTTTGCCCACTTCAGTGCCCAGACGGAACTCGACGCCCATCTCTTCGAACACTTCGCGACGACGGGTCATCACGTTCTTTTCCAGTTTGAATTCTGGAATACCGAAGGTCAGCAGACCACCGATCTCAGGGTTACGATCGAAGACAACCGGTTTAACGCCGTTGCGTACCAGGATGTCAGCACAGCCCAGACCCGCAGGGCCTGCACCGATGATCGCGACTTTCTTGTCAGTCTCAGGTACGTGAGACATATCCGGACGCCAGCCCATCGCAAAGGCGGTGTCGGTGATGTACTTCTCGACCGAACCGATGGTTACGGCACCGAAGCCATCATTCAGAGTGCACGCGTCTTCACACAGACGGTCCTGTGGACAAACACGGCCACAGACTTCCGGCAGCGAGTTAGTCTGGTGGCTCAGGTTAGCCGCTTCAATGATGTTGCCTTCGGAAACCAGCTTCAGCCAGTTCGGAATATGGTTGTGAACCGGACACTTCCAGGAGCAATACGGGTTACCGCACTCCAAGCAGCGGTGCGACTGCTCAGCCGCATCTTCTTTTTTGAACGGTTCGTAGATCTCGGCAAATTCCTTTTTACGAACGTCCGCCTCAATCTTGCTCGGTCCTTCTCGGGACACATCGAGGAACTGGAAATCGTTCTGCAAACGTTGAGTCATGTTCCCACCTCATTTGGGCGCCTGCCGCGGCAGGCGCTCGTTGCTCTTTCACCTGTTAATTAAAACGCCCGAATCTGTTTATTCAGGACGGCTGCGCATGTTGTCCAGCAGGTCACCCAGGCTTGCCGCCTTTGGTTTAACCAGCCAGAAACGACCGATAAAGTCGTCGAAGTTATCCAGGATCTCCTGACCCCAGGCGCTGCCCGTCTCTCTGACAAACTCGATGATCACAGAGCGCAGGTGGTTCTTGTACGCTTCCATCTGTTCGGTATGGACGCGGTGGATCTCAACCAGCTCGTGGTTGTAGTTATCCACAAAGGTATTTTCCTGATCCAGTACGTAGGCGAAACCACCGGTCATACCTGCACCGAAGTTGTAGCCTGTTGGACCCAGTACGGTGACCAGACCGCCGGTCATGTATTCACAGCAGTGGTCGCCGGCACCTTCGATGACCGCGTGGACACCGGAGTTACGTACTGCAAATCGCTCACCGGCACAGCCCGCCGCAAACAGCTTACCGCCGGTTGCACCGTACAGACAGGTATTACCCATAATTGAGGTTTCGTTGGACTTGTAAGTCACCTCGTCAAATGGACGCAGGACAATCTTACCGCCCGCCATGCCTTTACCAACGTAGTCGTTGGCGTCACCTTCCAGGTACAGGCTTTGACCACCGGCGTTCCACACACCGAAGGACTGACCTGCATGCCCTTTGAACTTGAAGGTGATCGGCTGGTCCGCCATCCCCTGGTTACCGTGTGCTTTCGCAATGGCACCGGAGGTACGCGCACCTACAGAACGGTCACAGTTTGTGATGGTCAGAGACCACTCGCCGCCCTGTTTGCCTTCGATCGCCACCTGAGTCAGCTCCAGCATCTGCTGGTTCAGGGTTGCCGGATCGTATGGTTCGTTACGCTCAACCTGACAGGTCTGCGGGTATTCCGCAGGCACACCACCGTCGGAAACGATCGGGGTCAGGTCCAGGTTCTTCTGTTTATTGGTTTCGCCATCCAGGATCTCCAGCAGGTCAACACGGCCCACCAGCTCTTCCATGGAGCGAACACCCAGCTGCGCCATCCACTGACGCGCCTCTTCTGCCACAAAGCGGAAGAAGTTCTTAACCATCTCAACGGTACCGCGGAAGTAGTCTTCACGCAGTTTCTCGTTCTGGGTTGCAACACCGGTCGCGCAGTTGTTCAGGTGACAGATACGCAGGTATTTACAACCCAGCGCCACCATCGGCATGGTACCGAAGCCAAAGCTTTCCGCACCCAGAATCGCGCCCTTCACCACATCCAGACCGGTCTTAAGACCGCCGTCTGTCTGCAGACGGACACTGCCACGCAGATGGTTACCACGCAGGGACTGGTGTGCATCGGACAGACCCAGCTCCCATGGGGAACCGGCATAGTGGATAGAGGTCAGCGGGGATGCCGCAGTACCGCCGTCGTAACCGGAGATGGTGATCAGGTCCGCATAGGCTTTAGCCACACCACACGCGATGGTGCCAACACCCGGACGGGATACCAGTTTCACGGATACCAGACCTTCAGGGTTAACCTGTTTCAGGTCGAAGATCAGCTGCGCCAGGTCCTCGATAGAGTAGATATCGTGGTGCGGCGGCGGCGAGATCAGGGTCACGCCCGGTACGGAGTAACGCAGGCGTGCGATCAGGTTGTTGACCTTACCACCCGGCAGCTGACCACCTTCACCCGGCTTCGCGCCCTGGGCGACTTTGATCTGCATAACTTCGGCGTTAACCAGATACTCAGGGGTTACACCGAAACGACCGGATGCTACCTGCTTGATCTTGGAACGCTTCATGGTGCCGTGACGGGCTTCGTCTTCACCACCTTCACCGGAGTTGGAGCGGCCACCCAGTTCGTTCATCGCTACCGCCAGCGCTTCGTGCGCTTCCGGCGACAGTGCGCCCAGAGACATCGCAGCAGAATCGAAGCGCTTGAAGATGTTCTCAACAGGTTCTACGTCATCGACGGAGATGGACTTAACGTTTTTACGCAGAGACAGCAGGTCACGGATAGTGGCAACACCACGCTTGTTCACCAGATCAGCATACTTCTGGTAGACCGCGTAGTTACCGGACTCAACCGCTTCGTGGATGGTACGTACCACGTCCGGGTTGTAGGCGTGGTATTCACCGTCGTGCTTGTACTTCAGCAGACCGCCGGCCTGAATCGGCTTACGCGCAGTCCAGGCTTCTTGCGCCAGCAGACCCTGCTCGTACTGGAAGTCTTCAAAGCGCGCGCCTTCGATGCGGCTGGTTACGCCCTTGAAGCAGAGATCAACGATCTCGCTGCTCAGACCAATCGCTTCGAACAACTGTGCACCACGGTAAGAGGCGATAGTGGAGATACCCATCTTGGACAGGATCTTCATCAGGCCTTTGTTGATACCTTTACGGTAGTTCTCGTGGGAATCCAGCGGTTCCATCGGCAGTTCGCCGCTTGCGCACAGGTCGTTCAGAACGCGGTACGCCAGGTACGGATACACCGCGGTCGCACCGAAACCGAACAGGACAGCGAAGTGGTGAGGGTCACGCACAGTGCCGGACTCAACAACGATGTTGGAATCACAACGCAGACCTTTCTCTACCAGACGGTGGTGTACCGCACCGGTTGCCATCGCAGCGTGTACTGGTAGGCAGTCACGGGCGATTGCGGAGTCGGACAGCACCAGGATAACTTTGCCGTTGCGGACAGCCTGCTCGGCTTTATCCGCGATCGCAACGATCGCGTCTTCCAGAGTAGTGTCGTTCGGATTGTAGTTCAGATCGATGATCTCAACGTCGAACCCTTCAACATCGTTGTCACGCAGACGACGGAACTTGCTTGCAGACAGCACTGGCGTGGTCAGAATCACACGACGAGCATGCTGCGGCGTCTCTTCGAAGACGTTCTGCTCGGCACCGATACAGGTTTCCAGAGACATTACGATCGCTTCACGCAGCGGGTCGATCGGCGGGTTGGTTACCTGCGCGAACTGCTGACGGAAGTAGTCGTAAACGGAACGCACACGGCTGGACAGAACCGCCATCGGCTTGTCGTCACCCATGGAACCTACCGCTTCCATACCGGTTTCACCCAGTGGACGCAGGACCTGGTCGCGCTCTTCGAAAGTCACCTGGAACATCTTCATGTGGGTCTTCACTTCTTCCGGAGACATATCACGGAAGGAGCGGGACTCCTCAGTCAGGTTCATGGTCTGTTCCAGACGCATGGCATTTTCTTTCAGCCATTTCTTGTATGGCTGTGCCTTCTTCAGGCGGTTGTCCACATCTTCGGTGTGCAGTACTTCACCGCTGGACGTATCGATTGCCAGGATCTGGCCTGGACCTACACGGCCCTGTGCCACAATATCTTCTGGCTGGTAATCGAACACACCGATCTCAGATGCGGTACAGATGTAACCCTGCTTGGTCATCACCCAGCGGGATGGACGCAGCCCGTTGCGGTCAAGCATACATACGGCGTATCGACCGTCGGTCATTACCATACCGGCAGGGCCGTCCCACGGCTCCATGTGCATGGAGTTGTAGTCGTAGAATGCACGCAGTTCGGAATCCATGGTATCTACGTTCTGCCATGCCGGTGGCACGATCATACGTACCGCACGGTAGATATCCACGCCACCGACCAGCAGGAACTCCAGCATGTTGTCCATGGAGGAGGAGTCGGAACCGGTGGTGTTTACGATCGGCTGCAGTTCATCCAGATTTGGCAGCAGCTCGGTCTTGAACTTGCTCGCACGCGCTTTCGCCCAGTTACGGTTACCTTCAACCGTGTTGATCTCACCGTTGTGCGCCAGGAAGCGGAACGGCTGAGCCAGCGGCCAGCGCGGTGCCGTGTTGGTAGAGAAACGCTGGTGATACGTACACACCGCGGTTTCCAGGCGTGGGTCTGCCAGATCTTTGAAGAACACTGGCAGGTCAACCGGCATGGTCAGGCCTTTGTAGGAGATGACCTTGTCGGAAAGACTGGCAATGTAGAAATCTTCGTCGGCAGACATTGCGATCTCGGCCTTACGACGAGCGACATACAGGCTAATACCAAATTCGCGCTCGGTTTTGCCACCGTCTGCGATAAATACCTGCTCAATCTGAGGCAAGGTGTCTTTGGCGATAGGCCCCAGACAACTATCATCAGTTGGAACCACACGCCAACCTGTTACTCCCAGACCTTCAGCTTCCAGCGCTGCATTTACAGCATCGCGAGCTGCCTGAGCGGACGCGGCGTCTCGTGGCAGGAAAACCATGCCTACAGCGTACTGCTCACCCAGTTCGGTATTCAGCTCTTCTTTTGCTACGGTGCGCAGGAAACCGTCAGGTTTCTGCATCAACAGGCCACAACCGTCACCTGTCTTACCGTCAGCAGCGATACCGCCTCGGTGAGTCATGCAGGCCAGTGCTTCAATCGCTTTTTCCAGCAGATCGTGGCTAGGCTGGCCCTGCATATGTGCCATAAGGCCAAAGCCACAGTTATCCTTAAACTCGCCGGGGCGATAAAGACCCTTGCTCATAAGCCCTCACTCAAAATTCTTTATAATCAATATCTTACGTAATGCCCCTTATGCTGCAGTTGCGCAGTGCAGACAAAAAGGGGAAGCCATTTTACACACGAAGCTCTAGAAGAACAAATTTTAGACAAGCAGGAGGGCTCGAAATGGCCCTGAAAACCATCCCGAAAAAGAGGCAAGTGATTGTTTATAAAGGACTAACGTTTGCGGATGTCGCTATGGATACCTTTCATGCTTCGTGCCCATGGACGCAGCTTTTTAAGACCCTGAGGGAGACCTGAAACCGCATTTGTCGCCTGTTTTCGATCAGCATAAGAGCCGTACACAACTACGTACCACGGCTTACCTTTAAAAAGGGTGGCAAAGACCCGCAAACCGTCCTGATCTGCGTATGTTCTCACAAAACGCTCAGTGCTGGATTTCTCACGCGCACCCAGTAACTGCAGAGTATAATTGCCCGCCGGTTCGGCCAGCAGCAACTTCTCATCGGCAAGAATTCGGGCACTGCGCGGCACCTGACCTTCGGACAACGCAACGTCGGCCTGTTTTTCAGGCTTTACCGGCGCTTTCTCTAGCGGCTTTTGTACTGGCTCGGAGCGATCCACAACCTTCGGCATTGTTGCCGCAGCCGGTTTTGGGGCGGTAATCGCAACCGATTCCGGTCCAGGTGTCTTCTCTTCTATAGCGGCTGACACTATCACTGTCTGCGCTGCTGGTTTCTCCTGGGTAACACCCTTCGGTGTTACGACAATCGGCTTACCAGGTTTTGGCTCTCTTGGTCGTTCCGCCTTCGCGCTGGCGGGTTCAACCGGAGTGTCAGCAACCACTCCGCCCTTCACGTTGAGAGACGCTGGCGTGTCTATTTCCGACTGAGCCATAACTGATACAAACTCTGGTTCAGGCTGTTGTGGTGGCGTTGCAACCTTGCTTTCCGCCCGCACCTCGGCCTGAGGCTCCGCTTCCTGAACGGTGAGCACCGGCTCCGGATTCAGTGTCGGCGCAACCGCAACCGGTGCGACGGGCTCCTGCGTCAGACGCACCTCCTGCTCAGCCAGACGCTTATCCAGCTCAGACACCTCAAGCGTTTTAGACTGCCCGGGAACAGAGAGATGAAGCGGTACTTTAACCCGTTTGCTGCCCGCATCAACTGTTACGATTGGCGCCTCATCCGGGGCGAAGGTCCAGGCTGCAGCAATGGTGATCATAATCAACAGAAGCGCTATGCCGCCCATATGCAATGGCGGGAGTGGAAACGCCCGACGTCCGCCAGGCGCCTCCTGTGCCGCGGGCGGCAACGTCTTTGGAGCCTTGTCGGTTTTTTGCGCTTTTGGTTTCTTTGTCGGTTTAGCCTTCGCGGGAGCACCGCCGCTCAAATGCCCCGGAAAGCCCCCGGAACGCTTAACCATCGCATTGATATCTTTTTCGGACATCATGCGCGCACCCGGCACCGCCTGCAGGACAAACTCCTTCATCTCTTCATCGGCAAAAGGTTCCAGCGGCAACTGATGGTAACGCCCCGCCAGTGCGTCCAGCCAGCGGCTGTTTTCCAGACGTTCAGCCAGCTCCGGCTGCCCCACCAGCAACAACTGAGGGGCGGTGCCATCGTTGTTATCATGCGCCAGCTGCAGGTTGATCAGCAGGTCCAAGGCTTCGTCGGACAAGCGATCCGCATCGTCCACCATGATCAGCAGGCGTTGGCCATGATCACGGGTCACCTTGATCTGTTCGTTCAGCGCTTCAAGCTTACCCTGATCGTTGTCGATAAAATTACCGTGGCTCGGCAACTGGGCCAACAAGCCAGACAACAAGGTGCCCAATGACAGGCCATCCAGCACCGATATCAGACAGGCATGAACACTGTTATCAGCGGTTGAGGGAGAGATCTGCTTCAGCAGGGTGGTTTTACCCACACCGTTTTCGCCAGTCAGCAGCAGAAGGAAATCGGAAAAGCGGATCAGGTGACGGACTTTATCGACCAGTTGCAGGCGCGACTCCGGCTCATAATACGCGGTGTTGCTTAGCGTGGTCATTACGGATTGTCCGTCACTCACTAAATTGATCCTCAGGCGTTGTCAGAGCGACCCAACTGTTCACCAGCGGCCAGCGTTTCTTCCAACAGCGCCGCCGGGAAGTCAGCCGTAACCACTGCTTCGCCCAGTTGCTTGAGCAACACCAGGCGCAACTGGCCATCAATCACCTTTTTATCCACAGCCATCAGGTTTTTGAAGTCGTCTTCGCTCATGTTGTCCGGAGCAATCACCGGCAACTTGGCCGCTTCCAAAATCATACGCACGCGGTCGACATCCGCTTGAGGGATCCACCCCAGGCGGTGTGACAGGTCGGTCGCCATCATAGTACCGGCCCCCACCGCTTCGCCGTGTAACCACTGGCCGTAGCCTTGGTGTGCTTCAATCGCGTGCCCAAAGGTGTGTCCCAGATTAAGAAGCGCACGGATACCAGACTCTTTCTCATCCTGTGCCACCACTTCTGCCTTCACCTCACATGAACGGAAGATCGCCTGGATCAACTCCTGCGGTGCACGGCTATTCAGCGCATCCATGTTGGCTTCCAGCCAGCTCAGGAATTCCGCGTCATAGATCAGGCCATACTTGATCACCTCAGCCAGGCCCGCTGCCAGCTCACGTTCAGGCAGGGTATTCAGCACCGTGGTATCAATCACCACACAGCGCGGCTGATGAAAAGCGCCAATCATGTTTTTGCCCTGCGGATGGTTCACACCGGTCTTACCGCCCACGGAGGAGTCCACCTGGGACAGCAGCGTTGTCGGCACCTGCACAAAATCCACGCCACGCTGGTAACACGCCGCCGCAAAACCGGTCATGTCGCCAATTACACCGCCGCCCAGCGCAATCAGAGTTGTTGTGCGGTTATGGCGGCAGGTTAACAGTTGATCAAAGATGGTATTGATCTGATCCAGATTTTTGTACTGTTCACCGTCGGGCAGAATAACCGTATCCACCTGATATCCGTCGCCCAGGCTCGCCTGCAGACGTTCCAGATAAAGCGGAGCCACCGTTTCGTTGGAGACGATCATCACCTGCTTGCCGCGGATATGCTCGCGCATCAGGCCCTGGTCCAGCAAGCCTTCGCCGATAAAGATCGGGTAGCTTCGATCACCAAGATCAACGTTCAGTGTTTTCATAGCTTCGCTCATAGGTGGGATTGGCTCGATAGGGCAGCGCTTATACGCGCTGCTGGTAATTTCGGATAATTTCGGTCACAACGGAACGGGGATGGCGCTTGTCGGTACGCACCAGCAGGTCACATACGTCGCGATACAACGGATCGCGTCGCGCCAGCAGATCGGTGAGCACCTGCTTAGGGTTCTCTGTTTGCAGCAGCGGACGGTTTTTGTCCCGCGCGGTGCGCTCCAGCTGCTGCTCAACCGAGGTATAAAGATAAACCACATACCCCCCGCCCTGCAGGTGGGCACGGTTTGCATCACGCTGCACGGCACCACCACCAGTGGCCAACACGATATTATCGCGCTGACACAGTTCGCCGATCACGGCTTCTTCACGATCCCGGAAACCGTCTTCACCCTCAACATCGAAGATCCACGGGATATCAGCGCCTGCGCGCTCCTCAATCTCGCGATCGGAATCGATATAGGTCATTTTCAGTTCCTGGGAAAGCAAACGGCCTATGGTGCTTTTACCTGCACCCATAGGCCCCACTAGAAAGATATTCAATTCGGTCAGCCCGTTAGTTGATGGTCAGGGACTCCCGAATCAATTTTGGCGTAATAAAGATCAGGAGTTCCGTTTTTACCCCTGTATTCTCTTTGTTCTTGAAAAGATTGCCAAGTACCGGCAGGTCACCCAACAACGGAGTTTTATTTACAACCTCGGAGGTGGTGTTCTGGAACACGCCTCCCAAGACAATAGTTTGACCGTCCGGGACCACCACGGCCGTCTCCAGTTCGTTGTTATCAATAGTGATCTGGCCATTGAAGGTGGTCTCACCCAGAGAGTCCTGCTTGATCAACAAATCCATGGCGATTCGGTCACCAGGATTGATGCGCGGAGTCACTTCCAAACGCAGCACGACATCCTTGAATTCAATTTTGACCTCCCCATCTTCTACGGTCTGATAAGCAATCTCGCGACCGGATTCGATGCTTGCCGTTTTACCGTTCATGGTCACAATCTTCGGCTGGGAGATGATCTCTGCCTGACCGTCACTCTGCAGCGCCGACAGCTCCAGAGCCAGCAGCGAGCTACTGCCGGGCTTAATACCAATTGCGATAGAAGACGGATTGGTCACGGTAGCCCCCAGGTCAACCATCAGGTTACCTGCTGTGGGCCCTACCGCGCCGCCACTCACCACGTTGCCGATATCACTACTCAACTTAAAGCCGTTGTCATCGTTGTTGTCGTAACCGAAGCCCCATTTCACCCCTAAGTCCTTAGTGACGGAAGAGCGAGCGGTCACCAGACGCGCCTCGATCAACACCTGCTCCACTTCGACGTCAAACTTACGCAGGGTCTTACGAATCTCCTGCAAAGCCTTCTCGGTATCACGCACCATCAGGACGTTGGTCTCATCGTCCGCCATTACAAAGCCACGCTCAGGCGTGATCAACTTGGCATCTTCCAAGTGGGTTTTCATGTCCGATGCTTTTCGGAAATCCACCTGAATGTACTGGGTCTGCAGTGGCGCCAGCTCTTCGATTTTCTTGCTGTTTTCAAGCTCCTGCTCTTCACGTTTGGCGATTTCTTCCGCCTTGGCAACCAGCAGCACATTACCGAGGATACGCTTATCCAGACCTTCGGTGCGCAGCACAATGTCCAGTGCCTGATCCCATGGAACATTCTTCAGGCGCAAAGTGATATTGCCATCCACCTCGTCGCTGACCACCAGGTTCAGCTCAGCCACTTCAGCTATGATCTGTAACACTGAGCGCAGTTCAACATCCTGGAAGTTCAGGTCTATCGGCTCTCCACTGTATGGAAACAGTTCTTTCTTACGCTCTTCCGCCTCCTCACTGGTCTCCGGTTTGAAATCCAGTACCAATTGAGTCCCGGTCTGATACGCCAGGTAGTTGTAGGGTTCTGCCCCTGGCTTCACCAGCACCGTAGTGTTTTCACCGGCCCCCATGGAGTCTATAAACATCACCGGCGTGGCAAAGTCCTGCACGTCCACGCGCTGCTCCAGGGCACGGGACAGGCTGGCACCCAAGAGGTTCACCACAACGTTGTTGCCCTCTTCCTGGATATCCACACCGGCCTTATCATCGGACAGGCTGATTACCACACGCCCCATCCCCTCTTCAACACGCTTGAAGTCTATACCGGTAATACGGGTGGATTCAGGCTCCAGCGGCTGATTCGGCTTTGCGGCCAGTTTCGCCTGCTCCAGCTTGCTTGGTTTGCGCTTTTCGGTGACCGTCGCATCCCCTTCACCAATCACAACAAACAGGCTGTTCTGGTCGGTAAAAGCACGGTAGCCCGTCGACTCGTAAAGACTGGCCACGATACGCAGGCGGCCTTCAACCTGAGCGAAGCTGACACTGTCTAAAACACCGGTAGCAACCGTCAGATTCTTGTTTTCCAGATCGCTGGTCACACCAAACAGGTCCATCACGATACGTGCCGGTTGATCGATCTGGTAACTTTTCGGCAGCGGTGGCGGGGCATCAAAATCGAAGCGCAACTCCACCTTTTTTCCCGGTAATGCAACAAACTTGGCGTCTTTCAGCAGCATCTCCGCCGAAGCGAGCGGTGCGATGCAGAGCATCAGCAGCGACAGCAAGAACCCAGCCAGCAGGCTGTAACCGCTTTTCAGCATCCGATTTTCAACAATTAACCTAGCCACAACCTGATCCTTTATCTCTTCTTCGCTACTGATCCACGCTCATCCAAAGCAACTACGCGAGGGCGTTTCATCCATCCGCCACGCCCGTTGGAGACAATCTCCACTAACTCAATTTTTCGTTCATCTATCGATACAATTTGACCGTGATCCAAGCCCATGTAGTCCCCTACGCTCACTCGGTGCACCGCCCTCTCGGTATCTCTTACCAGTGCCCAGAGCGTAGTTTTACCGCGGCGACTGATCGTACCCACCATGACCAGATCATCCAGAGAAAACTCTTCGAGATACCCCTTCACACGGTCACTGTCCGGTTTCAAGGAATTTTTCTCTTCTGTTTTCTCTTCCGTCAATGTGCCCACCGCCTGCATAGGCTGCAGGGCTACAAATGGCTCTCGCAGGCTGGCCCCTTCATAAACGAAGCTTTCGTAGGGTTTATATTCCGGTAGCGGCTCTATGCGACCCGCCGGACGGGCGCGCTCTTTATTAACAAAGCGCTCCAGATCGCTCTTATCTTCCACCCAGACCATACAGCCGGAGGCCAGCATACTCAAAATCGCGACAGTGAATATCCTAATCAACATACTGCATCCACCTATTGAGTATCATCGTAGCGGTAGGTGCGTGCGCTGATGTTCATCGTCAGCCGCCCGTTCTCCGCTGGGACAATCTTATAGTCGTGCAGGGTTACGATACGAGGAATCGCGGCCACCCCACTCACAAACTGCCCCATCTGGTGGTAGGTTCCCCCCACCGTAATCTTGATCGGCAGTTCGATATAGAACTTATTCTTTTTCTCAGGCTGCAATTCGATCAGATCGATATCCAACCCGCTTTCACGACCTATCCGGGTAATATCATCCAGCAACCCCGGCACCTCGTTCTGAGTCGGCAACTGACGCAACATTTCAGCAAAGCGTTCTTCCACGTCCGCCATCTGCTTACGCAGCGCATCAAGGTTCGCAACGTCACGCGCCTTCATGGCGTACATCTGTTTCAGTTCCGACTCTTTGCGCTGAGCACGCTCAAGCTGGTTGTTTTTGTCGGTTACATAAAAGTGGAACCCAGCAGCGGTGATCGCTGCAAACACAATCAGGTAGGTAATGATTTTGACACCGATCGGCCAACTGCCCGCGGTTGCCAGGTCCAGATTGTTTGGATCAAAGCCTTTAAAGGCGTTTTTCAGGCTGTCCCGATTCACTGTTCAGCCTCCTCAGCCCCTGGCTTCTCAAGATGTACGGTAAGACGAAAGTTTTTCATGCCATCCTGACTGTCTACCTGGCTCAGGTTCGGCTCACCAAACCAGTCGGACTGATCCAGTTTACGCATCAGAGTAGATACTTCGGTGTTGTCCTCCGCCAGCCCGGTTACGCTCACCATGCTCTCTCGACGCGTCAGCGAGGTGTAGTGGATACCGTCCGGCAGGACCCTGACCAGTTCATCAAAGTTGCGCACGATTACCGGGCGATTGCCCTGCAATTCATGGATCGCCTGCAGTCGGTCTAGCAGGCGGGCTCGT
Source organism: Pontibacterium granulatum (assembly GCF_029961155.1). Taxonomy (GTDB): domain Bacteria; phylum Pseudomonadota; class Gammaproteobacteria; order Pseudomonadales; family Balneatricaceae; genus Pontibacterium; species Pontibacterium granulatum. The sequence goes on along the minus strand of NZ_JASBRH010000008.1, from coordinate 178,621 downwards.
TTGGTGTCCAGCTCCTGGATCTCCTTGCGCAGAATATCCAGCTTGGCAATCTCGGACTGCAGATACTTATTACGCACATTCTGGCGTTCAGTCTGCATATCCACGTAATATCCGATACCCAAAACCACCACGGCCGCAAAAATTGCCGCGCCCGCGACGTTGGTTACAAACTGTTTCTGTTGCGCCGCTTTGCGCGCTTCACGCCAGGGCCTAAGGTTAATCAGTGCCATTACTTAACCCTCAACCGGTCGCATTGCCAGACCGCAGGCTTTGACCAGCGATGAAGCATCTGCGGACAAACGCTCGCGACTGATCTTGCTGTTAATCTTCATCTGTTGAAATGGATCGGCCGTCAGCGTCGTGACTCCAATCTCCTGCTCAATCTGCTGCGCCAATTCCTTGATGGCCGCAGTGCCTCCGGTCAGGTATAGACGGCTCAATTCGCTGTGTACACCGGAGGAGTAGAAGAACTGCAGCGCGCGGGATACCTGCAGCGCGATGGTGCCGCGAAACGGCAGTACAAACAGCTGCTGGATTTCAGCGTTCAACTCGCCCTGACGCAGTTTCTGCTCCACCTCACCCAACGGGATACCGAAGTGCTGGTGAATACCGTTGGTGAGTTCGTTACCGCCAAACGCCTGCTCGCGGTTGTAAACGATCTGGCCGTTTCGGAACACATTCAACGTCAGGGTTGCCGCACCGATATCAACGATCCCAACCAACTCGTCGCTTTCGGGCGGTTCTGCACCGGCTTCCAGTTGGGCAAACGCACGCTCCACCGCGTAGGTATCCACATCCACCACTTCACACGTCAAGCCGGCACCGGTGACCGCATCTTCGCGCAGCTCCACATCACTGCGCCGACAGGCGACCACCAGAATATCGTTAAAGTCGGGGTTGTGTTGAGAGGCACCTTTTACCTCGAAGTCAATCGCCACTTCATCCAGCGGGTAAGGGATAAACTGATCGGCTTCGAGCTTAACCTGCTCTTCAAGTTCGATCTCCGAAAAGGAGTCGCTAATGGCGAGGTTTTTGGTAATAACGGCGGAAGAAGGAACCGCTACAACCACGCTTTTCAATGATGTACCTGCCACCTTGGCAGCACGCTCTACTGCATCGGAGACCTGCCCCACGTCCTGCACGTTCCCGTCAATGACCGCCGCCGGTGGGACCGGTACTATGGCATAACCGTCCAGTGTAAACTGACCGGAATGATTTGTAAGGGCGACCAGCTTGACGGAGGAGGACCCGATATCCACCCCGATCAGACCGGAATCTTTTTTTCCAAAAAGAGCAAACACTAGGTCAATCCTTATCCTTGCCAGAATTTATTGAACTGAACGATTCGTTTCGGATCACAATGATGCCAACAGTTACTGCCTGTGGCGCCGCCGCAGGCAAACAAGCGTATGAAAGCGTAGCATAACTTCTGAAATACGAAAGATCAGCGAACCTTCCATTTCAATCGCAGTTAAATGCAATTTGACTGAAATAAATCAAAATGTCGGTAGAGTGATCAACCTGTACCAGTATAATAAGCGGCAGACAACGCAATTTCTTGAAACCACAGTAGCATGCGCGTGATAAAAAAACTGTTTAAGTACCTGGCAATCCTCGGCTTTGTAGGCGTCATCATCGGCGCTGCAGCGGGCTTTCTTGCCTATAAGCATTTCTCTGCCGACCTGCCAGAGGTTAGCACTCTGCGCGATGTTAAATTTCAGACTCCCTTGCGTATTTACAGTGCTGATGAAAAGCTGATCGCCGAATACGGCGAGAAGAAGCGCACACCCGTCACCTACGACCAGATTCCGCCTCAGTTTGTAAACGCCCTACTGGCAGCCGAAGACAGCCGCTTTTTCGAGCATATGGGGATTGATATCAAGGGTCTCGCTCGCGCCGCTGTACAACTGGCAACAACCGGCAGCATCAAAAGTGGTGGCTCTACCATCACCATGCAGCTGGCTAAGAACTTCTTTCTGACCCGTGAACGTACCTTTACCCGTAAATTCCGCGAAATTCTGTTGGCCCTGCGCATCGAGCAGGAATTGAGCAAAGAAGATATTTTCGAGCTTTACGTCAACAAGATTTACCTGGGGCACCGCTCCTACGGCATTCAGGCGGCAGCCAACACTTATTACGGTGAGAATCTGGACCAACTGTCCATTGCCCAGCTGGCAATGATTGCAGGTTTGCCCAAAGCTCCATCTGCCAACAACCCGATCTCCAACCCGGATCGAGCCCTCACCCGTCGCAACTGGATCCTCGGTCGTATGCACAGCCTGAGCCTGATTAACGACCAGGAATATGAGGAAGCACGTGCCGAAGAGCTGACTGCAAAGCGTCACGGCGCGGATATTGAAGTGGATGCGCAGTACATCGCCGAGATGGTGCGCAGCGACCTGTATGAGAAATACGGCGACGACCTGTATACCGAAGGCTATCGCGTTTTCACCACGGTCAAGTCCGACCTACAGGCTACCGCCAACGCGGCATTGCAGACGGGACTGCTGTCCTACACTGAACGTCACGGCTACCGTGGCCCGGAAAAACAGTTCACCGACGCTGAGCTTCAGGACGAAGAACAACTGCTGAAAACCCTGGTCAAGATCGGCAATGTCAGTGACATCGAACCGGCCGTTGTCGTTGCTCTGCAGGAGAAAAGCATCGAAGTGCTGCGCAAGAGCGGCGAACGCGCAACCTTAAACTGGGACCAGATCAACTGGGCGCGCGAATACAAGTCGGCCAACCGCATGGGCAGCACACTAAAAAAAGCTGCCGACGCATTTAATGTGGGTGATGTGGTACGCATTCAGCTTCGCACCGCCGAAGCCGAAAAGGACAAGAAAAAACCCACCGACACGGAACAGCCGCAACAGGTGTGGCACCTGACCCAGATCCCAGAAGTACAGGGTGGCCTGATCTCGGTAAATCCAAACGATGGCGCCATTGTGTCACTGGTGGGTGGGTTTAACTTCCACCACAACAAGTTCAACCGTGTGACCCAGGCGATCCGCCAGCCGGGCTCCAACATCAAACCGTTTATCTACACCGCCGCGCTTGCCAACGGCTTTACACCGGCCACACTGATCAACGACGCCCCGGTGGTCTTCCATGATGACCAGCTGGAAGCCAACTGGCGGCCGGAAAACTACAGCAAAAAGTTCTATGGCCCAACCCGCCTGCGCGAAGCCCTGTATAAGTCCCGTAACCTGGTATCGATTCGAATACTGCGCCAGATCGGCGTAAGTAACACAGTACAGTACCTGGAAAACTTCGGCTTCGCTAAAGACAAACTGCCACACAACCTGTCTCTGTCACTGGGCAGTGCAGACATGACCCCTCTACAGGTTGTACGGGGCTATGCCACCCTCGCAAACGGCGGTTATGGCATCGAACCTTACTTTATCCAGCGCATTGAAGACAGCGAAGGTAATGTAATCTTCGAAGCCAAACCGGCTACTATCTGTAAAAACTGTCAGTACGTCGATCCGGAGCAGCCACCTGCGGTGATTCCACAGGGCCTGCAGGTGACTAACTTACCTCTGGCTGAGCGCAAGGTGGATGAGCAATCCGCCTACCTGATCTACAACATGATGCAGGATGTGATTAAACGCGGTACCGGCCGCCGCGCACTGGTGCTCCAGCGTAACGATTTGGCAGGTAAGACAGGGACAACGAACGACCAGAAGGACGCGTGGTTCTCCGGCTTCAACCGCAACCTGACGACCACGGTATGGGTGGGTTTCGACCAACCGGAAACCCTCGGACGCCGGGAATTTGGCGGCACTGCTGCGCTACCGATCTGGATCGACTACATGCGCGTCGCGCTGAAAGACCAACCGGAGAGCGCCCCTCTGCCACCGGAAGGAATCGTCAGCGTGAAGATCGATCCGAAAACCGGCTTGCTGGCCAATCCTGGCCAGAAGGGCGCGTTGTTTGAGTACTTCCGCGAAGACGATGCGCCAACCGAGATGGCTGCACAAGCCGGCAGCTCACAAAGCGGCAACGGCGGCGCTACTGAAGATATCTTCTGATATTCAGGCCAACACAAATACAGAAAGGCCAGCGCTGCGCTGGCTTTTTTATATCCGTTTTTCAGGCACAAAAAAGCCCGGCCTAGGCCGGGCTTTCTCTTATCCGATCCTGAATTATTTCAGGTCAGCTGCAGTACCCAGTGGGTAGTGGTCTGGCAGAGGCAGACGTGCTACACCGCTGTCGATTGCAGCCTGAGCAACCGCACCGGAAACTGCGCCCAGCAGGCGAGAATCGGTTGGCTTAGGAATAATGTACTCACGACCGAATTCCAGGGAATCCAGCTCGTACGCATCCAGCACTTCCTGAGGAACAGGTTGTTTAGCCAGTTCGGCAATCGCACGTACTGCTGCCGCTTTCATCTCTTCGTTGATCGCAGACGCACGAACGTCCATCGCGCCACGGAAGATGAATGGGAAGCCCAGTACGTTGTTTACCTGGTTCGGGAAGTCAGAACGGCCGGTCGCCATGATGACATCATCACGGGTCTCGTGAGCCAGCTCAGGACGGATCTCTGGATCCGGGTTCGCACACGCGAATACAACCGGGTTTGCAGCCATCTTAGCCAGCTGTTCAGCAGACAGCAGGTTAGGGCCAGACAGACCAACGAATACGTCAGCACCGTCGATTGCATCATCCAGAGTACGCTTCTCAGTTTCAGTAGCAAATGCTGCTTTTTCTGGTGTCAGATCGTCACGACCAGAGTGGATCACACCCTTACGGTCCAGCATGTAGATGTTTTCTACTTTCGCACCCATGTTTACCAGCAGCTTCATGCATGCGTTAGCCGCAGCACCAGCGCCCAGGCAAACAATGTTTGCTTCAGACAGTTCTTTACCTGCGATTTCCAGCGCGTTGATCATGCCAGCTGCGGTTACAATAGCAGTACCGTGCTGGTCGTCGTGGAATACAGGGATGTTGCAACGCTCGATCAGAGCGCGCTCAATTTCAAAACACTCAGGTGCTTTGATGTCTTCCAGGTTGATACCACCGAAAGTTTCAGCGATACGTGCAACCGTATCGATGAAAGCCTGTGGGCTTTCTGCGTCAACTTCGATATCGATGGAATCCAGACCGGCAAACTTCTTGAACAGCAAAGACTTACCTTCCATAACTGGCTTGGAAGCCAGAGGGCCCAGGTCACCCAGACCCAGAATCGCGGAACCGTTGGAAATGACGGCTACCAGGTTACCCTTAGCGGTGTAACGGTAGGCATTTTCAGGGTCCTTAGCGATTTCACGCACCGGCTCAGCCACACCAGGGCTGTATGCCAGCGCCAAATCACGTGCAGATTCAGCGGAAGTGGACAACTCCACGCTGATCTTTCCCGGACGCGGGAACTCGTGATAATCAAGTGCGGCTTGTTTCATATCTTGAGACATGGCTGCTGTTCCAAATAGTTAACAAAAGACGAACCAAGAATCATATAGAAAAGGCCACAGCCCCACAACTAGTGGGCCTACACCTGTCGTCAATAAATAAACAATTGGACTTTTTGATTAGTCGGCCAAAAACCGCAGGTGATCCGGGTGGGATATATTGAGAATCAAAGGCTTGTAGCCCTTTTTAAGCACACTTTTACTGGCACCCCGATCCACCAGCCAACCGCGCACTTCGACCCTGTCCTTAGGTCGTAATCGGATACGCGCAGCATCATCAAATCGTGCCAGCACCTTGGTATCGATACGCAGCACCACACGGTCGTCCAGTTCGACATACCAGGCACGGCGTCCTTTACTGACCTTGGTGATTTCACCATGCAGCAACGAAAAGCCGGTGTGTCCCGACGGTAGGGCCGATACGGCAACGGGCCCGCGCTGCCCGAACCAGATCCCGCGTTGTGCGTTACGAGCTCGATTTTCAGCCTGGCGCAAGCAGTCGCTCAGTTGGGTATTGGGTGGAATGGAAATAAAGAAGCCAAAGCCGCGTTCCAGCAATGCCTCTTCAACACTCTTGCCGCTGGAGAAATAGAGGTGAGCCAGCGTGCGACCGTAGCGATCACGTGGATCCCTACCCAGCTGCAGTTGTGTGATTTCACTGGCATGTTGAACAAGAAAAGCTGTCGCCTCTTCTGCTCCCGGTTCAGGCTTGCCGATGTCGTAGCGCATCTCGGGTGTATTTACACCGATTAGCCGCACCGACGTGCCGCTATAAAGGCGGACGGTGTCCCCGTCGAAGACTTTTTCCACCCGTACCGTCTTTACCTTGGTTGGTGGCGGGCATGCTGCCAGTACCGGCAACGCGCCCAAAAACAAAAAGGCACCCCAGAGGAGTGCCTTTTTTGAACTTGCTCGAAGCATCGATTACTTCTTGAGAGAGCGAGCACCGAAGCGCTTGTTGAAGCGGTCAACACGACCACCAGTAGTCGCTTCTTTCTGCTTACCAGTGTAGAACGGGTGGCAAGCGGAGCATACGTCCAGGTGCATGTCCTGACCCAGGGTAGAACGCGTTTTCACTACGTTACCGCAAGAGCAAGTTGCAGAAATATCTTTGTATTCTGGGTGGATACCAGCTTTCATTGTCAAAAACCTCAATTGGCGTGCCGCCACTTGGTCAACATTTGCCAAGCACCGCACCGGTTATTTTAGCGCAAACGTACAGCCTACGCCGAGAGTAGGCCGCGCATTATACGCACACTCAAGACCCTCCGCAATCATCCGCACCATTTATTCTTACCCCAAAAGCCCCTAGACTAAGCCGTCTATTCCAGCGCCTCCATTACCGGGAAAACTGATCCAATGGTCGTTCTCAGACTTGCCCTGCCTACCCCTATGCGCCGCCTGTTCGACTACCTGCCGCCGGCCGGTGTCGACTGCAACGCACTAAAGCCCGGCGTGCGATTACGGGTACCGTTTGGCAACCGTCAATTGGTTGGCCTGTTGATCGAGGTCAGCGATCACTCCGAGTTTCCCGAACACAAGCTCAAGGTAGCACTGGAACTGTTGGATCACACGCCACCCTTGCCACAACACCTGTTTGATCTGGCGCGCTGGGCGGCGAACTACTATCAACACCCAATAGGCGATGCGCTCGCCCAGGCCCTACCGGTGATGCTTCGGAAGGGCAACGCCTGCGAGTATCTGCACGAACACCTGTGGCGAGCCTGTGCAAACGTTGTTCCCGAAGATGCTGGCTCACGCGCCAAGAAACAGCAGGCTTTGCTGGCACTGTTAATCAAGCACCCCCACGGCATCAGCAACGATGCCATTCGCGCCGAGGGCTATAAGACGGAGTACTTGCGCCCACTGGAAGAGAAAGGCTTGGCCGAGCGTTTTACCCACCATCCCCATCGGGCGAATGCAGAGCGCACGGAAAACCTGTTGCACGAAGCGCCGCTGACTCTGAACGAACAACAGCAGGGCGCACTGGATGAGATCAACGACAGCATTGGCTTTGCGCCGATCCTGCTGGAAGGGATTACCGGTTCAGGCAAAACCGAGATCTACCTGCAGGCGATTGAGCGCCAACTGGGGATGGGCAATCAGGCCCTGGTCCTGGTACCCGAAATCGGCCTGACCCCACAGACAGTGACCCGCTTTAAGCAGCGTTTTAACGTGCCCGTGGTTGCTCTACACTCCAACATGACCGACCGCCAGCGCCTCGACGCCTGGCTGGACGCCCGCGAAGGCGAAGCACGCATCATCATCGGCACCCGCTCGGCAATTTTCACCCCGATGAAGGCACCAGGCATCATTATTGTGGATGAGGAGCATGACCCATCCTTCAAGCAACAGGACGGTTACCGTTATTCGGCGCGCGATCTGGCGGTCTTTCGTGCCCAGAAAGAGGATGTCGCAGTGGTACTGGGCAGCGCCACCCCCTCTCTGGAAACTTTGCACAACGCCCAACAGGGGCGCTATCAATGGATGCGGGTCACCCAACGTGCGGGCAACGCCAAGGCACCAACCTTCGAACTGCTCGACACCCGCAACATTCCAGTGCAGGCTGGTTTATCCACACCTCTGGTACAGCGTATTCGCCAAACCCTGGACCAGGGCACCCAGGTATTGGTATTTATCAACCGGCGCGGTTTTTCCCCAGCGCTAAGCTGTCATGATTGTGGCTGGATAGCCGACTGTAACCGCTGCGATGCTCATATGACGCTGCACCGTTCGCCACCGCATCTACACTGCCACCACTGCGACAAGCAGACACCGATTCCGGCCCGTTGTGGTCACTGCGGCAGCGACCAACTCAAGCCAGTGGGTGCGGGTACCGAGCGTACCGAAGACACCTTGCAGAAGCTGTTCCCGGACGTGCCGGTACTGCGTATCGACCGTGATACCACCCAGCGTAAGGACGCCATGGCGCAGATGATGCAGCAGATCCACACCGGCGAGCCCTGTATCCTGGTCGGCACCCAAATGCTTGCCAAGGGCCACCACTTCCCCAAAGTCACCCTTGTCGCAATTTTGAATGCGGACAGCGGCCTTTTTAGTGCAGACTTCAGAGGGATGGAGCGCACCGCGCAGTTGATTTTGCAGGTAGCAGGCCGGGCAGGCCGGGCGGATCATCCCGGCACGGTGATCATGCAGACCCACCATGCCGACCATCCGACCCTGCAACATCTGGTGCAGGTCGGCTATTACGCCTTTGCCCAGCAGGAGCTGATTCAACGCCAGCAAGCCCAGCTGCCACCGTTCACCCACTACGCCCTGGTACGGGCCGAGGCGAACGGCAACGGCCGTGCCGAAGCCTTTTTACGCGCTATTCGGGAACAACTGGAGAGTGACATCCTCCTGCCCGCTGGCGTACGCTGGCTAGGACCGTTTCCATCACCCATGGAAAAACGGGCAGGCATGCATCGGGCACAATTGCTGATCCAGGGTGACAATCGCCGTCACCTGCACCAACTGCTGGAAAGCCTGACCTATTATCTGGAACTATCGAAGGAAGCCCGTCAGGTACGCTGGTCCATCGACGTCGATCCGGTTGATACATTTTAATCATCCGGCGCTAAACCTTTCAGCCGATTGACCGATAGACCATAGATAGGGGTAAATCCTTAACGCTTTAGTTTACATTTTTGCAGAACTGTAACTATGCTTGGCTCTACCCAAAAGTAGAATAATAAATGACGAGGAAGACTATGAGGCTGAGTATTACCCAGAAAATCGCTCTGGGTTTCGCCGTAATGGTGCTGTTTATCGCCGTTGTTGGCAGTGGCGGGCTACTGAGCAACAACAACATCTATGAACGTCTACACAACGTCACGGACGAGGCATTGCCAACGTTGTCGGCCAGCTTTGAGCAGATGGTCAACCTGCAGGAAGCCAATCAAGCACTGTACAACGCCCTCGCCCAGCAAAGCGCGAAGCAGTTGAACAACCAGCGCAAGGTATTCGAAGAGCAGATGACGCGTTTCAACGAAGATCTTCATCAGATGCGTCCGATGATCGAACAGGATCCCGAACTGCGCAGCTCCTTCGAGCAGATTGAAGGGCTGAGCCAGGAATTCGCCCAGGTTGCGAGCAGCGTAATCAAAGAGCAGAAAGAACGCCTCATCCTTGATCGCCGCATCGTCGAAGCCCAGATCAAATTCCAGGGCCTGAGCGACGCACTGACCTCCTGGACCCAGCGTTACCTCAGCAAAAGCGATAACTTCGACGGCATGATTCAGGCACGTATGATGACCCGCGCACTGAGTGCCCATAAGTTCCAGTTGATCAACTACCAGCGTACCCGCGACCTGTCGGCCCTCAATACCGATCTGGAAGGCACCAAGGGCGATCTGCTGAAATCCCACGAGAAGTTTGTCTCCAAGGAACAGAAAGCCAGCCAGGTACAGACTCTGGTGGATGACTTGGATAAAAACCTCTACGGCGACAGCGGCCTGGTGGCCTTCTATCGTGATCGTGTTGCGGTGGGCAAACGCCTGGATCAGGATCTGATCCGCACCGCAGACCTGATCAATGAAACCCGTGGTGCGGTCGACAGCTTTATCCAGAATGCGCGCAGCCGCGCCGAAACTGCACGTAGCGATGCCAAGGACACTATCGCCTTCAGCCGTACACTGATTCTTGGTCTGATGGCCGGTTCCATTGTCGTCGCGGTTATGGTTGCCCTGTTTACCATCAACACACTACGTCGACCGTTGGACGAGATCCGCACCCGTCTGGCACAACTGCAGCAAGGAGACCTGCGCGTTAGCTTCGATCAGGAGCGCAAGGATGAATTTGGTGATCTGGGCACCTCGCTCAACGCGGTAACCCTGGGACTGAAAGAGATCCTCGAGCAGATATCTACCGGCTCCAAACGTTTGGCAGATGTAGCTCAGCAAAATGCGACCATCAGTCAACAGACCACTGCATCGATGAACAACCAGAGTTCCCAGCTGGATCTGACTGCAGCAGCGGCAACCGAGCTGGAAAGCAGCGTCTCTGAAGTGGCCGGTCACAGCAACACCACCCTGGAAGCCGTGCGTCAGTGTGAAGACCTGACCCGCAACGTCAACCTGCAGGTGTCCAATACGCTTACCAGCATCGAAACCCAGGCCAAAGGGATCGACCAAGCCAAGAGCGCCAGCAATGAATTGGCCGGATTCAGCAATGAGATCGAATCGATCCTGACCACCATCGAGAACATCGCCGAACGTACCAATCTGCTGGCACTGAACGCGGCGATCGAAGCCGCCCGTGCCGGAGAGCATGGCCGTGGTTTTGCCGTGGTCGCCGACGAGGTGCGCGAACTGGCCAGCCGCACCCAAAACTCGGTGCAGGAGATCCAGACCATGGTGGATAATATGCAGTCCAGCATCGGTCGTGTGGTCCATGTGATGAACGACAGTTATTCACAGGCCCAGAAGTGCGTTGAACACGCCAACACTTCGCAGGAAGCGCTGGATGCAATGAACAACGCCATCTCCTACATTCGCGAGCTGAACACCCAGATCGCCGAAGCAGCACAGCAACAAACCTCTGCCGTAGAGGAGGTGAGCCAGACACTCACCGAGATCAACACTGCCGCCGCAGAAACCGCACAGGGTGCGGATAAGGCCGCCAGCGGCAGCAGCGAACTGCTCAACTTCGCCCAGCAACAGCAGCAACTGCTGGGGCGTTTCTCCGTCTGAATCAGGCACCCGCGGGAGTGGTTGGCAATGACCACTCCCGCCCTTCTCCAAGGGCTTAACAATTCCCATCGATCCGGGGATAATGAGACCGCTTTGCACGTCCCGCATACACAATGCCAGTTTCCGTTGTCTCCGCTGTATGCAGGTTGTTCCTGTAACAATTAACCCGGTATCCTGACGCTCAATGAACACAGCGACCGCACCCCAGCACCTGCTCATCCACACTGCATCGGAGCAGGTATAACCCATGGCTGCACGCAAAGATTACGCGTCCAAAAAACGCAATGGGAAAACAGCCACCCGCAATACGTCAAAGAAACCGGCACCGCCGCGCAAAAAAGCGCCGGTAAAGGCGAAGAAACCGTTTCCAATTAAACTGCTGCTGGTGACCGTGCTGATGACCGGTGCACTCGGCTACCTGCTCTATAGCCTGGTTCAGGTAAAACCTGGCAGCGGCACGGTGACCACGGTCAGCAAACCGACCCCAAAACCGAAAGCCGAGGCTAAACCTGCTGCCCAAACACAGGAAAAAGCCAGACCTGCGAAGCAACCACAGCAAACCGCCAAAGACGAGAAACGTTTCGAATTTTACGAAATGCTGCCCAAGAGCGAGGTGACCACCTCCGACCCGACGGTGTATAAGTCCACGCCTAAAACCGCCGTGGCGCAGCAGCAATACCTGTTGCAGGCGGGCTCCTTCCGCAGTGCGCAGGATGCCGATCGCATGCGCGCGCAACTGATCCTGTTGGGTCTGCCCAATGTACGGAGCGAGAAGACCTCCAGCGGCAACGGTATCTGGTACCGTGTGCGCACCGGCCCGTTTAAGAACCGCACCGAACTGAGTGCCGCGACCAACAAGCTGGCCAAGCAGAATATTTTCCCGCTCAAGATCAAGGCCAACTGATCCCAACAGTCACAAAATACCCTGCATGCAACAAAGCGTGCAGGGTACCCCTTGAAAAAGTCCCAAGCGCATCCATATCTTAGGGAAGGTGCGAACACGTCCTGTTTGGCTCTGGCTTTCGGGAAGGTTCACAATCAAGGAAGCGTTTTGCAGTAATGTCTAGACCTTACAAAAAGCGCTGACACCGAGTGTGTATCTTCCCGAAAGCCCCAAAGGGCAAGCCCTTAAGCCTGCATCTGCGGTGTTGCAGTTTTTGCTAAGGGCTACGGCCATTACCTGCAAACTGCGCCTAGCATCTACAGGCTTAAGGACTTGCAGAGCAGTCACAGGACGTAATCGCACCTTCCTTATCATTCGAACATTAACCAAAAGGTTCAGCGCTTAATGACTACCATTGTTTCAGTACGCCGCGGTGACAAAGTTGTTGTCGGCGGTGATGGTCAGGTATCCCTGGGCAACACCGTAATGAAAGGCAGTGCCAAGAAAGTAAACCGCCTGCCCAAACACGATGTGGTAACCGGGTTTGCCGGTTCTACTGCCGACGCCATCACCCTGCGAGACCTGTTTGAGCAGCAGCTGGACAAACATCAGGGCAACATCGTGAATGCCGTGATCCACCTGGCACGCGAATGGCGTAGCGACCGCGTACTGCGCCGCCTGGAAGCACTGATGCTGGTGGCTAACAGTGAAAAAACTTACCTGATCTCCGGTAACGGCGATGTAATTGAACCGGAAGACGGCGTCATTGCTATAGGTTCCGGCGGTAACTTCGCCCTGGCTGCAGCCCGAGCACTGAACGACAACACCGAGCTGAGCGCCCGCGATATCGTAGAGAAAAGTCTGCACATCGCCGCTGGCATCTGTGTATTCACCAACGACAACCTGACCATCGAAGAACTGGATTCAGTAGCCTGATTCCAACGGGAGTTTTGAATGTCTGATATGACCCCTCGCGAAATCGTCCACGAACTGGATCGCCACATTGTCGGCCAGGATGACGCTAAACGCTCCGTTGCCAACGCCCTGCGTAACCGCTGGCGCCGTATGCAGCTGAACGAAGAGCTGCGTGTTGAAGTTACGCCAAAAAACATTCTGATGATCGGTCCAACCGGTGTCGGCAAAACCGAGATCGCCCGCCGTCTGGCAAAGCTGGCCAATGCGCCGTTCATCAAGGTCGAAGCGACCAAGTTCACCGAGGTGGGCTATGTGGGCCGCGATGTGGAAACCATCATCCGCGACCTGGTCGATATGGCGATCAAGATGCTGCGCGAAACCGAGATGGAGAAGGTCCGCTTCCGCGCTGAGGAAGCCGCAGAAGAACGTATTCTGGATGCCCTGCTGCCACCTGCCCGTGAAACCAGCATGGGATTCAGCAACGAACCGGCTGAACCATCCCGCACCGACAGCGCGACTCGCCAGATCTTCCGCAAGAAACTGCGTGAAGGCCAGCTGGACGATAAAGAGATCGATATCGAAGTGGCTGAGCCGCAGATGGGTGTCGAGATCATGGCACCTCCGGGCATGGAAGAGATGACCAGCCAGCTGCAGAACATGTTTGCCGGAATGGGCAACCAGCGTAAGCAGAGCCGTCGTCTGAAGGTGAAAGACGCTTTTAAGCTGCTGACCGACGAAGAAGCGGCCAGCATGATCAAAGAGGACGACCTGAAGCAAAAAGCCGTGGAAGCGGTGGAGCAGAACGGTATCGTGTTCCTGGATGAGATTGACAAGGTCTGCAAGCGCACCGAGAACACCGGCGGCGATGTGTCCCGCGAAGGGGTACAGCGTGACCTGCTACCGCTGATCGAAGGCTGTACCGTCAGCACCAAGTACGGCATGGTGAAAACCGACCACATCCTGTTTATCGCCTCTGGTGCGTTCCACCTGGCACGCCCATCCGACCTGATTCCGGAACTGCAGGGCCGTCTGCCGATCCGTGTAGAGCTGAATGCACTGACCCCGGAAGACTTCCGTCGCATCCTGACCGAGCCGAATGCCTCCCTGACCGAACAGTACCAGGCGCTGCTGAAGACCGAAGGGGTGGACCTGGAGTTTACCGAAGAGGGCATTGAGCGTATTGCCGAACTGGCGTTCCAGGTGAACGAGTCGACCGAAAACATCGGTGCCCGCCGTCTGCACACCATGATGGAACGCCTGCTGGAGGAACTCTCCTTCAACGCGGCCGACCTGAACGGTCAGACCATCACTGTGGATAAACCGTTTGTAAACAAATATCTGGATGAACTGAGCCAGGACGAAGACCTGAGCCACTATATCCTGTAACGGCAGATCCAAACTACTCAACGGGCGTATACTTTAGGTGTGGAATAACTCAGCACCCAAAGTTACGCCCGTTTGTTTTTCAGCCCCCATAACAAGGCAACGATCATGAGTCACACGCTTCCTTCAGACATCCGCCTGCACAAAAAGTCCCGTACCCTGGAGCTGGTCTACCCGGATGCCGCTTTTGAACTGACCGCCGAATTCCTGCGCGTACACTCTCCGTCAGCGGAAGTGCGCGGCCACGGTATCGGCAACGCGGTACTGCAGACCGGCAAGCAGTTCGTGGGGATCACGGGTGTGCAGCCATCAGGCAACTATGCGATCAAGATCATCTTTGATGACGGCCACGACAGTGGTTTGTACACCTGGGACTATCTGCGCGACCTGTGCCAGAACCACGACCAGTACTGGCAAACCTACCTGCAGAAGCTGCAGGAAGCGGGTGAAACCCGCAACAATGGCCTGCTCGCCCGGGGCTAAAGGGAGCCTCAGTTGGCGCACTGGAGTTACAAGACCCATTCTCACCGACCCGACTTGACGTCGGTTCGGGACAAACCCCGCAGGGGCCGGTACAATGCGTGCAATTTTATCGTTAAGCGATCTCCAGAATCATGACTGATCAGAATAAAGACCAGACCACCCATTTCGGCTACGAAACCGTTGACGTAAACGACAAGCAGAAGAAAGTAGCGGACGTTTTCCACAGCGTGGCGTCCAAGTACGATGTGATGAACGACCTGATGTCCGGTGGTATTCACCGCATCTGGAAACGTCTCACCATCGAGCAGAGCGGCGTGCGTGCCGGTGGCACCGTGCTGGATATCGCAGGCGGTACCGGTGACCTGACCATGCGTTTCTCCCGTCTGGTTGGCCCTACCGGCAAAGTGGTTCTGGCGGATATCAACGATTCCATGCTGAAAGTGGGTCGTGATCGTCTGTACGACCGTGGTGTTACCGGCAACGTTGAATTTGTGCAGGCCAACGCCCAGTCCCTGCCGTTCCCGGACAATACCTTCGACGTGATCACCATCGCCTTTGGTCTGCGTAACGTGACTTATAAAGACCAGGCACTGGCGTCCATGGCACGCGTACTGAAGCCAGGCGGCAAACTGATGGTGCTGGAGTTTTCCAAAACTGATAACCCGGTACTGACCAAACTGTACGACTTCTACTCCTTCAACATTCTGCCGCAGATGGGCCAGTTGATCGCAGGTGATGCCGAGAGCTACAAATACCTGGCAGAGTCGATCCGTATGCATCCGGATCAGGACACCCTGAAAGGCATGATGGAAGACGCAGGCCTGACCAACTGTAAGTATCAGAACATGACCGGCGGCATCGTTGCCCTGCACACCGGCATCAAACCTTAAAGATCACTCCCTTCAAGATCACTATAAGGACCCAGGCTGATGATCGAGCTGCTCAACGCCACTGCCTTCACCGTTGCTGAAGAAACCGTGAATACCCTGCTGCAGCGGGACCCGGTTACGCTGGGGCATCTGGAGCGCCTCAGCGGCAAGGTGATTGCCATCGAACTCAGCCTGCCTGCGATCTGTATCTACATTCTGCCCAACGCCACCGGTTTGCAGCTGCAGTCCCATATTGAGGATGACGCAGATGTGGTACTGAATGGCAGTCCAGCCGACTTCATCAAGCTGCTGACCAGCAAAGATGCGGCGGATGCGATGTTTGGTAAAGGCATCACGGTGACGGGTGACAGCGGTCTGGCGACCCGTTTCCAGGAGATCATGGCGGATACACGCATCGACTGGGAAGGCGCCCTGGGTGATATCGTGGGTGACCTGCCCGCCCACCAGTTAGCAAACTTCTTCAACTGGAAAGTAGACAGCACCAAACGCACCGGCAGCAGCTTTATCCACAATCTGGAAGAGTACCTCACCGAGGAAGCGCGTATGCTGCCAACCCGTCCGGAAGTGGATAACTTCCTACGCAACGTGGATCAGATACGTGATTCTGTGGACCGACTCGAAGCCCGTATCCAGCAGCTGCAGCATAAGCTGCACGCTTAAGTGATTCTCAGCTGATCATCGGCTCATCGCTAAAGGTGAGCCGCCCCTCTGACTCCAGCTCACGGGCTGCAGTCACAATGCGCGCCTGCGCATCCTCGACCTCCCGCTTTGGTACCGGTGCCATGTTTTTCAGCTCATCCAGCAATATCTGCGCCCGACGCTTGGAAATACCTGACAGCACGGTCTGCTTATCTCCATGAGAGAGTCCACGCATTGCCAACAGCAGATCGCGGTCGGTCAGTTGCCCAATCAACAGTGCCAATTGAACCTGTGGCAGTTTGAGAATCTGTTGGAAGGAGATCCGTTGTGCCATCAGCCAATCGGCCAGCGCCGGATCATCGCCGCGGATCTGTTCAATCATGCGTTCCGCAGCACGGGGAGTCATCCCGGCCAGCATTAGCGCCAAGCGCTGCCAGCCGGGTTTGGTCGATGGCGTGGTCATGGCCAGCTTAGAACGGCTTCACCACAACAAAGATCAGGATCGGGATAAAGATCAGCAGCGGCAGCTCATTAAAGAGGCGGAAGTACCGCCCGCTGCGATCCAGTGTGCCAGCCTGCATCTTGTTCAGGTAGAGCTTGCACCAGTAGTGGTAACCGATCAGCAACCCCACGAACGTCAGTTTGGCGTGCAACCAGGCACCGCTGAAGCCGTACCCCAGCCACAACCAAAGGCCCAATACCAGGGTAAACACCGCCATGATGGTCATAAATCCGAACAGCTTGCGCGCCATAATCTCCAGACGTGCCACATCCTGGCCGGCCTCACGACCTTCCACATAATGCACGAAGATGCGTGGCAGATAGAAGATTCCTGCCATCCAACTGGTCATCGCCAGAATATGAAAGGTTTTTACCCACAACATTGAATACGTTTCCTCACGTTCATCCTATCACCGGCCCTCCTGGGCACAGTTAATTACTTCGCGGTGGTCTCCACCGTCAGCAGGTCCACCAGCTCCACCTGTAGCTGGTCGCCCGGCTCCACCGGCCCAACACCGGCAGGGGTACCGGTCAGCACCACATCACCCGGTTCCAGGGTAAAGTAGGCACTGATATAACTGATCAGCGGCAGCACCTGATTCAGCATATGGCTGCTGTTACCGTCCTGGCGCAGCTCGCCGTTGACCCGTAAACGGATCTGCTGGTCCTGCAGATCGGCCACCAGGTCCGGTTTGACAAAGGCCGACAGCGGACAGGCACCATCAAATGCCTTGGCCTTCTCCCACGGGTGGCCTTTTGCTTTCAGCTTGTCCTGCACATCGCGCAGGGTCAGGTCCAGTCCCAGTCCAACACCTGCGATAGCAGCCTTGGCGGCACTCAGATCAGCGTGCTGCAGGCGCTCACCGATCAGGATCGACATCTCGGTTTCAAAGTGCACAGAGCCCAGTCCCTGCGGCACGACAAACGGCTGCTCCATCGGCACCACACTGCTGGCCGGTTTGATAAACAACATTGGCTCGGTGGGAATTGGGTTGTTGAGTTCAGCGGCATGGTCGGCATAGTTGCGCCCTACACAAACCACCTTACCTAAAGGCAGGTTGGTTTCGCTGTTGTCCTTAAATCGGTGTGTGTACTGCATGGTACCTCCGCTCTCTGTTCAGCTGCTGCGCCATCTTAGCTTGCAGCACGGTTGTGGAAAAGTCGGAAACGCAAAAAGGCCCGCTCGATCTGAATCGCAACGGGCCTGGATTAAATAGATGGGATCACGCAGGCTGTGCCTGTAAATGGCGCTTATCCTGTAGCAGCAACCAGAGTGACAAGCTCAAGGTTATCCCCAAGACGATAATCGACCCGGCCACTACACCAGACCACCCAGCCCATTGCCAGAACGGATCCAGGTAAAAACCGCCGCTACTGGCTCCCAGGTAATAAAACACCAGATACAGGGAATTGGCACTGGCTCGCGCATGAGGTGCAGCCCGGCTTACCCAGCCACTGGCCGACGAGTGCGCCAGGAAAAAGCCGAAACTGTTCAACAGGAAACCGGCAATGATGCCAATCAGACTTGGCAGCAAGGTCACCAGTGAGCCGCAGATCAGCACACAGATTCCTAGCGCAATCACCATCGGCTGCGGCATATGCTGTGCTATTTTGCCTGAAAACGCAGAGCCCAACGTGCCACTCAGGTAGGTCAGGAACAGCATTCCCAAAAGGGATGCGGGCAGGTTGTAGGGGGCATCAGACAACACAAAGGTGATATAGCTGTACTGGTTGATAAAGATAAAGAAATTAAAACCACCGATCAGGTACGCCGCCAGTAGCAGTGGATTGCGCAGGTGCCCGGCCAAATCGCGCCCCATCGCTATCGGGTGCAGCAACTTGGCTTTAAAGCGGCGTGATGGCGGTAACAGCAACGCAAACAACACCAGGCCCACCACGCTCAGTAGCGTCATCACTTCAAACGCCGCCGACCAGCCCAGCCAATCCCCTACAAACCCACCTATCAGACGACCGCTGATCCCTCCCAGCGTATTGCCGCTGATATAAACGCCCACTGCAATCATCAGCGCTTTTTTGCTGTACTCATCACCCATATACGCAATCGCAATGGCAGGCAGCCCCCCCATCAGAAAGCCTTGCAACCCCCGCAAAATGAGCAACGTGGTGTAATCATGGCTCTGGGAGAGCAGCAGAGTGATCAGAGCGGTGCCGCCGATGCTGAGGATCATCAAGCCGCGTCGGCCGATCGCATCCGACAACGGCCCGTATACAAGCAGCGATAATCCCAGCATCAGGGTAGAGACGGTAAAACTCCAACCCGCTTCCAGCGCGCTGACGTCAAATTCCTGTGCCAGCATCGGTAGCAGCGGCTGGGTCAGGTAGAGGTTAGCGAAGATAATGTAGGAGCCTATGCACAAGGCCAGTGTCGCGCGCCAGAACAGGCCGCTGCCGCTTTTGATCGCAGTGTCGTTTTGCTGTGACATATATCCTCCCAAGTTCTGGCGGAAAGATTAGCAACACCCTCTTCATCATAAAAATATATACTTCTTATCAATCTGATAACTTTTGTTGATGAACCATGGATATCAAACCGCTCCGTTACTTTCTGGCCATCGCCGAAGCCAACAGCTTTACTAAAGCGGCGGAAAAGCTGCATGTGGCGCAACCGGCCATCAGCATGGCGATCAAGAAACTGGAGGCGGAACTGGATCTCACGCTCTTCCACCGCCACGAACGCCAGATCAGCCTGACCGACGAAGGCCGGGTGCTGCTGCAGCACAGCCGCCGAATTCTGCAGGCGATCGACGATGCCCGCTTGGAGATGGAGGAACTGAAGGGCCTGACCAAGGGAGAGGTACGTGTGGGGATTCCCAGCATGCTGGGCTCCTACCACTTCCCACCGATCCTGATGGCGTTCCGCCACCGTTACCCGGATCTGGACCTGGTGGTCATCGAGGGGGGCACCTGGCAGCTGCAACAGATGCTGGAACGCGGCGAGCTGGACCTGGCGATCATCGTGGCGGAGTTTCTCCCCGAGGAGCTGCAGGCAATCACCTTCCTGCGCGAGCAGATGTTGGTCACGGTCGCCCGCGATCACCCCTTGGCGACCCAAGAGAGCGTCAGCTTCGGTGACTTTTTCAATGAAGAGCTGGTGATGTTCAAAGAGGGCTACTTCCACCGTAAAATCGTGGACCGAGTGGCGGCCACCGCCGGTCGCGAACCCAACATCAGTTTTGAAACCAACCTGATTCCGCTGATCAAGGCGATCGTAAAGCAGGGCTTTGGCATCAGCACCCTGCTGGGCATGGTGATCGAAGAGGACCCGGAGCTGGTCGGCCTGCCGTTCAGCGATCCGGTCTGGCTCGACCTCTCCATCGCCTGGCGCCGGGACGGTTACCTCTCCCGCGCCAACCAGGCCTTCGTCGATTTTCTGCTGGAACAGAGCCGGTAGCCGCTCTATTATGCTGGCCAGCATTATTAGAGGACGGAAGAAATGAACGTAAACGAATACTTCGACGGCAACGTCAAATCGATCGGTTTTGAGAACAGCGAAGGTCGCGTCACTGCAGGAGTCATGGCGCCGGGCGAATACGAGTTCGGCACCAGCGAAAACGAACTGATGAAAGTGGTCTCCGGCGAGCTGATCGTTAAGCTGCCAGGCGAAGAGGAATTCAAAGCGTACCCTACCGGTACCGAATTCAACGTCGCGGCTAACCAGAGCTTCCAGCTGAAGGTTGAACAGGCAACTGCGTACCTGTGCTTCTACGGCTGATCGGCCACTCGCTGATCACCGTCTATCAGGCCAGCGCTCTGCTGGCCTGATTACTATTTGAACCAATCCCTTCTCAGATTCCCGCCTGCAATTCAGGATTTCCTGTAGCTTATCTCACCTTATCTTGAATATTTTTCCAGCAAATCCAGACTTAGCCGCGACCTTTTCATGTAACGCTGTGCTAATATTACTGCCCTGATTTTTAGGCCGATTGACCCCGGCGGACGAAGCACTACAGCCACTCCGCCCACATACGAGAGTAAGCAGAAGATGAGCCCAATTACTTCTCTTGAAAAGAGCAAGATTAAAATTCTGCTGCTGGAAGGTGTGCACCAGTCTGCGGTTGATACCCTCAACGCGCAAGGCTACAGCAACATTGAATACCTGAAAGGCGCCCTGCCTGAAGAAGAACTGATCGAAAAGATCAAAGACGTTCACTTCATCGGTATTCGTTCCCGCAGTCAGCTGACAGAAAAAGTATTCGACGCAGCCGAAAAACTGGTTGCTGTGGGTTGTTTCTGCATTGGCACCAACCAGGTGAACCTGGCCGCAGCCACAGAGCGCGGTGTAGCAGTATTTAATGCCCCATACTCCAACACCCGTTCCGTAGCTGAGCTGGTACTAGCAGAAGCGATCCTGCTGCTGCGTGGCGTTGCCGAGAAGAACGCTAAAGCGCACCGTGGTGAGTGGCAGAAATCCGCTGTAAAATCCTACGAAATCCGTGGCAAAAAGCTGGGCATCGTGGGTTACGGCAGCATCGGTTCCCAGTTGAGTGTTCTGGCTGAATCCCTGGGGATGGAAGTTTTCTTCTACGATGTTGTTACCAAACTGCCTCTGGGTAACGCATCTCAGGTAGCGTCCATGCAGGAGCTGCTGAACATGTGTGACGTGATCTCTCTGCACGTCCCGGAAACAGCATCCACCAAGGACCTGATGGGCGCAGAAGAGTTCTCTCAGATGAAAGAGGGTTCTATCTTCCTGAACGCCGCTCGCGGTACCGTGGTAGACATCGACGCCCTGTGTGGCGCGCTTGCTTCCGGTCGCCTGCTGGGTGCAGCGGTTGACGTATTCCCGGTTGAGCCACGCACCAACAAGGATGAGTTCATCTCTCCTCTGCGTGAGTTCGACAACGTGATCCTGACCCCACACGTGGGTGGTTCCACTATGGAAGCTCAGGAAAACATCGGTTACGAAGTGGCAGAAAAGCTGGCGAAGTACAGCGACAACGGTACCTCCATCACTTCCGTGAACTTCCCGGAAGTGGCGCTGCCGGAGCACGCCAACGCGCACCGTCTGCTGCACGTCCACCGCAACGTACCGGGTGTACTGACTGCAATCAACACCATCTTCTCCGAGAACAACATCAACATCTCTGGTCAGTACCTGCAGACCAACGACAAGGTGGGTTATGTTGTTATCGACGTGGAAGCTGAACGCTCCCAGATCGCGATCGATAAGATCCGTGAGGTTGAAGGTACCATCCGCGTACGTCGCCTGTTCTGATCCGCTCCCCTATGAGCAGTCCGCCCGGGCTGCTCATGCTTCCTCCGTCCCGCACGACTATACTTTTCACAGGCATTCACTGTTCTCCGACGCCCAGTTGGACGCTCAGTTCGGGCCGACAGGTTCGTTACTGAAACTCCGTGATTAACCCTCCCCGTCATAGCAGGAGGTTTGTTATGAACAACACTTGGGTACTCGTGGCCGATAAAGGCCATGCTCGCTTCTTTTCCGTGGATGGCCCGACCAGTCCTTTGATCGAGGAAGAAGACCTGATCCATCAGCAAAGCAGGATGCGTGAACGCGAACTGATCAGCGACTCTCCCGGTAAGAGCTCCGGTGTCGCCGGAATGGGGCGCCACCCTATGACTAAAGAAAACGAAGCGCGCAATCAGGAGGCAATTCACTTTGCCCGCGAGATCAGCGATAAACTCGCCGATGCTCAGCAGCAAGGACTCAGAAAGCTGTATGTTGTCAGTGATCCGGGATTTCTCGGTACCCTCCGTCGGAAAATGCCTAGCCAGCTGCGCCGTCTGGTAACTGCAGAGATCGATAAAAACCTGGCAGGTCTGGCCACTGACGAAATCAGGCAACATCTGCCCCGATACTTATAAATAGAAACGGCAATTAAAAAGAAACTCGCCTGCGTCAGAGAACAGTGATCCCTATACGTTAGCCGGGCTTTCCAGCAAGCCCGACAATACCTGATTGATCACCGCAAACGCCTGAGCCCGGTATTCCGGACTTTCATTCACCAGATGGTGACGCGCGCCTTCGATCAGCTCCACTTTCAGTTGTGGATAAGCCTGCATCAGCACCCGCAGGTTGTGGTGCCAGTCCACCGTACCGTCGCTCATCCCCTGAATACAGGTCACTGCGCCCAAACGGGGCTGCGCAGATTCAATGTAATCCGCCCAGTTTTGCATCGCCGCGATCCAGCTCAGGGGAATCTCGCCATGTTGCATCGGATCACTTTTACGCAGAAAGCGCAGAAACGCGGCATCGTGGGAGTTGGCGGTATACCGTCGGGGCACCTGATTTAGAAAGTGCTTAAGCATATGAAACTGACGCCGGATCGCACGCCACAGGGCAGGCCGTACCAGCGGTGCCAGGAAAATGCGCTGATCGACCATGCGCTTGCTTTCAAGCAACCACTGATGGGCGCTGATCACGGCGGCGCCGGTACTCTGGCCAATCAGAATGAGCGGCAGGTCGCTATCCGGCACCCGTTGCAGCACCGCATCCAGTTGATGGGCATACACATCAAAGTTATCCACCGCTAAGGGTTCACCGCCCGAAAGCCCATGGCCGGCCAAATCGAAGATATACACCTCTACGTGCTGATCCACCAGGTGCCTGACCAGATGGCCATACAACCCCATGTGGTCCATATAACCGTGACACACAACGGCGGTTGCCAGCGCGCCCGACAACGGTCGATAGTGCTGCAAACAGAAGTCATAGCCGGGCATCAATACACGGCCGATACGGTGATACGTGTGGGCGAGTAGATCCTGCTGCTGATACTGGCGCAGATAGGTCAGGAGAAGGTCGTGAGGCACCGGCTTTTCTGCCGCCATCTCCCAGTGCGGGAGCCGGCTGATAAAGTATTCCCTGTTAAACATTTAGATACCTCCCTGAACGCAACACCTTCCTAAGTCTAGTCCACCCTACGTTTGGCACATTCCACCGCATTGAAAAAGCACGTATGTTGAAGTCCATAGAACTAACAGTGATTCACGGAGCACCACGATGTCAGAAATTCATGGAAACAAGATCTACAGCTGTCAGATTCCGGTACGCTGGGGCGATATGGACGCCTACGGCCATGTGAACAACGCCCTGTATATGCGTTATCTGGAGGAAGCCCGTGTGCAACTGCTGGCGGAACTGGGCGCCCGAATGGACGGTAACGGCATTGATCCGGTGGTGATCAATGTGGGCTGCACCTTCCTCAAACCGGTCACCTACCCGGATTCCCTGCGCATCGACTGCTATGTGGCGGATCCGGGCCGTTCCAGCTTCATGACCTACTATCAGCTGTTTTCCGAGCATGATCCGGAAACTCCGGTCAGCGAAGGCTACTCCAAGGTGGTATGGATGGACCATAACAGCGGCCGCTCCGTGCCCCTGCCAGACTATATCCGTAAACACCTGGATTAGGCTGACAGGCCCGCCACATCGGGCATACAGCCGGGTACGACTAAACTTCTATCTTTCTCATACTTTAGGTGGGAAAGGGGCGACAGCGCGACTTTTTTCCGTTACTGTTGCAATGCACAATGCTCACTGAGCAAATTATCCACACAATACGGTTCACGGCTGCCTCGCTCCGGGACCGATACATATACAATTGAGGCAATACATTATGAGTCAAAGGGTACAGACCGGTGGCCTTCAGGTCGCAGAGGATCTATACAACTTCATCAACAACGAAGCACTGCCTGAAACCGGCGTGGATGCAGACCAGTACTGGGCAGCATTCGATGCGATCGTTCACGACCTGGCACCGCGCAACCGCGAGCTGCTGGCGAAACGTGACGATATTCAGGCACAGATCGACAACTGGCACAAAGAACGTAAGGGCCAGGCGTTTGATCTGCAAGCATACAAAGCATTCCTGACCGAGATCGGCTACCTGTTGCCGGAAGGTCCGGACTTCACTGCAGAAACCAGCAACGTTGACCCGGAAATGGCTACCATGGCCGGTCCACAGCTGGTAGTACCAGTGATGAACGCACGTTTTGCACTGAACGCGGCAAACGCGCGCTGGGGCAGCCTGTATGATGCCCTGTACGGCACCGATGCAGTCTCCGAAGAGGGTGGCGCAGAGAAAACCGGCGGTTACAACCCTGCCCGTGGTGCCAAGGTAATTGAATTCGCGCGCAACTTCCTCGACGAAGCAGCGCCGCTGGCCAACGGTTCCCACAAGGATTCCGCAGGTTACAGTATCAAAGATGGCGCTCTGGTTGTTGCCATGCGCGACGGTGGTGAAACCACCCTGGCAGACAGCGACAAGCTGGTTGGCTACACCGGCAACGAAGCGTCTCCAACGTCCATCCTGTTCAAGAACAACGGACTGCATTTTGAACTGCAGATCGATCGCGACAGCCAGATCGGCAAAGACGATGCTGCGGGCGTGAAAGACATCCAGATGGAATCCGCGCTGACCACCATCATGGACTGCGAAGACTCCGTGGCAGCGGTAGACGCACCAGACAAGGTACTGGCGTACCGCAACTGGCTGGGCCTGATCAAGGGCACCCTGAGCGAAGAGGTCTCCAAAGGCGGCAAATCGTTCACCCGTACCATCAACGGTGACCGCGAATTTACCGCACTGGACGGTTCCGATCTGGCACTGAAAGGTCGCAGCCTGATGTTCGTGCGTAACGTTGGCCACCTGATGACCAACCCGGCGATCCTGGACAAAGACGGCAACGAAGTACCGGAAGGCATCATGGATGCGCTGGTAACCACGCTGATCTCGATCCACGATCTGAAGGGCAACGGCAAGTTCAGCAACACCACCACCGGTTCTGTGTACATCGTTAAGCCGAAGATGCACGGTCCGGAAGAAGTGGCGTTCGCCAACGAACTGTTCGGTCGCGTTGAAGACGGTCTGGGTCTGGAGCGCTTCACCGTGAAGCTGGGCATCATGGACGAAGAACGCCGTACCACCGTGAACCTGAAAGAGTGTATCCGCGCGGCTAAACAGCGTGTGGTATTCATCAACACCGGCTTCCTGGACCGTACCGGCGACGAGATCCACACCTCCATGGAAGCAGGCCCGATGATCCGCAAAGGCGACATGAAAGCCTCTGCCTGGATTGCAGCCTACGAGAACTGGAACGTGGACAACGGCCTGGCCTGTGGCCTGAGCGGTCGTGCCCAGATCGGTAAAGGTATGTGGCCAATCCCGGATCAGATGGCGAACATGCTGGAAGCTAAGATCGGTCACCCGATGTCCGGCGCCAACACCGCATGGGTTCCGTCTCCGACTGCCGCTACTCTGCACGCTCTGCACTACCACAAGGTAGACGTGTTTGCCCGTCAGGGTGAGATCAAGTCCCGCGACCGCGCGTCTCTGGACGACATCCTGACCATTCCGGTTGAGCCAAATCCAAGCTGGACTGCAGAAGAGATTCAGAACGAGTTGGACAACAATGCCCAGGGTATCCTGGGATACGTTGTACGCTGGGTAGACCAGGGTGTAGGTTGCTCCAAAGTGCCTGACATCAACGATGTAGGCCTGATGGAAGACCGTGCGACCCTGCGCATCTCCAGCCAGCACATCGCCAACTGGTTGCACCACGGCATCTGCTCTAAAGAGCAGGTGATGGAAACCATGCAGCGTATGGCGGCTGTGGTAGACCGTCAGAACGAAGGTGATGCACTGTACCGCCCAATGGCAGCAGACTTCGATGGCAGCGTGGCCTTCCAGGCTGCTTGCGAGCTGGTATTCGAAGGCTGTGCTCAGCCAAGCGGCTACACCGAACCGGTGCTGCACCGTCGCCGCTTGGAAGCAAAAGCCAAATTCGGAGCATAAAGAGTTCGGCGTTTAATCGCCAACCCCTCTTATAAACCGCGCTCCGGCGCGGTTTTTTATGCCCGTTAAAAACCAGCCCAATAGCCCCCTGAACTATGCTTGGAGTAGGCGTAACAACGTTTATGGCAATATGCTTAGCACATCAGACATGCTTGCCTGGCTACTGCAGGCAATGGAAGAAGCCGCAGCGCAGAAGCAGTTCTTGCAACTGGAGCCCCCTCTTTTTCTCTACCACCGCGGTGTTTACAGCAATGCCGCAAGCGTCTGGAGCCAAAACCCCAAAGCACTTCAGGCACAAACGGGCCGTTTTGATATCTGCGCCCAACTCAGCGAGAACCTTTGTCTCCTGATACTCAACAACCAGCAGTGGCAGGATCTGTGTCAGCACCTGGCGATCGACGTCAGCAATACAGCTAAAACCCTGAACCAATTGTGCGAGCTGCTCAACAACAGCAACCTGGAGATGCCAGCACAGCTACAGGGCCTTACCTGCAATACAGATAACTCAACAACAGCGCCGTTTATGCTGCTGTTCAAGCCTCTGCGGAATCTGCAGCTGTACGATATCCAGGACCTTTTACCTGACAGCTGATCGCCTGCTGGTTATCATGGACGCCATGAACAGCAACAAGCGCTCTGCCTCACTCGCCCAGTTTATCGAACAGCACCCACGCCTGTTTGTATTGACCGGTGCCGGTATCAGCACCGACTCCGGCATCCCGGACTACCGTGACAAAGAGGGCAACTGGAAGCGCAAGCAACCGGTGCAGCATAAGGCGTTTATGGACGAACACGCCGTCCGCCAGCGTTACTGGGCACGCAGCCTGATCGGCTGGCCGGTGATTCGTGATGCTCAACCGGGCAGCGCACACCATGCCCTGGTTCAAATGGAAAAGCGCGGACATATCCACCAATTGGTTACCCAGAACGTTGACCGCCTTCACCAAAACGCAGGCAGCCAACGGGTGATCGATCTGCACGGCCGCTCCGACCAAGTGCGCTGCATGAGCTGTGGCCAGCTTTCTCCCCGTGACGAGATCCATCAGCGCTCGGCTGAGGAAAACCCCCACTTCGCCACATTGACCGCCACCGCCGCACCGGATGGTGATGCCGACCTGGAGGATGTCGACTTTAGCCAGTTCCAGGTCCCGGACTGCCAAGCCTGTGGCGGCATCCTCAAACCCGATGTGGTGTTTTTTGGTGATAACGTCCCAAAGGAGCGGGTGCTGAGTGCCCTGGATAAACTCCGTCAATCCGACGGACTGCTGGTGATCGGCTCCTCCCTGATGGTCTATTCCGGCTTTCGCTTCTGCCGCCGTGCCGACGAATGGAACATCCCTATCTGCGCCCTCAACCAAGGCAAAACCCGCGCTGACGACCTGCTGAGCCTGAAGCTGGACCTGCCCATTGCCCCCACACTTAACGCATTGTTCTAAACCCACAGAAATCAAACCAGCTTAGCGGCAAGTTACCCAACAGCTCCTCAACCAATTCTGGTTATTCCCTGTACAACAGCCTGCTTTTTCGTCTACGCTAGCTAGGGGCTTTTGTCGGCAGTCTATTCCAGTTGGCAAATGGCAATGCGCATACAAGGGAGGAGATGTATGGCAGCCGATCGCAAGGGAGCATTGATGCTCCTGATTGTACCGGTACTCAGCAGCCTGCTCATTACGCTGGCCGTCGCTGCGGCGCTGTTCAGCTACGAGCTGGAGATACGCAAGGAGTTGCGCCGCACCGCATTGGCGCAAAAAGCGATCACACTCGCCGAACACCTCGATCAGAATTTTACCGACGTGAACTTCGCACTGATCGACAGCGCAAACCAACCCATAGAGTGCGACACGACCCAATTTCTCAACGCCCAGCGTACGCTGCTTACCCTTCCTCAGATCTCTGACCTGCGCTACGTTGACCGCTACAACAACGTTCGCTGCAACAGCTGGCACAGCTTTGATCCCCCGCT
Organism: Pontibacterium granulatum; assembly: GCF_029961155.1. Classification (GTDB taxonomy): domain Bacteria; phylum Pseudomonadota; class Gammaproteobacteria; order Pseudomonadales; family Balneatricaceae; genus Pontibacterium; species Pontibacterium granulatum. Next base: position 150,084 of record NZ_JASBRH010000008.1, on the reverse strand, counting down.
GAAACTGGACAGTCCCAGAAGCCATAAAGGCCTTAATTTTGTTGGCCCACTGCTCATCGACGAACATCCAGGCCCTGGCTTCCAGCTCTATCGCCACCACAAAGACGGCGGTAAGGTGCAGGCGATTATCCGGACTGCATGGCTGAAGAGCGAAATAAAGTTCTTCCTCAATCCGTTGGGCTTCATGGCTATTATCGACAGCGACAGCGGCGTGCCGTTGGTGATCAATGGCAAATACTCATTACCTCTCGCGTCCAACGCCATTCAGCTACCCATCAACGAATCCCAAAGCCACGAAGGTTTGCTCGACAACGGTCGCAATCATTTCACCTATGCCCAACCCCTACTGACACAACCTCAGCTCAGTGTGATTGTCAGCCAGGATTTGGAGAGCCTCTATCTGGGCATTTACGGTTTTAACACCGAATGGCTGGTCACCGGCTGCGCCGCTTTTGTCCTACTGGCTTTGATCAGCTTCCGCGTGCAGCGCCATATCGTTGACCCGATCCGTCAGATCAAATCGGCCCAGAAACGTAACGAGTTCTTTAACCTGTACCAGCCGTTGGTCTGCTCCAGCAGCGGTCGCACGGTGGGCTGTGAGGTACTGATGCGCTGGCGTCATCCATTTAAAGGCATGCTGCCTCCCATGACCTTTATCCCACTGGCCGAGCAATCCGGTTTGATTAAAGCGATGACGCTGCGCCAGATCGACCAGACGATCCGAGAGCTTGGACCGGTATTGAAACACGACCCTGACTTCAAGATCAGCTTCAACATCTGCGCCAGTCACCTGACTGACCACCGGACGATTGATGGCATTCTGGAGCGCGCTGCCTTTATCCCCGGTATGGTGCTGGAGATTACCGAGCATCAGGTGGTCGAACACAAGGACGAACAGATTCAGCAGGCCCTGCAACAGCTGCGCAGCGCCGGCATAAAAATCGCCATCGACGACTTCGGCACCGGTTATTGCGGGCTAAATTACCTGAGCAGCCTGCCGATCGATATTCTGAAGGCCGACCGCAGCTTTGTCGCTGCGCTTGGCACCGACTCCATCAATGCCGATGTACTGAGAACCATCTTCGATCTGACACGCAAACTGGGTATGTCTGCAATCGCCGAAGGTGTAGAGAAAGAGGAGCAGGCGCTCATCCTGAGCGAGATGGGGTTCGACCTGCAGCAGGGCTGGTTACACGGCTATCCAATGAACGGGCACGACTTTGTTCAGTGGTGCAGCAAGCTGAAATACTGTCCCAGCGAGCACCTACCGGCGGCAAACGTACACTGCGAACACAAATGCAGGCAACCTGCAGAAACAGAACCGGTTTAAACACCGCTGAACAACCACAAAAAAGGCAGCCCATGGGCTGCCTTTATTATTCGAAGAAACTAAACCGGGTTTAGTTCACTTTCGGATCCAGCGCACCGGACTCGTACTGAGTCGCCATGTTCTCCAGGGAGATCGCTTTGATCTTATCCGCATGACCTGCCGTACCAAACGCTTCGTAACGCGCGATACAGATCTCGCTCATCGCGTCGATGGTCTTCTTCAGGAATTTACGCGGATCGAACTCAGCTGGGTTCTCCGCCATGAAACGACGCACCGCACCGGTGGATGCCAGACGCAGGTCGGTATCGATGTTGACCTTACGCACACCGTGCTTGATGCCTTCCACGATCTGCTCAACCGGTACACCGTAGGTTTCTGGGATCTCACCGCCGAATTCGTTGATCACTGCCAGCCACTCCTGCGGCACGGAGGAGGAACCGTGCATTACCAGGTGGGTATTCGGAATGCGTTCGTGGATCTCTTTGATGCGGTTGATCGCCAGAATGTCACCGGTTGGTGGGCGGGTGAACTTGTATGCACCGTGAGAAGTACCGCAGGCGATCGCCAGGGCGTCTACGCCGGTCTTGGATACGAAGTCCGCCGCCTCTTCCGGATCAGTCAGCAGCTGATCTTCAGACAGGGTACCTTCAGCGCCGATACCGTCTTCTTCGCCCGCCTGTCCGGTTTCCAGGGAACCCAGAACACCCAGCTCACCCTCTACGGATACACCACACGCATGTGCCATCTCTACCACGCGACGGGTCACGTCAACGTTGTACTCGTAAGTGGATGGCGTCTTACCGTCTTCCATCAGGGAACCGTCCATCATTACGGAGGAGAAGCCCATGGCGATGGAACGCTGGTTTACCGCTGGAGAGGTACCGTGGTCCTGGTGCATGCAGATCGGAATGTGTGGGAACTCGTCGATGGCCGCCAGAATCATGTGACGCAGGAAGTTAGAACCGGCGTACTTACGTGCACCTGCAGATGCCTGAACAATAACCGGAGAGTTGGTTTTGTCCGCGGCTTCCATGATAGCGCGCATCTGTTCCAGGTTGTTTACGTTAAATGCTGGGATGCCGTAACCGTATTCGGCTGCGTGGTCCAGCAGCTGACGCATAGAGATCAAAGCCATTTTTTGAACCTCAAAAATTTTTTAGCTGTTGTTATATCACCCGCGTTTGACAGCAGCGTGACCTGCACACCACTGCCGGCGCATACGCGGGTTAGCAACGTAAATTACTGAGCTGCGCGCTCTTCCAGTACCGCCACTGCCGGCAGTTTCTTACCTTCCACGAATTCGAGGAATGCACCACCGCCGGTAGAGATGTAGGACACCTGCTCAGCGATATCGTATTTATCCACAGCTGCCAGCGTATCACCGCCACCCGCAATGGAGAAACCTTTGTTGTCAGCGATGGCCATGGACAAGGCCTTGGTACCTTCACCGAACTGGTCAAATTCGAATACGCCGACAGGGCCGTTCCAGATGATGGTGCCCGCATCTTTCAGCAGCTCCGCCAGAACCTTGGCAGACTCAGGACCGATATCCAGGATCATGTCATCTTCAGCCACGTCGTCTGCAGACTTGATCACTGCTTCTGCGTCTTCAGCAAACTCTTTCGCCACAACCACATCGGTTGGTACCGGCACGTTTACCTTTTCCATCAGCGCTTTCGCCTGTGGGATCAGGTCTTTTTCATACAGAGACTTACCGACTGGCTTGCCTGCAGCTGCCAGGAAGGTGTTGGCGATACCGCCACCCACGATCAGCTGATCAACTTTATCGGACAGCGCTTCCAGCACAGTCAGCTTGGTGGATACCTTGGAGCCACCTACGATCGCCGTCAGTGGCTTAGCCGGCGTTTCCAGCGCCTGTGCAAGAGCATCCAGTTCGCCTGCCAGCAGCGGACCTGCACACGCAACCGGGGCGAACTGCGCAACACCGTGCGTAGAGGCCTGGGCACGGTGAGCAGTACCAAACGCGTCCATCACGTAAACATCACACAACGCAGCCATCTGCTTGGACAGCGCTTCGTCGTTTTTCTTCTCACCCGCGTTGAAACGTACGTTCTCCAGCAGGACCAGTTCGCCTTCGGCCACGTCGAAACCGCCATCCAGCCAGTCTTTAACCAGTGGTACCGGACGCTCCAGCAACTTGGAGATGTAATCGGCAACGGGCGCCAGGGAGAATTCCTCCGCGTATTCACCTTCAGTAGGGCGGCCCAGGTGGGACATCACCATCACTTTTGCGCCGGCTTTCAGTGCCAGTTCAATGGTTGGCAGAGATGCGCGGATACGGGCATCAGAGGTTACCTGGCCATCCTTGACAGGGACATTGAGATCTTCACGGATCAGAACGCGTTTGCCGCTCAGATCCAGATCAGTCATCTTCAGTACGCTCATTGACGTGTCCTAACTCTTTCTAAATAAAGTAATTGAAATTAGCTTTTAAGCTGCAACCAATGCTGGCCCACATCCAGCATACGGTTGGCAAAGCCCCATTCGTTATCAAACCAGCACAGCATTTTCACCAGCGTACCGCCGGAAACCCGGGTCTGGGTGCCGTCGACGATGCCGGAACGCGGATCGCGGTTAAAGTCTACCGAAGCGTGCGGCTCATCGGTATAGCCCAAAAGTCCGTTTAGCTCGCCATGCGCCGCCAGCTTGAAGATCGCATTGATCTGCTCGCGCTCAGCCGGCCGCTTCAGGTTCAGCGACAGGTCCATCGCAGAGACATTGATCGTGGGCACCCGCAGGTGCAGACATTCGAAGCGCTCTGCCAGGTGAGGCAGCAAACGATCGATACCACGATTCAGCCCGGTATCCACCGGGATAATGGAGTGCAGCGCACTGCGCGTCAGGCGCAGGTCGGTCTGGTGATAGCTGTCGATCACCGGCTGGTCATTCATCGCCGAGTGGATGGTAGTGGTCACACCGTTCTCGATCCCAAAGGCCTTATCCAGCAGATACAACACCGGCACCACACAGTTGGTGGTACAGGATGCTGCCGATACAACCGTATGGTGTGCCTGCAACAGCTTCTCATTCAGGCCATACACGATGGTGGAATCCACCTCGTCGGTGGCGGGTTGAGAGAACAACAGCCGTTTAGCACCAGCCTGCAGATGGATCTCAGCAGTGGCACGATCCTTAAACGACCCGGAACACTCCAGTACCAGATCGATGCCCAGTTCATCCCAAGGCAGCTTGGCAGGATCGGATTCGTTCAGAACCAGAATCTGGTCACCGTTAACCTGCAGGTGGGTACCGTTATGGTCAACCGCCACCGGGAAACGTCCGTGGGTGGTATCGTAGCGGGTCAGATAGGTTACGGTATCAATGTCAGAGAGTTCATTGATCGCCACAACTTCCAGGATATCGCGATAGCCGTTCTCGTAGATGGCGCGCAGAACACACTGGCCGATACGGCCGTAACCATTGATAGCGACGCGGTAGGTCATCAACAGGGCTCAAAACAACAGGGGCAGGTTAATAAAGCTGCCCCTTTTTACGGATCAGAGCAGAGATTTAACAGTCTCTGCTACGTTTTCGGTGGTGAAACCGAAGTGCCTGAACAGGTCGCCTGCGGGTGCAGACTCACCGAAGGTGGTCATACCCACGATCTTGCCATTCAGGCCAACATACTTGTACCAGAAGTCAGCCTGCAGGGCTTCAACCGCTACACGCGCAGTCACTGCAGATGGCAGTACCGCTTCACGGTATTCCGCATCCTGCTGGTCGAACAAACGGGTTTCCGGCATGGAAACAACACGGACCTGCTTGCCTTCTGCCGCCAGCATTTCAGCCGCGTCCATTGCCAGAGAGACTTCGGATCCGGTTGCGATCAGGATCGCATCTGGCTGACCGTCGGTGTCACGCAGAATGTAACCACCACGTTTGATGTTGGCAATCTGCTCAGCTGTACGCGCCTGGTGTGGCAAACCCTGACGGGAGAATACCATTGCCGTCGGGCCGTCGTTACGCTCCAGTGCAGATTTCCATGCTACCGCGGATTCAACCGCGTCACATGGACGCCAGCAGCTCAGGTTCGGCGTGTGGCGCATGTTGGCTACCTGCTCAATTGGCTGGTGAGTCGGACCGTCTTCGCCCAGACCGATGGAATCGTGGGTGTAAACGTGGATTGCACGCTGCTTCATCAGTGCAGCCATACGCAGGGCGTTACGTGCGTACTCCATGAATACCAGGAAGGTCGCACCGTACGGTACGAAACCACCGTGCAGAGCGATCCCGTTCATCATCGCGCTCATACCGAATTCACGTACACCGTAGAACAGGTAGTTGCCGGATGCGTCGTCAGCGCTCACACCTTTAGCACCGGACCACAGAGTCAGGTTGGAGCCCGCCAGGTCAGCGGAACCACCCAGCAGTTCAGGCAGTAGAGGACCGTATGCGTTCAGTGCATTCTGGGATGCTTTACGGGACGCGATAGTTTCGCCTTTCTCAGCCACTTCAGCGATGTACGCTTCCGCCTGCTCGGAGAAGTCAGCTGGCAACTCACCGCTGATACGACGCAGCAGCTCTTCAGCCAGTTCAGGGTATGCTTCACGGTATGCAGACAGACGCTCGTTCCACTCGTTTTCAGCGTGGGTGCCAGCTTCTGCGGCATTCCAGTCAGCGTAGATCTCTTCCGGTACTTCGAATGGGCCGTGTGCCCAACCCAGACGCTCACGGGTCAGTGCAATCTCGTCGTCACCCAGTGGTGCGCCGTGGCAGTCCTCTTTACCTTCTTTGTTCGGGGAACCAAAACCGATGATGGTTTTGCAGCAGATCAGGGTTGGCTGATCGGTGTTCTCTTTCGCCTGCTCGATCGCTGCGCGGATCTGATCCGGATCGTGACCGTCAACACCCGGGATTACCTGCCAGCCGTAAGATTCGAAACGCTTCACGTTGTCGTCGGTGTACCAGCCTTCAACTTCACCGTCGATGGAGATACCGTTGTCATCCCAGAACGCGATCAGTTTGCCCAGCCCCAGCGTGCCTGCCAGGGAGCATGCTTCGTGGGAGATGCCCTCCATCATGCAGCCGTCACCCAGGAACACGTAAGTGTTGTGGTCAACGATGTCGTGGCCTTCGCGGTTGAACTGCGCCGCCAGGATCTTTTCTGCCGCTGCCATACCCACGGCGTTGGTAATGCCCTGACCCAGTGGACCGGTGGTGGTTTCTACACCCGGGCAGTAGCCGTATTCAGGGTGACCCGCTGTTTTGGAGTGCAGCTGACGGAAGCTCTTCAGATCATCAACAGAAACGTCGTAACCGCTCAGGTGCAACAGAGAGTAGATCAGCATAGAACCGTGGCCGTTAGACAGCACGAAACGGTCGCGATCAAACCACATTGGGTTGGTCGGGTTGTGCTTCAGAAAATCGTTCCACAGCACCTCGGCGATATCCGCCATACCCATTGGTGCACCCGGGTGACCGGATTTTGCTTTCTGAACCGCGTCCATGCTCAACGCGCGAATCGCGTTGGCCAGTTCTCTGCGAGAGGACATTCAATCTGCTCCTGGGGGTTGAACCCATTAAATTACGAAAGGATAGGACCCAAATAAGCCGCAATTTTCTCGCAGATAGAATTTTGCTTCAAATAGGAAATCACTGTTTTCAGAAAAAATGAGGCAATTTCATATGAAAATATGAAAATTTCATGAAAAACCCGAACCCGAATCATGCAAATTTGCCGACAGAGAGATAGAATATCGCGCAAATCACCTTTCAAACGAGTCTGCCCCCAGCCATAAAGTGGGAATCTGCGGCTCAGGTTTACCCTTAACTGATGAGGATACTTAGCTGAAATGAGCGAATACGGCTTGTTCACTTCCGAATCCGTGTCCGAAGGTCACCCGGATAAGATTGCGGATCAGATCTCCGATGCTGTGCTGGATGCGATTATCGCTGAAGATAAGTACGCACGCGTAGCTTGTGAAACCATGGTAAAAACCGGTGTTGCGATCATCTCTGGTGAGATCAGCACCTCTGCCTGGATCGACCTGGAAGAGCTGACCCGTAACGTGATCTGCGAGATCGGTTACAACTCCTCCGATGTAGGTTACGACGGCGAAACCTGTGGTGTAATCAACATCATTGGCAAACAGTCTGTGGATATCGCTCAGGGTGTTGACCGCTCCAAGCCTGAAGATCAGGGCGCAGGCGACCAGGGCCTGATGTTCGGTTACGCCTCCAACGAAACCGACGTTCTGATGCCAGCTCCGATCACCTACTCTCACCGTCTGGTTGAACGTCAGGCCGAAGCACGTAAATCCGGCCTGCTGCCATGGCTGCGTCCGGATGCAAAGTCCCAGCTGTCTTTCCGTTACGAAAACGGCAAGCCAGTGGGTATCGACGCGGTGGTACTGTCTACCCAGCACGATCCGGATGTGAAGCTGAGCGACCTGCGCGAAGCGGTTATGGAGCTGATCATCAAGCACACCCTGCCAGCAGAGTGGATCAACAAAGACACCAAGTTCCACATCAACCCAACCGGTAACTTCGTGATCGGCGGTCCTGTGGGCGACTGTGGTCTGACCGGCCGTAAGATCATCGTAGATACCTACGGTGGTATGGCCCGTCACGGTGGCGGTGCATTCTCCGGTAAGGACCCATCCAAGGTGGACCGTTCCGCAGCCTACGCGGGTCGTTACGTTGCGAAGAACATCGTTGCTGCAGGCCTGGCGGATCGTTGTGAGATTCAGGTGTCCTACGCCATTGGTGTAGCACAGCCGACCTCCGTATCCATCAACACCTTCGGTACCGGCAAGATCTCCGATGACAAGATCATCGAACTGGTGCGCGAGCACTTCGATCTGCGTCCTTACGCAATCACCAAGATGCTGGACCTGCTGCACCCGATGTACAAGGCAACTGCAGCCTACGGCCACTTCGGTCGCGACCCGTACGAGATGACTGTGGGTGATGACACCTTCACCGCATTCACCTGGGAACGCACCGACAAAGCAGACGCCCTGCGCGCGGCGGCTGGCCTGTAATTCAGGCCTACAGGAAAAAGCACCTTCGGGTGCTTTTTTTTTGGTCAAATCCCTTCAGAATTTGACACTTATAGCGCTAACCTATAGAAATCAATAAAACTTATTCTTCTCTGGCTAGCTATGCGCCTTAGCGACATCACGATACACCGCAAACTCTTTCTGCTGGTGCTGATACTGGTCTGTGGGACGCTGATCACAGCCGGCTTTGCCCTGAATTTTAATAAGTCCGATATCCTGGAAGGTCGCAAAGCGCGTATCCAGAGTGTTGTTCAAGCCGGCCTCAGCCAGATTCAGGCACTGAGCGCCCATCTCGACAAAGGCACTATCAGCCAGCAGCAATACGATCGCCAGTTGCTGGAGCTGATCCATGCCACCCGTTTCTCCGGCAGTGAATACCTCTACCTGTTCAATCTGGATGGCATCAACGTCGCTCATCCACTGATGCCCGAGCTGCGCGGCACCAACCAGATGGATATGCAGGATGAAGACGGCACCTATATCACCCGTGAAATGCTCGAAGGAGTCAAAGCCAACGGCTCTGTTTTCTGGCAATTCCGCTGGCCAAAACCCGAGGGGGGCCCTGCCGTATCAAAACTCGGTTACGCCGAACAGGTCCCGGGGACTGAGCTGGTGTTGGGTTCAGGCGTCTATCTGGATGACCTGGAAGCAATTTTCCAGGCCCGCACCAACACCTACCTGGGCATCACGCTGGCCGTGTTATTGGCGGCTTTGATTGGCACTTACTGTATAGCCCGCAACATCACAAAACCGGTGGGGCGCCTGGCGCGCCAGATGAATACCCTTGCGCAGGGTGAGCTGGACGTTGAGCTGATCGACACCACCCGTCGCGACGAAGTGGGCGATATCGCCTGCGCGGTACAGGTGTTCCGCGATCACCTGATTGAAAATCACCGCCTGCGACTGATTCAGGAACAGGTCATCTTTCTGGAAACCTTTGACCCGGTCACACGCCTGCACAACCGCCAGGCGCTCGGCGAAGCGATCAACAAAGAGATAGCGCGCCACGACCGCGATCACAAACAACTCGCCGTTATTGTCATCCGCCTAGATCTGCTACACGAGATCACTATCGAAAAAGGCAGCGAAACACGTGACGAGGTACTGATTGCACTGGCAGCCCGCATCCACGACAAACTGCACGCGGATGATATTCTGGCACGCCTGTCGGAAAATACCTTTGGCCTGCTGCTGCCTAACGTGGAAAGCCGCGAATCCCTGGAAAGCAATTGCCGTCAGCTGCTGGAAACCATCGCCCAACCGATCCCACTGGAGTCACACCATATTCAGCTCTCTGGCCGCCTCGGTATCAGCGTCTTCCCAGATGACGGCGGTTATGATTTCCAACTGATCGGCCGCGCCGAATCCACCGCATCCCTGGCTAAGCGCCAGGAGCGCGATCTGATGTTCTACGATCCCCGTGCCCTGAACGAAACCGATCACAGCATTGAACTGTGGCAAGAGATGCAAAAAGCTTTGGAGCAGGATCAGTTCTACCTGGTGTTCCAGCCGCTGTTTGATCTAAAGGACAACACCCTGATCTCCGCCGAGGTCCTGATCCGTTGGGAACACCCGGAAAAAGGCTTTATCTCCCCGGCCCAGTTCATCCCGTTGGCTGAGCAGAGCGGCCTGATCTCCCGATTGGACGCCTGGGTACTGGAAGCAGTCGCCAAGCAGATCCGCAACTGGCAGGACCGTCAGCTCACGCCTCCGCGTATTGCAGTCAACCTGTCAGGCATCAGCTTCCTGCGTCCTGACTTCATCGACACCCTGACCCGCATCTACGGCAGGTACAATGTGTCACTGGACCATCTGGAACTGGAGTTAACCGAAGGCGTACTGATCGACGACCTGGACCGTATCAGCGACCAGCTCAACAGCATCCGAGCCACCGGTGTCAGTATCTCCATCGATGACTTCGGTACCGGATACTCCTCACTGAGCCGTATCAAAAACCTGGCGATCGACAACGTGAAGATCGACCGCTCCTTTATCGACGATCTGGATAACTGCGCCCAGGACCTGAAGATCGTTGAAGCGATCATCCTCATGGCCCAGGGCCTCAACCTCAGTGTCATTGCCGAGGGTGTGGAAACCCAGGAGCAGCTCACCATCCTGCGCCAGCAGGGCTGCGATACGGTACAGGGCTTCTTCCTCAGCCGTCCGCTCAAGGTAGACGCGTTTGAAGAGTTGCTGGAGCAGGATCTGGTGATTGAAGTAGACTAGGGTCTGGTAACACTAAGGCTTCCGCTGAACTTCGAGAGATCCCATGCGCATCCCCCGCTTTTACGATGACCAGCCCCTGGCTGCCGAGCAAGTTGTTGAACTGAGTGACGCTGTTGTCCAGCATGTCTGCCGTGCCCTGCGCATGCGCGTGGGTGACCCGATCGTTCTGTTTAATGGTGACGGTAACGAGTACCACGCACAGCTGGAAAGCGTTGAAAAACGCCGTGCCAGCGTGCGCATCCTGAAGGTCACCCAGCCTGCCGTCGAATCGCCTCTGCAGATCCGTATCGGCCAGAGCCTCTCCCGCGGGGAGCGTATGGACTACGCAGTACAAAAGGCAACCGAGATGGGTATGCAGCGGATGTTCCCGCTGTTCTCTGAGCGCTGCGAAGTAAAACTGAACAACGAGCGCCAGGACAAGCGCATCCGACACTGGCAGCAGGTTGCAATCAGCGCCTGTGAACAAAGTGGTCGCTGCGCGGTCCCAACCATCAATGCACCACAAACGCTGGAGCAGTGGGTTCAGCAGGAAGATGCGGAGCTAAAACTGGTATTACACCACCATACCGCCACCCCACTCGGCGCTTTCACCCCACCACAATCCGTTGCCCTGCTGATCGGTCCTGAAGGCGGACTGACCGAGGAGGAGGTGGAGCTGGCGCGGGATCATGGCTTCCAGCCCGTTGCGTTCGGCCCACGCGTGATGCGTACCGAAACTGCGCCGGTAGCAGCCCTCGCCCTTTTGCAGCACCTGTGGGGCGACTGGCGATAAACTGCGCCAATACTTGAATTGTGCAGCAATGCCCGCATAAATGAGAACGGGCACAGCAGATTGCAGCCACCCCAAATTACGGACAGAGACGCACCCGCAGCGGCGTTGACTCGCAACCGATAGAGGTTTACAGCTTTTATGACGATCAAGATCGGCATCGTGATGGACCCGATTGAGGACATCACCTTCAAGAAAGACAGCTCTCTGGCCATGCTCTGGGCGGCACAGCAGAAAGGCTGGGAACTCTGGTATATGGAACAGCAGGACCTGTTTTCCCGCGACGGCAAGGTAAAGGCGATGATGGCGCCACTTAGCGTGAAGATGGACCCGGAAGACTGGTTCTACCGCGGCGAATACCAGGAACGCAACCTATCCGATCTGAACGTGATCCTGATGCGCAAGGACCCACCGTTCAACAACGAATTTATCTACAGCACCCACCTGCTGGAGATGGCCGAAAAAGAAGGCACACTGATCGTCAACAAACCGCAGGCATTGCGCGACTACAACGAGAAGCTGTTTGCCACCGAATTCCCTCAGTGCTGCCCACCGGTACTGGTGTCCCGTCGCGAAGACTTGCTGCGTGCGTTCCATGCCGAGCATAGCGACGTGATCTTTAAACCGCTGGATGGCATGGGCGGTTCCCAGATCTTCCGTATCCGTGAGGACGGCAACAACCTGGGGGTGATCATCGAGACGCTGACCAAGTACGGCACCGAAACCATCATGGCGCAGAAATACATCCCGGAGATCAAGGATGGCGACAAACGCATCCTGATTGTGGATGGTGAGCCGGTCCCTTACGCCCTGGCCCGCATCCCGATGGCAGGTGAGACCCGCGGCAACCTGGCTGCGGGCGGCACCGGCGAAGGCCGTCCTCTGTCCGAGCGTGACCGCTGGATCTGCGACCAGATCACCCCGGTATTGAAAGAGCGTGGCCTGATGTTTGTTGGCCTGGATGTCATCGGCGACTATCTCACCGAGATCAACGTCACCAGCCCAACCTGCATCCGCGAACTGGATACCCAGTTCAACCTGGATATAGGCATGCGCCTGATGGATGCGATTGAGCGCAAGCTCACTAGCAACTAAGGTCCTGACGGGTGGACAGTTCCCGACGTACCCAAGCGTTGCTTAGGCTACTGTTCACCCTGATTCTGGCTGCCGGCCTACACCTGGCGCTGTTTGCCACCCTGCCTCTTGATCCGGTTACCGCCCCACCAACAGGCAACACCCTGCACCTGACTCTCACTGCACAGCCCTCTGAGCCTGAGCCTGAGCCTGAGCCTGAGCCTGAGCCTGAGCCTGAGCCTGAGCCTGAGCAACAGGCTACGCCGGTGACGCCGGCAAGACCACACGTCTCGCCTGTTAAAACCAACGAACCGACGGTAAAGGCACCGGCAATCGAAAAAACCGCGGCACCCAAGGTTGCCCCCGCAGCACCCCGTGTGCGGACAAAGCCGAACGCAACATCAGCAAAACCGAAGGCATCAGCTCCAGTGGTTAAAGCCACGCCTAAACCCGCAGCGGCTCAGAAAACCCTCGAAAGTAATGTTCAGTCTCCAGCAGTTGCAAAGAGCGAACCCACACAGATACCCAACGCACCCACAGGCAGCTTGATCGCGCGCAGTCTCACACTGGCTCGTAGCAACAACCTGGGTGACTTTAGCGCTGCGCCGGTGGGTCAGCGCACCAAGCGGCTGGTCGCAGGTAAAAAAGCGTCCCTGGAAGAAAACAGCTACTTGCGTCACTGGCGCGAAAAGGTACAGCGTATAGGAGCCCGCAACTATCCAGAATCGGCCCGCAACGAGAAACTCAGCGGCAGCCTGCGCCTGCTGGTCACTCTGCGCTCGGACGGTTCACTGGAGGAAGCGGTCATACTTATCTCATCGGGCAACCGCGCGCTGGACAACGCAGCTGTTCGCATTGTTAAGCTGGCCGCGCCGTTCCGACCGTTCCCGGTGGAGATGAAAAAAAAGATCGACCGGCTGGAAATTGTCCGCACCTGGAAATTTGAGAACAATACTGTCGTATACTGAAGCAAGGCACCTGTTGGATCTGGAGTTCATGCGGGTTGCATAAAACACATGGACGCCCGGCGCATAATCATCTGACTAGCGGGAGTAGTAATGTCACAGACCACCGCCAACCTTCGCGGGCACTTTCTGATCTCCATGCCCCACATGCAGGACCGCTATTTTGCGCAGTCACTCATCTATCTATGTGAACACAGCGAATCCGGCTCCATGGGCCTGATTATCAACCGCGCCATCCCCATGGACCTGCAGGAGCTGTTCAGCCATCTTGAGATGCCCTGTACCGAAACCGTCCGCCAGGCCCCAGTCTTCTTTGGCGGCCCGGTGCAAACCGAACGCGGTTTTATTTTACACCCGGCTCTCTCCGGGCACTGGAACACCACCTGCGACATCGACTCGATCGCCTGCCTGACCACCTCCATCGACATCCTGGAAGACATTGCCGCGGGCAAAGGCCCGGACGAATGTATCGTGGCCCTAGGATATGCCGGATGGGGTGGCGGTCAGCTGGAGCAGGAGATCAGCGACAACGCCTGGTTAAGCTGTCCGGCGAATTCAGATATAATGTTCCGCACTCCGATCGAGGAACGCCTGAACGCAGCCGCCGCGCTGCTGGGTATCAACCTCGATCTCCTGACAGCAGACACCGGACACGCCTGAGCCGCCATGAGCGACGACTTTCAACAGGTGCTGGGGTTCGACTTCGGTACATCCCGCATGGGGATCGCCTATGGCCAGTCGATAACCGGCACAGCAACTGCACTGCCCCCACTGGCAGCCCGCGATGGTATTCCCGATTGGGACAAACTCTCCGCCGTAATTGACGAATGGAAACCCCAGGCCATCGTGGTGGGCATCCCGCTGAATATGGATGGCACCATCAGTGACATGGCGCGCCGTGCACGTAAGTTTGCCAACCGTCTGCACGAGCGTTACAAGGTACCGGTCTTCCTGATGGACGAACGTCTGAGTACGTCGGAAGCCAAAGAAATTCATTTTGCTGCAGGTGGCAGCAGTAACTTTCGCAAGGAATCCGTGGACGGAATCGCGGCACAGCTGATTCTGGAGAGCTGGTTTAACAGCGGCTCCCGTATTCCAAGCCATACCCGATTGGAGGACCTCTATGATGTCGGGCAGTCCTAGTGTTGACGCACTGCTGGATAAGATGGGTCAGGAGCTCAGCGCCCTGATCAGCCAGCGCAAAATCGACGATCCGTTAATGATCGGCATTCACACCGGTGGCGTGTGGCTGGCCGAGCGCCTGCACAAGCAACTGGGCCTGGAAGGTCCGATGGGCGTATTGGATATCTCTTTTTACCGTGATGACTTCACCAAGATGGGCCTCAACCCGAAGGTGAAACCGTCCCAGCTACCGACCTCCACTGAAGGTCGCCATATCCTGCTGGTTGATGACGTCATCATGTCCGGCCGCACCATCCGTGCCGCCATGAACGAACTGTTTGACTACGGCCGTCCGGCCTCCATCACTCTGATCACCCTGCTGGATCTGCAGCGCCGCGAGCTGCCGATCCAGGCAGATGTAGTTGGCGGCACCCTGACCCTGGGTGACAACCAGCTGATCAAGCTGACCGGCCCGGACCCACTGACCCTCGAAATCCGCGAACGTCCCTGAGACAGTATTTGAGCGAGCGCTATGTTTGAGCAAACCGATCCAAACCAGATCCAACTCAATTGCGAAGGACAGCTGAAGCACTACCTGACCACTGAAGGTCTGTCCCGTGAGATCCTCACCGAGATCCTCGATACCGCGGATTCCTTCGTGGATATGAGCGAACAGGAAGTTAAAAAGGTCCCGCTGCTGCGCGGTAAGACCGTGGTTAACCTGTTCTTCGAGTCCAGTACCCGCACCTTGTCTACCTTCGAGTTGGCAGCCAAGCGCCTGTCGGCGGACGTACTGAATCTGAACATCAGTACCTCCTCTACCTCCAAAGGCGAGACGCTGAAAGACACGCTGATGACCCTGGAAGCGATGCATTCCGACATGTTCGTAGTGCGTCATTCCGACAGCGGTGCGGCCCACTTCATCGCCGAGCACGTGACGCCGAAGGTGGCCGTGATCAACGCCGGTGACGGCCGTCACGCACACCCGACCCAGGCGATGCTGGATATGTTGACCATCCGCCGTCACAAGGGCGACTTTGCGCCACTGACCGTAGCGATTGTGGGCGACATCCTGCACAGCCGTGTGGCCCGCTCCCAGATCCACGCCCTGCGTACTCTGGGTGCAGCTGAGATCCGCGTAATCGCACCACAAACCCTGCTGCCACGTCACATCGAGGCACTGGGCGTCCGTGTATTTACCAACATGGAACAGGGCCTGAAAGACGTGGACGTGGTGATGATGCTGCGCCTGCAGAAAGAACGCATGAACAGCGCTCTGCTACCAAGCGAATCAGAGTTCTACAAGCTCTATGGTCTGAGTGAAGAGAAACTGGCACTGGCAAAACCAGATGCCGTGGTGATGCACCCAGGTCCGATCAACCGTGGTGTTGAAATCGCTTCCTCGGTAGCAGACGGCCCCCGCTCTCTGATCCTCAATCAGGTGACCAACGGTATCGCCGTACGTATGGCGGTGATGTCGATGTCCATGAGCGGACAGGCTACCGAGAAACAGAAGCAGGCAGCGAGCGGAGAGTAACGCAGATGAATATCAAAATTCAGGGTGGTCGCGTTATTGATCCGGCCCAGCAGATTGATCAGGTCACCGACCTCTACATCAGCGGTGGCGAAATCGCCGCGATTGGCGACAAACCAACCGGATTCAGCGCCGACCAGGTGATCGATGCCAGCGGCAAAGTGGTCAGCCCGGGCTTTATCGACATGTGCGCCCACGTACGTGAGCCGGGTTACACTATCAAAGGCACCATTGCCTCTGAAACCCAGGCGGCAGTCGCCGGTGGTATCACCACTATGATCACGCCACCGACCACCAAACCGGTAATCGACACCACTGCGGTGGCTGAGCTGATTCTGGAACGTTGTGAAGACCTGGGCAAAGCCAAGGTCCTGCCGATGGGTGCCCTCACCCAAGGCTTGGAAGGTCAGATGCTGGCGCCGATGCACGGCCTGGCCAGTTCCGGTTGTATCGCCTTCAGTAATGCGCGCGAGCCTATCGCCAGCTCGCTGATCCTGATGCGCTGCCTGGAATACGCCGCAACCCACGATCTGTTGGTACAGTTCCAGCCACAGGACGCATCCCTGACCGCCGGTGGTCACATGCACGAGGACACCACCTCCACCCGTCTGGGCCTGAACGGCATCCCGGAAGCAGCAGAAACCATCGAGGTGGCCCGCGCTCTGACGCTGATAGAACAGACCGGTGTCCGTGCACACTTCGGCCAGCTCTCCTGCGAACGCTCCGTGCGCATGGTGATGGACGCGCGCGAGCGCGGCCTGAACGTGAGCGCCGACGTTGCGATCCACCACCTGCTGCTGACCGACGAGAACGTAAACGGCTTCAACAGTGACTTCCACCTGATTCCGCCTCTACGCAGTCAGCTGGACCGCGCCGGCCTGCGGCAGGCGCTGATTGCTGACGGCATCCAGGCACTGTGTTCCGACCACCAGCCCCACGAAGCTGCCGCCAAGGATGCACCGTTTGCAGCTACCGAGCCGGGTATGACCGGCCTGGAAACCCTGCTACCACTGTCCCTGATGCTGGTTGACCAGGGCCTGCTGGAGCTACCGCAGCTGCTGGCAAAACTGACCAGCCTACCAGCGAAAATTCTGGGTCTGGACAACGGCAATCTGCAACCGGGTACGGTGGCGGATGTATGTATCTTTGATCCGGACGCCACCTGGAAACTGACCGAAGAGACCAGTTTCTCCAAGGGCAAGAACACCCCGTTCATGAACTTTGAGCTGAAGGGCCAGGTGACCCACACGCTGGTTAACGGCAAGCTGGTGTACAGCCGCGACTAAGCCTGAATCCACCGCCACAAAAAAGGCCGCATTCAGCGGCCTTTTTTATTCCACAAGCAAAGCTTACAACCTAACCGGCGTTAGGGTTTCTTACCCATATTCGGCATGATCGGATGACCACCCAGGTCGTCGATATAGTCGTCTTCGCCCTGCAGGGAGAACTCCGCCTCGTCGATCTTCTCCAGTTCCGGATTGGTTTTCGCGTCCAGCTTGATCATCAGGCGCAGGTCGTTGGCGGAGTCTGCATGGCTCAGCGCGACGTCATATTCGATCACGCCCCCCTTGTAGAGAGTAAACAGCGCCTGGTCGAAGGTCTGCATACCGAGGTTGGTGGACTTCTTCATCACCTCTTTAATCTCATGGACATTGCCCTTGCGGATCAGGTCCTGGATCAGCGGTGTATTGATCAGTACTTCAATCGCCGCACGGCGCCCCTTACCATCTTTGGTTGGCAGCAGTTGCTGCGCCACAATCGCTTTTAGGTTAAGGGAGAGATCCATCCACAACTGGTCGTGATGTTCCGGCGGGAAGAAACTGATGATGCGGTCCAATGCCTGGTTGGCGTTGTTGGCGTGCAGAGTCGCCAGACAGAGGTGACCGGTTTCAGCAAAGGTCAGGCCGTACTGCATGGTTTCCTTGGTCCGGATCTCACCCATCAGGATCACATCCGGCGCCTGACGCAGGGTATTTTTCAGCGCCACCTCGAACGAGTCGGTATCGATCCCCACTTCGCGTTGGGTCACGATGCATTGCTTGTGCGGATGCATAAACTCGATCGGGTCTTCAATGGTGATGATATGGCCGCGGCTGTTGCTGTTGCGGTAGTCGATCATCGATGCCAGAGAGGTGGATTTACCGGTGGAGGTACCGCCGACAAACAGGATCAAACCGCGTTTGGTCATCGACAGGGTTTTCAGCACTTCAGGCAGGTTCAGCTCGTCAAAGCTTGGGATATAGTCGTTGATACGACGCAACACCATACCCGGCACATCGCGCTGATAAAACGCGGACACACGAAAACGTCCCATAGTCGGAATAGAGATGGCAAAGTTGCACTCGCGGGTGCCTTCAAACTCCGACAGCTGCTTGTCGTTCATGGTGCTAAGCACCAGCGCACGCGACTGTTCGCCACTGATCGGTTCACGTGTCAGCGGCTTCAGCGTGCCATCCACCTTGATGGTGGGACGGGCATCGGCGGTTACAAAAAGGTCTGACGCATCCCTGTCGACCATCACTTTAAGTAGCTGAGTAAAATCCACAGCTTGCTCCTTACAGCATCATTAGAACGCAGTTGGGTTCTGCGCTTTCTCTCGAGCAGCTTCGCGGCCGATCAGGCCTTTCTGCAACAGTTCACCCAGGCTCTGGTCCAGCGTTTTCATCCCAAACGAGGCACCAGTCTGGATCGCGGAGTACATCTGCGCCACCTTGTCTTCCCGGATCAGGTTGCGTATCGCAGGCGTACCGATCATGATCTCATGAGCCGCCACTCGACCGCCACCACTCTTCTTCAGCAGCGTCTGCGCAATAACCCCCTGCAGGGATTCCGACAGCATGGAGCGCACCATCGCTTTCTCTGCCGCCGGGAATACGTCGATAATACGGTCGATGGTTTTGGCCGCCGAGGTGGTGTGCAGGGTGCCAAACACCAGGTGACCGGTTTCCGCAGCGGTCAACGCCAGCCGGATGGTCTCCAGGTCACGCATCTCCCCCACCAGGATAATATCCGGGTCTTCACGCAGGGCCGAGCGCAGAGCGTTGGCAAAGCCGTGGGTATCGCGGTGCACCTCGCGCTGGTTGATCAGCGACTTTTTGCTCTCGTGTACGAATTCTATCGGGTCCTCGATGGTGAGGATATGATCGGCGCGGGTTTCGTTGATGTAGTCGATCATCGCCGCCAGGGTGGTACTCTTACCGGAACCGGTCGGACCGGTCACCAGCACCAAGCCGCGGTTCTTTTCTGACAGGTCACGGAACACTCCTCCCATGCCCAGCTCTTCCATGCTCAGCACTTTACTAGGGATGGTTCGAAATACCGCTGCAGCACCGCGGTTCTGGTTAAAGGCGTTGACACGGAAACGCGCCAGCCCCGGCACCTCGAAGGAAAAATCCACTTCCAGGTTCTCTTCGTACTCTTTTCGCTGCTTGTCGTTCATAATCTCATAAACGAGCGAGTGAACCGCTTTGTGGTCCATCGCAGGCAGCTTGATGCGGCGAACATCGCCGTCAACACGGATCAGCGGCGGCATCCCAGCCGTCACATGAAGGTCAGATGCATTCTGCTGTACAGCAAAAGCCAAAAGTTCAGTAATATCCATCGTGTGTTGTGTTCCAATACCACTTCAACGTAGTGGTTAGTTCTAGCAGAATAGGCGCTGCAATCCAATCGGATAGGTTAGTTACCCCATGCCCTGTATCAACGATAACCTGAATAAGGTTCAGCAGCAGATAGATGAAGCTGCAAAATCGTCCGGCCGTGCAACATCGGACATCACCCTGCTGGCGGTCAGCAAGACCCGCAGTGCGGATGAGTTGCGTCTGGCCTACGACTGCGGTCAACGCCATTTCGGCGAAAACTATCTGCAGGAGAGTCTAGAAAAGATAGACGCTTTATCGACATTAGACGAGCTTTGTTGGCACTTTATCGGACCGATCCAATCCAATAAAACCCGTCCCATCGCAGAGAGTTTTCACTGGGTGCACAGTGTCGATCGCCTGAAGATTGCCCGGCGCCTTTCAGAGCAGCGCCCGGAGCATCTACCACCGCTGAACATCTGCCTGCAGGTCAACATCAGCCGTGAAGAGAGCAAGGCAGGTTGCCTACCGGAAGAGACCGCAGCCCTGGTAGATGAGATCGCAGCGCTGCCCCGCATCCAGCTACGCGGCCTGATGGCGATCCCAAAAGCCACCGACGATCCGGAAGAGCAACGCAACGCATTCCACCGCATGCAGCAACTGTTCAGTGATCTGCAACAGAAACACCCAACTCTGGACACCCTGTCGATGGGCATGTCCGGCGACATGGCAATGGCCATTGCCGAAGGCGCCACCATCGTGCGTATCGGCACCGCTATTTTCGGCCCGCGCGATTACAGCAATAAGAATTGAGGACAGAATTTTGAGTAAACAACCTACCCTGGCGTTTATCGGTGCCGGAAACATGGCCCGCGCAATCATCGGCGGTTTGATCAACAACGGTTACCCGGCTGAGCAGATCTGGGCCACCGAACCCAATGAAGCCGCACTGGCCGATCTGGCGATGCAGGGCCTGAAAACCTCCAGCGATAACAATGAAGCGGTCAGCCAGGCGGATATCGTGATCCTGGCCGTTAAACCCCAGATCCTGAAAACCGTATGCGAAGGCATTGTTGATGCAGTACAAACACAGCAGCCGCTGATCGTCTCGATTGCGGCGGGCATTATGTCCCCAACCCTGGACCACTGGTTGGGCACCAACAACGCCATCGTGCGCTGCATGCCAAACACCCCGGCCCTGGTACAAACCGGCGCCAGCGGCCTGTTTGCCAACGATTTTGTAAACGCTGACCAGCGCCAACAGGCCGAAGAGATTCTGGCCGCGATCGGTATCGCAGTCTGGGTTGACGAAGAAACCCAGTTGGATGCGGTTACCGCAGTGTCCGGTTCCGGCCCTGCGTATTACTTCCTGATGATGGAAAGCATGATTGAAGCGGGTAAAAAGCTGGGACTGAGCGAAGAAGTGGCCACCCAACTAACCCTGCAGACCGCATTGGGCGCAGCCAAAATGGCCAGCAGTAGCGACGTGGACCCTGCTGAACTGCGCCGTCGCGTAACCTCGCCAAACGGCACCACCGAGCAGGCGATCAAACGCTTTATCGAAGGCGGCCTGCCAGAGCTGGTCGATACCGCACTGCAGGCATGTAACGACCGCTCCGTCGAGCTGGCAAAAGAGCTGGATCAGTAAAAAACAACCTAGGTATCGCCTTACGCAAACAGCTTGTCGGTTCAACATACCCGCGTAAGGCTCTATACTTCCAGCAATTATGCGTTTAAACCCCATGCAGTAACTGCACTATTGCCGAAACAGGAAAAGAGATGGGACAGGATCCGATAACGCTCATAATCGCCACCGTGGGTGGGCTCTACTTCTTCATCGTGCTGCTGCGCTTCATGCTGCAACTGGCACGGGCCGACTACTACAACCCGATCTCCCAAGCGGTTGTAAGACTAACCAACAAGCCGCTGGCACCGCTGCAGAAGGCAATCCCCAGGGCAGGTCGTTTTGATTTCTCTGCGTTGCTGCTGGCCTTTATTGTCAAACTGGCGATCATCGCCCTGATCGTATACTTCAAAGGCGGCAATCTACCGATACCAACAATGCTGATTGTCTCAGCCGTGTCCGTGCTGGACAGCATTCTGGCGATCTACTTCTGGGCGGTATTGGGCTCTGTGATAATCAGCTGGATTGCGCCGGGCAGTTACCATCCGGGTCCGCAACTGATTCAACAGCTGGTTGAGCCGATCATGGAACTGGCACGCAAGGTGATCCCTCCGATTGGCGGCCTCGACCTGTCTCCGATTCTGATCTTTCTGGTCATCCAGATCGTTCGGGCGCAGCTGGCACCGTTTGCCATGTGATGTACTACCAATGGCAAAACAAGGATCTGATCCTAAGCTGTCACCTGCAACCCAAGGCAACGAAAGACGAAATCGTGGGCCTGCACGGTGACAGCCTGAAGATCCGCATTACGGCACCACCCATCGACGGGCGGGCCAACACCCATCTGATCAAGTTTCTGGCGAAAACCTTCGGCGTCACCAAGCGTGATATAACCATTCTCAGCGGTGAACTGGGACGCCAGAAGCGGATCAAAATAAAACAACCAACAAAGATTCCGGATATTCTGCAGATAGATCCCGAATGACCCTGTAACACCGGCATTCAGCTTCCTGCCCTATACTTGATGTAAAACGCCCAACATTCACTGTGCACTTTTCACGATATCCGAAGAGCGCTGTAAGAGATGGAAGGTCAATATCATGGAGCGTGTGGTAGTGAATAGTTAGCCGCACCACGGCAGGATTTTCCAGCGGTGGTCGGGAAAGGGTGGGACCGCAATCTATCGCATATCCCGATATGAGGCTAAGCAGGTTATGAAAACAGGTTACACACTTTTTACTCGCCTACTGAGTACTGCAGTATTCAGCGTTCTGTTCTTTGCACTGCCAGCACAGGCTGCCCAGTTCATCTCTTACGGTGATTACGAAATTCACTACAACGCCTTCAACAGCAGTTTCGTTGAACCCGACGTTGCCAAGACCTATGGCCTGCAACGTGGTAAGCGCCGCGCCATGGTAAACATCTCTGTCCTGAAGAAAGCGGAAGACGGCAGCAAAAAGCCGATCTCGGCCCTGATCTCCGGTTCTGCCGCCAACCTGCTGCAGCAAACTCAGGACCTGGACTTTAAGAAGATCGATGAAGGCAATGCGGTGTATTACATCGGTCAGTTTGGCTTTAGCGATGACATGCTGATGCGTATCTCTGTCAGCGTGCAGCCCGATCCCAACAAACCTTCTTACGACCTGCAGTTTGAGCAACGTTTTTACGCCGACTAACAGACTCACCCCACTTAACACCATGCGCGCCTGCCACTGTGGTAAGCGCGCATTTTATTTGTAGGACCTTTGCAGATGATCAACAAAATTGTTCTCGCCAGCGGTAACAAAGGCAAACTTCGCGAATTCAATCAGGTATTGGGCCGGATGGATGTGGAGGTGGTTCCGCAGTCCGACTTCAACGTCAGCGATGCAGATGAAACCGGCCTGAGCTTTGTCGAGAACGCCATCATCAAAGCACGCCACGCGGCACAGATCACCGGTCTGCCAGCACTGGCGGATGATTCCGGCCTGGAAGTGGATGCGCTGCAGGGTGCACCGGGTATCTACTCCGCCCGCTTTGCCGGCGACGGCGCGAATGACGCTGACAACAACGCCAAACTGCTGGACCTGCTCAAGGGCCTGCCGGAAGAGAAGCGCACCGCACGCTTCCGCTGCCTGCTGGTGTTTATGCGTCACGCTGAAGATCCAACGCCACTGATCTGCCAGGGTACCTGGGAAGGCCGCATTCTACTGGAAGCACGTGGTGACAACGGCTTTGGTTACGACCCGCTGTTCCTGGTGCCAGAGCTGGACCAAGCGTCTGCCGAGCTACCGCCCGAGCAGAAAAACAAGCTTAGCCACCGCGGTCAGGCCGTTGCAGAGCTGATCGAACGCATTAAACCCTACCTGCAGGTATAACCCACAGTGACACCCATCGCGCAGCCCCCTTTGAGCCTCTATATCCACATCCCCTGGTGTGTTCGTAAGTGCCCGTACTGCGATTTCAACTCGCATGCCGTGCGTGAGGAGATCCCGGAAGAAGCCTACGTGGCTGCGCTGTTGGCTGACCTTGAGCAGGAGCTGTCTGGCATTGAAGCACGACCGCTGCAGAGCATCTTTATCGGTGGTGGCACACCCAGCCTGTTTTCGGCAGCGATGATCAAGCACTTGCTGGCGGAGGTAGAGAGCCGGATAAGCTTTACACCGGATATTGAGATCACCATGGAAGCCAACCCCGGCACCTTTGAACAGGAGAAGTTCCGGGGCTACCGCGATGCGGGGGTAAACCGCCTCTCACTCGGTATTCAAAGCTTTGCCGACGAACAACTTAACGCGCTTGGACGTATCCATAGCGGTGACGAAGCGGTGAAAGCAGCAGGCCTGGCGCGCGAACTGTTTGACAATATGAACCTGGACCTGATGCACGGCTTGCCGGGTCAGAGCACAGCACAGGCACTGGCAGATCTGCGCATCGCCGCCGATCTAAAGCCGGACCACATCTCCTGGTACCAACTCACCATCGAGCCCAACACCGAGTTCCACTCACGCCCGCCGTCACTGCCCGTGGATGAAACATTGTGGGATATTCAGGAACAGGGTCAGCAGTTTCTGGCTGAAGCCGGTTACCGACAATACGAGATCTCCGCTTACGCCCAGCCGGGTAAACGTGCGCGCCATAACCTCAACTACTGGCAGTTCGGCGACTATATCGGCATCGGTGCCGGTGCCCACGGCAAGATCACCGGCGCTGACGGCACCATCCTGCGCCGTTGGAAGCAGAAGCAACCTAAAGCCTACATGAATCCGGAAAAACGTTTGGGAGCCTGTGAAGCGATCGAGGTGGACGCGTTACCGTTCGAGTTTATGCTAAATGCACTGCGCCTGACCGACGGCGTTGAAAACCGCTTGTTTGCCGACCGCACCGGCCTGAACCTGGACGTTATCCAGCCTCAGCTGGAGAGGGCACAAAAGATGGGGCTGCTGGAAACAGATCCAAAGAAACTGGCACCCACTCAGCAGGGACGCCTGTTTCTCAACAACCTGTTGGAGATGTTCCTGGAGGAGTAATCCTCCAGGGTATACTTATTCATCCGCAGCCAGCTGCCAGGCAACCAGTCGGTTATCCATCATCATAGGTGCGTACAGGTAGCGGCCGGAAACGGCAATATCGGCCAAGCCCGCGCCGGGTGCCATCACCTTACGTCGCTCTTTGCCCTGAAGCTTGAACAGCTCACCACTGATCCAGTCACTGATGTACAGTGCATCGCCACGCACCTCGACCCCGTCCAGGTTACCCAATTGATATCCCGACGCCACCGCGCTTAATGCTTTGCTCGACGGGTCAAGTCGGTACAGAGTTCCCGGGGTATCCGTAGAAAAATCGTTGTTCATTGATTTGCCCCAACCCGCGATAAGCAGATAGTTCTCATCCCAGTACAGCCCGTTCGGATGTGGCAGCTGCTCGGCACTAAACCAGCGTTCTATGGAATCGGCCGTTACACGGTAGATGCCGCCACCCATCATATCGGATACATACACTGAGCCATCCGGCGCAGCGGTCACATCGTTCAGCATCTTGGCGTCTGTCGCTTGGAACCGCTTAATGATCTTCCCACTGTTCAGATCAACAACATGCACCCGCTGCATATCCGCTACGTAGAGCCGATCTTCCACAACTGCCAGACCTTTGGGTGCATCCATCCCTTCGGCCCACACCTGCTTCAGCATCTTGCCATCCTTGCTGGCCATACTGATGTATCCTTTGCCATTCAACTCCAGCGGCGCACCGTTGATGTTGCTGATAAACAGTCGCCCGCTATTCGGATCAACAGCGACCGACTCAGGCTGGTCCAGATTCTCGATACTCCAGCGTTGATGGGGTGTCTCTTCAGCCTGCGCAGTCGCAGCAAGCAGCCCCGTCACCAGAGCAACGCTTGGCAATGAAAAAGAGACAAATGAACGCAACACATTTTTTCGGATCAACATAAGTAACTCCTTTTAATCAACAGGAGTAAAGTTATTATATTGATTCTTGTGATCAATTATTTTCCAATCAAGCATCATATTTCGATACTAAATTTCAAATCAGGGATCAGATCATGGAAAGCCAGCGCGAGCGTTCCAGCCTGTTTAGCACGCTGAAGCAAGTTCTCAAAACACAAGGTATCCAGTACAAGGAACTGGCTGAGATGATTGGCATGTCGGAGCCAACTGTGAAGCGCCTGTTTCAGGAGCAGGACTGTAAGCTAAGTCGCCTGCTCGAGATTTGCGACAAGATCGGCCTGAGTTTTTCACAACTGGTGGAGATCAACGGTAGCAATCCACCACCGCCGACCCTGTTACCGCTGGAGACGGAGCAAAAGATCGCAGCAGAACCCGGACTGTTCGCGTTTTTTATTCTGCTGATCAATCATTTTGAAGTGGATCAGATTGCGCACCAAAACAACCTGGATGAGGTGGATTGTTACCAGTATTTGCGGGTATTGGAGCAGCTGGATTTGATCAGACTGGGGCGGGGGAACACCGTGCACTTTTTAACCCCGCGCCCGATACGCTGGCGACTGGATGGCCCGTTGCACCAGATGCTGGTCACAGTGAACCGGGAGTTCATCGCGACCTCAATGGAGAACCATCACAAGCAAGGCCATTCGTTCTACTCAACTAGCCGCATGCTCAGCGAACCGAGTATCAAACAGCTGCAAGACGATATCGACGCGCTTTACCAAAACTTCCATAAGCAGGCGACACTGGACCAAATGCACTACGTACCCGACCAGTTGCAACCCTACAAACTGGTGCTGGCCGCCTCCCCGTTCGCACTAAACCGGTATTTCGCAGTACCCAAATTCAGCGTTCGCAGCGGCCAACGTAGCCGGGCAGGATCAGATGGTGGTGCGGTGCTTCGCCAGTTCGGCGATCTCCGCGATCGCTGACGGAATATCACTGAGACAGGTCACCGTGCGGGTCGCAGCAACCTGCTCGGTTTTTCCTTCCAAATTCACCCAGATCGACCAGATACCCACGTTGTTCGCACCCTCGACATCGTGCGCTGGGTTGTCTCCGATGTGGATAACCTGTTCCGGCCGCAGCCCGACGTGGTGCAGCATCTGCTCAAACATAAGCGGATGCGGCTTCTCCTGACCTACCTTATCGGCGCTGAACTGGAAATCGAACAGCTCACCCAAGCCCACACGCTGGATATCGGCATTGCCGTTGCTCAGTGCACCTAATTTATAGCCCTGGTTATGCAATGCCTTCAGCATGCCCATGGCATGTTCGAAGAAGGTCACCTGCTGACGCGCTTCCAGGAATACCTCGAACGCTTTCAGTGCTAACGCTTCGATCTCCGCCTCACCGTATCCGGCCGCCCGCAAACCATGTTCCAGCTGCTTGATACGGATCTGGGTGACGCTGTGTGAAATCTCCGGGTGCTTCGCCAGCACTTCGCTACGCAGGCGTGGGAAATCACGCACGGTATACAGCCGAGTAAACGCCTCAGCGTTTTGCTGCAACCACTCGTAAAGGGTGTGATTGGCCTGATCCACCACCGGGTTTACAGCCCAGAGGGTATCGTCCAGATCGAAGGTTATGCACTTAATCATCTTTTTTATGGGCTCTGGGATGCGCCTTTTCATACACATCCATCAAATGCTGAAAGTCTAAATGAGTATATATCTGGGTGGTGGAGATGTCTGAATGCCCCAGCAACTCCTGAACCGCCCGCAGGTCACCGCTGGATTCCAGCATATGACTGGCAAAACTATGACGCAAACGGTGCGGATACACTTGCCCCTCAACGCCAAGACGTTTGCCCCAGTACTCCATGCGCTGTTCGACACTGCGTACGCTGATGCGGTTACCCCGGTTGCTGACAAACAACGCGGACTCGATATAGGACGCCATCTGGTCGCGGTAGCGAAGCCAACGATCGAGAGCCTCCAGTGCTTTACCGCCAATTGGCAGCATACGGCTTTTGTTGCCCTTACCGGTAACCACCAAGGAGGCATCGTGATAATCCAGATCACTCAGAT
Organism: Pontibacterium granulatum; assembly: GCF_029961155.1. GTDB lineage: Bacteria > Pseudomonadota > Gammaproteobacteria > Pseudomonadales > Balneatricaceae > Pontibacterium > Pontibacterium granulatum. Next base: position 122,371 of record NZ_JASBRH010000008.1, on the reverse strand, counting down.
CCAGGCTAACCAACTCGGAAACACGCAGGCCGGAGGAATAGATCAACTCCATCATCGCCTTGTCCCGTGCCGAGATCGGATCGGTGACCGGAATCTCCATCAACCCGTCGATCTGGTCCACATCCAGGGTTTGTGGCAATTTACGCGGGGATTTGGGTGCCTGAACACCCAATGCGGGATTGTGTTCCACCAACTGCTCACGAGAGAGAAACTTATAGAAGGTTCGCACGGCGGATAGCGTCCGCTGAATGCTGGCACCGGATTGCCCCTTGCGGTGCTGACGCGCCGCAAACTGACGCACAGCAGCAGCGTCCAACGCACTCCAGGCATGGATATGGCTTTCATCCATAAACGTCTGCAGGGCATCGAGATCGCGCTGATAGTTTTTTTGGGTGTGAACGGAGAGCTGGCGTTCAGTGGCCAGGTAGCGAAAGAAATCTTCCAGCCAATGGCTTTCTGCATGATTCATCCGCGCTCTCCGTTAGAGACAGGCGTTAAGGTTCGAGATGGTGCAACACTCGGGACAGAACCAGGCTCAAGACTTCACCTACGTAGCTCAGGAACACGGTGCCCTGCCCACTGTGGAAGTATCCCGCTTCAAAACTGCCAATGGCCAGCAACCCCAACGCTTCGCCTTTCACCAGCGGCACCACGGCAGCTGACTGCACACGGATCGCCATTTCATCAAAGATGAAGGCGTTCTGTTCACGAGTCAGCTGACCACAGCTTGGCAGATTGCTATCTACCAACGGGGTGATCGGCCCCAACTGACGCGGATCGATAACCCGCAGGTTGTTGGCATCCACCTGCTGCTGACTGAACAGGAGCAACGCTGTAGTGTCTCCGTGGAAGTCATCACACAGGCTCTCTTTTATCGCGATGGCGATCTCGTCCAGAGTCATGCAATCCAGCAACGACAGCACCATGCGTTTGGTCTTCTCAAACTGCAGGTCGTTGTAACGCGCCGCTTCGATCAGATCAGACAGGTGCTCGTTGAGGCGCTCGTTCTTTTCGCGCAGCAGTGAAGTCTGGCGTTCCACCAAGGAGATCGCACGCCCACTTTCGTGGGGTACGTTCAGCTTCGCCAGCAAATTGCTGTGGCGACAGAAAAAGTCCGGGTTATGCGCCAGAAATTCGGCCACTTCCGTTTCGCTGAGGGTGTTACTCATTTCAACTACCGCCTCATCACTCATAGAAAGATCTGCCCTTCAAACACGGTGGTGGCAGGACCTGTCATAATGACCGGCGCATCGCCACCGGCCCAGTGAATCTCAAGATCACCACCCGGAAGCGTTACTTTGACCCGGTCATTCAGTACACCGCGCAGGATGCCGGCAACCACGGCAGCACAAGCACCGGTACCGCAGGCTTTGGTTTCGCCCGCGCCGCGTTCGTACACGCGCAGTCGCACCTCATCGCGGGAGACAACCTGCATAAAACCGATATTGGCTTTCTGCGGGAAACGCGCGTGAGGCTCCAGTTTAGGCCCCAGAGTTTCCACCGGTGCAGTATCTACGTCGTCCACCAGCAGTACACCGTGTGGATTGCCCATGGACACCGCTGAGATCTGGTACTCGTCACCGTCAACGTTGATCGGGTAGGTTGCGGCTTGTGCATCTGCATCGAACGGCACATCTGCCGGATCCAGGCGCGGTGCACCCATATCCACTTCCACCTGACGATCTTCACGGATCTTCAGTACAGCCCGGCCGTTGGCGGTTTCGACGGCGATCTCATCCTTGCCGGTCAAACGCTTGTCACGTACAAACTTGGCAAAGCAACGCGCACCGTTACCGCAGTTCTCCACTTCAGAACCGTCTGAATTGTAGATCCGGTAACGGAAGTCGACATCGGGTGAACCCGGTGGCTCTACGATCAGCAGCTGATCGAAGCCCACGCCAAAGTTACGGTCACCCAATTTTTTAACGATCTTCGGGGTCAACTTCAAGCGCTGAGTCACCAGATCCAGCACCATGAAGTCGTTACCCAGACCGTGCATTTTGGTAAAACGAACCAACATGACGGTCTCCTCAGCGATGATCGCGTGGAATCAGCTTCTCACCGTGCATCAGGTCCGCCAGGTTTTCGCGCTTGCGGATCACATGAAACTGATTGTCATCCACCATCACTTCAGCGGCACGGGGACGGCTGTTGTAGTTGGAGGCCATGGTGAAACCGTAAGCACCGGCAGAACATACCGCAAGGAGATCGCCCGCTTCGATGTTCAGCTCGCGGTCCTTACCCAGGAAGTCACCGGTTTCACATACCGGACCCACCAGATCCCACAGTTTCGCTTCGCCTTCTTCACGTACCTCAACCGGGATAATCTCCTGATAGGCGCTGTACAGGGATGGGCGAATCAGATCGTTCATTGCCGCATCAATGATGGCGAAGTTCTTATTCCCGGTTGGCTTCAGGAACTCAACCTCGGTTACCAGGATACCTGCGTTAGCCGCGATAGAGCGACCCGGCTCGAAAATCAACCCCAGCTCACGGTCACCCAGGCGCTCCAGGATCGCTGCAATATATTCCTGTGGCTGCGGTGGCTGCTCGTCGGTGTAGCACACCCCCAGACCACCACCCAGATCCAGGTGTTTGATCTGAATGCCTTCTTCCGCCAGACGGTCAACCTGGACCAGCAGACGGTCCAGCGCATCCAGGAACGGATCGATCTCGGTCAACTGGCTGCCGATGTGGCAGTCCATACCGATCACGTTCAGGTTTTCCATGGCGTTGGCTTTTTTGTAGATACGTACCGCTTCGTCGATATCTACACCGAACTTGTTCTCTTTCAGACCGGTGGAGATATACGGATGCGTACCTGCATCTACATCCGGATTCACACGCAGGGAGATCGGTGCCACTTTGCCCATCTCAGCCGCCACAGCGTTGATACGATCCAGCTCCGGCTCGGATTCCACGTTAAAGCAGTGAATACCCACTTCCAGTGCACGTTCGATCTCTTCCGGCTTTTTGCCCACCCCGGAGAACACGATCTTGCCAGGCTCGCCACCGGCTTTCAGCGCACGCTCCAGCTCACCGATCGATACGATGTCAAAACCGGCGCCGGAACGGGCCAGTACGTTCAGTACACCGATATTGGAGTTGGCTTTTACGGCGTAACACACCAGCGCATTACGGCCTTCCAGTGCCTGCGCATAGTTCTGGTATGAACGTTCCAGCGCGTCGCGGGAATAGATATAAACCGGAGTACCCAGTTCTTCGGCAATACGGCCTACCTGTACTTCTTCGCAGTGCAGGCGACCGTTACGGTATTCAAAGCTGTCCATCTACTGTCTCGTTAATTCTGCTGTGTCTGTTGTGAACCTTCTTCCGGCAGGTACAGAGGGCCTTTTTGCCCACAGCCTGTCAGCAACATCACGCTTACGAAGAATGCAAATCCAATCTTTTTCACGGTCATTTCCACAGCCAGGTCGGCACTCCGTGCGGAATTATGCAGATATCTGCTTGTAACAGAGCACCATGGTTAATTTATGGGCCAAGTATACCCTTCCACAGGAATGATGAGTACAGGCGTGAAGTCGGATATACTGCGGCCACATTTATCCGGATAACCTGTGGAGTCCACCTGTGACCGAAAGCGAATTTAATGACAAGGTTGATGCGACGCTGGAAGCGATCGAAGAGATGCTGGACGAAGCTGAAACCGACCTGGATTTCATGACCAGTGGCGGCGTTTTGACCGTGATCTGTGAAAATCAGACCCAGATCATCTTTACCCGTCAGGCACCGGTTAAACAGCTTTGGGTGGCAACCCGCAGTGGCGGCTTCCACTTCGACTTTGATGAAGCGCAGGATACCTGGGTACTGGACAGTGACCAGACCCCTATCTCCGTTTTTCTGAACCAGGCATTTGCAGAGCAGGCCGGCGAAAACTTCGATTTCGACCTGTAATTACTAAAGGTCAGTTATTTGGGCGCGCCCAGACAGATCGACTCTACCTGTTGGTACAGTCGCTCAAGTGCGCCCTGATTCTCCTTCACAAAGGCAGCGGCCGCTGTCCCGAGCTGCGCCGCCCGTTGAGGATCTTTCAGTACACTGAGGCTGTGCTGCTCAAGCTCATCCAACGAGCCGACCAACACCAGACCGCCCGCCTCTTTCAACGCTTCGCAGATCACCGCAAAGTTGAACACGTACTCGCCCATGATCACCGGTTTCGCCAATGCAGCAGGCTCCAATGGATTATGGCCGCCACGCTCTACAAGACTGCCTCCGACAAAGGCCAAATCGGCGGAAGCGTACAGCATCAACAGATCGCCCATGGTGTCTCCCACGTAGATCTGGGTTTCGGCATTGGGATCACCACCGCTGCGACGGGTGACTTTAAAGCCGCGTTTGGAGGTCAGTGTATTCACCCCATCGAAACGTTCCGGATGACGGGGCACCAATACCATCAGCAGATCGGGGATCTTGTCGAGCAGGCGGGCATACAGATCAAGCAGCATTGACTCTTCGCCCTCATGGGTACTGCCCGCGACGATCACAGGACGCTCGATTCCCCACTGCTTTCGAAGACCTGCAGCTTCCTTCTTGGCGCTCTCTGGTACCGAGATATCAAACTTCACACTACCGGTCACAACAAGCTTTTCCGGTGGCAGACCCAGTTCAACAAAGCGGTTACCGTCGGTCTGGTTTTGCGCAGCCACCCGCGACAGGCTTTTTAGCATCGGGCGCGTTAACGCAGAGAACTTCGCATATCCTTTTGCGGAACGTGCTGAAAGACGGGCATTGGCCAGCAGCACCGGTACATTGCGTGACCTGCAGGCTGCCACCACGTTAGGCCAGAGTTCGGTTTCCACCACAATCAACGCACGCGGGTTGATCCGCTGCATAAAACGACTTAACGCATGGGGGAGATCGTACGGACAGTAGAGGTGCTGCACCTGATCCCCAAACAGATCGCGTACGCGCTCGGCACCGGTGGGGGTCATCGTGGTCATCAGGATAGGCAATTCAGGCTGACGCTTCAGCAGCAGTTTGACTAACGGAGCGATAGCCACGGTTTCACCAACAGAGACAGAATGGATCCATAACGGCTTATCGTCTCGGACTGGCACCTTACCGAAGCGCTCCCCCACCCGCTCACCATAGGCAGGTGCTTTCTGTGCACGTTTGCGCAGTCGTCGCAGCACCAGTGGCAACGCCAGATACCAGACAGCGGAATAGAGCCATCGAGCCATGATACCAGTCTCCTAGATCGCTTATTCAGCCACGCGCTGATACTGCAGGCTGTGCAGCTGAGCGTAGATACCGTTTTTCGCCAACAGCTCATCATGACTGCCAACTTCCGCAATCTGCCCTTCGTCCAGCACAACAATTCGGTCCACATCCTCAATAGTGGACAGACGGTGTGCGATAATAAAGGTAGTGCGCCCCCGCATTACATTGTGCATCGCATCCTGAATATGACGCTCGGATTCAGAATCGAGCGCTGAAGTCGCTTCATCAAGGATCAGGATCGGCGCATCCTTAAGCAGTGCGCGGGCAATCGCCACACGCTGACGCTGACCACCAGACAGGCTGATACCCTCTGACCCGATTACTGTATCCAGGCCATCCGGCAGTTTGTCTGTAAATTCAACGACATGTGCCGCTTTAGCTGCCGCGCGAATCTCGTTAGGGCTTCGACCTGCCAACGCACCGTAGGCGATGTTGTCGGCTATGGTGCCGTCAAACAGCACCACATTTTGATTCACGATGGCGATCTGCTCACGCAGGGAATCCAGGGTGTATTCCTGCAGCGGCACGCCGTCCAAGAGGATTTCACCCGAGGTAGGCTCGTTAAAGCGGGGCAGCAAACTCACCAATGTAGATTTACCACTGCCGGAGCGGCCTACAAAGGCGATGGATTCTCCAGATCGAACATCTAAATCGATACCTTTGAGTACAACTTCACATGCTTCACCGTAACGGAACTGAACCTGGTTTAGCGCCACATGTCCTTTTGCAATAGACAGAGCTCTCGTACCGGTATCTTGTTCAGGCGTCTGATCCATAACCTCAAAGAGACTGGCGGCTGCCGCAATCCCTTTCTGGATAATGCCATTTATCTCGGTAAGCTGACGCAACGGTTTGGCAATCATGCCTGCCGCAGTAATAAAGGATATGAACTGGCCTGCTGTCATATGTGCCATCAACGACGGGTGCATTGCCACATACACAAGAAAAGCCAATGCGGATGCGACAATCAATTGAACCAGCGGTGTACTTACCGCTTCGGTCACCACCTGTTTCATAAACTGACGACGGTTGTTCTCGCTCGCCTCATGGAAACGCTCTTTCTCGCGTTCGCGCCCACCGAACACCCGAACCACATCTATACCGTCGATGGTTTCAGCTGCCACGTGGGCAACATCTCCGACACTTTGCTGTATGCGATTACTGATCTTGCGAAAGCGCTTCGCCGCGAAACTGACAACGATACCCACAATAGGCATAACAACCAGGAATATCATGGTCAGCTTCCAGTTCAGGTACAGCAGATAACCGAACAACCCGATAACAGTTAGACCCTCGCGTAGAATAATACGCAGTGCAATGGTGACCGAATCGGTAACCTGCTCAACATTGTAAGTGAAGCGCGATAACAGCTGCCCGGATGACTGGCTGTGAAAGTAACTGCTTGGCAGGATCACCATATGATCAAACAGGTCTATTCGCAGCTTGTTGACCACATGGCGGGCGGCGTAGGCAACACTATACATACCAAGGAAGCTACCGATTCCACGCACCACGAATAACCCAACCACCGACGTTGCCAGCCAGGTTCGCTGATCCAGCTGTCCTTCGCTGACACTATCAACCACAAACTCCAGCCACTTGGCAAAGCCTGCCTGTGTCGCAGCGTAAAGACCAAAGCCCAAGACACTGACTAAAAAAGCTAACCAATAGGGCTTCACGTAATTCAGCAAACGCAGATAAATAAGCCAGGCTGAGAACTGTTGAGCGGGTTTCGGGTCTGTCATTATCAAGATATGAGGGGGGGCAACCGATGGAGGGTGCAGTATAACGTTATTCATGGACACGGTCATATCCGCAGCACTGTCATGGAATTATTCTAGTGAGTACAATAACGACCGGTAATATTTGATGGAAAATAATGTGTCTGAGAATTCCTTCCTAGCACCTCGCTACTGGCCCACATGGCTGGGCATCCTGTCGTTGCGATTAATCTGCCTTTTGCCGATGAAGTTTCAGTATCTGCTTGGTCGTATGCTTGGACGCATTCTCTACAAAGCAGTAAAGAAACGGCGCCATATAGTTGAGGTAAACCTGTCTCTTTGTTTTCCGGAAAAATCGGAAACAGAACGCAAAACGATGGCCGTAGAGGTGTTTGAAAACAATGCCATTGGTATTTTTGAAACAGCAATGGCGTGGTGGTCTAAACCGGAACGTTTCGAAAACAGGTGCATTATCGAAGGTTTAGAGCACCTTCAACAAGCACAGGCGGACGGAAACGGAGTACTCCTTACCGGAGCCCACTACTCCACACTCGATCTAGGCGGCTTTCTACTCGGACAACACCTTAAGTTCGATACGGTTTACCGTCCCCACAACAACCCTCTGTTTGATAAGTTCATCTGCCAGGGGCGTTCGCGCTTTGTAGGAAAGCTCATCGATAACGAAAATAGTCGCGCCATTGTTAAAGAACTGCGTGGCGGTGGGATAGTGTGGTTTGCGCCCGATCAGGACATGGGCCCCAAACAGTCTGTCTACGTCCCGTTTTTTGGTGTCACTGCGGCAACTGTGCCGGCAACATCTAAGCTGGCCCGTTTGGGGAAAGCCAAAGTGATGATCTTTGGGCAATACAGGCTACCGCACGGAGGTTATAAACTAACCATCTCTCCTGCCCTTGAGCCTTTCCCAACCAAAGACGAAGAAAACGACACCGCTCACGTCAATTCAATGCTAGAAAAAGCGATCAGGGAATTCCCAACACAGTATATGTGGGTACATCGCCGCTTTAAAACGCACCCAGAACGGAAAGGCATTCTTTATGAAAAGAGCGGAAGTTAGACTCCCGCTCTTTCGACATCTCGCTTTTCGTAAAATACTGCGGCGATCGTGGCAGCAAACAAAAACCAACAAGCTTGAGCCCAATATGACGAGTAAAATGAAAGGTGAGAGTTCAGTGGCATTAACACTCCAACCACTGAAGCCAAGTATCCAAGTGCCAGAAGGTTTTTTCGTTCAGTTGCTTCCCGCGCAAGCCATACAAATATACCAAGTGCAATAATATACCCCACAAGACCAAGAATGCCCGTATCAGCCAACAACTCGATGACGATCTGATGCGCATGATAAGCACCAACCCCACCATCTACATAGCGATCGCCATCTGGTGCGTAATCTGGATAAGCATAACGAAACCCCCTAACTCCCACGCCATTGGTTGGATTGTCTGCGACAATCTTCACCGCAGTACTCCAGAGAGTTAGTCGACGCGATGTAGCTTTATCCCATGCTTCATACCCACCACCTTCAAGAACCGCGGTAGTTTTCTCAAATCGTTCAGCAACCTGCGGCACCTGAAAGGCACTTACGCAAGCAACAGCAACAACTCCGATTCCAATCAATAAATTTTTCAGCCTTACCCGGTGACCTAGAATAAAGCCAAATAATGCCAACGCTGACACAGCCCAAAAAACAGCAATAATTGCGCCTCGATCACCACTCAAAATGATCGCTATAAATACGACAACGGTGAACACCAGCGCTAAAGGCCGTCGAAATTGTTGCCAAAAATACAATGCAGATACAAATGCTATAGGTATAAGCATCCAACCAGAACGTGGTGAATCACCAAAGATACCAGGGATTCGCCCTTTTACGGGCGGTCTGCCAAAGAAGTCAAAACCAGTTACAGCCTGAAAAATATTGTCAACAGCCCAAAATAGAGCAATAAAGGCAATGCCCCCCACTATAGCTCTAATGCTTTCCGGTGTACCCAAGCGGGACAAGATAAAGATACCCGCCAAATAGAAGCGCAAGATCCCAAGCCATGTTGCAAACGACTTTTCAAAATGCACAGCATCCGGAAGAGAGAATAACGCGGGCAACCAAAAACAAAGAAACAGGGCGCTTAAGATTTTAAAAGAGCGCTGCATTCGTATCGAGCCAGTGTTTCTGATTACATCATGCAAACCAACCAAGGCCATCACTAGGACAGGCAGCTCAACTACACGGCCAAACGGCTGCAGAAAGATCGCAAGCAAGGCCAATACTACCGGCCAATAAAGTCTCAGGCTCACAGTTACACCAATCAATTCAGGATTTGAGGGCTATAAAACAAAAGCGTTAGCAACTGTCGCCCAGCTTTATCTTACGAACAAACTTCTTCATGGAGTCGTTACCGCTTACCATTATGCGCTTCAATCGGAATCTAGCATCCGCTCGATTCAAATCCGTACCGTAGTCCGTAGTACAAGCGTTTTTAAAACCTGCTCGTTCGACAGCAGATACGCATTCATCGTCGTAAAAACCGAAAGGGTAAGCAAAACTTGTGCATTGCACATCGTACAATCGCTCAATTTCTAACTTCGATGCCAAAATTTGTTCAAATGCTTCACTTCCTGACACGCAGGTCAGGCGGGCATGATCTAACGTATGCCCCCCTAATTCCACTAAACCACTATTAACCATTTCAATGACTTGCTCATGGGATAGCATATCCTGATCATTTAACTCCGCCGACTCTAGTGAAGTTGCACGATCAGTGGACCAGTTTCGCTCAAAACGATTGGTCACTAAATACACAGTCGCACTTACATTGTGTTTTTTCAGAATTGGGAAAGCGTGTAGATAGTTGTCTGCAAAACCATCATCAAACGTTAAAAACACAGAACGCTCTGGAAGGTCTTCACGAAGTACGTCAGACATAGTAAAGAAGCTAAAGCCGTTGTCTTTGAGCCAAATCACTTGTGCTTCGAAGGCTTCAGGTTCAACACGAAGGAAGTTTTTTACTTTTTGACCATCGCTGTAGTATCGCCGAGGCAATCTTTCAGCGATCATGTGGTACATCAGAATCCTTGGGGCTTGGTAGCATTCCTTAGCTCCTAGCCTCAATCCCGTTATCATGCGCGTCCAATTCAAAACAACTTCCTTGCAATCCGACTTTTCATATTCTCCAGGCTCTGAACGCAGCAAAGTTTGTAAATAAAGTGTTATTGACAGGAAATGAAACCAGACATCAAATCTCTAACCAGCAACACTATCTCATGACGTCACAGAACCGGTTAGCTATTATATAGCCGTTGCATTAATCATTCAGCTTCCGAGAGAACCATTATCTATACCTTCGACCGGTGACCAAATGAAAAATAATCATTCAAACTCTCTCCGCAATGCTCGCGACATAGAAGCTCTTAACATTCTGGCTATCGGCGACTGTAATACCTGCGGCATAGGCAACCAGAATGTACCAGACATGCTCAGCCAGCATCTACGCACCTATCGGAACATGGAAATTAATGTCACTAACCTCGGCGCAGCAATGCACACAAGCCGAGAAGGAATGGAAAGAGTTCAAGAAGCCACCAGCTCTGGCACAAGGCTACTTTTACTGAGTTTTGGATTGGTAGATGCCTGGATCACATCAATTCCCAAGCTCTACATCAGCTACTATCCGGATAATCCGATAAAACGCCAAGGGAGAAAGCTCCTCAAATCCCTAAAGAAAAAACTCCGCAGCCAAACACTACGAAAGCTAATACCTGTGGGCCCAGTTGTAGAAGAACATGAGTTCAGGGCAAATGTATCTCAGATTATTGAAGAACTGCTCACCACCACCCCCCAGCTTAAAATTTTAATTTGGGGAGCAGCTCCTACTCAGGACGAAGCGCGTAACGCTATATTAAACCGCTACGACGAGATTCTCAGAGACACCGCAACACGCTACAACGGACGGTATTTGGATACTAAAGAGATCGTAAAACCTTTCCCACGGGAGCGGATGTTCGACGACGCTGTCCATCTTTCAGAAGAAGCATGCCAACTTGTGGCAAAAGCAATGCTTCCACTTGCAGAAGAACTACTGAAGCAATAAATAACAAGGCTCTACTTGTCTCGCCCCTTCAACTCCAACTCATACAGCTTCGCTTCCTTCAAAAACGCATAAAACGCATTGATCATGCTGCCAATAAAGCCCCGACGACCGTTGTAACAGTTGCGCCGCAGGAAGTATGACTTCAGGAAGGTCACCGGCATTACCAACAACAATTTCGCCAAGCTGCTTTTCTTGCCCTTATCGAACTTATCCAGTGCTTTACCAGAAGAATAGCGATTGATCTTGTCGACCTTCACCTCAACCGACACTTCTCCGTAGTGGTTAATCGCTCCGTCCAGCTCGACGATGTTGCCCTTCACAATCGGGCTTTCATGGAAACGCTCTTTCCCGTATGCCCCCTGGCTCTGGCGGAAGAATCGAATGTGGCGATTCTTTTTGGTCTTGGCGTGGACCGCTTTGCCGATAAAGTGTTCCTGGATTGGGATGTTCGCGCCGCTCACATTCGCCTGCTTCGCAACCTCAAAGATCTGCGCACGCAATGTATCTGTCAGCTCTTCATCTGCATCCAGGTTCAGTACCCAATCGTGCTTACACAGACTCTTGGCGTACTCTTTCTGTTCCGCCATGCCGGCCCACTCGTGAAAAAAGAGGCGATCGGTGTAGTTAGCTGCCAGCTCCATGGTACGGTCGGTGCTGCCGCTATCCACAACGACAATATCGTCGAAGTCGCGCACACTTTTCAGCACGCGTTCAATATTGTGTTCTTCGTTTTTAACTACCAGATAAACACTGATCATACGCGGTAACGACCCCGGGTAATGGCTAGATGGAACTGAAGTGAGTTAGTACTCCCCAACACGGAAATACGCTTGATGCGGAACGGATCAGTGACCTGCTCGATCCCTTTTTTCACACTAACCGCGCTGCTTAGTCCAGCTTTCTTAACCTGTTCGACCGTCTCATCGTTAAATCGACCAAACGGGTAGGCGAAGGCTTTGCATGCGAGCCCTGTGAGCTGCTCAACGACTGCTTTTGACTCGTTAATCTCTGCAAACGCCACACCAGATTCAGCCTTATCCAGGTTCACATGGTGCATGGTGTGGGCGCCGAACTCCACCAATCCGGAGTCTCGCATATGGATAATCTGATGTTGGTCCAGACGCTCTATGCCCTCAATGTCAGGAGCAAGATAGATAGTTGCTTTTGCATTGTGACGCTTCAGGACCGGAAACATTTCGGTGAAGTTGTCCCGAAAGCCGTCGTCAAAGGTCAGTACAACGGCCTTGCCGGTGGACTTGGCTTCGAGCAGTTCTGAAATAGTGTAAAACTTATACCCGTTTTTATTCAGATACTGCAGCTGAGTCTCGAAAGCCTCTGGGCTAACCACCAGATCCGGAGCAATGCCCTCCACCGATCTGTTGATGCTGTGATACATCAGTACCCTCGGATAATTCTCATCTACTTTCGGTCGCCACCAGTTGTAATGCGCCGACAGGTAAAGAGCGATCAGCAGAAACGCGATGATCGCGATTGCAATCCACATCTGATTCAGTTCCTTTGCTCAGTCAAACGCGAGCGGTAATATTCAATATAACGGTCTGCAACCGAGGGCATCTCAAACTGACTTGCCTGTTCGCTCACAAACGCATTGTAACTGCCCTGCATCTGGTCATATTCAGCAGCCACTTGCTGCAGCTTATCAGCTAACTGCCCCTCTTTGACCAGCAGCGCATCCGGCAACAATTCGGGCGCGGCCCCCACCTCGGTAGAGATAAACAGATTTGCATAAAACAGCGCTTCCACCATCACCAAGCTGAAGCCTTCACTGCGCGAAGCGATCACAACCAGGTGCTTCTGCGTCATCCTTTGCGCCACATCACTTTGATGGCCCAATAGTTTGACCCTGTCTGCCAGATCCAGCTCTTTGATCAAGCCTTCCAACTCACCACGCTGCGGCCCATCACCAACAATATCAAGCGTACAATCGATACCAGACGCCGCAACCTCACGAATCAACCAGTCAAATCGCTTGATTGGATCCAACCGCCCCACCGCCAGTATCGACAGCGCACCGCCCTGTTTAACCGGCTTTAGCGTTGTATCACGCTGCACACCGTTATAAATCACAGTCGCCGGCTGCCTGATCGAATCAGCCACCTTGCCGGAAACGGCTGTCACATGAGCCAGACCGTTAAACACCTTCCCTTTACGTGAATTGTGCTTCGTCGCTACTTGCCGCAACGACGTCAATTTGGACAAGCGCAGAATGATCTTGGACGCCTTTGCTCCGTGGGAATGGACAACATCAGGCTGTTCAGACTTCACAATACTGCGCAGCTGTAGATACAACCGCGGATCGTACCACTCTTCACTGCTGGTCAGCTCTTGGATACGCACCTTCTCGGACAGGCGCTTCAGCCAGAGGCTGCCTCTAAACGCGGCGACGACAACATCAATTCCCTGCCTCGCCAGTTCGTTACTGAGATCAGCAACGACCTTTTCAGCCCCACCATCCAGGCTGGAGGCGATAAACATCATCACCTTCACGCGCACAGTTCCTCATACACAGCCAGGGTCTTGTCCAGCATGGTGGTTTTCAGGAACACTTGATTACCTTCCGGTCGCACTCCTGATTCCAGGACATCACTGACTGTTTGCACCAACCGATCCGCATCTTTCAGCGGCGTTTTTCCCTGAGGGTACAATGCGGTGAGGATCTCACCCACACCACCGTGATCATAACCCACCACCGGCACCCCCTGACCAATCGCTTCTGCCACCGTGCGACCAAAAGACTCCGGCTTAGTGGACAAGGACAGCACTAGGTCCGAAACGGAGTAGATATCACGGATATCCGAACGCGTACCGGTAAACGTAATGTGCTCGCTTAAGCCTTCGTCATTCACCCGGCTGTACAGTTCTTCTGCATACGCTTTGCGTTTCGCATCTTCACCACCTACGATCAGAGCGTGTACCGGCATTCCTTGGGCAACCAGCACCTTTATCAAATCGATCAGATCGTTGTGGCCTTTGAGGCGGGTCAGACGCCCAGCCAAGGTGATAACCTTTTTACCTTCAAGCTGCGGGAAGTCTGCACGCCATTGCGCTAACCACTCTTCCGAAGCCTGATAGCCCAGCGGGAACTCCTGTGGATCGATGCCACGGTACACTAACCGCACATTACCCATATCCGTTTCCGGATAGTTGTCGCGTATATAGGCTTCGACGGTTTTGGACACGGCGATCACCCGTTCTCCTTTGCACATGACACCGCTGTATTTGGAGACGGAATAAAGCCCATGTACAGTAGTTACCAAACGCGGTCGGTCGCTTGGATTCATTCCCCTCCAGGCAAACCAAGCCACCCAGGCAGGAAGGCGGGAACGCACGTGCAGGATGTCGGGCTTTTCCTGTTTCAGCCAACGGCGAAGCGACCAGATATGGCGGAAGGTCCAGAGCGATTTGGTACCCAAATCCCAGGTCACGTGACGGGATCCTTCGGCTTCCAGTTGCTCGACCATACGGCCACCTGCCGAGATCACGATTGACTCGTGGCCACGCCTCACCAGCGCTTGTGCGACCTCCAGCGTACCACGTTCAACGCCACCACCGTCCAGATCCGGCAATAACTGTACAACCTTCATGACAACAACCTCGTACGGACCAGTTCTGCGCAGCGCTCTGCTTCGTTAAATGGGATTTCAGGCAAAGGCAACGTGCGACTTTCCTGCCAGCGACTAAACGGCGTGACCTTGTGATCATCAATCAACAGCTGCAACCCGCGGGTAATACGATTGCTCGCCTTCGGTGGAAGTTCCAAAATGCCTACGGCAGATCCGGCGGTGAGCGATTCAAACACCATCGATACGCTATCCCCACTCACCCAACACTGCGCCATTTGAGGCAGATGCTCCCCCAACCAACCAGGACCGGTCTGTTCGAAGGGTACAACTTCCAGGTCCGGTAACCCTGCCTGCTGTAACAACGGTAAGAAACTCTCCGGCGTGCGGCGTGATGTGGTCAGTAACCAGGGCGTTGAGCCATCTACGACCACTTTGAGCTGATCCACCACACGCTGGTCATCCCAGCCAAAATGCTTGGATGGGCCACCAATCAGGATCATACCTTTAGCACCAGCACCGGACTGACGTTCGGCCAATGGCTGCATCCGGTTCAGCGCCCCATCGGTCAGCACCACATTTGTGCGTTCACCCGGCTCGTCGTGTTTCGGAATCAGACAGAGATCAAACCACCCCATCGGCAACGACGGCTTCATCATCAACACCGCAGGTGCACCCGTCGCACGCTTATAGGCCAGTAAACTCAGATGCGTGCTATGCCCCGCGCCTATCAACAGGTCGGGCTGACCATCCACACCACCCAGACACAGCAACTTTAGCGCTGCGGCTCGGCTCAATGCGGGTTTGGTTTCAATGTGCACATTGGGGATCTGGCGCTGCAGCGCCTCCGCCAGTCCGAGACTTTGGTTCAGATGTCCCGGTTTTCCATCACTGATAATCCAGATCTGTGTCAAAGCGGACCTGCTTGGCAAATAGTGGGGCTGGGATTGGTTACAGCGGCGCTGCGACCGTTTTCATTGCGGCAATCATACTAAAATCCCCACAAAACACCCAGTAATCGCACTGGACGTAACGATTTTCTGCATCTGGGAATTCCATTTTTTGCCAAGATGCTTAAAATCAACAGGCTTGGGCGAGAACCGCTAAGTTTCTCCCGTTCCGATTCATCTGGAACGTTTTCACCTAACCCGCTTTTAGTAGGACGCTTCACATGACAGCATTTGGTTCCGTGTTTATGCCAGAAATGGCAATTTCCTGGTTTGATGGCTCTAACTGGAGCGAGACCGAAGTCGTCTCCAGCGACAGCATCCAGTTGCACCCAGGCGCCCATGTGTTGCACTACTCCAGCACCTGCTTTGAAGGGCTGAAAGCGTTCCGCCATAAAGATGGTTCCATCAAGATCTTCCGGATGGACAAAAACGTTGAGCGTTTTGCCCAGAGTTCCCAGTTGCTGGGCCTGCCGGAGATCAACAAAGACGTCACGGCGAAGATGATCCGCGACATCGTAGCTCGCTTCACAGATGAAGTACCGGAAGCGCCGGGCTCCATGTACATCCGCCCGACCCACTTTGGCACTGAACCTGCAATCGGTAAAGCCGCGGTGCCTTCCCTGACGTCCTGCCAGTATGTTCTGCTGTCTCCGGTGGGCGACTACTTTGCCGGCGGCGATAAGGCCCTGCGCCTGCTGATCGAAGACCAGAACATGCGTTGCCCACCACACATGGGCATGGTTAAGAGCGGTGGTAACTACGCCGCAGCCCTGCAGCCAATCATGCACGCGCGCGCTGAAGTCCAGGCAGACCAGGTGCTGTTCTGCCCGAATGGCGACGTACAGGAAACCGGCGCAGCGAACTTCCTGCTGATCGACGGCAATGAATTGATCACTAAAGCACTGGATGCCAGCTTCCTACACGGTGTAACCCGTGACTCCATCCTGACCATCGCCCGTGATATGGGTATGGACGTGCAGGAGCGCGAGCTGACCGTAGACGAGCTGCTGGAACGCGCGAAGAAACCAGGCTGCGAAGCTGCATTGTCCGGTACCGCGGCAGTACTGGCACCGGTTGGCACCCTGATCCACCACGGACAGGAGATCGACGTAGGCAACGGCGGTATCGGCGAGACCACGGTAAAACTGCGTACCGCGCTGAACGCAATCCAGTGGGGCGAAGCCGAAGATACCCACGGCTGGCTGACCAGCGTTTAATTCCCTCAATTCAAACATTTTTGCCTGAACCCAAGGGCTGAGATATAAAAAAGCCAGACGTAAGTCTGGCTTTTTTGTTTTTGGAGAAGCACTACTGATCAGCCCAACAATCGGTCCCAGCTGGCCGCCACCAGTTCGCGGCTGTCGAGCAGTTCATCACCGCTGATCTCGTTGGAACGCCCCTGCAGCGTCAGACTGTGCCCCACAGAGCGGAACTCAATGTAAGCCTCGCGCAATTGTTGCGCCTCCTCGGCAGGCATCAGCCCACAGGTCTCCACACCTTCGAGGATCCGGATATTGTCGGTGAACTCGGTGAGGGACGGGTATTTATGGGCATTTGCCAACACGCAGTACTGGGTCATAAACTCGATATCGACAATGCCGCCGCGATCCTGCTTAAGGTGGAACACCGGATTCTCAGTATTCTCGGTGTTCTTGCTGCCCAGGTGGTCACGCATCTTCTGGCGCATTTCCACCACCTCTTTCTTCAGCTCGGTTCTGTCGCGCTCTGCCGATAGAATCTCAGCACGTACCGCTTCAAATTCCTGCTGCAGTTTAGGATCACCTGCCACCACACGGGCACGCACCAAAGCCTGATGCTCCCAGGTCCAGGCCTCTTTCTGCTGGTAGTCGGTAAACGCCTTCAGCGAACTGACCAGCAACCCGGAGTTACCGGACGGACGCAGGCGCATATCCACTTCGTACAACTGACCGGACGGTGTGAAGGTGTTGAGGATATGAATAATGCGCTGCCCCAGACGGGTGAAGAACACCGAGTTGGCAATCTGCTTGTCGCCGTCGGTGAACAGGTTCGGGTCGGCATTGTGGATAAACACCAGATCCAGGTCGGAGCCGTAGGAAAGCTCGATACCGCCCACTTTGCCGTAACCGATAATGATGAAGTTCGGATCGCACGGTACACCCTGCGATTGCATCGGTACGCCGTGCTTCTCAGACAGGTTACGCCAGGCGATGTCCAACACCACATTTAAGATGGCCTCTGCAGTCCAGGTGAGGTAGTCACTCACTTTCATCAGAGGCAATGCACCGGTGATCTCAGATGCGGCCACACGCAGGGTGACTGCATTCTTGAAGTAACGCAGCGCTTCCATCAACTGCTCGGTATCCTCCTCGGGGATGCGCAGCAGTTGCTGACGCAGTTCGTTACGGATCTGCTCCTTATCCGGTGGGGTATACAGGGTACGCTGATCAATCAGCTCGTCCAGCAGGATCGGCTGTTTTGCCAGTTGCTCGGAGAACCAGGCACTGGCCGAGCAAAGACGTACCAGCTGCCTCAGGGCCCCCGGATTCTCCGCCAACAACACCAGGTATGCGGAGCGGCGCAGAACGGCGCTTACCAGCTTCAATACACGGGCGAGGGTTTCAGAAGCGTTATCGGTGTGCGAGACCTGTTCCAGCAACGCCGGCAGTACGGCCCGCAGACGCTCCAGGCCAATTTGCTGCAACATCACTACAGTACGCGATTGACGCAGGTCCACCAGTTGTTTGTAGGCGGCGTCTGCGTCGTCGAAACCGGCTTCGCTCAGGTAAGACAGCGCTTGCTCATCCTCCAGCGTGCCGTCCCAGAGTTCAAGCCACTCGGCGGAGTGATCGTCTTCCTGTTCCTCATCTTGCTCGGCCGGGGCAACAACATCAGCAAAGTGACGACGCACATCGGCGCGGTGCATTTCCAGCCGGCTGTAGAAACTGTCCCAATCCTCAAAGCCCATGCTGAACGCCAGTCGCAACTGCTCCGTTGTATCCATTGGCAGTTCCTGAGTCTGGCGGTCCGCTACCGCCTGGATCGCATGCTCAGCATTACGCAGGAACTCGTACGCCCTCATCAAATCGTCAACGGCTTCCTCGGGCATTCCCACGGAATCGGGCAGTACTGGCAGGATGTTGCACAGTTCTCGCTGTTGCAGGCGGCTATCACGGCCACCACGGATCAGTTGGAACGCCTGAGCAATAAACTCCACCTCTCGGATACCGCCAGAGCCGAGTTTTACGTTCTGCTCACGGCCTTTGCGTCGCACTTCGCGATTGATCATCTCCTTCATATCGCGCAGGGACTCAAATGCACTGAAGTCGATGTATTTGCGGTATACAAATGGACGCAGGCGCGCCATGAGTTCAGCACCGGCCTCTTTATCACCGGCCACCACTCGCGCCTTGATCATGGCGTAACGCTCCCAGTCGCGCCCCTGCTCCTGATAGTAAAGTTCCATCGCGTCGAAGCTGGCCGCCAGCGGTGACGCTGAGCCAAACGGACGCAGGCGCATATCCACACGGAACACAAAACCGTCGACAGTCATGTTGTCCAACGCCTGAATCAGCTTTTTACCCAAGCGGATAAAGAAATCCTGATTCTCCAGGCACTTTTTCTCACCGTCGGTCTGACCGTTTTCCGGGAAACAGAAGATCAGATCGATATCTGAGCTGAGGTTCAGCTCGTACGCACCCAGCTTGCCCATCCCCAGCACGACCAGGCGCTGCGGTTCACGCTCGCCATTAGCACCAATGCCCTGTGGCGTACCAAAACGCTCACACGCGGAACCATAAAGCCAGTTCAGTGCACCATCGATACAGGCGTCAGCCATATTGGAAAGGTCACGGGTGGTTTCGCGCATATCCGCCCGTCGGGTCAGGTCACGCCAGATGATGCGCACCTGTTCACGGTTACGGAACTGACGCAACACGCGGTGCAGGGTATTCTCATCCTCCACCGCTGCCAGACGATTATTCAGTTCAGTGTGGTAGTAATCATCGTCATAACTGCGTAACAGATCGTCTCCGCTCAGCAGATCCTGCAGCAATACCGGAGAGCGACTCAGCTGATCCGTCACAAAATCACTGCCGACAACCACGCGCGCCAGATCGGCCAACAATTCCGGGGCGATCCCTTCAACCTCGTTTAATTTATCTCCGATTCTCTGCCAGTTCTGTTGCAATAGCGGGTGGAGGGGCTCGATAACCAGGTCGGTATTGGGTGTGTACATGTTCCGTGTGCTCTCCAGTATGGGCTCTATCAGGTCAACGCCCGGTGTCATCTGCAGATCCGGTGCTTAGAAAGGGTGCGCTGAACACACCGGATATGCACCCAGCCTACCAGAGTTCGACAGGCCGGGTCATGAGCTTCGTCATCAGTTTAGCGGCAGCTGTGCTCGCGCCTGATGCTCTTCGGTCCAGCGTTCGCGCCAGCTCAGCGAAACCAGTTGATGGGCTATTTTCAGAGCGATCTGCCCCAACCCTACCGTTTGCAACAACACCAACATACGGTCTTCGGCACGCTTCTGCGCTTCCGCCTGCCATGCCTTTCCGTTTCCGGCCATCAGGCCAGCGGTACGGTGCCAGGCATCCACATCACGCAGTTGGCGGATCAGTTTGGTGAGCAGCTGGTCCAGATCACCTTCTGGATCGGCGGGAATGATGTCACTGAAGCTCTCGTACAAACCGCCGATGTTGCGCAGGGATTCCAGCGCAGCGGTCACATATTTCCAGTCACGGGTGAACTGCCAGGCTTCCAGATACTGAGGCCACAACATCAGTTCGTGCTGCAACATCTGGCAAAACGCCAGCTCCATCGTCGCCTCGTCCATAAAGCTGATCTCTGGTTCACGCACCTGATAAGCTTCTGGATTGCAGAGACGGTAGCCTCGCTGTGCCTTGCTGATATCGGAGCTCAGCAGCGGTATCTGTTTGCCCAGTTCCAGGGCCACCTCAAACAATCGCGCCGGGTTGCCATCCATCAGCTCAAGCTCAAGTTCGCAGATATCATCGTGTCTGCGTTCATCACCCTCTCCTACCCAAGCCTGCCCCTGGTCCAGCGCGATCTCGATCAGCAGGCGTTCACCGGCCACATCCACACTGTCGTAGATCCAGGTGTTGCGTACAAAATCGGTGGCAAATACAGGCTTGATCTTCGCGTGCAGTTCAGGGCTGTTCAGAGACTCCGGCCACTCGGCCTGCTGAAGTAACTCGAAGTTCAGCTCGGGGGTATCCACATACCATTCCCACTCACCACGCTGGTGCAGCCCGCCTTCAGCAACGCCACTGGTTTTCAGGGTCTGAATGAAGCGTCCCTCTTTCTCGCGAATACGCAATGCGACCCGGGCCTGGGTCAGGTCCTGTTCTGGCGTATCAAAATAAATGTTCGTTAACGCCTTAGCGCCCTGATCAACCACCTGAGAAGATTTAAACAACGGTTGCTGCTTCAGGGATTCAATGTGGTGTCGGCTGACACTCAGTTTCAACTCAATTTCTTTCGCCATAACACTGCAGTTTCCTTCTACTTCAAACCACAGTCTAACCCAGCTCTCAGGGAAGGTGCGAATAAGACGCCGAAGCGGGCTGCCGCCTCTGAAGCGCAGATCCACAAATCACGGCCCGCAGTTAACCGCCATGTGCATGCACCAGCGACAACACAATAAATAGCGGGTTACGTAGATGCCGGTTAGTCACTTGAAGGATGCGACACATGTTCACGTGCGCCCCGGAAAAACCAGACACATGTCAGCCTAATGACTGAATGATGAATTTTTCGTGTATATACATTTACAAACTTATGACAGGCCACTTTATACTGCGCGCAAATTTTGACCCACACAGGTTTACTCATATGGTAACCAATAACCCTATCCTGCAGATGTTTGCGCGTTCTCCGTTTAAACCGATGCAGGAACACATTGCAAAAGCACAGGAGTGTGCGTCCGAACTGATCCCGTTCTTTGAAGCCGTGAATAATTCCGACTGGGAAGAAGCGGAAAAAGTACAGCACCGTATCGCGGTTCTGGAAGGCGAGGCTGATGCGATGAAAAAGGACGTGCGTCAACACCTGCCAAACAGCATCTTCCTGCCGGTACCACGCAGCGATCTGCTTGAACTACTGCGTATGCAGGACAAAATTGCTAACCGCGCCAAGGACATCGCAGGCCTGATGTTGGGCCGCAAGATGGAAATCCCGGCTCAGATCCAGACCCAGATGAATGACTTCGTTCGTGGTGCACTGAGCACCTCCGAGCAGGCACTGGTTGCCCTGAACGAACTGGACGAATTGCTGACAAGCGGTTTCAGCGGTCACGAAGTTGACCTGGTCGAGAAAATGATCGGTGAACTGGATGACCTGGAACACCACACCGACGAACTGCAGCGCAACATCCGTTTCGAGCTGTTCCAGATCGAAAAAGATCTGCCGCCAATCGACGCAATGTTCCTGTATCAGATTATTTACTGGATCGGCGATCTGGCCGATCGTGCCCAGCAGGTAGGCAGCCGACTGCAGCTGCTTATGGCTCGCTAATTCTTAAATTTATCGGAAGTAGTCCTCATGGAAATTCTCGCTCAGTACGGTGACACCATTGTCATCCTTGCGTGTATTTTTGGTTTCTTTATGGCCTGGGGTGTAGGTGCGAACGATGTCGCAAATGCCATGGGCACATCAGTAGGGTCCAAAGCGCTGACCCTGAAACAGGCGATCATCATCGCCATCGTATTCGAATTTGCCGGTGCATACCTGGCCGGTGGTGCGGTAACCGCAACCATCCGCAAAGGCATTATCGATCCCGCCCTGCTGTCCGGTACGCCGGAACTGCTGGTGTTCGGTATGATGGCTGCTCTGCTGGCTGCAGGAACCTGGCTGTTGATTGCGACTCACTTCGGCTGGCCGGTATCCACTACTCACTCTATCGTAGGTGCAATCGTAGGCTTCGCGGCAGTAGGTATCTCGGTTGACGCCGTCAACTGGGGCAAAGTAACCAAGATTGTTGCAAGCTGGGTGGTGTCGCCCGTCACGGCCGGTTTCATCGCCTTCTTCCTGTTCCGCAGCGTACAGAAGCTGATTCTGGATACCGAAGACCCGTTCAAAAACGCCAAGAAGTATATCCCTTACTACATCTTTATGGTGGGCTTCATCATCGCTATGGTGACCTTCACCAAGGGTCTGAAGCATGTGGGTCTGCACCTGAGCTGGGGGCAGAGCGCGATGATCTCCGTCGTGATCGGTTTCATCACCATGTTCATCGGCATCGTGATGCAGAAGAAAATCACTCCAAACCCGGATGCGGATCGCAACTACCACTTCTCCAGCGTTGAGAAACTATTCGGTATCCTGATGATGTTTACTGCCTGCGCGATGGCCTTTGCGCACGGCTCCAACGACGTTGCGAACGCCGTAGGTCCGCTGGCGGCGATTGTTGGCGTAGTAGCAGCGGGCGGCGAAGTCGTTCAGAAATCTGCGATGCCTGCCTGGATTCTGTTGCTGGGTGGCGGCGGTATTGTGCTGGGTCTGGTGACTTACGGTCACAAGGTAATCGCGACCGTGGGTAACAATATCACTGAACTGACCCCTAGCCGTGGTTTTGCTGCGACACTGGCGGCAGCGACGACCGTCGTCGTTGCATCCGGTACCGGTCTGCCAATCTCCACCACGCACACTCTGGTCGGTGCGGTTCTGGGTGTGGGTATCGCCCGAGGTATGGCAGCACTGAACCTGCGCGTTGTGGGTACCATCTTCGTATCCTGGATTGTGACACTGCCTGCAGGCGCCGGTCTGGCGATCATGTTCTTCTTTATGTTCAAGGGCATGTTCGGCTAAGGCTCTGCTGATCTCTGCGAGGGGTGCAATGCACCCCTCGTGCTTCTTCCCGCAGCCCCCTTCCTCTTTTAATATTTCTCCGCGTCCTTTCCACCTCTACAACTTTCCCTAGCCTGGCATAGACCCTTGTCGTCATTGGTAGCACAATAGAAAGATCATGCCGTGTGTGCTGTCGCGGTCCCGGTCATATAACAAGAAGAACGGAGACTCTATGACCTCCCCTACCTGCCCTGATATCGTCACC
Organism: Pontibacterium granulatum; assembly: GCF_029961155.1. Classification (GTDB taxonomy): domain Bacteria; phylum Pseudomonadota; class Gammaproteobacteria; order Pseudomonadales; family Balneatricaceae; genus Pontibacterium; species Pontibacterium granulatum. Next base: position 98,722 of record NZ_JASBRH010000008.1, on the reverse strand, counting down.
ATGCTGGCCGAATTGATCGCCTCTCCTTCAGTCAGCTGCACCAACCCCAGCCTCGACCAAAGCAATCTGGACGTGATCGAAAAGCTGGAGAACTGGCTCTCAGACCTGGGCTTCAAAACGGAAGTCATGCCGATCCCCGGTGCCGAGAATAAAGCCAACCTGATTGCTACACTGGGCAGCGGCCCCGGCGGCCTGGTATTGTCCGGCCACACCGATACCGTGCCTTACAACGACGAACTCTGGGCAAGTGATCCGTTCCGCCTGACCGAACGGGACAACCGTTTCTACGGCCTCGGCACCTGCGACATGAAAGGCTTCTTCCCGCTGGCGATTGCCGCCGCGAAAAAGTTTATCGACCAGCCCCTGCAGCAACCGCTGATTATCCTGGCGACGGCGGATGAAGAGAGCTCCATGAACGGCGCACGCGCCCTGGCTGAAGCGGGCAAACCGAAAGCCCGTTACGCGGTGATTGGCGAGCCAACCGGCCTGCGGCCCGTCTATATGCACAAGGGTATGATGATGGAGTCGGTGCGGATCACCGGTAGCTCTGGCCACTCGTCTGATCCTTCCCTGGGCCACAACGCTCTGGAAGCGATGCACTCGGTTCTGGGGACTCTGATCGACTTCCGCAAAGAGCTGCAGTCCAGCTATCAGAACAGTGACTTTGCCGTGAGCGTGCCCACTCTCAACCTGGGTTGTATACACGGCGGCGACAACCCAAACCGCATCTGCGGCCAGTGTGAGCTGGAGTATGACCTGCGTCCATTACCCGGTATGAATATCGATAACCTGCGCGAAACCATAGCACAGCGGGTTAAACCACTGGAGGAACAGTTTGGCGTAAAGATCAGCGCCGAATCCCTGTTCCCGGGTATCCCGCCGTTCCAGAACGACGCCAGCTCGGAGCTGGTACAAACCGCCGAAAAGCTCACCGGTTACACCGCCCAGAGTGTCGCCTTTGGTACCGAAGCCCCGTTCCTGCAGGGCATGGGCATGGATACCATCGTTATGGGGCCGGGCTCCATCGATCAGGCACACCAGCCGGACGAGTATTTGGCTTTTGACCAGATTAAGCCTACAGTAGCGATATTAGAGCAAATGATTGCCAAGTACTGCCTGTGATAAACGATATAAAACAATACGTTAACTGGTTCCGTCACTCCTCTCCCTACATTAATGCGCACCGCGGAAAAGTGTTCGTACTGATGTTGGGAGGTGAAGCGGTTGCCGATCCCAATTTTGACTACATCGTGCACGACATCGCCCTGCTCAACAGCCTGGGTGTGCGCATGGTGCTGGTACATGGCTCCCGTCCCCAGATCGAAGCCCGTTTATCCCAGCAGAATCTGCAGCCCCGTCTGCATCATCACCGCCGTGTAACCGACGAGGAAACCCTGCGCTGCGTGATCGAAGCGGCGGCATCCGTGCGTACCGAGATCGAAGCCCGTCTGTCGATGGGTCTGTCCAATACACCGATGCACGGCGCCCAGATCCGAGTGGTCTCCGGCAACTTTATGACCGCGCGGCCAGTGGGTGTTCACGACGGTGTGGACCTGCGCTACACCGGCGAGGTACGCCGGATTGACTCCGAAGCAATCAACCACCACCTCAACAGTGGCAACATCGTATTGCTCTCCCATCTGGGGTATTCACCTACCGGAGAGATTTTTAACCTGGCGACCGAAGATGTCGCCACCCGGGCTGCAACGTCTCTCAACGCGGACAAACTGCTACTGTTTGGCGCCGACCGGGGGGTGTTTGACAGCAAAAATGAACTGCGTAGCGAACTGCTGACCCGCACTGCCGAGCGCCTGGTAAGCAACTACCTGGCCGGTCTCGACCAGACAGACGAACCACATACCGAACTGTCCCGCCATCTATACGCTGCGGTTCAGGCCTGTCGCGGCGGAGTAAACCGCTGCCACCTGATCAGCTATCAGGAAGACGGGGCGCTGCTGACTGAACTGTTCACCCGCGAGGGTTCCGGCACCATGGTGCTGCAGGAATCCTACGAACAGATCCGTCAGGCAACCATCGAGGATGTAGGCGGCTTGCTTGAAATGATCCAACCATTGGAGGAACAGGGTGTACTGGTGCGTCGTTCCCGCGAGCTGCTGGAAAGCGAGATTGATCGCTTTACCCTGATCGAACGCGACGGAGCCATCATTGGCTGTGCCGCCCTCTACCCGTTCAAGCAGGACAAAGTCGGTGAACTGGCCTGTGTGGTGATCGATCCTGAATACCGCGGTGGCGACCGTGGTGATATGTTGTTGCAGGCAGTGGAAGCGCAGGCACGCCAGATCGGACTGGAGCAGCTGTTTGTGCTCACCACCCGAACCGCCCACTGGTTTATGGAGCGTGGATTTAAGGAGCAGGCCGTTGATGCCCTGCCAACCGAGAAAAAATCGCTCTATAACCTGCAGCGCAACTCCAAGGTGTTTGCTAAGCCTCTATAATAATTTGGCGTGTCCGTTCGGGCACGCCCTTCCATGGCCACAGGAATCGGCCTAAAACCATGCTCAAGGATCCCAAGATATGACCGAGCCCGTTGATAACCACACCACACCAACCCCAATGGCCGCAGAGCCCAAACCGAATCCGGTGGACTTTCAGTTTCACGGTAAAGCGGGCGAATTCTTCCGTATCTGGATCGTCAATATCTGCCTGACCATCATCACCCTCGGCATTTACTCTGCCTGGGCGAAGGTACGTACCAACCAGTATTTTTACGGACACACTTCGCTCGGCGATTCCCGCTTTGAATACACCGCCCAGCCGATGCAGATCCTCAAGGGCCGCATCATTGCCTTTGGCGCCTTTATGCTCTATCAGCTTATCGTGAGCATTATGCCAATCCTGTCACTGCCGATCCTGCTTGCCTTTGCTCTGGTGATGCCGTGGATCATCGTACGCTCGATGATGTTCCGCCACTTCAACACCCGCTACCGTAACATCCGTCTTGGTTTTACCGGCAACTATGTGGATGCATTAATCGCCTATGTGGCCCTGCCTGTAGGCAGTGCCCTGACCTTGGGTTTGCTTTACCCTTATGCCGCCTGCCGTCAGCAGCGCTGGCTGGTGAACAACAGCCGTTTTGGCGAAACCCCATTTTCGGCGCAACTAAAAGCAGGCGCGTTCTATTCGATCTATCTGGCAGGTCTCTTCCTGCTGATCTCCACCGGTATCCTGTTCTTTATGGTGGAAGCTGCAGTACCAACCATGTTGCCGATTATTCCGCTGATCCTGATGCCGTTCTACTACCTGGTGTACGCCTACATCAAAGTTCATGTCACCAACTACACGGTGAACAACGCCCGGCTGGGCGATCACCGGTTCGAAAGCCGCATGAAAACCCTGCCCTATCTTTGGATCTTCTTCAGCAATGTGCTCGCGATTGTCCTGACCCTGGGACTGGCGACACCTTGGGCGATGATCCGTGTTGCGCGCTACCGCGCCGACTGCACCACAGCCCAGGTTGCCGGTGATCTGGACCAGTTCGTTCAGGTACAGCAGGATCAGCAGAACGCCCTGGGTGAAGAGCTGGGCGACGTGCTGGATCTGGAGTTTGGCGTGTGATGCAGCTGGAAGCCTACTTTTACGACGGTCAGACCTCCAGGCGTACACAGTGCGTGCTGGAGATCGATACGGCAGGACGTTTTGTCCTGCCCAAAGGCCTCAGCTGGAGCTGGCAGCAGGTGGAGGTCAGCGCCCGGATCGGTGATACCGCGCGCTTTCTCGACCTGCCGGACGGCTCCCGCCTGGAGTCGGGCCAGAACGATCTGATCGACCAATTGTGTACCCTATACCATCCTCAACCCCGCTCCCAAGGTATGCTTCATATCCTGGAAAGCCGCCTGCGCTACGTAGCGGTCGCCGTGGTAATTACCATATTGGCAATCTGGTGGTTTATTGCCGACGGCGTGCCAGCGCTGTCCAACCAGGTCGCGCAACGATTGCCGGCCGAGATCACCCAGGAACTGGGCGCGGAAACTCTCACCTTCTTTGAAAAAGCGCGTATCTTTGGCCCCAGCCAGCTATCGGACGAGCAACAAGCGACGATCCGTACCCGCTTCCAGACCCTGGTGGCGGAGCAGCCTTCCGGCTTTAAATACAAGCTTCATTTCCGGGACGCAGGACATACCATTGGCGCCAACGCTCTGGCACTGCCCTCGGGGGATATTCTGATCACCGATCAGTTAATTGAACTGGCCGAGCATCCCGACGCAATTCTGGGGGTTCTGGCCCATGAAGTAGGGCATGTGGAACACCGCCACAGCCTGCGCATGATTCTGCAAAGCAGCACGTACCCATTGATTGTCACGGCGGTAACCGGCGACACCAGCCTGGCCACCACCGTCCTGGCGGCATTACCTACCATGATGATCGAAGCGCACTACTCGCGGGATTTCGAGGAGGAGGCGGACCTTTTTGCCAAGGCTTATATGACCCGCCATGGTATCGACAGCACACATCTGGGGCGCTTGCTCGCCGCGATGGAATCTGCCGCAAACGGCAATGGCCAAGCGGGCTGGCTCAGCTCCCATCCGGCCACCGACGAACGGGTCAAACTGCTGGAACAGGCGCAGGAATAGAACTTTTTAACAGGTCTGGATCAGCTCATAGCGACGCTGCCACCCGGCAGCGTCACCTTAAACAGTGCACCACCCAGATCCGATTCTGCCACTTCCAGCTGTCCGTCGTAGGAGCTAATAATATCCACTGCAACCGACAGGCCGATCCCCTGCCCCTGGATCGATGTATCCAGACGTGCACCACGCTCCAGAATGATCTGGCGCGCTTCCGGACTCACGCCGGGGCCATCGTCGGCGATGTGGATTTGAAGGCTATCTCCCTTCAGAGTGGCATTGATAGCCACCTGAGAATCCCCATATTTGTAGGCGTTCTCCAACAGGTTACCCAGCACCTCCATCAGATCCCGCTCGTCACCGGCAAAACCCAGATCCGCACTGACTATAGCTTCGGAGCAAACACCTTTGTCACGATAGACCTTATCCAAGGCAGTGAGCATACGTTCCACCAGCGGTTTCACCACCACCGCCTGGGCCAGCACACGGCCCTGTGACTTCACTGCACGAGAGAGTTGGTACTGCACAATCTGATCCATACGCGCGACCTGCTCGTCGACCACATTGCCGTACTGTTCCAGTGTCTGCTGCTCTTCACGTGCGCCACGCATCACTGCCAACGGGGTTTTTAGGCTGTGGGCCAGATCACCCAGGGTATTGCGATAGCGTTCGCGTTGCTGACGTTCACTCTCAATCAGGCGATTGAGGTTGTCCGTGACCGGTTGCACCTCGGTCGGATACCGACCGGTGAGGCTTTCCGCTTCCCCCTGTTCAATCTGTTTCAGGTCCCGGGCCAGCCCTTTCAGCGGCTGGATCCCCCAGCGCATGATCAGCACCTGTGCCACCAACGCGATCACCAGTACCGCCATAAGCCACATGGCCAACTGGGTCGAGTACGCTGCCAGCGCTTTTTTTACCGCCTGATCGGACTCCATCACGGAAAAGGTCATCGCCTGCTCACGACCATTCTGCTCCCAGACCACACTGAAGCTATAGCGATACAAGCCGGCATCCGCGTGATGTAAAAACTGTGAGGCACCGGGCGTAAATACGCTGGGCAGAGGAGGGGCGTAGCGCAGCTGATCCTCGGGCAACAGACGGGAGGAGGGGGAGCGCCAGAGCAGCTTGCCGTTGGCATTGTGGATAACACCGTACAGACCGGAACCGATCTGTGCATAACGGGGTTCTTGTAACGACTGGGGCAGTACAGCAAGCTGTTCGCCTAACTCGATACTGCCCAACAACAGGTAGACCTGCAGCTGCAGCCGCTCGTTTACGGCCACCTCCTGGCTGCTGTGATAGGCATTCTTCAGAGCGATACCGGCCAGCAGCATCACCAGTGGCAGCACCAGCGCCGAGGCGACCAGCAGTCGCCCCTGGATCGAACGGAACAGTTTGGAGCGCAGAGACCGGAGTGCGATCATCCCTCTTTCTGTTCCGGTTTCAGATCAAAGCGGTAACCCATACCACGCACCGTGGTAATTGGTTGTAGATCCTGATCCGGATCCAGCTTCTGGCGCAAGCGACGGATAAAGACCTCCAGCACGTTACTGTCGCGGTCGTAGTCCTGATGGTAGAGGTGCTCGGTCAGTTCGGTCTTGGAAACCGTTTTACCCGCATGCAGCACCAGGTACTCAAAGGTTTTGTACTCGTAGCTGGTCAGGGACACCGGCTCGTCATGGCGATACACGACCCGCCCGCTGGTATCGATGCGCAACGGGCCAAACTCAAACACCGGCTTGGCGTGTCCGGCAGCACGGCGCAGCAGCGCGTTCAGGCGTGCCGCCAGCTCCTCCATATGGAAGGGTTTAACCACGTAATCGTCGGCACCGGCTTCCAGCCCTTCCACCTTGTCCTGCCAGTCTCCACGGGCAGTCAGGATAATGATTGGAAACTTCTTCTCCTCGGCACGCCAGCGCTTGATCACCTCCACACCGGATAACTTCGGCAAACCCAGATCGACAATCGCCAGGTCGTAGGGGTACTCGCGTCCGAGATAGAGCGCCTCTTCGCCGTCTTCACAATCCTCAACTGTGTAACCACGCCCCTCCATCGCCCGTACCAGTTGGCGACGCAGATCCGGTTCATCCTCAACAATCAGCAGTTTCATATCATGTCCTCAATCAGGCTATTCAGGGGCTCATCAGCTGTCCGCTGCTGGCATCCACCAGAAATTCACGGATTCGCCCGTCGTTCATCATACGAATCCGGTAGCCTGCTTTTCCTTTTATGCTGACGGGTTCTGCTTTTAATACCCGCCCGCCGTACTGTTTTTTCACCTGTGCGACCGCCTGCTGCAGGCTGACCGAACTGGCGGCGACTTCAATCTGGGTAACAGGGTTGGCTGCGGGCTGTGCGGATACCGCCGGACTGAACGCTAATGCTGCGCTCACACCCAACACTCCCAGCGCAGTCGCCGCTGAAAAACCAAACTGTCTGAACATTGCCAACCCCTCAAGCTGAAACTCAGTGGACGGGTGTTACGTCCACCCGTACTTTAATCCGCTTACCCGGATGTCGGTGTGTCCGGGTCTGGAACTCCTGACCGTGGTAGCGATAGGTCACATGGTATCCTGAAACCTGCTCATGATACTCCACATCATGGGTGACCGCGCAACGCTGCTCATCACGATAGCTTACATTGTAGCCGCCACCACGGGGACGGTTAATATCGTGTGCGATCGAAGCACCAATCGCCGCACCGATCACCGCCTGTACCTTCTTGTTAGTCTTATTGTGGCCAACCGCGTTCCCTATCGCACCGCCAATCAGCCCGCCGATCAGTTCATCGGTGTACGAATCGTTGCGATAATGACGCGGCTGTTCGTAGGCCACCCGTTCGCTCCAGCAACTCTCGCGTGGAATGCTACGTTCAACACGCTGGTAGATCGGTTCGACATGCACAACGCGGGCATAATCATAGTCCTTGTGATGTTTATGGTGTCCGTTTCCACGGTGACCGGCTTCGGCCTGGGTCACAAACAGCCCTGCGCTGAGCAGGGTGGTCAGTAGCAGCTTTTTCATAACGTCACTCCGCCCCTTCGGGATCGTTTTAAGAATGACCTCAGGGTACGTGGCACCGTCTGAATCTTTACTGAATCGAAAAAAAACGCCGCACGAACTGTGCAGCGTTTTTTAGAATCGGGAGAATTATCGTTTTGTCGTTAGCTATCGCAGCGTTTACAGGTACTGACACCCAACACTTTGTACAACGGGCACCAGCCAATCAAAGCAATCAGAATTACCGGTACGCCAATCCAACCCCAGGCAGTCTGTGGACCGACGAAAACCAGCGCAATCAGGACCAGTCCAACCAGGACACGGATAATTTTGTCGAGGTTACCAATATTCTTTTCCATGACGATCTCCTAACGTAATCTGCGGAATATCTGTTTGTTGAGATCAGTATCCCGCGACCGTCAGGCCTGTTCTGTGACTTTGGTTACATAAGAACGGTATCAGACCGAAAATTTTTTCAGTCCCTCAGGGTCCAACAGGATCACCCTGCCGCGCCCCAGCTCCAGCCATCCCTCCTGCGCCAATGTCTGTAGCTTGCGGCTCACCACTTCGCGTGCAGTACCTAGCTCATCAGCGATCAGTTGGTGCGACTCTTTTACAACACCACTTTCATCGGCTCTCTGCAGCAAGTGGCCGATAATGCGCTGCTCCACACTTTCAAAGGAGACCGCCTGTACCAGGTGGATCAATCCGGCCAGCCGTTCAGCATAGGAATCGAAAATAAAGGCACGCAAGGCGGGAGACTGGTCCAGCGCCTGCTGAAACACACTACGTGGCAGGAGGTAGGCGACCACGTCCGTTTCCGCGATCCCTTCCGCAGGATAGTGTTCGTTGCCCAGTAGGCAGGATGTGGTAAGCACGCAAGTGCCTTGATGGTTGATACGGTAGAGCAGGAGTTCACGACCGGCGGACGACCGCGCTACCACTTTGACGTGACCCGACACCAGCATCACAAAATGATCGCAGCGATCACCGTGCCGAAAGATTACCGTTTCCGCCGGCAACTCCACCCGATGGGCCTTAGCCAGCAGCGCCCGCCCCGCATCGTCGAGACCGGACAACTCCGGGTAACGTGAGGTCAGCATCTGATCGTTCATTTGTCGTCTTTTTCCTGCTGTTCTTTCAGCTGACGAACGGAGAGGATTACAAAACGCACGTTGTAGATCAGGCCCAGGGCCAGTGCAATAGAAGCGGTCACGATGAAGACCTGACCCAATGCAGGCTCTTTCAGCCACCAGCCCAACCACAGGCTGAGGACCGCCACGATAGCCACCGGAATACCGGTTTTCATCAGGCGCTGGATCCAGATATCGGAACGGATTTTTTTCTTATCAATCGAGGACATGGTGCTCTCCCAAGTTCAGGACCCCATAGCCTCCCCGATCGCCGGGGCGCAATCAAGCTTTGTGATTGCTGAGGATCTTCTCCATTGGTATGAGGGGCATCCCAAAGGCGTCAGCTACGCCCGGACAGGCGACCTGCCCCCGCTGGATATTCAGGCCGTTGGCCAGATGAGGATCATCCCACATCGCATTCATCCAGCCCTTCGAGGCCAGCGCCTGGGCATACGGCAGGGTGACGTTTTGCAAGGCCAGTGTAGAGGTGCGGGCGACCGCTCCCGGCATATTGGCAACACAATAATGTACTACGTGATTCACTTCGTAGATCGGATTCTGGTGGGTGGTCGGACGACTTGTTTCAAAGCAGCCGCCCTGATCAATCGCCACATCCACCATCACAGTACCCGGTTTCATCCGTTCTACCATATCGCGGGTTACCAGTTTGGGGGCTGCTGCACCGGGTATTAAGACCGCACCAACAATCAGGTCAGCGGAAAGCACCGCCGCTTCAATATTGTTCTGCGTGGAGTAAAGCGTCTGCAGACGGCCACCGAACTGGGCATCGAGCTGCTGCAGGCGTGGCACTGAACGGTCAACGATGGTGACCTGAGCCCCCAGCCCCAGTGCCATACGGGCGGCGTTTTCGCCCACGACTCCGCCGCCGATCACCAGCACTTTTGCCGGTGGCACACCGGGTACACCACCGAGCAACACGCCCTTACCACTCTGAGCTTTTTCCAAACAGTGCGCCCCGGCCTGGATCGACATACGCCCGGCGACCTCACTCATCGGTGCCAGCAACGGCAAACCGCCCCCGGGGCTGGTAACGGTTTCAAACGCGATGGCAGTGCAGCCGGATTTAATGAGGGCGTCGGTCTGCTGCCGGTCAGCAGCCAGGTGAAGGTAGGCAAAGAGGGTTTGCCCCTCGGAGAGCAGCTTACATTCGCGCGGCTGCGGTTCCTTCACCTTGATAATCATTTCGGCGTTAAGATAGAGCTCCTCGGCAGAGCCGGTGACCGAAGCGCCCGCGTTGGTGTAGTCTTCATCGAGATAACCAACACCCATACCGGCAAAGGACTCCACCAGTACCTGATGTCCCTGGCTGACTAATTCATGCACGCCCATGGGGGTCAGTCCCACCCGGTATTCATGCACTTTGATCTCTTTCGGGACACCAATCAGCATAACCAACCTCCACTCCATGAAATTAAGTCATTAGGGATACAGTCTTACAGTGTAGAACACTCAGGGCGGTCAGATATTCAACAGTTCTGGTATACTGGCGACCTCAATGACACAAGAAACAGCCTGAAGGATCTTTTCATGCCTCAATATCGCTCCAAGACCTCTACCGCAGGTCGCAACATGGCGGGTGCCCGCGCGCTGTGGCGTGCTACCGGTATGAAGGACGATGACTTCCACAAGCCGATCATCGCCGTTGCCAACTCTTTCACCCAGTTCGTTCCAGGTCACGTGCACCTGAAAGACATGGGTCAGTTGGTCGCTCGTGAAATCGAGAAAGCGGGCGGTGTAGCAAAAGAATTCAACACCATTGCGGTCGATGATGGCATCGCAATGGGTCACGACGGCATGCTTTACTCCTTGCCTTCCCGTGACATCATCGCGGACTCCGTCGAGTACATGGTAAATGCCCATTGTGCCGACGCGCTGGTCTGCATCTCCAACTGTGACAAAATCACACCGGGGATGCTGATGGCGGCGATGCGCCTCAATATCCCTGTTATCTTCGTTTCCGGCGGTCCGATGGAAGCGGGTAAGACCAAGCTGTCCGAGCACAAACTGGATCTGGTAGACGCCATGGTACTGGCAGCCGATCCAAACGCGTCTGACGAGCTGGTTGACGAAGTTGAACGTTCTGCATGCCCAACCTGTGGTTCCTGCTCCGGTATGTTTACCGCGAACTCCATGAACTGCCTGGCCGAAGCGCTGGGTCTGGCCCTGCCGGGTAACGGCACCGTGGTGGCAACGCACGCCGACCGCGAACAGCTGTTCCTGCGTGCCGGTCGCACCATCGTTGAAATGGCGAAGAAATACTACGAACAGGAAGACGAACGGGTTCTGCCACGCTCCGTTGGTTTCAAGGCGTTTGAAAACGCTATCACCCTGGATATCGCCATGGGCGGTTCCACCAACACCATTCTGCACCTGCTGGCGATTGCCCAGGAAGCCGAGATCGACTTCACCATGGATGACATCGACCGGATGTCCCGTGTGGTTCCTCAGCTGTGTAAAGTGGCGCCAAACACCCAGAAATACCACATTGAAGACGTACACCGTGCCGGTGGCATCATGGGTATACTGGGCGAGCTGGACCGTGCCGGTAAGTTGCACACCGACGTACCAACCGTACATGCGCCAACCATGAAAGACGCGCTGGACGAGTGGGATATCATGCGTAACCCATCCGAAGCCGTGATGGAGTTCTATAAAGCAGGTCCTGCTGGCATCCCGACTCAGGTTGCCTTCAGTCAGGCGACGCGCTGGCCTACTCTGGACGGTGACCGTGAAAACGGCTGCATCCGCTCCCTGGAACACGCGTTCTCCCTGGAAGGTGGTCTGGCGGTACTGCGCGGTAATATCGCGCTGGACGGGTGTGTGGTTAAGTCTGCCGGTGTGGACGAGTCCATCCTGGTGTTCGAAGGCCCTGCACACATCACCGAATCCCAGGACGAGGCGGTTGCCAACATCCTGGACGACAAGGTGAAAGCGGGCGACGTGGTGATCGTACGTTACGAAGGTCCACGCGGCGGCCCGGGTATGCAGGAGATGCTGTACCCAACCTCTTACATCAAGTCCAAAGGCCTGGGTAAAGAGTGTGCGCTGCTGACCGACGGCCGTTTCTCCGGCGGTACGTCCGGTCTGTCGATTGGCCACGTGTCTCCGGAAGCGGCGGCAGGTGGTGCGATCGGCCTGGTTCGCAACGGCGATATGATCCGTATCGACATCCCGAACCGCACCATCGACGTACTGCTGTCCGACGAAGAGCTGGCGGCACGCCGCGCCGAACAGGACAAGCTGGGCTGGAAACCGGTTGAAGACCGACCACGTAAGGTCTCTGCCGCACTGAAAGCCTACGCCAAGCTGGCCACCTCTGCCGACAAAGGTGCCGTACGCGACCTGAGCCAGCTGGACTGATCCGGCCCTTAGGGTTTACGCGTTCCCCATAAAAACACCGTGTTACGACCATGTTTGATTACATTTTCGTGACACGGTGTTTTTTGTCTTTGCATTCCTCACCGATAAGCTATGATCTTCAAGAAAAACAGTCAGTTAGCGCTTAAGGAGTTACACCTATGACTGAACTAGATAGTCTGAATGTTTTATTTATCTGCCGTCATAACGGGGTACGCTCGCAACTGGCTGAAGTCCTGGCAACCAAACTGGGCCAGGGGAAAGTGACCGCCAGCAGTGCCGGACCTGAACCGACGTCTGTACCCAACGTGATTCAGAGCTGGGCCAACGATGTGATGGGTAAGGACTATCCACTGGAATGCACGCCATTGCGGGAAAAGGAAGGTAAAAGTTTCGACCTGGTGGTAACCCTATGTGACAAATCCCACGCCTTCCCGGCATCACTGACCAGTGATTCGGAGCATATTCGCTGGGACTTTCCGCAGGTGAACAGCATCGATGACCTGCCGCATTTGGAAACAGAGATCGCTGACCGTGTCCGCCTGTTGCTGCTCAGCAAACACCTGATCTGATCCAACCGGATCCTATGCCAGATAGGCGCTGCCCGCCTGCCACAGCAGCCGCAGCGCCATCACACTCACCACCAGCCTGAACAAACGCTTGAACTGCTTGCCGGACACCTTGTTCAGCGCCTTCAATCCCAACCAGGTGCCCACCGCACCACTGGCCACCATCAGCAGCACCAATGGCAGCCACTGCCAGAAGGCAAACCCCACCGCACTGAACACCAGCATTTTCAGCACATGCTGAAACGTCATGCAGCCTGCAAACGTAGCGGTCAGCTGGAGCTTGTCGTAATCCTGCCGGTGCACAAAGCCCGCCACTAAGGGACCGGTCGCCCCCACAAACATCGAGACCAGTGTAGTCACCCCACCTGCCAGCACACGTCCACGCCGGGACAACTGACGCTTAGCGGGTTTCGGTCCCCAGACCAGGTAGAGAATAAACAGGGCCACGCTGAACTGAATGATCTGCAGCGGTAGCTGCACCACCACAAATGACGCCACAAAGGCGCCCAGCACAGCGCCAATAGCAAAGTATCGGAACATGACACGGTCCAGATGCTGGCGGGTCATCCAGGCTCGATTGCCGTTGGACCCCACCTGCACCAAACCATGCACCGGAATCAGCGCCGCCACCGGCAACACCGAGGCAAGAATCGCCAGCAGCAACACACCACCACCGATACCCACCGCAGCGGTCAGGAATGAGGTGAACCCCGCCGCCAACGTCAGCAGCAGAACAGTCCCGGGATCCAGAACACCCGCACCCACCATCTCAATCACAGGCTTCGCGTCCTCATTCAGCAGTATCGGCTACACACTCAATCGGCACCGGCAGCAGTGCTTTGAACTGATCCAAAGGCAATGGCCGACTGAACAGGTACCCCTGGCCGTATTCGCAGCTATGCTCCTCCAGGAACACCCGCTGTACTTCGGTTTCGATCCCCTCGGCCACTACACTCAGGTTAAGACGGTGCGCCATCGAGATAATCGCTGCGGTAATCTCCATATCGTCCACGTGATCTGGGATGTCTTTAATGAACTCACGGTCCACTTTAAGCACGTTGATCGGTAGGGTTTTTAAGTAGTTAAAGGAGGAGTAACCGATACCGAAGTCATCAATTGCCACCGTAATACCCAACGCCTGCAACTGCTCCAACGTGGCAATGGCTTGCTTCACATCGTGCATCAGCAGCGTTTCGGTGATCTCGATCTCCAGCAGCTGGGGGGACACCCCTGCGTCCGCCAGGATCTGGCTGATCATGCCGATCAGGTCCGGGTCACGGAACTGGCGTGCCGACAGGTTCACCGCGATCCGCATATGGCCCTGCCCTGCTACTTTCAATGCATGCAGGGCCCTACAAGCCTCCGCCACCACCCAGCGGCCCAATGGAATGATAAACCCGGTCTCTTCCGCTATGGAGATAAAGGCAGGTGGCGGCACTACCCCCAGTTCGGGATGCTGCCAGCGGATCAATGCCTCGGCGCCGATGATCTCGCCGGTTTTCAGGTCCACCTGCGGCTGGTAATGCAGCAGAAACTCGCCGTTCTCCAGCGCCATTGGCATCTCACGGGTGAAACGCATATAGGTTTGCAGCTGTTCATGCAGGGATTCGGTAAAGAAGCGACACTGATTACGCCCCATCTCCTTGGCCTGGTACATCGCCAGGTCGGCATGCTTGAGCAGGGCATCCGGCTCGGTACCGTCCTTCGGCACCAGGGCAATGCCCAAGCTCGTGGTGACCTGCAGTTCCGCGTCATCCAGGTTAAACGGACGGGTGACGGCCGTCAGGATACGCTCGGCGATGCTGAGCACCTGCTCTTCGTTTTCAACCGGGCTGATCAACAAGGCAAACTCATCGCCCCCCAGGCGTGCCGCCACATCCTCCTCGTGCAACGCATGGCGCAATCGGCGAGCCACGGCCTTTAGCAACTCATCCCCCACATGGTGACCACGGGTGTCGTTGATTGTCTTGAAGTAGTCCAGGTCGAGCAGCATCACTGCACCGGTTTTGCCCTGTTCCTTCTGCGCCGGCTCGTCCAGTTGATCCAGCAGATTACCCAGCTTACTGTAGAACAAGCGGCGGTTGGCCAGACCGGTCAACTCGTCGTACAACGCCAATTGTTCCATCTTGGCGTGGGCCTGTTTCAGCTCGGATACATCCTCCAGCACAATCACAAAATGGGTCAGCTCGCCAAATTCGTTCTTGATCGGCGAGATCGACACCAATGACCAGAAGGTGGTGCCATCCCGACGCAGACTCTGCAATTCACCGCGCCAGTTTTTGCCCGCCAGAATGGACTGCCACAGAACCTCATACTTGTTGGACGACATCCATTGCCGGCTGAGGATCTCCGGCTGCTGTCCCAGCAATTCGCCCAGTTGATAACCGGTGGCTTCGGTATATTTCGGGTTGACGTATTCGATGGTGCCGATGATGTCGGTAATCATCACCGACGAGCCACTATAGGTGATGGCGCTGGAGAGCTTACGCAGCGAGGACTCGATGTCCTTGCGCTCGGTCACGTCCTGACACGTACCAAAGCTGCGACCACTGTTTGGGTCATGCTGGCCAATCATATGCACAAACTTCAAACCGTTGGCCGTGTTAACGCGAAACTCCACGTCAAAGGAGCCTCCCTCCTCGGCAATATGATCGAAGTTGGTTTTTACGTTGCCCACATCGGCTGGATGGATATTGGCGAAGAAACCCTTGTAGTCTGCCAGGGCCCGCTCTGGGAGCTGCATGATCGGGTACATACTCTCGGAACACCAAAAGCGGTCGTCCCCGGCGTACCATTCCCAGCATCCCAGCAGGGCGACACGTTGGGAATCGTTCAGGCGCCGCTCGGCATTTTCACGTTCGATAATCTGCTGGCTCAGCTCTTCGTGCTTTTCCGCGATGGAGTCGCGCATCACCCGAAAGGCGTGAAAGAAGTCATCCAGGCCGCTACGTGGCGGATGGACCGGAATGGGCGAATAGAAATCCCCTTTGGCGATCTGCCGTGCGGTACCGGAGATGTGCTCGATCGGTTTCAACACCAGCTGCCGTTGCAGCCAAGCGATCAGCAGGACCGCGGTCAGCGACACCGCCAGCAGGATCAGCTCCAGCATACGCAGCCGGTCACGCTCGGCTTCCAGATAGGGCGTCAGATTGAGCGACAGGGCCAGCTGTGCCAGTACCTGCCCCTGAAAGCGCACCTCGGTCTTCAGAACATGAGATACCTCTGTGGCTTCGCTGGGGTACGTGAGGGGATAAAGCGGCAGACCGTCTTCGCGGGTCAGGGTGAGTTTTTGCCAGTGAGAACGCTCAGCGGGAAGTTGGTCAAGCAGCTCATATACGGTTGCCAGATCGCCGGTGATGACCGGTGTACGCAGCACCTTACCCAGCAGCTCCAGCGAGCTACGCTCCTCCGAGAGGCGTGTTTCAACTTCCTGTTGCTGCCAGTTCGGGAGCCAGTAAAACTCCACGATAGCCCCGATCAGGACCACCAGTACCACCAGCGGTAATACGAGTTTTGTCTGAAAACCGCGCATCAACGTTGTTCCTCGTAGTAGGCATCCAATCCTAACTGCAGCAGCGGCTGATAGTCGCTGAAGGATGCCGGACCCAGTTGATAAACCGGCACGTTCCTTAACAGTGTCTGGAATTTTTCAGTCTGAGCCAACGCCAGCATCACATCCTTCAGCGCCTGCCGTACCTCCAGTGGAACCCGCGGATGCACCACCACCGGATGGGAGGGCATCTCTCCCGTGCGGTGGATCACCTGCAATTGGTCCCGTATATGTTGCGGTTGCTGCGCCAGGGTTTTCTGCACACCGCCGCCCGCTGCAGTGACGCCCAGCGCCACATTGAGGTACACAGATGAATGGCTTTTTACATACCGCGGTTTAATGGAAAGCTGGAATTGCTCACGCAGGTCACGACGCAACATCATCGAAGCCCCCAGGGAGTTGGGCGAAGGAAAGGCCACTGACTGATGGTCGAGCTGAGCTACTTCGGAAACTCCGCCTTCACGCCGTGTAACCAGCACGCCGTTAATACGGCCTGAGCGGTCACTCAACAAGGGTTCGTATCCGCGGTTTTCGTGTAACCGCAGCAGGTGATAGGGGTTCACAAAAGCGAAGTCGAATTGCCCGTCTTCACAGAGATCTTCAAATGAGGAGATATCGGGAGCGGTCTCCAACGCCAGACGAAAAGGTAACGCGCCATTGAGCTGGCGAATAATCGGCTGCCATACCCGGAAGGTATCGCCCGCGCTGTACTGCGGCACAACTGCAAAACTGAAGACATCTTTCGCCACCCCCTGGGTGGGGACCAACAAGACTAAACACAGGACACCCCATAGCCAACGGAGGCTAAGGTACTTCGTGGTCTGCTCAGGTTTTATCATTTCGCTACAACATCAGTGGATTACCGATACGCCGGAAAACCTGCACCACAGCCAGAGAGCACACTGATCACTGTACAGGCACCTAATCTACGCATCATAACAATGAGACCGTAAACAGTTAAGATAGACCTGCCTCAGGCAACATTCAAACGCGTGTTTGCACCTAATATTCGTACTGTGTAGTAGGGTTTCAGCGGCTCTGTATAAAGCAGCACCAGGAGGCGCAAGAACCCGTGATTACTGGCCTGCTGCCGCCTATCACAACCCTGTACACACGCTTATACACAGAATTTGTGAATAAACTATTTATCCACTTTTCAAAAGTACCCGTCGAGACCTTCACCACACCCTTGTCCTCTTTTTGGCCAGGGCTGGGGTCACCAGGAAGATCCCCAACGTCACCAGGATCAGCGCCACAATAAACGGCGAGGTATACAGGGACACCGTAACACGTGCTGGGGTGGTATGTTCGAACACCCAGTAGATAAACAGAAATTCTCCGGTAAACTGCAAACCGGCCAGGATGCCCCACCATTCGGCACCATCCCAATCAAAGATCGTGATCCCCTTCCAACGCATCCACACGCACATTGCCACCTGCTCCCCCAGATCAATTACCCCTGCAACAAAGCCCATCACCAGCTCATCTAACGTTTTGTTTCCCATAGCGCTCCAATGAACAACTTATCAACCACTGTCACACTCAATTTCGCTTTCATATTTCATGTGGCGGGAATAACCAGGACGATACAAACAGGCGGGGATACTTATGAAATTTGTTACGTTTGTATAAAACAAAGACATATTTCACAAATGTGCGTAGAACGCGGGCTTCAGAGCGATGCCCCAAAGGACTCCACAGAGTTATACACAGATTTGCTGGATAAGATGAGATATACAACCGTGCACTATGAACAGCGAATAGCGATTTCACATCGCCCAGCTAAGCCATACAAACACCCCTGATTTTCACACAAAGCAGCCGCCGATCTATCTCCCCCGAAGCAACCTCCTAACCTGCAGTAATACGGGGATTTTTTAATCCAGTTGCGCTGCACTTCATTGCTGAAAACAGCCCGGAATCAAGTCTGAACATTGCATCCAAAGCGGTGAATCGACTAACGGCGATAACAGTGGATAACCTGCGGCCCGCCACACCCGCCTGAATTCAAGCCTTGTAGCAGCGGCGATTTTTATCCAACAGGCACACTACAGTTTATCCACACGCTTTTACACAGCGCTACCCTTAGCGAAACTATGGATTCTCTCAAACAGTTACCCACACCGTGATATGGAGGGCTTCAGCGCTAACAAACAAATATGACAGCTTTATGTCTCTATATGCCTTTAGAACCCTACCAATAAAAATCCCACGCTCAATCCCCTCGCCAGCCCCCGGGCTAAGGCCACCATAAGAATTTCTAAGGATTCCGCAAAGAAATGCTCCCTTTTTCTAATACCTGATGCCCACCAGAATGGCCGTCATCCGATCAACTGATTCAGACAACTTTTCAGACGACTTACGGGTACACACACCATGTCTGTTACATCACAACAGGCCAACGCTGAACTGACACCAGAGCAGGCTTCGCGCAAGCGCTGGATCGGCATCCTGGCCAAGGCAGAACTAAAAGATCTGCAGCAGCACTGGCAAGCACTGGTGCTGCCAGCGGCACCTGAATACCAATTCATCCGCAAGCCGGAAACCGGCCTGACCATGCTGCGAGGCCGCATCGGTGGTAGCGGTCAACCGTTCAACATGGGCGAAATGACCGTAACCCGCTGTGCCCTGCGCCTGGCCAGCGGCACGCTGGGCCTGAGCTACATCGCCGGTCGCAGCAAAGAGCATGCGATCACCGCGGCACTGGCAGATGCCCTGCTGCAGGAGGAGCGCACCGCCGAACTACTGGAAAGCGCGCTGATCAATCCATTGGATGAGATTCAGCAGGCAGCTCAAGCCGAGCGCATGCGCGAAGCAAGCAGTACCAAAGTGGACTTTTTCACCATGGTTCGAGGGGAAGACTGATGGCCGTACTTACTCCTACTGTGAATAGCAATGCCCTGATCGCCGGTTTTGACGATCCGGTTCAACACGGCCAGCAGGTGTTCCGCGCGCTGCTGAAAGCGATGAGCGAACCGGGCACCCTGATCGAGCTGGAATTGAACCTGGCCACTCCTGGCCTGCTGAACAACAGTACCTGGCAAACCCTGCTGAGCCTGCTCGACGCCGACACCCAGCTGTGGCTGAGTCCACGCCTGAACAGCGACGAGCGTGTGACCAGCAACCTGCGTTTCCACTGCCAGAGCCCGATCATTGACGGCAGCAAAGCGGCGGATTTTGCCGTGGCACTGGCCGACGAGCTGCCCGTTCTGCGTGATCTGAATTGGGGTACATCGGAATACCCGGATCGCTCCACCACCTTGATTGTGCAGGTACCGGCGCTGAGCGACGAACCGCACTGGGAACTGACCGGTCCGGGTATCGAGTCGCGCAAGACCGCACGTATTGCGGGCTTAAGTGAGGAGTTCCGTCTGGCGCTGATCAACAGCCGTAAACGCTTCCCACTGGGTGTGGATTGCATCTTCTGCTGCGGCAGCAAGCTGCTGGCCCTGCCCCGCTCCACCCAGATTCGTGAAATGCGTCCCGAAGAGGGAGAGGCCTGATATGTACGTTGCTGTTAAAGGTGGCGAGAAGGCCATCGACAACGCCCACGCGCTGATGCGCAAAACCCGTCGCGGCGATGAAAGCATCACCGAGCTGACGGTTGAGCAGATCCGCGAACAGCTGCCGTTGGCGGTGGATCGAGTGATGAACGAAGGTTCCGTGTACGACCCGGAGCTGGCGGCCCTGGCACTGAAACAGGCCAGTGGCGATGCCGTGGAAGCGATCTTCCTGCTGCGCGCATACCGCACCACCCTGCCACGGATCGGTTACAGCGAGCCGCTGGACACCGAAGCAATGCAGATCGAGCGCCGTATCTCCGGCACCTTTAAAGATCTGCCGGGCGGCCAGGTGCTGGGCTCCACCTACGACTACACCCACCGTCTGCTGGACTTCACCCTGTTGGCTGAAGGTGAAGCGCCGATCAGTGCACTTGATCCAGAAACAAGTGATGAAGAGACGTTAGACGCGTGCCCACGGGTACTGGAACTGCTGAACAAAGAAGGTCTGATCGAGCAGAGCCGCGAAGCGGACGAAGCCGATCATACTCCAGCAGACCTGACCCGTGAGCCGGTCAACTACCCGGCCGAACGTGCCGTGCGTTTGCAGAACCTGGTGCGTGGCGACGAAGGTTTCCTGCTCTCCCTGAGCTACGCCTCCATGCGTGGTTACGGTGACAGCCACCCGTTTGCCGGTGAGCTGCGCAGCGGCCGCGTCAATGTCGAGCTGGTACCGGAAGAGCTGGGTTTTGCCATCGAGATCGGCGACCTGTTCCTCACCGAGTGCGAGATGGTCAACCAATTCCACGGCAACAAGAACCAACCGCCGCAGTTCACCCGCGGTTACGGCCTTGCCTTTGGTCGCTCCGAACGCAAAGCGATGAGTGTGGCGCTGGTAGAGCGCTCCCTGCGCGCCGAGGAGCTGGGCGAAGAGGTGCTCTACCCGAACCAGGATCAGGAGTTTGTGCTGTCCCACAGCGACTGTGTCTCCGCCAACGGTTTCGTATCGCACCTGAAACTGCCGCACTACGTGGACTTCCAGTCCGAACTGGAGATGATCCGTCGCCTGCGCCGTGAAATCGCCGCAGCCACAGACGAGGAGAACAACAAATGAGTACTGCTACCGGCTATAACTTTGCTTACCTGGACGAGCAGTCCAAGCGCATGATCCGCCGCGCTATCCTCAAGGCCGTGGCGATCCCGGGCTACCAGGTACCGTTTGGTGGCCGTGAAATGCCCCTGCCACACGGTTGGGGGACCGGTGGTATGCAGGTGACCGCCAGTGTAATTGGCGAAGCCGACCGCCTGAAAGTGATCGACCAGGGTGCCGACGACACCACCAACGCGGTCAGCATCCGTCGTTTCTTTGCTACGACTGCAGGTGTAGAGACCACCGAGTCTACCGCCGCGGCGAGCCTGATCCAGACGCGCCACCGTATTCCGGAAACACCGCTGCAGGCAGATCAGATCCTGATCTATCAGGTGCCGATTCCTGAGCCGCTACGCTTTATCGAACCGCGCGAGACCGAGACCCGCAAGATGCACGCCCTGAGCGAGTACGGCGCGATGCAGGTGAAGCTGTATGAAGACGTGGCCCGCTTTGGCCATATCGCCACCAGTTACGACTACCCGGTGATGGTCAACAACCGTTACATGATGGACCCATCGCCGATCCCGAAATTCGACAACCCGAAGATGAACCGCATGCCTGCCCTGCAGTTGTTTGGTGCGGGTTTCGAAAAACGGATATACGCGGTACCGCCCTACACCGAGGTGAAGAGCCTCGATTTCGACGACTACCCGTTCGAGGTGCAGCGGTGGGACGAGAACTGCGCGATCTGCGGATCGGACCACAGCTTCCTGGATGAAGTGATCATCGACGACGCGGGCAGCAAGATGTTTGTCTGCTCCGATACCGACTATTGCCGCAGCCGTCAGACCAACGCTACCGAAAGCGCGACGGCGACCGAGGAGACTCTTTCATGAACAACAGGGTCATGAGCGACGCCAGCATAATGAATACCAGTGCATGGCAAGACTTGGCGCCGCTGCTGAGTGTACGCGACGTCAACAAATACTACGCACCGGGCAAAGGCTGCGGCCCGGTCAACTTCGACCTCTACCCGGGCGAAGTAATGGGCATCGTGGGTGAATCCGGCTCCGGTAAATCCACCCTGCTGAGCTGCCTGTCGGCACGCCAGACACCGGACAGCGGCCAGATCATCTACAACAGCGAACAGTTCGGCGAGATGGACCTGTACGCCGGTGACGAATCAGAACGCCGTGTGCTGATGCGCTCCGAGTGGGGCATCGTGCACCAGCACGCCCGCGACGGTCTGCGTATGAACGTCAGTGCCGGTGCCAACATCGGCGAACGCCTGATGGCCGTCGGCCAGCGCCACTACGGTGATATCCGCGCCAAAGCAGAAGAGTGGCTGGAAGCGGTGGAGATCGATGCCAACCGTATCGACGACCGCCCAAGCCAGTTCTCCGGCGGTATGCAACAGCGCCTGCAGATCGCCCGCAATCTGGTCACGCACCCACGCCTGATCTTTATGGACGAGCCAACCGGTGGTCTGGACGTATCCGTACAGGCACGTCTGCTCGACCTGTTGCGTAACCTGGTATCCCAGTTAGGGCTGAGTGTGATCATCGTTACCCATGACCTGGCTGTAGCCCGCCTGTTGGCCCACCGCCTGATGGTGATGCGCCGCGGGGAAGTGGTGGAATCCGGCCTCACCGACCAAGTATTGGACGACCCGCAGCACCCATACACCCAGTTGCTGGTTTCATCCATTCTGCAGAATTAAGGAGACACACCATGACAACCATGATCCGGGTTTCCGGTCTGCAAAAATCCTTCACCCTGCACAACCAGGGTGGCGCCAGCTTTGAAGTGCTTAACGGCGCCCAGCTGGAAGTCCAGCAGGGTGAATGTGTGGTCCTGCACGGCCAGTCCGGTGCCGGTAAAAGTACCTTCCTGAAGGCCCTGTACGCCAATTACTCCGTCGACGGCGGCGAGATCCTGCTGCGCGATGGCGACGAGATGTTGGACCTGACCCAGGCCCTGCCGCGTCGCATCATCAACCTGCGCCAGCACTGTCTGGGCTACGTCTCCCAGTTCCTGCGTGTGATTCCGCGTATCTCCACGCTGGACGTGGTAATGCAGCCGCTGCTGGATCTGGGTGTGGATAAAGCGATTTGCGAAGCTAAGGCCAAAGACCTGCTGAGCAAACTGAACGTACCGGAACGCCTCTGGCACCTGGCGCCCAGCACCTTCTCCGGCGGTGAACAGCAGCGCGTAAACATCGCCCGCGGTTTTATCGTCGACTACCCGATCCTGTTGCTGGACGAACCCACCGCCTCCCTGGATGCCACCAACCGTAAGGTGGTAGTGGAGCTGATTAACAACGCCAAAGCCCGTGGAGCTGCCATTGTGGGCATTTTCCACGATGAAGACGTACGTGAAGCCGTAGCCGACCGCCTGGTCGATATCCGCGCGATCTGATGACTGAGTAACGAAACCGTGAAAGAACAGATTCTTAGCAACGCCAAACTGATCCTGGCGGACGAAGTAGTTAACGGCAGCCTGGTGATCCGCGACGGCAAAATTGCCGACATCGACACCCACGACAGCCAGCTGTCCCAGGCCGATGACCTGAACGGCGACTACCTGATGCCGGGTATGGTCGAGCTGCACACCGACAACCAGGAAAAATACTTCACTCCACGCCCGAAGGTGGACTACCCAGGCCACCTGGCGATGGCCACCCACGACGCCCAGCTGATTGCCGCGGGCATCACCACCTCCTTCGACTCCGTGGCACTGGGCGACATCATCGGCGACAGCACCCGCGTCGAGAAACTGGACGCGATGATCAAGGCGATCGTGGCGTCTGAACAGAATGGCCTGAACCGTGCCAGCCACTTCCTGCACCTGCGTTGTGAAGTAAGCTTCCCGGGCCTGATGGAGTTCTTCGAACGTTACATCGGCGAGGATCTGGTGAAGCTGGTCTCCGTCATGGACCACGCACCGGGTCAGCGTCAGTTCCCACCTGAAAACATCCCTAAGTACCGCGAGTACTATCAGGGCAAGTACAACATGAGCGACTCGGAGATGGATGATTTCATCGCCATCCAGCAGGCCAACAGCGCCAAATACGCCGACCGTTTCCGTCGCACCATCTGTGAAGTGTGTAACGACCGTGGCATCGCCACCGCCAGCCACGATGACGCGACCCTGACACACGCACAGGAATCCGCCCAGTTGGGCATGCAAGTGGCGGAGTTCACCACCACCCTGGTAGCGGCCCGTGCCTCCCACGAACTGGGTCTGAAGGTACTGATGGGTGCACCCAACGTAGTGCGTGGTGGTTCCCATTCCGGCAACATCGCCGCCGCCGAGCTGGCACGTGACGGTGTGCTGGATATCCTCAGCTCCGACTACTACCCATCGGCACTGTTGCAGGCGGCGTTTATGGTTGCCGGGCAGGACAACGGTTATACCCTGGCGGATGCCATCGCCCTGGTCACCCGCAACCCGGCACAGGCGTCCAACCTGTTCGACCGCGGTGAGTTGAAAACCGGCCTGCGCGCCGACCTGGTTCAGGTGCACCCGCATGAAGTGATGCCGATGATCCAGCGTACCTGGCGTGAGGGACGGAGGGTCTTCTGATGAGTGGCACCCTGTTTTATCTGATCGGCGCCTCCGGTTCGGGCAAGGATTCCCTGCTGGCAGGCTGTCGTGCACGCCTGCGCCCAGAGCAACACTGCTGCGTGGCGCACCGCTATATCACCCGCGCCCCGGGCGTGGGGGGTGAGAACCACGTACACCTGTCCGCCGAAGAGTTCCAGATGCGCGACCAGTTTGGCCTGTTCGCCATGCAGTGGCAGTCCCACGGCTACCGCTACGGCATCGGCAGCGAGATCAACGGTTGGCTGGATCGTGGCCTCAACGTGCTGGTCAACGGCTCGCGCGAATACCTGCCGCAAGCGCTTGTCCAATACGACGAGCTGGTACCGGTGCTGATCGACGTCGATCCCGACCTGCTGCGCAACCGCTTGCTCAGCCGCGGCCGCGAGGGCGCTATCGAGATCGAACAAAGACTGGCACGCCACCAGCAGCTGGTGAATAATCTGAACTCTGACCTGGATTCCAACCTGATCAAAGTCGACAACAGCGGCGACCTGATGCACGGCATCAACGCGCTGCTGGAAGTGATCAAGCATCACAGTTGGCTGGGAGTTAGTAACTAAATGCAACTGACCCTGCTGGGCACCGGCGACGTGCGTCAGGTGCCGGTGTACGGCTGCGAATGCCGTGCCTGCCACAATGCTCGCCAGAACCCGGCGCTACGCCGCAAGCCTTGCAGCGCCCTGCTGGAGAGCGGTGACCTGCGTCTGCTGATCGACGGTGGCCTCACCGATCTGTGCGAGCGTTTCCAGCCCGGCCAGCTCAGCGGCATCCTGCTAACCCACTACCATATGGATCATATCCAGGGCCTGTTTCACCTGCGTTGGGGCATGAACGACCATATCCCGGTCTACGGCCCGGAAGACGGCGGTGCGGGAGACGACCTTAAAAAACACCCTGGTATTCTGGAGTTCCTGCCAGCACTCAACGCCTTTGAGCCGTTCTCACCAAAAGTTGGCTTGAGCATCACCCCGATCCCGATGCAGCACTCCAAGCCTACCTTTGGTTACCTGTTTGAGCAGGATGACAGGCGCATCGCCTACCTCACGGATACGGTTGGTTTGCCTGAAGCATCGGAAGGGTACCTGAAGCAGTTCGAACTGGATGTGGTGGTTATCGACACCAGCGTACCGCCACAACCGCAGCCGCCGCGCAATCACAACGATCTGAATCTGAGCATCGCAATCTTTGAGGCGTTGCAGCCGAAGAAGATGGTGCTGACCCATCTTGGGCATCAGATGGATGAGTGGTTATTGGATAATGAACTGCCGTATGGGGACATTGAGGTAGCCAGCGACGGGATGTGCTGCTAATCCAATGCCCGTTCGCCCTGGAGTTTCATTCCCTTAAACGGCACGAACGTTGACACAAAGATCCTCTAATCGCCCCCAAAAGTAGCATCGTCCCATTTCTAACTCGATATGAGAGAATTTATATCCAAGTTCGATCGTAAACCCTGAAAACGCCCGACGAGAACCACCGGCAAGGAGAAGCTCACTATGCGTCAGGTCCGTATAACATCGTTGGTGCTATCACTGTTTATTTTTCCCATAAGCGGATATGGCCAAACGCCATCAGCACTGATCGAAACTCTCTCACCCGAAATGAAGCTGTGGGTAAATTTTTCACGCCCAAAGCGGATGCGCCCTTCACAGTGGTCTACCTGCGTTCGCCGAGAAATTGCAGTAATTTCGGAAGGCTTACCAGATCTGTCAAAACTATCTCATGATGAGCGTAAATGGGTTTCACTCAGCTGTCCCTCGGCACTCACGCCAAGCCGTTACGTATCCTGTGTCAAACGTGAGCTCTCTGCACTGGAAGCGGGTATGCCGGATACGTCGGGCTTATCGGAGCAAGAAAAACGGTGGTTAAAGCAACTTTGTCCCTCTGCATTAAGCCCTAGCGAGTATCGATCCTGTGCCTCTAGCGAGATTCAGGGGTACCGCGACGAGACAAAGTGAACCGCAACAACACCACAATCCTCCAAATTCCCAGCCTCTTGTAAGCACGGGTAACAGCGCAACAACATTTCTACGACACCAATTCTCACAGCAGATAGGCTCTGTTGAAGCTCTCTACTTAGCAACGCTAAAAAAATCTCCAAAACGTCAGTGCAACTACAAAAATCCATACTAAAATTATGGATAATTTTTCAAGCACCTTTTAAATAACAAGAATAAAAGTACTGTAAAGGGACTTACGTTGATGCGCTGGTATGAATCCGCACCACGGGCTTCTCACGATGAGAGCCTGATACTGACGTTGTTTACCTCCTCCCCTGATCCATCGTTGATCATGCGTGAGGACAGGTTTATCGAGTGCAATCAGGCCGCGGTTGAAGTCTTGGGTTACAGCAGCAAAGACGAGCTGCTCCATGTGCATCCCTCGGATATATCCCCCCATATCAGGCTGACGGCACCAGCTCGATCGACAAATCCACGGCCTATATTCGCCAGGCGGAATACGAAGGCTCCGTCCAGTTCGAATGGATTCACCAACGTAAAAACGGCTCCCACTTCACCGTCAAAGTGACCTTGTCTGCGATGCACTCGAGCTCCGGCCCGATCATCTATGTCGCATGGCAAGACATCAGCGAAACCAAAGCGCTGCATCAGTCACTGCAACGAAGTGAAGCGCGCTTTCAGGAACTGTTTCAGTCGATGCCCAACGGGGTACTGGTCCTCCTACCACGCGAAAGCGCCGCAGAATTCGAAGTACAAAGCGCCAACCCCGCGTGTGAACAGATCTTCCAGCGCAGCAGCTATAGCTTAAAGGGGATCTCGTTAAGGGACCTGTTGCCATACAGCCGAAAGAAAGTCGACGATCTGTATGACTTGATCAAGAAGACATGGCAGGAAAACACACCCCACGCCCACACTTTCACGGTGTATAAGGGCCACCGTCTGCGGCTCTGGCTGGATATCCAGATCTACAAACTGTCCAGCGGCGAATTGGTAGCCATTCTTGATGACCGAACCGAAAAGGAACAGAACCGAGTACGGCTGGAGTTATATACCAACGTTTACCGGCAAAGTCGGCAGGCGGTACTGATCAGTGATCAAAACAACCAGATCATATCGGTCAATGAAGCTTTCACCGAACTGACCGGTTACAAGGAGGATGAAGTCCGAGGGCATAATCCCAGGATACTCGCCTCAGGCAAAGTGCCCACCGCCACCTACCAACGCATGTGGCATGCGCTTCAGGACAACGGTTGTTGGCAAGGCGAGTTATGGGACCGCACCAAGGACGGTCGGGTTTACCCAAAGTGGATCAACATCAATACCGTGCGCGACACTGCCGGCAAAATCAGCAATTACATCGCCAGCTTCAGTGATATCACCGAACAGAAAAACGCTGAAGAACAGATACAGCATCTCTCCTATCACGATCCGCTCACCCACCTGCTCAACCGCTTCAGCTTTGAAGAACGCCTCAGCCAGGCCATCTCCGTGTCCCAGCACGAACAACGGGAACTGGCCATTCTGTTTATCGATCTGGACCGTTTCAAAGATATCAATGACACCCTGGGGCACCGCGTTGGGGACGAATTGCTAAAGGCGGTGGCCAAGCGACTCAAGGGCAAAATTAAGGAGAGTGATCTGCTGGCCCGCTTGGGTGGCGACGAATTCACCATCGCGTTCACCCACTTTAGCAACCACAACCACCTGGCGCTCAAAACCAGCACCCTGTTGGAGTCCTTGTCTGAGCCCTATGAAATCAACGACCAGCCCATCTATATCACGCCCAGCATCGGCGTGAGCGTGTATCCCAACGATGGCGAGACCGTGCCGGAACTGATGAAACACGCAGATGCGGCGATGTACCACGCCAAGAGCCTGGGGCGTAAAAACTTCCAGTTCCACTGCAGCACCATATCGGAACAGACCCAGCAACGCCTCAACCTGGGCCAACAGCTAAATCAGGCGCTTCAGGACGCGCAGTTCGAGCTGTACTACCAACCGCAGATCGATACCGTCTGCGGCAACATCTGCGCACTGGAGGCCTTGATCCGCTGGCACCATCCAGAGCGGGGCATGGTCTCACCAGCCGAGTTTATCCCGGTCCTGGAGGATTCCGGTTTGATCGAACCGGTCGGGGAGTGGGTATTACGCACTGCCTGCCAGCAACTTGCCGATTGGCACCAGCAGGGATTCAAACACCTGCGTATGTCAGTGAACCTCTCCGCCCGTCAGCTGCGTTCAACCGGCCTGATCTCGCAGGTCACAGCAGCACTCGACCACTGCGGATTGTCTGCACGCGCACTTGAGTTGGAGATCACCGAATCACTGGCCATGGAGAACCCGGAACAGGCGATCGCCATCTTGGGACAGCTCAGTGACATGGGGATAAGCATTGCCATTGATGACTTCGGCACCGGCTACTCCTCGCTGGCATACCTGAAAAAACTCCCGATTCAGATTCTGAAACTGGATCGCGAATTTGTCAGCCATATTGAAACCGACAGCAACGATGCCGCCATCAGCGCAGCCACGATCTCACTGGCCCACAGTTTGGGACTGAAAGTAGTCGCCGAAGGGGTAGAGACCCAACAACAGCACGACTTTCTTCAGCAACAGGGCTGTGACTACCTGCAAGGTTACTTCCATGGCCGCCCCATGCCACCAACAGAGATTACAGCTGCACTGCTCGACAGCACTGAAAGCAAGAAAGTCATTGAGGAGGTAACGACCTGAAGTAAAACGCAAACGGACTTGCACTGGCGAAGGGAAGTCCTGTCTGACAGGAAATTGATACAGAAAGTTCATGTAAAAAGAAGAATAACACCCAATGAAACAGAATCTGCCCATCTCTCAGATAGAAGAAGACTACAGTAGCGATATCAACATCCTTTCAACCACCGATCTGAAAGGACAAATCACCTACGTAAACAAAGGATTTACCCAAGTCAGCGGATTTGAAGAACAGGAGCTGTTGGGGCAAAACCACAATATGGTTCGCCACCCCGATATGCCGCCTGCGGCCTTTGAAGGCCTGTGGACAACGGTTAAAGGCGGCTGTTCATGGATGGGCATTGTGAAAAACCGCTGCAAGAACGGTAATTACTACTGGGTCGATGCCTATGTGACCCCGATAGAAAAGAACGGCTTGATTGCGGAATACCAGTCGGTACGCCGCAAACCTCGCCGAGATTACGTCGAGCGCGCAGAACAGGTCTATCCGCCCCTGATGGCTGGGAAGGTCCCCACAGCCACCAAAGATGGCCTCGGCCTGCTCCACAAAACCCTACTGTGCATGTTACTGCCGCTTATTTCGGCGATTGCCATCTGCTTTGTCCTGCGGTTGGACTACCTCAGCTCGCTGGCACTCATGGGCGCCGCACTCACCGTAAGCACGCTTGGCCTCTTTTGGATTTTCAAGCCATTCCAGGCGTTGGTAAAGCAGTCGCAATCGACCGTCAACAACCCAGTCGCCCGCTATATCTATTCCGGGCGGCGCGATGACATCGGGCAACTGGCGCTGGCGTTAAAAATGCTGGAGTCGGAATCAGCCGCCCTGGTGGGCCGGATTTCGGATTCTGCAGAGCATCTGACCGGTGGCGTGTCAGAACTCAGCTCCGCCGTCTCCCAGTCCGAGAGTGGTGCCCGCCAGCAGTTTGCCGAAACCGATCAGGTCGCCGCAGCGGTACATGAGATGTCTGCCAGTATTCAGGAAGTTGCGGTCAATGCCCAAAGCAGCTCGACCGCGGCCATGGACAGCCTGACGCAAGCCCAAAGAGGCAAAAGCGTGGTGGATGAGAGTGTTCGGTCGATCCAGCAGCTGCAGCAACAGATCAGCCAGGCCACGGACGCCATCACTGACCTGAAGGAGAGCAGCACCGGTATCTCCGGTATTCTGGACGTTATCGGTGAGATTGCCGAACAAACCAACCTGCTGGCGCTGAATGCCGCGATTGAGGCAGCACGGGCGGGCGACGCCGGACGGGGCTTTTCCGTGGTCGCCGACGAAGTACGGACCCTGGCGAGCAAAACCAGAACCTCCACCGATCAGATCCGTACGATGATCGAGCAGCTGCAAGTCCGCGCCAACCGTGCGGTGGATGTGATGGAGTCCGGACAACGCCATACAGACCACTGCGTGGAACAAAGCAGTATTACCGCGTCGTCCCTGACCTCCATCTATCAATCGATTGAGCAGATCAACGATATGAATACCCAGATTGCCAGCGCCGTCGAGCAGCAAAGCGCAGTCGCTGATGAGATCAACAAAAGTATCTTTACGATTCGTGACATGTCAGAGAGGAACCTGAACGCTGCAACTTCAAGCAACCGCACAGGCCAGGATATGCTTTCCATTTCGCACGGTTTTTCAGAGCTTTCGGCGCAGTTCTGGGCAAAGCAGGTATAACAGCTAGTTACACCAGAGCCCGATACAGTCTTGCGTTAGTCACAACTCTAGAACGGGGGCAGAGACCTACAACCGGGCCTGTTACGTTTCATCGCCCCCATCCAAACGAAGCTCAAATACACTCAAATACTATTGATAACAAATCGCATTTGCATTACTAATTGCAAGACACTATTATCCTCCTCCAACTTATTACAGTTCAAACATCGGTTTAAACCTAGTATTGCAGGCAGGAAACCACCGCGTGTCTCAACAGGAAGCGTTCGCTACACAACGCCCATACCAACAAAGCTGGATACAGCGTTTAATCACTCCCTTACGCCGTCCCGGAAAACGCTGGCAGGGAGGGTTAAAACTCAAGGACTATAAGTCCCTGTCCAATGGACAACCTATCAAGCGGCATGCGCTGGCTAACTCAGTTCTGTCGGTACCTGTTGGTAACGGACGTACTTCCGCCACGCCTTGCGTAGCGGTTGGGCAACAGCTGAAAAAGGGGGATGTGATTGCTCATGGTGACCACTCCACGCCATGGGTACATGCCTCAACCTCCGGTAGGGTGACGGCCATCCAGACAGCCTACTTAGCAGATCGAGATTCAGAGGTCGTCTGCATACAAATTGAAGCGGACGGTCGCGATGAGTGGTGTAAGCTGCAACCAGGTAACCCTCCTCGCAATGCAGAGGAACTGTCGGTGTTTGCCATGCAAATGGGTCTGGTTGGCTTGGGTGGCGCGGGGTTCCCCACAGGCATTAAGATTTCCGGGGCTCAACAACCTGACATGTTGCTGATCAACGGCGCCGAGTGCGAACCATTTGTCACCTGCGACGACCGCCTTATGCGTGAGCGCGCCGACGACATTATTCGTGCCGCCGACTACCTTGCTTCAGCATTATCCATTCAGACCGCACGCATTGGCGTAGAACCCAATAAGCCGGAAGCGATTAAGGCGCTTCAGCACGCCATCAGACAACGAACCAGCACGGTCGAAGTCCACACTCTGCCGCATCGCTACCCCGCAGGCGGCCAACCGATGCTGATCCGCAGCTTAAGCGGACGCAAGCTGGCCACAGGGATGTTACCGGCGGAGGTAGGTGTGTTCGTCCTCAACGTCGCAACCCTCTATGCGTTGGGTAGAGCGGTCTTTCATGCCGAACCGCTGGTAACAAGGATCGTGACTCTGACTGGCCACGTACACAAGCCAGGAAACCTGGAGGTCCCCATTGGCACGCCGGTGGCGGACTTGCTGCGAGAGGCAGTTCCTCATGCCGACAACAATGGGGTACAGGTTGGCGGACCGATGATGGGGCATCTTCTGACACAACCCAAGGCCGTCACCAGCAAAACCTGCGGCTGCCTGATAGTGCGCTCAACCCAGTTTTTTCCTGCCCGCACCCAGGCAAGTGATTGCATCCGCTGTAACCGCTGTATAGATGTGTGCCCGATGGCACTTAAACCCCTCAAACTCTATGAGGCTTACCAACGGCAGGACGGGATGACTCTGCAACAGGAACAGCTCAATGCCTGCATTGAGTGCGGTGCATGCAGTGAGGTCTGCCCCAGCAATCTGCCATTACGCGATAGTTTCCGCGAAGCGAAAAAAATCGTTGTGGGGAGCGCCCGACAATGAACCTGAGACCAAAATCCACCCGTGGAATCATGCGGGCAGTAGTGGCCGCCATGGTACCTGGCACCCTATTCCATGCTTTGCAGTTCGGCCCGGTGGTGTGGCTGCAAACGGCTTGGTGCATCCTGTTTGCACTGCTGGTGGAATCTATATTCCTGTACGGCCGGAAACAGCCTGTAAGAGCAGGCCTGTCCAGCCTCAGCTGGCTTGTCTGCGGTATTCTGATGGCACGTGCCCTACCGCTAATGGTCCCTGTCTGGATGATGCTGCTGGCAACATTTACTGCGCTCGGATTGGTCAAGCACGCCAGCGGTGGACTAGGCTGCAACCGGCTTAACCCGGTGATGGCAGGCCTAGGGGTCGTTGCCATCTGTTTTTATCAACAGCTCTACCCGGCCCCCTTACCACAGGCCCCCTGGACGCTGGCATTGGATTACCAACAGATTTTGGAGCAACAATTGCTGCTCGCTCCACGTCTAAGCCTCGACAGTATTAGTGGTGCCACTCCGCTAACCGCCGGTTTCCTCAGCGACGCGGCCCCCTACACCTCCTGGCTTGGTTATCTCGCTGGCGGTTTGCTGCTCGCGTATATACAGGTGATCCGTTCTGAGATTCCTCTCGCCATACTGGTGAGTGCGGCTACGCTGTGTATTCTGTCAGGACATACCATTCAAGAAGCGTTACATAATCTGACACTGGGTGGTCTGATCTTCGCCGCCTTCTTTATAGCCACGGACCCTGTCACCAGTCCGGATAGTCGTGCGGGTCGGATACTTTATGGTGTAGTGATAGGGTTGATGACCGAACTGGTCAGGGAATTCGGCCTCTACGCCGACGGCATTTGCTTTGCGGTCTTAGCGGCCAATATGCTGGCCCCCCAATTAGATACCATCGCCCACTCCCTGTTTTACCCCTGGAACATGTCCAAACAAGGTTCGAACATCACACTACACAGGTAATGCCGCCCTTGTAGTACGTATAACATCAGCCATAGCTAGTCGTATGGTTTTAGTTATAAGGATTTATGGTGCGGGCAAAACCCAAAGAGAAGTGTGGGGACGGGTGATTCACATCACGACCGGTTACCGGTGAGAGCTGACAGGCAGGTATTCTAACCAACTGAACTACCGCTCCGCACAGGATGGCTCCTCGAGCTGGACTCGAACCAGCGACCAATAGATTAACAGTCTACTGCTCTACCAACTGAGCTATCGAGGAATATCCTGTAAATGGTGCCGGCACCAAGAGTCGAACTCGGGACCTACTGATTACAAGTCAGTTGCTCTACCAACTGAGCTATACCGGCATCGGGATACTGCAAACTTCCAAAAAATGGCGCGCCTGGAGGGATTCGAACCCCCGACCAACAGGATCGGAACCTGCTACTCTATCCAGCTGAGCTACAGGCGCCAGGAAGTGTTTGCAGGGCGCTAATGTTACGTATCTGCGGCCCGTTTGCCAAGTGTTTGTTGGGACTGGTAAAGAACGGTTACGGAATGACCTTTTGCTGTTTAACGCGCGTACAGCGTTGCTGGAGAAGGCGAGTAACCCAAGTCAAACATCGCGCAGAAAGTGGGCAGAATTTGCTGCTTGGCAGCGATTCCTCTTATACCTTTGCCAAAGCCCCGTTTCCGTTGTGCGTATTTACCGTTATAATGCCCGCCGATCAAGTTTTGCGCAGTGGAGTCTGCACACGCTCGTGAGGGGCATCCGGTAGGCCAGACTGCAAAATAATTTTAAATTTAGGATGATTGTGAGGTCGTAACTGTGAAGAAAATTGCTTCTATGCTGTGCGCTCTGGGGCTGGGCTTTGTGCTGGCCACTTCCGTTCAGGCGGCTACTGAAGAAGAAAAAATTATTGAGCGTATCAAAGCGGTAGGCTCTGTCTGCGTAGAAGGCGATGACACTTGCGGTGGCGCTCCTGCAGTCGCGGCATCCGGCGGTGCGCGTTCCGGTGCAGACGTATACAACACTAAGTGTGCTGCTTGTCACGGCACTGGTGTTGCTGGCGCGCCTAAATTCGGCACGTCCGAGTGGGCTGACCGTGCTGCGAAAGGCATGGAAACCCTGCTGGCGAACGCAATCAGCGGTATCAACGCAATGCCACCACGTGGTACTTGTGCTGACTGTTCTGACGACGAAATCCAGGGTGCGATTCAGCACATGGTCGACAGCGCTAAGTAAGATCGACTTAGTTCGCGTCAAAAAGAAGGCCGCAATCTAGCGGCCTTTTTTGTATCTGCAATTTCTACCCGATCAGTCGAAACTGTCGAGTAAACTGGAAAGGGTTGCACGTCCCTTGGCCCGGTTCCGCACCGGACAGGCTTCAGCGCCCCCCTCAATCGCCAGGTCTTCCTGTGGCAATTCGGCCAGAAAACGACTCGGTGCACAGTCCACCACTTCCCCATATTGCTTGCGCTGGCTCGCCAGAGTCATGGTCAGGGTCTGACGGGCCCGGGTGATCCCTACATAAGCGAGGCGACGCTCCTCCTCAATGTTGTCGGTCTCAATGCTGTTACGGTGCGGCAGCAACTCCTCCTCCATCCCCATCAGGAATACATGGGGAAACTCCAACCCCTTGGAGGCGTGCAAAGTCATCAGCTGTACACGGTTGTCATCTTCGTCCTCCTGCTGCTGATCCAGCATATCCAGCAGCAACAGACGGGCGATGGTTTCCTTCAGACCGGCATCCGGATCGTCTTCCTGCAGGCGCTCCAGCGTATTGCGCAGGGAGTCGACCAGGAACCAGACGTTCTGGATGCGCTTGTCTCCCATCGCGTCGCTGGAACTGTTCTGGCGGATCCAGCCTTCGTAGTCGATATCCTTGATAAGCTCGCGCACCGCTTCGATCGGGTCACCCTGCTCGCTCTTGCGGTAGATATAGTTCATCCATTTGCAGAAACGTCGCAGACGATCCACTGCCGCCGCCGGCAGCACCTGTTCCAGACCCAACTCTTCACAGGCAGCGAACATACCGATCTGGCGCTCAACCGAGTACTGCCCAAGCTTTTGTAGCGTGCTCGGGCCGATCTCACGGCGCGGCAGGTTGATAATCCGCAGGAACGCGTTGTCGTCGTCCGGGTTCACCAGCACCTTGAGGTAGGCCATCAGGTCCTTGATCTCGGCACGGGCGAAGAAGGAGGTACCGCCGCTCAACTTGTATGGCACCTGGTAGGACTGCAGCTTCATCTCCATCAGACGCGCCTGGAAGTTGCCGCGATAAAGCACGGCAAAGTCCTTAAACGGATACTTCTTACGCAGGTGCTGGTCGAGAATTTCGGTGGCGATCCGCTCACACTCGGCATCTTCGTTGCGGGTGTGGATAACCCGCAACTCATCCCCCACGCCCATCTCACTCCACAGGGTTTTCTCAAACACGTGGGGGTTGTTGGCGATCAGGGTGTTGGCCGCTTTCAGGATACGGCTGGTCGAGCGGTAGTTCTGCTCCAGCTTCACCACCTTCAGCGACGGGAAGTCTTCATTCAGCTGCACCAGGTTTTCCGGACGCGCACCACGCCAGGCGTAGATCGACTGGTCGTCGTCACCTACCACGGTCAGCGCACCGCGGTGGCCCACGATCTGGCGCACCAGACGGTACTGGGACAGGTTGGTGTCCTGATACTCGTCCACCAGCAGGTAGCGGATCTTATTCTGCCAGCGCTCAAGCACGTCCGGGTGGTTGGCAAACAGTTTTACCGGAATCAGGATCAGGTCATCGAAATCCACGGCGTTGTAGGCACGCAGGTGGCTGTTGTAAGCCTCGTAGGCCCGTGCCGCCAGAATATCGTTGGGCAGTTGCGCGGTGGACAGTGCCTGCTCCGGCTCCACCATGTCGTTCTTCCAGTTGGAGATCTGGTGCAGCACCGCGTCCACCTGATCGGTGTCTTCGCCGTTGTGCAGCATCAGGTCCTTCAGCAGCGCCTTGCTATCCTGGTCGTCAAAGATCGAAAAACCCGGCTTAAAGCCCAGCACCTTGTGCTCTTTGCGGATAATATTAAGGCCCAGGTTGTGGAAGGTGGAGACGGTCAGCCCCTTGGATGGCTTACCCACCAGCAACGCCGACACACGCTCCTTCATCTCGCGTGCGGCTTTGTTGGTAAAGGTTACCGCCGCCACGTTGTGCGCCGCGTAACCACACTCTTTGATCAGGTACGCAATCTTCCGGGTGATTACACTGGTCTTGCCCGAACCTGCGCCGGCCAGTACCAGCAACGGTCCGCTGATGTAGTTAACTGCCTCTTGCTGGCGGGGGTTTAATCGAGCCATTTACACAGCGCTCCGGAAATTAAGTAAAAACAAGTACTTGATTATCGATTCAAAAAAGGTAACTTCTGATGGTCGTTTAAACAGAAACTGACACATAACACACTGAGAAAAAACAAAATAAAACGTACGTTTGAAATCCTGTTCAAGAACAATATATGATG
Source organism: Pontibacterium granulatum (assembly GCF_029961155.1). GTDB lineage: Bacteria > Pseudomonadota > Gammaproteobacteria > Pseudomonadales > Balneatricaceae > Pontibacterium > Pontibacterium granulatum. Next base: position 61,893 of record NZ_JASBRH010000008.1, on the reverse strand, counting down.
CAGCTATCGCCGGATCGCAATTATGACATGTTCGCATTGCTACGGCATGGCTCCGTTTAGCCCATAACCCTAGGCGTAAAGGGGGAAACGCCCGATGTTATCGGCACCCAAACAGCTTAAAAGCACCCAGCCTCGGTTACTGCTGATCGATGGCAACAGAGGTTGCTGCACCCGACTGCAAGAGACTCTGGGCCTGACCGCCCAGCATCTGCACTGCTTCAGCACACAGGAGGCTTTAACCGCCGAACCGCTGAACGCAGACGATATTGTTCTGTTAGGTCTGGAGCACTTCGACAACAGCGCTTTCCAGACCCTGCGTGTGCTTACTACCCTGCTGCCAACGCAGCCGATCATTGTACTGGCTCCAGCCATCAACGGCGACCAGGGCGACGCACTGATCCGTCAGGGTGCGAGTGATTTTATTTCACTTGACCAGGCCAGCCCAGAGACGGTTCTGCGCGCCTTCCGGTATGCCCGTGACGCACACAAAGATAAAGCCGAGATCAATCGGCTGCGCAACTCCGATCCCCTGACCGGCCTTGGCAACCGCCGCAGCTTCTATCAGAGCATCATACAGCTGATCAGCCAGGTTCAGGACAGCAAACTGCAGATCGCCTTGCTGACCGTCGATCTGGACGGTTTCAGCAAATTTAACGGTCAGTGCGGCCCCAAAGCCGCGGACGAAGTGATTATCCAACTACGCGACCGCCTGCAGAGCGCCGTTTCCAACGCACACAGTATTCACCGCCTGGGCAACGACGAGTTTGCGATCACGCTGACCTGTGCACCGGATGAAAATCTACACCAACTCACCCGCGAGCAACTGAAAAGCCTGCTGCCGCAAACCAATATGCCGTTCCGTACAGCCAACCGCAGTTCCATACTGCCCGGCAGTATCGGTGTCGCCTATTGCCAACCGGGGGCGACGGTGGAGCTGGATGAACTGATCCGACGTGCCGCCATGGCACGTCACCAAGCCAAGCAGGAACGCCCCGGCACCTACCGCATTTATGATCCAACGTTTGATCAGCAGGAGGCCGGAACCAGCGAGCTGGAGCCGGAACTGGCCTTTGCCCTGCGCGCGAATCAGTTTGAACTGTTCTTTCAGCCACAAGTCGACCTAAAGACCGGCAAGATTGCCGGGGCCGAAGCGCTGATCCGCTGGCGCCACCCACGGCGGGGCCTGATTATGCCGGGCGAATTTATTTCGCTGGCGGAACGTAACGGCATGATCATTCCAATCGGCTACTGGGCGATCCACCAGGCGGGCATGAAACTGAAAGCGCTGCAGCTGGAAGGCTACGACAACTGCCGCATCAGCGTGAACCTGTCGTTCCGCCAGTTCCAAGACAGTAACCTGCCACACACGATTCACCGCATTATCAGCCAGAACGAGATCAATAGCGCCTTTCTGGAGTTTGAACTGACCGAATCGGCGTTGATCAGCGACGAGCAGCATGTGGGTTACTGCCTGCAGGAGTTGTCCAACCTGAGCATCGATTTTGCCCTGGACGACTTTGGCACCGGCTACTCCTCCTTCGCCCTGCTGCAGAAACTGCCGATCAGCACCCTGAAGATCGACCGCTCCTTTATCCGCAACGTGGCGGACAATCCCAACGACGCCGAGATTGTGCGCGCCATCATCAACCTGGCCCACAGCCTGGATAAGAAGGTGGTCGCCGAAGGCGTGGAAAACACCGCCCAGCTGGATTGGCTGATGCAGAACGGCTGTGACCAGGTGCAGGGTTACCTGTACGGCCCGCCGGTACCGTTCAAGGAATTTATGCGGATGCTTGAGAAGGCATAAGCCCGCGTCGGTAGCTCAGTGCTTCCAGCAGGTGGGCGGTTTCCACCTGCTCAGCCCCCGTCAGATCCGCAATGGTGCGCGCCACCCGCAGAATCCGATGAAAGGCACGGGCTGAGAGCTGCATCTTCTCCAGTGCATTCACCAGCAGTAGCTTGTCGTTTTCACTGATGGCACACACCTGCTCCAGTTCCGGGCCATCCAGCGCCTGATTGCAGCAACCCTGGCGTTCGATCTGGAGCTGCCGCGCCGCCACAACCCGTTCGCGCACTTGCGCGCTGCTTTCATTGCTGCCGGTGTGTTCTAACATCTCCGCTTTGGAGATCGCATTCACCCACAACTGCATATCGATCCGGTCCAGCAACGGACCGGAGATTTTGTCCTGATAACGGCGCACCATATCGGGGCTGCACCGACAACGGTCACTGCCGTCGTTGAAATATCCACAGGGACAGGGGTTCATCGCTGCCACCATCTGGAAGCGTGCGGGAAAGCTGCACTGACGCGCGGCCCGTGAGATCAGGATCTCGCCCGATTCCATCGGTTCGCGCAGCACCTCCAGCACCTTGCGGTTAAACTCGGGCAGCTCATCCAAGAACAAAACACCTTGATGGGCCAGGGAGATCTCCCCCGGCCGCGGACTGCTGCCACCACCCACCAGCGCCACGGCTGAAGCGGTATGATGCGGGGCCCGAAACGGGCGTCGTCCGCTGATTACATCGCCGCCGGCACCCGCCACCGAATACACGGCAGCCACATCCAGCCGCTCCTGCTCCTCCATTAAGGGCAGCAAGCCCGGCAGGCGGTTGGCGAGCATACTTTTTCCACTCCCAGGAGGACCGGCAAGAATCAGGTTGTGTTGGCCAGCCGCCGCGATCTCCAGCATGCGCTTGGCCTTACTCTGACCTTTTACATCACGCACGTCGGGATAATTCGGCGCGCTGTTTATCCCTTTCTGGTTAGCCGAATACCGCGCCACCGGTTCGCTGCCCATCAGGTGCGCCACCAGCTGCAGCAGGTGGTTGACCGGGTAGATCGCCAGGTTACGCACAATGCCCGCTTCCTGTGCATTCTCTTCCGCCAGGATCAGGCTATGCTCCTGTGCATCACACCGGATCGCCGCCGGTAGCACACCCCGTACCGGCCGTACTTGTCCGGATAACGCCAGCTCCCCCAGAAACTCGCGCTGCTCCAGCGCTTCCATCGGGATCTGCTGGCTGGCGGCCAGGATGCCGATGGCGATTGCGAGGTCATAACGGCCCCCTTCTTTGGGTAGGTCGGCCGGGGCCAGGTTGATGGTGATGCGGCGCTGGGGGAAGGTAAAACCAGAGTTGATCAGGGCACTGCGCACCCGTTCACGGCTTTCACTCACCGCCTTCTCAGGCAGGCCCACGATAGAGAGGGCAGGTAATCCGCCGGACAGGTGTACTTCAACGGTGACTTCAGGGGCTTGCACACCCACCTGGGCGCGGGTACGAACTACGGCAAGAGACATAAAACATCCTTCCTTGGAGAAACAATGTAGGCAGTACCGGTGGCGACAGAATCCGTTAGCGCCATACCGGTACTGTGTAGATCAATCGATCAGGCGTCGCGCTCAGACAGCTTCTGTTCCATTTCGGTCACCAGTGCTTCCAGCTGTTCGACCTTTTCACGGGTGCGCATCAGTACTGCCTTCTGCGCATCGAACTCATCACGGGTGACCAGATCCAGGCGATTAAAGGTCCCTTGCAGGATTGCACTTACCTGCTCTTTCATCATCTCCTCACCCGGCAGGTTCGCCTTCCCGGACATCAGTTGGGAAAACTGTTCACTCAACCCATCGATCAGTTTCTGGTTAATCATATTGTGCCTCAAAAAATACGCATTTCTCAGACCCCGACTATAGCAGGTTACGACGCACTATTGGGGAGCGCACCACCTTGGTGCACGCACCCCGATTGTGCACTGCCTGCACACAGGCCTGTGCCCCCAAACCGGGCCTCAACACCCACTAAACGGCCTAATAAATTCTCAACACCATGTTTTAGAAGGTTTTTTCAAAACATGGCACAACCCTCGCAATACACAGAGCAAATCAATTGATTCATTTGGGCTGCGACATCAGCTCGCAGCATAAACAGAGTATCGGGGGATAACACAAATGAAATTGGTATCTGCGGTTATCAAGCCGTTCAAATTGGACGACATCAGGGAAGCGCTTTCAGAGATCGGCATCGCCGGCATCACCGTGAGCGAAGTAAAAGGTTTTGGCCGTCAGAAAGGTCACACCGAACTGTACCGAGGCGCAGAGTACGTTGTGGACTTTCTGCCAAAAGTGCGCGTAGACGCTGCTGTCGCTGACGACCTGGTAGACCAGGTGGTAGAAGCGATCAGCAAAGCTGCTCAGACCGGCAAGATCGGCGACGGCAAGATTTTTGTCCTGCCGCTGGAGCAAGCGATCCGTATCCGTACCGGTGAAACCGGCAACGAAGCACTTTAACCCCAACTTTTTAAGATTTTCTGGAGAACTTACCAATGGAAGAACTTCTGAATTCAACAGCTGGCGACGTAACCCAGCTTAAGTATGCACTGGATACCTTCTACTTCCTGGTGTGTGGTGCCCTGGTAATGTGGATGGCAGCGGGTTTTGCCATGCTGGAAGCCGGTCTGGTACGCGCTAAAAACACCACCGAGATCCTGACTAAAAACATTGCCCTGTACGCGATCGCCTGCACCATGTACCTGGTATCCGGTTACGCCATCATGTACGGCGGCGAATACCTGCTAAGCGGCATCACCGGCGACGGTTTCACCGGCGCTGAAGAGCCAGCAACCTACGCACCATCGGCGGACTTCTTCTTCCAGGTGGTCTTCGTAGCAACTGCAATGTCCATCGTATCCGGTGCTGTTGCCGAGCGCATGAAGCTGTGGTCCTTCCTCGCCTTCGCTGTCGTGATGACCGGTATCATCTATCCACTGGAAGGTTCCTGGACTTGGGGCGGTAACGACGTATTCGGTATCTACAACCTGGGTGACCTGGGCTTCTCAGACTTCGCAGGTTCCGGCATCGTTCACATGGCAGGTGCTGCCGCTGCGCTGGCTGGTGTGCTGGTACTGGGTGCTCGTAAAGGCAAATACGGTAAAGATGGTTCTGTAAACGCAATTCCAGGTGCAAACCTGCCGCTGGCCACCCTGGGTACCTTCGTACTGTGGTTGGGTTGGTTCGGCTTCAACGGTGGTTCCGTATTGGCAACGTCCGATGTTGAAAACGCGAACTCCGTAGCGGTTGTATTCATGAACACCAACGCCGCGGCTGCCGGTGGTGTGGTTGCCGCACTGATCGTAGCTCGCCTTCTGTTTGGCAAGGCTGACCTGACTATGGCACTGAACGGTGCGCTGGCAGGTCTCGTAGCGATCACGGCTGAACCTTCTACTCCAACAGCTCTGCAGGCTACGCTGTTCGGTGCTCTGGGTGGTGCGCTGGTCGTATTCAGCATCCTGACCCTGGATAAAGTGAAAATCGATGATCCGGTTGGTGCGATCTCTGTACACGGTGTAGTCGGTCTGCTGGGTCTCCTGCTGGTACCGGTAACCAACGGTGAAGTGAGCTTTGCAGGCCAGATCATCGGCGCACTGACCATCTTCGGTTGGGTGTTCGCTGCAAGCCTGGTGGTATGGCTGGCAATCAAAGCAGTGATGGGTGTGCGCGTATCCGAAGAGGAAGAGTACGAAGGTGTAGACCTGGCTGAGTGTGGTATGGAAGCGTATCCGGAATTCACTTCCGCTAAGTAATCCAACCTGCTCAATACCTTAAGGGTGCTTCGGCACCCTTTTGCTGTTTTTATAATCAGCTCTGAGCATTGTTTGTGAAATCTGGGTATACTAGGTCAAAACTTGCTTTTGAGTATTAATTGTCTCGCGCCTCCAGAAGGCGACAAGAAGACATAATAGGAGAACGTTATGAAGCTGGTCAGCGCGGTAATCAAACCGTTCAAACTGGATGACGTGCGTGAAGCTCTGTCCGAAATCGGTATTCAGGGTGTAACCGTTACTGAAGTTAAAGGATTCGGTCGTCAGAAAGGTCACACCGAACTGTACCGTGGTGCAGAGTACGTTGTAGATTTCCTGCCAAAAGTAAAAATCGAAGTGGCAGTGGACGACGACATGGTTGACCAAGTCATTGAAGCGATCGCTTCTACTGCAAACACTGGCAAGATCGGCGACGGCAAGATCTTCGTTATGCCGCTGGAGCAGGTTATCCGTATCCGTACCGGCGAAAGTGGTCCGGACGCGCTGTAAGCAAACACCCCCGTATTCTCGAAAAAGCACCCTTATGGGTGCTTTTTTTGTTTCAGTATCAAACTCTCCCCCTTCCGCTTCAGCGCCGTTTTGCAACGTTACCTGACGTTAAGCGCTGATCGCTCCTACCTTCCGGCCTTTGAGCACTTTTTAGCCAGACAACAACTTACCCAATCAATCTGTGTCTAAACTGAGGGTATCGCCCCATTGAAGGAGGTGCCGGATGACTCACCTATTCAACCGCCAGACGTTTGACGAAGTGATGATGCCCAATTACGCCCCTGGCGCGGTCATTCCCGTGCGTGGGGAGGGGTCGCATCTCTGGGATCAGGACGGACGCAGTTACATCGATTTTGCCGGTGGCATAGCCGTGAATGCGCTGGGCCACTGCCATCCTGAACTGGTCAAGGTACTCACCGACCAGGCAAAAACCCTCTGGCACCTGAGCAACGTGTGGACCAACGAACCGGCCCTGAAACTCGCACAGCAGCTGTGCCAGCTCACCTTTGCGGAGAAAGTCTACTTTGCCAACTCCGGTGCAGAGGCCAACGAAGCCGCGCTGAAAGCTGCACGCCACTGGGCGATTGAAACCTTCAGTGCCGATAAACACGAAATCATCGCCTTTAATAACGCCTTCCACGGTCGTACCCTGTTTACCGTCAGCACCGGCGGCCAACCCAAATACAGCCAGGGTTTTGGCCCCACACCCGGCGGTATCACCCACTTGCCGTTTAACGATATAGACGCGCTGGATACCCGGATCTCCCACCACACCTGCGCAGTAATCATGGAGCCGATCCAGGGCGAAGCGGGCATAATCCCCGCCGATCACGACTTTGTGCGTCGTGCCCGCGCGCTGTGCGACGAAAACGATGCTCTGTTGATCTTTGACGAGATCCAAACCGGAGTCGGCCGCACCGGCGAGATGTACGCTTACCAGAAAATCGGTGTAACACCGGATATCCTCACCACGGCCAAGGCGCTGGGAGGTGGTTTCCCTATCGGCGCCATGCTCTGCACCAATCAGGTTGCCAACGTGATGGGAGTAGGCACCCACGGTAGCACCTACGGCGGCAACCCACTCGCCTGTCGTGTCGCCTCGAAGGTTCTGGAACTGATCAGCGATCCGCTGCTGCTGGACGGCGTACGCGAACGCCATCTGCTGTTTATGGACTTGCTCGATCAACTCAACGAACGCTGCCATCTATTCCATCAAATCCGGGGCGAAGGTCTGCTGATTGGCTGCGAACTGCGTAATCGCTGGAAAGGTAAAGCCCGCGACTTGTTAGTCAAAGCACAGGACGTAGGCGTGATGGTGCTGATCGCCGGCCCGAACGTGGTGCGTCTGGCCCCTTCACTGATTATTCCACCCGAGGATATCGAAGAAGGTCTGAAACGTTTTGGCATCGCCATGTCCCAGTTCCATGATGAGCACAGCGAGGAGAGTGACGCATGAAGCCCGAACTGCACGAGAGCGCCAAACCAATGCTGTATTGGCTGGATCAGCACCGTACGTGGATGGAGGATCGCTTGCTGGAGCTGGTCAGCATCAACAGCGGCAGCCATAACCCGGTGGGCATCGACCGGGTGGGCGAATACTTCGCCGCGCTCTTTGCCGACCGTCTGGAAGCAGCGGTGGATAAGTTTAGCTTGGATCCGTGGCAACGCATCGACATGCAGGGGCAGATGGTAGAACAGGCACTGGGCAGTTTATGGCGCATCCGCAAACGCCCTGACGCCCCCATTCAGGTGCTCCTGTCCGGCCACCTGGATACGGTCTTTGGCGCAGAATCGGGCTTCCAGAAAAGCACCTATCAGGATAAAAACACCCTCAATGGCCCCGGTGCCGCCGATATGAAAGGAGGCATTCTGGTGATGCTCAGCGCTTTGGAAGCACTCGAGCAGCATCCGGACCACTACAACGTGGGCTGGACCGTCCTTCTCAACCCGGACGAAGAAGTGGGCTCGCCCGGTTCCGCAGGCTGGTTCGCCCGCGAAGCCCCCCGTCATCACCTTGGGATGCTGTATGAGCCAGCCCTGCCCGATGGCAGTCTGGCGGGCAGTCGCAAAGGCAGCGGCAACTTTACCCTGAGCATTGGCGGGCGCAGTGCCCATGCCGGGCGCAACCCGGAGGAAGGCCGCAATGCCATCAGCGCCGCCGCCCATGCTATTACCCTGCTGGAACGGATCAACGGCGCCCGCGAAGGCCTGACCCTCAACACCGGCATCATCGCCGGTGGCACCACGACCAACCAGGTGCCGGACAGCTGTGTGGTGAAATTCAACGTCCGTATTCGTGACCCGGAAGATGCCGATTGGTGCCTGACACAGCTGGAAAACATTCAACTGACCATCAACCAGACAGAGGGCTTTAACGCCAGCCTGCACGGTAGCTTTGGCCGTATGCCCAAGGTGCTGGATGACGCCCACATTAAGCTCTATAGCCTTCTAAAAGCATGTGGCCAACATCTGCAGCTGGACCTGAACTGGCACCCCACCGGCGGTTGCTGCGACGGCAATAACTTAAGCAGCCACGGCCTGCCCAACATCGATACGCTGGGAGTACGCGGTGGACTTATCCACAGTCCCGGCGAGTTTATCTGTCTCGACAGCCTGACCGAACGCGCCAAACTCAGCACCCTGCTGCTAATCGCCCTGGCCCACGATGGATTACCTGACAGTCTCGCCAAGCGGGAGGTACAGCGATGAATACTGACGACTTGCGCAGCCTGCTGGATGCGATGTGGCAGGATTTCCTCAAACTAAATCCCGATGCACGGCGGATTCACCAGCTGTTTACCGAACGCAACCCAACCATCATCAACGACCATATCGGTCTGCGCACGTTCGACCTGCCCCGGGTAAACATCCAGGCGATCGCCAGGCCCTTCGTAGAGGGTGGCTACAAACCCAGGGGGGAATATTACTTTCCGGTGAAAAAGCTGTTTGCCGAGCACTTTGAACATCCGGACAGCACGCTGCCTAAGCTGTTTATCAGCGAGCTGCATGTCGATCAGCTCTCGGACAATGCCGCCGAGATCATCCATCAGAGTGTCAGCCAGATCCCGGATGACGCAATCGCGGCGTCCGGCTTCTGCTACTCCGGTCGTCACTGGTCGCTGAACTCCGATATGTATCAACAGTTGCTCAGCGAAAGCGAGTATGCCGCCTGGATGTGCGCTTTCGGTTACCGCCCCAGTCACTTCACCATCCTGGTCAACGCCCTGCAGTCGCACCGCTCCATCGATGCAGTCAACGATTTCCTACTGCAGCAGGGCATCCAACTCAACAACGCGGGTGGCCTGGTAAAAGGCTCGCCAGAGGAGTGCCTGGAGCAGTCCGCCACCCTGGCAAAACCGATCCTGGTACCGTTCAGTGACCGCAATATAGAGATCCCCGGCTGCTACTACGAATTTGCCCAACGTTATCCACTGGCCAACGGCCAGCTATACCAGGGTTTTGTGGCGGCTTCCGCCGACCGCATCTTTGAGAGTACCGACGTTCACCGATAGTCCTGAGCCCTTGGTTCAGAGGTTGCGAATACGGGAGGCAACACATGAAAGTGATACGACCTATTTGCGCCGACGATCTGGATATCCTGCACCAGATCGCCATCGACACCGGCCCCGGTTTCACCTCGCTGCCGGATAACCGGGAGCTGCTGGAGCAACGCATCAGCGCCACCCAGAAAGCGCTGCACAGTGACATCCAGAAGTGTGGCCCCGAGCACTACCTCTTTGTGATGGAGGAGACCGACACCGGCGAGGTGGTGGGCACCTGCGGCATCGACGCCGCCGTGGGCCTGACCTCCCCCTTTTACCATTACCGCATCGGCACGGTGGTGCACGCATCCCGCGAACTGAAGGTGCACAACAGCTTCCGCACCCTCTACCTCTGCAACGACTACACCGGTTGCACCGAGGTCTGCACCCTCTACCTGCAACCCGACGCCCGTCACTCCGCCAATGGCAGCCTGCTGTCCAAGAGCCGCTTCCTGTTTATGGCCGAACATCCACAGCGCTTCGCCAAAAAAGTGATCGCCGAGATGCGGGGTTATACCGACGAGCAGGGTCAGTCACCGTTCTGGGATGGCCTGGGTAAACGCTTCTTCTCCATGGAGTACAGCGAGGCAGATTACCTCACCGGCTCCGGCAATAAGGTATTTATCGCCGAGCTGATGCCCAAACACAGCATCTATATCCACCTGCTCCCGGATGAGGCACAGGCCGTGATCGGGACCGTGCACCCCAATACGGAACCAGCCCGCAAGATGCTGGAAAGCGAAGGCTTCCGCTACGAGGAGTATGTGGATATCTTCGACGGCGGCCCCACCCTGGCGATCCGCCTGGACGATATCCGCGCTATTCACAACAGCCGCTACCAAAAAGCCAACATCGGAGAGGTTGACGCCTCTGGCCCCGAGTTCCTGATCAGTAACACAGGACTGGCCGATTTTCGCTGTACCAAGGCCCCCATCGATAACAGCGGCAGTATCACCACCATCAGCCAGGCCACCGCTGACGCACTGCAGGTCAGCGCCGGCGATACCCTGCGCATCGTCGAACTGAAAGGGAGGGTTACATGAACCCGGTCGCATCGTTGTTTATCAACGGCAACTGGATTGCCGGCGAAGGCTCCGCGATGGATTCGCTCAATCCCGGCAACGGGGATCAGATCTGGAAAGGCCACGCCGCCACCGGCAGCCAGGTCAAAGATGCGGTCCAGGCCGCAATCAACGCCTTTCCCGCCTGGTCGGGTCACACCTTCGAACAACGGGTGTCCCATGTGCGCCGCTTCAACGAAGTGGTGGAGCACTACCGCACCCTGCTTGCCGATACCATCGCTCAGGAGACCGGCAAACCGTTCTGGGAAGCGGAAACCGAGGTCGCCGCACTGTTGGGCAAAGCCGAGATCTCCATCCAGGCTTACCTGGACCGTACCCCCAGCGTTGAAGACACTGAGGCGGGCCTGACCAGCCGTTTGCAGCACCGCCCGCATGGCGTAGTGGCAATCTTTGGCCCGTACAACTTTCCTGCCCACCTGCCCAACGGACACATCATGCCAGCCCTGCTGGCAGGCAACACGATCATACTGAAACCCAGTGAACTGACACCGCGCACCGCCGAACTGCTGGTGCACCTGTGGCAGAAAGCAGAACTGCCGGACGGTGTTCTGAACCTGGTACAGGGTGACCGGCACACCGGCGCGGCCTTAGCCTCCCATCCGCAGATAAACGGTCTCTACTTCACCGGCAGCGCAACCACCGGCTGTTACCTGCACGAACAGTTTGCCGGGCAGCCGGAGAAGATCCTGGCGCTGGAGATGGGCGGCAACAACCCGCTGTTGGTCACCGAGGTGAAGGATATCCAGGCCGCTGTGTTTCATACCATCCAGTCCGCCTATATCACCTCAGGTCAGCGCTGTACCTGTGCACGTCGCCTGATCGTGCCGGATGGCCATCCCGGCGACCGCTTTATTGAGGCGTTGGGCAAGGCGGTTCGCCGGATTCAGGTGGGGGCGTACAACCTGCAACCGGCACCGTTTATGGGCGCGATGATCAGCAATATGGCTGTGGATAACGTCATGGGTATGGAGCGGGGGTTAACCGAATCAGGCGCTGAACCTCTGGTTGCGTTGCATCGACCTGATCCGCAATATGCCTACCTGACGCCCGGCCTGATCGATGTAACTGCGGTAAAAGACCGGGAAGACAAGGAGTGCTTTGGCCCCCTGCTGCAGGTCATCCGGGTCACCGACCTGGATGCAGCCATCCTTGAAGCCAACAACACGCGTTTTGGTTTGTCTGCGGGTGTACTGAGCGACAACCCGCAGGTGTTCCACCAGTTCGACCGCAGTGTGCGGGCTGGATTGATCAACTGGAACCGTCCTCTTACCGGTGCCTCCAGCAGGCTGCCGTTTGGCGGCACCGGCATCAGCGGCAACCACCGCGCCAGCGCCTGGTATGCGGCGGATTACTGTGCTTACCCGGTGGCCTCCCAGCTCAGTGAACGACTGCTGCTGCCCGAGGCACAACCACCGGGTCTGACACCCCCGGCGAAAACCGACTGATCAGCGCGGCGCCATCGGCACCCGGATGGTCACGTCCAAACCACCTTCCGGATGGTTACGTGCTTCGATGCTGCCTCTCAAGCGCTGTACGGCACGCTGAGCGATACTCAGGCCCAGTCCATAGCCGTTGTTCTTGCTGGTACTGCGATAGAATGGCTCGAACAGGTGTTCCAGTGCCGACTCGGACACACCGGTGCCGTGGTCACGGATGTTGATCACACACTGACCGGCCTCGTCCGTCAACATCACATCAATCGCCACGTCCTCTTCGGTGTGTTTACAGGCGTTACCCAGAATGTTGTTCAATGCCCGTTCCAGCAGCGCCCGGCTGCCTTCCACCTCGCAGTCACAATCGACGGTGAGATTTACCTTACGCCCGGCGTTGGAGAAACGCACATCCTCAATCATCTCCTGCAGCAGCTTTTTCAGCGCGAACGGCGGTCCGGCCGCTTCGCTGTTCTCCAGCTTGGAGAGGGAAAGAATCTCGCCGATCAAAGCATCCAGACGCTGGCACTCACGAATGATCCGTTGCACTACCTTGTCGTCATCCCCCCAACGCTGCTCCGCCAGCCCGGCAGCAGCCTGCAGACGTGCCAGCGGCGCGCGCAGTTCGTGGGATACGTCCTGCATCAGCTTCTGATGGGTATTCAGCGTCTGCTCCACATACTCGGCCATGCGGTCAAAATCCTGCGCCAGCGCCCCGATCTCGTCGCCGCGGCTGCGCAACGCTGCGTCGGTACGGGTATCCAGTTCACCGCTGTAGATCGCCTGGGTATGGTCACGCAAGCGGTTGATCGGCCGCACGATAATCCAGGTCACCAGGCAGGCGGCGATACCTGACATAAGCATCACTTTCAAACCGATCTGAAAGGAGATTACGATGCGGAGAATATGCAGAATCGACGCGTGTTTCAGGTCGATTGCCACATCCACACGGTAGTTGCGCTGGTGCTCGGTGGTCATATCAAAACTGACCACCTCAAAGGAATCCGGCCAATCCTGATTCGGCCCGACCACCAGTTTGTTGTTGTCCAGATCGGTAATGCGGATCAGATTGCGCTTTTTCCAGCGCTCGAACAGCTCTTCCCGATGCGGTCGACGACTATCGTGGCGCTCATCATCCCAGTCACCGTGGCGTTCAAAACGCCAGGAGCGGATAGGTGGGGGACGTCGGAGCGGTATTTCGCAATCGCCGTCCCCTTCATACCGGTCGATTACCCGCTCCGCGTGCCCCTGTGCGGTTGCAACCACCAGGTTGCGAAAATTACTGCGCTCCGACACGCCGCCAACGATGGCGATGGTCGCTAGCAAAACAATACTGCTGGCGAGCCAGATCGCCAGAAAAATCTTAACAAACAGGCGTTTATACCAACGCATCAGGCACCCCGGATAAACTGGTAACCCACACCACGCACGGTTTTGATTACTTCACACTCGGCCAGCCGTTTGCCCAGTTTCTGGCGCACGCGGCTAACGTGCACATCGATGGCGCGGTCGTAGGCGGTGAGTTTGCGGTGCAGGACCAGCTCGGTCAGTTGTTCTTTGCTGATCACACTGCCTGCGCTGTTCATCAGGTAGGCCAGTACGTTGAACTCGGTACCGGTCAGTTCCAGAGCGTGTCCACCGACCGTGACTTCACGCACGCCCGGGTCCAGCTCGATACCCGCCTCAGCGATGGGCTGGTCGGGGAACAGGGTCTGGTGTTCTTTCGGACCGCTACGGCGCAGTACAGCCTTGATGCGGGCCACCAGCTCGCGGGGATTGCAGGGTTTGCTCAAGTAGTCGTCAGCGCCCATCTCCAGGCCCAGAATGCGGTCGATGTCCTCGCCGCGGCCGGTCAGCATGATCACCGGCAGCTGCAGACGCGGGCGGATCTCCTGCAGCAGGTCCATACCGCTGCGGCCCGGCATCATCACATCCAGGATCATCAGTTGATAACGCTCGGCGCGCTGCAATTTATGCTGTGCTTCATCCGCGTCATGAGCAAACTCCATCTCAAATCCTTCGTGTTCCAGATAATCGCCGATCAGCTCGCACAGCTCGGTGTCATCATCAACCATCAGTAATCGGATCTGTTCGCTCATTTCGGTTCCGCCTCTTTTATCAGTCCTTCAATAATAATGCGCCGTCCGGCCACGCCCAGCCCCATTTACCAAACTTTACACATCCGACACCAAAGTTAACCCAGGACTGAGGGAGAATAGCCCCTGTTCCACAAACCCTACGTCTGGAACCTTTACCACCACCGTCAGGTCTTAAGCGGTGGTGCAGGAAGGCGTTAATAAGTCGCCCCTCAATTGACGTATTAACACCTTCCCCAAACCCCTCGGATGGAGGTGGGTTCGAACGTTTATATCACGCCCCGGCATGAGATAAACAATCCCTCAGTGCTTCGGGCCTCTCCATTCTGTTCTCACCGGCTGACGGATAACGTCCACAGCCGGTTTTTTTTGCCCGCCCTTCGCGATTTACCAATCTTTACATAGCCGCAACCCAACTTAGCGATGACAGGATCAACAATAGACCCAACACTACTTAGGAGATGGAACAATGCGTAAACAACTGATGATTGGTTTGACTGCAGCAACACTGACTCTGGGTGGCCTGGGTACTGCGGTCGCAAGTGGCAAATTGGGGCACGGCCCTGAGGGTATGATGGGTGGTCGTATGCTGGACCGCATGGCCGAGAAACTGGATCTGACCGCTGAACAGCAGAGCCAGGCAGAAGAGATCATGATCGGCAGTTTCAAAGAGATGCGCGAAAACAAACGTGCCATGAAGGATCTGCGCACCAAACTGCACAAGCTGGATCCAACCGCTGCCGATTACAAGCAGAGGTCCGAACAGCTGGCTGCTGATATCGCGGCCGCAACCGAGAAGATGGTGCTGATGCGCTCCGAACAGCGTCAGGCCTTCAACGAGATCCTGACCGACGAGCAGCGCACCGAGTTTGCACAACTGAAAGATCAATGGCAGGAACGCGGCCACCACTATGGCGGCCACGGCGAAGGTAAAGGAGGTAAGCACTGCCGCGACTGATCGGATCTAGCGAATCTGAATCCCACTCCCAACCTTTGCCCTGAGGGGTAAAGGTTGGGGTAACGTTCAACTACCCCCGCGGGGTTCAATGACGCCTGATCGGTTTCAGGTCGCAGCGCAACGTCCCTTTCATAAAACGATCGATCTCGAAGCTTTGGCTGATTCCCCTTCGGAAATCACGGCTGGTGCCCAAAACACGGGTGCAGTCACCACCGTAGCGGTAACTACTGTTTCGGCATAGCTCAACCTCCAAGCCTGACTCGGCAAACGATACACTAGCCTCGCGGCTGTAGCGTTCTTTCCAGTCCTGCATTTTGAGCGTCAGTTGCTCACCCCGCACCAGGTCAAAGGCTTGGGGTTTAGCCGGTTGCCATTTCGAGCTGAATTGCATGTCCACCGGATCAAGCACACACTGCACGATATCGCCGTACTGGGCATTCTGGCGCAGATAGGCCATCGCCTCATATTTGCGCGCTTCCGCCTCGGCCTGTGCCGCCCGCTCTCGCGCCTGGGCTTCGGCCCGCACTTTGTCTAGCTCCGCCTGCTTTTCATAGGCCCGCAGCTGTTCTTCACTGCTCATCCTCGCCCACTCGTCATCATCGATTCCCAGCGGGTGCAGGCTGCAGCCGGTCAGCCACAGCGTCCCCACCACTAACAGCCATTTATTCAGATGTTTCATTCCATTTCCCCCAGTCTTGATGGGCATAGCGTAGGTAGCAAGAGCTGAATAGGAACTGAAAAGGCCCGGTGTCCTATACGGTCGGCTCTGAGCTGCCGGTGTTTACGGCCAACAGACTGTCTTCCGGGTTCGGCAGCTCGTCGAAGTTGAGCGCCTGACGACTCTGCACAATCAGATCGAGCAACTCCTCGGCAAAGCCGGCACGGTTATCCTCGGTCATCCAGCTGCGGTAATCCACCATACTGAGGTTGTCCTGTTTACCCAGCATCCACAAAGTATCGATATAGGCGACAAACTCCTCTTCGTTGGCACGGAACATCTCCTCGATCGCCTGGCTGTTGGGGTGCAGTTGTCCTGCGTCGGTCAAACCCAGCGGCTGGCCGCTGCGAAAGTTGTCGATCAGTTGGTCCAGATCGAACGACACGTCACCGCTGAATCTACGGGCGTCCAACACCAGATCCTGCAAACGTACCATCCGTTGATGGGCTTCGCTCAACAGCCTTTCCTGGGTAGCGGCTCCCGCGCCTTCAAAATGATCCAACCCCATCCACTGCTCCGGCCGTATTGCGCGGCTGTTGCGGCCGGTCTCCCAGGGTTCGAGGCCGTACTGCTGATACACCACCTGCTGGGCAAGGCGGTTGTTTTCCGGAATGGCCTGCCACTCCAGACGGGTGCGCGGCAGTTGATCCATGCGCTGCTGTTTATCCACCAACGTGGTCAGTTGACTATCAACGCTCTTCACAAATGCTTGAATCTGTTCGGCCTGCGGGTGCTCACTGCCATCCTCCAGCATAGCCACTTCATTGTCAGCGGCCACATTGTCTAGCAGATCCTGCAGGCTGAAGCGGGGCTCCAACTCGCCAAGCTGGTCATAAAATGCCGTGCTCATCGACTGGAAGCTGGTCTGATAGTCGGCCAGTATGGCGCGGCGTTCGCTGTGCATCAGTTCGCTGGCAACGGCATGCTTCATCATGCCCGCGTCTCCCAGGCGCAGGGCCAGGTCAATACTGTGTTGCATCATTGCGTTTGCCGCTTCCAGGTCGTAACGCTCCAGCAATGGCATATCCATCGTATCCATCGGTATGCCAAGCGGTCCGAAGTTCTCCAGTTGCTGTCCATCACCTCCGGCACTGAGTTGGAATGAGGTGGAGTCGAGCAATCCTTGTGCCCCCGCGTATTTGCCGTTCAGACCGCTGTAGCGGTGCTTCTCCACCAACTGATCCATCGCCAACGGACGCTCGATCTGCTTTTCATCGAGCCAGCCGGATAGGTTGTCAGGACACGCTTTCAGGTCTTCGTAGGTTTGTTGCATCGCGTCGATCTGATCGCGGTTTTCCACCCAGAACGCTTCGACTTTGTCTGCTTTGGGTACTAACGAACCATCGGAATTTTCGCTGGGTTTACGACCTGCCAATACGTTGTCCAATAACTCATCCAAGTCGGTGGATGCTGGGTAATTATCCTGCAGGTTTTCAGCCAGGGTGTTGGAGAGGCTGAAGAAATCGTCCATATAGCTGGAGGCAATCTGACGACGCTCCGCGGTCATCTGTTCCAGATACCCCGCAGCCTGCCGGCCTAGTTCACCTTCACCCGACAATCCCCACCAAAGGCTGTTGATCTCTTCGCTCCATTGAGTAATTCGGAAGCGGTCCATAGTATTAACCGACATCACATTTAAGCCGGAGCTGTTTTCACCCACCAGCCCTTCCGCTTTGAGTTCCTGAAATTCTTCACGGGTTGCTGAGTGTGCGTGGATCTGACCCGGCGCAACGCCCGCTAGCAGTGTCGAGAGGGAGATATTCATATGCAGTCCTTGCCCATTCCATTGTTATCGTTTTCTGGGAAATTCGGTGTTACGTCGCACCATCGAAGCGGCAATAACTGTCCTCTGTTTGCCCCTGACATCTGCTCAATCGGCAAACAGATGAACAATCCTGTCGCTAAAATCCCAAAAAAAACGCTCGCCACTTTTTCCAGCAATTTCCATACCCAGCATCGCTACTCGAAGAGTAAATTTCATAACGCGGACAACAGACGCCTTTTCATGGACGCACAAAACGTGCAAACAACATACACTTTAAATATGAGCATGATGGCATTAGACTTAGCGCGCACAAACTGACCAGCACAGGCGGAGAAGTGGTACAATTGCTCAAATTACCGCCTGGTGCGGCTATGCGTATAATCGAATTGTTCCCTGCTGAACGCCTCTGGTGATACTTAAGGGCCTCTCAGCAGCTTTGCCCACTTACAGGAGGTGGCTAATGGAAACCGTATTTCTTGCCTTTGTTGTATTGCTGGTTGTGATCGTAGGTGCATCCGTGGGTGTACTGATGGGCCGTAACCCAATCAAAGGCTCCTGCGGTGGTGTTGGTAAGGCGATGGGCGAAGAAAACTACATCTGCCCGGTATGCGGTGACGATCCGAACAAGTGTGAAAGCGAGAACGAAAAAACCGCTGCTGCCAAAACGGACGAACTGTCTTACGAACTGACCAAGTAACAGCACGATATCTCATACAATAAAGGGGCTTACTGAGTAGCCCCTTTATCTTTTCCGCCCCTGCGTCTCGAATGCAACGCACGTCAGATCCTGATCCGCACCCAAAGCCCCTTTAGCACTACCCAAATTTATGTGATTCAAGGATCACATAAATTTCACATTAAAAAGCTTTATTTGCCGCCAATTGCTTGCAACGTCTGAAAAACAAACCTAATCTCGCCAAACTTGCCCGAGCTTAGCCGATCGGATTTGCACCGCTTTTCCAATATTTACCCAAGGCAGGCCCGCGCTCTGTTGCCCACTAGCGGGCAAACCCAGATGAGACATAATTGATGGATAGCACCACGATAATCGGGCTGATGGCCGCCTTTTGCACCACCTGCGCCTTTGTGCCCCAGGTAATCCAGATCCTGCGTACCGGCAACGTGGATGGGATCTCACTGCATATGTACACCATCTTCACACTGGGTGTCGCCCTGTGGTTAACCTACGGCATCATCATGGATGACCTGCCGATGTTGCTCGCCAACATGGTGACACTGGTGCTGGCATTGATGGTACTGTGGCTTACGCTACGTAAACGCATGCAGAATAAGAAGTAACGTTCATAATGGCGGTTGTGAATAACGGAAGCGTTATATAAATCGCGCCAGCCAGAGTTTAAAGCGCATCCCCCACTCACTGCTCAAGCCGGCGCTCACCTGCGTAATCTCACCCTCGGTGTTCAGGTAAAACAGACTCGGTGTAATGGTCACACCCCATTGTTGGCTGATCAGTCCGTTATCATCGTTCAGGGTGGTAAATTGGTAACCGTGTTGGTCCATGTACTGCTGCACCTCGGTATCGCTTCCCGAGGCCAGCACAATCGTCAGTACGTTGTTGTCATGCGCTATATCGCTGACTGCAGGGGATGTGAGACTGCAGATGCCACACCAACTGCCCCAGAAGTACACCAGCAGCGAGCCTTTCGCGAGTTCATCCTGCAGGTTGTAGGTTTTGCCCTCCAGCGTGTTCAACACCAGCGCTGGAGCAACACCCGAGACCATATTGCGCTGTTGATAAAACGCCACCGCCGACACGATCACAACCATGATCAGCACAGTTTTCAGCTGGGAGAACCACCATGCGGAGGTAAGCAAACGTTGTTTCAGCGCGCTTATCATCGTATTTATCCATACCATCCAATTCTATTTTCATGCCACATAGTCGCTGTCGGTAGACCGTCCCACGACGGTTTCATTCCAACCGAATGAGCGCGTAACCCTACCTAAATTGCGCGCTAGTTTTCCATTCATCACGCTGAAACGCACGTATCTTTGGGCCTGAAGCCCTGCATAATTTTTTCTGATCCATTTGTAAGTTTAATAATATTTTAACGATGCAACGTTTCCCCATAACCTGAACAGGCAATCGGAGGAGACTGTTATGACCGCTGTCGTGACTCCCACTAGAAGGCCTGAGCCTCTGGAGTCCTGGTTAGTTGATCCTTCGCAGATGGGTTGAGTGCATCAAATCCAGGACGCCCAGCAACGCGCCTGACACCTCTGAACCATCACCCCGTTGAACAACTGAATAACAAAAAAGTAGGACTCAGACATGACAGTTGAAAAAATCGAAATTGATACGCTTGTTGTTGGCGCCGGTCAGGCGGGTGTAGCCATGAGTGAACACCTGAGCAAACAAGGCGTTCCTCATCTGGTTCTGGAGCGCGATCGTATCGCTGAGCGCTGGCGCACAGCCCGTTGGGATTCCCTGGTTGCCAACGGCCCGGCTTGGCACGATCGTTTTCCTGGTCTGGAGTTCGAAGATCAGGATCCTGATGCATTCGTACCAAAAGAGCGCATTGCGGATTACTTTGAAGACTACGCTGAAAAATTCAATGCACCGATTCGTACCGGTGTAGAGGTCAAGAGCGTTACCCGTAACGAAAACAATGCAGGTTTCACCATTGAGACCTCTGAAGGCACCATCTTGGCAAACCGCGTTGTTGCGGCGACCGGTCCATTCCAGGTGCCGGCGATTCCACCCATCGCGCCTAAAGACGACAACCTGATGCAGATCCACTCTGCAGATTACCGCAACCCGGAACAGTTGCCTGAAGGTGGTGTACTGGTAGTCGGCGGCGGTTCCTCCGGTGCGCAGATCGCAGACGAACTGCAGCGCGCAGGGAAGAAGGTATACCTGTCTATCGGTGCGCATGACCGTCCACCACGCTCATACCGCAACCGCGACTTCGTATGGTGGTTGGGTGTTCTAGGTCTGTGGGACGTGCCTGCGATGAAACCGGGTACAGAGCACGTAACCATCGCAGTAACCGGTGCGCATGGTGGCAAAGGTACTGTTGATTTCCGCGCAATGGCGCACCAGGGTGTGACGCTGGTAGGTCTGACCGAAGCTTTCAACGACGGCAAAGTGACCTTCAAGGGTGATCTGGTAGAAAACATTGCTCGCGGTGATCAGAACTACAACGAGTTGCTGGACGCAGCTGATGCCTACATCGAGCGTAACGGCCTGGATCTGCCGGAAGAACCAGAAGCACGTATCAAGCTGGAAGATCCAGAGTGCATGGTGAATCCGATTCGTGAACTGGACCTGGCTGAAGCAGGTATCACCTCCATTGTTTGGGCAACCGGTTTTGGTCTGGACTACGGTTGGTTGAAAGTTGATGCCTTTGATGAGAATGGCAAGCCAGCCCACCAGCGTGGTGTATCCAACGAGCCAGGCATTTACTTTGTTGGCCTGCCATGGCTGTCCCGTCGCGGCTCCACCTTCATCTGGGGTGTATGGCACGACGCAAAACACATTGCTGACCACATCGCGACCCAGCGTAAGTACCTGGAGTACCGCGACCCATCTCAGCTGTAACACCGGGACGTAGCACCAAACCAGCATCAAGATAGGCCTGCGGGCCTATCTCCTTTTTCAGACAGACATATATGTCAGCATTTTGGGAGTCAGTTAATGCCTACGCATACTCGCATCCGCATGTTTAACACCAAAGAGACCTATCCAAATCAGACGCTGGATAACGATCTCTGCCAGGCAGTGCGTGCCGGCAACACCGTTTATGTTCGTGGCCAGGTGGGCACCGATTTTGACGGTAATCTGGTTGGCCTGGGTGATCCTCGCGCGCAGACCGAACAGGCGATGAAAAACGTCAAACAGTTGCTGGAAGAAGCGGGCTCCGACATGAGCCACATAGTTAAAACCACCACCTACATCACCGATCCCCGTTTCCGTGAAGCAGTCTACGGCGAAACAGGTAAGTGGATGAAAGGTGTGTTCCCGATCTCCACCGGTCTGGTCGTACAGGCACTGGCCCAGCCAGAGTGGCTGATGGAGATCGACGTTATCGCTGTGATCCCAGAAGAAGAGGCCTAAGCCATGACCTTTTCCGTTGCGGGCATCTGCCCGGATACCGGCATGGTCGGTTGTGCGATCACCTCCTCCAGCATCTGTGTCGCCAGCCGTTGCGCCTTCGTGCGCAGCGGCACCGGCGTCGCGCTGACTCAGAACATCACCAACCCCAACCTGGGACCGCTGGCGCTGGATCTGCTGCAGGAGGGCCAATCTCCTCAACAGGTGATGGCGGCGTTGGCCGAAGCAGACAGCGATGTGCAATGGCGTCAGTTAGGCGTTTTGAATACTGCCGGTGAAGGCACCACTTTCAGCGGTGAACAGGCGCTGGGGATCTTCTCCACAGCCGAAGGCCAGAACTGTATTGCCATGGGCAACCTGCTGGAGAATACCGGCGTACCCCAGGCGATGATCGACCGCTTCGAAAGCAGTAGCGGGCACCTGGCCGAGCGGCTGCTAAGCGCACTGGAAGCCGGACTTGCCGCCGGTGGCGAACTGGGTCCGGTGCACTCTGCCGGCCTGCTCGTCGCCGCTCAACCGCAGTGGCCGGTGGTGGACCTGCGCGTTGATTGGCATATCGAGCCGATCAATGAACTACGCATGGTGTGGCAAAACTACGAGCCACAGATGCAGGCCTATATCACCCGTGCAAAAGATCCGTCTAACGCCGAATCCTTTGGTGTACCCGGTGACGAGTAATATCAGTCGGTGTTTTTTTATTTGAAACAACGCTGACTATATTACGACACCACTCACTATCAGGCTCCTTTTTACTGCTTTCTAACCAGCAGTAATTTAAATAGGGGCCTGTCTCAACATGCCCGCATGCTTTTAACTGCGGTAATTTTATTTTCCTATCCGACACCCTTTCCACATCATTTCTTTTTCATATCCATTACTACAAATAAAACTATTTTAACCCCCCCCTGCTCCACTAAGGTATTTAGTGCTGAATTTAACCATACAAAAAACATGGACGATCAGCTTACCGATGGGATTTAAAAAAGGCGTTATTCCTTTCTAAAACCCGTCGTTCTTTCCAGAACAAAGATAATAACTGGAGTATCTAGATGCTATTAATGAAACGTTTCAAGCAAGCGATTGCAGCACTCGCCTTTGGTGGTTTCGCCCTGATGTCTCAGGCAGAAACATGGAAATATGCCATCGAGGTATCGCAAGGCGATATACAGGACCTTTACGCCCAGGAGTTTAAAAAGCGCATTGAACAGAAAACCAGTGGCGAGGTAGAAGTAAAAGTATTCTACGGCGGCACCCTGGGCACCTCTGCTGATGCCACAGAACTTGTCGCAGATGGTGCCCTGCAGTTTGCCAATATCTCCTTAGGCCACCTAGGTTCATTTGTGCCTGAAATCCAGCTGTTTTCCATTCCGTTTATTCTATCGGAAAACAACGACGTTAATAAAAAACTGATGACTGAGTCTAAAACGGTTTATCAAGGTATGTCGGGTGACTTTGCAAAAAGCGGTTTGCGCCTGATGAGTATTTATTCTGAAGGTGAAGACGCCTGGGCAACCAATAAAGCGATCCGCTCACCTCAGGATCTGGATAACTTCAAAATGCGTATCCTTGTTTCACCGATGCAGGTAGAAGCCTTCAAGGATATGGGCTCCAGCCCAACCCCACTGCCGTTTGGCGAAGTGTACGGTGCGCTGCAGCTGAAAACCATCGATGGCGTAGGCAACCCAATCTCCTCCATCTACCAGAGTAAGTTCTTTGAAGTGACCGATTATCTGGTATCGGCCCGCCACCAACTGTTCACCAGCTCCATCATCTCCGGCAGCGACTGGTTTGATGCGCAGTCCTCTGAACGCCAGCAGATGATCAAGGACACCATGAAAGAGGTAACCAACTACATGATGGATGAGGTGCCTCGTCTGGAGCAGGCGTTCCTGGACAAGATCCTAAAGGAAAAACCGGCGATGACCTACATCAGCCTGTCCGAGCAGGAACGGGATCAGTTCCGCGACCGTGCTGAGCAGACTCGCCAGAAGTTCGTCAGCATGGTCGGTGATAATGGCCAGCAGGTGCTGGACAACTTCCTGAATGAACGTGCGCAGTTGGAGCAGGCACTCAACTAAGCCGCGTTCTCAGATCTGCCTACAGAGGCTTGCCTGTCACCGCTTGATTTAAGCCAGCGGCGGGCAAGGCCTCCCTATTATCCGACAGCCACTTCAGGTCATTTTATGTCCCACCAAGTATTTCATCGACTGAATCAGCTCGACCACTGGCTAGGCCGCATCGAAGCCTTCAGTTTATCCGCCGGTATCCTGCTGATGGCGTTGAACACCATCGTTAATGTCTTTGGCCGCTACCTATTTTCCCAAAGCCTGTACTTTTCCGAAGAGCTGAACCAGATGCTGATGGTCTGGATCACCTTTATGGGGCTGGGTTACGTGACCCGTAAAGGACGGCATATCCGTATGTCGGCGATCTATGACCTGCTATCAGACCGCAACAAGAAGTTACTGATGCTGCTGATCACACTCAGCACCGCACTGACCCTGTTCCTGCTCAGTTATTACGCATCCCTGTACGTGGCCAAAATGGCCCGCCGGGGCATGCTGACCGCCGCCCTGCAGATCCCGATGTACTGGACACTGCTGGTCGTGCCGCTGGGCTTTTTAATCGGCGGCCTGCAATACAGTCTGGCCTTTGTGCGTAACCTGCGCAGCCCGGATATCTACCTCTCTTATCACGCGCTGGATGTTTACGACGAAAGTCAGCAAAGCCAGTCGATCTGAAGATTCAAGGATACCGTTATGACTGCAGTGATGTTAAGCATCATGCTGGTGCTTCTGCTGCTGGGATTCCCGATGATGATGCCGCTGATCATCGCCACCCTAGCCGCGTTTTTTCTCTTTTTCGATATGCTGAACCCCACGATAATCGTGCAGCAGATGGTCAGTGGCGTGAAACCCACGGCACTGATCGCCATCCCCATGTTTATCTTTGCCGCCGACATCATCACCCGCGGTCACTCCGCCGATCGTCTGATCGATCTGGTGATGCGCTTCGTCGGGCATATCCGCGGCGGGCTGGCCGTCACCGTCGCCGCCACCTGTACGCTGTTTGGCGCGGTGTCCGGTTCGACCCAGGCCACCGTGGTGGCGGTGGGCGGACCGATGCGTCCGCGTATGCTGAAAGCCGGCTACGACGACGCCTTCACCATGGCGTTGACCATTAACGCCTCCGATATCGCCTTCCTGATCCCGCCCAGCATCGGCATGATCGTCTATGGTGTGCTGTCGGGCACCTCCATCTCCGAGCTGTTTATCGCCGGGATCGGCCCCGGATTGCTGATTCTGGCCATGTTTTCGCTATACGCCGTGATCTATGCCCGGATCAAGCAGATTCCGACCGAACCCAAGGCGGAGTGGGCCAGTCGCATCCTAGCGATGAAACGGGCGATCTGGCCGGCGGGCTTTCCCCTGATCGTCGTGGGCGGTATCTATGGCGGGGTGTTTAGCCCCAGTGAAGCGGCATCCATCTGCGTGCTGTATGCGATTATTCTGGAAGTGTGCATCTTTCGCTCGGTCAAAATGCGGGAACTGGCGGACATTGCCTTATCCACCGGCCTGGTCACCGCGGTGGTCTTCATCCTGATAGGGGCCGGTGCTGGCTTTTCCTGGGCACTCTCCTATGCAGAAGTCCCCCAGACCATCATTGCTGGCCTGAATCTGGCAGAAGCCAACTCCACCACGGTGCTGATCACCATCGCGATCGCGTTTTTTGTCGGCTGCATGTTTGTGGATCCCATCGTGGTGATGCTGATCCTGATCCCGATCTTCCTGCCGGTGATCCGCTCCTCCGGCCTGGATCCGGTACTGGTGGGCATCATGATCACCCTGCAGGTTGCGATCGGCTCAGCCACCCCGCCCTTCGGCTGCGACATTTTCACCGCAATTGCCATCTTCCGTCGTCCTTACATGGAGGTTATCCGCGGTACACCACCGTTTATCTTGATGCTGCTGATCTCGTCCGTTCTGCTGGTGCTGTTTCCGCAAATTGCCCTGTTCCTGCGGGACTTGTCGATTCAATAAAACCACGGTCAAAGGAAAAATTTGATGAATGATCAAAGTGATGCACAGCCGTTTCAGCACCTGCTGCTGGCCGTTGATGGCTCGAAAAATGCCAATCGCGCCCTGCAAACAGCGGCACAGATCGCCCAGCAGTTTCATAGCAGGATCACCCTGCTCAGCGTCTACCGGCATATCTCCTACACCAACCGGCGCTACAACCAGATCCGCTTTGGCCCAATCGACGATGCCAGCCCGGTAGAGCTGTCCTTAAAAGCGATCGCCGAGGAAGTCCTGCATGAAGCGCAGAAAACACTGAACGATCTCGGCATCAACCAGATCGAGGTGCTTATCCGTCGCGGTGCCCCGGCCACCACTATCCTTAAAGCCGCTGAAGAGAAGGCGGCGGATACCATCATGATGGGATGCCGCGGGCTGGGTGAGATCGAAGGCCTGCTGCTGGGCAGCGTCTCTCACAAGGTCAACTCACTGTCCAAGTGCACCTGCATTACGGTGCGTTAGACATCAACTCAACGCGCCTCCACGAACAACCGAATGAAACAACCGGAGGCGCGCCCCCCCCTTTATAGCTAGCCTCCATAGGGGGTGACATGTTGAGTGGATGGGAAACAGACTCTGGATAGCTTTTTCTTATCCTCTTCAAAAATTAATAATATTTTAATGATACTCGCGCACCGCCTATCCTCAGGGAACAGATGAACAATTGATTTTCATCAATTTCTGTACCCCCCAACTGATCGCAGTTGTTCACGGCTCAACCGGTCAGGCTCTCATCTCAGACATCTGTACAGGATCAACAAGCACGGCCATGGAGGGCGCCTTGTTATAGGGATCAAACGATTAACACGCAGGAGTAGATATGGCCCAGTCGCTGACAATTGAAATCCTCGACAAGCTGATCAGTTTCGATACCACCAGCTGCAACTCCAACCTGGAGCTGATGGAGTATGTTCAGCAATACCTGGAAGCGCATGGCGTTAACAGCACCCTGGTGTATGACGAGCAGGGCAGCAAGGCCAACCTTTATGCCACCATCGGTCCGCAGGAAAAATCCGGTGTGATGCTGTCCGGCCATACCGATACCGTGCCTGTCACCGGTCAGAACTGGAGCAAAGAACCGTACCGGCTAACCCGCGAAGACGACCGCCTCTACGGTCGCGGCACCACCGATATGAAAGGCTTTATTGCAGCGGCACTGGCCGCGGTTCCCGCGATGCTAAAGCAGCCGCTGCATACCCCGATCCACCTGGCATTTTCCTACGATGAAGAGATCGGTTGTGTGGGCGTACGTCGCCTGATCGATACCCTCCAGGGCCACCCGCTGAAACCGGCCATCTGCATTATCGGCGAACCGACCTCGATGAACGTGGTCACCGCCCACAAAGGCAAGCTGGCGGCACGTGTAACCGTAAAAGGTAAAGAGTGTCACTCCGGCCTCGCGCCACAGGGCGTGAACGCGGTGAACTACGCCGCCCGCCTGATCACCTGGCTGGAAAACCTGGCTCGGGAAAAACGTCAGTACGGTCCGTTCGAAGAGGGTTACGAGATCCCTTACAGCACGGTGCACACCGGCGTGGTCAACGGCGGCACAGCCCTCAACATCGTACCGAACCACTGCGAATTCCTGTTCGAGATCCGCAATATCGCCGCCGAAGATCCCCGCGATCTGCTGGCACAGTTCCAGGTATATATCGACAAGCTGATCCGCGAGATGCGTATCACCGGCACCAACTGCGATATCAGTGTCGAGATCACCACCGAATACCCCGGCCTCAGAACCGCTGACGACGCTGAGGTTGTGGCCTTTGTTCAGAAACTGGCAGAGGCGGACTCAACCACCACCGTTAACTTCGGTACCGAGGGTGGATTGTTCAGCAACGTACTGGGTATCCCGACCGTTGTGTGCGGCCCCGGCAGCATGGACCAGGGCCACAAGCCGGACGAGTTTATCCACGAACAACAATTAGCATTGTGTGATTCCTTTATCGGGCGTCTGATCAACGAACTCAGCGCCTGATCGCCAGAGGAGGAGAACTAACAGAAAGACCCCGAGTTATCACCCATGACTCATACTTAGAACAACCTGATAGCAAAAATATAAAAAACGAATTCAGGAGAAGAAAATGTCTGACAACACAATACTCGCCCCCAGCGCTGGCATGACCGACAGTCAGACCAGCCAGAAGACAGGCTTCAGCCGCGTGCTGGGTCTGGGCTCCCTGCTGGCGGTTGCTGTCGGCCTGGTCGTATCCCAGGGCGTTATGGTTCTTATGCTACAGGGTGCCGGCATCGCCGGACTGGGCTTTATCATCCCACTCGCCGTGGGGTATCTGCTGGCTCTGACCTATGTGTACTCGTTTTCCGAGTTATCCCTGATGATCCCGCGAGCGGGCAGTCTCAGTAGCTACACCGAAGTC
Source organism: Pontibacterium granulatum (assembly GCF_029961155.1). Taxonomy (GTDB): domain Bacteria; phylum Pseudomonadota; class Gammaproteobacteria; order Pseudomonadales; family Balneatricaceae; genus Pontibacterium; species Pontibacterium granulatum. The sequence goes on along the minus strand of NZ_JASBRH010000008.1, from coordinate 33,688 downwards.
GCCATCGGCCACTTCCCCGCTATTCTGGCGGTGTTCTCCGGCTACGTTGTGGTAGCCATGTTCGCGCTCTCTGCAGAACTGCTGCTGGTCGACTTCATCATCGACAAGATCTACCCGGGTATCTTCCCGAAATACACCGTGGGTTTTAGCCTGCTGGCACTCTTTACCGGTCTTAACCTGATGGGTATCGACGTCTTCGCCAAGCTACAGTCGGCGCTCGCGTTCATCATGGTCGTAGTTCTACTGATCCTCGGTCTGAGTGCGGTAGGTGGGTTCGTGAACCCGCATCCGGAAGGTATCGACCTGACCTCTACCTGGAACCCGTTGGGTGCCGAAGTGATCACCCTGGTCGCGCTGGCGATCTGGGGTTACGTGGGTGCGGAGTTTGTCTGCCCGCTGGTGGAAGAGTCCAAGAACCCGGAGCGCAACATCCCACGCTCCATGATCATCGGTGTGACCGTGATCTTCGTTACTATCGCGATCTATTGCCTGGGCGCACTGCTGTATATCCCGGCGGATGACCTGGCCGGTTCTGCCCTGCCACACTACGACTTTGCCAAAGCGGTCTTTGGTGATGTGGGTTTGACCTTCCTGGCGATCGCCGCCGTAACCGCAACCTGTTCCACCGTGAACACCTCCCTGGCAGCGATCCCGCGTATGCTCTACGGTATGGCGCAAAACGGCCAGGCGTTCCCACAACTGAAAAAGCTGACCAAAACCACCAAGACCCCTTGGGTTGCCGTGCTGTTCACCGCAGCGATTACCGGACTACCGATGATTGTGATGGGTGACAACCCGGATGCGATCGGCCTGCTGCTAATCTCCGCAGCCATTGCGTGGTTGCTGGCGTACATCATTACCCACGTAAACGTGATTGCGCTGCGTAAGCGTTACCCGGACATCAAGCGTCCGTACAAGACACCGTTCTACCCGCTGCCACAGATCGTTGGTATTGCCGGCATGATCTACGCAGTGATCTACGCATCACCCGCGCCCGAGCTGAGCAACCAGATCTTTGGTGCCGCCGGTGTAGTACTGGGTATCGTCTCTGTCATCGGTGTGTTCTGGGTGAAATTCGTGATGAAGAAAAACCTCTTCACCCCAGAGCCGATCGAAAAGGCGCTGGACGCAGAATAAACACTGTACGCTCCCTTACCCGTCCCTGTGCCGCTCCCCTGGCACACGGACAGGTCTCCGGGCTGGTCGCACACGCGGCCAGCCCTTTCTCTTTTTTACTCCCGTTCAAGGCAGATCCAGGCAATGGCAGCCACAGCAGCGCACCCGTTTCTATACTTAGGGTAGAGGAAGATTCGAATGAGCCCCGTGGGCGCTCTGCAAACAGGGCTTGTTCGCATCTTCCTTATGGATTTTTTAATGCCACGGGTATTGGATAGGTTTTTCTGATACAGGAAAACAGAAATTAATATTTTATCAATGCTAAGCAAAGCCCTAACCTAAAACCTCAGGCGACTCGGCATATAAAGAATCACAAATGAGGAGCAATCTCGAAAATGTCCGACAATAAAAACATCGATATGAAGCAAGTGTGGCAGCAGGACAAAGACCACTACATCCACCCTTGGACCGACTTCTCTACCTTCAAAGAAACCGGCTCTATGGTATTGGCCGACAGCGACAATGTTCATGTTCAAGATGGTGAAGGACGCAAGTACCTGGACGGCATCGGCGGCCTCTGGTGTGTAAACATCGGTTACGCCCGCGAAGAGATGGCCCAGGCGATTGCTGATCAGGTTCGAAAGATCCCTTATTACTCCTGCTTCGGTCACCACACCACGGTTCCCGCGGCACAGCTGGCAGCGAAGCTGGCCGAACTGGCGCCGGGCAACCTGAACCATGTGTTCTACGGTTGTGGTGGTTCCGTAGCCAACGATACCGCCGTACGCATTATCCACTTCTACTTCAACCAGTTGGGTAAGAAGACCAAGAAGAAGATTATCTCCCGTATCGACGGTTACCACGGCAGCACCTACATGGCGATGTCTATCACCGGTGTGAAGTTTGACCATATCGGCTTTGATATCGACGAGCAGCTGGTACACCACATCTCCTGCCCGAACCCATACCGTCGTCCGGAAGAGCAGAGCCTGGAAGATTTCTGTAACGAGAAGGTGCAGGAGCTGGAAGACAAGATCCTGGAGCTGGGCCCGGACAACGTGGCAGCCTTCTTCGCCGAGCCAATCATGGGTGCCGGCGGTGTCATCGTGCCACCCGAGGGTTACCACAAGAAAACCCTGGATGTATGTCGCAAGTACGGCGTGCTGTACGTATCCGACGAGGTAGTAACCGCATTTGGCCGTCTGGGCCACATGTTCGCCTCCGAAGACGAATTCGGCATCGTGCCGGACATCATCACCTGTGCCAAAGGCCTGACCTCCGGTTACCTGCCACTGGGTGCAACCATCCTGTCCGACGACATCTACGAGGTGATCAGCAAGCCACAGGCAGACGGTGCAATCTTCACCCACGGATTCACCTACTCCGGCCACCCGGTGAGCTGTGCTGCCGGTGTGACCAACATCGAGATCATGGAACGCGAAAACATCTGTGGTCTGGTAAAAGACCTGGGCGCGTACTTCGAAGAGCAGGTGAAGACCCTGATCGATCTGCCGATTGTGGGTGACGTTCGCGGCCGTAAGTACATGATGTGTATCGAAAACGTCGCTAACAAAGAGACCAAAGAGCTGATCGATCCAGATGCAAAGGTGGGTAACCGCATCGCCGAACACTGTCAGGCTCGAGGTCTGATCGTACGTCCACTGGCACACATGAACGTACTGTCTCCGCCACTGACCCTGAGCAAGGAAAACATCGACTTCCTGGTTGCTACGCTGCGCGAAAGTATCGAAGCCACCATGGAAGATCTGAAACGCGATGGTTTCCTGTAAGCTCCCTTAACCCATGCTCGACTCCACCACCGGTAACAGCCGGTGGTCCTTTTCCGTTGATGGCTTATTTGCAGGTTAATAAGTCGACCACACAGTGTTTTTCTGAATATAGGTCAGCCCTATTCAGTCCGTATATTTACTGTGCCTTTGAGGAGGGACCAATCACCCTCCTCGTTTTTTATTCTTTTTAATTCCTTCCTTTTTATTAAACCTACTTTATTTTCTACGGATGGTAATAACTTCACCGCTTGAATATTTTCAGGAGATCCACTATGTCTTATCCGGTATTTAAAGAGACGATCATTATTGGCTCATCCATTATCAGCAGTCGTGATGCGGTTCGTCATGCCATGACGCGAGCAAACGTTACCCTTGATGCGATTAACTGGTATGAGGTGGTTGATTCCCGAGATTTTAAAGAGAACGGTGACGTTGTGAGGTATGAGGCGACGGTTAAGATTGGGTCGCGGGTTGGGTGATTGCTTTCTCAATTAACCCAGTGATCAAATCAGCTTTCCATTTTTATCCTTTATTGTCGCCCTGAATGGGCGAGGCAAGGGAGGGAGTTGGCCCTCCCTTACCAATCCCAGCCAACCCTACAGTTTGGTTGGCTATGCCAACTTCCCTGCGCGTTTCGATTTCCCGGGAGGCTGCGGAACTCGTCGCTGCGCTCCTCAGACAGTCCTCGCCTTTGTTCCCGATAAATCTGCAATGCTCGGCTGCACTGAAGGGAGGTAGCTCCGTGCCACCCTATAGATCAACTTATAAACGCAATCACTCCTAACCACCATCTGGGCTACTTCACAATCTGTAGGGCAGCGTCGTCGTCATCGAAGGTGATCACGCTGCCGGTAGGCTAAAGCCTACCCTACAGCGAATATTCCTGCTCCAAGGCTATCGGTTAGCACGAAACTCTCTCCCCTCTACGCAGCCGAGCATTTCACAAATAAAACGATTAAAAGCAAATTCTGTCTGAGGCCGCAGGCCGAGTTTATTTGCTTCGTTTTATTTTTGGAACGCGCAGGGAACCGGGCTTTGCCCGGCAAGTAGCGGGGCTGACGGGGATTGATAAGGGGAGTTCAGCTACTCCCCCTTATCTCGCCCTTTTAAGGGCGATTATTTGGAAACGACCGATCAGGTCTTCAACGAACCCAACTGCTCATCCAGTTGCAAAATCTCCCCCTCCAATAACCCACTCGCCTCATTACTCTGGCTCACCAGCTCCGCCAGCGACTCGGTGGCATCGCCGATAATCGTCAGGTTCTTGCTGATCTCCTCGCTCACCGCACACTGCTCCTCAGAGGCAGCGGCTACCTGAGTGATATGCTCGGCCATCGAACTCACTTCATTGCCCACCGCCGACAGCAGGTCATAACTTTTCAGTGTGTTTTCCCGCGTCCCCTGCGCGCGTTGCGAGCTTTTACCGATCACCGATACCGCTGCGGTCACGCCGTTCTTCAACGCCTGGATCATCTGGTTGATCTCTTCGGTACTGTCCTGGGTTTTGGAGGCCAGACTGCGCACCTCATCCGCCACCACAGCGAAACCACGCCCTTTGTCCCCCGCACGGGCCGCTTCAATCGCAGCGTTCAGTGCCAACAGGTTGGTCTGTTCGGCAATCGCCTTAATCACCTCGAGGATACGGTAGATATCCTCGGTGCGATTCTCCACCTCCTGGATGGAACGGGTAGCGGAATCCATCTCCGCCGAGAGTTGTTCCACTTCGCTCACCGAGCTGTGCAAGGTTTGCTGGGCATGCTGCACCGAGCTGCTGGCCCGTTGGGCGTTATCCGCCACATCCACCGCCAGTTTGGAAACTTCCGACGCTGTCGCCGACATCTCGTTTGTTGCCACCACCACACTGGCGATCTCCTTCTGCTGGTCCTGGGTGGCCTGCAACGAGAGGTCGTTAATTGCCCGCCCTTTCAATGCACACTCCTTGGCACCTTCACCCACCTGTTTCAGCTGGGTCACCATGGTGCGCAGCTTGTGGATAAAGTGGTTGAAGCCACCACTCAGTGAGATCAGTTCGGCATGGGTATTGATCTCAAGCGTCTGGGTCAGGTCACCTTCGGAACTTGCCAGGTTATGCACCCGGCCATCCAACTCCTTGATCGGTTTCACCACCGACGCGGACAGGATCAGCAACCAGACAATCACCACCACTGAGATAATCAGGATCTGGACAATCTGAGAGCTGAGGATCTCCACCACACGCTGGTCGATGGTAGCCACCACCTGGTTGGCACTGGCCTGAACAATGGTCTGGGGAAGCTCAACAAGAAGTGACCACTCACTTTCAACTGCATCGATCTTCACTTTGTAACCCACATAGTAGGTACCGTTATGAAGCTGGATGGAATCAGCGCGGTCGTGCAGCGAGAGGATATCGGTCGGAAGATCAGCACGTGCCTCCTGGAAGGGGCGCGCCAACTTGTTCTTGTAGTGGCTCGACGCGACAATCAGGCCTTTTTGGCTCAGCAGGGTGACCTTACTCTCACCATCGTAAAGTTCCTGACTGACCTGCTCGGTCAGTTGCTGGAAGAGTGGCAGGTTTACATCCACCCCCACCAGTCCGGCAAACTGCCCATCCACCAGCACCGGTGCAGTCAGGCTGGTCATCAGCTCGGCATTGCCGGGACTGATCTCATACAGATACGGGTCCAGTACACAGGGACGGCGGCTGTCTTTGGAGCAGAGGTACCACTCCGCCTCCCGGTTACCAAATTCGTCCAGATCTGTGGCGTACTTTTCGCTGCTGTCCGTAATCCGACTCTGCTCAATCTCCCTTGGGGAGTTACGTACCCAATAGATCTCCAACGCCCCGGTCTCTTTCACCGTATAGATCGCATCGCTATCCCTATGTTGCGCATCCTGCTGGTCATAACCATTGGGTTCGAACTGAGTATAAAGCGCGCTGATGCCCGGTTGGCTCTTCAGGGTAGAAGCCACCAGCGCATTTACCTGCTGACGGCTCAAGGGAGCCTGATTATCCACAGCCGATTCGGCCAGTTGGCGTGACAGCGTCATCGGCACCTGGAATGCGCTGTTGATATATCCAGCGATGCGGTTGCTCAGCTTTCCTGCTTCGGCATCCAAGCGGCCCAGTATCTCAGTTTCTATCCCCTCCTGAGTCTGAACTACCAGATCGGATTTCATCCCGTTTAACCCCACATACAGGCTGCCACTGAGCATGGAGAACAGGAAGATAAAGGCCACGATGATGGTGGAAAGTAGCTTGAAACGGATAGTTCGGGTGCGAACAGATAGCATGATTAACCCACTTTTTTTACGCTTCGTGCAGGGAAGCTAAAAGACTTCATGGTTGGTTGAGGTAGTCTGAAGTATGGCGACGACAGGAATCCCGGCTCAATACCTTGCATTGGGTAGACGCGACGACGTCCCGCTTCAGCGGTTAGGGAAGGTGCGAAGCCGTCGACTTAATTACCACCTGACTTTATAGAGCATGAAACTGTATAAAAAAAGAAAACCCGAATACCATTTATTAATGCTTAGAATATTTTTTTACTATCCAAATAAAATCAAAAATAAAATACAGCTTTATTTCAAATGCATTAAATTTTCATATCCAGACCATCAGCATTAAATATTTTATCCACTTCTTTCAGACCTATATATTCACCGTTCAGTTCTCCGCTGAATGGGGCAGTTTAATTGGTACGCCCTGCCTTCAATCAATTCTTCACTCCGGTGAAGAAACACAAAAATAACAAGGAACAGAAGATGAAACTAACCTGGTTAGCTCCAGCTGCATTGCTTGCCGCGTCCGTATCTGCCCAGGCTGCCGAAGTCTCCGGCAGTGTGACCATGACCAACGACTACCGCTTCCGCGGTGTATCCCAGACCTCAGGAGATCCTGCCGTACAAGCCAGCATCGACGCTGGCTTCGACAATGGTGTGTACGCCGGTATCTGGGGCAGCAACGTCAACTTCGGCGACAGCGATAACGCCAACCTGGAAGTGGATTACTACGCGGGTAAGTACGGTGACCTGACCGAAAATATTGGTTACGACGCAACGCTTTATTATTTCCAATACCACGGTTACACCGACGGTACCGACATCGACTTTTTTGAACTGGATCTGCGTCTGTCCTACAAGGATTTCACGGCTCTGTACGCCTACGCGCCGGACTACATCAACAGCGACCAGGACTACCACTACGTCGCGCTGGATTACTCCACTGGCATCACCGACGTGGTAAACCTGGACCTGCACGCTGGTTACACCTTCGGTGAATATTACGAAGACCTGGATGCCGAGTACACGGATTACTCCATTGGCATCTCTGGCAGCGCGGCTGGCTTGGACCTGTCCGTGGCGTACCTGTTCAACGACGTCAACGGCAGCAAGACCGACGATCTGGACGACAACACTGTTGTATTCAGCGTGTCCCGCACCTTCTGATCATCCCGCCCCTCCCCTTCGGGGCGTTATGGCCAAAGTAAAAAGCCAGTCCTCTTTAGATATAGAGAACCGGCTTTTTAATGGCTGTTAATTTTTATGTAATCAGTGAATCACTTCAGGTATTTCTGTCGACGTTCCGATACCGCATTGGCGTGGCCGTCAAAGCCTTCGTAGGTTGCCAGCACCTGCGCCTGCTCCGCCATCTCCGGATAACCGGATTCGGTCACGTAAGCCACGGACATAAACTTCATAAAATCCATCACGCCCAGCGGCGACACGGTTGCGGCCGCGCCGGAAGTCGGCAGTACAGCGTTACAACCCAGCACAAAGTTGCCCAAGGTGCTCGGCGAATGCTGTCCCAGCAGTACCTCCCCGGCGTTTTCTATCCGTCCCAGGTACTGCCACGGGTCGCGGGATAGAATCTGCAGGTGCTCCGGTGCATAGGCGTTGATAAAGTCGAACGCCTGATCCATATCAGAGGCCAGCACAACACCGCCCATCGGTCCGCACAAGACAGTGGCCGAGTACTCAACACGCAGATCGCTCATGTCGGCCCAGTGCTCCGGCAATGCCGCGATCGCCTGCTCGGCCACCTCACGCGAGGTCGTCACCAGATAAGCGGAGGAGTCCGGCCCGTGTTCCGCTTCGATCAGCAGATCCAGCGCGGCCAGCGCGCCGTCCACACTGCTGTCGGCAAAGACGATGGACTCGGACGGCCCGGCTGGGATACCCGGATCGATGCGTGCAGCCAGCAGCTGTTTCGCGGCCACCATCCACGGGCTGCCCGGCCCCACAATCTTGCTGCAGCGGGGCAGGCTTTCGGTGCCGTAGGCCACAGCGGCCACTGCCTGGGCACCGCCACACTTGTACACTGCGCTGATACCGATCTCGCGGCATGCCACCAGCGTTGCTGCATCCACACTGCCGTCGGCACCCGGCGGGGTCAGTACGATGGTACGCTTCACCCCGGCCACCAATGCCGGAATCGCATTCATCAACAACACAGACGGGAAGGAGCCCTTTCCACGCGGTACGTAACAGGCCACAGAAGGGATCGGCAGGAAGCGCTCACCGACAAAACTGCCCGTGCGCACCTCCTGCATGGTCATCTCACCCGGCTTTTGCGCTTCGTGGTAACGACGGATATTGTCTGCCGCAAAACGGATTGCAGTCAGAGTCTTCTCATCCACCAGTGTCGCAGCCACGTCGAACTCGGCTTCGGTCACACGCAGTTGCCCCGGCGTCAGGTCAGAGCCGTCAAAGCGGTTGGTCAACTCGGCCAGGGCGTTATCCCCGCCCAACCGCACCTGTTCGATGATTGGTGTGACCTGTTCGATATAGCTACTCAGATCAGCCTCGGTACGCTGCAACAGCTGTTCCTGTTGCGCGAGAGAGAGCGTGTCCAGCTCCCAAAAGCTCACGTTTTTGTTCATATGTGTATTTCCGTAGTGTTTTAATTCTTCAGATAAATTGCTGGCGGTTGCCGTTTTTTTGCAGACGTTCGGTAAACCAGGTCAGTGCCCGCCCCCGGCTGGAGCGTCGCCAACAGGCATACAGTTCGACGCTGCATTCCCGGTTCTCCACCTCACGCACCAGCAACCGACCCTGGTTGATCTCATCCTCGATCAGGTGCAGCGGCATGAAACCCACGGCGATACCGCTCAGGATCGCCTCTTTCTGGGCAAACAGGTCGGGGACGGTCAGTTGGTCCTGACTGATAAACACGCCGTCGCTGCTCGCTCTACGAATCAAACGGCTGCTGTCCCCGGCATCTACCAAACGGTGGACAGCTACCTGCTCCATACTCAGCGGTTCCGGCAATTCCGCCAGCGTATGTTTGGCATGCATGGCGAGGTAGAGCTGACGGCGCCCCATCGGCACATAACTCACATCCACTTCATGGGGTGGCCGCCCGACTGCACCGATCACCAGATCAGCCCGCTTGTCATACAAAGCGTCCCAGGTGCCGCTGTACACTTCGCGGATGATGCGCACGCGCGTACCGCTGTTCAGCTGATAGAACTGCGCCAGCCAGTCGTAGAGCGCGTCGCTGCGCAGCATGTTGGTGAACGCGATGGTCAGCTCCCGCTCCCAACCGCTGGCGATGTGATGCACCTCTGCTTCCAGGCTGGATTGCAGGCGCAGGATCTCCGCCCCATGTTCCACCGCAACCCGCCCCGCCTCGGTCAGGCTGACCCGGTAGTTATCCCGGTTGAGCAGGCATTCGCCCAGATTGTCTTCCAGCTGGCGGATGGCATAGCTGACACTGGATACGGTTATCCCCAACTCCCCTGCGGCAGCGGACAGGCTGCCATTACGGTCGGTGGCTATAAGTGCGCGAAGGTACTCTGCTTTCAGCGACATATTGCAAAAATCCGAACAAGTTATTGCAGGCTGTCCGGTTATCTAGCCCGGCGCTGCTGCCTAAAATTTATGCTGTTTTGTTTAATCCCTCGTTGAGCGACTGCCATGAACAGTATTGATACCTCCAACAGCAATTCCCTGATCGGTAGCAGCAACCTGCTGATTGCAGCCATCGCCTGGGGTGGTATGTATGGCGTATCGCAAACTGCCCTGCAGTATCTCGATCCGTATTCGATGACCAGCATCCGCTACGGCTGTGGCGCCCTGATCTTCTGCCTGATGCTGTGGCTGAAAGAGGGGCGAACCGCATTCCGCTACGACGGTCAATTCCTACGCCTGTGGCTGTATGGCTCCTGCGGCTTCTGTGGCTTCAGTATTCTGCTGTTCCACGGTCTCAGGCACGCCCCAGCCGAACACGGCGCGGTGATCGCCTCTTTGATGCCCCTGATCAGCGCCCTGATCAGCTGGATCACCCAGGGCAAGCGCCCCAACGGTGCCACCCTGCTCTGCACACTGGTGGCAATCGCGGGTGTGATCCTGGTGATCTCTCGCGGTGATATCGCCAACCTGCTACAACTGCAGGCGATCAAGGGTGACCTGATGATCATCATCGGCGTGACCTGCTGGGTGATCTTCTCCATGGGCATCAGCCAATTGCCGGACTGGAGTTCCAGCCGCTACACCGCTTTGTCCTGCTCGGCCGGTCTGATCACCATTTTGTGCGCCAATACAGTGGCCAGCTTAATCGGTGTTTCCGTCCTGCCCACCCTGGAGCGAATCACCCCGGTGCTGTTCGAGATCGGTTACCTGATCCTGGCCGCTGGAGTGTTGGCGGTGTCCTGCTGGTCCAACGGCGTGGCACGCATGGGTGCCCTGAACTCCCTGCTGTTTATGAACATGATCCCGGTCGCGGCTTTTGTGATTGCGGCTCTGCAGGGCAAGGCGATCGAACCGATGGAGATCTACGGCATGGCGCTGGTGATTACGGCGCTGGTCGCCAACAACGTGCTGCCGCGGATTCAGCGGGCTGATCGGGTTGCACCGGCATCCTCCCGTTAAGGGAACGTTAGAACAGGGGGAGACCTTGTAGGGATCAGGAACAGGGAAAGCAAAACAGCGGGCCCGATATCAGGCACAAAAAAACTCCGGCAGCGCTGCACTGCCGGAGTTCTCAGATCAGGCCAGTTTGATCCAGGTGGTTTTCAGCTGGGTAAACTTATCGATGGCGTGCAGGGACAGGTCACGGCCAAAACCGGACTGCTTGTAACCGCCAAACGGGGTGCTGAAATCCAGCGCATCCATGGTGTTCACCGACACGGTACCGGCACGCAGTTTCTTAGCTACGCGGTGCGCACGGTTCAGGTTGGTGGTCCACAGGGACGCCGCCAGGCCGTAGATGGAGTCATTGGCGATCTTGATCGCTTCCGCTTCGTCTTCGAACGTGATCAGCGCAGCAACCGGACCAAAGACCTCATCTCGGGCGATGCTCATCTCCGGTGAAACGTTATCGAAGATGGTTGGCGCCACGACTGCGGTGGATTCATCACCGGCACCGCCGGTCAGCATGGTCGCGCCTTCCTCATTGGCCTGAGCGATGAACTTACGCACACTGCAGGCGTGGTTGGTATCGATCAACGCGCCTACTTGAGTATCAGCATCCAGTGGATCACCCACCACCATCGACTTGGCTTTGGCCAGGAACTTCTCCACAAACTGATCCTTGATGCTGGCTTCGATCAGAATACGGGAGTTGGCCGAGCAGACCTCGCCCTGGTTGAAGAAGATACCCATCGCGGCGTGGTCTACCGCAGCATCCAGGTCACAGTCGGCAAAGATCAGGTTCGGACTCTTGCCACCGGTTTCCGGCCATACCGGTTTCAGGTTGGATTCCGCCGAGTAACCCATAAACAACTTGCCCACCTGGGTAGAGCCGGTGAATGCCAGGCAGTCTACATCCATATGCAGTCCCAGAGCCTTGCCCACGATGTGGCCGTGACCGGTCACCACGTTCAGGACACCGTCCGGGATTCCCGCTTCTTTTGCCAATTCAGCCAGCTTCAGCGCGGTTAACGGCGACTGCTCAGCCGGTTTCAGCACCACGGAGTTACCGCTGATCAGTGCTGGGCCCAGTTTCCAGGCGGCGATGTCCAGCGGGAAGTTCCACGGTACCACCGCCGCAACCACACCGATCGGTTCGCGGGTGATGGTCGCCACGTTGTTGCCGTCTGTTGGCGCCACTTCACCGTAAAGTTTATCCACAGCCTCGGCGTACCATTCGAAGCAGCCCGCGGAGCCCGGGATATCGATGTTCATCGCATCCTGCACCGGTTTGCCCACGTTGAGGCTCTCCATCAGCGCCAGTTCTTCATGATTTTCCATGATCAGGGCGGCCAGCTTTTTCATCACTGCCTTGCGCTCGGCCGGGGCCTTATCGGCCCAGACTCCGGATTCGAAGCTGTTACGGGCAGCCGCCACGGCGCGATCCACATCCTGCGCGGTACAAGCAGCGGTCGCCACCAGTAGTTCACCGGTGGCTGGGTTGATGGTGTCGTAGGTGCCGCCATCGCTGGCGTCGGTAAATTCGCCGTTAATAAATGCCTGCGCAGGCAGGCGCATGTTCTGCTGTTTGTTCAGCCAGTATTCTTTGTTCTGAGTGGTCATCTTTATACTCCTTACAGCTGTTCAGACAGCATTACTGTTCACTGCGTTCTTACGCATGCGACGTGGCGCGGTCATATTTTCGACGCTGAGAATGTCGTCCAGCTCCTCGATGGAGAGCAGGCCTTCGGTCAGGATCAGGTCGCGCACGCTGTGGTTGTTCTCAATCGCGTTTTTGGCAATGCGGGTTGCGTTCTCGTAGCCGATATACGGGTTCAGGGCCGTGATGATGCCAATGCTGTTGTTCACTACGTTGAGGCAGTGCTCGCGGTTGGCGGTGATGCCCTTGATGCATTTCTCGGCCAGCGTATTCACTGCACGGATCTGCAGGCGCAGCGACTGCATCACGTTGAAGGCCAATACCGGCTCCATCACGTTCAACTGAAGCTGACCCGCTTCGGCCGCCATGGTCACGGCGATATCGTTGCCGATCACCTGGAACGCTACCTGGTTCACCATCTCCGGAATCACCGGATTTACCTTGCCCGGCATGATCGAACTGCCCGGTTGCATCGCCGGCAGGTTGATCTCCTGCAGGCCCGCTCGCGGGCCGCTAGAAAGCAAACGCAGGTCATTACACATCTTAGATAATTTGACCGCGTTGCGTTTCAGCACGCTGCTGAAGGTCACGAACGCGCCCATATCAGAGGTGGCCTCGATCAAGTTGTGTGCCCGTTTCATCTCCTTGCCGGAGATATGGCACAGCTCCTCAATCACCAGGCTGGAGTACTCGGGATCGGTGTTGATACCGGTACCAATCGCGGTCGCGCCCATATTGATCTCGCGGAAGAACTCCACCACATCCTTGGCTTCCTCGATGTCCTCCTTCACCGTGGAGTACCAGGCATCAAATTCCTGGCCAAGGGTGATCGGCACAGCGTCCTGCAACTGGGTGCGGCCCATCTTCACCACATCGGAGAACTCCACTGCTTTCTGCTTCAGCTGGTAGCACAAGCAGGACAGGGCATTTACGTACTCCTGATGACTGAGCAGGATGCCGAGACGGATCGCCGTTGGGTAAGCGTCGTTGGTCGACTGGGACAGGTTGACGTGGTTGTTCGGGTGCAGGTGTTGGTAGTCGCCACGGGCGTGACCCAGGATCTCCAGACCCCGGTTAGCGATCACCTCGTTGGCATTCATGTTGGTGGACGTACCGGCACCACCCTGGATCACGTCCACAACAAAGTGGTCGTGCCACTGCCCGGCGATAATCTCGTCACAGGCCTGGCTGATCGCAGCGGTCTTGGCGTCGTCCAGCAGGCCCAGCTTGTTGTTGGCGCGGGCTGCGGCCTTCTTCACCATCGCCAGTGCATTCACCAGCTTCGGGAAGTGCTTCAGCTTGATGCCAGTGATCTCAAAGTTTTCCTGCGCACGCAGGGTCTGTACGCCGTAAAGCGCTGCCTGTGGAACATCCCGTATCCCCAACAGGTCTTTCTCCCGGCGCACCACTTCGTGGGTCTGTGCTTGCTGAGTGACCTCACGGCGTAGCGTGTCCAATCGCATTAAAACCGCTGCCAGCGCTCCACACTTGGCAGAGCTGTTCAGCCAGCGCTGCAATCCGCTGCGCTCGATCTGCAGCAGGGTGACATCGGTGACAGCCTGGAAATGATCCTTGCACGCAGCACCCAGGGTTAGGTCGTTGGCTAGGATGGGCCCGGCCAGCTCGACCTGATAACCCGGACCGGTCTGTTGCAGGATGCCGGAGAGAACAACCACCAGCTTCGTTCCGTCATCCAGCAAGGTGGATTCACCCTTGGTAACGGTGGTGATTGCGCTGATTTTGACCAGTGCGCTCAGCTCCTGAGCTTCAAGGCCTTCACACTGCAGAACTGTTTTGAGTAGCTTTTTATTATTTGTATTCATTTTTTATCCGAATGCTCGGCGGCTGTTCAGCCTGGTTGGTTCGAACATTTCGAACGAGATGTTCGGGGGATTCAGATATCCAGCCTAAGAATCACCACTACATCTGTAAAATATTATTATTTTCTCCTCTGCATTATTTTTTCTTATGCAGCACAGGCTAGCCGGCTGCGGGCTCCAACAATAGCGTAGGTTGGCCATCGCGAAGCGATGCCCAACAAGTCCACTCAACATTACTCAGTAACTGTTGGGCTTTGCGTAGCGAAGACCAACCTACAACGAACGCCGCGGCAGCAACGCGGGTTACGGACAATAAAAAACCCGGCACAAAGGCCGGGCTTAATCAGAAACGGAGGGACAACCTACAAGTTTCGGTAGAACCGCTTATCGGTGAAGATCACTTCGGACAGTTCCGCCGAGCGCTCCTTCAGCATTTTGATAAATGCCACCGCTACAGGCGTCAGCCTGAATTGGGCAATCTTAGCCACGCCCAGGTGCAGCGGGCGTAGGTTACCCGTCAACGGGATCGCCTTCAGCTCTGTCCCGTCCAACGCCTTGTTGTTTACCAGTGGCGCATTCGCCAGGGTATAACCAAAGCCGTTACTCACCAGACCACGCACCATACCCAACGACTGAGCCTTGTAGGCAAAGTCCGGTTCCAGATCCTGGCTCAAAAACAAAGAGAAGAAGTAATCCCGCGTCATCGGCCAATCCAGCAGCACCATCGGGTACTCCACCAGATCATTCAGAGACAGCTCGCTGCGATCGGCCAGAGGATGATCGACCGACAGTAACGCATAGGGCGGGAACTGCATGATCGGTTCAAACTCGATATCCGCAGGGATCTGCAGATCGTAGGTCACTGCCAGCTCATAACGGCCGTCCATCAGGCTTTGGATGATATCTTTCTGGTGGCTTTCGTCACACTGAATGTTCACTTCCGGATAGGTATCCACAAAACGACGCATCAATGACGGTAGCAACATCGGGGTGAACGTTGGAAAGCCAACTATACGCAGCGATCCCGCCACCTCTTCGCCGAGGGTATTGGCGTAGTGTCCCAAACCTTCAGCATCTGCCAGCAGCTGCTTGGCCCGCAGAATAAACTGGCGTCCCGCCGGGGTGAGTGACAACCCCTGTGCATGGTGACGCACAAACAGCTGCAGACCGGTAACTTCTTCCAGGTGAAGTACTGCCGAGGAGATCGAAGGTTGCGAAACATGCAGGGTTTCGGCCGCTTTGGTAACGCTGCCAAACTCCCCTGCGGTAACGAAATAACGCAATTGCTTCAGAGTAAATCGCATATACAGCACCCGCTTTCTGTTTTATCCACAAGATATAATTAAAAACTTAGCATATATCAACCAGGATAAATTTATCCTATACAGAAGAAAGCAAATCCTGATCGGAGCACGCCTAATAAACACGATGCCCGCATGATCCTATCTTTGATAGATAAAGGGTGAACCCGCATCATTGCATCCTAGATAGAGTAGGCACTCATTACTCTTGAGCCTTCAGTAAGATTTACGCCCGACTTGATCTATCTGAGCGGGCAGCAGGAAATGGACGGCACCAGCTTTTTACATGTGCCGGGTATGTCAGCGACAAAACCGCCTGGTTTTCAGTAGCAACCCAAGCCGGTCATGAGGAATCGGGACCGTAGACAGAATAGCCTGTTGCCCAGGGAAATATGCCTGTCGCGATAAGTGTTCAGATATAGCAGTTCGCCTTAAATACACAGCGTAGCCATCCCCCTGTGCCGAGGAACGGCCAACGCTGCGGTTCTTATGCCTCGCTATTAGAAGGTGGTTGCCACTTCGATGTACGCTGTGCGCGGTTCTCCTACATACAGACCACCGTTGTTCTCGATACTGGCGCGGGTAAAGTAACGTTTATCAAACAGGTTCTTGATACCAAAGCTGATTTGGGTATCCAGACCTGCCAGGGTCAGATCACGCTGTGCAGAAAGGTTCCAACGACTGAAGCCCGGGATCTTGCCATTTGCGCCGTCAGCACTGGCAGCAACAGTGTTGGCGTCGTCGGCAAACTGTGACGACTGTGCAAAACCGCGCAGGTTCATACGCCAATCTGTCTGACGGTAGTTCAGCCCCACACTCCCTGTATGGCGTGAGTAAAGACGCAAGTCGTTACCGCTATTCTCGCCACTGGTATGCTTAGCCTGGGTATAGGCATAGCTACCGTCAACAGACAGCCCCGCCAGAACCAATTCAGACAGGTCGTAGCTAAGCGCCAGTTCCAGGCCCCGATGCCGGGTAGAACCGATATTTACATTGGCCCCGACACTGGCATCGTACTGAATCTGATTATCGAAATCGATGTAAAATAATGTGCTATCCAGCCCCAACGGACCGGACTCATAGCGGGCACCGATTTCATACAGGTCAGAACGCTCTGGCTCCAGAGAGGAGTCGCTGGCAGTCGACAACGCCAGGTGCCCCACCGCAGCGAACGAACGGTTGGCGTTGGCATACAGCAATGTACTTGGACTTAGACTGTAGCTCGCGCTAACAGATGGCAGTAATTCACTGTAATCCTCATCATCAGTGAAATTGGTGAGCAGGTTGGTGCGTGATACCGAAATGTTCTCGTAACGCAACCCCGGCACCAGCTCCAGGTTGCCAAGCGTGATGCGGTCGTCGATATACAGCGCATGTGCGTCGGTTTCGCCATCCGTGTTGCGGTTAAGTACCTCTGCAACTGACGTTGGATCAAAGCCAGCAGCACCGGAGCGACGGTAACGCTTCTCGTTACTCTCTTCACGAATATATCGGTAGCCAACGGACCATTCGTGGGTATTGTCCCCCACAACGCTCACGCGTGAGAAGCGAGGTTCAATGCCAAATACCTGATATTCACGGGGCAGGCGATCAAGCCGGGTTAAGCTGCTGTCGTTGCCGTTGGCCAACGTAAATTCTCGGAAACTGTCGCTGGCGAATACCCCTACCTCGAGATCACTCAGGGCGTCGATCTCGTTGACGTAGCGTGCAGTCACCTCCTGACGGTCACCATCAAAACGCTCGAATGAATGTGTGGACTGGAACGGGTCCGCATCGAATTCAGCGCTGCTCAGTGGTCCTGGCAAGATGGCCTCCGCTTCATACAGATTAATCCGTCCCTCAATGCGGGAGGTATCACCAACCGGGACGGTGTATTTCAATAACAGGTTATCGATATCCTGGTCATTGTTTTCGCGGAAACCGTCACCGTGATCTCCACTGTAACTCAGCAGCGCACCGGCGCCGTTTTCGGCAGTACCTCCGATGCTGAAGCTGCCATTCAGGCGGCTCTCCTCACCATCGCTGGTAGACATTTCGGAACGCAACGCCAGACGGCCAGCAACATCATCCGGAATGGCCGGGGTGATAAAATTCACTACCCCCCCTATATTCTGTGGACCGTAACGTACAGCACTACCGCCTTTTACTACATCAATCGCCTTGATATTTCCCAGACTGATCGGCGCCATCGAGAGTTGCGGCTGTCCATACGGCGCGTTAGCCAGCGGCACGCCATCGAGCAGTACCGTTGCCCGAGAGGTCAGACGTGACCCCAGACCACGTAGGCCAATATTTAGCGCAAAGTCACCACTGCCGGTCCCGTTATTTTCCGGCACTTGGACACCGGGTAGAAGACGCAGCGCTTCTGCCACGGTGTTCGCTCCGCTCTCTTCAATCTGCTCCTCGCGCACCACATGGCGCGCACCGGCATGGGCTTTGACCAGTTCCGGGTCGGCATCGTCCAGCCAGTTCCCGACCACCATAATCGTGTCGTTATCTTGCGTGGGCGACTTTTCGGTCGCTGCAGCAGTCGCTGCAGACACCGCCAGCGTCAGCGGCGCGACGCTTACAATCAATCCCACTTTGCGGGTTAAGGACTCGGTTAACATTAAACCTCCTGTTTATAGTATGAATTCAAAGTTTTTTGGTCGGGGAAACCGGTGTTTAAAGCGTTCCCAACGGGGATGGGATGCGCTCAAGGTACTGACTGTCAGCGAACTGCTCCGGCAACCGTAGCCATTCGCTCATCTGTCCAGCTCCGCGCCACAGCACACAGCCAGGACGCAAGTGGATAAAAGGAACTGTTCGGGAGAGGTTGTAGGCGCCCAGCCCATGCATCAGCAGCAGATCATCTTTATGCAAAGGGGGTAACTGCGCCTGATCGGTGATGCAATCGTGGTTCATACAGGAACTACCCAGCAAGCGAGTCGTGACTTGGCGTCCATTGAGGTTGCCACCTGCAGCCAAACGTATCGGGTGACGGTAGGTTCGCACCGTAGGCGATACATTAATGCCACCATCAACGATCCAGTTGTGGTCACCGCGCTCGCCAATGACCGACATCAGCAAGCCACCACAGGCATCCACCAGAGTGCGTCCCGGTTCAAGGATAATGCGGGTATTGGGGGCCACTTCCAGCAAAGGCGGCAACACCGCCTGCAAATATTGCTCGGCACACATGGGGGCGTATACTTCACTACGTGATTCATCCCAACGCGGACTTATTCCCGCCAGCCCCCCACCGATATCAAGCCAGTCAAGCTCTGTACCAAATTTCGAGCGCAACTGAACCACGACCTCAGCCATGGTAATCCCCATGTGGCGGAACCGTTCCAGATCGCGGATATTGGTCCCCAGGTGGCAATGCAAACCGGCCAGTCGCAAGCCGGGCTGGGTGTAGATCCATTCAATGCAACGCCACGCCTCACCACTGTGCCAATCAAAACCAAATCGGCCCCATGCTTCATCGGAACGCTCAACCACCAGCCGGATTCCTACGGGTACGGGGCGTTTCAGAGTTGCCCCCAACGCAGCTAAACGCTTCAGCTCGGCCTTATTGTCGGCATTCAGTATGCAGCCGTCGGCAACAGCGTTGGCGAGATCTTCATCGCTTTTCGCAGGTCCGTTAAACACGATCTGCTGCGCAGGCACCCCAAGGCTCTTCGCCAACTGGTACTCGTGGCCGGATACAACTTCCGCCCAGGCACCGTCCTGATGGAGCAGGTTGATCAAGCCATGCAGCGGATTGGTTTTGTAGGAGTAGGCAACCGTACCGTTGCACGTCATACGCTGCAGCGCATTTTTCAACTCCGCGAATCGCGTACGCAGGGTACGCTCACAAATCAGATATAAAGGAGAGGCAAAATTGCGCACCAAGGCACGCGCGTCTGCCGGTGATATATCGTCAAACGGGTGTAGCATGGCCGGTCTCTTTTTCATTCGGGTATTGAGAAAGGATGAGTTTACGCAGCCACCACAACCACAACGCCAGCAGCAGATAGGTCAATGCCACCGCGCCAAATGCCAGAGTGCTGTTGTAAAGAGCCGCCACCAGCCCTCCAAGCAGGTATCCGCTGAAGTTGCCAAGTTTGACCGCCGCTTGTCCTGGCCCCACACTGCGCCCGGACGTCGCACGAAGACGGCTGAGTAAACCAAATAAAGTAGGCATCGTTGCCGCAAGACAGATCCCCCAGGCAAAGCGCAAGACCAGCAAGCTCCACAGGTTCTGTTCCAAGGAATGCAGCAACATCAATAGGGCACTGAACAACGCCAAAGCCGATGCCTGCAGCAGAACCGTGTCATTACGCTGACCATCCAGCCTCCGGCCCCATAACGGGGCTGCAACCAGCATCGCTAGCCCACTCGCGCCATACAACACACCGATCAGCATATTGCTAACCGCTAAGCTGTCTTCCACATAAAGGGCGAAGAACGATTGTGGCATCATACGGGCCACCTGGCAGATCACGAGCGCAAGCAACAGTCCCTGCACAATCACCTTTCCATGCTGCCAGTGTGGTGCGGCGGCTTCGTTCGGGTGCGTGATTGAATTTATCTGTTTACGGTCATCCGTCAGGGCAACCAGCATAACCAGAGCAACTGCTATGCAGGCTGCGGCGGCAAACTGAAAGATCTGAGAGTAATCCCACAGGTCTGAGACCAGCCCCCCTACCACCGGCCCCAGTAAAGTTCCGGCGGCAGTTGCGCTTTGCAGATAGCCCAGAGTACGGCTGCGGGTATTTTCCGTGCAAAGATGGAGGCCGTAAGCCATTGCAGCAGCGATTACCCCCGCCAATGCCCCTTGCAACAGGCGCAAACACAAGATCATAAGGATCAAGTCCTGCTGTGCGATCAGCCATTGGGTGAGTGCCAATCCCAGCAAAGCCCTGAGCACCATCCATTTATGACCGTAACGGTCTCCTATCCGTCCCCAGAACGCGGCAGTGGCAAATGCAGTGATCATCGGTGCGGCGATAAGAGCCGCACTCCACAGCAACAGCAGCTCACCTTGCAACCCAACCTGATCACGCAGGAAGAGAGGCCAGAATGGCCCACTCATTTCCATCGCCGCAATGGCTATACACTGTCCGCCCCACAGGAACCAGAGGGAGCGTCTGTGTACTGTGTTAGCCTGCATCCGGCAGCCCTTGCAGCGGGTTCGGTAAGTCGATGTAAATGTAGTGATGCGACGTTTCATCCAATCGCATACGGGTCAGCGCTTTCAGCTGCCAGTCCTGCTCCAGGATGGCGCGATACTCCGTCTGCCAGCGTTCTGACGGAACGTGCGGCTGCAGATCGGTAAAGCGATCAACGATTACTTGCTGGACACATTGCCACAGCGTTGTTTCAGCGATACCAAAAGTACGATGAAGACAGAGAACAACTTCGCCCAAATGCCCCTGCAGAACTGCATGCAGGAATTTGTTGCGTACTTCCTCCGCATCAGTGGTGACCGTTACTGCCCCCGGATAGGGTTTCAGTTCAAAACCATGTTGCGCCAAGGTGGGAGCATGTATTCGGATTCCACCAAAGTCCCTTGCAAGCACTCGGGTCAAACGATGTTGCTGGTCAAACACTGCTACGGCATTCTGCTGATGCGCTTCCAGTGCGATACCGTAGCGCAGGAACAGGTCCAGATGCCCTGCCAGCACTCGCGATGCATAATCCGCAAAGTACTGCATGATAGCCGGCTCATCGTCAGCACCGGCCGCAGTTAAAATCTCCTTCAGCAAAGGCTCTCGAGTAACCGGGCTGTCCACGAACAAGGCAGCCACAGCCAGAGCGATTTCGCCGGCTTCGATGCAGCTCGCCGGGCTACCGCGGAACAGTACCGAGAGGAAGCGCATATCATCGTCATGTACGTCTGCGCCTGGTCGACGCAAGTGCATTCCGACCGACTCTGGCAGAATTCTCAAAGCTGTGCCGATATGTTCATCCCGCGCGCAGATCTGCTGCAAAATCTCTGTGACCTGTGGTCCGGTCTGCACGGATGCAGGTGAGACTGTGCGTACAGCGCTGGTCGCCTGCACCGCCACCGGCAGCTTGATATGCGGTGCCAATGGCTGATTGATCGGTGCCATCGTGCGGAACGACATGGTCGCCCCGGTGGTCATCTCCGGGCCATCCAACATACAGATATGATTCGCCGCGATATCCGCTGCAAAGCGCCGCGGGATCACCGTTTCCGCCTGCCAATGATGCACTGGCACCGGTGCGTATTCATCGGCATCAAACCCACGCTGAGCCAACTCTGCTTGCCACTGTGCCAACCACTCTGGATAGTGATCGGCCAGCCAATCAACTGCAGTGTCAGCTTGATCCATTCTCAGCTGCACATGCAGATGGCTGCGTCGGACAGCGGCCAAGCGCACGCTGGCACCGCCACGAAACTCGGGTGAATACTGCAGAACTTCGGCGGGTCTCAATCCTAGTTTGGTTTTGGAGCAGGGATGGTAAGGATGTCCGATGGCAGCCCACTGCTCAAAGAACAACGCAGGATCACTGCCCACTCCACCTGCACGAACCCATAGCCAGAAACTTTCACAGCCAGCGTCTTTTACTTGTTGGGCTAACTCATCATTCCAGCGTCGACGGTAGGCCAGACACATCGCATTGTTGAAAATGCCGTTATTCAGCTCCTCTTTCAGAGTCCGCCAATCGTTGTCTGCCAAGCAGGCCCCGGCTTCTACAGCAAGAAGCGCCAATAGCTCCTGTACATCATTCAGCTCGCGACTCTCTGCCGATCCATGACCGATCAGCTCGATACCCTCAAACCCTTCGAAGCGGCATAGAGAAACTTGGCGAACGCCTTTTAGCAGCAACATAGCTCGGCTGCGCCACATTGGCACAACCAGCTCTCCTGTACCACGATCAACAAAGCTCAGCATTTGCTCTCTCAAGGCTGCCTGCAGTAACTGCTGCAGACATTTGCGTGTTGCCTGCACCTGAAAACGCTGTAAGGCCGGAAAACTATTCACATCGTATGTGTTCTGAGCGATCGTCGGGTCCATGTGCCCTCTCTCCCTAGGTACGCGAAAATAAGCTTTTACATGAGCACGTTACAGCCACCCGATGAGGGAGGAAGCTCACATACACGACCGAATACTATATGATAATAATTCGCATTACCAGTTACATATGATTATTAATTACTTTTCGTAACCCAAGCTTCATCAAAACATCTCTATCTTCGTACCAATGCAGACACCCCGTCGTGAATGAAATTTCGCCGCGGGTCCAGCAGGAGGGGGATTAAGCCTGGGCCTTGCAGAAAGCCCCATTGAATTAACGCTGCACCGCGTCTAGTACGTCTTTGGCAATCAACTCTGCACCCAAAATCCCTCGACCCAATGACCATGCGTTGGGGTCGACCTGAACGATTTGCCGCTGATTGACCGCTGCCAAATACGACCAGACAGGATGTTGTTGCCAGCGCTTTAGGATATCGGCACCACCCTGCTGAGACACGTAATCCCCAAGCAAGAGCCAATCGGGATTGATGCCCGCCAGCTGTTCGAGACCGACCGGGATATATGGCCTGTTATCGTTTTGTGGGACCGCATTATTAAGCCCAAGACGTCGCAGCACGCCGCTGGCAAAGGCCCGGCTGCCATGCAACGTAACACTTTTATGACTTGCAACAGCAAATAGCAGGCGCTGTCCTTTTAATAAACGTTGCAGCTGCGCTGCGTAGCGATCCATGGTCAGATGATGTTGCCGCAACGCCTGTTCTACCTCACCCTCACGCCCCAGCGCTTTGCCTATCTTTCGAGCATCCAGCAGTAACTCTTGATACCCGGCCCCGTAGCTAGCTAGCAGAATTGTTGGCGCAATAGCCTGCAACTTGTCGTAGATGGTCTGGTGACGAAGTTGGTCAGCAATGATCAGGTCCGGATACAGGCTTGCGATGGTTTCCAGATCCGGTTGCCCGCGTAACCCAACCGACCGATATGCCCCCATTTGCTGCCTTATATCCGGCAAAATACGCTGTTCACGACGATCATCCGCAACACCAACAGGACTGATGCCAGCCAAGATAGCCGCATCCAGGAAGGAGTACTCCAGCACAACCACACGTGGCGACTTCGCTGGGGGTGCTTCCCGCCATCCGGCCTCTGATCGCGGCTGAGCACATGCAACATTGATCAGAACTACACTAAGCAGTCCACACACCCACTGTAAATGCGTCATCGTTCAACTCCCTAAACAGCCTGAATAGATTGGTACTGGTCGACGGGCGTAATTATCGTTAAATCCAGCGGGCCTGCGTTTTGGCCAGAGCCAATGGGAAAATCCAATACACTATCCGTGTTTCACCGGGTCAATTGCCGCGGCGCCATAACCCTCACTAGAGTATCCATTACAAAGTTGCCACAGTAAATACAAATCATTATCATATTGCTTATCAAAATTACTTAACGCACCCACAAAAGTATCCTGGCATGCCAGCAGGGAAAGGCGAGCATTCCGTTGACCTATAACTCTATTCAGTCCGAAATCCGGACAAACCTTCTACGTAGATTGAACCTGTCTCCAGGTCATTGCCGAGCGCTATATCCATCCCGTTCACCTTTACGCTCGATATTGAGGATCAGTCATAGAGAAACAGCATGTCGGATGGTCATGCAGGTCCACCAAGAGCACGTTCGGTGATCTGACTGATGTATTTTCGTACCCAACCGATTTTGCCACTCTCGCTGCTGTTCTTACTCTTGGCCAGTGGCTTTGTTACCGCCTTGCTTGGCGGGTCAACCTTCAATCTGCAGTTACGGCACCTCTGGGAGGCTCTGTCAGGCAACCAAACCCTGGCGACAGAACTTATTCTCAGCCTCCGACTGCCACGCGTGTTGATTGCCTCCGCCGTAGGAGCCGCTCTTGCAATCTCCGGGGCACTGATGCAAGGCATCACGCGCAATCCACTGGCGTCACCAACACTTTTTGGAATCAACGCAGGTGCTGCATGCCTGTTGGTGGTTGGGCAAACCATTAGTATCCCGCTCTTATCCGATATGCCCCTCTTGATACAAACAATGCTGGGGGCACTGCTGGCAGGCGCTGCTGTGTTTCTGTTAAGCGGTGGTACCACTGGCCGCTTACACCCCTCTCGCATGATCCTGGCGGGTGTAGCGGTAAATGCCCTGTTTCTTGCGCTCACCCGTACCCTTCTAATTCTGGATGAACAGGCCCAATCCGTAGTTTCCTGGCTAGCTGGCTCGCTAGTTGATACAGACTGGACCCACTGGCAGCAACTTTGGCCTGCGGTACTGCTCGGAATCTCAGTGTCGCTTCTCCTGAGCCAGAAATTAAATCTGTTAGCGCTGGGAGATGAAGCAGCAGCTGGCCTGGGCGGTTCACCTGAGCGCTTACGCTTACAAGTCTCGGCAGTCGTGGTATTGCTGGCTGGATCTGCGGTCGCCGTAAGCGGCCCAATCGCCTTTCTGGGTCTGCTGGTGCCACACTTGGCACGCTTGCTGGTAGGACAAGACTACCGCATGCTGCTCCCAACAACGGGGATGCTGGGAGCAGCTCTACTCTGCTGGGCGGACTACCTGTCACGACTGCTGATCTTTCCCACAGAAACGCCTGTAGGATTGGTCCTGGCCCTGCTGGGTGCACCATTCTTTATTTGGCTGTCACGTCGGCAAGGGAGGACCGCATAATGGCGCTACGTATGGGAATAATTGCCGGTGCATTGCTGCTGTTGGCAATAGCAGGTGTCATGTTGGGTACACTGGACCTGAAACAGGCAATGACGAGCACCTGGGTGCTACAGGAGTTACGCCTATCACGCGTGCTGATAGCAATACTGGCTGGAGCGGCTCTGGGCATTGCTGGTGCGCTCACCCAAGGCGTGATACGTAACCCACTGGCCTCGCCGGACCTGATCGGTGTTACAGCCGGAAGCGGGCTGGCAGCAACCACGACACTGCTGCTGTTTCCACAACTAGCGTATGGCTGGCTAATCCCCGCAGCTATTATCGGAGGCCTGTTGGCACTGCTTCTCTTGCTGTGGCTGACAGGTGATCATGCTCTTTCACCGTCGCGCCTCGTACTGGTAGGAATCGCCCTCAGCTTCTGGTTCGGCGCATTGGTCGACTGGCTCCTGAGTAGCCAGCCACAACAGATCAATGCAGCTCTGGTGTGGCTCACCGGGAGCCTTTGGGGCAGAGGCTGGTCCCATGTCTGGCTCCTTCTCCCGTGTTTTCTGGTACTGATACCGTTTGCATTGACCCTAAGTCGGAAGCTGGACCTATTGGCATTGGGGGACGACACCGCACATTGCCTGGGCACGGAGGTACGGCAAGTGCGACTGCTAGCGCTGAGCACCGCAGTCGCCTTAGCGGCCATCAGTGTGGCGGTATGTGGAGCAATTAGCTTTATCGGCCTGGTTGCTCCCCACCTGGCACGTTTGCTGGTCGGTGGCCGTCACCTGTTACTGGTACCGACCGCCGCCCTGCTGGGAGCCGCATTATTGCTCTGTGCAGACATCGCTGCCCGCACACTGGCCCCACCGATTGAGCTGCCCGCCGGAGTCCTGACCTCTGTTATAGGCGCGCCGTATTTTATGTTCCTGATGTTGCGATATCGAGGTTGGTAATGAGTTATCTGAGCATTGAAGGCCTGCGCCTGAGTTATGGCAAGCAAATTGTGATCGACAATCTCGACCTGGAGATCCGTGCCGGCAAGATTACCGCTCTAATCGGGCCGAACGGTTGCGGCAAGTCTACCTTGCTAAAAACGATCGCTCGTGTGCTAACACCGGAACGAGGTACGGTGAGGTTACGTGGTGAAGACATACACCTGCAGAATAGCCGCACCGTATCGCAACATCTCGCTCTTTTGCCTCAGTCTCCGATAACACCAGAGGGAATAAGTATTCGGGACCTGGTCAGTTACGGGCGGGCACCTTGGTGTGGACGCTGGGGTCGACTGTCAGGCGAGGATGAGCAGATCGTCTCAGATGCCCTAGAGCACGTTGGTCTGACCGAATTAGCCGACCAGCCGGCCTCCGCCCTCTCAGGCGGACAACGTCAGCGTGCCTGGATCGCTATGATTCTGGCACAGCAGACGGAGCTGGTACTGCTCGATGAACCCACGACCTGGCTGGATATCTGCCACCAAATTGAGTTGTTACAGATGATGCGCCAACTGAATCAGGCCGGCAAAACTATTGTGGTGGTGTTGCATGATTTGAATCAGGCATGTCGTTACTGCGACGAATTGGTAGTGCTGAAGCACGGCCAACTGCAACGCCAAGGTTCACCCGCCGACATTTTTACGTCAGAGCTGGTAAGCTCCGTATTTGATGTTACGGCGGAGATCCACCGGGATCCGATAGCCGGCAGTCCGACACTGGTGGCACTGAATTGATAGCTGCATCCTTATGCGGTTATCCGGGAAGCACGGTGGGAAATGGTCAACTCACGCTGGAGGGCTGATCTGATCAAGATAACTAACCCAGCCTTCTGCGGCCGTTTTCAGCTGCTTATCTTTGGCTGCAACAACCAAGGCTTTACGCGCCTTATCGTAGTGCTTGAGCTTTATCCTGGTAATACCCAACAATAACTGCAGCTGCCCCTGTTCGCCCTGACTGCTTTCTATCGCCCTTTGCAGAGTATGCTGTGCCGCTGACCATTTCTGGAGGTCAATCTGAGCGCGAGCCAATTGCGCCAGGCTCTGCTCGGTTGGGGCCACATCGTTGAGCCACTCCAAGGCGTTAACGGCTTTAGTGCTCTCACGAGCCTGGATCCAACTGCGACTCAGTAGCCGCAAGGTTTTGGCGTCTGGTTCTAAAACGCCCCGCGCCAACCCCTTCTCCAATACTTGACCCGCAAAATAGGGTATCTGTGCTCGCAACATCATCTGTGCCAACAGATGATAATCATTGCGCTCTCGAAGTACTCCCCGTTCAAAAGCTATGCGTTGATCCGCAAGCGCTGCCTTGTGATCCTTTGCCTGCAAGTGCAGAGACACCAGTTGTCGCCAATGCCCCGGCCTATCTGCATAGCGACTGATCAACCGCTTTTGTTCACGAATCGCAGCGCGCCAATGAGACTGGCGACTGTGAGCGATGACCTTCAGTTGATGCCAGCTCTCCGGGGCGACCTCACGGCTATCAATCGCACGGGATATCGGACTTATAACCTCACTCCACTGCTCAGTTTGGCTATAGGCTTGCGCCAGCAACAGGTTATCTTCACCACTCACGTTATCCGGCATTTTAAGCATCCATTGCTTCAAATACCCGATGCAATCCTCCCACTGCTCCTCAATACAGTTCAACTGGGCCAGGCTTTTTAACAGACTAGTTTGTTGCCCTCTGGGCAACACATTAAGCGCATAAGCCTCACCCAGATACCCCAAAGCCTGCTTATAGCGTTCACGCTTTACCTCCACCTGCCCCAGATTATGGGACACCAGGGCGCGGGCATATGTGCTACTCACCTTCTCTTTTACCGAGAGAAGGTGAGCGTATGCTTCAGCGTATTTTTCAGCTCCGATGAGATCGGAAGCTTGCATAAGCAACTGATAGTCCCGTTGCGGCAATTGTGAGGCAACACTCACAGGTGACGCTAGCAGCAGGAGAATAATAATCAGAAAGTGACGCATCCTATTTCTCCAGCCTGAATTCCAGTTCCTGACGCGCCCTGAACGGCACTGCTTGACCATTGACGGTACGAGTCTCAAAACGCCAAGCTTGAATGGCACTCATTACAGCTTGATCAAAGACCCCCGGCGGTGAGGACTCCACCACCGTCACGGACCCCGACTTAACGGTGCCCTGCTCCGTGATGATAAACTCCACAACAACTCGCCCTTCCTGACGGCGGCGTAAAGCGCGATGCGGATAGCGTGGTGGAATCTGGCTCAGCACTGTCGGACTGGTGTTCAGCTGCATTGATTGCGTGGCCAGAGAGAGGTTGTGAAGTGATGGTGACAGACTCACCTCGATCCCCGTACTGATATCCGGCACTGCCATATCAGGCAGCTCGACACTGAGACGGGTGGTGGTCTGCGGCTGTAACGGAGGTATGTCGGGCTCCTGTTGCGGCATTAGCGTTTCCGGCTCCGGCGGGAGCACACGTTCACGTGCCTCAATCGCAGACTCCTGCCGCACCATCAGAAAATCCAGCGCGGGATTCTGTCTTGTAGACAGAGCCTGCCTGTCTCCCACAGAGGTCATCAGAGCAAGCCCATAAAAGAGCAGTAGAGACAGACACAACGCCAGAGGCGCTGAAACCAACAACCGCATCATGCTTATTCGCCCACCTGAGTGGCCACGGTGTACTGAACCTTTGCTAAGCGCAGTTGGTCAATCAACTTCACCAATTGCCCGGTACTGGATGCCTCATCGGCCTGCACGACAACATTGATCTCTGCCTGATCACTGCGTAATCGCTCAATTGCCGGACGTACCATGCGCAGATCCAACGGTTTACGGTCCAACCAAACCTCGTCATCAGCCGTAATTGCCACCAGCACGGCGTTCTTGCTTTGCGTATCGCTGCTCTGCGCACTCGGTCGATTCACGTCGATGCCCGATTCCCGCACAAAGGAAGTGGAGACGATGAAAAAGATCAGCATAATGAACACGACATCAAGCATTGGCGTCATGTTTATTTCTGCATCATCCTGCTGTTGCGATAGATTCAAACGCTGACGCATCACCGCACTCCTTGATTTTCGTTCAGCACAAGATGTAGCTTTTGGCGTTCAACTTCAGACCAGCGCGATAGCCGGTTGTGAAACAGTAGACCCGCAACAGCCACTGCCATACCACTCATGGTAGGAAAGGTTGCACTGGCAACTCCCGCTGCCATCAGTCGGGGATTGCCGGTACCGTAAAGGGCCAGGCTATCAAAGACCTGGATCATACCGGTCACCGTACCCAGCAAGCCGATGAGAGGACACAGCGTAATCAGGGTTTTGATCAGGGCAAACTGGCTTTTGAGCGCAAGGTCAAGATCACACAACTGGCTGCGTTTTTTTACTGCCAGTGTCGCGGACACCAGCACCGAAACGGTGTACGTCTTCTGCCTTGGATAAACGACCACGCAGTAAATAACACGCTCCAATATGAGAGCGAACATCAGAAAGCTGACAACCAGAATTGGGTACAGTACCCAACCACCAGTGTGGAAAAACTGTCCCAATGCAAACAGCCAGTCATGCAGCCCCGGCAATTCAGGCAGCACGCTCAAACACCTCATCCATGTGAGCCGGCTGCGTATCCGCCAAAAGCCCTAGACTCTTCTCCTGCAGGATTTGGGTCATTCGACGACCACGCGCTGCAAGATAACTGTGGCAGAATAGCAGCGGAATCGCGACGACCAGCCCCAGTACGGTTGTAATCAGCGCCTGTGATATTCCGCCAGCCATCAGCTTCGGATCGCTGGTTCCGTATAACGTGATGCTCTGAAAGGTTGCAATCATGCCGATGACGGTTCCAAGTAATCCCAACAGAGGAGCCACCGCTGCCAGCAATTTCACAAAACTCTGGCCGCGTTCGATGCCCGGGAGTTCCTGCAATATCGCTTCATCCACTTTCAGCTCCCGCTGTTCTTGTGTCAGGTTATGCTTGGTTACCGCCAGCAGGACACGGCCCAGTGCGTTATCTTGGCTTAGCCTATCGGCCCGATTCAGCTGAGCCCGCACTTTCACCTCGCTGTAAAGCATATTCAACATCTGCAAGACCGCGACCAACAGCCCCAATGCCCCGAGAGCAAGAATCATGTAACCCACTTCACCGCCCTGCTGCACACGCTCGAATAACTTTGGCTGCCGGTCGAGCAGCCTAAATAGTTGGCCACGCGTCGGGTCTATTTGAATCTCGTTGCTGGCACCCGACAGGTAAGCGAGCAATTGCGGCATCGCCCCATCAGGCTGGGTTGGCAATACGGTCAGGCTTTGCTGCTGTATATCCCAGCTCAGATAATCTCCCTGCTCGGTTGCAGCAGAAAATAGGCCAAAACGAACCACCGGTTGCTCGGTTACGCTTCCATCGTCGTTCACCACTGGTGCGTTGAAGCGGCTGATTCGACCGGAGGCCATCATCTCTAACTGCAATTGGTACCAAAGTGTTTCTAGTTCTCGTAACGAAGGTACACGCTTGGAATCCGTGAATGCCAAAGTGTCAGCACGCCCCGGATATTCGGCGTTGGCCAGTGAATCCTCCAACACAGAACGCAGCTCGCCGGCCTCCTCTTTGACAACGCCAAACACCTCACCCAGCTGTCCGGCACGTTGCTGAATCAAAGACTCCATCTCCGCCAGCTTCAGGTCGTTTGCATCAAAAGCGTTCTTCAGTCGCTCCTGTTCCGTTGCCGCTGCCTGCAAGCGCTGTTCACTTTTTGCCAGCAACACTTGCTGCTGTTTCAGATCCGCATCAAACAGCTGTTCTCGCTGCCGATTTACTACTTCATCGGCGCTACTGAACTGACGCACCTCTTGCAGAAGTCCATCCAGATTGTGTGGTACCTCTGTTGCCTGAACAACCACAGCGCCAGCACCCAGAAGCCCCCCGATAACCATCTGTTTGATCATGAGCGCACCTCCGGAAACGGTAGGGGCAGATTAATCAGACTTGGTACTTGCTGTTGTTGTGCAATCTGTATTGCCCTGCGCAAAGTCAGATTCTGTTCTTCGGTCAACGCCTGCCAGCTATTCTCAGACGGCAGCCACATACCGCTCTCTTGTCCTCCCAGTGTCTGGAAATACAGCGCGGTGCGCCCCAAACGCAGGAAGTTCACCTGACGACGGCTGGCATCCGCTGTCAGATGCCCGCTATAGGCTTCAAATGTGCGGCCATACTGTACCTCCACCACATACGCTTCTAGAATCTGGCGGTACTTCTCTGCAACACTAACATCAGCGCGCAACAACACAGCCTTCAATTTGGCGATTCTCTGCGTCCGCTCTTCGATAAGAAATGGTAGGTCCGCAGCCACAAATTTCTGCAACGTATCAACCATGCTGTTTAGCATCGGTAGTACTGTCTTATCTGTCTCTTCAATCGATTTAAGCTGCAGTTCCAGATCCGACAATTCGCTTTCCTGGGAAGCAACCAGCAACTGCATCTGTCGGTTGTATGCCTCAATCACATCCGCCATGCGTGCATTGTTCAGGTACTTAGTACGCGCATCACGGTTAGCGAGATCCAATTGATCGATACGAGACTGAGATTTCTGCGCCGCCATATGAGATGCAGATGCTTTGTTTTCGCTGTTAGTCAACGGATTGGCGGGTAGCACTGCCGACACGGAAATCCCGAGCCCGAGCATACTTGCGGTAAGGAAAGCCTTGGTAAATCGTTTCATGGATCCTTCACAAACGACAAATGAGTAAGAATGATTTTCTGACAACCGTTACATAATCTACCGAGTAACAAGGACTTAACTAATGCCTATTCGATGCCATCGGTGCAAACTGGAAAGCTTATTGAAGCGGCTGTTGAATCTGAAACATTATATGCGAATCCTTCTCATATTCAATTGCATTAGCATTTCATTGGTTAAAAATATGAAGAGTCGAACGACTGAGCACGGGAAGTGCACTCAATTTACAAGGTAAAGTTGCATAATCGATAAAAGTAGCGGCCTAACAAAAAACCATTTCATCACTCGACGTTGGCTTGGGGCCGATTATTGCCGCCGACATTCTCGTGGCGATCCCCGTAATGCGCTACGACAAAGCTCAGGAAAACCACATCCATAGCAGCTTTCTTAGGGTGATACTCAGGGCTCTGAGTTTTAATAGGGGATGCAAAAAGGCCTGTGTGCGAAAACAATAAAGTCGTTAAGTAAGACCACTAATAATCAATAAGCTATGAGCTCTCACTACATAGGCTCCCGCGTTAATGTCTTTAACCAACAGCAGCAGTTGGTTAAAGACTTTTTCTAAGGTACCTATACGTAACTCTCAGACCTAATGAACGCAAAAGGTAGCACTGTGAGAAGCCATGAGCTGTCTAGAAAGTTAGGCTTTGACCAAGAACCTGAAGTAGCACTATGAACTCGACGTTTCCAAGTGCTTTCCGACATACGCTATAACCATCTTGCGGTCGATAATCTTGAAGTAGACATGGATGCATGACCTCTCATCACGACGCACACCAAGCGTCAAATGTTGTTTGAAAAGAACATCCTTTCCATCGAACTTAAACTCACGTTGCGCACGCAGCTTTGCAATAGAAAGCGTTGTCTCTGATTCCTGGGCGCGGTAACTTGCTCCGAGAATATCTTTAGCCGTAGTATCCGGACATCCATCTACAACA
This sequence comes from Pontibacterium granulatum, assembly GCF_029961155.1. GTDB lineage: Bacteria > Pseudomonadota > Gammaproteobacteria > Pseudomonadales > Balneatricaceae > Pontibacterium > Pontibacterium granulatum. The sequence goes on along the minus strand of NZ_JASBRH010000008.1, from coordinate 899 downwards.
ATGGCCTGGTAGTACGGACCACAAAGCTTCAACAGCATATCAATGACTTTACGTACATTTTGGTAAGACGATTCGGCGGCGCTCTCCATCGCGCTATCGAGCACAACGACAGTACCTGGAAACAGCTGATCCAGAACTTCGAGTACATCGAGCAGCGTTACATTTTCACTTAGGGCTCGATACAAAGGACTCTGAACTGAAAGTCCCTTTTCCTCATTGTCTAACTCAAAGGTGCGTTTTAAAGTCAGATTATGGCTACGTTCTTTGTGTAATAAGCCACATAAGTCTGTAACTTTCTCCTCAAGACGAGCGTTCTCAGCATCCAACATCTGTAGTCTATTTGAACGCTCATCATCGTCCGATAACTGTTTCACATGCAGCTCAATCCCTTTATTTTGGCAGACCCGAACCTCTTCCACCTGCTTTGAAACACGCCCCAGAACGAGAACGTCCTCCAGGTAAGATTTAGTCGCAGGTTCAATCTCTGTCTTGAATGCCTCGACCTCAGCCGACAACTCAAGTAAGCGGTTGGTATCCATGGCCTGGGCGGCTTGAACCAACTCTTTCCTTATCCCAACGAGTTTCTCCGGGCGAATATCCAGACTGTGGGTTATTGAGTAGTCTTTGAGGTATTCCTTAAAAGACTTCTTAGAACTGAGCTTATCCAATACCTCTAACAAGGCTTGGCGCCACACCGCCCGTATCTTAAGGTCATCATCGGAACATTCGGCGATAGGTACGTCTGACGTACTTCGCTCTAAGAGTACATTGAATTCATGATCAAACTGTAAGAACCATGAAAGGCAATCTGTAGTGGTCAACTAATTCCGGACAGTAAATTAAGCTGTTCTTCGGCTCGCGCAGGAGCCAATCCCTTGTTGTGCTGATGAGGCCTTTGG
>NZ_JASBRH010000007.1 GCF_029961155.1 Pontibacterium granulatum | reverse complement strand
CCGCAACGCGGTGCCCAACACGTCAGGCATCGCTTCGCGATGGCTGACCTACGAACCGTAAGAAGCACCTTTGTAGCAGGCGTTTAAACCCTTTGAGTGCCGACCATCCTCCGAACGAGGTCGCCCTCGGAGCGGGCTGCTACAGAATAAACATTTGTAGGTTGGCCAACGCAACGCGTTGCCCAACACATCGGGTATGCAAAGAAGAAAAGAAAAAAACGGAACCGCCCCGAACGATGAGAGAGGAAAGGAACGGCGCCGTTGGGGCGGGAAAACAGAAAGAGACTTAACCTCAGAAACGACCACTCAAACGCAACCACACATTACGCCCCGGCTCGGCCACCTGCACCGGATCGCTGTCCAGTAGGTAATCGCGGCTTTCGTGCAGGGTGTAGAACTTGTCGAACAGGTTATCCACACCCATCGCTACGGTCACACCCGTCGGTAGTGTGTACTCTCCATGTAGGTTCACCAGGCCATACCCCTGCGTAGCACGCACGTCCTGACCACCACAGGATGAATCGCTTAGGCACACATCGTTCTGTGCATCCACCAGCTTCCACTCAACCCCGGCTTTCCAGTTGTTAAGCACGTAATCCAGGGAGTTGGTCAGCTCCAGCGGCGAGATACGGGACAGGTCTGTACCGCCATCTTCATTGTTGCCCTGCAGCCACGCCAGGGAACTACCTAGGGTGATATTGCTGTTCAGCTGGTAGGTCACCTCAAACTCTACACCGTACAGCTCGGCATCAATGTTGCGGTAGATATCGTCGCCGCTGACGGTCTGGCGCAGGATGTAGTCATCCACACGGTTGTACCAACCACTCAGCATCCAGTTCAGATCTGCCATGTTGCTCGCCAACGCCACTTCCAACTGGTGGTGCTTCTCCGGTTCGATCTGTGGATTACCCACCCATTTGGCACCCATGCCCATCATGTTCGCCTTGGCGATATAACGCTCGGTCGCATCAGCAGTGCGCACACTGCGGGAGAACGTGGTTTCCACGCTGTACTGATCATCGATACGATGCGTCCAGCTGATCAGGCCACCCACGTTGTCTTCGGTACTATCCGTATCCGTCGTGCCATATTTCTGGTTGTAGAGGTTGGTTGGGGTGTTCACGCCACCCATACCAAAGGCTTCGTTAGCACGGCTGGCGCTGGCGTCCACTCGGTCATAACGCAGACCGGCTTTCAGCACGTCGTCTTCACCCAGCGCTTTTTCGCCTTCAACAAACAGACCGGTCTGATCGATCGCCACACCCGGCCAGTGGCTGAATACCGCTGCGCCGCTGGAAACCATATTGCCCTGGGCATTCCGGTCGTTGTTCTGCGTATCCACACCAAAGGTCCAGTCGATATCTGCTGCGTTGGCTTCCAGCAGCACGCGGAAACCTTTGGTATCCGAGGTCGACGGCGCTTCCATGGTGGTATTTTCCATCAAGTGATCCACATTGGACTGGTACAGGTCCACCCGCAAGTACTGTATCGGACTGCTACGGAAATCATGGGTCAGCTTGAGACGGGTACTTTCAGAATCGGCAAACGGACTGTCCATCATCGCACCCGGAAATTCCACGTCTTCCTCACCGGACTTTTCGACGCTTGCTTCCAAAGTGGTGTGTTCGCTCAGGCGGATACCGGCCAGCAGCGCGTTGGAATCACTTTCGTACTCGGCATCCACCTTATTGCCGTTCCCGTCTACATAATCCTGCGCTTCGGAATGATGCGCGATAAAGCGCAGGTAGGTATCATCGTCACCCATCGCGGCATCGAAACCCACCTCGCCTTTATCACCGTTGCCCTCGTAGCTACCGGCCAGCTCCACGTTGTAGCCTTTCTCGTCGATCATCGGCCAGTCGCGTTCAAACAGCACGGTGCCGCCGGAACCACCGCCACCGTAGACCACGGTGCGGTTACCTTTTATTACGGTGACGCGGTCGTAGCTTTCAACCGAGGTGTATGCGGTTGGCGGGTCCATACGGTTGGGGCAACCACCGTGGATGTAACCACCATCGAGAAGGATATTCAGTTGGGTTTCCTTCTGGCCACGGATCACCGGATCGATGGCACGGCCGCCCATACGGATACCGGATACACCGGTCAGACTTTTCAACAGCTCACCGCCATCAGACACCGGCGAAGCCTGCACACCGGTGGTGGTTTCACGCACGGTGGTTTCCAGCTGCGGCAGACCACGGTTGATTTCGATAACCAGATTGCCCTCCGAATCGGCAGCCTGCGCCATGGTGGATACTGCCATTGCAACGGCAATGGTGAGTGCTTGTTTGTTCACAACGAACCCCTTTATTAGAACTCTCTAAACTGATGGCGGCAGAGTCTAATCAAAAGGTTCCCGCTTTCAGATGTGACACGGCGTCGCGCGGCAGGTTGTCGCGCGTCATCCTGTCGCATCACCATGAAAGCAAAGACTTTTTGCGTAAGGGAAAACCACAAATGCGTCAAAGTTTCCAAAAATAAACTTTTGGATAACACTGGTCACATTTGATTCATAAAACGGTATTATTAGCGACCAATTTTTATCCAATACGGTATACGTATTATTCACGGTTTTCTTCGGTCCACTGCACCTGGCCTGGGGAGAATCTTTAACCGTTTTATTCGGGGACTAAAAATGCAGGCAACCAACCAGCCGACGCTGTCCGATCTGGAACAGAAGGACGCATTCGTCGCGCGCCATATCGGCCCATCCGCGGCCGAGCAGCAAGCCATGCTGCAATATCTGGACGTAAACACCCTAGACGAACTGATCGATCAGACCGTACCGGAAGCGATCCGCGTACCGGCACCGATCAACCTGGCCGAAAGCCGCACCGAAGAGGAAGTACTGACTTACCTGAAAGAGGTTGCGAGCAAGAACGTCATCAACCGTTCCATGATCGGTATGGGTTACACCGACACCATCGTACCGAACGTTATCCTGCGTAACGTCCTGGAAAACCCAGGCTGGTACACCGCGTACACCCCCTACCAGCCAGAGGTGTCCCAGGGTCGCCTGGAAGCCCTGCTTAACTACCAGCAGATGGTTCTGGACCTGACCGGTCTGGATCTAGCCAACGCCTCCCTGCTGGATGAAGCAACCGCGGCCGCAGAAGCGATGACCCTGTGTAAGCGTATGGCGAAAGCCAAGAAAGCCAACGCTTTCCTGGTGGACCGCAACGTTCACCCACAGAGCATCAGCGTTATCGAAACCCGCGCTGAGCCACTGGGTTACGAAGTGATCGTTGGCGATCTGAACGAACTGGTCGACCAGCACGAATTCTTTGGTGTGCTGGCTCAGTACCCAGGTACTGAAGGTGAGGTCAACGACTACGCCGAGCTGATCGACAAGGTTCACGCCAAGAAAGCGCTGTTCTGTGCGGCGGCTGACATCATGAGCCTGGTGCTGCTGAAGTCTCCTGGCGAGCTGGGTGCCGACGTAGTCTTCGGTTCTGCACAGCGTTTTGGTGTACCGATGGGCTTTGGTGGTCCACACGCAGCATTCTTTGCTACCCGTGATGCGTACAAACGTTCCGTACCGGGCCGTATCATCGGTGTATCCGTCGACGCCCGTGGCAAGCAAGCCCTGCGTATGGCGATGCAGACCCGCGAGCAGCACATCCGCCGTGAAAAGGCGACCTCCAACATCTGTACTGCCCAGGTGCTGCTGGCCAACATGGCGGCGTTCTACGCCATCTACCACGGTCCTGAAGGTCTGAAGACCATCGCCGGTCGCATCCACCGCATGGCCGACATCCTGGCGACAGGTCTGCAGAGCAAAGGCATCGAACTGGCGAACGACACCTGGTTCGACACCCTGACCCTGAACCTGGGCGACAAGCGCGATGCGGCATACGACGCAGCCCTGGCAGCAGGCATCAACCTGCGCAAGAACGGCAGCGACAAGCTGGGTATCACCTGTGACGAGCGCACCGACCGCGTAGCCGTTGAAGCCCTGTGGACAGCGATCCTGGGTGATAACCACGGTCTGGATCTGGACGCAATCGACGCAGAACTGGCGGCGAACGGCAGCAGCTCCATCCCGGCCAACCTCAACCGCGAATCCGCTATCCTGACCCACCCGGTCTTCAACAGCTACCACAGCGAAACCGAAATGCTGCGTTACCTGAAGAAGCTGGAGAACAAGGATATCTCCCTGACCCACAGCATGATCGCGTTGGGTTCCTGCACCATGAAGCTGAACGCCACCGCAGAGATGATCCCGGTCACGTGGCCGGAATTCGGTAATCTGCACCCGTTCGCGCCGATGGATCAGGCCCAGGGTTACAAGCAGATGATCGACGAGCTGGAAGAGATGCTGTGCGCCATCACCGGCTTCGACGCAATCTGCATGCAGCCAAACTCCGGTGCTCAGGGTGAATACGCGGGCCTGCTGGCGATCCGCAAATACCACCAGGCGAACGGCGAAGGCCACCGCAACATCTGCCTGATCCCAACCTCTGCCCACGGCACCAACCCGGCATCTGCAGCACTGGCGGATATGAAAGTGGTACTGGTTAGCTGTGACGACAAAGGTAACGTCGACATCGCTGATCTGCAGGCGAAAGCAGAAGAGCACAAAGACGACCTGAGCTGCCTGATGATCACCTACCCGTCCACCCACGGTGTGTACGAGGAAGGGATCAAAGAGATCTGCCAGATCGTGCACGACAACGGTGGCCAGGTATACATGGACGGCGCGAACCTGAACGCACAGGTAGCGATCTCCCAGCCTGCGGCGATCGGTGCAGACGTCTCCCACATGAACCTGCACAAAACCTTCTGTATCCCACACGGTGGCGGCGGTCCGGGCATGGGTCCAATCGGCGTAGCAGCCCACCTGGCACCGTTCGTAGCCAACCACCCAGTACAGCAGATCGACGGCCCTAAGGCAGAAAACGGTGCCGTTTCCGCAGCACCATGGGGCAGTGCCTCCATCCTGCCGATCACCTACGTGTACATCGCACTGATGGGTGGTAACGGCCTGCGTCTGGCAACTGAAAACGCCCTGCTGAATGCCAACTACCTGACCGCAAAACTGAGCGAGCACTACCCGGTGCTGTACACCGGCCGCAACAACCGCGTTGCGCACGAGTGCATCATCGACCTGCGCCCACTGAAGGAAACGTCCGGTATCAGCGAAGAAGACGTGGCCAAACGCCTGATGGACTTCGGCTTCCACGCGCCGACCATGTCCTTCCCGGTGGCGGGCACCCTGATGATCGAACCAACCGAATCCGAGTCCAAAGCAGAGCTGGACCGCTTCATCGAAGCGATGGTTAAGATCCGCGAAGAGATCCGTCAGGTTGAAGAAGGTCTGATGGACGCAAACAGCAACCCGCTGAAACACGCCCCTCACACCCTGGAAGACCTGATCGATCCAGAGTGGGACCGCAAATACGACCGCACTCAGGGCCCGTTCCCAGTACCGGCACTGAAAGAAAGCAAGATCTGGCCAACGGTTAACCGTATCGATAACGTATACGGCGACCGCAACCTGTTCTGCTCCTGCATTCCGGTTGAGGCGTACGCTGAGGATTGATGGTTTCTAAAGATTGAAACTGAAAAGGCCGCTGGTGGGAATCAGTGGCCTTTCTTACTAAAGGTTAACGCACCAATCACGGATCGAGAAAAGGTACTGCAGTTTGAAGGACCGAGCCTGGAGGGCGGTGATTGATTGGTTTGTTAAAGAGACACACATTTCTGCACTGAAAATTGTTGTTTACTATTATCAACTGCTTCAGCCAGAACAACATTAGAGTTTGGTCCAATAAAAATCACAGACTTATCTTTTAGATGCTCACCTTTACAGTAATGTTTAGAATTAAAGTCTGTTTTCATAGCAATAGATTTCACAGCTACACTTTCAGTGTTTGGGGATAGCATTATCAAGCCAGCAACTGAAGCATATGCACTAAAAACCACTATAGAAATCAAGACAGCATAGACATTACCTTCATCCCCATCTTCACGCTTATCTCTACCTTCATCTTTATCATTAACTAAATCCTTTATAATTCCAGCAACCAAAATAGAAGACGAAACAAAAAAAACGGGAATCATTAACAAAAACAAAATAACCGCAACATTATAAAAAACCATCGCTGAAATAGTAAAAGGAAAAAAACCTGGATCCACACCAAACATAGAATTTATTTGCGACGCGCTATTAAAACCAGCCCAGTACAAAATAAACGAAGACAAACCGCCTAGCAGCCATCTATTAGAAATATATGATTCAGAAAATCGATATACGGAATTTTCCTCAAGAAACCGAGAAAGCCCCCAAACAAAAAGAATAGAACCTAAAACAAACAATGGAAGAGGAAACAGCGTTTCTTTAAAAAAAAGAATCAGAAACCAACATGCGCCACCCGCAAACAACAATCTGTTTGTTACTTTAGTAGTTTTCATTTCCATTGAAAAAACACGACCTTTTACAAAAGAAAAACAATTAAATAATTCTTGCCTAGTAACCTTAGACATTGTTATCACAAACTTCAAAAAAAGAAGAAATATTGCCAACCAGATAACAGAGGCTTCTTTAGACAGAGGAATATCTAAGCTATAGCTTGGCATAAAGACAAGACAAACGATCAAAAATGCGTATAGAAATGCTAATGGTAGATATCTCTGGTTCATACACTCTCCTTGTCATTTTATGACTAAATCAGGTACGCCGTAGGCATTACCTATATTTACTTGACAGCAGTTTGTTAGAAATCGGAAAAATCGTCAAATTCTTCATCCTCATCTTCCTCATAATCTTCTTCATCATACTCCCCTTTAGAATGAGGGGCTTCGTCGAAATATTCCTCATCCTGGTCATCGAAGTCAAAGTGATATTCAATGTGTTCATCACTATCGAACAACCAGGACAAATCAATATCCCCTTCAGATTCTTTTAGTTTAAATATTGGCTTTATTTTGATACTTGGATCAAAAAACTCTACTTTGTGTTTAAGTAAAGCACCAAAGAAATGGTGTGATTTTATGAAGTCTGTAGAATCATTTTTGAGCCACTTTCTTCTTCCAGCCTCATAAGCAAGAAGCCAGCTTGTTCCTTCCAAGGCTTCAGCATTTGAATATTTCCTTAGATTATCTGCAAGCAAGTTTGTTTTTATTTGTCCACTGTTAAACATATCTAGAATCAGTAGACTGCAGACAGAATTAGACATTCCCTCTACTTCACGCACAACATCACGCTTTATATTCAACCCAAGTTCTTTGCATATTATTAAAAGCCATGACACCTCACCATGATGATCAGATATAGAATGATTAATTATAAGATTATGACAAAACCTCTCAATCGCCTCCTTATTTAATTCATAACCATAGCCATGGTATGTAGCCAAGATATTTGCAATAACCTGCAGTGTATTTGGAAAGCTGTACCCACACTTTAGCAAATAAGCCTCAAATATATCCCAATTTGACTTTTTTATGATCGTCGAAGAAATCTGCTTCAATCCATATTTAACAAGCGCCTCATCTCGAAATTTACCTTCAACAGAAAACAACACCTCAAAGTAGTTATGAATATCATCTCTTTGCTTTCTTTTTTCATCGGAAATTTTTAATTTTCGGATACTATATTTCCACGATTCTTCTACAAGGGCCCTTACCTCAACAATTCGTGTCTTTGATGGGTTTATCTGTAATTCATAGTTGCTGACAGCCTTAGTTAGTTCAGCCAAGGCTTTTTCAGCCTCCTCTCGCCTGTCAAAAAATAGGCAATAGTCATCAACATACCTAAAACCACGTGGCCAATACCCAAGAGCTTTCCTTAAATCCTTATCAATAGCCACACCAATAATTTCTGCGATTATGTGTGAGCTATCTGGGCCTATAGGTAGGCCAATCGTCTGTCCATCCTGTAATTTGGTACTTCTCTCATCAAGGATATTCCCAAAATAAGCAGCACTTGATTTTCTATTCTTCTTTGCTACATCTCTTCCATGTAATGCCCATGGAATTGTATGGGTATAAATTGTTGGGAAATAACTTGTTATATCGGTGATTAGAGCGTATCTGTAACCAGCGGACTTAGTCACTTTCGCTTCATAGAGCTCACTAAATCTACTAATTTCTATAGCCCTTAAAGTGGGTGACAGTTTAGGTTTACTGAGAGATATTTTACTCTTTCGAAAGTGTTTCTCTATTTCTACCCAGTATGTTGCAATCTCTTTAGTCAAAAAGAAATAGCTAATAGGGTTAACTATACTTGTAACTCGCCGATAGTAGGATGACCTTGCAACAGAAAATTTCTCTGAGCGTGTATCAGGATCTTTTTGTGCATTCCATCTTCCTTCAAATTTTTTATAGTTTTCTGAGAATGTTCGTGTCGTAAAAGATGGTGGCAGTTGTATAGGAAAAAATCCCTTATCTAGTAACTCTCTAAGTTTATCCATTGATTACTTCAACATATCGATGATGAATTGCTGCTAACATTCTAGTTGAGCGCTGACTTATATTTCTGAAATATCCTGCCACCCAAAAGATGCCACTAACATGCAGAAGAGAAAGGGAGTTATGGATCGTATATCTTATTCTCTTCCGATGAAAATGAGCATGCGCATATTGATTGTTTACACCAGCGTGATATCACTCCAGCGTCATCCGTAATCGATTGATAATGCAGGATATTTGTCCGCTTTTCCAGCGTCAAAACACTCCAATTAGGACGTCTAAAGGTTCTATTACCTAACAACGCATATATACAACTTAAGTACCCACTTCGCCTGAATGCCCTGTGCCTTGGTATCTAATCCCTTCCTTTTCACCATCCGCTGCTCCTAAGATCAAAAGAAAATAAGAATTAGGAGACCACCATGAGCTTACTGTCAGCACTGAAATCTTTCTTCGCTCCACTGCCTGAAGGCGCTGTGCGCTACAAGGGTTTTACGATTATGGCGACACCTGAACAGGACGGTACTCACTACCGGATCAGCGGTAATATCTCGAAGAAGGACAAGCAGCATAGCTTCTCTTTGGTGGACCGTGTTGCAGCCGAGGAGGTGTGCGTGAAGCGGGCGCACGAGAAGGCGAAGATCTTTATCGATCAGAAAGGTGAAGCGATCTTTTCGTGAGGGGATTGGTTGGGCGTTTGGGGATCGATTGTAGGGCACCCCTTTAGGGTGCCGGCAGCCTAAAGGCTGCCCTACAAATGCACCCTACACGATTACCCATTTACCAAGGCAGCACATCACCGTTGGAGTGCCAGAATGTGCCGCTGTTGCTCAGGTTAAGCTCTTCAATGCGCTGCGACAGACGCTCTGCCGCTTGGTCAGGAGTGATATCGCCGTGACCACCGATCATCTCTGTACCCACCAACCCCGGATGCAAAATTGCTACTGCGACACCCTGCGCTTTCAGGTCATGTGACAATGACATACCGGCGATATTCAGCGCGGCTTTGGACATGCGATAGCCGTAGCGACCGCCACTGGTGTTATCCGCCACTGATCCCATACGACTGGTAATCAACGCAACTTTTGCGTTTACCGCCAGATTGTTCATCAGGGCTTCAGTCACCATCAACGGCGCCAGTGCGTTGGTCTCAAACTGCTTGCGAATCGAATCCTGATCGATATTCCCAAGAACCTCATCACGCAGGATGCCTGCGTTGTTGATCAGCAGATCAATACTCACGCCAGCCAACACGGACGCCAGACGCGCAATGCCCTGCTTCTCTGACACATCAACACCGTCGATTACCTCAACACCCAATGCAATAAGCTCTGGGGAGGCGGTACGACATGCGGCATACACGGTGCAGCCCTGGGCTTTATACAGTCGGCAGAAGGACAGTCCGATACCTCGATTGGCACCGGTAATTACAACGGTTTTAGACATAGTGAGTGCTTCCGTTTAAGAGGGTTAAGATCGCGATAAAGAAAGGGATGAGCAAATTGATTCAAATATATCTGCAGCAAAGCGGTGCGTTACGCTGCGCTAACACACCCTACTCTTTTGCTTTAATCCGGCTTAATCGTAGGGTGCAATAGCAAAGCGTATTGCACCGTTACCCCTATTAAGCCCAAACCAATTACTGCGGCAGCGGCAGTTCCATATGGAAGGTAGATCCCACCGCCGGGTCGGAGGTCACGGCCATGTGACCCTGGTGCTGTTCGGTGATGATGTAATACGAGAACGACAGGTGCTGACCGGCATCAAACCCTTCCGCTTCCTTGTTGTCGCTGAAGTACGGTTCAAACAGCCCCATCTGTTCATCGCTGCTCAGGCCAATACCGTTGTGCTGTATCTTGATCCAGAAACTGTCGTAGCCCTGCGCCAGCACGATCTTGATGGTCGGCTCAAACTCTTCTTTGGCGGCACGCTGCTGCAATGCCATCAGGGAGTGACGGAACAGACTCAGGAACACCTGCTGTATCTCGGTGATATAACAGGCCACCTGTGGCAGATTTTTCTCAATCTGCCAGTCCAGCTTCACCTGGTTAAAGGCCAAGGCATCATCACCGGAGATCACCTCTTTACCCAGATCAACCGTGTGCTCCATCACATCGACCATGTTGGTCAGCTGTTTTTCGCTGTGGCGGCTGCGGGAGAAAGTCAGCAGGTTGTTGATGATCTTGGACACCTGGTCACCACGGTTCGACATGTCCTTGGCGATATCTTCCAGCAGCGCCATCTGAGCACCGCCATCCTTTTGCTGGCTATCCGCCAGAACATTATGGAAACGGCGCAGATCCATCAGGATCGCCTGCAGCGGCAGGTTGATATCGTGTGCCATGGTCGACGCCACTTCACCCATAAAGGACATCTTGTCGTTATGGATCAGCAGGTTCTCGGCGGTTTTTTCCTTACTCACATCATCCACCAGGATCACCACACCTTCGTAGTCACCCTGCAGTGGATAGATGGTGATATCAAAGTGGCGCAGGCTGCGCATACTCTGCTTGAGGTGGATGGTTTTCTTCTGCTCAATTGCCTGCTGGATATGCTCCGGCACCACCGTCATCGTTGGGTACGCTTCCCACAGGGTTTTACCCAGCGCATCTTCAGAGCGCACACCGGACAGCTCTTCCACCATGCGGTTCCAGTGGGTGACACGACCTTCTTTATCGAGGCCCACCAGCATCAGCGGCATCGAGGTGAGGATATCTTTGATGTAAGACTCGGATTCACGCAACTGATCAGCAGTAACCACGTGCTGGGCCACTTCCGATTCCAATGCCTTGTTGGTCTCTTGTAGCGTGGCGGTACGCTCCTCCACACGCATTTCCAGCTCTTTGCGGATGGCATCCAGTTCGCGGTTGGCAACAAAGGCTTTGCGGCGGGCGATAAACAGGTAAGTGGCGGTGATCGTCAGGATGATGATCAGTGTACCGCTACTCCAGTTCGCCAGATGCTGCCAGTTGGTTTTGCCGTATTCATCTTTAAAGAGGTTGATCTCCGCCATCACCCACGGGCTGTAGATGAAGAGCACAAATAGAAAGAGTTTGGTTTTTTTAAAGTCCAACAATGTCATAAGTCTTGCTTTACCAATAGATCGACCAAAAAAGCGCTGTGCCCGCTACGGTATTGAGTGCAGTCAGTCACGTCGGGCTGTAAGACAGCGTGATTAGATAAAGGTTACACTATTTTGGGGTGTTTCTGAGGTTAATCCGCCTAGGAATGTCGATATACATACCCTGTAGAGCATGCCGGAAGCTTAATCACCTCCGATGACGACGAAACTTCCCGACATGAAGCGCAATACTAAACGAGATTGTCGCCCTCAGAGCGGGCTGCTACAAAGACCCTCAATCTCCGCAATTTCGTTCTAGTCATCTCCGGCCGCCCTCCCCTACACTGATCAACATCACTTCCGGCAATTTTGATGTGGTCAGGGCATTAACGATCATGAAACCAGACAACCAGTTCCAGTTCGCCAAAAGCCAGCACCTTGAGCAGGTGACGGCGTTGCGCGCGCAGATCGATGATTTCTCCTACGGCAAACATGCCCACGAGGAGTTTTCGTTTGGCGTGACTCTGGCCGGTCGTCAGGATTTCTTCTCCAGCGGCGCTTTCCACCGCAGTCTGCCGGGCAACATCATTGTGTTTAATCCGGGCGAGGTACACGACGGGCACTCCGGCGTGGACGATGCCCTGCGCTACCGGATGCTGTATATCCATCCGGATCAGCTGGAGCCGATGCTGGCGACGGCGGGCGTCAAACAGAGTCGGGATTTCCGCATTGCCGATACGCTGATCAATGATGCACAGCTACGCCAGCATATTCTGAATATGGCGTTGTTGCTGGAAGACGAAAGCGATAACAAACTGCAGCAGGAGTGCGAACTTTACCAACTGGCGGCGCGGATCGCTCAGTGTTACGGCGAGTATTCACCGGATCGTGTGGTGCGTAACGTCGATCGTTTGCTGCTGCAGGCGCGGGACTATATCCACGCCAATTTGATGGATGAGATGTCGCTGGATGAGATCAGCGAGCAGGCGAATCTTTCGAAGTACCACTTCCTGCGCATGTTCCGGCAGCAGTTTGGCATCACGCCACACCAGTACATCATCAACTGCCGCATCAACAAAGCACGCGAGGCTCTGGAAACGGGCCAACCGCTTGAGGATGTGGTGTTTGACTACGGCTTTAGCGACCTGAGCCATTTCAACCGGCGCTTTAAGCCAACCTACGGTATGACACCACGTCAGTACCAACAGCACTTTATCGGTAAGTAGTTCCTCACTACCACCCAATCTAAATCATTCTGTTACTTTTAGGGATTTCACGATGGTTGAAATACTCGCGTACGCGTTCGGCATTATGTACACCCCCGGCCCGGTGAATCTGCTTAGCCTGAATACCGGGCTAAACGCCCACACCCGGCTGACGTTCTGCGTCGGTGTAGGCAGCGCGATGTTGCTGCTGTTCCTGCTGTTTGGCTATACCGGTGCGTGGCTGGTCTCGCCTAAATACCAGATAGTGATCGGCGTGCTGGGGTGCATCTATATCGCATACCTGGCGTTTAAGGTTGCCCGCGCCAATGTGAAGGTAAGCGCTCGCTCACAGCCTGAGACTGCACTGACGTTTCGCTCGGGGCTTATAATGCAACTGCTGAATCCGAAAGCACCGATAGCGATTTTGCCAATCACCACGGTGCAGTTTCCGGCAGCGGATATCTCGGGTATTTCGATTCTGCTCTGGTCTCTGGTGCTGGCGACAATAGCCTTTGGTGCACCCACGGCGTATATGCTGATGGGCAGATATTTGAGTGGATGGATCAGCAAACCCAGCTATTTTCGGGTGCTGAACTTAGGAATGGCTGTGTTGTTGTTTTATGTGGCGGGGGATATCGCCTACAGCCACGTTTTTAAGGCGTGGATATAGGCGATCTGTGAGACGGTATTTCATCCTGGATTAAGCCATATCGCATGAGACATTACGCTTAAGGTGTTTCGCGTCCCGGCCCCAGCAATGGGCACAGAAAGTAGGCATCTTCCAAATCCATCATGCCGTTCTCATTGGCGTCCACCCACCAGCGGCCACCCAGGTGGCCCGGTTCTCCGGGGCCGTATTCGGTTTCCAGACCGTTCATGCCCACTACCAGTTCCTGGAACCGGCCTTTCATCGGCGGCAGGTCGGTCAGCACAATGGAGTCGTAATAGAGGCCCTGCGAGGTCACGAAAATCACCGGACCGGTGCCACGGCCATCTTCACGGTATTTTGCTTCTGCCGTAAACGGTAACGCCAGCGCGCCCACGATCAGACAGGAGGTCCCGACTTGTTTTAAAAGAGTCATGCTCATCCCCTTTTTGTTTTGCTACCGGACTTTATTGTTGCCTGTCGCGTTCACACGCTGATCACGAAATGTTCACAAATTGATCACAGTGATCAATAGGCTTTAGAAGGGGAGACGAAAGAGGAAAGTGGTGCCCTGCTGGGGTTTGCTGCAAACCTGGATAGCACTGCCGTGCAGTTCGAGAATACGCCAGACGATGGCTAGGCCGAGACCGGCATTGTCCGCGTCGTAGTGACTGGAATCACGTTGGTAGAAGCGCTCAAAGAGGTGCGGTATGTCCTCTTCCGGTATGCCACAACCGGTATCCGCCACCTGCACCACCACGTTGCCGGAGTCCACTTCCACACGGATACGGATGGTGCCACCTTCAGGTGTATGGCGCAGGCCGTTTTCCAGCAGGTTTTCCAGCACCCGTTGCATCAGAGCAATGTCGCCATAGACCGGCGGTGTTGCCGGGTTCAGGTGGACTTCCAGCGTGATCGACTTCTCCTGCGCCCGCAGCTGGTATTTCTGGGCTACATCCTGCACCAGTTCGCACATGGAAAACGGCTCGGCATAGATCACCGATTCGCAGGAATCCAACCGTGCCAGCTCAAACAGCTCCTCCACCATGGTGCCCAGCCGCTTGCTTTGGCTCAGCGCCGTTTGCAGGTACTGTCGCTGCTCCTGCTCCGTCAGTTGACCGTGCTTCAGGTCCAGGGTTTCCAGATAGCCGCGCAAGGTGGTCAGCGGCGTGCGCAGGTCATGGGAGATATTGGCCACCATTTCGCGGCGTTGGTTATCGACCCGCTTCAGCTCCCCCACATGCTCGCTGATCCGGTCCGCCATCGCGTTGAACTGCTGGCCCAGCCGGTCAATCTCATCGTTCGACCGGCGCGGGTATCGAAATCTGGCGTCATCCTGCTGTTGGCCGTTGCCATACTGGCGCATGATGTTGCCCAACTGGCGCAGACGTCGGGTCAGGAAAGCGAACACTAACAAGCCCCCCATCAGCGCAACCGCCAACGCAATCACAAACACCTGCAGGGAGGAGTCGAGGATATAACTCTGCCCCAGCATCGCCATCACATGGTCGAACTGTTCCCCGCCCAGGATGATGTAGAGGTAACCCTGTATCTGCTCGCCGTCAAATATGGGCGCTACGGAAAATGCCTTTTGACCGACCGGGTCGCGTGGATCATCCCCCTCCAGCGGATAGGGTGCATTGCTCTCCATAAACTGCCGGATCGGTTCAAGGGCAACCTGATCCCGCTTCACCTTGCCTTCGGGTGCGGAATATCCCAATACCCGCCCCTGCTCGTCGAGTAGATAGAGCTCAATGCTCGGATTGATGACCATCAGATGGTGGAACAACTGGTCCAGCGCCCCACGGTTGACCTGACGCCCCTGAATCAGGGCATACTCATCCACGATATGTGACGCCAGCTCGCGGTTCAGTTTCTGTACCACCTCCTGCTGGTACATGGTGGCCGAGTGTCCGATCAACTGAATAAACAGCACCCCCACTACACAGAGCAGCAGGAACAGGGTTAATGCCAGACGGCTGTATAAGGTCTTTAACATGGCGTGGCACCATCACCGCTGTCACGTCCGGAGAACTTGTAGCCCACGCCCCAGACGGTCATCACATAACGCGGTTTGGCCGGGTCGGGTTCGATTTTGGCACGCAGGCGGTTGATGTGGGAATTGACGGTGTGATCGTAGCCTTCATAACCATAGCCCCACACGGTGTCGAGCAGCTGTTCGCGGGTAAATACACGTTCGGGGTTGCTGGCAAAATGCCACAGCAGATCAAACTCTTTCGCTGTCAATTCGATAGGGGCGTCCTGAACGCTTACCTGGCGGGTTGCCGGGTCGATCCGCAGATCCCCAAATTGCAGCGGTGAGTGTTGCGCTTCCGCTTGTGCCGACTGGTATTGATCGGAACGGCGAAGAATGGCGTTCACCCGTGCCACCAGCTCCGGCACGCTGAAAGGTTTGGTGAGATAGTCATCGGCCCCCATCTCCAGGCCAAGTACCCGGTCCAGCTCCGAGGTGCGTGCAGTCAGCATCAGGATCGGCGTGTAGACCTTTTCGCTGCGCAGGTTACGGCAGATATCGAGGCCATCCACCTCCGGCAGCATCAGGTCCAGTATCACCAGGTCGTATCGCCCACTCATCGCCCGCGCCAGACCGGTGCAGCCGTTATCAGCATGTTCAACGTGCAGGTGTTTATCGCGCAGGTTAACCATCACCAGCTGTGCAATATCCCTATTGTCTTCGATGACCAGGATATTCTTTTCCATGATGCAACCGAGCGCCCCACGGGGCACTGCCACTGTTTTATCGGATTATGAGGAAGTCTAGCAGGCAGGTATCACAAAAACGTCACGGCGCCGGATCAGCGGATATAAGAGCAACATCACAGGACGCGTAAGCGGTGGCGCCCGAGCTATGCATTGTTCCTGGCGCAGGGCACTTTCCAGCAAAATTGGTTGACAATTAACCAGCGTGCTGTAGATTGTCCGCTATCGAGAAACAATTCTATGTTTAAATCTCCGCACGCCGTTTTACTGCTACAGTATTCCCGTCCCGCAGTTTTGAATTCCAGTGTTATTTCCCGCGCTTAAAGATCTTTGCAACATACGTGCATCATACTTTCAGTTGAGTGTTGTTTTTGGCCGTATTAGCTGCTTTTAAGCAACCGACCTATCCGCTACCGCGCCTTGGAGAGTGCCAACACACCCTCAGGCCATAAGCCGCTAAGTCACCCAAATGCCCCGAGAGGTCTGATAGAAGACCTGGCATGAATCCACGACATACCGCCAAGCGCGGATGTCTACTGAATTGACGTCATTCACACATTGAGTGACACCAGCCAGCATCGCTGCCGCGTTTATCTGATCTGTTCTTACATCGCATTTCATAACGCACATCACGCACCGATGAGGGCTTTTTTGAGAATAGAGAATGAATAAGCAAATCTCTGGGGCGATTAAATCCTCAGACAAAGAGAAATACAGCCACCCGATCCCGGACCGTGACTTCATCCTGAACCTGCTGAATGAACGCGACACCTCCATGAACCGCCACCAGTTGGCTGATGCCATGCAGCTGTATGATGAGCAGGAACAGGAAGCCCTGCGCCGTCGCCTGCGTGCGATGGAGCGCGACAACCAGGTGATCTTCCACCCGCGCAAGGGGTACAGCGTACTGCGTGCCGACGAGCTGGTTACCGGCACGGTAATCGGTCACCCAGACGGCTTTGGTTTCCTCTCCCGCGACGAAGGTGGCGACGATCTGTTTCTGTTTAACAAGCAGATGGAATCCGTATTCGACGGTGACCGGGTGCAGGTGCGTATCAGCGGTGTCGATCGCCGCGGCCGTCAGGAAGGCAAGATCGTCAAGGTACTGGAGCACAACACCACACAGCTGGTAGGCCGTCTGGCGCAGGACGAAGACGGTGTCTTTTTCCTGGAACCGGAAAACCGCCGTATCACCAACGAGATCGATATCGACGAAGAGGATCTGGCCGGTGCAAAACTGGGCCAGTACATCTCTGTCGAGATCCTGGAGCAACCCTGTAGCCGTTACAACGCCACCGGCCGTGTAATCGAAGTGCTGGGTGACTCCATGGCACCGGGCATGGAGATCGATGTTGCGCTGCGCAGCCACGATATTCCCCACCGCTGGCCACAGGATGCGCTCAAGGCCGCCGAAAGCCTGGGTAACCAGGTTGCGGCAGCAGATAAAGCACACCGCGTAGACCTGCGAAAGCTGCCGTTTGTGACCATCGATGGTGAAGACGCTCGCGATTTTGACGATGCCGTGTATTGCGAGAAAAGTGGCAGTGGCTGGAAACTGTACGTGGCGATCGCCGATGTGTCCCACTACGTAAAACCTGACAGCACACTGGATATCGAAGCCCGTGAACGCGGCACTTCGGTCTATTTCCCGGGACATGTGGTGCCGATGTTGCCTGAAGCCCTCTCTAACGGGCTCTGCTCCCTCAATCCTAAAGTCGACCGTCTCGTGATGGTGTGCGAAATGGCGATCAACAGCGCAGGCAAGATGACGGACTTCAGCTTTTCGGAAGGGGTTATCCACTCCCATGCACGCCTGACCTACAACCAGGTTGGCGCGCTGCTGTCCGATCCGACTTCGGGCGTTGGCAAACAGGTCGCCCACAACCACAAGGCGATCGTACCCCACCTGCACGAGCTGCATGCGCTTTACGGTGCCCTGCGCAAGGCACGTAGCAAGCGCGGTTCCATCGACTTCGAAACCCGTGAAGTGCAGTTCCGCTTTAACGAAGACCGCAAAATCGAGCAGATCGTACCGGTAGTGCGCAACGACGCCCATAAGATGATCGAAGAGTTCATGCTCTGCGCCAACGTGGCAACCGCGGGCTTCCTGGAACAGCTGCAGATCCCGGCACTGTACCGTATCCATGACGGTCCGCTGGAGAAGAAGCTGAAGAACCTGCGCGCGTTCCTTGGCGAACGTGGCCTGAACCTGGGCGGCGGTGATAAACCAACCCCGGCGGATTACGACAAGCTGCTGACCTCACTTGGCGATCGGAGCGATGCACACATCATCCGCACTATGATGCTGCGCTCACTCAGCCAGGCGGAATACAGCCCGGATAACCAGGGTCACTTCGGCCTGGCCTACTCCGCATATGCGCATTTCACCTCGCCGATCCGCCGTTACCCAGACCTGTTGGTACATCGTGCGATCCGTTCGGTGATCCGCCGCAAAGAAACCGGAAGTGCTTTCCACCGCGCGCTGAAACGTATTACCGGCAAGGGTACCGATCCGGTCCAGCGAGTGAAGAACGCACCACGCCTGGAACCGGCCAAAGCATACCCCTACGACATGCAGGCGATGCTGATCCTGGCCGAGCACTGTTCCGAAGCCTCACGCCGTGCCGATCAGGCCAGCTGGGACGTGGAAGCCTGGCTGAAGTGCGAGTACATGCAGGATTTTATCGGTGATACCTTCACCGGCATTATCAGCAGCGTGGCCAAGTTTGGTCTGTTTATCGAGATCGAAGATATTCAGGTGGAAGGCCTGATTCATGTATCCGCACTGAAAAGTGACTTCTACCATTTTGACGAGGCTAAACAGCGCCTGGTGGGTGATCAGTCCCGCACCACCTACGCCTTGGGCGATGCAGTCGAGATCCGTGTTGTACGGGTGGACATGGACCAGCGCAAGATCGATTTCGAGCTTGTGGATACGCAGGCACGTACCACGTCACGTAAGAAGAAACGTAAGCCAAAGCACTGACGCAGCACAAAGCCCGAGGCTAAGGGGCCACAGCGCCCCTATGACGCGATCAGCCCCCGCTCGAACTGCTTGATGTTCTGCTGGATGTAATCCAGAAAAGCCTGCATGGCAGGTGTCGGATGCTTGGCCTGGGGATAGACAACACACCAGCTCCGGCGAAGTGGAAAGCCCTCAACCGGCACGGTTTTCAGCTTACCCAGTTCCAGCTCGGACAGGATGCTGATCTTGGGCAATACCCCCACCCCCAGCCCCGCCACCACGGACTGTTTCAACACGTCATTGGAGCCGAGTTCCATGCTCGGCTTAAGACGCAAGCGATGCTGCTGGCAATGCTGTTCCAGCGCCAGACGACTACCCGACCCCGTTTCACGCAGCAGCAACTGACTGTCCAGAAACTCCTGCGCGGTGACCTGCGGCATCTGCAGCAATGGATGCCCCGCCGGCACCACGGGCACCAGCTCGTTGTTCAGAAACGGCAGGGACGTCAGCGGCTTGTCGCTCGGCACCAATCCCATAATCACCAGGTCATCGTTATTGTCGTTCAGTCGCTGCAGTGCGGCGGCACGGTTTACCACCTTTACACTCACGCTGATCTGCGGATACAGGTCCAGAAAGGCCCGCAGCAGGTAGGGCACTACATACTGCGCAGTGTTAACCGCCACCAGGCGCAGGTCTCCGGCTACCTGACCTTTTAATGCCGCCAGATCGCTTTGCAAATTGCCCAGCTCGGTAAAGATGGCGTTGATGCTGATCGCCAACCGCTCCCCCGCCGCCGTACAAAACAGACGCCGCCCCACGTACTCGAACAACGGCTGATCCAGCGACTGTTCCAGTTGACGGATCTGGCTGCTGACCGCGGGCTGGGTCAGGCCAAGCAACTCTCCGGCCTTACTGTAGCTTTGCAGCTGATACACCGCCTTGAACACTTGAAGCTGGCGAAAGGTCATCCGACCAATGATTTTCTGAACTGATAAAGGCATTTACTTTTCAATATCCGCTTACCTATAAGCAATACCTTATAGATAAACCAAAAAATATCAATTTCTGCTTAGCCAATTGGCGTACTAGGATGATGCACAACTCTGATGGCAGGTTGCCTGAAGGCTGAGGAGAACCAATGATAAAAAAAGTGCTGATTGCCAACCGTGGTGAGATTGCTGTCCGCATCGTGCGCGCGTGCGCCGAAATGGGCATCCGCTCCGTGGCAATTTATACCGAGCCCGATCGTTACGCGCTGCACGTAAAACGTGCCGATGAGGCCTATTCGCTGGGTGAAGACCCGCTTAAGGGCTATCTTGATCCGACCCGTATCGTCAACCTCGCACTCGAAACAGGCTGCGATGCAATCCATCCTGGATACGGTTTTCTGTCCGAAAATGCCGAATTCGCCCGTCTTTGCGAAGAGCAAGGCATTACCTTTATCGGCCCGAAAGCTGAAGTGATTCACCGCATGGGTGACAAGACCCAGGCGCGTGACTCCATGCGTGCTGCTGGCGTACCCATCACACCGGGCTCTGAAGGCAACCTGGCCGACATCGACGAAGCACTGAAACTGGCTGACGAGATCGGTTACCCGATCATGATCAAAGCCACCTCCGGTGGTGGCGGCCGCGGCATCCGTCGTTGCGACACCCCGCAAGAGCTGAAGCAGCAGTACCCGCGCGTAATTTCCGAGGCAACCAAGGCCTTCGGTTCGGCCGAAGTGTTTATGGAAAAGTGCATCGTCAATCCTCGCCATATCGAGGTACAGGTCCTGGCCGACAGCCACGGCAACGTCATCCACCTGTATGAGCGTGATTGCTCTATTCAGCGCCGTAACCAGAAACTGATCGAAATCGCACCCAGCCCCCAGCTGACTCCCGAGCAACGCCTTTACATCGGCAACCTCGCGGTCAAGGCGGCCGAAGCCGTGGGTTACGAGAACGCCGGTACAGTTGAATTCCTGCTTGCCGGCAATGAAGTCTACTTCATGGAGATGAACACCCGTGTTCAGGTGGAGCATACCATTACCGAACAGATCACCGGTGTGGACATCGTCCGTGAACAGTTGCGTATCGCCTCCGGACTGGAGCTGAGCTACCGTCAACAGGACATCAGCTTCCGCGGTTTCGCTCTGCAGTTCCGCATCAACGCGGAAGACCCGAAAAACGACTTCCTGCCGAGCTTTGGTCGTATCTCCCACTACTACGCGTCGGGTGGTCCGGGCGTGCGCGTGGATACCGCCATCTACACCGGCTACGAGATTCCGCCGTATTACGACTCCATGTGTCTGAAACTGGTGGTCTGGGCATTGAGCTGGGATGAAGTGGTCGCGCGCGGCCAGCGTGCACTGGACGATATGCGCCTGCATGGCATCAAGACGACCGCCAACTACTACCAGCAGATTCTGCGCCACCCGGATTTCCAGCGCGGTGACTTCGATACCAGCTTTGTACCGAACCACCCTGAGTTGATGGAGTATTCCGAGAAACGTCATCCAAGTGAGATGGCACTGGCCATCGCCGCAGCCATTGCAGCCCACGCGGGCTGGTGAACACAGGCAACAGATTTTAGCCAACCGCCAGCCCGGTTGCAGGAGAACAAAACATGAGCAACAACAAGAAAATCGAAATCACCGATGTGGTTTTGCGTGACGCCCACCAGTCATTGATCGCAACCCGTATGCGTACCGAGGATATGCTGCCGATCTGCGACAAGCTTGATCAGGTCGGTTACTGGTCGCTTGAAGTCTGGGGCGGCGCCACCTTTGACGCCTGTGTTCGCTTCCTCAAGGAAGACCCATGGGAACGTCTGCGCCAGCTGCGTGCCGCCCTGCCGAATACCCGCCTGCAGATGCTGCTGCGCGGTCAGAACCTGCTCGGCTACCGCCATTACGCGGATGATGTGGTGGAAGCGTTTGTTGAAAAAGCCGCTGCAAACGGTATCGACGTATTCCGCGTATTCGATGCCCTGAACGACGTACGCAACCTGGAAACCGCGATGAAAGCGGTGAAGAAAGCAGGCAAGCACGCCCAGGGGACCATCTGCTACACCACCAGCCCGGTGCACACGACTGAGCTGTTCGTCAAACAGGCCGAAGCAATGCGCGATATGGGCGCAGACTCGATCGTGATCAAGGACATGGCAGGCCTACTGACGCCATACGCTACCTATGATCTGGTCGCGGCGCTGAAAGAAGCACTCGACCTGCCGATTGTTGTGCACAGCCACTCTACCGCCGGTCTGGCCCAACTGTGCCAGCTGAAGGCAATCGAAGCCGGCGCTGACCGTATCGATACAGCGATCTCCTCGTTTGCCAGCGGCACCAGCCACCCGGCAACCGAATCCCAGGTAGCCGCGCTGAAAGACTCCCAGTACGACACCGGCCTGGATCTGGAGTTGCTGGGCGAGATCGCCGACTACTTCCGTGAAGTGCGCAAAAAGTACCATCAGTTCGAAAGCGAATTCACCCGTGAGGACGTTTCGGTACAGATCAACCAGGTACCGGGCGGCATGATGTCCAACCTGGCCAACCAGCTGAAAGAGCAAAACGCGCTGGACAAGATTCGCGACGTATTTGCCGAGATCCCACGTGTACGCAAGGACTTGGGTTACCCACCGCTGGTAACGCCAACGTCTCAGATCGTAGGTACCCAGGCGGTCTACAACGTCCTGGCCGGAGAACGCTACAAGACCATCACTAACGAGGTGAAGCGTTACCTGCAGGGCGGTTACGGTGCGGCACCGGCGGCAGTGGACCCTGACGTACAGAAGAAGGCGATCGGCAACGAAGCGGTGGACGTTGGTCGTCCGGCGGACCTGCTGAAACCGGAACTGAACAAGCTGCGCGAGGATATCGGCGCACTGGCGAAAAGCGAAGAGGATGTTCTGACCTATGCGATGTTCCCGGATCTGGGCCGTGAATTCCTGCAGCAGCGTACCGACGGCACCCTGAAACCGGAGGAATTGCTGCCACCGGAAGCGGCTGGCGGTGCGAAGCTGGGCCATGCCAATGCCTCGGAATTCCGCATTGACGTACACGGTGAAACATAC
This sequence comes from Pontibacterium granulatum, assembly GCF_029961155.1. GTDB lineage: Bacteria > Pseudomonadota > Gammaproteobacteria > Pseudomonadales > Balneatricaceae > Pontibacterium > Pontibacterium granulatum. Next base: position 213,259 of record NZ_JASBRH010000007.1, on the reverse strand, counting down.
GAAATCGCCGTGACCGGCATCGGCGACCACGGTGCGGGCAAGCGCAAGATCTACCTGTCCATGGACGGGATGCCGGAAGAGGTGATCTTCGAACCACAGAACGAGTTTGTTGCCGAGGGTGGCAGCAGCCGTCAGCGCGCATCCGAGCCGGGTCATGTCACCACCACCATGCCGGGTAACATCTTCGAGATTCTGGTGGCGGTAGGTGACGAAGTTACCGCAGGCCAGGCCGTATTGGTCGCGGAAGCAATGAAGATGGAAACCGAGCTGCACGCCAATATCGCCGGTACGGTAAAAGCGATTCACGTCGCCAAGGGCGATCGTGTCACTCCGGGTGAAGTCCTGATGGAGATCGGCTGATAGCCGACTAGAATACCTGCATGTCCCTGCGGACATGCGGGTATCAGTAAAGCTTCTGCCACCTGAGTCATTGAACTATCGGATATTAAAATGGAAAAAATCGTAAAAGGTGTCATCAACTTCCGACAGAACGTTTATCCGGAAAACAAAGACCTGTTTGGTACGTTGGCCACCGGTCAGAACCCGGATATCCTGTTTATCACCTGCTCTGATTCTCGTATCGACCCAAACCTGCTCACCGGCACCGATCCCGGTGATCTGTTTATCTGTCGTAACGCCGGCAACATTATCCCGCCACACAGTAACGAAACCGGCGGCATGACCGCGTCTATCGAGTATGCCGTTGCTGTACTCGGCGTCCGCCATATCATAATCTGCGGTCACACCGATTGTGGTGCGATCAAGGGGGCATTGGACATGTCCGCACTTAAAGGGCTCCCTCACGTCAAAGAATGGCTAAGCCACTGCCGATCGGCGATGGAGATCGTCCGGGAGCGCCACGACATCCCGTTTGATGTCTGCGTCGGTCACGAACATCTTAACGAAGCCATTGAGGAAAACGTGCTGCAGCAGGTACAGCACATCCGCACCCACCCGACAGTTGCAGCGAAGCTGGCTACCGGCAAAGTAGAGATCCATGGCTGGATCTACAATATCGAAAACGGTGGCATACGCTGCTGCCACCACAGTGATACCGTGTTCCGAGATTTTTATGAACAATATGCGGAGATCATAGCGGGCCTGTAAGCTCTTCGCCCCCCTCCTCCTTTTCCTTCTGATCAGGAAACGTGGAACGGCATGGCCTTGATTACCATGCCGCCATCCACCCCGGTGTAAATGTCTGACGTGCACAGTACCGCTGCACACCGCACTAAACGACCACAAGCTTACAGTTTCCTGCAGTGATTAGCTGTGCTATGTTCGACAACTTCTCCTGTTTTCGAGTTACGGTATGGTCCTGCAGTACATATCCCGTAAGAATGCAATCTGCGTCCTGCTGTTCCTGTTGGTCAGCACAATTGGCATCTACTGGACCCACATCAGCCAGAAAATGGCGCTGCAAGAAAAGCACCTGTTTATCAGCGAGGTGGCTAACGTTCAGGCTCATGCCATCGAACGTCGCTTGCAGCGATCCCTGTCCGCTACACGCTTTCTAGCTCTCGAAGTCAAACAGCAGAACGGCGACATCGATGATTTTGAGTCATTTGCTGATGAGATATTGCGCTCCGTTGGAGGCATCTCGAATCTGCAGTTAGCACCGGCCGGCATTATCCAAAGGATCCATCCCCTTCAAGGAAATGAGCGCGCTATAGGCCATAACATTCTTAAGGATGACCAACGCAGGGCCGAAGCCCATACTGCAATACGGGAGCGCAAGCTGACACTCGCCGGCCCTTTTGAGCTGATCCAGGGCGGTGTCGCAGTTATCGGACGAAACCCGGTGTTTTTACAGCAGGATGGAGAGGACGTTTTTTGGGGCTTCACATCGGCACTCATTTTTCTGGAGGATCTGCTGGCAGAGACTGAGTTGGATGACCTGGAATCCCGCGGCTATCGCTATTGCCTTGATCGAATTCATCCCGACACGGGGGAACGTCAAATCATAGCGAAGTCCAAAAAGCCTATTATCGATCCCTCCCACTCCGCCACACTGCAAGTTCCTGGCAATAGCTGGACCCTGACAATCAGCCATCCGCAAGGCCCTTCCTCGACAACACTCTATATCGGTTACGCCGTTTCCTTTGCTATCGCTTTGTTCATGGCGTTGACCATCGGATCCGTATTGACTCAACCGGAGAAGCTGCGCCGCCTTGTAAAGAGAAAAACCAAAGAGCTGGAAACCCTCGCCTTCCGCGATGCCCTCACCGGCCTGTCCAACCGACGTCTATTGGGCGAGCATCTGGGCCAGGTGATCAAACAGACACAACGAAAAGGCGAAACTGCCGCCCTGATCTACCTGGATCTGGACGACTTCAAGCGCGTAAACGACTTGCTCGGACACGAAGCCGGAGACCAGGTTCTGCAGCAGATTTCGCAACGCATAACGTCAACGCTGCGCAAGTCGGATCTGGTTGCCCGACTCGGCGGTGATGAGTTTGCCGTTCTACTGATGAACCCTTTATCGATCAGTAATGTCAGCCGCGTTGCCAAGTCACTGATTACCGTGATCGAACAGCCGGTCATCCTGAGCAACAAGGAGTTTCTCATCTCAGCGTCGATGGGAATCACCATGGTCCCAACAGACGGTGAGGATGTCACTTCCCTGCTCCGCAATGCCGATATGGCAATGTACGAAGCGAAAAACAACGGGGGTAAACAGTACTGTTTCTTTGATAAATCGATGCAGGACAAAGCCCTGGCCAAAATCCGCCTGGATGAGCAACTCGCCGTTGCCGTGAGCCACAACCAGTTTGTGCTGCACTACCAGCCGATCTACGATCTGGAAACCCGCAACATTGAATCCTACGAAGCGCTGATTCGCTGGAACCATCCCGAATTGGGCCTGACCTTTCCCGATAAATTCATCGATCAAGCAGAAGAATCAGGCTGCATCAAAGATATCGGTTATCTGGTTATTCAAGCGGCCTGTTCGTTTATCAAAGAGAACCTGGAACACACAGGCCACAGCCCTTACGTATCGATCAACCTCTCGCCCCAGCAGTTTATGGACCCGGAGCTGGCTGGACACATTCAACGGGAACTGGACAAATGCCAGTTGGCGGCCTGCTACCTTCAGATCGAAATTACCGAATCGAGCCTGATGGAAAATATTGATACAGCGATAGCGATCCTGCACCAGCTCAAAGCGATGGGGGTAAAGATTGCCATCGACGATTTTGGGACCGGTTACTCTTCACTTGCGATGCTGAGACGCTTACCCGCGGATAAGCTCAAGATCGATCGCAGCTTTGTCATGGAGATGGACGATAACCGCAGCGACCAACGTATCGTGCGTGGCCTTATCTTTATGGCACACACACTCCAGCTTCAGGTGGTCGCCGAAGGTATCGAAACGGAAACGCAGGAGGACATTCTGCGCAGATACGGCTGTGACCTCGGACAGGGTTATTTCTTCAGCCGACCGCTACCCGTATCACAGCTCGATATCCCAAGTGGCACCCATCAGCACGTAACTGTCGATTAACCAATCCGTATAAGAATGAGGGGCACGTGCCTAGCGTGCCCTTCGAAGCATATACACCACTGCGTTTAAACCACCGCCTCCATGCCCAACGCCCGGCGTCCGCTGAAGATCTGCTGGCGTTTCTCCGGTAGCGGGTGGAAATGCATCGCCCGGATATCTCGGATGATCCGCTCCATCGGATGTCCCTGGAAGAACCCCGGACCACCCACTAGGCTGGCCGCCTGTTCCACGGTATTTTTCACCGCAGTGGTCGCGATGGTTTTCCGCGCCAGGATCGCATCACTGTTGTTAATGTCCGGTGTGAACCGGAAGTTGTCGTTACGGCTTACCATGTCGGCCAGTGCCAGTTTCGCAATGGTGAGTTCGTTCTGCATCTGCCCCACTTCGGATGCCAGGAAATCCTTACCGCTGGCAGCGTGCATCGCCAGATCCACGGCGGCTTCTGCTAATCCTACGTAACAGGACACAATGATCGGCATGGCGATCGGTAGGATCACGTCCCACATTGGATGCCACTGCCCGACCGGACGTTTAACGACAACCGCGGCCTCAGGCACAAATACATCGTCCATCAATACATCGTTGGAGCCGGTACCACGCATACCCAGCGTGTGCCAGTTGCTCTGAATGCTGATCCCCGGTGCAGAAAATGGGATCGCAAAATGCATCACCTGCTCCGGCTCACCGGAATGCGGATCAGCCGCCAGCACAGCGGAAGTGACAAACACATCCGCACCGGGACCACCGCTGACGAAGCGTTTATGGGCGTTGATGCGGTAACCACCTTCAATCGGGGTAGCGGTACCATTGGATTGCAGCCAGTCGTTGGCACCGGTCCCGGCAATAATCAGCTCGTTCGCTGCAACCTTTGTAACAGTGGCTTTTCCTTTTTCATCCCCACGCAGCGCCTTGAATACATTGAGCATCACCGGGTGTGAATGCATCGCATAAGCCAGTCCGGTAGAGCCGCAGTGATAGCCGATGGTACGCACGACATCACAGAGCGTTGTGTAGTCCGCCCCCCCGCCGCCAAACTGCACAGGAATCGCCATGGAGAACAGACTGGCGGCCTTAAGATCCCGATAGTTTTCGGCGACAAATTCGCAATTGCGGTCGTATGCCCCAGCTCGATCGGCAAAGGTTTTACCCAAGGCATCAGCCAGTCGGATCCATGCATCGTTGCTTGTTGTTGTAATTTTGATTGCTTCGGAATTCATGACGTGTCTCCTGTTAAGACGGATTTGGTGGGCGCCACGGCTGGCTGGAGCATCCTCTTCCCTGACAGGCCTGGGTGGAGCCGGGAGATTCTTTTTCACTCAGCCCATTGGCTGTGCACACTTGTAACCACGTTCGCTATAACAGAGCGCCGGAGAGCCTCCCTGTTTTGCACTGACCACCCGCCCCATAAACAGGCGATGGCTGCCGACATCGTGAAACGACACCAGCTCACAAGCCACGGCGGCAGCACTATCAGACAGTATCAGCGTATTGTTGTGCTCCCGATGCCACTTAGCCTGTGAAAAGTCGTAGCGGGCATGATCAGGCCCCATACCTGCAAAGCTGTCGGCCAGGTGTTTCTGTTCAGTGGAAAGCAGGTTGACGGTGAAACTGCCGTTCTCACCCACGGCATCACACAGGGGGCTTTTGCGGTTAATACCAATCATCACCATCGGCGGGTCGGCTGTGATCGAGTTCATGCAGGTCACTGTCAGCCCGAAACGGCCCCCGGGTCCGTCGGTGACCACCAGATTGACGCTGGATACGCGGCGGCTCATGGCATTCAGGAAATCCTGGCGAACTGCATCACAGTCCTGGGGAGAGTGCAAAGCCTCCTGCGGGGAAGGACACTCGGCATACTCGCTGCCGCGCATGGTCCTTATCTGATCCAAGGCTAGGCTGGTCATGGTGTTACCTCCGGCATAAGTTATCTGCTCACGATTCCATGATACGGCGCCTATAATTTTCAAATAGTACAAATTTTGTACTACGGTAGATTTCCATGTCTGGTACCTGTTTATGCCTAACTACGGCCAATTTTGCCCCGTTGCCAAGTCAACCGAATTGCTCGGCCAACCCTGGACGCTATTGATTATCCGCGAACTGTGCTGCGCCGATCAGAGCTTCAATAACCTGCGTATGGGGCTGCCCCTGATCTCTCCCACCCTGCTCTCTACCCGCCTTAAATTGCTGGAGAAACAGGGCATCATCTCGCGCAACAAGAACGGCACCAACGTCTCCTACAGCCTCACCGAAGCGGGTCAGGAGCTGAGCCCGATCATCATGGCGCTCGGGATCTGGGGCCAGCGCTGGGTGCGCAGTGACATGTCCGACAAGGATCTGGACCCCACCCTCCTGATGTGGGATATCCATCGGCGCATTGATACGTCGTTCTTCCCTGAAAAACGCTCAGTAATCTTTTTCCAGTTTGTGGATTACGCCGTGGCGATGCGATTCTGGTGGTTAATCGTTGAGGCGGGCAATGTGGATATCTGCCTGAAAGATCCGGGGTACGAACCGGACCTCTATATCAACGCCCAGCTAAAAGCGATGACTCAGGTATGGATGGGGGATCTCTCGCCCAGCGAGGCGCTGAAAGCAAAGACAATCGAACTGTCCGGGGATAAAACGCTGGTGCACTCGTTTAAGGATTGGATCGGCAGCAGTACCTTTGCCGAGTATCCGCCTGCCGGCAGCTGATCCACCAATAGCTAAGTCCCTCTGCGCCCCAATACTGAACCACGGGTTCACCGGGGTTGTCGAACCTATCAGTGTGTTTCGGAATCTGAGCGATGTACAAAGGTGAGCGATTTAATAGCATTACCCACCTGATTGGGGCTCTCGCCGCACTGGTGGGGCTCGTGGTCCTGGTCGTGCATGCCGCACGGCAGGGTGATCCCTGGCAGATAACCAGCTTCACCATTTACGGTGTCAGCCTGGTGCTGCTTTATGTCGCCTCCACCCTCTATCACAGCCTACGCGGCAAACTGAAAGAGCTGTTCCGCAAACTGGATCATCAGGCGATCTACCTGCTGATTGCGGGCACCTACACCCCCTTTACCCTTGTGAGTTTGCGTGGTTTCTGGGGCTGGCTGCTGTTTGGTCTGGTTTGGGGAATGGCGCTGATTGGTATGACACTGGAGTTTATCCATCAGCGGCGGGTCCGCTGGTACTCGCTGGTCATCTATCTGGTAATGGGTTGGCTGATGGTAATCGCCATTGTGCCGCTGCTGGACGTGCTGCCATTGGGCGGTTTTATCTGGCTACTGGCCGGCGGGCTCTTTTATACCTTGGGGATTCTGTTCTACCTGCGTGATGGACATATGCCGCACGCCCATGGAATCTGGCACCTGTTTACCATGGCAGGCAGCGGATGCCACTATGTTTCCGTGTTCTTTTTTGTCGCCTGAACCCGCTATTCCAAGGACTCACGGGACCAAAGCCCCTGATTTTAGCCATTCGAGATGGCCCCTCAAATATCGTACACCAGCGGTTCGTTGGTCTCGCAATGATAATCGAGGATAAAATTGACCAGCGCGTCCGGCGGCATCGGTTTCGCCACCAGATAGCCCTGCATCTCGTCACACCCAAGACCGATCAGAAAGTTCTTCTGTGCCTCGTTCTCCACACCTTCAGCGATTACCTGCAGTTTCAGGCTATGCGCCAACGCGACGGTAGCGCAAATGATGGCAGCATCATCAGGGTCATGCTCCAGATCTCGCACAAAGGCCTGATCGATCTTCAGCCTATCGGCCGAAAATTGCTTCAGATAGGCCAGCGAGGAGTAACCCGTGCCAAAATCATCAATGGCGATACTGATCCCCTTGTCACGCAGAGCGACCAGTGTCCCCAATGCCGCATGCACATCCTCCATCAGCATGCTTTCGGTGATTTCCAGCTCCAGTAAGGATGCGGGCAGGTCGCTCGAACTCAGCGCGTTATCCACCTGATCCAATAGATCCCTGGGGTTATGAAACTGACGGGCCGACAAGTTAACGGCCACCTGAATCGACTGGCCTGTTCGCCGCTGACATAAGCGCGCCTGGTTGCAGGCTTCATGAAGCGCCCAATTTCCAATGTCGCAGATCAGTCCACACTGTTCCGCCACATCAATAAATTCGCCGGGATATAACAATCCCAGCTCAGGGTGCTGCCAGCGTATCAATGCTTCCATACCAACCAGCCGCCCACTGCGCAGCTCGATCTGTGGCTGATAGTGCAAGCGGAATTCGTTCCGAAGCAGCGCATCGTGCAACTCGGTCTCCAACCGGAGCTGACGCTGAACCTGCGCTTTCATCTCGGCAGTGTAGAATTGGTAGTTGTTCTTACCGCTGTTCTTGGCACGGTACATGGCCAGATCCGCAGTACGCAGCAACTCCTTGCATTCACCGCCGTCAGCTGGATAGCGGCTGATACCGATGCTTGCAGTGAGGTGTATCGTTTTATCGCCCACCTGATAGGGTTTCGCCAGCGTTGTCAGCACCTTTTCCGCCAATCGTGCCTGATCGATTCCAGCCTGAGGTTCCCTCACCAACAGGGTAAATTCATCCCCACCGAGACGCGAAACCAGGTCATTAACACGGGTATTCTGCTTTAGACGTTCCGCAGCGATCCGAATGACCTGATCACCAAAATCATGCCCCAACGAATCGTTTATCCGCTTAAAACCGTCTAGATCGACGAATAGCACGGCAAACTCACGGCCCGAGCGGCTGGAATCAGCCACCGCCTGTTTCAGGTTTTGCAAAAAAGCACTGCGATTATAAAGGCCGGTCAGGTGGTCGAAGGTCGCCAGTTCGATCAGCCGCTCCTCTTTCGCCTTGGCTTCCGTGATGTCGGTAAACTGCCCCAGATAGTGGGTCACATGCCCGTCACTGCTGCGTACTTCACTCAGGGTAAGCGACTTGGGATAGAGCTCGCCGTTTCTACGACGGCCCAAAACCTCTCCCTGCCAGCGTCCTTTTTCTTCAACCACTTGCCATACGTGGCGATAGAGTTCCTCTTCCTGAGGCGCAAACACAAAGGCTTGGTGCGGCTTGCCTATCACCTGCTGCGCGCTGTAACCACTGATACGACAGAAGGCGTCATTCACTTCAATGATATTTTGGGCGTTATCGGTAATGATGACCGCTTCTGACGTATTCTCGAACAACTTGGCAGTCAGCCTGCGGCGCTCCTCTGCCTTTACACGCTCTTCGATCACCGTGATGCTGCCCCGTACCAAACGGTCTTCGCGGGAAGGAAACTGCACCAGACGGACCTCACACTGCACACCGTACCCTTTTGCATTGAGATGCTGCCACTCGAAGCAACAGGCGTCCCCCATCATGGCTCGCTCTATATAAGCTTTCGCCATTTCAGCCGACGGCTCGTCGTTGGGCTGATAGGGTGGCGAGATATCCTTTACGGATAAGCCCATCATCTGTTCATGGCTATAACCGAACAGCGACAGCGCATTGTCATTGGCATCCACAAAGCGAAAGGTGTTCAGGCTGAGCAAAACCACGGCTTCCGGTGCGTTGTCGAAAATTGCGCGGTAACGGTTTTCACTGGTGCGTAGATCAACGATCAAGCTCGCCTGTTCGCGCTGCTTTTGGCGCAAGGTCGCGTTCTTTTCAACCAGCTCGCGGGTCGCACGTTTTACCTGCCCCTCCAGCCGATTGGAGAGACGCTGCAAAGCCTGCTGCGCCCGCTCCCGCTCGTGAATCACGGCACAGAGCAATAATCCACACAGGGCCAGGCAGCACACATATACCTGCTGAAGTAACAGGGAATGGGGAATATCATCTGACACAAAGGGGCCATAACCTGCCAACGTACCGTTGATTGCAGTCAGGGCCAGAAATAAAACACTTAAGGCGCTACCGCGATGGACAAAGCGATAAGCTACCGCCACCAGCAGCGGCACGGGCAGGAAAGCAAACGGAGCATTATTCAGCTCGATAGCCCCCCAGCCACCGAATACGATGCCACCCACGCTGACAACCAGCACAACGAATAACACTTTTTCCCGCCAGTTTCGTTGCGGGGTTTTATACCTGCGGGCAAAGGAGAGGATGAGCGGTGCGAAAACCAACGCCCCTACGACATCGCCTAGCCACCAAACGTTCCAGATATGCAGAAACTGTGCAAAGGGATTCTCAGCCTGCCAGGTAGTAACGGCATGACTCCCCACGGCTGCCCCCAATGCGGCAGCAGCCATTACACACACGGTGAAGTGGATGACCTGACGGTAGTAGTTGAGGAAATAGCGACGGGAGACAAACCGACTGACCAGAAACCCGACGAGAAACGCTTCCAGGCTGTTACCTATAGCGATCTGCAGCGCCGTCAGGCTGAGCTGATCTACTTGCCAGTTAACGGTAAACGCCCCAAGAAATACGCCGGGCAGCAAACGGTATCCACCCAGCAGTATGGCGGCAACGGCAATGCCCGTGGGCGGCCAGAACGGACTAGCGTAACCATCTACCGCCATACCGAGGGCCAGCTTCGCCGTCAGGAAATAAACGAGGGCTAAAAGAAGATTTTTGGTAAGCGGTGGCAGTACTGTGGCGGTTAACCGCATAACGTAATCATCCTTAATTAGCACAAGTTAACTAGCGTCCCATATGACGGGCTGTCGCTGAATTCGGTGCCATCCTTTCGACCTTAATCGTAGGATTCAAACAAGAATTCGGCAGAAACTGTTTCTTATGTGGCAAACCCAACAGGCCATATCGCTTCTATTGCAGGTCATTCTTTGCTGTATTGCACTATAGAAGCAGAACACCATTTTAAACAGCTATATCCTACAATTATTTATGGTTAATTAATTATATCCCCTAACCTGAAGTGCCTCCCTCTCCTCGTTGTAGGCCTCAAGCGCCATCAGCACCAACCGTTGCGCTTCCACTTTTCCCGGTTAGTGAAGGTAAAATCCTGCTCGACTGCATGCGGCATGCCCGGTGATCTTGCCTGCTGCTTTCTCATAGTATTTGGCCGGTTCTCGCATGTTGTCTGCAAAAACAGGCAACTCAAGGGCCATTTTTGCATCTTGACCGTTTTTCAATAAGTTAGATGCCGCCAGCCCATTGATGAGATCGCATGTACGTCAACCGGACGTCATGGACCGGCAAAAAGTCGCCTCTTTACCTGGATAAATGTGGAAACCGGCTTACCGCACTCGCTGTTCCTCTTCCCCCGGCTACAACTAAAGTGGAATAATGGAATGCATAATTAATACTCAATAAAACAAGCAAGGCCGATTGCAATGACAGAAACAACCCGAGGTCGCCTGACGACCCGTACGATCGCGATGCCCGCCGATACCAACCCGGCAGGCGATATTTTTGGTGGCTGGGTGCTGTCTCAGATGGATATGGCGGCAGGGATTTGCGCCGGTCAGCGTGCGCAGTGTCGTGTGGTAACTGTATCACTGGATACAATGAGCTTTATCCGCCCAGTAAAGGTGGGTGACATTCTGGGTGTGTACACCGACATCGAATCGGTGGGCCGTACTTCCATCAACGTGCATGTGGAAGCCTGGGTACGCCGTGGCCGTATCGGTCATCGTGAAAAAGTGACCGAAGCGATCTTTAAGTTTGTGGCAATTGATGACGAGGGTAAACCAACCCCGGTACCGGAAAAGGAAGACCTGCCTGCGTACGCGTTGGAAGGTTATTCGGTGGATGACCTCCGTTAATTGGTTTTGACCAACGAAAAGGGGCAACACGTTCTGAGGTTGCCCCTTCTCTTGTCTCTTATATTCACTCCACCTGCGCTATCCCAACGCCATCTCAACGTTCACTAAGAGACAGTCAAACTGGCGGCTTGGGTCGTTTTCAGCGACTGCCCTGGTCACCTCCGCTAAACCTCTCTCCATTGCAGCTGTAAGCCCTACGCCGCGATAAGTGCAAATCCACTTTTTATGATTGCAACCATTTCCGAATATCCTCCTGCGACGGGATTGAACCGCTATGGACCAGGGTTTCATCAATCACCACAGCAGGTGTGCGCATCACCTGATACTGCATAATTGCTTCAGGGCTGGTCTCCTTAACAACCTCTACGTTTGCGCCAACAGCCTCAGCCACACGTTCGATCACTTCAGCCGTTTTTGTACATTTGGCACAGCCGGTACCCAATACTTTTACAGTAATCATTTTATTTCCCTACTATTCAGTGGCGGTTACAGCGCAAATGCCACGTTGAAGATCCATCCCATTACGGTGAAGGATAGCAATAGAATGACAAAAATCAGCGCCAACAGACGCCACTGCATGACCTGTTTCAGCAAGATAAATTCAGGGAAGCTCGCCGCCACTGTACTCATGCAAAACGCCAGTGTTGTGCCCACAGGCAACCCCTTCAGCAGCAGACTTTCCATCACCGGAATGACACCTGTAGCATTGGAGTATAGTGGAATGCCCATCGCCACAGCGGCAGGTACCGACCACCACTGACCATCCCCCAGATGGGATTCCAGCCAACCTTCGGGTACGAAACCGTGCAGTCCGGCACCTAAGCCTACGCCGATGATGACCCACTTCCACACTCGGCTGAAAATATCCTGCGTTTCTGCTTTGGCGAACGCATGGCGCTCCTGAAAACTCAGCGCTCTCGCCTCTTCAACATCCAACTGCCCCATGTGTTCCTGCGCTTGCTGATAGGCCTTTGCAGCAAAAGGCTGTAACCAGCGTTCGGCCCGCATAAGATCAAGCAACACACCGCCCAGGATACCGATGCTCATCCCCACCAAGACATAGATAATTGTGAACTCCCACCCCATCAATCCCAGCAAGAGCAATACCGCTACTTCGTTAATCAAAGGCGAGGTCAGCAAAAATGCCATGGTGATACCCACCGGGATACCCGCGGAGGTGAACCCCAAAAACACAGGAATGCTGGAGCAGGAACAGAACGGAGTAATCGCACCAAAAGAGGAACCCAACAGGTAACCCAGGACGCGATGTCGCCCTGCGAGGTAACCGCGCGCCCGCTCCACATCCATCGCGGCTCTTATAAAAGAGACGACATAGATCATCACGATGAGCAATGCGAAGATTTTGGTGACATCTTCTACGAAGAAGTGCCATGCAGTGCCCCACTGTGTTTCAGGTGATAATCCGAGTTGTTGGTAGACAAGCCAATCGGCAAAGCGCGCAAAGCTTGAAAACATCTCGCTCTCCCTCCCATTTCCCTCAAAAAGGAAATACTACATTAGACACTCTATATATATGAAAATCATTATATATGGGACATCTAATATGTATAGCGCTATTTGTACCTGCTGCACGTTCGTTTGAGGGGCATCAAAAGATAGAGATGCCAACCTTGCGGTTGGCTGGCTTGCGGCGGCTTTTCTACGCCGGGATGTCCTAAAAAATGGTCTAAGCGAAGCTGATCTAAGGCATCAGCTTATAACGTCGTTCCGGTCGCCCCACACTTCCATAGCTGACTTCGGCATTTAGCTCGCTGGTACTGACCAAGTATTCCAGGTAACGCCGCGCCGTCGTGCGGCTGGCACCGATCTGCTCCCCCACCTCTTCCGCACTCAAGGATTGGGTCTGTTCGGTAAACACCTGGCGGATCTTATCCAGTGTGAGCACATCGATACCTTTCGGCAGACGGCTTTCCACCGGTGCACTCGGCGTACCGGTGACACCTCGTGGCAGGATAGTGTCCACGTCGCTTTGGGCAATCTGTCGCATCGCCTGCAGCTTTTCCCGATGTTTGATGTAGCTGTGCAGGGTTTCCTGCAAACGTTCGAACACCAACGGCTTCAATATGTAGTCGAACACGCCACCACGCAAAGCAGCTTGCAGGGTATCCACCTCCTTCGCCGCGGTGATCAGGATCACATCGGTTTCGCTGTTGTTGGCACGTAAATCTCTTAGCAGTTCCAGTCCGGTCCCGGTGGGGAACTGGATATCCAGCAACAGAAGCTCCGGCTGTAAGATGTCGGTGAGGTCCCTTGCTTCCTCCAGGCCGTGGGCCACACCCACCAGTTCAAAGCCCTCAATACGCTCCAGAAAGCGCCGCTGAATTTCGGCGATCTGCTGATCGTCTTCTGCGATTACTACTCGAATAGGATTCATTTTTATTATCACCCCGCGTCCTGTTCCGGGTGGAACTCAGCGGAGCGCGGCTCCCTTTGCTTCGGTATATAAACGATAAATCGGCTGCCGGTGTCAGCCACCGGCTCCAGCGTTATTGTTCCGCCCAGATTGGTCAGCAGGCTCTTGACCAGGTGCAGACCGATACCATGCCCCTCCTTGCCTTTGCTGCTGACCCCTTTCTCAAAGATGCGCTGCTGTTCGGACTCACAAATGCCCGGCCCCTGATCCTCTACTTCGAAGATCAGGTCGTTGCCCAAGTCGGTCATCGACAGGGTGACTTCACCGTTCACACCGTTGTGTTTCAGTGTGGCTTCCAGCGCATTGTCGATCAGGTTACCCAGTATGCTCACCAGCTGTTCCCGTGGCAGATGATCCGGCAGCTCGGTCATTCGGCTTTCCGGGTCGATTTTCAGACGCAGGCCCAGCTCACGGGCACGGTTGTATTTGCCCAGCAGGCACCCGGCCAGAATCGGATCGGGCACGGCATCAAGCAACAGGCGGATCAGTTTCTGATGGCTGCGGGTTTCCTGCCCGATCAGCGCCAGCGCTTCTTCGTTAGCGCCGATCTGGATCAACCCGGCGATGGTGTGCAACTTGTTGGAATATTCGTGCGCCTGGCTACGCAACGTATCGGCATACTGCTGGATACGGGTCAGCTTCTTGCTCACCAGATCCAGCTCGTCTTTGCGGCGGAAACTGGAGACCACGCCGGTAATCTGGTCACCCTGCTTCAGGGGCAGGCGGTTGGCGATGATGCAATAGTGATCACGCCAGACCTCCTGGTCATACTGAGGTTCACCGGTTTGTAACACCTCCAGCAGGGAACTGTCCGGCAGCACATCCTCCACTTTTTGACCGATCAAGCGCCCCTCTTTGGGCAGGCCAAGCGTAACGATGGCGGTCTGGTTAATGGTCGTGATCTCACCCTTGCTATTGATCGCAATGATGCCCTCACGCACTGACTCCAGAATCGCCCGCTGTTCGTCAAACAGGTAAGCGATTTGCTCTGGCTCCAAACCGAATATCGCCCGCTTGAAATGATTGGCAAACCACACGGCGATCATCGCGCTTAACATAAACGATAAAGCGATTACTGCAATCAAGGTTAAGCGGTAGCGGTGGATAATGTCAGCCACCCGATCGAGGTCATACCCGACGGATATAACCCCCACAACGCGGTTGCCATCGGTACTGAAAACCGGCGCCTTACCACGCATCGACCAGCCCAGGCTGCCCAGCGCCTTGGAGATATAACCCTTTCCATGTATCAATGCTTGAGAACTGTCGTCACCGTCATCATCGGCCATGGAAAGGCCGAGTTTTTCAGGATTGGGGTGTGCCAGTCGGATAGCGTCACTGTCGCCAATAACCACAAAGCGTGCTTGGGTCTTTTCAGCGAGGCGCAGGCTGACCGGCTGCAGGTAACTGCTGTCGCGCCGCTCGATCGCCTCTACGATGATCGGCAGTGCCGCGATGGTTTTCGCAACGTGCAGGGCACGCTGGCCGATCTGTTCATCCAGCGACTGCTGCAGATAATGAACGGCGAACAAGCCGATAAACCCGGTCTGGACCAATGCCATCAAACCAAGAATCAGGATCATCCGGCTTTTGAGTTTGAGTCGATTCAGTAATTTCATTGTTTTTATTATGGAACCTTCGAACAAGTCGTGCAGGTACTTAGCATGCCCTCTGGGTACTGGCATTCGGGGTGTTTCACAATCAACAAAGGAATACGCGGCAATATTCATGTATTGCAAGCAGTCCTGACGCCGAGTGTGGCCCCCCCCCGGGAACCTGCGGCTATCCAGAGCTTAGCCAATCCCCGTTTTAAAGGCCCGTGAACAATATGAACAAAATGTCTTAAAGGGTTTAAAAAGCCTTTAAAACCACAATCTGTTCACAAAATAAACGGCGATCTAACTTAGGGGCATACACAAAAACAACAACGAGGCATGTGTCCCATGTTCAGCAAATCTCCTTTCCGTAAACGTTCTTCCCTCGTCGCTGCAGTCCTGGCAGGTTGCCTGACCGCAGGTGCATCTTTCAGCGTATCCGCTGTTGAAAGCATCCACTTTCTGATCCCTGGTGGTGCCGGTGGTGGCTGGGACGGCACGGCGCGTGGTACCGGCGAAGCGTTGTCCAAATCCGGTCTGGTAGAGAGTGTTTCCTACGAAAACATGTCCGGCGGCGGCGGTGGTAAAGCGATCGCGCACCTGATCGAAACGGCCGATCAGAAACACGACACCCTGATGGTGAACTCCACCCCTATCGTGATCCGCTCCCTGTCCAAAGTGTTCCCACAGTCTTTCCGTGACCTGACGCCAATTGCCGCCACTATCGGTGATTTTGGTGCCTTCGTGGTGAAAAACGATTCCAAGTACACCAGCTTCACGCAGGTTGTAGCGGACTATCAGGAAAACCCTCGCAGCGTGAAAATCGCCGGTGGTTCTGCCCGTGGTTCCATGGATCACCTTGTTGCGGCGATGGCCTTCAAAGCTGCAGGCGGCGACCCACGCAAAGTTCGTTACGTAGCCTACGATGCGGGCGGTGACGCGATGGCGGGCCTGCTGTCCGGCGAAACCCAGCTGCTGTCCACAGGTTTCAGCGAAGCACTGGCACTGGCTGAAGCGGGTGAAGTACGCATTCTGGTAATGACCGGTAGCGAGCGCTCCGACGCAGCGCCGGAAGTGCCAACCCTGCAGGAACTGGGCTACAACGCCACCTTCGTTAACTGGCGTGGTTTCTTCGGTGCACCAGGCCTGTCTGAAGACCAGAAAGCCGAGTACGTAGACGTGCTGAAGAAGATGTACGACACCGACGCGTGGGAAAACGTGCGCGCCCGCAACGGCTGGACCGAGATCTTCAAACCAGATGCTGAGTTCATCAGCTTCCTGGAAGAGCAGGAAACTGAAGTAGGCGCACTGATGCGCGTACTGGGCTTCCTTAAGTAAACCGCACTTTGGGACTCACCCACCGGCAAGTTCCCTGTTCGGTATCCGGTGGGTGACGCTCCCAACCTGCTTTCTCTACCCTCCGGGCCCACTATCTGGCCTTCAGGGTGCCCGGAGTTTTTTACCAAGGCTGTTGTAGCAAAGCCTCTGGAGAATCCCATGAATATCTGTAAAGACCATATCGGCGGCATGACCTTCCTACTGCTGTCTGTCGCCTACGGTTATTACGCCGGTCAGATTCCGCTGTTACCCGGCGACGAATATGAACCGTTCACCGCTCAGACAGTGCCCAACGCACTCGCGATGCTGGGCGGCATCCTGTCTATCGCTTTGCTCGTAACAGCCGACCGTGGCGAAGGCAGTGGCCTGAAACTGCGCGGTTATGACTTTTCCTTAGTGGCCAAGCTGCTGGCACTGGTGGTGTTCTTCGCCTTGGCGCTGGAGTGGATCGGTTTCCTGCTGGCGACCATCGTGTTCCTGATCGGTGGCTACTGGCTGCTGGGTGAGCGTCGCGTCAAAACCCTGTTGGTTGCGTCGGTTCCTTTTGCCGTGGGCATCTGGGCGATCCTGACCCAACTGCTTGATATCTACCTGGCGCCCGGCGCCCTGTTTAACCAGATTTTCGGAGGCTAAGCGCTATGTGGGACGGTATTTTCACCGGGCTAAGCACAGCTGTGATGCCCTTTAACTTGCTGATGGTGGTGGTTGGCTGTTTCGCCGGTACCTTCATCGGAATGCTGCCGGGGCTGGGACCTATCTCTGCCGTAGCCCTGATGATTCCTATCACCTACGGACTTGATCCATCCTCCGGCATCATCCTGATGGCCGGTGTGTATTACGGTGCAGTGTTTGGCGGTTCCACCTCCTCCATCCTGATCAATGCACCGGGTTGTGCCAGCACTGTTGTCACCTCGTTTGACGGTTATCCACTGGCACAACAGAAACAAGCGGGTAAAGCACTGGCACTGGCGGCGTATTCCTCCTTCACCGGCGGTACCATCGGCGCGATTATCCTGTTGTTTGCGGCCCCAGCCCTGGCCTCGGTGTCTCTGAGCTTCCAGTCCAGCGACTACTTTGGCCTGATGATCCTTGGCCTGACGGCCGTGGCGGCATTCTCCGGCAAGGGACAGGTGCTGAAAGCACTGATTATGACAGTGTTCGGTCTGATGATTGCGACGGTAGGCACCGACCTGAGTTCTGGTACACCACGCTTTACCTTCGGCAACATTGACCTGATCGACGGTATCAGCTTCCTGCTGTTGGCGATGGCCACCTTCGCCCTCACCGAAGTGGTGATGACTGTACTCAAAGGCCAACACAAGGAAGAAGAGGAAGAGATGGACATGAACTCGTTGGGCAGCATGAAGCTGAGCCGCGACGAGGTAAAACATGTTGCACCAACGATTGGCCGCTCCTCTGTATTTGGTTTCCTGGTGGGGGTACTGCCGGGTGCCGGAGCCACTATCGCGTCCTTTATGGCATACGGTCTGGAACGTAACCTGGCGTCTGCGAAAGAGAAACTTAAGTTTGGTAAAGGTGCCCTGCGCGGTCTGGCGGCACCGGAATCTGCCAACAATGCGGCATCTACCGGCTCGTTCGTACCACTGCTGACACTGGGTATTCCCGGCTCCGGTACCACCGCAATCATGCTGGGTGCACTGATCGCCTATGGCATCCAACCAGGTCCACGTCTGTTTATCGATAACCCGGACGTGTTCTGGTCGGTGATCATCTCCATGTACTTCGGCAACCTGGTACTGCTGATTCTGAACCTGCCGTTAATCCCATACATCTCCCGATTGCTGGTAATTCCGCGGCCGATCCTGATTCCACTGATCCTGTTCTTCTCCATCACCGGTGTATATCTGGTCAGCTTCAACACCTTCGATATCCACATGATGGCGATCATCACAGTCATTGCGATCTTCCTGAAGTTGCTGGAGTTTCCAATGGCTCCGATGCTGCTGGGTTTCATTCTGGGCGGCATTATGGAGACCAACCTCTCCCGTGCCCTGGTCATCTCCGACGGTAGCCTCGCCTTCCTGTGGGAGCGCCCACTCACCCTGAGTATCGTGACCGTCGCTGTGCTGGTGCTGTGTGCACCGCCACTGCTGGAACTGCGCAACAAACACCGTGCGGCCAAAGGCGAAGCCACCGACCGTGGCCCAGAAGCTGCCATCAACGAAGGCGAGGGCTGATTCTGATCGGGTCCGGTTGCCCCTCTCCCCGCAACCGGTCCTCTTCACTCTATTCAACCAATAACAAAAGACGAACCCAAACACACAGCAAGGAGGCCAGAAACTCACAAAAAAAACGACGGTTCCACAGCGCAAGACCTATCTCACTCTCCCCTGCATCACACTTCGCTCCGGTGCTGCCTTTTCAGTGCCTTAGGGGAGATTTTGTCTGAAAAACGGGGCACCGAAGCGGTGACACTCCATATAAAAATAACAGGTAGTAGATAATGAAAAACCCGATCGCAAAAAGCGTCTTAGTAGCAATGTTGGGCATGGCCACGACTGGTGTAGCGCAAGCCGCGACGATCTATGAAGGTAACGGTCTGAAATACACCCTGAAGGGTGACTGGCAGATTCAGATGCGCCAGAAAGCGGGCGTGGACAAGGATCTGGATGTCGAGTTCGACGACCTGGAGCTGAAAAACTCCATCGTCTACGATCTGGACAACAACCTGCAAGCGTTTGGTCAGTTGGATTACAGCTTTGACGGTGAAGGCAACGACTCCAGCAAAGAGAGCGCGAAGCTGGAAGAAGCCTACGTGGGACTGCAGTTTGATAACGTAGCGGTCGCTATCGGACGTCAGAACCTGGCGGGGGACGAGTTTGGTGTAGAAGCCGCGCTTGAAACCCATACCGCACAGGACCGTTTTGAGCAGGTTGCCGATAAGGGTGATGACGTTATCCGTGTGGATGCGAAGTTCGACAACCTCACCGTTATCGCGTCTGCACTGGTTTCAGCCGACAGCACCGCCAACGGTGACGGCGAAGCATTCGACCTGTTTGTGGCGACTAAGCTGGCAGGTGTTGAACTGGCCGGTGCATACCAGACCTACGAAGCCAACGCAGCAGGTTCTGAAGACCAGAACACCTGGGGGCTTAGTGCCGCATACAGCTTTGGCTCCGTGGCTCTGGCTGCTGACTACAGCACCACCGACACCGGATCTGCAGGGGATAAGGATGTTTCCAACCTGGTAGCTGTATTCAAGCTGTCGCCAACCACCAAAACCGCAGTGGGCGTGGTGAAGTCTGACGAAGGTGCAACCGACACCACCGAATGGTACGCCAATGTGCAGTACCAGTTCCCATCCCAGAAAAACGTAAGCCTGTTTGCAGAGATCGCTGATACCGACGAAGCAGACTCTGACCTGGGTTACCTGGCAGGCATGCGAATCAAGTTCTGATCGTATTTTTCCGAAGGCCCTACCCCTTCAGGCACTTCGGGACGAATCACTTGTGCTTTTAAGTTTTGGCCGGGTTCTTACCCGGTCTTTTTTGTTGGTTGTTGATTGGCGCAATAACTAAAAAGGGCTGATCCGTTTTGCGGTATCAGCCCTTTCTATTTTCCTCGTTCCCACGCTCTGCGTGGGAACGCATATGCATCCTCACTATAGGCGCATACCCTATGGGTTCCCACGCGGAGCATGGGAACCAGATATTTTCCTACACGCGATACTATTGAACCAAGTGCTCGTAGCGCTTATCGGTCAGCGTCTTCATAAAGGCTACCAGCGCATCGATGCGTTTCTCTTTCAATGCAGGACCGGACTCCAGCTCCTTCAGCGAGATGTTTGCTGCCACTTCCGGGTTACCCCAAGCCTTGCCGGTTTCCGGGTTGATCTGGCGCTTGGCACTGCGGCTGTTGTACTTGTCATAGAACAGCACCACAGTGCGCAGATCCTGGAAAACGCCGTTGTGCATGTACGGACCGGTCACCGCTACGTTACGTAGGGTTGGCACCTTGAACTTACCCGCCTGCTTTGGATCGCTCACCTGCGGGTTGTCCAGCAGGCCGCGGTCTACGTGATCCGCCGCCACACCGTTTTTCGCACGCGCTGCCGTGTTCACCGGCACACCAATGTTGTGGTACTCGTAATTGGTGAACGTCTCCTGTGGATGACGCTGGGAAGTCTGCAGCTGGTGACACTGGTTGCAGTTGGTGAACTGCTGCGAGAAGAACAAGGTACGCCCCAACTCTTCCTGTGCCGTCAGTTTGTATTCACCCCGCAGAAAGCGGTCATACTTTGAGTCGAACGGCGCAAACAGCTCGGTCCGTTCGAACGCCGCTATGCTGTCGGCTATCGCACCGTACGCCTGCTCTGCATCCGCAAAGATCTCGTCACCGTAGATCGCTTTAAAGCTTTCAACGTAAGCGGCATTTTCCAGCAGGCGCTCAACCGCGACGGTTTTGGATGGCAGGCCCATCTCAATCGGGTTGGTTGGCGGACCACCGGCCTGACCAGCCAGACCGGATTCACGGCCATCGTGGAACTGACCACCCATGTATTTGCCGTCGTCGGTCAACTGAAACTTCGGGCTGAACATGGCGTACGCTGCAGTAGGCGCGTTGCGATCACCTAAGGATTTACCGTCATCCCCCAGTGATACGGCGCCGTTAACACCGTTGTCACGCGGATCGGCAAAACCTCTATCCGGTGCGTGGCAGGTGGCGCAGGACTGTGTCCGATTGCTGGACAGGTTGCTATCAAAGTACAGCTGTTGACCCAATTGCGCCTTCAGCACGTCCTGGTCTGCTACCTTACTTTCCACGCCACTGTTGCTGACACAACCAACAAGCAACAATGCCAAGCCAACACCTGCAATCGATCGAATAGAATTAGACACCCACAACCCTCAATTACAAACCAACTGATAATTACTTTGATTTGCAATTATACACAAATCGGGCTGGTATGGATTGATTTCAATCAGCTTGGGTTATGAAGATCTCTATCTGGACAACACTATTTACCTGTTGGCTTAGTAGTCCAAGACTCTTCAGCATTGGCCATCTGGGCCTGCGGATTACGGTGTGATGCTTCCGGCCAGTCCTCGAACGGGAATGGTTTGGTGTCACCGTTAAATGTCAGATAACGCATCACCTGATAAACATAGATGCTCAGGCTTTTACCAAAGAACAGTAACCGTTCGTTGGCTGCACCGGTTACAAGCGATAGGAAAAACTGGAAAATCACAACCGCGGCAATCACCAGCTCGGCAACGGTATAGAAGATCACGAAAAGCAGCATGTACAGCAGCCGCATCCAGATAGTGCGACGGGATAGGTTTTGTTTTACGTTCATCGTAAACTCCCATAGCTGTAGTGGGGGGATTTCTACATACAGTATATGTGGGATTTAGCGATGTTCTGACTGTAAAGCAGATAAAAAAAAGCCGACTCGAGGAGTCGGCTTAACCTGCTAGTATCGATTGGATCAGAGACTTCCCAGACCCAAAGTCGTCAGGTTGTGCTGACGTATGGTTTTCAGGAGCTCGGCATCATTCACCAGCGACTCCTTGTATGAAGGGATCATTTCTTTAATCTTCTGCTGCCACTCGTCGCTGTTGGCACGATCACGGAAGCAGTTTTCAACAACCTGAACCATGGTTGGTACCGCAGTGGACGCACCTGGAGAAGCGCCCAGCAGCGCTGCCAAAGTACCGTCTGCGGCAGAGATCACCTCAGTGCCAAACTCCAGTTTGCCGCCGAGTTCAGGGTCCTTCTTAATAATCTGTACACGCTGACCTGCGTATGCCAGTTCCCAGTCCTCGTTTTTTGCGCCTGGGTAGAACGTACGCAGAGCGTCACAACGGGAGTCGTGTGTCTGCATCACTTCGCTGATCAGGTAGCGGGTGAGATCCATGTTCTTGGCGCCCACGTTCAACATAGGTTTCAGGTTGCCTGGCGTAACAGATTTGAACAGGTCCAACTTAGAGCCGGTTTTCAGGAACTTGGTGGTGAAACCTGCGAATGGACCAAACAGCAGTGCTTTTTTACCGTCGATCACACGGGTATCCAGGTGCGGTACGGACATCGGAGGTGCACCGATTGGCGCCATGCCGTAAACCTTGGCCATGTGTTTTTCAACAACGTCCTGGTTTTTGCAGACCAGCCACATACCACTGACCGGGAAACCGCCGTAACCCTTACCCTCTTTGATACCGGATTTCTGCAACAGCGGCAGCGCACCGCCACCCGCGCCCAGGAAAACAAAGCCGGCATTGATTACTTCTTTTGCACCCGTCTGCTTGTTCTTCAGCTCAACGGTCCAGCGTTTATCAGCGCCCTGCTCCAGATCTTCCACAGAGCGGTTCAGCATCAGCTCGAAGTTTTCCTGTCCTTCCAGGTACTCAACCATGTTACGAGCCAGCGCGCCGAAGTTAACGTCTGCGCCGTGGCGTACACGTGTACCGGCCACTTTCTCATCCGCAGAACGGTTCTGCATCACAAGTGGCATCCACTCACGCAACACATCATGGTCTTCGGAGTATTCCATCTCCGCAAACTGAGCAGTGTTGCTAAGGGCTTCGTAACGGTTACGCAGGAATTCAACGTTGTCTTCACCCCACACGAAGCTCATGTGTGGAACGTTACTGATGAATTTGGATGGTTCCGGAAGAACGTTTTGATTTACCAGGTAGGACCAGAACTGCAGACTAACTTCGAAGGCTTCATTGATATTGAAAGCCTTTGTAGGGTTTACACCGCCATCTGCAGTTTTCGGCGTGTAGTTAAGCTCACAGTAGGCTGCGTGCCCCGTACCGGCGTTGTTCATCGCGTCGGTACTTTCGTGTGCAACATGATCGAGACGTTCAACCATGCAAATCTTCATAGATGGGTCTAACTGCTTGAGCAACATACCTAGGGTTGTGCTCATCGCGCCCGCCCCAACGAGCAACACATCAACTGTTTTTGTGGTCATAACAACTTCGCCATTCAATAGTAAATAATGGTATTTGAGATGACACCGAGAACAGAGCTTGTGGCTGCTGAGCTGGCTTGGCCTGATGGTAGTTCAGAGTAAACCTGCTGAATCCCCGGAGATCTCTCACGAAGCACTCGCCGCCTGTGCCGGAATAACCACAGGATTGTTACAGTTTTAATCAGCGGTGCTCTTCTTTTGCCGCAGAATTATACCCATTCCGCAGACGATGTCTTGTGCAACGCGATAAAACTCATTATCCATTTGGAGTATTGCTAGTCTAAAGTCGAATAAGCTTTCAGCTACGGCTCTACTAACGAATAACGTCACAACCTAATCCAAGGTAAAAACACCACAACTATATAACTTTCATAAATATCTAAAATAACCTATATGAATGTACTCATCTCTGCGCGTCACACTATCAGACACCAGAACGGTGTATTTTGTTTGCAGTAATGCGGTGACGGGTTATTCCGGAAACGGCAGAGATGCTGCAGTACAGCAGAGATGAACGATGAAGCGGAGTCCGGTGACTCTTAAGGAACAACGAAGGTATTCCTGTAGGAAGAAGATAAAGTGGAAGGGAGAGGCTGTGTTTCCTGTTCATAACATACCGGACGACAACATTCGGGCCGCCACCCGCATCCGATAGCCTTTGACGAAGAGACTCCTTTTCACTCCGCCGTGTCACTGCCCCTTCCAGCACAGCAACCAGCCAGCCCCATCTGGAGAAACGTTACACAAGTAGCTGATAGAGCAGCACGAACTCAGCCACGATAAACAGTGGAATAAAATGTTTAATCAAATACTCAGCTAACATCGTCCTGCTCCTTATCTGCTATTGAAACTGGCTCGGTAACAAGCCAGCACTCCTGTTCAGTGTTATTTGAGCATCAGCAAATCAAGTGCCAAAAATTAAAATAATATTAATTTTCAACAACTTAATTGAAAATCCATTTAAATACGCCCATAGACGCATTCGGTTAATAGGCAACAAGCCAACTAAGCCGTCACCAATCAGAGACAGCATTCACACCGAATCATCAATAAAACACCATAAATCAACAACTTAACCTGTCATCAATTTGCGACATACCGAACAACAGGCCTACAACAAAGCTGATCAAAATAACTACAGTTATTCCCTTTTTATTGATCTGGGTGGTCTCTTTGTGGCTCCAGCCCCACTACACTGTAGCTGAGGGCCATCTCATACTGTTTTTGAACACAACCAAAATTACAGGGGATGTTAGTTATGTTGACCTACAAAGAATGCTTGGACCTGTGTGGTCTGGAACCGGGCGAAGTGGATGCCATTGCTGAACATGAGCACGTTGAGCCCATTGTTGCAGCTGCGTTAGGCAACTATCTGATCACCCACAACGGCGAACAGAAGATTCGCAAAATCATCATGGACGATATTAAAAAAGCTGAAGCGAGCGGAGATAAACAGCATTGTGCTGTCCTAAAACAAGTGCTGGCGCACTTTGTCGCAAGCCACCGAGGCTGATCATAAAACGTTCCGTTATAAGCATGTGCAACAAGTGGCTATCTGTTCTTTAGATAGCCACTTGTCGTTTAAGGGCGCTTCCATTAACTTATGGACCTGAAGCGGTGACCCGCCGCCTACAAAGAGAAAAGCGCTAACATGGTATTTACCACGATCAACGAAGCGCTCTCCAGGGATCAGGAAAGCCAAACGGACTCGTCGTTGATGCTGCAGGTCTTTGACCGGATTGCACTGCCGACCTTCGTTATCGATAAGAACCACATCATTTTGCATTGGAACTGCGCCCTAGAGGCGCTGACTGGCCTCAGCAGGGAAGAGATGGTCGGTACGTCTAACCAATGGAAACCCTTTTACCAATCCCCTCGCCCCTGCCTGGCTGACCTGATCATCGACGGTGGGCACGACGCCGATGTTCAGCACTACTACCAAGACAAGTACCGCACCTCTGAGCTGATTCCTGACGCCTATGAAGCGGAAGATTTCTTTCCCGAATGTGGTGAAAGTGGGGAATGGCTGCATTTTACCGCGGCCAGCCTGAAGGACGACAACGGCACAGTGATCGGCGCAATTGAGACGCTGGACAATATCAGCCCACGTAAAAAGGCTGAGTTTGAGCTGATTGAGCGGGAACGCAAATACCGCGAGCTGAGCATCACTGACGCACTGACCGGGTTGAACAACTCGCGCCGCTTCTACGAACAACTAGAGCTGTCCATTGAGGCCTCACGCCGCTACGGTCACACCTTCTCGCTCTGCTTCCTGGATCTGGATGACTTTAAACATGTGAACGACACCTATGGTCACATGGCGGGTGATCTGGTGCTGGAAACCCTGGGAACACTCATCAAAGCCAGCTTACGTAGCAGTGACTCGGCCTATCGCTACGGCGGTGAAGAGTTTGCGATCCTGTTGCCACTCACCGACCATGAGGGTGCGACCAAGTTTTCGGACCGTATTCGCGAAAGCCTGCGCAACTGCGATATCCCGGCATCGGCCGATACCCTGGTTAACGTCACCACCTGTGTGGGTATCACACAATACAAGGTTGGGGATGACACCCGTTTGCTGCTGGGCCGTGCAGACAACGCGCTGTACGAAGCAAAACGTCTGGGCAAAGACTGCACCCGGGTGGAACTGTAGATCCGATTGATATTTCACCGACCCGCGATTGTACTTGAGGTCAACGGCCCACCGACCGCACGTTGGGCGATGTGGCCAAACAGAAATTATAAAGCCGAGAAGAAAAGCGGGGATCTGAATAGATCCCCGCGGTTTTGAGTCGGATAGGCAGGCTGAATCAGGCGGAATGAGCTTCCGATGCAACCTGTTTACGGCTGTATACAAACAGCGCGACAAACAACGCGGCAGCCACTACATTCGCCACCAGCATGCCGTGCGGCCACAGCAGAACTATTCCCAACACACCGGACGCCAGTCGCTGAACCAGATTCAGCTGGCTCTCCAGGTAACCTTCCATGAAGCCCACCAGTGCGTAGATACCGAAGCAGGCGAAGGCGAAGATGCTCAGAACCTCCTCCCAACTGCCCCCGATAAACGAGGTGTAGGCAAACAGCAACGGCACGATATATAAGCCTTTTGCCACTTTCCATGCCATAAAACCAGTCGCCATGGGTGGCGTTTTGGCAATGGCCGCAGCAGCAAATGCGGTCAGGCAAACCGGTGGTGTGACATTACTGTCCTGCGACAACCAGAAGATAATCATGTGGGCAGACAACAGCGCCATTGCCAGGGCAGAGGGATCAAGGGCCATCTCAAGCAACTGATTTTTGAAGTCACCCGGCACCAACGACAGCAACAGTTGCGCATCAGTCTCACTCATCGGCGCTGTAAGCAACGCGGCTTTTTCCATATCCACCAGCATAAAGATGCTGTGTGCGGCCTCCGGTAGCTGACCGGCCACCATCATCGCCAGCAGCTGGCTTTCAGCAATCAGGCCGTACAATGCAGGAGCCGACAGGGTTGCCAGAACGATGTAGGACGCGGTTACCGGCAGCCCCATACCCAAGATAAGGGATGCCAGCGCGACCAGGATAAGGGTGATCATCAGGCTGCCACCGGCCCAGTCGGTCACCATCAGGGAGAACGTGTTGCCAATACCGGTCATCGCCACCACGTTCACTACCAGACCTACCGAGATCAGCAGCATGGAGGTGGTCGCCATGTTCTTGGAGCCCTGCGCAAGCGCATCCAGTATGTCACGGACACCCATCGGATGTTTGGACAACCAGGAAGACGCCACAACCGATATGATGGAGAAACCGGCTGCATAGGTCGGCGTAAAGCCGTAGATCAGCAGCGCAACCAGTACCACCAGTGGCAGCAGATAGTGCCAGCCATCCTTGAACACTTCACCAATCGGTCGCGTATCACTCTCAACCGCATGGGCATGGCTGCGCATCGCTTCCACACGCACAAAGAAGCCTACGGAGAGGAAATACAACAATGCTGGCAGCGCCGCGATGGCAATGATGTCTACGTATGGGATCTGGGTGTAAGACGCCATGATGAAGGCACCAGCCCCCATCACCGGCGGCATCAACTGACCACCCGTGGATGCGGCGGCTTCAACACCGGCTGCAAACTTCGCTGGGAAACCGGCACGGCGCATCAGCGGGATGGTGATTACACCGGTGGATACGGTGTTCGCCACGGAAGAACCGGACACGGAACCCATCAGGCCGGAACCCAGTACCGCCACAAAACCTGGTCCGCCGACAAAACGACCGGCTGCACAGCGGGACAATTCGATGATGAAATCGCCGGCACCGGACTTCACCAGAAAGGCGCCGAAGAGGATAAACATAAATACATAGGTCCAGGAGATACGGGCGATCTGGCCGAACATCCCCTCGGACGAGAAATAGCTGCGGTACAGCAGGGTTTCCAGGCTCAGGCCCGGGAAGCCAAAGACACCGTCAATATACTGGCCCCACCAGAAGACGTAGGTGAGCGCCACCAGAATCATGCTGGGGATAAACCAACCGGTGGTGCGGCGGGCCATCTCCAGGGTGATAAAGATCGCACAAACGGAGAACACCCAGTCCAGCTCGACGAATTTCACGCCCCGGTCGTACAACGCATCTTCAAAGCCGATCAGGTACAGCGTACAGAAGATGGCAGCAACCCCTAACAGCAGATCCAGTACCAGGGTCAGCCTTCGGCCAGCTTCGGTCTGGCAACGTACCATCGGCACCATCAAACCGCAGATCAGCGCAAATCCGGCAAAGTGGATCGCAGATACCCACAACTCAGACAGGGTACCTAGTGTATTGAAATAGATATGTGCCAGCGCAAACACCACACCAGCCCAGTAGATAAAACGACCGGCAAAGGAATCATCCGGGCGCTGTACCAGCTCCATGCTCTTCAGCTTCTCAGCTGTATCCTGATCGGTAACAGGGGTTTCGGAACTCATGATCAAATCCAGAACTTGCTCAACGGGAGGGAGTCCCGGGGTGCATTCAGCACCCCGGGCAGGCGAGGTTTACTCGGCGATCAGGTGCGCTGGAATATCCAGCCCCATCTCTTTGTAGTAACGCGCAGCACCCGGGTGCAGCGGTACTGGCAGACCTGCAATCGCTTTTTCCAGTGCCATCGCTTTGGTTGCTTTGTGGATACCGTTCAGAAACGGCAGGTTTTCGTAGATGGTTTTAGTGATCATATACACATCGTCTTCAGAGATATCGTCACGGACCGCCAGGAAGTTCGGCTGTGCCATGGTATTGATATCTTTGGTCTGACCCGGATAGGTATTTGCAGGGATCACAAAACGGGTCCACAACTTGTATTTACCGTTCGCCGCTTCGATCTGTTCGTCGGTAAAGTTCAGGACGGTCATGTCGCTGCCCAATGCTGCGTAAGCACGGGTAATTGCGCTGGTTGGTACACCGGCCGGGATGTTCATGCCGTCAATGGTACCGTTCTGCAGGGCATCGGCACTTGGGCCGTAACCCATGTACGCCAGATCAAATTTGTCCGGATCAATGCCCAAGCCACCCAGGATCTGACGCCCGGAACCCTCAGTACCGGAGTTTTTCTTGCCGATGGAGAACTTGGTGCCGTTGAAGGCTTTCAGGTCTTCTACTGTGCCGCTCTTGGCGTAGTCGGATTTTACAACGAACTGTTCAACGTTCTGCCACAGCATGGATACGGAGCGCAGCTGCTTCTGAGGACCGGACTCTTTCACCTTGCCTTCACCGTTCCATGCCCATGCGCCGTAAAGGCCCTGCATGATCGCAAACTGTGCTTCGTTTTCACGCAGCAGTTTTACGTTCTCACCGGAGCCTGCAGAGTTGATCGCAGACAGGGACAGCTTGTGTTGAGGTTCCAGTTTCACTTTTGTCAGGGTTGCCAGCGCTACACCCACCGGGTAGTAGGTGCCGCCGGTTGATGCAGTCGCCAGAATGTAGGAACGCTTCTCTGCGGCCTGTGCCAGCCCTGCTGTGCCCAGTGCGGCACCCATAGCCAGTGTCAGACCCAGACCTTTCAGAAAAGTACGCTTGCTGTTGTTCATCTCAATACCCTTAATTTGGTGGATTATTGTTATTTCGACAAAGGTAATAGAGGTATAGCAAGGAGGGGGCCAACTTCTCTAAAAATCGTAACCCATTGATTATTAACGACGTATTAAAATATTACACATCCTTGCAATGCCAGTATAAGCAAAATCTTGCTCATTCCACCTGAAACAATAGGCAAAATTTTGCTTATCGCTAACCGTAACGTGTGAGTTCGTCGTGAAGTTTCCCTGCCGAGCGTGATCATCTGCTCCAAACAGCCCCCGGATAGCAGCCGAAACCGAAAACAGCTGATCAGAAAACATGCATATCCGGCAAACATACGGGAATAGGCAAAATTTTGCTTATTCTTCGCCAGTAAGAAAGTCAGCCCGGTTCAGACCGTACTTGGCCATCTTCTGGTTGAGAGTGCGGCGTGGCAGGTCCAGCTCTTCCAACACCGCTTTGATATTACCTTGGTGACGGGACAGTGACGCACCGATCACCTTGCTTTCAAAGTTGGCGACCTGGGCTGCCAACGGCAAGGTACTCTCCTCTGCTTCGGCGGCCAGCATCGGTTCCTGCGGATAAAGAATATCCGCGACAGGCAACGCGCCATCCAATGCATAGCGGATCGCTACATTTCGTAGCTCACGTACATTACCTGGCCAGTTGTACTGCTCCAGGTTCTGGATATCCTGTGCCGTTGCCCGACGCAGTTCCCGTTCATGCTGAGAAGCGGCATGACGCGCATAGTGTTCGAACAGCAGTACGATATCTTCCTC
The DNA here is from genome assembly GCF_029961155.1 of Pontibacterium granulatum. Classification (GTDB taxonomy): domain Bacteria; phylum Pseudomonadota; class Gammaproteobacteria; order Pseudomonadales; family Balneatricaceae; genus Pontibacterium; species Pontibacterium granulatum. The sequence goes on along the minus strand of NZ_JASBRH010000007.1, from coordinate 182,957 downwards.
GCGCTCACGTAGCGGTGGGATTTGCAGCTGAGTGACATTAAGACGGTAGTAGAGGTCCTGACGGAACGCCTCGTCGGTTTTCAGATCCACCTTGGATGCAGCCACAACACGCAGGTCCACCGGGATCGGTTTGTTGGAACCCAGGCGTTCGATCACCCCTTCCTGCAGTGCGCGCAACAGTTTCACCTGCAGGTTCACGGGCATGATCTCAATCTCGTCCAGGAACAGGGTGCCACCATTGGCATACTCGAACTTACCCACCCGCTGTTTATCGGCGCTGGTAAATGCGCCGGCTTCGTGACCGAACAGCTCACTTTCGATCAGCGCTTCAGGAATCGCACCGCAGTTCAGTGGCACAAAGTTATTGCCACTACGGGCACTGAACTCGTGCAGACACTGAGCCACCAGTTCCTTACCGGTGCCCGTTTCACCGTAGATGATGACGTTGGTATCCAGCTCGGCGCACTTTAGCAGTTCACGTTTCAGGCGCTGAATCGCCGGTGAGGTGCCGATAATTTTGGCATCCAGGCCGGTTTGAGAACGGAGGTTTTGCTGCAGGCGCAGATTTTCCAGCATCAGGCGGCGTTTCTCACAGGCTCGGTGGATAGTTTCCACCAGCCGCTCCGGCACAAAGGGCTTCTCGATAAAATCGTACGCCCCTTCGCGCATCGCCTTAATCGCCATATCCACATCGCCGTGCCCCGTGATCAGAATCACCGGCAACTCCGGAATACGCAGCTGTGCCTCGCCCATCAGCGTTAAGCCATCCATCCCCGGCATCTTTACATCGGAGACGATGATGCCGGGAAACTGCTCGTCGAGCGCCGCCAACCCTGCTTCAGCATTGTCGAAGCTGAGCACCTCAAAACCCGCCATCTTCAGCCACTGTTCGGTGGACTGACGGATCATCGCTTCATCATCGATCAGCATTACGGTGCCGCGCATCAGGAGTTCTCCAGTTCGATATCGCTAATTTCAGAGTGGCGCGGAAGTATAACGTCAAACCGGGCACCGCCTTCAACCCTGTTTTGCGCGCTGATCTGACCACCCAGGTCCTGCACGATAGAGCTGACGATCGATAAGCCCAGACCCAGACCGTCACCGATCGCCTTGGTGGTAAAGAACGGATCAAACAGATGCTCCAGGCTTTCCGACGGAATACCCGGCCCACTGTCCTCTATGGAGATCCGCACCCAAGCATCCGGCTCGGCCTGGTCAGTTGCAATCTTCACCTGCAGGATTTTTGCCTGATGCTGCCCACTCATGGCGTCGCAGGCATTTTTGATCAGATTCACAAACACCTGTTCCAGGCGGGCGTTGTCTCCCGGTATTTCCAGATCAGGCTCATGGCTTTCGATCTGTAGTTCGATGCCGTCCTGCTTTAACCGGTCACGGAATAGGACCAGTGACTGATCCAAGGCGACACATGGTTTCACCGGCACCAGTGTATCCGGTTTTTTGAAGGCAAAGGTTTTCAGCTGCTGGGTAATCAGCGCCATCCGGTTAGTGAGGTCATCGATCAGCTCCAGATTCTCGGCAAGTTGGGTTTGCTCACCTGACATCAGATGACGGCAGATCGCCAGATAGGTGCGCATGGCGGTAAGCGGTTGGTTCAATTCATGCACTACCGCCGACGACATCCGCCCAAGTGCAGCCATCTTCTCCGCCTGTACCAGCTCCTGCTGCGCCTCCTGCAGCGCCTGGGTGCGCTCCAGTACTTTATGCTCCAGTTGGTCGTTAGCCTGTTGCAAAGCATATTCCAGGCGCTTGCGCTTGGTGATATCGATCACCGTTACCAGATACTGCATATCTGTAGGCGTCGCCATCTGCTTGATAGAGATCATCATCGGAAAGGTGCTGCCATCGGCACGGCTACCCACCACTTCATGTGCGGTGAGTGGGGCAAACCCTTTACTACCCAAACGGGAGAGTGTGCGCTGCAATACGGTAAAGCTCTCATCAGCGCCGGCAATCAGTTTCTGAAACTCGTAGCCGAGAATACGTGTGCTGCCTACACCGAATTGCTGGCAGGCCATCGGGTTGATAAAACTGATGCGACCGCTTGCGTCCAGTCCGATCATTCCAACATGGGCATTGCTGATAATGTCGCGCTGCTGACGTTCGTTGCGTTCCAGTGCGTCACGCGTCTCCTGACGGGACAGGTTTTTCAGGTGACGCTCGCGCATATAAAGCAACAACAGGCCCAACGCCAAGCAGCCCCCCAGACTGATCAGAGCTGCCGTATTGCGCGTTCTCAGCGCGGGTTTCACATCACTGAGCACCGCCACCTGCCAGCCCAGATCCGGCAACTCGACCGACTGGAATAACACCCGACGCCCGTCCTTCAGCTTCTGTAGCTGCAGCGCACTGCCATCGGCCAGTTGCGACTCACCGCGACTCTCAACCTGAGAACTGAGCGGCTGCCCCTGCCAGTGCCTTGCACTGGCCATGATCACCCGCTCATTGCCTTCTATCAGGAGAAAATCTTCAAGCTGGCTGAGCTTGTTACCGAGTTGGTCCAGATCTATACGTACCACGGCGACGCCCATAAAACGGCTGGAATCGTAGATCGGTGCCGACAGATAGATCGATGCCGGTTCACCATTGGTACGACTCGCAACATAAACGCCCTGATCACCATTACGCGCCTGAGTAAAGTACGGGCTATGGGCGTGGGAGCGCAGGAAAAAACTTTGTTCTTCACGCCAGCGGCTGTATGAGAGTGCACGCCCATCCAGATCTAACACCATCAAGGCGGTGGCACCCGATACCAGGTTCATCTGCTCCAGAAAACGGCTGACCTCTGCGCCTTTATCCAGCACCGGATAGAGCAGCAACTCCTGCACATCTTTGTTTTGGGAGATCAGAAACGGCAGGTAGTTGAAACTGTCGATGGCACCACGCAGACCGATAATCGTATTCAACAACCGATCCTCGCCCCGCTCTTTCAGCCGGGTCATCGACCAGTCGTAGGCTCGATGCTGCACCCACCAAGTCAGCAGGAGAGAGAGACAGAGGGTCAGAATAATCAGCAGCGGACGAAAGGATCTCAAGGTAGCCTCGTTATGGCAGGCAAATAAAAACGGGTGATTCGAAGTATGCAAACCACACTCTAAATCACCCGTTACTCTAGCAGGCTCGCCAGGTGCGTTCACCCCAGCGGTTGATTAATTGATCAGAAGGATTCCCAGATATCCTCTTCCTCTGCTTTAGGTGTCGCAACTCTTGGTGTAATAATAGGTTTTCTGCGGCTTCCTACGGAAAGCTCTGAACATGCAGTACCAAAGCCGGCTGGCTCACCTTTCACCTTAAAGTATCCCACCTGCTGCAGCAGCGTCTCTGCCTGCTGCTCCATCGCGGTACTGGAAGCCGATGCCTGTTCTACCAATGCAGCATTCTGCTGGGTCATCTCCTCCATCTGTGTAACCGCACGACTTACTTCGGAGATACCCACTGACTGCTCTTTGCTGGCCACATCAATTTCAGCGATACGGTTCACCACATCCTGTACCGAATCCACCAGCTCATAAAAAGTCTCACCGGTTGTGTCTACGATCTTGGCACCGTTCTCAACCGCTTCGTTACTGTCGTTGATCAACCCTTTGATCTCTTTCGCAGACGCGGCACTGCGCTGTGCCAGATTACGCACCTCGGCAGCCACAACGGCGAAACCACGCCCCTGTTCACCGGCACGGGCGGCCTCCACGGCTGCGTTCAATGCCAGGATATTGGTCTGGAAGGAGATCTCGTCGATCACACCGATGATGTCCGCGATCTTCTTGCTGGATTTACTGATCGCAGACATCGCCTCCACCGCCTTGCCAACCACTTCACCACCACGTTCGGCTCGATCCATCGCATCGGAGGCTTTTACCGACGCATCACCGGCGTTGTCCGCGTTCTGTTTAACTGTAGCGGTCAGCTCTTCCATTGCCGACGCCGTTTCTTCCAGATTGGCCGCCTGATTTTCAGTACGGTGGCTCAGGTCGCTGTTACCCCGGGCAATCTCCTGAGAGGCAGTAAACACGCTATTGGACACCTGACGGATCTCCTGAACCATATCGTTCAGTTTCCCGCCGAAGGCATTCATCGCATCTGCCAGCACGGAAAATTCTTCATCCAGTGGCTGAGAGATAGTGGCGGTCAGGTCTCCTTCTGCCATCGCCAGCAAGGTACGACGGATCTCTGCCACAGCCTGTTTACGTCCTGTTACATCGGTGGCGTATTTCACCACTTTGTAGGGCTTGCCACTCATATCGAAGATCGGGTTGTAGGTCGCCTGAATCCAGATCTCACGACCGTTTTTACCGATACGCCGATATTCCCCGGCATCATACTGCCCCTGGTTGAGCTGTTCCCAGAACATTCGGTACTCAGGGCTCTGACGGTACTGAGGATCCACAAATATGCTGTGGTGACGGCCCTGAATTTCCGTCAGGGAGTAACCTAGCGCGCCCAAGAAGTTGTCGTTGGCGGTGATAATGGAGCCATCCAGATTGAACTCTATTACAGCCTGAGATTTACTGATCGCATCGATCTGACCCGCAAAGTCCGCCTGGTGCAGTTTCTCTTGGGTAATATCTGAAGCAAACTTAACCACCTTAAACGGCTTGCCCTGCACGTCGAGGATCGGGGTATAGGTGGCATGAATCCAGATCTCCTTGCCCCCCTTGCCGATGCGCTTGTACTCTCCGGCATCATGCTCACCACGGACCAGCTTGTCCCAAAATGCACGATAAGCAGGGGTGGTAGACTCCAGCGGCTCAACAAACATACTGTGATGGTGCCCCTGGATCTCTGCGAGGGAATAACCTAGTGCATTCAGAAAGTTGTTGTTTGCGGTAATAATGGTGCCGTCGAGCTCAAACTCGATCACTGCCTGCGACCGGCTGATCGCTTCAAACACCTGTTGATAAACGTTGGATGTTTCCTGCATCTTTTCCATTCCCATCTGCGCCTCGCGGGCATGCATGGTCAGCGCTTGCAAAAGTGATTGTGGCCAGAGACCACTAGCCCGCGTCATCACGGGCAAACACGGAAATAAGCAGGTTATCGGCACAGGGCAACAAAGCTATAGCGATTAATTAGTCATTGTCCTGCATACTTACCGGCAATAAACCTATAAAAATCAAGGATATTCAACACAAAAGCGTATCAGCTTTTGTGCTTAAGTGTTCTACGGCTGGGCTCAGCATGGGCAGGATCATCCGGCCAGCGGTGTTTGGGATAACGCCCCTTCATCTCTTTTTGTACTTCCGGGTAGCTGTTTTTCCAGAATCCCGCCAGATCCTGGGTGACCTGCAGCGGCCGCATCGCCGGAGAGAGCAGATGCAGTTTCAAAGCCGTGCCATTGCCGATACAGGGTGTATCCAGGCAACCGTACATCTCCTGCATCTTCACCGCCAGTACCGGCGGGGTTTCGCTGTAATCGATCTTGATCTTGGAACCGGTTGGCACCTCATAGCGCTGCGGTGCCAATTCATCCAGCTGCTGCGGTAACGGCCAGGGTAACAGGGCCAACAGGATGTTTTTCAGATCCAGGTGGGCGAAATGATTGATATGACTGACCGGCGCCAGATAGGGCGCCAGCCAGGTGTCCACGGTAGCAAGCAGCGCTTTGTCAGACAGGTCAGGCCAGGGGTTATCCTGCCCCTGCGTTTCAAAACTGGTGTGGAGAAACTGCACCCGCGTCTGCCATTCGCGCAGCGCTGGCGTCCAGGGTAGCAGCTCAAGACCACGTCTTTGCACCAACGTAACCAGCGCGTCGGTACGCGCTCCTTCAGAAACATCTTTCAACGGCTCACGGCTCAGTACCAGCTTACCAATCCGACGCTGGCGTTCTGCGGTCAGACGGTCCTGCTGTTTGCTCCACTCCACCGCCTCGACCTCGCTGACCAGATCTGCCAACGGGCCATCGAACAGCTGGGGATCAAGCGCGGCAGAGAGGTAAATTCGGTCGGTATGATCACCACTGCACCCTCCCACCTGTGCCAGTGCCAGCCACTGGCCTTTGTAATGATCCTCTTCGGGTAAACGTGCAGCACGGCCATTGCTCATACGGAAATCCAATCCCTCTGCATTGCGGCGGGAGGCGATTCGGTCAGGATAGACACAGGCAATCAAGAAACCGATCCAACGACTATCCGATGGATCAGATACCGCATCCACTGCTGACAGGTTCAGCAGGTCGCACTGACGGCGGAACTGTTTGCTCTGCTGACGCATGCGGTGCAACGCGCCCTGAGTATGGCGTTCGGTTTTAATATCACCGCGTAACCAAGCCAATCGCTCACGTATATCCGTATCACGACGGCGTAAAGGATCACGATCGGACAATAATGCTGCCAGATCACAGGCCCGTTCCGTTAAACCGTAGCGAATACCCAGCAACAGCATATGGGCCAGACGCGGATGGGCGGGCAGCTCTGCCATCGCCTCGCCATGCTCAGTGAGGCGGTAGCTGTCGCCGTTACGCTCTGCCGCCCCCAGCCGTTCCAGTAGATCCAGTCCTTGCTGATAAGGCGCAGCAGGCGGCAGATCCAACCAGCACAGCTCAGCAGGATCATCCACACCCCAGCGTGAAAGTTGCAATACCAGTGGTGTCAGATCCGCCTGGGTGATCTCAGGTGCGGTAAACGGCGCCAACTGCGCCTGCTGGGTCTCAGACCAGAGACGGTAACACACTCCCGGCTCCATACGCCCTGCGCGGCCTGCGCGCTGCACGCTGGCCGTACGGGCCAGACGGCGTGTCTGCAAACGGGACATCCCCGTCCCCGGATCAAACACCGCTTCCCGGCTCAATCCCGCATCTACCACCACCCGCACACCTTCGATGGTCAAACTGGTTTCGGCGATTGCGGTGGCCAGCACCACTTTGCGCTGGCCTTGCGGCGCCGGTTCAATCGCTTTGCGCTGATCCTGAAGGCTGAGATCACCATACAGAGGCGTGACCATCACGTTGGTCAGGTCGCCCCGGCCAGCCAGTTTTTCGCTAAGCAGCTTGTGAGTACGGTTGATCTCCCGTTGCCCCGGCAGGAACACCAACACACTGCCTTCTTCTGCAGTTAGCACCTCCATCACCGTTGCCGCAGCAACCGGTTCAACAGCCCGCTCCAGTGTGGCGGCTTCACCATAATGCACAGTCACCGGATACGCCCGCCCTTCGCTGCGCAAAACAGGCGCACCGTCCAGCAGAGCCGATACCGCAGCCCCATCCAGGGTAGCCGACATGACCAGCAGTTTCAGTGGCTCCTCGTCTCGAAACAGCATCCGCCCCTGTTGCGTGAGGGCCAACGCCAGATCGGCATCCAGGCTGCGTTCGTGGAATTCATCGAAGATCACCAGACCGATCCCCTCAAGACTCGGATCGGACTGCAGCATGCGCGTCAGGATCCCCTCGGTCACCACCTCGATACGGGTCTTGCCACTCACTTTGGTATCCAGGCGCACCCGGTAACCCACAGTTTCACCGGCTTTCTCACCCAACACCGACGCCATTCGCTCGGCTGCCGCACGGGCTGCCAGCCGGCGAGGTTCCAACATGACGATTTTCTGCCCTGACAGCCATGCTTCGTCCAGCAACGCCAATGGCACACCGGTTGTTTTACCCGCCCCCGGCGGCGCTTCCAGCACCAGTTCGTCATGTGCATTCAGGCGCTTTTTTAGTTCCGGTAGGACGGTGTTAATCGGCAGGTCAGACATGAATCGGCTTCAATTCCAGAGTGATAATTCAGACCGGCTATTGTGCCACTACAGTTGCTGGGCGTTAAATCTCAGCGCGATTGTTTTTTCGCTGTTCCAAAGTAAACCCAGCCATTATCACACCAACCGCAGGTCAAACTGCCGCAGGATTAATGTTAGGATCTAACAACTTTTTGACTTTCTCAGACATGGAAGACCAACCATGAGCAAGCTGAAGCTTCTGGTAGCCCCTGCAGACACCGCCAACAACTCAGAACGCTGGTACGAATTTGTGGTGTACCTCAACCGTACACTGGAGCAAACCATCGGTCTGGATACGGCCTTTGATATGGCGGATTTCCGCAGCCGGATGCATCAGGCAGACATCGTCTTTGCCCCACCAACTGAAGCGGTACTGCTGACCAACAAGGCTTCCTATATTCCGGTGTGTCGCCCGGAGAACCAATCAGAAGAGGTTGCGTTTGCGGCCCATGCGGAGAACGGCTCCGCTTCGCTGAAAGGCCTGCAGGGTGCCGAGGTGATTAGCTGTGGCAACAATGTTACCACTCGTTTAGGCCTCACCCTGCTGGCGAAGAAAGGGATCCAACCAGGCGCCGTCACCAGCAAGAACAGCTGGATGCATGTATTGAAAGCGCTGCAGAGCACCCCGGAAGCCTACGCCCTTTTCAGCAAGAACTTCTACGATGAGCTGAACCCGCTTTCACGTGGCAACCTCTCGCTGCTGGGTAGCAGCAAGCTAAACCGGGTGTATGCACAGATGCTGGTAAAACCGTCCCACCGCGCACTAGCTGATAGCCTGTCGATGGTGCTGCTCTCGATGAAGGAGTGTGACAAGGGTTCACAGGTATTGGAGAAGCTGGGTATCAGCGGTTGGAGCGAAAGCACCAACGATGATGTAGCGACAATGGGACAGTTGCTGCGGATCGGGTAACCGAAAGACTTGTGGGGGATTGTTGGGCTTCGCCGCGCGAAGACCAACCTACAATAAGATCCGTACACTCCCCGTAGGTTGGCCAACGCCAAGCGTTGCCCAACACATCACACCGGTCAGAACTAAAAAGCCGCGGCAGATAGCCAGGGCTTTTTAGTTTTGGATCTAATCGTCGCTACTCAGTCGATAATGTAATCAACAAAATCCTCTTCGCGGATCTCGTTGTCTTTCACTTCGTAGTAGCTCAGTACCGATGCGTTGGACTCTATCACTGTCTCCTGACGACCGCTGACCAGCGGGTGCCAGTCCGGCAGTTCTTTACCCTCATGGATCAGCCGATAGGCACAGCTTGGCGGCAACCAGTGGAACGCCTCCACATCTTCCGGACGCAGCTTGACGCAGTCCGGCACCAGTGTGCAGCGATCTTCGTAACGGGTACAGCGGCAGTTATCGAAGTCGAGCAGGTGACATACCACCGTGGTGTAAAACACCTCTTGGGTATCTTCATCTTCAACCTTGTGCAAGCAGCACAAAGCGCAGCCGTCGCAGAGTGATTCCCATTCCTGCGGACTCATCGCATCCAGCGATTTACTGCGCCAGAAAACCTCGTGTGCCACTTAGCGAACTCCGGTTTCCGGACGGTCTTGATGCAGGTCCAGCATGTAGTCGTCTTTTGGCGGTGGCATCTGCAGGAAGAAGCCTTTTTCATCGATCTCAGACAGCACTTTGGCGGTGTCCACACGGGCCAGCTCACGCTTTGCAGTCAGCGGCATATCCATCACGTGCAGAGCCGCACCGAACATCTCCAGCAAGGCTTCCGGTACGCGCTTCAGCTGATCGCGTTTGTCCACGTACAGGTACATTTCGTCCTTACGGGAACTTTTGAATACAGAACAAATTTTCATCAGTTTTGTTTCCCAATCTCTTTCAGGGCGGCCAGCAGTTTTTCACCCACTGCTCTAGCACGCCATGGGCTGACCGCCTCAGGCATCTGGTAGTTGTTGTCATCCAGACCGGAACGGATCAGCGCATCCAGCTCTTTCTTGCGCAGCATGATCTCCGGTGCCACATCCAGATCGGCGGCACACTCACGCACAATCGCTTTGAGCTTCTTCAGCGGTTTGTTCCAGAAATACGGCAGCGGTCGGAGAATCGGCTCGGGCGGGTTCTCTTCCGCACTTTTCTGTGCATTTTTCAGGAAAGACAGTATCTGCGCACCGTCGTTGCGAATGATCGCACGCTTGATCTCATCCACGCGGGAGAGTTCAAAGTTATTCTTTGGCCACTGGTTAACAATCTCCAGCAAGGCCTGGTTACGCAGAATACGGTTTCGGGGTACATCGCGGGAACGGCAGGTTTGCTCACGCCACGCGGTCAGATCCCGAAGTGCTGCGATCTTGTGGGGCTGCAACGTCCACATCTGTGTGAAACGTTTGTAGTACTCGGCCCCGTCCGGATCTTCGTCAACCGCCTGCTTCAGCATGGCGTCGCTTTCCTGCTGGAGCCATTCTAACATGCCACGCGCTTCAAGTGCGTCTTTCTGCTTCTGGCAGATCGCTGGCAGGTAAGCCACATCCAGGGCGGCATAGTGTTCCTGACTGGCGGTCAGTGGACGGCGTAACCAATCGGAGGTGGTTTCGTGCTTGCCGACTTCAACGCCCAACACGGTTTGCAGCATTCGCTGCAAACCCATGGAGAACCCCCAGTTGAGGATCGCTGCGGCAATCTGGGTATCAAATACCGGCTCTGGCAACACACCCAGACTGTTCTGGAACAGCTCCAGATCCTCGGTGGCGGCGTGCAGCACTTTCAGCACATCCGGGTTGCGGAACAAGGCTTTCAGCGGCTCGAAATCGGTGACGGCCAGAGGGTCGATCAGGAAGCAGTGCTGATCATCCGCCAGCTGAATCAGCCCCGGAATCGGGTAGAAGGTCTCAACCCGCTGAAACTCGGTATCCAGCGCCACCATCGGCAACGTCTGCCAATGCTCACACCATTTGGCGAGGCTGGCATTCTCGGTGATGACGATCGGCTGATCGGCAGAGGTTTCCAGCACCTGCCAATCATAGGCAGCGGGGATCTGACTCATACGATTTCCTTAGGCTTGCGCCCTACAGCAGTGAGCGACGGCCCGCCAGCGCGTGCGCTAGGGTGCCACCGTCCACATATTCCAGTTCGCCTCCGACAGGGACACCGTGGGCGATGCGTGACACATTGATATCCTGATCACGGACCTGCTCGGCGATGTAATGCGCGGTAGCTTCCCCTTCGACCGTCGGGTTGGTCGCCAGGATCAGTTCGCGAATCTCCCCGGAACGTACCCGCTCCAGCAACTGGTCAATACCCAGGTCTTCCGGGCCGATACCGTCGATCGGTGACAGATGCCCGCCGAGTACAAAGTAGTAACCGCCGTAACCACCGGTCTGCTCGACCGCAAACAGGTCGACCGGTGACTCGAGCACACAGAGCAATCCCTTGTCACGGCTGGAGGAGGAACAGATTTCACAGATCTCCTCTTCCGACAGGGTATGACAGCTTGAACAGCGGCCAATCTTTTCGATCGCCTGCTCCAGCGACTCAGCCAGTGACAGCGCCCCCTGCTGGTCACGTTCCAGCAGGTGAAACGCCATCCGCTGGGCAGACTTAGGGCCTACCCCCGGCAGACAGCGCAGTGCGGTGATCAGTTGTTGCAGTAAAGGACTGAACGACATCGATTAGAACGGCATGTTGAAACCTGGAGGCATCTGCATGCCACCGGTTACTTTTGCCATTTTCTCCTGAGTGTTGGTTTCTACCTTACGTACAGCGTCGTTTACCGCTGCAGCGATCAGGTCTTCCAGGATCTCTTTATCTTCTTCCATCAGGCTGTCATCCAGCTCAACCACACGTACGTCGTGACGACCGTTCATGGTGATCTTAACCAGGCCCGCACCGGATTCGCCGGTCACTTCTGCCTTGGCGATCTCTTCCTGTGCTTTCTGCAGGTTTTCCTGCATCTTCTGGGCCTGCTTCATCAGGTTGCCCATTCCACCTTTCATCATGGGGATATCCTCAAATTTCAATCAATCGGTTCTACAGATGCGAGATCGATCTCGGCATCGAAGTGTTCTTGCAGGCGTTTTACTGTTTCGTCGCTCTGAATAGACTCCACAGCCAACGCCAGCCGCTCCCGTTTCTTACGCAGCATATACAGACTTGGCGTTTCGCGGCTTTGCGAATCCTGTCTAAATTCTACATCAAGGGAGGCTGCAAAATAATTATTGAGCGCAGTAACAATACGCTCCTGCTGCACATCGTTGAGCAACGCTTTTTGTTCGACGGTGTAGTGGAAGGTGAGCGAATTGCCATTCACCGCTTCCAATGACAGGTTGTTAGCCAGACTGGCGGTCATGCCGGTTAGGCCGATCATGCTTGCCAGGCGCACCCAGTGATCCACCTGCAAACCGTCCGCCTGTAGCGGCAGATCACCACCGTCCTGCGCCAGTTGCAGGTTGTGTTTCAGCGGCTCAAAGATCGCTGCGTCGGTTGGCAACTGTTGCGCGCCGTCCTGTGCCGGAGTTTCACTCAGTGGCGCTGGAGCGGCAACAACCGGGTCAGCGGCCGCATACGGGGCCGCAGATGGAACAGCTTCAGGCTTTTTTCCTGGCTGACTCCCCTGCGCCGGCGGCAGGTCCTGGTATCCGTTGTCGTAGTCATCCGCTGGGATGTCCGCATCTTCCCACGGTGGAACGTCATCCATGGTGTGTGCAGGCGGCTGCGGTGCCGCATGCATCGCCTGCGGTGCCGGTTCCGGCGCAGCAGACGGCATCGGTTTAGGCTCAGATGCTGGCTGTGGCGCTGGCGCTGCAGGCTGTTGTGCTTGCGGCTCAGGTTCCGGCTGTGGCGTTGGCTGCGGTGCTGAATTTGCCGCTTCCTGCACCGGCACTGCTACGGGCGCCGTTTGTGGTTCTGCTGGCGCACTGACCGCTGGTCCTGGCTGCTGCGTAGGCGCTGGTGCTGAGCTCGGAGCAGCCTGTGCAGCATCACCCGCATTCGCCGGACGCCCTGCAGGCGCAGTACCTGCCGGACGGAATGCCAGCATACGCAGCAGAATCATCTCCAGCCCTTCTCGCGCATCCGGCACAAATGGCAGATCCTTTCGGCCCATCAGTGCAATCTGGTAGAACAACTGCAGGTCTTCCGCACGCATACGGGATGCCAGGTTCTGCACCTGCTCCTTGTCGCCCATGCTGTTGTCCACAGCACTTGGCAGCGCCTGCCCCACAGCGATGCGGTGCAACAGGCTGATCAGGTCGCCCAATACGGTGTTGTAGTCCGGCGAGAATTGGGCCAAGTCGTTCACCGCATCCAGCAAACCCTGTGCATCCTGGTCAACCAGACACTCCACCATACGATAGACCAGTCGGGTATCGATGGTACCCAGCATCGCGCGCACATCGGCTTCGTTGACTTCACCAGCGCCAAACGCGATCGCCTGATCGGTCAGGCTCATCGCATCGCGCATGGAGCCGTCAGCCGAACGGGCGAGCAACCATAGGGCCGGTTCTTCGTAGTGTACGCTCTCTTCACCCAGTACAAACTTCAGGTGGTCCACGATCCGCTCCGGGATCATGTTCTTCAGGTTGAACTGCAGACAGCGGGACAGAATCGTCACCGGCAGTTTCTGCGGATCGGTGGTCGCGAGCAGGAATTTAACGTGCGGAGGCGGCTCCTCCAGCGTCTTCAGCAACGCGTTGAAGGAGTGTGTGGAGAGCATGTGCACCTCGTCAATGAGGTACACTTTGTAGCGGCCGTGGGTCGGCGCATACTGCACATTTTCCAGCAGTTCGCGGGTGTCCTCCACCTTGGTACGGGACGCCGCATCCACCTCAATCAGGTCAACGAAACGGCCTTCGGCAATCTCGCGACAGGCGGAGCATTCGCCACACGGGCTGGAGGAGACACCGGTCTCACAGTTCAGAGACTTGGCGAACAGACGTGCAATGGAGGTTTTACCTACCCCGCGGGTGCCGGTAAAGAGATAGGCATGGTGTAACCGATCATCGTCCAGCGCATTCACCAGCGCCTTCAGGACGTGTTCCTGTCCAACCATCTCCTGAAAGCGTTTAGGACGCCATTTACGGGCAAGTACCTGATAACTCATCGGCTCACATCACGGGGGATTAAATAATCGAAAATCAGTGGCTTATGCTACCGTTTAGGCTTAGCTAAAGCCAGCGTAAAGCGGAGTCTCACCGAGGTTAAACCAACGTTAAGCCAGGTTCCTGAAGTGCAGCGAACTGCTCACGCAGTTCCAGAATGTGCTCACTCCAGTATTTTACCGTGTTAAACCAAGTAAAACTGTGCGGGAACGCCGGGTCTTCCCAGCGACGGGCCAGCCACGCAGCGTAATTCATTATCCGCAGGGTGCGAAACACTTCGATCAGCTGCAACTCTTTCAGCTGGAAGTCGTTAAATTCGCTGTAGCCGTCGATGATCTCCGATAACTGAGACAGTTGCTCAGACCGGCCACCTGACAATAACATCCAGATATCCTGAATTGCCGGCGCCATGCGGGCGTCATCGAAATCCACAAAATGCGGCGCATCATCACGCCACAGCATGTTGCCCCCATGGCAGTCACCATGCACACGGATCTGGCGTACATCACCCACCTGCGCAATTTTGTCTTCGATCAGCTGCAGGATGTCACGGGTCAACGTGTCGTAGGAGGTTTTCAGCTCGGCCGGGATAAAGTGTTCGCTGACAAAAGCGGCACTGTCGTGGCCGTAGCTCTGCACATCGATTGACGGGCGGTGTTCAAATGGACGTGTTGCCCCCACCAAATGCATACGCCCCAGCAGGCGACCGAGGATAAACAGGTTGTCGGGGTTATCCAGCTCCGGCGCGTGCCCGCCCTTGCGGGGAAACAGCGCAAACCGAAAGCCACCGGCGTGGAACAGGCTCTCGCCATCCTTAACAAGTGGCGCGACGACCGGCAACTCCTGCTCCGCCAATTCAAAGCTGAACTGGTGTTCCTCCAGGATCTGCTCATCGGTCCAGCGCCCCGGACGGTAGAACTTGGCAATCAACGGCTCAGCATCCTCAATCCCCACCTGATAGACACGGTTCTCGTAGCTGTTCAGCGGAAAGCTGCGGCCATCGCTCCAGTACCCCTGACTTTCAATGGCGTCCAGGATAAAGCTGGGGGTCAGAGTCTCGAACGGATGGGGATTATTGGACATAGTTCCTCGTTAATACCAAATGCAAAAAATGATCTTCACGGCGCCTTACTGCGCTGTGCCTTGTCCTAACTGACGGTATTTACTTTGCAGCGAGCCAAACGTGCGCACCCAGGGTCTCAAGCGCTGTACGGCGGCAGGCAGCTGTTTTACCGCATCCTTGGCTTCCGAACCAGAACTGAATTCTCGGTTCAGCACCACAACCATGTAGGGCCCGGCATCACGCTGGGTTTCGTAATACACTGCGGAATCCACGAGCCCATGGTGTTTAAGATAGGACTTGATCTCAGGCTCCCGACTGCTTGGCACCGCCATCAATTGGATGGCGATTGCGTTTTTGGGCTTACTTAGCAACCAACTCGCTGGTTGGCGACCGGTTGATCCAGTGCTCTCAATCGCGACAGTTGCAGCCATAACCGGTTTCTTCGCGGCAAATCTTACAGATGTGTCAGCAACAACCTCTGGCTTGAGCTTCTGGGCAGGTGGTGATTCTGCCAGCACTTGCTTGAGACTCTGGTAACTGCGTACCCAGGGCTTGTAGTGCTGCACTCCCTCCGGCAAAGATTTGACTGCGTCCTTGGCGGAGCTCAGATCCCGGTAGTCACCGTAGGTTACGATGTAGGTTGTTTTATCAGCCAGCGCTTCGCGGTAAATGCCGATCGGGCCCGTCACTTTGTGCTTTTCCAGGTAGGCGTATGCGGCCTTTTCACTGTCCTGACGGGAGATCTGAATCAGGTAGTCTTCATCGGGCTTGGCTTCAAGCCACCGTGCGTCACGTACTACGACGTACTGATGGGGTTCGGGACGATTTTCCCCCATCAACTGCAAGATTTGCTGCTGCAGGCCTTTGCTCTCGGAAACACCCGCCGCAATGCTCTTCTCTGCCCAGTTGAGCGCTTTCGAATAATCCTGTTTCACCCCACGACCGTAGAGGTAAAACAATGCCAGGTTGTGCATCGCATATCCGTTGCCTTGCGTGGAGGCTTTACGGTACCAATCAGCACTGGCCTGCGGATCGGCGTCTGATAGTAACAGCCCCATAGTGTATTGCGCGGTTGGATCATTGGATTGCGCCGCCTTTGACAGCCACACCTTCGCTTCGTCCGGATTACGTGCGACACCTTCACCACGCAACAACATCAATCCGGTCTGGAGCTGACTTACTGTAATCCCCTGCTCGGCGGATGCCTTGTACAGCAGATATGCCTGGGCTGGGTCTTTCTCGATTCCGAGCCCTTCGACATACAAAGATGCAAGGTCCCGCTGGGCATAGGGGTTACCCAATGCAACCGCTTGCTTGAACCAGTGCACGGCCTTCGAAAGATTCACTTCGACACCGTCGCCACGGGTATAGGCCACGCCAAGGTTATAGGCAGCCCCCGAATGCCCTGCTTCCGCGGCTGACTTTAGCCAGGTAATCGCTTGGGCATAATCTTTCTTCACCCCCAAACCTTTGGCGTACAACACTGCCAAGGTAAACGCAGACGCCTCGCTACCCTGTTCGGCTTCCTTACGACACACCTGCGCAGCGGTCGCATACGCCTGCTTGCCGTATGCCCCTAGACAGCTGTCCGCCACCCTCTCGGCCGCTTCGACCGATAGCACGCCACACATCAAGGTAAACAGACAGGACCGGACCAGTGGTCTGAACGTCATTCCTATTTGTTCCTCTAATCAACTGAAAGACACAATTGTGCCTACTTTAACATTCCTGACCTGGCTCTCCTATGGAGAGTACGTCTTGCCAGCATGCATGACGTCAATGGAATCCTCAGCAGCAAGCTATACTTTTCAAGTGTTTGGAATACAGCGGAGTCCCTATGTCGCGATATTTAAACGCAATTATTACGTTGGTGATCTTCGCGATCTTTCTCAAACTGGGTAGCGTCGACAGTGTGCAGGCGAAGTTACAGATCGACCAGAAAGAGCTGGCGATCGGCATGGCACTCGCAACCTTCGGCAGTCTGCTGGGTCTGCAACTGTTCTCCTTTGAATCCCCTAACCATGACGACCGTCCGCCGATAAAGCTGGGCATCAATCTGGGCGGTGCCGTGGTGCCACTGGTCTTCCTGCTGCATTTCTTCAATCTCCAGCCACCGGCCACAATGGATATGATCATCCTCACGCTGCTGGTCACCGCTGTGGTGTACCCGATGACCCGGGTAGATCGTAAACGCGGCATGATCGTATACCTGTTTGGTGCAGTTGTATTTGCAGCGGTTGGCGCGCTGCTGCTCGATCCGGAAAACTATCTGGTACTGGCCTACTCCGCAGCCGTACTCGGCACTTTGATTGGCGGTGATCTGTTGCACTTGCCACAGATTAAGAAATTGGCTGAACAGCGAGCCAACACCATCATTATCGGCGGCGGCGGTGTGTTAGATGCCATTTTCCTCAGTGGATTACTGGCAATGATGACCGCAGAGACCATGCAACAGATGCATTTTCTCTGAGGACACACCGATGTGCCGATCCAAAGCAATAGAATCAAAGGGCTTTGTGCTATAGTTGCGCCCAATTGGAACAACCGAAGAGACAACCACCGATGGCGGGATCACTTCAGGATCAGCTGCTGAAAGCCGGGCTGATCGATCAGAAAAAAGCAAAACAGGCTAAAACAGACAAACGTAAGAAAGCCAAACAGGCCAAAGCTGCGCGTAAATCAGGCCTCGAGGTCGAGGCTGACAATACTCAGGAACAGCTGGAGCTGGCACGTAAAGAGAAGCAACAGCGCGACCGCGAGCTAAACAAGGCCCGCGATGCCGAACGTGCGGTAAAAGCGACCGAAGCGGAAGTACGCGACATCATTAAGCAGCATGCGCTGGTTATTCCAGCCGACGCTGAGATTCCGTACAACTTCGTCGAAAACAAGAAGATCAAGAAGATCTACGTAACCTCCGAACAGCAAGCGCAGTTGACTCGTGGTCAGTTGGCGATCGCCATTCTGGGTGAAAGCCACCACCTGATCCCGGACGTAATGGCAGAGAAGATCGAACAGCGCATGCCGGAGCTGGTTATCCGTATCCAGCCTGAAGAGGAGCCGGATGAGGACGATCCATACGCAGACTACAAGATCCCTGATGATCTGATGTGGTAATACGGCTGGGGAGCATCGAAGGTGCTCCCCTTTTCGCTTCCGCCCCTCATAAATCTAAGGCCAGAGTGTTAAGCTCGAAGCAACCATAACACCGGGACGGATACACCATGGAAGTCAGCAAACAGCAGCGCGCCTTTTTCCGCAAACTTTACCTGAGCCACCTGGTCAGTCAGGAACAACTCAACGTCACAGCCCTGCAAAAACTCACCGGCATGCCCCGCCGCACCATTCAGGACACCCTGAAAGATCTGTCCGATATCGGCATCCAATGCAGTTTCATTCAGCAGGAAGGAGGCCGTAACAATGCCGGTTTCTTCCAGGTTGACTGCTGGGGCCCGATTGACCCGCATTGGATAAACAATAACTTAGCGCTGCTCGAAGACGTTTTGCAGATTTCACGCTAAAAATGCCTCAACCTTTGCCCTGCTCCGCCGATAGCTTATCCCAGTACAAACTGGGGTAATCACAATGCTTGAATCAATTCTGAACGGAAACCTTTTTGGCAACACCGCACTCGGTGCGCCACAAGGTAATGCGGCGGGCAACGCCAACGCGACCGATTCACGGAATGAGGACAAAGCAGCTAACCCTGTGCACCTGCCGCCACCGCCTCCAGGCGGCATGTCACTGTCGGCTGCTGAACGCTACAGCAAAGCCGAGAGTTTCTCACTGGACCTGACCACGAAAGAGGGTGACCGCGTTACCATCACCTTCGACCACGCCAGCGCCATGCAGGCCAGCCTGGGTGCCACCAGCGATGGACAGGGCGGGTTTGCAGCGGTCTACAACGTGAGCCGCGCTGAACGTAACGAGTTCCAGTTTTCCATCGAAGGAGACCTGAACGATGACGAACTGGAAGCGATCCAGAACCTGATTCAGGACGTGAGTCTTATCGCCGACGACTTCTTTAACGGCGACGTGCAGGCAGCCTTTGAACAGGCCTCCGAATTCGAGATGGACACCTCCCAGCTCGGCTCCATGTCACTGAACATGAGCCGCAGTGAACAGTACACCGCCGTTGCGGCCTACCAGGAAGTACAGAACCACGGTAACAACTACGCCGGTGGTCAGCGTCTGGGGCAGATGGCCAATATGCTCAACCAGCAGCGTAGCGACAGCGCTTTGAGTTTCGTCGATCAGTTGGGCTCGCTGCAGGAACAGATTCTGGATAGCCTGGTTGAACAGGATGCGCGCTACCAGGAAGCGGACGAAGAGAAGCAGAACACGTTCGACCAGAACCGCAACGTGCTGTACAGCTTGCTGAACGACTGATCGCACACTCGTCGAATCGACTTACGCTCCTTAAGTACTTCAGGCGACCTGACAGGTCGCCTTTTTATTTTCACACGTCCTCGGTAAACTGAGCCAAATTTCCCAACATCTCGTACCGCCTAAGCGTAGTACCCTGAAGGACAAGTCCCTCTTCATGATCCAAGTGCTGATTATCGGTTACGTATGGCCCGAACCGCGCTCCTCCGCGGCGGGATCCCATATGATGGAACTGATTCACTGTTTCCAGGCCCAGGGTTGGCAGGTCACCTTTGCCAGCCCTGCACAGCTCAGTGCCCACATGGAAGATCTGTCTGCACTTAATATCGATGCCGTCGGCATCGAGCTGAACAGCGAATCCTTCGACCGCTACATTACCAACCTGCAACCGGATATCGTGGTGTTCGACCGCTTTATGATGGAGGAGCAGTTTGGCTGGAGGGTGGAGAAAGCGTGCCCGAACGCCCTGCGTATCCTGGATACGGAAGACCTGCACTTCCTGCGCAATGCCCGTCATACCGCATTAAAGCAGCAGCGGCCGATGGTACCGGAAGATCTGTTTAGCGAGATGGCTCAGCGTGAGGTCGCCTCGATCTACCGCTCTGATCTGACACTGATGATCTCCGATTACGAGATCCAGCTGCTGACCAGTCAATTTGGCGTCAGCGAAGATCTGCTGCACCACCTGCCCTTTATGCTGGACCCGCAGAAACTGGAACAGCCACGACCTACGTATGAAGAACGTCAGCACTTTGTGAGCATCGGCAACTTCCGCCATGCGCCAAACTGGGATGCGGTGCTTTGGCTCAAGCAGCAGATCTGGCCGAAGATCCGTAAGCAACTGCCCAATGCCGAACTACATGTATACGGCGCCTATCCGCCCCCTAAAGCCACCGCGCTGGATAATCCTACTGAAGGTTTTCTGGTAAAGGGCTGGGCTGAGGATGCCGACGACGTGGTACGCAACGCGCGTGTACTGCTGGCCCCGCTGCGCTTTGGCGCGGGCATTAAGGGCAAGCTGGTGGAAGCGATGATCAACGGCACCCCAAACGTCACCACACCGATCGGTGCCGAGGCGATGAGTGGCGGGCTGCCCTGGGGCGGCCAGATAGAGGACAACGCGCACGACTTCGCGCAGGCGGCTGTAGGCCTGTACCAGAACGACGCGCAGTGGCACAGCTGCCAGCAAATGGGTGACCGTATTATCCGTACGGTGTATGACCGCAAACCCCTGACAGATCAACTGATCCAACATATCCAACTGCTGCGTGAAACCCTCAACAGCCACCGGATGTTCAACTTCACCGGTGCCATGCTGCGCCATCACCACCACCGTAGCACCCAGTTCATGTCCCAGTGGATTGAGACCAAAACCCGGCTGGCAGAGCTGCAGGCAGAACCTCAACCGGCAACTAACGCGTAACGATGGCGTTCCAGCTACGCGACTATCAACGGGATGCCGTCGACGCCACCGTACGCCACTTCCGAAAAAGCGATGAAGCGGCCGTTATCGTGCTGCCTACCGGGGCTGGCAAAAGCCTGGTGATCGCCGAACTGGGCCGGATCGCCCGCCGCAAGATTCTGGTACTCACTCACGTAAAAGAGCTGGTTGAGCAGAACCACGCCAAATACGAAGCCTACGATCTGAAGGCCAGCATTTACTCCGCTGGCCTCAAGCAGAAAAGCACCGCGCATCAGGTGACTTTTGCCAGCGTGCAGTCCGTCGCTCGTAACCTGGATGACTTCGCCGAACAGTACTCCCTGCTGATTGTGGACGAATGCCACCGCATCTCCGGGGACGATGAAAGCCAATACGGCCAGATCATCCAGCAGCTGAAGAAACATAACGCCGGGCTGAAAGTACTGGGGCTCACCGCCACCCCCTACCGCTTAGGCATGGGCTGGATCTACCGTTACCACTATCACGGCTTTGTGCGTGGCGGCGAAAATCCTCCGTTTGAACACTGCATCTACGAACTGCCCCTGCGATACATGATTACGAAGGGCTTCCTGACACCACCGGAACTCACCGATGCCCCCATCGCCCAGTACGACTTCTCTGCCCTCAACACCAGCCGTTGGGGTGAATACAACGAGCGGGAAGTGAACGAGCTGCTGGTACGCCACCCTCGGGTTACCCGCGCGATCTGCGAACAAGTGGAAACCGTGGCCAAAGACCGTCAGGGCGTGATGATCTTCGCAGCCACCGTCGACCATGCCAAAGAGATCGCTGGTTACCTTCCCGAGGCCGAAACAGCACTGATTACCGGAGCTACCGCTGCTACTGAACGGGACGACCTGATCCGACGCTTTAAGAACCGCGAACTGAAGTTTCTGGTCAACGTCTCGGTTTTGACCACCGGTTTCGACGCTCCGCACGTGGACCTGATCGCCATCCTGCGCCCGACCCAGTCGGTCAGCCTCTACCAGCAGATTGTAGGTCGTGGCCTGCGCCTCGCCGAAGGCAAATCAGAGTGTAAGGTGATCGATTATGCGGGTAACGGCTTTGACCTCTTCCATCCAGAAGTGGGCTCGCCCAAACCCAATAGCGACAGCACGCCGGTACAGGTGTTCTGCCCGCTGTGCGAATTTGCCAACATTTTCTGGGGCAAAACCGACGACGAAGGCAACATCCTCGAGCACTACGGCCGC
The DNA here is from genome assembly GCF_029961155.1 of Pontibacterium granulatum. GTDB lineage: Bacteria > Pseudomonadota > Gammaproteobacteria > Pseudomonadales > Balneatricaceae > Pontibacterium > Pontibacterium granulatum. The sequence goes on along the minus strand of NZ_JASBRH010000007.1, from coordinate 161,086 downwards.
CGCTGTCAGGGCGTTGAAGAGGATGAGCAAGGACGGAAGGTGCAATGTGACTACCGCTTCCGCTTTAAGGAATGCCCGCACTGCAATGCCGAAAACGATATTGCCGCCCGCCGCTGCCACAGTTGTGACAAGGCGATCATCGACCCGGACGATATGCTCAAGAACGCGTTAAAGCTGAAGGATGCATTGGTAATCCGGTGTGCCGGGATCGAGTTGAGCGATAACAATGGCCGACTACGGATCACCTACCACGACGAGGAGGGCGCTGAAGTCAACGAGCACTTTGACCTGAAGAATCCGGGACAACGCAAAGTGTTCAACCAACAGTATGGCCGCCGTGTGGGTGATGGCAGCCACCCGCAGCAGTTCAAAACACTGGAACAGGTGTTGGCGATCAGCCAACAGTTTCGCGCGCCGGATTTTGTGATCGCCCGTAAGAGCGGCCACCATTGGCGGGTAAAAGAGAAGCTGTTTGATTACGAAGGGCGGTATCGTAAGGCGAATGAGCCGGGGTGAGCGGTTTTATGTTGGGCCTTGCTGCGCAATGGCCAACCTACGTTAGCAGCAGTAATTAAGAGCCCGCTTGGGAACTATCCCAGCCGCTTTGTAGGGCGTCTTTTAAGGCGCCAGCAGGCGACAGCCTGCTTCGCCCATTGAATTTCCCGCTACTCACAGGCATTGGCATACTGCGGATACCGGCATCTTGAAAGGGTGCCCTACAATTTAGGAACTTGCCCGACCAATTCACTTGCCAACTGCTCTGAAAACGCCGCCAACAGTTGATTCAACGCATTCACATACCCATGGTAACCACCTTCGGCAATCACAGTGCCACGGTAACGCTGGGTACGGATCAGCTCCTGGCCATAATCCCCCAGCAAGGACCAGGTCAGATTGAGTACGACCTCACCGTTCACCTCCCCTGAAAAGCGGTCGACGAAGATCCGCACCTGATATTCCGGTCGGAAGCGGTTATCCCACGGAGACGGCCACACACGGTCATGCTCAAGACGGCGGGCCACATTTTCCGCCAGCACCCGCGTAAAGGCCGGCTCCAGTTCACCGGCCCAGATATGGTAGGTGGCCACATTGACCACAGTATCGCCCTTGCGACTGACCACGCCCGGCTGGTCCAGCAGCTCGGGCAGCGTGACCGGACCGATCCCCAAAGAAACCGACTGCGGCAACCGTTGCTTAGCTGGGGCACTTACAGCGGTCAGGTCGTAGTAATGGGTTGGTGGCTGAGCGGCACAGCCGATCATCCCCAGGGCAAGTACACCCAGTATTACGGTGCGTAACAACATCGTCCTTATTCCTTGTCTTCCTCACGGCCACGCAAGAGCGCGTCCGGATAACGTTGCAGTTGATCAGTCAGCTGTTTCATCGATTTGGCCGCATCGGCTATATCGTCCAGTGCGCTGGTAAGTGTATGGCTGAGTGCGGAGTCCGGTGCGACGGTCTGATCCAGCGAACGCAAGGTCCGCTCCAACTGGTCTGCTGTGCCATCCAGGCCATCGGTGGCCAATTTAAGGTTCTTCAACACGCCTCCCGCATTTTCACCTAGACGTGCATCTTCCAGATCACCAATCACCGAACTCAGCCCTTTCAGACTGTTCTTGAGTTCCTCACCAATCTCTTCGATAGGCAAAGACTGTACCTTGTCCATAATGGAATTAAGCTGACGGGTCAGCTGGCTAAACTCGTTATCACTGGTCGGTAACACCAGATAGTCGCCCGATTGAACAATCTCACCCGGTTCGCCCGCATCCGGCACCAGATCCACAAACAGGGAGCCACCGATCAGGCTGCCGGAGCTCAACCTTGCTTTCATCCCCCGCGCCACCATCTGCTCCAATGAAGCCAGGACCTGCTCTTTAGATGGCACCACCCCCTGTCCCATGCGCTCAGGCTGGATGGCGATCAGTACGTTTACACCACTGCTTTCGCGGCGCTCATAATCCAGTGCAATATGCTCCACAAGCCCGACCTGAATGCCCAGATACTCCACCGGCGCACCTACCTTCAGGCCTCGAACAGAACCGGAAAAACGCAACAGGAACGGATAAGACACCGAGATCGCCCCCTCACTCACCGCGTCCCTGCTGGCAAAGAGGTAAAATGTGCGCCCCGGATCGGCCTGGCCCGAGCTGGCACTGAGATCAGGTGGTGAATCAAAGGCCACACCACCCGCAATCAATGCACTGAGCGAAGCAACATCCAGCTCTACACCTTCCAGGCCTATGGTGGCCCCCAGCCCGCTCACGTTCCAGAACTGGCTGTGCTCACGAATCAGGTCATCAAACGGGTCTTTCACAAAGATACGGATCTGCACCTTACTTTGATCGGTGAGCAGCTTGTAGCCTGTCACTTCGCCAACCGGCACTTCCCGGTGCAATACCGGCGAGCCGATATCCAGCGATCCCAGCGTATCCGCCACCAATAGATAGCTGCTGCCCTTATCGTAGGAACGCACCGATGGCGGCTCCTCCAGGCCGATAAACTGGCTTTGCGGCTCACCGACGCCCTCACCGCCCGAATCCATCTCGATATACACCCCCGACAGCAGGGTTTCGATCCCACTCACGCCACTGCGTGATACCCGCGGTGACACCACCCAAAAGTTACTTTGGTCGTTGATCAGCGGCGAAACATAGGCGTCCATCTCAGCGGTCACCACCACGCGATTGAAATCCTCACTCAGATGGATCTGCTTGACGGTGCCGACCTCAACATCGCGATAGCGGATTTTGGTACTGCCCACCTCGATACCGGAAGCACCATTGAACTCAATCTGTATCTCCGGCCCACGCTCCTGCCAGGCGCGCACCGCCAGCCAGCCAGCAATTACCAGCGCCAGCAGTGGAATAAACCAGACCGGTGACAAGGTTCTGGATTTGGATACCTTTGGTTGCTCACTCACTATGGGCGTCCCATATCAATCTTGGATCAAACGTTTCAGCTGCCAGCATGGTTAATACCACAACACCGGCAAAACACAGAATCGCACCGCCGGGTTCGATGTTGGCCAGCACTCCAAACTGCACCAACGCCACCAGCAGCGTGACAACAAATACATCAATCATCGACCAGCGGCCAATAAACTCGGTTACCCGGTACAGCTGTGCCTGCTTGCGCGGATTCCCAGTGCGCCCCCGCTTCACTGCCCAAAGCAGATAGGCGATCGCAAAGATCTTGGCAATCGGCACCAATATACTGGCTACAAACACCACCAGTGCAATGCCTATCGCACCGCTCTGAAACAGGTGTACCACACCGGACATGATGGTATCGCTGCTCTCCCGCCCCAACTGTACGGTGGTCATAATCGGCAGCAGGTTTGCGGGCAGGTAAAGCACGGTGGCCGCGATCAGCAGCGCCAGGGTGCGCTGGTAGCTGTCGGGAATACGTTTGCGCACCGTACTGTGACAGCGCGGACACTGATCGCTCACCTCCAGCAACGATTCCCCCACCTGCGCACCACAGCCATGACAACCGATCAGGCGCTCACCTTCGCGGCCTATAAACTGGTTGTCCCACATCAGCCACTGCCAGAGTGCTTCCCGGTCGAGTTGGGTATGACTGTAGATCAGCACCACAATCAGCGCGGCGAAGGCGAACAGTCCAACCCCGGGGATCAACGTGGCGATATCCCCCAGTTTGATGGTGGTGACCAGCACACCGATAAAAAAGATCTCCATCATGTTCCACGGGCGAATCACAAACAGCAAGTGCAGCACCCGCGCCAACCCTGGTGGTTTTCGGTTTAGCAGGCGCGAGAGGATAACGTACCCGAGACCGGTCAGCTCCACCAACGGCATCAGGAAGATGGTGATAAACACCAGCGATGCGAGCAGGTATTGCTCGCGCTCCAACAACGCCGAAACGCCACTGAGGATACGGGTGGAATGTTCCTGCCCGGCCGCTTCCAAGCCAATAAACGGAAACATCAGGCTCAGGATAAACAGGATGATCCCGGTCGTGGTAAACGCAGCCGCCTGCGTCAACCAGTTACGATGGCTGACCCTCAGCACTTCACCGCAATGGGTGCAGCTAAGCTGCTGGCCGTGTTCACAGGGGATATCTTCAAACAGATGGTCGCATCCATGACACACGAGCAAGTTACTGTGGGAGGCGGTCAGGACCGGTAAGTGATTGCTCATAACGGGAGAATAGCGGAGTTACCGCCGATGCGCACCCACCCGGCGCATCGGAGTATATTGATTTCACAGTTGTTGAGGAAAACTATCCGGCAACCAACTCTCAGAATCGTTCCTGAATGCACATTTTTCGCACACCCAGGCTTTTCAGAATATCGGTGGCACGATCCAATGAGTGGTACGTTTTTACCCGCCCGGTGGCATCGGTAAGCGGAAACTGGTGCCCTTCAAAATCTTCCAGAGCAACCTGCCAACCGTCCTGACTGGTCTTCAGCAGGCCCTCACGGATCTGATCCATTGCGACCAGATCTCTTAGCTCTGATACTCGCATGGCTCTACTCCACGTTATGACCTGTGTTCAGTTTAGGTGCCGGTTGGACTTGACGCTATTCTACTCGTAGCCAGTCAGCTCCACGTATCCCTGCCCATTGTGGCTTCCAGTCACCTTGACCGCGCCCTCCCAGTAGCGCACCGAGAGGTTGTTCTCCTGATTCTTTTGCCTTGGCGTGATAGTCAGGTCCAGATCATGCTCAGGAATCTGTAAGCGCCAACCGGAGGGCCAGCGAATCCCGGAGGGTGAACGCCAGTGATCGCGCACCTCCAGCTGTATCAATTGTGCATCGACCGACAGGTGTTTTCCCGTCACATCAAACAGCGCCACCTGCCTGAAGTTTCTTTTACCGGAACCGGGTCTGGCGGGCAGCTCCATAAAAACCAGATCACGCCCATCTTCCAGTTGCAGCGAAAACCAATCCCAACCGGTTTGGTACTCGGCCAGGATGTTACTGCTCCATTCATGGTCGTACCAGGCTGTACCGCTGACCGGTATGGTTTCACCGTCCAGTTTCAGCTCGCCCTCGACCCGCAAGCGGGTATAGGAGTAATAGTGGGAGGCAAACCCCGGCTCTTCACGTTTCGGGCTGTATCCCTCCTCCCCCTGATACACACGTGGTTTCTCCGGCACCAGGTGTAAACGGTAACTGAACGCACCCTTCACACCTGCTGACACCGTCGCAGGAAACAGGTCATCGCTTTGCTCTGCCTGCAGTCGCCAATCTTCCAGCCACACGGATAGAGGCTCTGCTTCGGTGCCTGCCAAGCCCGGCCCTTGACGGGAAAACCTCTCTGCCGTCAGGTGTCGCCCCTGGCTAAACACCCCTAATCCCGTATGGCCCATATAAAACTGCGGCGTCAACCAACCGGACCCTGTTGTCTTTTCTTGCGTCGCCAATGCCTGCCGAAAAATGGTGAACTGGAAACCAAACCGCTGTTGTGGATCATCCCGGTGCTGCAGGTTACCGTTGAGATACCACCATTCGCTGCGGAACGCCGGATGGGCCAGATGATCCCCGGGAAAGCTCAGTACATAATCCGGCCGGGCTTTGGCGAAACCTTTCTCATGCTCTGATCCGGCACTCAGAAAGTCGGTTAACGAAAGACCTTCAGCATCTTCAGAATTATCATCGGAGCGATCTAACAGCTGATGCAATCCCACCGCCAAAAAAAGCACCAGTACCAACAGCCCCACAAGGGGATAAAAACCACGCTTTAGCATGTCTGTTTTTCTCACTCCCATCGCCTGATCCCCTGTTGATGGGCAAAACGCCAAGCCGGATAGATCGAGGCCAGTCCTGCCGCAGACACCGACAACCCAAGCGCCGTCAACCAGTTGGCCAAATCCGGTTGATACGGAATACTCCAGCCAAAAGCGCGCAGTTGGACCACATGGGTTAATCCCCACGCCAGTAACTCACCTACCGGTATGGCCAATACCCCTGCGCCAAATCCCAGCAACAGAGATTGCCCTAACAGCAAGGAAACCAGCTCCAGCCGGTTCAGCCCCACCGCCTTCAGCAGCGAGACCTCCTCCTGACGCTCCAGTTGAATCGCCAACAGGCTGCTCAAGATTCCGACAAAAGCCACCACCAGCGCCAACAGCCGCAGCACATCGGTAATCACAAAAGTGCGGTTAAACACCTCCACAGAACGTTGCAGCAGGACCGAAGACCGCTGCAGACTCAGATCCAGCGCCCCACCCCAACGTTCTCGGATAGCCTGTACGATGTCATCGAGCCGGGCTGAGTCCGCCAGATACAGGGTGAGCCCGTAGGGGGGCTCCGACCAATAACGCGTAAAGGTAGCCGCGGGCATCAGGATGCGGCCATTGTCACTGCCGTAGTCGTAGTAGACCCCCACCACTATAAATTCGCGCTCACCGCTGTTTGTAGGCACTGGCAATTGATCTCCGGCATGAAGCCCCATCCGATTCGCCAGCGGCTCGCTGATCAGTACAGAATCGGGTTGCGCCATGCGCTGCCAGATCACGTCCCGATCTCCGCTAACAAACTGATAAGCCGAGCGCATCGGTATAGGCAACTCCGATGCATACACACTCACCGGCCGCCCTCCAACACTCTGCTGGGTGCGGCGCAATGTTGCCACTGCTTCGATGCCTTCCAGAGCCGCCACATCGGCGATGAATTCAGGCGGGAGCGGTGTCCGTACCCCCGGCAGCACGCGGGTTTGGGAAACATAGAGATCTGCGTTCAGACGCTCCGCCAGCCACAGCTGCACCGCATCCCGGAAACTACTGACCATGCCGCCGATCCCCACGGTGGTACTGATCGCAATCATCAACGCCATCGCCGCAATCCCGGTGCGACTCAGGTTTCGACGGTTATCGCGAATCAGCATCAGCAATACCGGTTTTCGCAGCGCCAGCTGCGTACCCGACAACTGCCGTTCCAGCAGATGACTTAAACCGTTCAGGGCCATTGGCATCATCCAGGCCCCCGCCAGGAGCAGTGCGGCGATACCGGCAAACGCGCCCCAAAGACCACTGCCGTGCCAAAGCATCATCACCCAGGCAATCAACATCAATCCAGGCACACCATATCGAGCTAACAGCCGACTCTGCTGCAACGCTGTTCGCTCTTGCAGATAACGTTGTTGCAGGGATGTGGGTGGTACATGGGCCAGTTGTTGGCAGGGTTTCCAAGCCGCCAGCATGCAACCGCCAACGCCCATCAAAACCAGTTTGCCAAGCGTGAGAGGATTCAAAAACAGCAACGACAGTGACGAGGCAACGTACAGATCCGACAGGGTATTCAGCATCACCCCCAACAGCAGCTGCGCCAATGCAATCCCCATCAGCAGCCCGGCCACGGTCCCCACTGCAGCGATCAGCAGCAACTCCATCGCAAGGTAACGGTATAACTCATTCACCGTTAAGCCAAGGGTGCGCAGTTGGGCAAAGATCGGACGGCGCTGACTCAGGGAGAAGCTCACACTGCTGAAGACCAGGAACAAGCCCACCACCAGTGCCAGCAACCCAAGCGCCTGCAGGTTGAAGTAGAGAGCACTGGCCAGCTGTGCCCGTTCAGACAGCGCCGCCTCAGTCGCCTCCAGTTGCACACCGTCCGGCAACCAGGCTCTTACCGCGGCAACCTCGTCTGCATCCAAAATCAGATCGATATGGGACAGATAACCGTCCATCCCAAGCACCTGCTGCGCCTGACCGATGTCCATCAGCAACAGCTGCTGCAGACGCGGATCACCATCATCTTCAAGAAACCCAGCCAGGGTAACGGTTTGTTTGCCGTTGGCGGTGATCAGCGGCAGTTGCTCGTGGAGCCTCACACCGATCTCTGCAGCAGTAGAGCGCGCCATCACAGCAGCCGGTGAGGTCTGCAGGTCGCTGAATCCAACATCACCACCCGAGATCCGGCCCAGCTGATTGCGGAAATCCTGCTCGCGCAACGGATCAACACCGATCAGTTGCAACAACAGATTCTCACCTCTCGTGGTTTTGACTAAGGAGCTGATCACCGGTGCGCTTTGCCAATGGCTATGCTCGCGTCGTTGCGATACATACAGTGCTTCGGGGATCGGTTGCTGTGCCTGGATATGGTGGGTGGCACGACCGTAAATCTGTAGCTGGGCTTCGCGGAAACTGTGCCGGGCACTGTCGGTGGTGATCTCGATCGCGGCCACCACGGCAATACCCAGGGAGATACCCAATAACAGCAGCAGTAATTGCCAGGGGTGATGGCGGAAGTGACGAAAGCTGGCACGGGCGATCATCAGCTCACCGGTTCCAGTCTGCCCCGATGCAGTCGCAGCACACGGTCTGCATGTTGGGTCAGCGCTTCGCTGTGGGTCACCATAATGGTGGTCATCTTCTCGCGCTTCAGCGTATCTAGCATTTGCGCCATCACCAGGTCAGCGGTGTCGTTGTCCAGGCTACCGGTCGGCTCGTCGGCCAACAGCAGCGCCGGTTTATGCACCAAGGCACGGCAGATCGCCACACGCTGTTGTTCACCGCCAGACAGCTGCTCGGGAAATTGGTTGCGTTTATCTGCCAACCCCATCGCCTCTAACTGGGCTTCTGCTTGAGGTTGCTCGTCAAGACGACCGTTGAGTGAGAGCGGTAACAGGATATTTTCCATCACCGTCAGGGTTGGGATCAGGTTAAAGAACTGATACACCACACCAATATGCTGACGCCGGAAGCGGGTGCGACCAGCCTCATCCAGCGCAGTGAGGTCCTGCCCCAACATGCGAATGGTACCGGCATCGGGTTTGTCCACCCCGGCAATCAAGTTGAGCAGGCTGGACTTGCCAGACCCACTAGGCCCCAGCAACATCAGCAGTTCGCCACTGTCCATGCGAAGATCGAGATCCTGAAGAATCGACTGCGACGCGCCAGCCACCTCGAAACACTTACAAAGGCCGGAAACCTCCAGTACTGACATCATCCCTCTCCGATTCCATACATGCGCTCTCTCACTCTACGTGATTCGCAGGCGAGTAGTTCAAGGAACCTGCGAACACGTTCGAAACGCCTCTGGAGCTCAGAGCATTTTGATTTCAAGGCATGCCGTTACAGGCGGGCTGGTTGCCCGGCGAAAACGGCTAACGCTGGAATCAGGTGCACTGAGCGCCCTAACGGGCGCTAAAACAGCCTTCTGCTTTGTCAGGCAGCATGGAAAGGACCAGTCAATCCGCTGCGCTGCCTTTCGCACACAAAGCTGTTTTATCGTCCGCAGAGAAAGTCTCGGACTTATTCGCGGGTTCCTTAATTATGCATCAATTGGGAAAAGTTGAGGCCGTACCGGAACAGATCCGGCACGGCTATGGAGAATGAAAGACTATCGCAGGTAGGGAGGTTGATCTTGCTCAGGTATACACCCGGTATCCATCAATGGGAATTCGTGCTCCAGAAACATCAGCGCAATCCCCCGATCTTCGATCCTGATCACCCGCATGGCCAGGGTTGGCATCGCTTTATCCCACCCTTTGCCAAAGACCATCGCTTCCAGCTCCATCCCTATAGAGAACTCGTTGGGATCAACATCGGTTACGTACACCCCACCTTCCGACATATTCGTCACGAGTCCCAGCCAGCTGCCGCGGCAGGGATGTGATAAACGAACCTGATAGCAGGTTCTGACTCGTCCGTACTTACGCTTCTCTTCCATAACTAAGCCGCCTCCAGACGGTCAATTATGAATCTTGCGAGTCAGTATAGATCAATATTTACACAGCTGTTTCATGAAATTTACACATCTGTAAAGCCAAATTTACATATGTGGTAGAGACAAGACAGAAGCGGGGCCAATGGGCCCCGCTGTATGCTGTTTAGTCGTTGGTGACCAGCGCCACGCGGATCGCGTCGAGGTTCAGAGACGCCTCTGCCAGATACCGCAACAGATCGTCTTTTTGGGCCTGCTGGTGATCCAGCTCTTCACTGCGGATATTCGGGTTCACTTTCGCCAGTGCATGCAGGCGTTCCACTTCGCCACCCACCAGCTGCTCTACCCGCTCGGTTGCATCCTGCAGCGCGGTCTCGCGCTGCGGTTTTGCCACAGCTTCGGCACGGTCCAGCAGCGTCTGGATCTGCTCCCGGCCATGACGCACCAGGTTCTGTGCGGTAGCACGCGGTACGCGCTCACCCAACTTGTCGAAGTGCGCCTGGGTCAGGACCTTACTCAGATCGTTGCCGTTGCTGTCGATGACCACACGGATGGTTCCAGCTGGCAGATAGCGGGACACCTGCATCGCTTTTGGCGCAGCGCAGTTGACACGGTACACGGCTTCCAGCAAAAGCGTACCCGGCTGCAACGGTGGCAGTTTCATGGTGCAAACAGCGGTATTACCGAAGTCGCTGCCGAGAATCATCTCCATCACCCCTTCCACCATCGGGTGTTCCCAAGTCATGAAGTGCATATCTTCACGGGACAGGGCTTCGGTGCGGCTGAAGGTTGCCGTCATGCCTTCATCCGGCAAGCCCGGGAAGTGCTCGTGCAACATATGATCCGTTGGGTGCAGGACGATGGAGTCCGGACCGTGTGGCTGCATCTCTACGCCAAACTGGTCGAAGACATTACTCATATAGTCACTCAGCGCCAGACGGTCACCGGTCTGCTCCACTTCTGCCAGGATATCCTGAGCACGTGGCAGGTCGCAGGAGTTCAGCTCCAGCAGACGATCACGACCATCCTGCAACTGTTGCATCACCGCGCCTGTTTCGTGGCGGGTATCATCCAGCAGCGTCTCCAGCGCCTGTTCGTCACGAGTGCTGTCGTCCATCTGGGTGTACAGCTCGGTGGCAAATTTCAGGAACAGCTGCTGACCGGCGGCGCACGGACGGCTGAACAGATCCACACCTTCGTTGTACCAGCGCAGCAGGGTTTCCTGAGCGCTGTCGCTGTAGAACGGCACATGGATCTGGACGGTATTTTTCTGTCCAATACGGTCAAGACGACCGATACGTTGCTCCAGCAGATCCGGGTTCAGCGGCAGATCGAACATCAGCAGGTGCTGGGCAAATTGGAAGTTACGCCCTTCACTGCCGATCTCGGAACAGATCAGTACCTGAGCGGAATCTTCATTGTCGGCAAAGTACGCCGCCGCACGGTCACGGTTAACCAAGGTCAGGCCTTCGTGGAACGCCGCACAGCGGATACCGACACGCAGACGCAGGTGTTCTTCCAGTGCGATCGCGGTCTGTTTACTGCCACAGATCAGCAGCGTTTTTTCGTAGCGGTGGTCTTTCAGCCACTGTTCCAGCCACGGTACACGTGGATCGCTCTGCAGCCAGTCATCCCCCAGGATACGTTCCGGGTGCAGCAAGTGTTCGATATTCTCGCCCACTTCATGGGCTTTAAATGCTTCCGGTGCTTCCAGCGGGTAGGTGGTCAAGGCACGGCCCGGGAAGCCCTCCACTGCGGCACGGGTGTTACGGAACAACACGCGGCCGGTACCATGGCGGTCCAGCAGTTTATTGATGCAATCTCGGATCACCTCATCCTGCTGTTCGGTGTGCAGACCTGCCAGCAGCTTATCCACCGCGCCCTGGTCCAAATAGTCGGCCACCAGCTGCTGCATCCCCTCATCGCTCTCCAAACGCTGGGCAACGTCTTCTTCCTGTAGATGCTCCACCAGCGTGCTCACCTGACGGTAGCCGTTCTCCTCTTCACGGAACTCGGCCAGATCGTTGTAGCGGTCCGGATCCAGCAAACGCAGGCGGGCAAAATGGCCTTCCAGTCCCAACTGCTCTGGGGTCGCGGTCAGCAGCAGGACACCCGGGATCTGTTGCGCCAACGCTTCAATCGCCAGATACAGGTGGCTTGCGACCTCTTCACTCCAGCCTAGGTGGTGGGCTTCATCCACAACCATCAGGTCCCACTGTGCCGCCATGGCCTGGGCGTGACGTTCCGGGTTTTCACTCAGGAAAGACTGGCTGCAGAGGATCAACTGGGCATTTTCGAATGGATTATCGATGCCGGACATATCCATGGTGATGCAGCGCATCTCATCCAGTACAGTAAAACGCAGGTTAAAGCGACGCAGCATCTCCACCAGCCACTGGTACAGCAGGCTGTCCGGTACGGTAACCAGTACACGCTGGGCGCGACCCGTGATCAACTGATGCAGGATAATCAGACCTGCCTCAATGGTCTTACCCAGACCTACTTCGTCAGCCAGCAGTACACGGGGCGCGTGGCGGTTGGCTACCTGGTTGGCGATATAAAACTGGTGTGGCAAAAGCTGCACACGTGCGCCCAACAGGCCTGTCACGCCGGACTGTTGCAGGCGGTGCATCTGCTCAAGCGTATCCAGGCGCAGGCGGTAACGTTTCAGCTTATCGATCTGACCGGCAAACAGACGGTCAGCAGGTTTGCTGAACTGTACAAATGCATCCAGCTCCGCTTCCGGTACGACAACGGACTCTCCCTCTTCCGTCGAACCTACATACAGGTATACACCGTTATTTTCGTGACGGTCTTCAACGCTGAAAGAAACGCCTTCGATGGTACGCACGGTTTCACCCTGTGCATAAACCACACGGCTGATGGGTGCGTTGTCGACGGCGTAGGTGCGTTCCTCTTCCGACGCAGGAAACGCCAATGTAACGCGGCGTCCGTCGGTGTCAGTTACAACACCCAGACCCAGCTCAGCTTCTGTGTTACTGACCCAACGCTGACCTAAAGAATAAGGGGAGTTTGCCAAAGTACTGTGTTCCGTTTTTTTTGAAGTAAAATCTGAGGGGCGGGAATGATAGGCGTTTCACCCTCGCCTTACAAAACTTAGTTCAAAATTGCCGAAGAATTTTCCCGGAACAGGGCAATTTCTTAGGATAGCGCCCCAAAACCTGAGGCGAATCAGTGTTGTGTGTAGCATTTCAGGTATACCTTTATCCCAGGGAAGGGGCCTGTACTAGTCAAATCGGTCGTGAAAGACGATACGGTTTAAGCAAAACCGCCAACAGTTCGAGCGCTGTCTCACGTCCAGTGATCTTCCCATGAAACAAAGATTGATCAACCCAAGCAGCTCTGGTTGTGAAGTAACGGGGCTGCTGTAGTAGTAATCGGGCGAAGACCGTGAAGAAACTCGAGCACCTGTTAAGCCACCCACTCTATCAACTGCTTACATCCGCGACCATGGCTGAGGCCACCGAACTGATGCAGCAATCCGGTACCAGTTCGCTGTTGGTTGTTGATCCGGACAGCCCGGACCAGCCCGCTGGCATCATCACCGAGCGCGATGTGCTCAAGGCCCTTGCAGCCGATATGCCTGCCGATGCACCAGTGAGCGACGTGATGAGTAAACCGGTGGTGGTCGCCCCAGCCCGTACAGAGTTTCGCGACGGCTACCACCTGTTGGCATTCCACAATATCCGCCACTTGCTTCTGCTGGACGACAGCGGGAATCCTCAGGGGATCATCAGCGAGAGTGATTTCCGCAACCACCTCAGCTCCAACTTCATCTCCCGATTAAAAGATATCCGTGGCGTGATGAGCAGCAGTGCGCTTACGGTGCCTCGCACTACCTTGTTGCGCAGTGCCATTCAAACCATGGCCTCGCACCGTTTCACCTGCGTTGTTGCTACGGATAATGATCTTCCCTGCGGCATCCTGACGGAAAATGATGCGGTTAAGTTCTACAACAGCAACGAGGTCGACAGCAGCACCCAGCTTGACCAGGTGATGGTAAAACCCGTTCGCACCATCCCTGACAACACCCCCGTACCGATCGCGCTGGAAGCGATGCAGGCGCACAACATCCGCCACTTGGTGGTAGTCGACCAGAGCAACAAAGTACTGGGGTTGGTGACCGAACACGACATCGTGCACCAGATCGAGATCGAGTTTGCCGGTGAGATGCGGCGCCAGCGCCAACGGAACGAATCGGAACTCAAGCGTTACGAACACAAACTGCACGCGATCTTTGATACCACCAATATCTTCCTTGCGTTGCTGGACCCACAAGGCTGTGTTCTGGAGATCAACGCTGCGGCAATGAAAATGAGCGGTTACAGCCGTTCGGAAGTGTTACTTAACCCGATCTGGGAGACCGTTTGGCGCAGCGACGACCTGAGCCAAACAGAACGCTTGCGCCAGGTACTCGCCACTGCACTTAACGGCAAGACCAGCCGCCTGGACACCCAACATCTGGATTCGCGCAAGCAGGTACGCTACTGCGATTGCCGCTTCCAGCCGATCCTGAACGACAACAACGACGTCGATTACATTCTGGTCGAAGGGCTGGATGTGACCGATCTGAAGTACAGCCAGCAGCAACTGAAACACCTGGCGTATTACGATCCACTTACCAACCTGCCCAACCGCACCCTGCTGTCCGAACGTATGCAGATTGCCCTTCAGAAGACCTGCGAAAACGGCAAACTACTGGTCATTGGCTACCTGGATCTGGACCACTTCAAACCGGTAAACGACGCACTGGGCCACGATGTGGGCGATCAGCTGCTGATTGAGGTGGCAAACCGACTACGCCACGCATCACGTGCCCAGGACACCATCGCCCGTCTGGGCGGCGACGAATTCGTGCTGCTGCTACCCGGCCACGAAAACCGCCAACAGGCGGAAGCCTCGCTGAAGCGTATTCTAAGCCGAATTGCTGCCCCATATCGCTTATGCGGTAACCAGATATCGATCTCGGCCAGCCTTGGCTACACACTGTTCCCCGATGATGACTGCGATGCCGATATGCTGCTGCGTCACGCCGACCAGGCGATGTATGCCGCCAAGCAGCAGGGGCGCAACTGCTACTGCCTGTTTGATAGCCAACAGAACAGTGTGCAGAACCAGCGTCAGGCACTGATCCGCCAGGCGGCCCAAAGCTTACGCGATGGCGACTTCGAGCTCTACTACCAGCCCAAGGTCAATATGAAAACCGGCCAGATTTTGGGGGCCGAAGCGCTGCTGCGCTGGCGACATCCGGAGCGCGGCTTATTGTCGCCCAACGAATTTCTGCCTCTGCTGACCGGCGACCAGTTGATGGCCGACCTGGAGGAATGGGTGCTGCATCATGGTATCCAGCAGCTACACGAATGGCACCTCCACGACCTGCGGCTGACCCTGAGTGTGAATATCTCCGGTCAGTTCCTGCAGGAGAGCGGCTTTGTCGACAAGCTATCCGCCCTGCTGGCGCTGTATCCCACCCTGCCTCCATCCGCACTGGAGCTGGAGATTCTAGAAACCACCGCACTGGAAAACATTACCCGCGCCAGCGAGATCATTCGCCGTTGCCGTGCACGCGGAGTGGGTTTTGCCCTGGATGATTTTGGCACCGGCTACTCCAGCCTGACCCACCTGAAACGACTGCCCGCCGATACAATCAAGATCGACTGCAGTTTTGTTGGCGACATCATCGATGATCCCGACAACCTGGCGATCGTGGAGGGCATTATCGGTCTCGCCACCGCCTTCCGCCTTAACACCGTTGCCGAAGGTGTGGAAACAATCGAACAGGGCCTGATGCTGCTGCATTTGGGGTGTGAAGTAGCACAAGGATACGTCATCGCTGCTCCGATGCCTGCCGAACAGTTCCCTGAGTGGGTACGTCAGTACACACTTCCAGAGGAGTGGAGCGGCTCGATCATTAATCCAATGCCGATCAAAAACTTCCCCTTATTGGCGGCCAGTGTTGACCACCGCAGTTGGGTCAGCCGAATTCTGGCCTACGTGAACCGGGAAACCCACGAGGTAATTCCAAGCGACGTGCAGGACCATATCAACTGCCGCTTTGGCCAGTGGCTCAATGGCGATGGCCGGGCTCACTTTGGTCACACCCAGCGCTGGCAGGAAGTGGATCACATCCACAAGGCGATCCATGCCCAGTCGGCACAGATGATTATCCTGGCATCTCAAGGAAAGTACGCCCAGGCGCAACAGCTGGCACCTTCGCTGATCGCACAGCGGGACGAACTGCTCAATCATTTAACTCAATGGTATGCAGACGAGCTGCAACCGGTATAATCTCCGCTTTTGCGGCAGCTAAACTGCCATGAGATTCACTGCCTACAGGTAACAGATCCATACCATGTCATTTATCGACCTCGAACTTGATCTAGAATTGCTGCAAACCCTCGCGGAAAACGAGTTTATCGATGCCACCGAGATCCAGCAGCAGGCGATTCCAGCCATCATGGAGGGCGTGGACCTGTTGGCCTGTGCGGCAACCGGTTCCGGTAAGACACTGGCGTTTGTTTTGCCCGCCCTGCAACACCTGTTGGATCAGCAGGACAAACCGCTGGATGCACCCCGCATTGTGATCCTGACACCAACCCGTGAACTGGCAAACCAGATCCTGCACGTGATCAAGAAGCAGACCGCGCTGACCGATATTCGCAGTGCCATGCTGGTGGGCGGTGTACCTTACGGCAACCAGCAGAAAGAGCTGAGCGAAGGTGTGGATATCCTGGTGGCGACACCGGGTCGACTGCTGGAGATGGATGCAAAAGGCTGGTTAGACCTCTCCGTGGTGCAGATGCTGATCATCGACGAAGCGGACCGCATGCTGGACATGGGCTTTATCGGCGACATCCGCAAGATCGCCGACCTGACACCGATCACCCGCCAGACCCTGATGTTCTCCGCTACGCTGGAAGGCGGACAGGTGGAAGCGCTGGCGCAGGACCTGCTGAACAACGAATCCCGCTCCCTCACCCTGGCACCACCACGCGGTGTCGCGGGCAACATCCAGCAGACGGTGTATCTCGCCGACAACGACGATCACAAACAGGCGTTGTTAAAGTCCCTGATCAGCCGCAGCGAGATCAAGCAGGCGCTGGTGTTTGTCGCTTCCCGTAAGCAGGTGGATACCTGGGTGCAGTTTATTCGTCGTCTGGGCATCATGTGTGACGGCCTGCATGGCGAACTCCCCCAGGGCGAACGTACCACCCGTCTTAAGCGCATGCGTCGTGGTCGCCTGAAAGTGATTGTTGCCACCGATGTGGCGGCCCGTGGCCTCGACCTCCTGGAGATCAGCCACGTGATCAACCTGCACCTGCCGCGCCGAGGAGACATCTACGTGCACCGTGCAGGGCGCAGCGGACGTGATGGCGGCCAGGGTTTTGCCTGGTCACTGGTAGACAGCAATGACTGGCTCAACCTGGGCCGTATCGAGCGCTACACCGGCCAGAAGATTGCACAGGCCACCATCGACGGGCTGGAGCCGAAACGGGTGATGCCCAAAGAGGTGAAAAAAACCAAGCCTAAGAAGAAAAAGACGGCTGCGGCGAAGAAATCCGCCAAGAGCAAAACCAAGAAAAAGCGCTGATTTCAGCGCTTTTTTTATTGGACCACAGTCACTTAATACACATCATCCACCTGCCGCGACAGGCGCTCGACGATATGCTGTCCGATCGGAATCGCCGAGGTTGCCGCCGGCGATGGCGCGTTGCACACAATCAGGGTGCGCTGGGTGCTTTCGAACAGGAAGTCATCCACCAAGCTGCCGTCTTTTGTCACCGCCTGCGCGCGGATACCTGCCGGATAGGGCTTCAGGTCATCCACATTCAGTGACGGGCAGTACTTCTGTACCAGCTTTAGGTAACCCGGCTTACTGCGGGAGTTTTTTAATTCGTTCAGGCTGGCTCGGAAGTGTTTGCGCAGCAGGCGTAACAGCCCCGGATACTGCAGCATCTCTGCGCTCTCTTTCAGGCTGAACGAATTGCGCTCATATCCCTCACGCTTAAACGCCAACACCGCATTGGGTCCAACCGTTACCGTGCCGTCAATCATACGGGTCAGGTGTACGCCCAGGAACGGCAGATCCGGATCAGGGATCGGATAGATCAGGTGATTCACAATCCCATTGTGGGCCTGGTCCAGCAGGTAGTATTCGCCACGGAACGGGATAATGCGGAAGTGCGGTGCTTTACCCAGCATCTGCACGATACGGTCAGACTGCAAACCGGCGCACGCGACCATATAACGGGCGTGGTAACGGTCATCACTCCCATATGCAGTAATCCGGTCAGTAAACTGCTCCAGCCCCTGCACCTCGGTTTCATAGAGGATCTTACCGCCTTTAGATTGTACGATCTCCGCCATTTTGCGGGTAATTTCCGCGTAGTTGACGATACCGGTGGAGGGTACAAAGATCGCGCCGACACCGCTGATGTTAGGCTCGCGCTCACTTAGTTGATGCTGATCCAGTACCTCAATCTCCAGCTCGTTCTGCGCGCAGCGATCGATCAGCGCCTGCATCCGTTCCAGCTCCAAGGCGTCAGTCGCCACCAGCAACTTACCGCACGCGTCGTATTTGATACCGTGCTCGTCACAGAACGCTTTGGTCGCCAGGTTGCCCGCTTTGCAGAATTTGGCTTTCAGGCTACCCGGTGTGTAGTACACCCCGGCATGGATGACACCGGAGTTGCGGCCGGTCTGGTGTTTGGCCGGTGCAGATTCCTTCTCCAGCACCAGCACCGAACAACCGGCATACGCCTCCTGAAGCTGCATCGCGGTAGACATCCCGAGGATGCCTCCGCCAATCACCATGAAGTCGTAAATGGGCCGTGGCTGCCGTGGCTTCAAACCTTGTCTCCGTAACCTGCTGTCAGACTCTGTCCGTTGTATTGAAATCAGTCGAATTTCGGCCAATAAAAGCGCGTCGCTTCTCCAGCCTGAACCTGTTTGTTCCAGCCCACCGCATCCACCATCTCACCCATCTCGTTATATTCCGGGTAAGCCAGGCCGCGCTCACGGCAAAACTCGACAATGATCGGATTAGACCACTCAAACAGGGTATACGCGAGCTCTTCCCGCGGCAGGCGGGACTCGGCATACAATCCCGCTTTCATACGCTGATGCTGGGCTTCCACCAGGATGATCCCGGCCGCAGTGGATACATTCAGCGATTCCACCATACCCATCATCGGCACGATGATGTGTTCATCCGCCAATTCCTGCCCCTCTTCGCTGACGCCGTACTTCTCGGCGCCCATCAGGATTGCACAGGGTTTGGTGTAATCAACCTCGCGGTAGTCCACCGCTTTGTCGGACAAGTGCGCCGCATAGATCTTCATGCCCTTGGCACGTACCGTATCGGCAGCGTCCTGAAAGGTCTCATGGCAGCGCAGTTTAACCCATCGGTCAGAGCCCCGTGTTGTGCCACGAAAGAGTGGATACCCCTCCTTCGGGTTTACACTGTGAATCTCATGGATTCCCACCGCATCGGCATTGCGGATCAACGCGGCCAGGTTGCGGGGTTTATGCACACGGTCGGCGATCAGGGTCAGGTCCGGCTGGCGACGCAACAGCGTGGCCAGCAACTTCTGCTGGCGTTCAGGGGTCATGACAAACTCGATCTGAAATAGACTCGCCACCTTACCAAAGGGACAATTTTTTTCCAGTTATCCCGGGGCCTGTGCGATAATATGCCCCCATTTTATACTTGGTTGTACGGATTACATCATGAGCGACTCAGCAAAAATTATCGCCTACCAGGGCCAACCCGGCGCGTATTCCCACCTGTCCTGCACCCGTGCTTTTCCGGAGATGGAAGCACATGCTTGCGAAACTTTTGCAGAAGCGATGTTTATGGTGGAAGACGGCAAGGCTGAGCTGGCGATGATTCCGCTGGAGAACTCCACCGCAGGCCGCGTAGAGGAGATCTACCGCCTGATGCCAAAAACCCAGCTGCACATCGTGGGTGAGCACTTCGAACCGGTAAACCACTGCCTGCTGGGCCTGCCGGGTACCCAACTGGAAGAGCTGAAAACCGTCTCCTCCCACCCGCAAGCACTGGCACAGTGTCTGGAACACACCAAAGAGTTGGGCCTGGAACCTGTCGCAAGCCTTGATACCGCTGGCTCTGCTGCGGCACTGGCGAAAGCGGGCAAGAAAGAGTTCGCAGCGATTGCCTCCAGCCTGGCCGCTGAACTCTACGGTCTGGAAGTGCTGCGTGAAAACTTCCAGGACAAAGCCGGTAACACCACCCGCTTCCTGATCCTGTCCCGTGACAAGGTTGTGCCTGAGTTCAACCCAAAGAATAAGTACATGACCACCATCATGTTCACCGTACGCAATATTCCAGCAGCGCTGTATAAGGCGCTGGGTGGTTTCAGTACCAACGGCGTAAACATGGTGAAGTTGGAGAGCTATATGGCATCCGACACCATGACCGTGTCCAGCTTCCATTTGGATGTAGAAGGCCACGTCAACCAGAAATCGATGCAGTATGCGCTGCAGGAGCTGGACTTCTTCGCCCGAGAGGTGCGTATCATGGGGACCTACGCCGCACACCCATTCCGTTACCGCGAAGATGTGATCGTCGAGTAAGCACCTGCAATATATACAACGACAGAATAATTAAAACCTGTTGTTTTATAGACCAAAGTACAGTGTTGCACTGCAGCATTCCGTACCATACTGAAATCGTGGTTTAGTGATTTCTTCGATGAACACTTTCCGCATCCCATCTTCAACTCTGTCCACTCGCAGAGTTAACACAGATTCTGCCCCTCCCGTTTGGGAGGGGTCTTTTTATCCGCAACTCCCACCGCCACCAGCAGCCCTGTTTGGCATCCGGCACATCTCGTCATTATCCTTACCATACACACTTCAGCGGGCCAGCCATTCAATTCATAGCTTTGAGATGAATTGATGATGAACTGCATTACAACGCTGGACAGAGAAACATATGGCAAATAACATATTCGAAATTTCATATATAACCCCAATATTTCTGGAGTATATCCATGGGCATCAAAGTAGGTATTAACGGTTTTGGCCGCATGGGCCGCCTGGCACTGCGTGCGGGCTGGGACTACCCGGAGCTTGAGTTTGTACAGATCAACGACCCGGCAGGTGATGCCGCCACCTTTGCCCACCTTCTGAACTTCGACTCCGTGCACGGTACCTGGCAGTACGAAGCCACAGCTGAAGGCGATAATATCCAGATCGGTGACCAGACGCTGCGCTTCAGCAGCAACAGCACCATTACCGATACGGACTGGTCCGGTTGTGACCTGGTGATTGAGGCCAGCGGTAAGTTCAAGCAAGTGGACGTTCTAAACACCTACCTGGATCAGGGCGTACAGCGTGTGCTGGTCACCGCGCCGGTAAAAGAGGAAGGTGCACTGAACCTGGTGATGGGCATCAACCACGACCTGTTTGACCCGGCGCAACACCGCATCGTAACCGCCGCCTCCTGCACCACCAACTGCCTCGCGCCGGTTATCAAGGTTGTACATGAGAAGCTGGGCATCCGTCACGGCTCCATGACCACCATCCACGACATCACCAACACCCAGACCATTCTGGATGCACCGCACAAGGACCTGCGCCGCGCCCGCGCCTGCGGCATGAGCCTGATCCCAACCACGACCGGATCTGCCAAGGCGATCACCGAGATTTTCCCGGATCTGAAAGGCCGCCTGAACGGTCACGCGGTGCGTATTCCACTGGCTAACGCATCCCTGACCGATATGGTATTTGAGCTGGAGCGCAGCACCACCATTGAGGAGGTGAATGCGCTATTTAAGGAGGCAGCAGACAACGAGCTGAACGGTGTTCTGGGTTACGAAGAGCGCCCGCTCGTATCCATCGACTACCGTACCGATCCGCGTTCCAGCATCGTGGATGCGCTTTCCACCATGGTGGTGAACGGCACCCAGCTGAAAATCTACGCCTGGTACGACAACGAGTGGGGGTACGTAAACCGTACCGTTGAGCTGGCGAAGCACATCATGGCGGCAAGTTAATGATCAGCGCTATCTCCAATTTATCGGCGGAGGTACGCCAATACCTCCTCGTAACCGGCAACTACTGGGGATTCACCCTCACCGACGGCGCCCTGCGCATGTTGGTGGTGCTGCATTTCCATCAGCTTGGCTACCGCCCGCTGGAGATCGCGCTGCTGTTCCTGTTCTACGAGTTCTTCGGCATCGTCACCAATCTGGTTGGCGGCTGGCTCGGTGCACGCATCGGCCTGAACAAAACCATGAACATCGGCCTCAGCCTGCAGGTGATTGCGCTGCTGATGCTTACAGTGCCGGCCAGTATGCTCTCCGTACCTTGGGTGATGGCGGCACAGGCGCTGTCGGGGATCGCCAAAGACCTGAACAAGATGAGCGCCAAAAGCTCGGTGAAGCAGCTGGACAAGGCCAAGGTGGACGGTCAGGTGGAAGGCCATCTATACAAACTGGTCGCCATCCTCACCGGTTCCAAGAACACCCTGAAAGGTGTGGGTTTCTTCCTGGGGGGGGCCCTGCTCACCCTGGCAGGCTTTGCAGGTGCCGTCTGGATCATGATCGGCGGCTTGTCACTTGTGCTACTGCTGAGCCTGATCAAGCTGAAAGAGGATCTGGGCAAGGCGAAGCGTAAACCCAAGTTCTCCGAAGTGTTCTCCACCAGCGCGGCGGTCAACAAACTGTCTGCGGCGCGCCTGTTTCTGTTTGGTGCCCGTGATATCTGGTTTGTGGTCGCCCTGCCGGTTTACCTGAGCAGCGAGTTTGGCTGGGATCACTGGGCGGTAGGTGGCTTCCTCGCCAGTTGGGTGATCGCCTACGGCTTTGTACAAGCCGCAGCTCCCTGGATCACCGGCCGTCGCAGCGGCAAGCATCCGGATGGGATGAGTGCATTAGGCTGGGCACTGGCGCTCACGGCAATCCCAGCGCTGATTGCTCTGGGACTGGATCTGAATCCACAGCTTATATTGCTGGGCGGTTTGGTATTGTTTGGTGTGCTGTTTGCCGTCAACTCATCACTACACAGTTACCTGATCGTGAGTTACGCCAAGGAAGATGGCGCCTCGATGGATGTAGGCTTCTACTATATGGCCAACGCCTCCGGTCGCCTGGTGGGCACTCTGCTGTCCGGCTGGATGTTTCAGGCCTATGGTCTGGAAGCTTGTCTTTGGGTATCCGCGCTGTTCCTGCTAATCACCAGTGGATTATCGCTGGCATTGCCACGCCATCAAGCGTAAGCAGTTATCACGGGGTAGGTTCAAATGCCCGCCCCGGTTTCAAATCACTTTCTAAAGTACATGTCACTGAGTCAACAGGTCTCAGTCTCCTGAACGTCACTCGTCTCAGTCTGCCCCTGTAACGCCTGTTTCAACTGCGCTTCAGGCATCGGTTTGCCGAACGCCCAGCCTTGTCCAAAGCGGATACCCGCCTCCTTCAAGGCCTGGTGTTGCATATCGTTCTCGATCCCTTCTGCGACAATCACTGCATCCAATTCTTCAGCAATAGCCACAATGTGCGGTACCAGGCTGGAGCGGATACTGCCCTCTTCGATGTCAGTCACAAAGCTGCGATCCATCTTCAGGATATGGCAGTTGGTTTTCTTCAACTGCACCAGGCTTGAGTATCCAGTCCCAAAGTCATCGATGGCAATCAGGTAACCGGCATCAACAAGCGTCTGAAACAGGGAGCGAAACTCGGTATCGTGCAGTTCCGCATCCTCGATGATTTCAAGAATTGGTTGCACATTCATGCCTCGGAAGTAGTCGCTCTTGATCAGGCAGTTCACATTCTGTGCGGTGATATCCTGGGGAAACAGGTTCACACTGACCCTGAAATGATCTGGCAATGAGCCAATGCTTTGCAGTCGTGCAGCCACATCGCGCAACATAAAGCTCGTAAATGCCCAGGTCATCCCCTGCTGTTTGATGACCGGCAAAAACTGGTCCGGAAACAGCGGGCCAGAGGAATCTCTGTATCGCGCCAGCGCTTCGCAACCGATCACGCGTCCGGAGTTCAGATCCACAATTGGCTGAAACTCCGCATAAAAAGAGCCGCTATGAAATCCCCTCTGCACTCTCGCCGAGAGAGACAGGTAACGGGTAAGTGCACGATTCAACAAGGCGAAGAGACAGAGTGACAACAGGAAACTCAGCGCGCTGATCAGTGCAATGGATGATTCGTAGAGACGGATAAACTGCCCCGGCGTCAAACGTGATGCAATACAAACCGGATGCGTTGCACTGCACGACTTATAGTCCCTCACCATCGATAACGGCTTGGATAGCGTAGCATCCACATCTGTGATCAGTTGCTTCTGGCCCAGCAAGTGGTAGTAGGTGCTGTTGCCAAACAGTGAGATCTCCCACTGATATTCCGAGGGGATATCACTCTCCAGATCTTCCGGGCGTATGACCGCATTGAAATCGCCCTTCTTTAGCAGTATTGCCTGATACGCCTCATCAAACAGGATCAACCCGTGTTCGACCCACACATCGAATGCCTTTGCTTTGAAGGTCGGGTCGGAGCCGAAGAACGGGGCTGGGAGAACTCCCATTCCAGTGGTACACACTAAGTTTTCGCCCTCAAAGTACCCTACATCCTTGATCAACTGGGAACGAAATACCGCCTGTCGCATACGCAGCAGCGTGATGTTGGTGCAACTGGAATAGGATTCGGTATTGAGGAAGTCCAAGGCCATGACCGCGTCATCAAACACACCTTCGATCATGGTCAGCACACGGGAAGCCGATGTTTTCTGCTTTTCGGTAGCCTCGGCACTGATAAGCAAAAACAACCCAAGGAAAATGGCCGCTCCAAACACCACACTGATGATCAGGATAAAAAGATCCGCTCGTTTTTTGAGCAACTGCACAGCCTGGCATCCTGTAAGAATCTTCGAATAATAGCGCTAGACTAGTACAAAGCGGAACGCCCATTCAATTATTAATTAGCGCCTGCAGAGGATACATTCCAGCGCAGACCTAACCAACAGGTTAAAACAGCAAGATCAAATTCCCGGTTTATTAGGAGACAAGCTCTGCAGCGTTTCTCGCGTCAGTTGCACCTGCGTACGTGCCGCACCATTCAACGGCGCCTGCATTAAGAAATTGTCAAAAGCGCTCACCCAATCCACCTTTTCACTGACATTCTCCACGAAGCGCTCATCGCGCTCCAATCCCAACAGCTGATGAGCATGTGTCATCAGCGAAAACGTTTCGATCCCCACACGGCCCTGCTGCAAAAGAAACTGCGCCGCACCACGCAACTCAGCAGCCGATGCCCGATGTGGATTGAACTCACTGCCCAACGCACAGGCCAGGTCACAGCCCTGCACACCAATCTGGTGCGGCATCACCGGATTGAACCCCGTGCTATTGCTGGCTATCAGCAACAGCTGACGCACGTAGTCGTCTAGTACTCCGGTGACCGATGCCTGCTGCCGGTTAATCCCCTGCTCACGCCCAAGTGCACTTACTGCCTTTGCCAGGCTGTGCTTGACGCCTAACCCGGTAATCGTTTGCACCAAGCTGCTGTTGCTCTGCCCCCACCCCAATATCTGCTGCTCCACGCCCCACAGCTGCGCCATCGATACATCCGATATCAGGAAATTGTTATCCAGCCGTGTGGCGATGCCGCCTACGCCAAAACGAATATCCACCATTGCCTGGATATCGTAACGCATCATTTCGTGGGCAACCTGACGGGTACGCTCTTCAAAACGCAGAAAGTCAGCCGCCGTTTCCCGCATAACCGCTTCCGGTGCATCGAAGATTTGCTCGTAATCCGGGATTGCCCAGCGGCTCAACAGAGATTCTTCCGGTCCGGTCAAAGCCATCACTGCTTTGGGTCCGGCCCCACTGGCGCTTTTCACCGCTAACTCCTGCTCAAACATCTGAGCAAAACCACGGTCTTGCTGCAGTGGGTCAAAACGAACAGGGTCATTAGATAAAACGGGCATCGGTCTGTTGAGTTGCATTCATCACCTCCGGATCGGGTAAAGGCAAATCAGCAAATCTCAGGCCAAATTGATAAGTCTTTGAACAACAAAAGAAATGAAAAGAGAGGCGTAAAAACGGGCATTGGGGAACGGCAATGCCATGCCGTCCCCGACAAGAATCAGAGTTTGCCTTGCCGCTCGGCGCGTTCGACGAGCTTTTTCAAGACGCGTGATACCGCCACAAAACCGAACGTTGCGGTAACACAGGTCGCCGCACCGAAACCGCCGGAACAGTCGAGACGGGTATTGCCGTCGGTGATGCTTTTCTGCTGGCAAACAGAACCATCCGGTTGTGGATAAACCAGCTGTTCGGAGGAGTACACACACTCCACCGCAAAGCGACGGCCACTCTTGCTGAAGCCGTAATGGCGCCGCAGGTAGTTGCGTACCTTGGCCGCCAAAGGATCTTGGGATGTTTTGGACAGATCCGCCACTTCCACACGGGTTGGATCGGTCTGCCCCCCGGCGCCACCGACAGTGACAATCGGTATCTTGCGGCGGTTACAGTGGGCGATCAACGCGGCTTTCTCCTTCACGCTGTCGATTGCATCCACCACATAATCAAAATCGTTGGTGACCAGTTCAGGAATATTGTCGCGGGTGATAAAGTCTTCCACCTCATCAATCTGGCATTCCGGGTTAATCAGACGTATACGTTCCGCCATCGCTTCCACCTTGGAGCGGCCGATATTGCCATCCAGTGCGTGGATCTGACGGTTGGTATTGGTAATACAGATATCATCCAGGTCGATCAGGGTGATCTTGCCGATCGCCGTACGGGCAAGGGCTTCGGCCACCCAGGACCCCACACCGCCAATGCCCACAACACACACATGGGAGCGACGGTACAACTCGGTGGCATCATTGCCATACAGGCGGCGGGTGCCACCAAAGCGGTTATCAAAGTCGGACACGATATTGCAGTTCTCTGTAACCTATTGCACTCAGAAATCTTCGTCGGTCAGTTCAGTCACAATGACCTCACCGCATTTGTTGCACTTGCCTTCGATAAAGATTGTTTCGTTGAGTTCGTACTCAACCGGTTCGCCCATGCCGAGGTTGGCTTCCATACAGTTATCGCACCATGTCTGTTCCAGAAAAGCTTTCTGCTCCTCTGCGTCACGGGCAAAAAAGTCGCGTTCAATGCGTTCGCTCATCGCTCAACTCCGGCTGTGTTTCAGAAGACGCCAATCATACTGTGATCTATTTGCGGCTACCAGCTTCCTCGCCGTCGGGCAGATGTTGCTGAATGCGTGGCCATATCAGCGTCCAGGGCTCGGCATACTCTTCTGCAATCAGATCACGGCAATCCTGATCAAACAGCTCGCCCACCTCCGGCAGGCAGGTGAACCGATAGTGCTCCCCCTGAAAAGGAAAACTCAGGCTGTAGGCGTGCAAATAGGTGCGATCGGTCGGGGTATCGCTCTGTTCGTGGTAGAGCGGATCACCGATGATAGGCGCACCGATGCTTTTCAAAGCGACGCGGATCTGGTGGGTTTTTCCGGTCAGAGGCTTCAGCAAAAACAGGCGGATACCCGGCTTTAGTGAAGCGCTGAAGAACTGGGTAACGGCGGGCCTGATTTGGGTTTTCGCCAGACGCCAGGCGCCACGGCGGGCACGGGTCATATCCCCGATGATCGCGCCCTGTTTTTTCTTTGGCTTGCGGTCTGACAGCGCCAAATAATACTTCTCGACCAGATGTTCGCTGAATGCACGGGAGAGTTCTGAGGCTGCGGTATGATTGCGGGCAAACAACATCAGACCGGAGGTCACCTTATCGAGCCTGTGCACCGGCATCAGTTCGTCATAACCCTGATCTGCCTTAAGCTGCATCGTCAGCCCTGTATCTTCCTGGTCCTTGTGAACGGAGAAACCCGGCAACTTGTCGATCAGTACGAACTCTTCGTTTTCCTCAACGATGCGGTACATGGATCTGGCCTCAAAAAAATGGGGATCTTGCGGCAGCTCTTTATGAATTGCAATCCGCTTTGTCATACATATTTTAAGGAACCTGCGAATAAGTCCGAGACTTTCTCTGCGGTTGATAAAACAGCTTAATGCGCGAAAGGAAGCGTAGCGGAATGACAAGTCCTTTCCAAGCTTCCTGACAAAGCAGAAAGCTGTTTTAGCGACCGCCCTTAGGGGCATTCATAGCAATCCGATCTCCGCGTTAGCGGTTTTCGCCAGGCAACCAGCATGGCTGTAACCGCAGCCTTGATCTCGAATCGCTCTGAATGCCAGAGGTGTTTCGGACTTGTTCGCAGGTTCCCTAAGTTTAGCTGCCGTTATCCCCTAGTCAGGGAATAATCCGTACAATTTGTTTGTCTAGGTATCCTTTCGCCAATAACCGGCAGGAAACAACGCATTGGTAAATCCAACGACTGTAGAGGTTGATCCGCTCTACTATCTGCATAACTTCAATCAGCTCCTCAATACCATCGAGGAGCTGCATCTGGACCTGCTGCACGATGATGACCGTCAGTTGCTGGCAAGCTATCAACAACTGTCACAACCCGCACAGCAGCTATACATCCGCCTGATCTGCCGCCGGGCAATGCACTTTCGCCACGACAAGCTCAACTACCCAGAGATCCAATCGCTGGAACAGGCCGCTAATGAACTGGATCGCCAGAATTTACTAGTAATCAACCCGACACTAAGCGCCCACGAACTGGGCAACCTGATGACGGCGCAAGAGCTGAAATTGGCACTGCAACAGAAAGGTTCGTGGCGCAAAGCGGAACTGACCGAGATACTCGACTCACGACTCGAAGACCAGCCTGCCGACGCGACACAATGGCAAACACTACTACCCGAACACGTCTATCAGCCTTTAGGGCGTGAAAGCATCGAGCGCTTTCGCCTGATCTACTTCGGTAACCTTTACCAGGACCTTTCCCAGTTTGTGGTGACCGATCTGGGGCTGATGCAGTTCGAACCTTACCCTCTGGATCGGGAAACTCGTGCCTTTAACACCCCCGCAGCGCTGGACCGGTACCTGCACCTTCAACGTATCAACGAATTCCTGGAGGAAGGCGGGCTTCCGACCAAAGATATGCTGACAGTGATGAGTGCCACTACAAATTGCCAGCGCTTGGAACACAAGCGTAATCGCCTGATAAAAGCCGCCGGTCAGTTGCTGGAACGCAGCGGCGAACTCAAATCGGCTATTACCCTGTATCAAAGCGCCACCCTGCCACCAAACCGGGAACGCTACGTCCGCACTCTGTTTAAGGCAGAACTATATACCGAAGCGCTTCATGCCTGCGAATCCCTGGCTGCGCAACCGCTCAACACAGAGGAGGAGGCATTTTGCGAAAGTTTTGCACCTCGCATTAAACGCAAGCTGGGTGGACCTCCGGTATCTAAAAAGAACACCAACTTTCAAAGTGAGCAGCTCAGCCTGACGGATACCGGCAATCGTGTGGAAGAGCAGGTCATCACCCACTATCAGTCACTTGGTTTCGAGGGTGTATGGTGTGAAAACGAGCTGTTCAACGCCCTTTTTGGCCTGCTGTTCTGGCGGCAGATCTTCACCCCCCTGCCGGGAGCGTTCAGTCACCCTTATCAACAGGCCCCACTGGACTTTAACAGCCCGGATTTTGCCAAACGGCGCGAAGAAATTTTCAATGCCCGCCTGAACGCACTGGAAAACCTTGATCTTTATGATGAAGCGATCAGGCAGGTTGCGAAGAGCGATGGGCTCGCCAATCCGTTTATAAACTGGAAACGCTTTAACCCGCACCACTTGGCGACGCTGTGCGAGAGAATTCCTGCCAACCTGTTGCTGCAGATCCTGCGACGTATCTGCTTCGACCATCAGGCCTACCGCTCCGGATTTCCTGACCTGTTCGTCTGGCATCCCCACACAAGTGACTACTTGCTGGTCGAGGTCAAAGGCCCGGGCGATCAGTTGCAGAACTCCCAGAAACGCTGGTTAAAGGTATTTGAGGAAATCGGTATCCACTATCGGATCAGCTGGGTTTTGCGACCGGCGTAAAGCCACAGAACTTTTCAACGCCTTTCCTGGAGCCTGTTGGGTTTGACCGATCGTTACGAAGAGACGGCAATTTGAGGTAGATTTTTCGGTCTTTCGAGGCGAATAGCGAGCTATTCAACGAGGAAGAGCGGGAAATATGGCCGAATTCGACTTTTCCGCAGTAGATTAGCGTTAAGCCCGACAGGCTCCTATGGTCTAAGCTGACAGAGAGTCATAAGGGAGGTTTTGTTATGCTGCAAGCGATTGAAGTAGGCCCTACCGATCCTATCCTGATGATGCTGGCGCAATACCATGCCGATCCCAACCCGGAAAAAATCGACTTAGGCATCGGTGTCTATCGCGACAACAAAGGACGCACCCCCATCCTCAAGGCGGTCAAAGAGGCCGAAGCGATCCTGCTCAAGGAGGAGGTCAGCAAAGCCTACCTGGGTCCGGCTGGCGACCAGCGCTTTAACGACCTGATCACCGACCTTCTACTGCACGATCCGTTACGCAACCATCCGGACATGGCGCAAAACCTGTGCACACTGCAAACACCCGGTGGAACAGGGGCACTGCGTGTTGCGGGTGACCTGATCAGGCAGGCCAACCCGGGCGCTACCCTATGGCTCTCCAACCCGCCCTGGGTGACCCACCGTCCCATCTTCAGCTCAGCCGGTTTGCGCCTGGGTTATTACCGTTACTTTGATCCAGCCACCCGGGGCCTGGACTTCCTGGGCATGATGGAGGACCTGAAAGATGCCGCCCCCGGCGATGTGGTACTTATCCAGGTTGCCGGCCACAACCCCTGCGGTTGTGACCTGAATATCGAGCAGTGGGAGTTACTCTCGCGGCTATTGGCCGATCTGGGCGTCACTCCGCTGCTGGACCTGGCCTATCATGGGCTATGTACCGGTCTGGAAAGCGACTTGCTCGGCTTGCGTGTGATTGAGCGTAACCACGCAGAATGGATGCTTACCTACTCTGCATCAAAAACCTTTGGCATCTACTTTGAGCGCACCGGGGCCCTGCTGATCAAGTGCAAGGAGAAAGCGATCTGTGACGATGTGCGCAGCGAAGCCCTGAACCTGATCTGTGGGAATTATTACATGCCGCCGGGACACGGCGCGTCGGTGGTACGTTCTATTTTGGAAAGCGAAGAACTGGATCAGATGTGGCGCAAGGAGCTGGAGAAAGCGCGTCACCGCATTTCGAAATGCCGTAAGCTGCTGACTGACTCACTAAACGGCACCACCGCCTGGCACTATGGGTTTCTTAATCATCAACGTGGTATGTTCAGTTATCTTGGCCTGAACGAGGCTCAACTATCGGAGCTGCGGGAAAACTACTCGCTCTACGTTGGTACAGGTGGACGCATCAACGTCGCAGGCATTAATGAGAAAAACGTGGAAAGGATTTGTGAAGCGTTAAAAGCGGTACAGGGATAATATGTGGGACAGGGATTACATCCCTGTCACCTCTTTAACGAACGGAATCGTCACTTTGCGCTTAGCGCTGAGTGATGCCTGATCCAGCTTATCCAGCAAGTCATACAGGTCTTTCATATCGTGGCTGGTATGGGAAAACAGGTACTTCACCACGTCCTCAGCCAAGTGGATACCCCGGGAAGCAGCGCGTCGTACAAACACATCGCGCTTAAATTCTTCTGCCAGTGGGTGAATCTGAGAGGTGATCCCCCAGGTCATACGTGATAGCAGGTCTGGCAGTTTAACGCCCAGCTTCTGCGGCGCGGCATTTGCAGCCATCACCAAACAGTTGTTTTCCTGGCGCATGCGGTTAAAGAAGTGGAACAAGCCCTCTTCCCATTTTGCGTCACCCACAACCGTTTGCACGTTATCGAGACAGACCAGATCCAGACGCTCCATCCCTGCCAGAACTGACGGTCCCATCAATTCCAACTCATCCAGCGGCAGGTACGCTGCGCTGCGCTTCATATCCTGTGCCTGGTAGTAGCACGCTTGCAACAGGTGCGTACAGCCCACCCCTTCATCACCCCAGATGTAAAGAAATGGTTCCCCATCACCACCAGCAGCGGCTTTCAACGTCGCACACGCAAGCTCATTGCCCTGCGGGCCAAAGTTCTCAAAGCGCGTATCATCGCGCAGGCTAACGCTGAGAGGAATCTGAAACGGAATATGACTGTTCATTTAAGAGATCGAACTATCCTCGGGCTTTTCATGGGCATAAAGACTGCTTCCTTTATAACCTTCATGCAGGTGGCGTAGCAACACCATTATCACTGCGGCTACCGGCAATGCCAGCAACACGCCCACGAACCCAAATAACTGGCCCCCTGCCATGATGGCAAAAATGACCGCAACCGGATGTAAACCTATTTTATCACCAACCAGCAGCGGGGTAAGCAACATCCCTTCCAGCATCTGTCCGATGGCAAAAACCAGAGCCACCCATAAAAGGACGGTCGGGTCATTAAACTGGATAAGGGCGGCTATCAACGCTGCCGCGATACCGATAATAAATCCCATATAGGGAACGATACTCGCAAGGCCCGCCAGCATACCAATAAGCAGCGCGAGATCAAGTCCTACGATCCATAGGCCTATTGCATATACCACTCCAAGTGCAAACATCACCAGCAGCTGCCCTTTCATAAAGGCACCAAGCACCTCATCACACTCTCTCGCCCATAGCGAAACGCGCGGCTCAACATTGCGCGGCAGCAGACGCTGGATCTTCTCCATCATCACGTCCCAATCGCGTAGCAGATAAAAAGTCACAACCGGGATCAACACCATATTGGCCGCCCAGCCCGCAAGAGCTAGCCCGGAACGGGTAATACCCGCCGCAATCTGTGCCATGATGTCGCCGGTCTTCTGCCAGTCTTTCAGGATAAGCTGCTTCAGCATGTTCAGATCAAAGGCGCTCGGATCAATCCCCATGTTGACCTGTAACCACGGTAGGAAGCGCGACTCGACCAAATGGAAGACTTGAGGGATCTGCTGCACCAACACCTGAATCTGGCGACCGAGGTTGGGCAAGAACAACAAGAAGATCATGGTCATTACGACCGTCAGAAATGCAAAGACAATTACAACTGAGGTGGTACGGGAGCATCCCCAGGCTTCAAGCCGATCGGCCATCGGATCGGTCAGGTAGGCCAGCAGTGCTCCTGCCAGAAACGGCGTAAGAATAGGCGCCAGCAGATAGACACCGCCGCACAATACCAGCGTTACAACGAGCAAAAACCAGCGTTGTGATCCGGTCAGCATCATCTGTTATCTCAGCCAGCGATAGTTTAGGGTCAGCCCGGTCAGACTTTCGCCGGTGGTTTCTGCCGGAACCAGTTGCGGCTGCAGGCTCAGGAGCTGCTCCAGCTGCTCGAGATTACCGTCCAGTTCAATCGACAGCTGCAGCGTATTCTGCTGCATTGCCACCGTATGCACCGAAGTCACGGCTGGCAATGAGCGCATGTAATCAACGATATCAATATAGTCTGACAGAGTGTTTACGTTACTGATACGCACTTCCAAACCCTCCAGACGGTAGCTGTAACCGCTGCTGGTCAACGCGGAAAACAGTTTATCGGCGGTCTGATCGATTACGCTCGGCAGTTCACTATTGATCGCGCCAGACCCGGAAAAACGCTGTACGTCTTCACCACTGATCAGCAGCCACTGGTAACTCCAATTGCCGGATGATGTCTGAATCAGACGCCCGGCCAGAATCGCATCCGCCTTGTAGCGTGCCGACGCGTCCGAGATAGAGGACTCAAATAACCCCCACAGATCGCTTACCGGCAGCGTGCGCTGATCGGCCAGATCAAGCAGCGGCAGGCGCAGAGGCAAACCACGCTTGGCAGCCGCGGCTTTGATCTCGTCGTAAATATACCCGTCGGGTGACAGGTAATCGCGTTGTCCCTGCTGCTGAGCCGCCAGCCAGACCACAAGTGAAGGACGAATCGCCCCCAGTGGCTTTTCACCTGCCGATACCAGCAGGTTATCCACAGCGACCTGATCAAAATCGAGTTTCAGTATATAAGCGACTTGGGCCTGACCATCGGCTTCAACTGCCCGTTGCGCGGCCCGATAACCAAACTGCTGCAACATCTGTTTGGCATTGCGGGAGCCTTCCAGAATGCTTGGCTGCGAGAGAATATCGCGGCTGCCGGCCACTTTGACCAGTACGTCCTGCAGCCCCTGTCGCACCAGCTTGGTGGATGGTTCGCCGTATTGCTGGGCAACCAGCTGCTCGCTACTGTAAAGATCTTCCGCCACACCAGCCGCGACAAAAGGACTGATCAGAAGCAGAAAAGAGAGGAAAACGACACGAATACTATCCATGAATCGGCTCAAATCACGCGAATCGACTAATTTCGGTCCTAAACTTTATCACAACATGGCCCGGCTACCATCAAGCTGATAGAATACACGCGAAAATTTATCTCCAATTGTCCTCACGTAGGTGAAAGGTTTACTACTCCATGTCTACCGGTTCTGACAACACTTCTCTGAGCTATAAAGATGCTGGCGTTGATATCGACGCTGGTAACGCCCTGGTTGACCGTATCAAGGGTGTGGCTAAAAGCACTGCACGTCCCGAAGTTATGGGCGGTCTGGGTGGTTTTGGCGCACTGTGCCGTATCCCACAGGGTTACAACAAGCCAGTACTGGTTTCCGGTACTGACGGCGTAGGAACCAAACTTCGCCTGGCGATGGATCTGAAGAAACACGACACTATCGGTATCGACCTGGTAGCCATGTGTGTAAACGATCTGGTTGTTGCCGGTGCTGAGCCGCTGTTCTTCCTGGACTACTACGCAACTGGCGCACTGAACGTTGATACTGCAGCAGACGTTGTGACCGGCATCGGCAAAGGCTGCGAGCTGGCAGGCGCCGCACTGGTAGGTGGTGAAACCGCAGAAATGCCAGGCATGTACGAAGGCGAGGACTACGACCTGGCCGGCTTCTGCACCGGTGTTGTAGAAGAAGACGAGATCATCGATGGCTCCAACGTTAAGGTTGGCGACACTCTGATCGGCCTGGCATCTTCTGGCCCTCACTCCAACGGTTACTCCCTGATCCGCAAGATCATCGAAGTACGTGGTGCAGACCTGAACGAAACCATCGATGGCAAGCCACTGGCTGACGCCCTGATGGAACCAACCCGTATCTACGTGAAATCCCTGCTGAAACTGATCAAAGAGAGCCAGGTTAACGCCTTGTCTCACATCACCGGTGGCGGCCTGCTGGAAAACATCCCTCGTGTACTGCCGGCAAGCGCTAAAGCAGTTATCGACCTGAACTCCTGGGAACTGCCAGCCGTATTCCAGTGGCTGCAGACACAGGGCAACGTTGAAACCACCGAAATGTACCGCACCTTCAACTGCGGTGTGGGTATGGTGATCTGTGTACCAGCAGAAGAAGCTAACAACGCCCTGAACGTGCTGAAAGCAGCTGGCGAAGACGCGTGGGTCATCGGCTCTATCGAGAATGCAGCTGACGGCGAAGAGCAGGTAGAACTGCGCGGCGCGGAGGCCTAATTGATGCCAAAGCGGATCGTTGTCCTGATCTCCGGCAGCGGCTCCAACCTTCAGGCAATCATCGACGCGACCCAGAGCGGTCGCATCGATGGAGAAGTGGTAGCAGTTCTAAGTAACAAAGCCGGCGTGTTCGGCCTTGAACGCGCAGCCAACGCCAACATCCCAACTGAAGTACTGGACCACAAAGCCTTTGATTCCCGCGAAAGCTTTGATGCTGCAATGATGGAGCTGATCGACAGTTATAACCCGGACCTGGTTGTACTGGCAGGCTTCATGCGCATTCTGACACCAGAATTTGTGCGCCACTACGAAGGCAAGATGCTCAACATCCACCCTTCCCTGCTACCAAAATACAAAGGCCTGAACACCCATCAGCGTGCGTTGGATGCGGGTGATCAGGAACACGGCTGTACTGTCCACTTTGTGACCGAAGAACTGGACGGCGGCCCATCACTTGTTCAGGGACGAGTAAGCATCGAACTGGATGATACAAGTGACAGCCTGCAGCAGAAGGTGCATGTTCGCGAACACCAGATCTACCCTCTGGCAGTAGAGTGGATCTGTGCAGAGCGCGTAAGCTGGTCCCCGGAAGGCCTGCTCTTCGACGGACAGCCAGCTCCAGCAGAAGGCATTCAGTTCCAGCCATAACGGCATCCACGAGACAAGGATTACACCATGAGAAAGACGATCACTCACCTGTGCACAGCCACGCTGGCGACTGCGATCATCTTTAGCCCTGCAATCTACGCGGCAGACTCAGGTGCAATCCAAGCCTTCCAGGCCACCTACAGCGTGGTTTCGGAGGGCTCCGTCTCACTGAAAGGCGAAAGCACGCGCAGCCTCAGCCAAAACGAACAGCAGCAATGGCTGCTGCAGTCACAGGCTTCAGCGCTTTTCGCCAGCATTAAAGAATCCAGCCGGTTCTCTTTGGATCAAAACAGGATCACCCCCCTCCAGTACACTTACAACCGCAAGGTCCTCGGCAAAACCCGCAAGGCCAATTTGAGCTTTGACTGGCAAACCCAGACTGTAACCAACGATGTAGAAAACAAACCCTGGAAAATGGAGATTCAGCCTGGCGTACTGGATAAGCTGAGTTACCAGCTGCAGCTCCAGACCGATGTAGCCGCGGGAAAAAAAGAGTTTACATATGCAGTGGCCGACGGCGGACGCCTGAAAACCTACAGCTTTGCCGTGACCGGCGAGGAGACCATCGAAACCCCTGCAGGCAACTTCAAATCGATTCGGGTTGAACGTATCTACAAAGACAATAAGGACCGCCAGACACTGATCTGGTTTGCCCCCGCACTCGACTTCCAGCTTGTAAAACTCTTCCGCCAGGAGAAAAAGGATAAAACCTACTCCCTTCTCCTAAAAAAGACCGACAGCTAACACCAAAGTCCCAATCCGCGCGCGCACCAGCCATCACCCGCACCCTTCCATAGCACTTTTCAGTCAGCGCAACTTCAGGCGGAGCCACACCACAACAACCCTGTGGAAAAGCTGTGTTTAGACACAAGAAACCACTCTGAATCAGAGTTATTCACACACGCTATGAATGTTGTTTATGATATTTTTGCCCTGAATTAGAGCAGAAGAAATGGCGTCCCATAGGGGGTTCGAACCCCTGTTACCGCCGTGAAAGGGCGGTGTCCTAGGCCACTAGACGAATGGGACGCATAAGACTCTTTCGAGTTATGAAACTTCAGACACTAAAATAACTTACTTATAAATCAGTGAGTTACCTATATTTTGGTGGGCTTTAAGCCTACCTCCTGAAGACGGGGCGTATGATACCCCAGGCAGATTTTACGTCAATACTTTTTTTCACATTTTTGACATTTACGGCAATCACTCAAGCACAGCCACCGACTTCACCTGAAGCCATACTTTCTTACCGGGTATCAAGTGCAGCTTATCCACAGAACGTGCCGTTAGGCGGGAAAGAAAGTGCGTAGACTGCGCTTTTAGCTTGACCAATACAACACCCGGTCGCGCATTATCCGCCAACTCAACCACCGAAGCAGGAATCAGGTTGAGCATGCTCTGATCTTCATGCTTATCCAAGGCCAAACTGACATCGCGTGCAAGTACCCTCAGACGAATCTTATCATTGACCTTCAGCCCATCCCCCGGCAACCACAAACTGCCTCCATCAAACTCAGCGCGACACAAGTGCCAACGCGCATCCAACTCCGCGACACGCGCCTGAATTACAACGCCCGCGTCCTCACCGACCAGCACGGGCAGATCAATACGGGATAGCGTTTCACTCAGAGATCCAGATGCGATCACCTTACCCCGATCCAACAGGACCAAATGATCCGCCAACCGCGCCACTTCATCCGGTGAATGGGTCACATACAGAATAGGGATCGACAGCATCTCATGCAGCCGCTCAAGGTATGGGAGAATCTCCTGCTTGCTGCGGTGGTCAAGCGCCGCCAGTGGTTCATCCATCAATAGAACCCGAGGACTGGTTAGCAATGCACGAGCAATAGCCACACGCTGCCGCTCTCCTCCGGACAGCTTGTCGGGCATTCGATCCAGCATCGCCTCCAACCCCAACCACTGAACCGCCTGATCAAAGCTGATCTGACGTACCTGCGGCAGGATACGCTTAAAACCGTATTCCAGATTTCGCTTTACAGTGAGATGAGGAAAAAGACTGGCCTCTTGGAACACGTAGGCCAGTGGCCGCTGATGAACCGGCAAAAAATACTCGGCGTGCTGCCAATACTCGCCACTTACATTCAGTTCGCCCTGAGCCTTGTGCAGCCCGGCAATACAGCGCAACAGGGTTGTCTTTCCCGATCCGGAATGACCAAACAACGCCGTCACTCCCTTCGCAGGAAGCGACAGATCCACATCCAGCGTGAACGCTCCCAGGCTGGCTTTAAACCGGGCCTCAAGGGTCGATTTAGCGCCCTCCAATACCGGCATCAGCGCCCACTCCTGTGCAGACGGCCATTCACCATGTACAGCACCAATAGGACAGTAAAAGAGAACACCAACATCCCCCCCGCCAGCAGATGTGCCTGCTCGTACTCCAAGGTTTCCACATGGTCGTAAATCGCAACCGAAAGCACCTTGGTTTCACCCGGAATATTGCCACCAATCATCAGCACAACGCCAAACTCACCCACCGTATGCGCGAACGCCAGCACCGCAGCGGTCATAAACCCCGGGCGCGCCAGCGGTACAGCAACAGTTAAAAACCGATCCAACGGGGATGCCCGCAGGGTTGCGGCCACCTCCAGCATCCTTACACCTTGGGCCTCGAAGGCATTTTGAAGTGGCTGCACAACAAACGGCAGGGAATAAAACACCGAGGCCACCACCAGACCGGCGAAGGTAAACGGCAACGTGCCCAAACCAAGTGCCTGGGTAATCTCACCCACCATCCCTTGTGGGCCGAGCAGTAACAGGAGATAGAAACCCAGCACCGTCGGCGGCAACACCAAAGGCAGCGCAACTACGGCAGCAACCGGTTGTTTAAGCCAATGTGTAGTGCGGGCCAGCCACCAGGCGATCGGCGTACCCACAAACATCAGGGTAAATGTCGTAATCCCCGCAAGCTTCAGCGTGAGCCAAACCGGTGTCCAGTCAAATTCCAACACTCACTCCTTAGCTATACCCGCAACAACGCCATAACCCGCATTCTGAATCACCGCCCGAGCCTGATCTGATCTTAAAAACGACAAAAACGCACGTGCTGCAGGATTTTTCTCTCCGCGCATTAACAAGACAGCCTGTTGCTCTATCGGTGCAATCTGCTGCTCAGATGGCAGCCAGAGACTTCCCGCGCTCCCCTGCCAACTCTTTATCTGGGACAAAGCCACAAAACCAAGCGGCGCATTACCGCTCGCTACGAACTGGAAGGTTTGCGCAATGGAATCCCCCCGCACTACCTTTGCCTTTATTGACTGCCACAACCCCTGCGCTCGCAGGTACTGAAAGGCTGCCTGACCATAGGGAGCGGTTTTAGGATTAGCGATCGCCAAACGCGCGAACGATTCGGTTGCCAGAAATGCAGGCCCCGTTTGCTGATCAAACAGTGCAGGATCCGCACTCCAAAGCACTAACTTACCCTTGGCATAGGTAAAATTACTGCCATGAACGGCCAGACCTTCCTTTATCGCACGCTGCGGACGCGCTACATCCGCTGAAAGAAACACCTCGTAGGGTGCTCCATGCTGGATCTGTGCATAGAGCTTACCGGTAGAGCCGTAACTCAACTTCACGCGATGACCGGTTTCCTGCTCAAACAAGGACACCAGCTGCCGAGCCACACCGGTAAAGTTTGCAGCCACTGCCACCGTTACCTTACCCGCATATACAGTGGCCGCGTTCAGCAAACCCGCAAGCGCCAAGATGATGAATACAGCCCGCAAAACGCAACACCTCTAGAATTGTTCAATGTTGACCACTATACGTACACTTTAGCGCTATATCCATATGAATATAGCGTGAGCCACAGCACTGCCATCTAGGAACAGCGTTTAGTCTGACTGAATATCCTGAGCAACAAGCTGGACTATTTGCTGTATCTCCTCTGAAACCTGCAACTTTGCTTCCAGCTGGTGATAAAGGGCCAGCACCTGACGCCCCACCTCAGAGACGCCCGCACCACCGCCGCCTTTACCACCCTGTGCAGTTTCTACCAACGGCGAAGCAAAACAGCGGTTCATCGTTTCGACCAACAACCAAGCACGTCGGTAGCTCATCCCCATTCTGCGGGCGGCGGCAGAGATCGAACCAGTCTCCTGAATCAGCTCCAACAACTCAACCTTGCCCGGCCCGAGAGCAATATCCTCACCCAGCTGTAGGCGAATGCGCGCTTTTAGTTTTGGCAATTTGACGTCAGATTCTGCGGAAATACTCATACTGACCACGCACGACTCAAGTTGACAAAATTTAAATACAGAAATGCTATAAGAGGATACATCCAAAGACGCTAAGCTGTCTCGATATAGGATACGAACAAAGGAGAAGAAAAAGGGTATATAGGAAGGATTGGTGGAGCCTAGCGGGATCGAACCGCTGACCTCAACACTGCCAGTGTTGCGCTCTCCCAGCTGAGCTAAGGCCCCATGTCTGAAGACGGGTGTATATTAATAACGCCCCTTAGGGGTGTCAAGCCCTCATGACAAAATTAAGTCTCTGATTCCCTTTAGGATTCAAAAGGTTATTTCCAGCACAAAAAAGGCCCGCTCACAAGCAGGCCTTTTCGGTTAATTCAGGTGCTGATTACACACCCAGCGCAGCCGCTAGTTCGCGGAACTCTTTGTCCCACTTCTTAGCTTGTTTTTTGGATGGGCCACCCACCAGGTTCAGGGCGTTACGCATACGTGCGCGACTCATATCAGGCCCCAGAATCTCCATGGAGTCCATCACGGAAACGGTCTGATTGGTGCCTGCAATTGCGATAAACAGCGGGAACAGGAAGTCACGCAGTTTGTAATCCAGCGCTTCGGCAATCTGCTTCAGGTTTTGGAACAGACGGTCTTTAGACCAGTGGCGCTCGGAGTCCAGGTACCAAACGGTGAACTGCAGAATGCGACTCAGGTCTTCCTGCTGCAGGGTTTTGTGCTCGA
Source organism: Pontibacterium granulatum (assembly GCF_029961155.1). GTDB lineage: Bacteria > Pseudomonadota > Gammaproteobacteria > Pseudomonadales > Balneatricaceae > Pontibacterium > Pontibacterium granulatum. Next base: position 120,335 of record NZ_JASBRH010000007.1, on the reverse strand, counting down.
ACTGTGCCATCGTCAGCGCTGGCACACCCGACAGGAAGAACCCTGCCAGCGGCGCTACGTCAGAAAACTTCTCCACACGCTGCTGGATCAACGGCAGGATCTGCATCAGGTACTCTGGATTCAGGCCCCACTCAACGTAACGCTGCGCAAACTCTTCAGCACTCAGGTTTTCACGCAACCAGGTACCGTTCAGCCAGCTCAATTTCTCCTGATCAAATACCGGCCCCCCCAGAGAGACACGGCTGATATCGAAATTATCGATCATCTCCTGACGGGTGAACTTCTCACGCTCATCCGGCATGGACCAACCCATTCGACCCAAGTAGTTCAACAGCGCTTCCGGCATGTAGCCCATACGCTTGTAGTACAGGATGCTGGTCGGGTTCTTACGCTTGGACAGCTTGGATTTATCCGGGTTACGCAGCAGTGGCATATGACACAGCTGCGGCATATCCCAACCAAAGTATTCGTACAGCAGCTTGTGCTTAGGCGCAGAGGAGATCCACTCTTCACCACGGATCACGTGGGTGATCTGCATCAGGTGGTCGTCTACCACGTTTGCCAGGTGGTACGTTGGCATACCATCGGATTTCAGCAGGATCTGGCAGTCCACCATACCCCAGTCCAGCTCGATAGGGCCACGCAGCATGTCATCGATGACACATGCCCCCTCTTCTTCAGGTACACGCATACGAACAACAAACGGAGCGCCTTCCGCTTCACGACGAGCCACTTCGTCTTCCGGCAATGCCAGATCGCTTTCTTTCAGAGCGGTGTGCTTGCCCGCAGCACGACGCGCTTCACGCAACTCGTTCAGCTCATCTGCAGTACGGAAACAACGGAATGCCTTGCCGCAATCCAGCAACTGCTGCGCGTAATCGCCGTAGATGTGTTTACGCTCGCTCTGACGGTATGGACCAAATTCACCACCCACATCTGGACCTTCATCCCATTCCAGGCCCAACCAACGCATGGAATCAAGAATGGTCTGTTCAGACTCAGCGGTACTGCGGGTCTGGTCAGTGTCTTCAATACGCAGAATGAACTGGCCATTGTGCTGACGAGCAAACGCCAGGTTAAACAGGGCAATATAAGCAGTACCAACGTGGGGATCACCCGTTGGAGACGGCGCAACACGAGTACGAACGGTCGTCATTGGAGTCCTTGTAGATCGAATGCTGAAATGGAAAACAGAGATTATACCCGTTGCTGGAGTGGTGAAAAACTGTTGTAACCGAAACCACAACAGTTTTACGCGTCAGACGTAGTTTTCCCAAAGCACAGCGCCCCAAACAAGCCCTGCCATCAACAACACCATCAGCACCGCTGCAGACCCCGTATCCTTGGCAATCCCTGCCAGGGCGTGAAACTCTGTCCCGGCACGATCGACAATCGCCTCAACAGCGGTGTTGATCAACTCCATCGCCAACACAATCAAACACACACCGACCAGCGCCGCAAACTGATACGCATTCTGTGCCACCACACAGGCCAGCGGAATCAACACTGCGGATACATACACCTCATACCGAAACGCCGGTTCATTGGTATACGCGGCCCTAATCCCCTTCATTGAATAGCAGGATGCGTAATACAAACGCTTCACCCCTGTATTCTTCCCCATCATCGACCCCTTCCCAGATCTCTTATCCAGTTAATCCTGTCGAATACGTTACAACACATACACGACGACAGAACATCAGTTATAGCATGCGACCCGACAGCCACATACAACCCCATTAAACTAAGAAGCTACATAACTAATAGTTTGAGCATTCAACAACAGCAGGCCCAATCTTACCTTCCACCCCATCACGGCGGCGACAGCAAACAGGAAGCACCAGCCGACTCTCCTGTTGACGCAGGTTAGACAATGGCTGAAGAAACCTAGCGACCGCTTTATCCTCGCCAACATGATACGCCAGCCTCTCGAAAGCCACCTCACCAACAGCCCGATGCAACCATACTGGAGAGATCCCAACTAGAAGAAACCTTCCAGTATTTTTCGCCCCACAACTGCTATACCGTGGATAACCTGTGTTTCATGCTCGAGCTATGCGGCTTCAAGATTAATACCGTAAAGCCCGTTAAGCGACGCCAAACGGTCCATATCGCCGCCAGCACGTGATCGTCTAAAAGTGACGATTATCTGTAGCGAAGATGTCGTTATTGCTGCAAAGATCTTAAAACTGGCAAAATTTCAGCTGCATATGAGATTTCATCAACTGATCCTGGTCGATGCGCTGCGGTGCTCTATGTATAATTGAGCCCTGTCGCATGATTTTCAGTCAACGCGCTTCAAACCCATTCAGTACCACGTTACAGCAGAACAGACATTGAATATCCCTAGCAGTACTCCAAACGAACACACTGTCCACGTCCCACTCAACCGACGCTTCTGCGTTGCCCCGATGATGGATTGGACCGATCGCCACTGTCGCTACTTTCACCGTCTGATCAGCCACAATGCTGTCCTGTATACAGAGATGGTCACCACCGGTGCACTTATTCATGCGGATGAAGCTCGCTTTCTTCAGTTTGACCCCAAAGAACAGCCAGTTGCACTGCAGCTGGGCGGCAGCAATCCTGACGAGCTGACAACCTGCACAAAGATGGCCGAAGATTGGGGTTACAACGAGGTAAACCTAAATGTCGGCTGCCCAAGCGACCGCGTACAGAACAACATGATTGGCGCTTGCCTGATGGCACACCCGCAGCTTGTGGCCGAATGCCTGCACAAAATGCAATCCGTGGTTGATATCCCAGTCACCGTGAAACACCGACTCGGCATTGATGATATGGACAGTTATGAAGAGTTGTGCAATTTCGTCGACATCGTTAAACAGTCAGGCTGCACTACATTTATTGTTCACGCCCGCAAAGCAATCCTCCAGGGCCTCAGCCCAAAAGAAAATCGCGATATTCCGCCGCTAAAATACAAGTGGGTTTATCAGCTAAAGAAAGAGTATCCTGAGCTAGAGATCATCATAAATGGTGGGATCAAGACACTGGATGAGTGCGATGATCACCTGGCGGAAGTCGACGGCGTCATGATTGGACGCGAAGCCTATCAGAACCCTTATATGATGGCTGATGTTGATCAACGCATTTACGGTGCAGAACTACCACCGAAAGCGCGCAAAGCAATCATCGAGGAGATGATTCCTTACATCAGCAGCCAGCTTGAGCAAGGTCGCTATCTGAATCATATTGTTCGCCACCTGCTCGGACTGTTTCACGCACAACGCGGTGGTCGGCAGTTCCGTCGCCACCTGAGCGAAAACGCTCACAAACCAGATGCCTCAATCGACACATTAAGACAGGCACTGGACCTTATTCCAGATTAATAATGCGGGACAAAAACGAAATGGAAAGCCAGCTCGACCAACTGAAAAAGATTACTACCGTCGTCGCAGACACCGGTGACATCGAAGCGATTCGCACCTTCAAACCGGTAGACGCAACTACCAACCCGTCTTTGTTGCTGAAAGCGGCAGGCCTGGCTGACTATGCGCCACTGCTAACAGACGCTAAAAGCTGGGCACAAGCTCAGGGCGGCGACAATCAGGCAATGCTGTCCAACATGACTGACCGCTTTGCAGTATCCATCGGCCGTGAAATCCTGAATATCATCCCAGGCCGCATCTCCACCGAAGTGGATGCTCGCCTCTCTTTTGATACACAGGCAACAACCGATCGTGCCCGCAAGCTGATTGCCATGTATGAGGAACAAGGAATCAGCAAAGATCGCATTCTGATTAAAATTGCATCCACCTGGGAAGGCATTGAAGCTGCCCGCCAGCTGGAAAAAGACGGCATTAACTGCAACCTGACACTGTTGTTTACCTTCGCTCAGGCAGCAGCTTGCGCAGAAGCTGGCGCCTACCTGATCTCACCTTTCGTAGGCCGGATTCTGGACTGGTATAAAGCCAACACAGAAGAACAGGACTACTCCGGCCTGAACGATCCTGGCGTAAAGTCCGTAAGCCGCATTTACAACTACTTCAAAGCCCACAACTACGACACAATTGTAATGGGTGCGAGCTTCCGCAACATTGGAGAGATCCAGGCTCTAGCCGGCTGTGATCGCCTGACAATCGCACCCGCACTGATGCAGGAACTCTCCGATACAGATGCAGACCTCATTCAGCAGCTAAATGCAGCACAAGCCAGAAGCGATGACGAGAAGGTAATCTTTGAGGAGTCCAGCTTCCGCTGGGGATTGAATGAAGATGCAATGGCAACAGAAAAACTCGCACAGGGTATCCGTGCGTTTGCCGTTGATCAGGTGAAACTGGAAACCCTTCTTAGCAAGCAATGATTTGCTTGGGCTTCGGACATCTTCCAATACCATGTGGAACGATCTCGAAGCCTTTTAGATCCGGTAAATTTCAGGCAAAAAGGTTCATCGTCGACTACCGGGGAAGGATAGCTTTCTCTGCGTGGGAATGCGTACAGTTTCTATCATCGACGATTTGTAGGGCAGCGTTCAGAGGGTATTGTAAAACGTAACGAGCGCAGCTGAGGGAAAACGCACACGGCAACGTATTTTAGGACTGTTTGTAGGGCAGCGTTCACGCTGCCGGCAGTCTGAAGGGCTGCCCTACAATATGTAGGTGTAAATGAGCATTTTGAGCAGGTTTTTAACGCCGTATCAGTCAGCACAGTAGTTTTACACCCCCTCTGAAGGGCTACCTACAGGACCCAGCGTTAAACACTTCACCAAATTCCAAGCAAAAAAAAGCCCGAGAGCATCCAAACTCCGGGCTTTTTCCCCAGCACTCCTTGCTGGTCACCGCTCGATCCGTAAGCAGTGAGAGGAAACTACATCCTTGGAATTACACAGGTCCTTCTGCCTTCCCCATTTCCTGAAACCAATTTTATGAGTTTATGGTTATAGCTGTATATAGGAAAAATTCCTAATTTTCAGCATTTCTCCAGAGTCGTCACCAAGTCCCTGAACGCCTCTCGATTGGAGTCGTTCAGTTCAATCAAAATACGGTGCGCAGCGATAATACGCTGCCGAATAGACTCCTCAGAGTCCTGTACAAATGGCAACTGCTTTAGATCACTCGGACACGTTGGCAGCTCGCTTAGCAGCACAAAGATATGATCAAACCCCATACTCATCAATACACGGGTAATATCATCGTTTGTTGAAACAACCGTTGGCTGAGGAAGACTAAGCGCATACGCCTTCACGGACAATTTGGCAATCAGGCCAAGCGATGTACTGTCGATTCCTTCAGCTTCCGTCAGGTCGACGAGAATATCTTTTGCCCTCATCCCCGACAACGTCTCTTCAATATGACAGTCAAGCGTCGCGCAGAGCGTGAGCCGCACATCGCCGACAAACTTAAGAATATAGCGACCATCAACGCACGCCGAGAAGATCGAACCCTCTTTCATCTTACTGCCCAACCACTGTCATTATTGCGATGTCGTCTGGCGCTTCACCTTCGAAGTTCGCCATAAGGCTCTGTTTCAGCTTCTCTGGAGGTGCACCACGTAGGTTATCCACCACTGCCCGAACAAACTCTTCCCGGGAAAGCATATCCTTCTGTGGCAGCACCTCAAGGATGCCATCCGAAAACAAGGTTATCTGAAACGGCCACTCTAATTCGATAACCCTTTCGTCATAGATAGGCTGCTCAAACAATCCAATCGGCATACCACGCCCCTGTAGATAGCGCGTTCCCTGTGTATCCGACAACAAAGGCATCGGATGGTGACCACCAACAGCATAGTGCAAAAGGCCAGTTGATCGATCCACGGCACCTAAAAACATACTCAAGTGCTTACCCACACCGGTTTCAAGCAACTCAGCATTGATACGCTGCAGCACTTCACTCAGGGAAGGCAACTGATCCGACGAAGCACCACGATAGTCCCTCACCAGCCCTTGCGTCATGTTCTTCAGTAACACCGTAACCAGTGCTGAAGAAGCCCCATGACCGGACACATCTGCAAGGTAAAATACCACTCGGTCTTCATCGACAGGCACAACATCAACAAAATCACCGCTCAAATAAAGCGAAGGCGCAATTAAATGTCGCGCCTTGATACCACAAATATCAATCTCTTCGGCAGGCATCATGTTGCGCTGTATATGGTAAGCGGCCTGCTGATCCGCCTTAAGCTCAGAGAGACTTTGCTCCAGCTCTTCCCGATAGAAACGATTTTGTTCCAATACGCGAGACCAGGAAAAAAGCCTCTCGATTGCAGCCAGAAATACCTGGCTACCCGAGGCAACCGAATCCACATCAAAAACATCAGATGCACCAGCCCTGAGCATACGGAATATTTCAGAGCTACTGGGATTATCTAAGAGAACTAAGACAGGACCTGGTGCATGAAGCCGAATTAACTCTTCACAATACTCCTGCTTCCCCTCAGGAGTACGAACAATAAGCAGAGCAAACTGATTTTCCCCAAGCTTTTCTTTCGCTTCAGTAAACGACAAGCTTGTTGATACACGCATATCCGGAATTGACGACTCGTTCAGTAGATCAAATATCTGATCCATCAAACGCGTGGAATGATCGACGAGCAGAACTTTTTGGGTGGTAAGACTCATAAATCACCCCAAGGGCGGTATTTCTGATCCATGAGTCACCAAGTTAAACCCAATATTACCAACATGCAATAATTGGCTTGCCAATCAGAAGTTCTCATCACCGTAGTCTTCGACCTGCCCATCGTTGACCTTAAACTCACGGCTCTGCAGGTAGGCGTCACGAATAAACGAATAGCGATCACCCGTAACCAGTTTTTCCGCCTCCAACAACTGAGCACGGGTATCAATAACCTGCAATGCAGTTACCGCATACCGGGCCGAGTCGTCTTCGATATTAGAGATAGGCGAGGTAGCAACATCAACCACAAGACCACCTGTATCACGTACGTTAGAAGGCCCAAAGAACGGCAACACTAGGTAAGGACCAGACTCGACGCCCCAATACCCCAGCGTCTGGCCGAAATCTTCATCGTGTTTTTCAATACCGGCAGCCGTCGCGACATCCAAAACACCCGCAAAGCCAAACGTCGTGTTAAATGCCACGCGCGCGATATCCTCGCCTGCGGATTCGATTTTGCCCTGTAGGAGATTATTAAAGAAAGAACCTATATCTGAGATGTTGCCAAAAAAGTTTGTGACCCCTTTCTCAACCGGGTCAGGCGTTACAGCTTTATAGCCCTGCGTGATTGGCTTGAGCGCGTACTTATCCAATCCATCGTTGAATTCAAATACCGTGCGGTTAAACCCTTCCCAAGGGTCTATCTCACTCTCCTGCGCAAAAGCGGAAGGGCTTGCCACCAGCAGACCTGCAACCAGAAAAGCCGTCAGACGATCATTCACGCGTATATCCCTTAACTTTTTTGTAAAGCCTAATTGTAGCCCCTTATGCCTACAAGAAAAATAGGCGCAGAAACGAAAAAGGGCCCCCATAAGGGAGCCCTCTTGCATAAGAGATCTAATCAATCAGAGATTAGAAGTCTACGCGGTAGCCAACTTCAACGCCGTCAACGTCGCCGTCGTCTACGCTGTCAGAGCTAGTGTAAGCTGCGAACATACGAGCTTTTTTGCCCAGCTTCTGCTGAACTTCCAGAGACCACTGTTCACCAACAGCGTCGTCGTCGGAATCTACGAAGTTAGCCAGCACCTTGGTGTTACCCATAGTGTAAGAACCAGCTACTTCGTAAGAGTCTTCCTGGCCAGCGCCAGCAGTTTCGTCGTCCTGGTAACGAGCAGCTACGTACAGAGCGTCAGCTTCGTAAGAAACAGCCAGGGAGTTAACGTCCTGGTTAGCAGCTTCCAGACCTACAGTGGAAGCAGCAACAGTCAGACCGCCCATAGCGTATTTAGCAGCCAGGTTATAAGCGTCCAGATCTTCGCCGTCAGCGTTGTTCGCAGCGATGATTACAGCAGCAGCCTGGAAACCGCTCATGTTTGGAGATACGTATGCAACAGTGTTAGCCAGACGGTGCAGACCAGGCTGGTAACCGGAAGCACCAGAAGTGCGGTTGTCTACGATATCAGTTGGGAACAGAGTCCAAGTCGCGAATGGAGACCACTGACGACCAGCGTTAACAGTACCGAAGTCACCGGTGATACCAGCGCTTGCCAGACGACCGCTAGAGAATGCGCCGTCTACAGTGCTTACAGCCTGTTCGAACTGGAAGATACCTTTCGCGCCAGAAAACAGCTCAGTAGAACCTTTGATACCGATACGGGAAGAGTTATCGGTAACGTTCAGTTCGTTAGCGCCGTCCAGAGACTGAACTTTCAGACGCAGAGAGCCGTACAGAGTAGCGTCAGCCTGTGCCAGTGGAGCAACCAGTGCACCAGCTACTGCCAGAGCGATGATTGATTTTTTCATCAACATTTCCCCTTCAATTTTCAACGTACTAGTAGTGAATTTAGTGTTTTTTAATTTTTCTAGGCGCACCTAACCGTCAGGCGCATCTAGAACATACTATAAATCTATTATGTTTCAAATAGATGATAGTAGTTTTTATTAACCAACATTTAAGCAAGCAACTTAGCTTGTATTCCTTGTTTGTATTCACCTTCCAAAGGACGATCGCTACCGATTCTTCGATCAGTTTATAAATCGCCTGCGATACAAATTAAGGCGCCTGCCCAAATTTTTTGCATTACAGCACACCCTCTCGCCTACTGCAACTACCTTGCCCCCACTAATTTAATCCGACCAAGGTCTAATATTGACCTGTATCAAGCCAGTACTTTCTGCCACTGCTGGCGGATACGTTTATCAGACACCGGATATTCGGTACCAAGCTGCTGCGCAAAAAGTGAAACTCGATATTCTTCAAGCATCCATCGGAAATGCTGCAGCTCGGGATCGGCTACGCCATTTTTTTTGTGCTGTTCCAAGCGGCGTTGGTAGTCGCTCCAGTAGCCAACCAGCTGATCGCTCAATAACCTCTCTTGCGGCAGATTGCGTCTGAATTTTTCCAGACGCATCGCAATCGCTTTCAGATATCTTGGGTAGTTCTGTAGTCGATTCCAGCTATTTTCAATGACGTAACGCGCATGTATCAGTGCACCGAGCTGCAACTTGACGTCGTTAAGAACGGCCACCTCTGTGAGATCCATACGCCCTTTTAGCTTTTTCTGGATATCGTGATAACGCTTGTGGCACTCAAAAACAAAACGCGCCACCTTCACAGCCTGGTCTACTAATTCAGCTCGGCATTGTTCCAGACGGGCTTTGAATTCGCCCTCTGTACGCGGCAGTGATTCATCCAACTTCATCAAATAACGAACCGCCTGCTGCACACACTGATCCTGCAGTGAGCGCTTATCCAACACTTTACCCACCAGCATGACACTCTTGTCTATCTCCGGCAGCTGTTTACGAGCAAACCTTACCTGCTCGGTCAGTGAGAGAATCGCCAAACGCACAACACCAAGCACCGAAAGCGCCTCAGCATCGGCTTTATGCGTCACAACAGTCAGTGAAACGCTGTCGCCCTTATCAATCATCGCCGGGTACGCGTCAACCTCAATACCACCTGCCTGACGTAAGCGGATACTTTCCTGCAGTTCGCCGAAATCCCAGGACGTAATCTCATCACGCCCCCACTTTTCACCCGGGCCTTTTTTCAGTGCTTCGGAGACTTTCTCTGCAAACTTATGCTGCAGTGTCTGTAGATCACGGGATTCTCCCTGAACTTTGCCCTTCTCGTCCAGCACCCGCAAGTTCACCTGAAAGTGATTGTCCAGCTTCACCTCACGCAATGCAGCGGGATCTACCGCCACGCCGGTCATGCGCTTCAGCTGTAACGCCAACGCCTCATACAGATCGCCTTCACCGAAATTGATCTTCTCCAACGCAGCATCAACATAATCGGGGATAGGCACGAAGTTTTTACGGATCTGCTTGGGTAACCCCTTCATCACAGCTACACATTTTTCACGCAGCATACCCGGTACCAACCACTCCAACCGCGTTGCGGGCAGTTGGTTCAGCAGCGCAATTGGCGTACTCAAGGTCACACCGTCATCACGCGCACCCGGCTCAAAATTGTAGGCCAGCTTCAACTTGATACCCTCCATCGCCAGATTGTCAGGGTACTGACCTGCAGTCACGTGATCCGCGGAGCGCTGCAGCAGATCCTCTTCGGTCATAAACAGTGCTTTAGGATCATTCTGTTCAACACTTTTACGCCAATGTTCGAATCCGGCGCCGTTTACGACACTTCCACCCTCCAACTCTTCCATGCGTTGGAAGTAGAACTGGTACAGCGACTCCTCATCTACCAACAGGTCACGACGTCGGGATTTAGCTTCCAGATCCTCAATATCCTGCAACAACCCGCGGTTATGCTTTAGGAACTTACCCTGGGTTTCAAATTCACCTTCTACCAGCGCCTGACGGATAAAGATCTCATGGGACTGCTCGGGCTCAATCTTGCCGTAGTGAATACGGCGTTTCGGCACAATGATCAACCCATACAAACTGACCTGTTCCAACGCGACCACCTGGGCACGTTTTTTCTCCCAATGGGGCTCAAGATAGCTGCGCTTAACCAAGTGTTTAGCTAGGGATTCAGCCCACTCCGGCTCAATACGTGCCACCATGCGCGCATAAAGCTTTGAGGTTTCTACCAGCTCCGCCGCCATGATCCACTTGGGCGCTTTCTTGAACAGCATAGAACCCGGGAATATATGGAACTTCTTGTTACGTGCACCCAGATACTCTTTATTTTCCTGCTTGAAACCCATTTGGCTGAGCAGGCCGGAAAGCAACGACTTGTGGATTGCGTTGTAGTCCGCATCATCCTGGTTTTCTTTGTAACCCTGCTGTTTGCAGATCAGGTGCAACTGACGGTGGATATCACGCCACTCACGCATCCGCATAAAGGACAGAAACTGCTTCTGACAGAACTTACGCAGTTGATTCTGGCTCAACTCCTGGCGCTGTTCCTCATACAGATCCCAGAGGTTTACCAACGTAATAAAATCGGAATCTTCACTGGCATAAGCGCGGTGACGCTCATCGGCTGCCTGTTTCTTCTCAATCGGGCGTTCACGGGGATCCTGCACGCTGAGCGCACTGGCAATTACCAACACCTCTTTCAGACAGTTTTGCCGAACGGCCTCCAGCAACATACGACCGATCCGCGGATCAACGGGCAGCTTGCTCAGCTCCCGACCCTGACGTGTCATATTGCGTTTCTCATCCACCGCGCCCAGCTCGTGCAGCAGCTTGAAGCCGTCATTTACAAAACGCACATCGGGCGGATCGATAAATGGGAATTCCGAAATATCTCCCAGACGCAGATTCAACATCTGCAGAATTACCGCAGCCAGGTTGGTGCGGCGAATCTCTGCATCGGTAAATTCCGGACGGGCGAGGAAATCCTCTTCTGAATAGAGGCGAATACAGATACCCGCTGCAACACGGCCACAGCGTCCCTTACGCTGATTCGCACTCGCCTGGGACACCGGTTCGATCGGCAAACGCTGTACTTTGGAGCGGTAGCTGTAGCGACTGATACGGGCAAAGCCGGGATCGATTACATACCTGATTCCCGGTACGGTCAACGAGGTTTCTGCCACGTTGGTCGCCAGTACAATACGGCGGCCCACAGAGCGCCCCGGATGAAAAATTTTATTCTGCTCGGCCACGCTCAATCGGGCATACAGCGGCAAAATTTCAGTATTGCGCAGTTGAGCCTTACGCAGGAAATCGGCGGTTTCCCGGATCTCGCGTTCACCACTGAGGAACACCAGAATATCGCCTGGTGCAGAAACAGCGTTTTCGCGTTCATGCTGGGCCAACTCTCCCACCGCATCCAGAATTCCCTGGCGCTGGTCATGCTCGCCACTCTCTTCTCCGAGTGGACGGTACAACACATCAACAGGGTAGGTACGCCCGGATACCTCGATCACCGGCGCATCGTTAAAGTGCTTGGAGAATCGTTCCAGATCAATGGTCGCCGAGGTGATGATCACCTTCAGATCAGGACGGCGCGGCAGGATACGTTTCAGATACCCTAACAGAAAATCGATGTTGAGGCTGCGTTCATGGGCCTCGTCGATGATCAGAACTTCGTACTTTTCCAAAAAGCGATCATGCTGGGTTTCCGCCAGCAGGATACCGTCGGTCATCAATTTGACCATCGACTGCTCAGACACCTGATCGGTAAAACGAACCTGATAGCCTACGGTTTTACCCACTTCGGTTTGCAGCTCTTCCGCTATACGGTTAGCCACCGCCCTTGCCGCCAATCGACGTGGCTGAGTATGACCAATAAGTCCACGCGCACCCAACCCCAGTTCCAGACAGATCTTCGGTAGCTGCGTTGTTTTGCCTGAACCGGTTTCACCCGCTACCACTACAACCTGATGATCGCGGACCGCCTCCTGAATTTCCTCGCGGCGAGAGGAGACAGGCAGGTCCGGATAGTGAATCTTGCCCACCAGCGTTCTTTTATCAGTCACCGCCTGCACGGACACTGCAACGGCGTCTTCGATCTGCGCCACCATACGATCAACCGGCTGATGATTACTCACCCGCTGCTCTGCCTGTTGTAGACGTCGTTTCAGGTTATGGAGATCAGATATGCGGCAGTCATTAAGCTGCTGACGGAGCTGCTGAAGCTTTGCTTTCACGATGGGAGACTTGTTTCGGGTGACTGAAATTAAAAGAAGCGGGCTATTATACGGCAGCGCAGCCGTTAACGGCAGGACCTGTTAAGTGATTACCAGACTTAAAGATGACGTTTCTTCTTAACCTGGCGGGCCAACTCTTCATCGCGAATATCACGATGCAGTACTTTCCCGACATTGGTCTTGGGCAGAGAGGCCCGGAACTCTACCTGTCTTGGGACTTTATAGGATGTCAGACGTTCGCGGCAGTAGTCGCGTACCGCTTTAACCGTTAAACGCCGATTGCGACTCACCACGAACAGCTTTATCACCTCCCCCAGCTCATCATCAGGAAGACCAACAACGGCACACTCCAAAACGTCCGGGTGACAAGCGATCACGTTCTCCAACTCGCTTGGATAAACATCGAAACCGGCTGTGCGGATCACTTCCGACTTGCGGTCGATCACCTCGATATAACCCTCTTCACTGAGGGTACCCATATCGCCGGTGAGGAACCAACCATCGTCCTGCAACACAGCCTGTGTTAATTCGGGTTGCTGCCAGTATCCGGCCATCACCTGCGGGCCACGCACGCAGATCTCCCCCACTTCACCCGGATGCAGAGTTTCCCCTTCGCTGCCGATTACTTTTACTTCGGTCAGAGGTACAGGCGGTCCTACCGTATCGTCACGGCGCGCTTCATTGGGGGGATGAACCGCAACAACAGGCGAGCACTCGGTCAGGCCGTAGCCTTCCTGAATAGGCGATCCGGTCACTTCAATCCACAACCCTTCGGTGAAACGGGTCAATGACATAGCACCAGATACCGTCACTTTGAGACGGCTGAAGTCCAAAGCACAGAAATCCTGGTTATGACACAACTCCACAAACAGCGTATTCAGGCCAGAAAACACCGTAAATCGCCAACGGGACAGCTCTTTAACAAAACCTTCCGTATCCCGGGGATTGATAATCAACACGACATGCGCGCCATCCTCCAGCATCAACATGCCATTCAGAATCAGTGAATAGGAGTGATACAGCGGCAACGGCGCAATGGCGATCTCTTCGCGTGGTATGCAGACCTGATTCATCACGGTTTTCAATTGGCAGATGTTCGCGAGGATGTTGTGATGGGTAAGCATCACCCCCTTTGAGATACCGGTTACACCACCGGTGTACTGCAAGAAGGCCAGTTGGTGTCGCTCAACCTCAACCGGTCGCCAGGAATACTTAGCCCCTTGGCGTAAACACTTGCGAAACGAGGTGGCACCCGGGATTTTGTAACGAGGCACAATCTTACGTACATGACGCGCCTTAAAGTTTATCCAGTCAGACTTCGGGAACGGGTGCAGATCCGCCAGCTGCGTTACAATCACTTCCCGGATTTCGGTATCCGGCAGCACCTGCTCCACCAGATAGGCACTGTTTGCCAGTGTGATGACCGCTCGCACGCCCGAGTCTACAAACTGATGGCGCAACTCCTCCACGCTGTATAGCGGGTTGGTGTTTACAACCACCATACCGGCTTTCAGTATGCCGAATACCGCGACGGGAAATTGCAGAAGGTTGGGCAGGTGAATCGCAACACGATCACCGGGACGCAGGTTAGGCGAACGCTGCAACCAGGACGCAAGGCGACTGGAGCGTTCGTCCAGCTCGCTGTAGGTCAGAGTAGCGCCTTGACAGGTAAATGCCGATGCATCTGAGTAACGCTGGCAACAAGCCTGAAACCAGCTCACCAGATTGGGGTAATGTTCAATCTCCGCCCGCAGCGCATCGTCATCCATTTCTCTCTCCGGGTCCGGTCAATCAGACCGGTAAACCATCAGCAAAGGTGATCATCTCACCGGCGTCCAGCTTCTGCCACTGCTCGTTGTCGGTCAGAGGCTCCGTAGCAATTACGGTTACAATGTCGTTTGGTGTGGTCTCTTTATAGAAATCCACCGACAACTCACAATCCTTGAGCGACGCTTCACCAAACGGAGCTCTGCGGGTGATCCAGGCCAGTTTGGTCGTACAATACGCAAACAACCAAGTGGATTCCGTCAGCAGCATGTTGTACACCCCAAGCGCTCGCAACTGGTCGCAACTGGTGCGAATAAACCTCTGCAGATCGGCGACATCATCAGGGCGCTGCGGGAAATTATCGCGGATCTGCCCCAGCAACCAGCAAAACGCATATTCACTGTCGGTGGTGCCTACCGGGTGGTAATGCGTCAACGGCAGGTCAAACAGCGCTTTATCCAGTTGACCGTTGTGGGCAAAGGTCCAAACATAGCCCCACAACTCCCGCGTAAACGGGTGGGTGTTCGCCAGGTTGACCTCACCTACGTTCGCTTGGCGGATATGACTGATCACCACGTTGCTCTTAATCGGGTGATCCTTAATCAGTAAAGCAATTTCAGAGTCCACACTCGGCTGTGGATCATGGAAGCTGCGCACGCCTTTGCCTTCGTAGAAAGCGATACCCCAGCCATCCCGATGGGGACCGGTGCCACCACCGCGTTGCATCAGGCCACTGAAGCTAAAACAAATATCGGTTGGAACATTGGCGCTCATGCCAAGCAGTTCACACATATTTCCAGATTAACCCTTTTCTTATTCCGCTACTTTCTCTGCCGAGCCTTCAATCGCTTCGATTACCGGCAGCGATTCCAGCGCCTTGTCTACTGCCGCCTGTTCCCAGTTCTTGCGCTCGCCCACAAAGCTGCCTTTGGGGCTGATCGACATCTGCTTACTGGTCACCGTCGCACGCACCTGACCGTCGGCTTCGATGTGCAGCTCATCACAGATCACATCGCCTTCGAGCAAACCACTGACATTGATATGGCGGGCTTTGATCAAGCCACGCACCTGCCCCGACTTACCCACAGAAATGTTGTCTAGGGAGTTGATGGTACCGTCGAATATGCCGTCGATATGCATCTTGCCCACAATCTTCATTTCTCCGCTGAACTTATTTCCTTCTGCAACGATGGTTGTTCCTGCACGACCCTGCTTTGATTCAGAGGATACATTTCTTGTAATGAGGCCCATTTCACATCCTTAACTTTACTGAAGAGTGAATCAAAATCCGACATACTCCAAGCAAGGAACGGATCCGGGTCCAGCGGAGTGAACAGGTGCCGCACCTCATAGTGCAGGTGAGGCCCGGTAGAGATACCGGTGTTTCCGCTGTATCCGATCAACTGCCCTTTGCGCACAAATTCACGGTTTTTAACCTTAACCGCATTCAAGTGCCCGTAGTACGTTTTGAATCCGAAGTTATGCAGCAGAATGATTAACTTACCGTAACCGCTCTGCTTATGGTATCCGGCATATTCCACAACCGCATCAGCTGTAGCATATACCGGCGTACCGATACTCGCCTTAAAATCGATGCCATGGTGGATATGGCGTTTTTTTAACACTGGATGTATACGTGGTCCGAAGCGGGCAGTTACCCGCGGACTCAGAATCGGCATCCCGTTGGGAATCATATGCAGGAAGTAGAGGCGCTTGCTGGCCATCACCTTAAGTTCTTCTGCCCGTTCCTCGGTCATGTTTTCGGAAACAGGCAACCCCAGCAGGCTTTCCAGCCCGGAAAGGGATTGATCCAGCGATTGGTTCAGGGCGCCAATACGACTGTTTTCTTCTTCCAACTGGGCTTTCTCATCCATCAACGTATTCAACGTTGTGGAGAGTTCATCCATCTCGGATTTATACAGCTGCTGCGAACCCAACATCATCTCGTAGTCCTGCGCCAGCTGTTCATGATCGCTGGCCAGTTCCTCCAGATCATCGCTGGTTTTCCACAACAGCGGTGTGGCAACAAAAAAACTAACAGCTGCCAGCACAACAAATAAAACGATGCCGTACCGCGTCAACTGATTCAGAGAGTACTGCCGTGACCCGTGTACTGTCGTCAGAGTCACAACCATCCGGTTTTTCAAGTTTCCACCAATCTAATACCACTACAAAAACAAAGCCAAATATACCGTTTTAGCATGACATTGTCATAACCGGGTATTGCAACGGCGATCACAGTTTATGCATCGAAATCGATCTAATTTCGACCAATTGATAACCCTCACACCCCCGACCTGTCATAAAGCGGTGATAGAGTAAGAAGTTCTCACGACTGGGAAAACCATCCAGGGAAGTGCACAGCGGATGGATATTTATAACTAAAAACAGATGAAGGATGCAGCATGAGCAATCGAGAGATCGTCGTACTAAGTGGCGTGCGTACAGCAATAGGTGGATTTGGTGGCAGCCTGAAGAGTAAGACACCGGGCGAACTGGCGGCGGCCTGTGTGGCCGAGGCGGTAAAACGTTCCGGAGCAGAACCTGAAGCGTATGGCCACGCTGTATTTGGAAACGTGATTCACACCGAGCGTCAGGATATGTACCTGAGCCGAGCCGCCGCTGTAAACGGTGGCCTGCCACACGAAACCCCGGCGGTAACAGTTAACCGTCTTTGTGGTAGTGGCCTGCAAGCGATTATTACCGCCGCCCAGCAGATCGAAACCGAGCAGTGCGATGCTGCGATTGCCGGTGGTGCGGAAGTGATGAGCCGCTCTCAATACTGGCTACCGTCCGGCCGCTTCGGTCAACGTATGGGTGATGGCCAGATTGTAGATGCTATGGTTGGCGCCCTGACCTGTCCTTTTGACAACACCCACATGGGTATCACCGCAGAGAACATCGCAGAGAAGTGGAACATCAGCCGACAAGATCAGGATGCGCTGGCCGTGATGAGCCACAACCGTGCGGAAGCAGCGATCAAAGAGGGGCGTTTCAAGGATCAAATCCTGCCAATCGAAATTGCAGACCGCAAAAAGACCATCATCTTTGATACTGACGAACACACCCGCCACGGTCTCACCATGGACGACGTCGCCAAGATGCGTCCTGCATTCAAAAAAGACGGCTCCGTTACAGCGGGTAACGCCTCCGGCCTCAACGATGCGGCAGCTGCGGTTACCTTGATGGCAGCGGATGTAGCAGAAGCAAAAGGCCTGCAACCGATGGCCAAACTGGCAGCTTACAGCTTTGCCGGTGTTGAACCGAAGTACATGGGTATTGGCCCCGTACCCGCTGTACGTAAGCTGCTGGATAAAGCAGGCCTGTCCGTTGCGGATATCGATGTCTGGGAAGTGAACGAAGCCTTCGCGGCACAGGCCCTGGCAGTATGCCGCGACCTGGAACTACCGATGGACAAGGTGAACGTAAACGGTTCCGGTATCTCCCTGGGACACCCCATCGGCGCAACCGGCGCCATCATCACCGTAAAAGCACTGTATGAGCTGCAGCGTACCGAAGGACGCTACGCAGTTGTCACCATGTGTATCGGTGGCGGTCAGGGGATCGCGGCCCTGTTCGAGCGCATCTAATCACGCCTGTTGAAAACGCCCCGCTTCCTTCCCCTTAGCGGGGTGCTTTCCCCTCTCCGACGCAATTTCACCCTGTGCATCTGAATCCCCCATGTTCTACACTGGAGCGGACATTCACGGACCCACAGGCGGTGACCTATGCATCCGCTCTTTCACTACTTTAGTCCTGAATTTCATCAGGGCGACCTGCAAAGTCTCTGGCAGGACATGTGTGATCACTACACCGCCGACGAAAAACTGATGGTATCGGAGCTGCAGCAACTGGTGCCAGACACTCCCGATGCCGCCGCCCTTGCCGCCCAGTGGTTACAAACCCAGCGGGAAACACCCTGTGCACGTTTTGACCTCCACCAACTGATCAGCCAGTTCAGCATCAATTCCGACGAGGGTCTCGCCCTCATTTCGATGGCTGAAGCCCTGTTGCGCATCCCCGATGCCGAAACCGCCTATGCCTTGGTGGAAGACAAGCTGGACTCTGCCGACTGGGAACAGGCGCTGACGAACAATGAAAGCACCCTGCTGAACACCTCTATCTGGGGCATTGCCCTTGGCCAGCACCTGGTCAGACAGGACAGCAACCCAAGCGGGCTTTACACCTCGGTGCGGCGACGCCTGGGGCGCCCGGCGATGCTAAAAGTGATGAAAACCATCATGCGTTCACTGAGTGACAACTTCGTTTTCGCCGAGACCATAAAAGCAGCCTGTGACCGGCGCTATGACTACGACAGCAGCCTGAATCAGTTCTCCTTTGATATCTTGGGCGAAGCCGCTGTCAGCGAGAGCGACGTTGAGCATTACTTTGCTACCTACCTCAATGCGATTGAAACCGTAGGACAACGCAAAGATGCCGTCGACACCACTATATCGATCAAACTCTCGGCCCTGCATCCACGTTTTGAGAACCTCAAAAACCGCCGGGTGTATCAGGAACTGACCGATCGCCTACTGCAGCTGATTGTCGCTGCCCGCACGGCAGATGTCGGCATCATCCTGGATGCAGAAGAAGCAGACCGTCTGGAACTGAGCCTCAACGTCTTCAAGGAACTGCTGCGCACCGACCTGGCCATCGGCTGGGGCAAACTGGGCCTGGCGGTTCAGGCCTACAGCAAGCGTGCGCTACCAACACTCGGCTGGCTCGAGCACCTGGGACGAGAACTGGATACCCCCATCCCGATACGGCTGGTTAAAGGCGCGTGCTGGGACGCGGAGATCAAACTGGCACAGCAACTTGGTTTGAAGGATTATCCGGTCTACACCCTCAAAGCCAGCACTGATATCGCCTACCTGGTCTGTGCCCGCTTTTTGCTGTCGGAACAGTGCCGTACCCTGCTACCGGAGTTCGCCACGCACAATGCGCTCACAGCGGCGCAACTGCTCGGGATCCCCAGCCAAAAGCCGATCAAATTTCAGCGCTTGCACGGTATGGCCGACGGCTTGTACCAACAGATTAGCCACGAGCGACAACGCCCCTGCCGTATCTATGCACCGGTAGGCGACCACCGCGAACTGTTACCCTACCTGGTACGACGGCTGCTTGAGAACGGCGCCAACAGCGCCTTTATCTTTAAGGCAAACAACCGGAATATTCCGATCAGCACCCTGTTGAAAAGTCCGCTGGAACGCCTCCACCAGACCAGTGCACTGCGCAATCCCCGCATCCCGTTGCCTGCTAATGTTTTCGCCAGCAATCGAAAAAACTCACAAGGCTTCAACTATGGTTCCAGCCAGGAGCTTCTGGACCTGCGCAACCGGCTGAATCATTTCGAAAACGCTGTCTGGCACGGGATGCCGATCATATCCGGTGAAAAGCAGCCCGGCATGGAATCGGTCGCCGTGTACAGCCCCCAGGATATCGAGCAGCAGATCGGTACACTGGATATCGCCGCACCGGAACAGATTAAACGTGCTTATGCCGATGCCAGCACCGCTTGGCCTGCCTGGCGGGATACTCCCGTAGCAGAACGCAGCGCGGTGCTGCTACGTTATGCCGAATTGTTGGAAGCGCACCGCAACGAGTTGATCTATCTCTGCATGAGCGAAGCAGGCAAAACCCTGCGCGATGCAATCGACGAGATCCGCAGAGCCGTCGACTTTTGCTACTACTATGCAGCCCAAGCGGAAAAGCAACTGAACAGCCGTACCCTGATCTCTGTTACCGGCGAAAGCAACGAACTGCAGCTCAAAGGCCGGGGGATCTTTCTCTGTATCAGCCCCTGGAACTCCCCCCTGGCGATCTTCTCCGGCCAGATTGCCGCCGCCCTAGTGTCCGGCAACGCCGTGATCGCCAAGCCCTCCAGCAAATCCTCGCTGATTGCCATGCGTGCGACCGAGCTGTGGCTGGAAGCGGGTTTACCAATGGAAATATTGCAGTTGATCCCGTTCAGCGGCACAGAACAGAGCGAGCAGCTATTGCAAGACTACCGCCTGGCGGGCATTGCCTTCACCGGCTCCTGCGCTACTGCCAACGGTATCTTTGCCACGCTGGCCCAACGCCTTGGCGCACCGTTACCGGTAATGATCGCCGAAACTGGCGGCCTCAATGCGATGATCGCCGACAGCACATCACTGCCGGAACAGATCGTAAAAGACGCAGTACGCTCTGCATTCGCCAGCGCCGGACAAAGCTGCTCAGCCCTCCGGGTACTTTACCTACAAGAGGAGATTGCCGATGCGGTGACCGACCAACTAATCGGTGCCACCAAAGAGCTGAAGCTTGGCGATCCACGCCGCTTTGATGTAGATATCGGCCCGATCATCGATCAGGAAGCGATGGATACGCTCTACAATCACATAGAACTGGCGCGGGCCCAGGGCCGCTTGATGTTTGAGCTACAGACCGGCCCAAAGCATGATCCGGGGTATTTCGTACCGCCGACCATCATCCGCTTGCATACCATGGACGAACTGACCGAAGAGATCTTTGGCCCGATTCTCCATATCGTGCGTTACCCCGCAGAACGGCTGGATCAGGTGATCGAAGAGATCAATCGCTCCGGGTATGGCCTGACGCTGGGCATCCACTCCCGCAACAGCCAGACCATCCGCCACATCACAGAGCAGGCCCAGGTGGGCAATATCTATGTCAATCGGGATCAGGTCGGCGCAGTCGTTGGAGCCCAACCGTTTGGCGGTATGAACCTGTCCGGTACCGGTCCTAAAGCGGGTGGCCCGTTCTACCTGCACAGCTTTGTACAGGAAAAAACCATCACCCAGAACACCACAGCCTGCGGTGGGGACCGTCAGCTATTGATGGATGCAGAGGGAGGTTAAACCCGACAGCCAGATGCAAAAAGGCGCCTTATAGGCGCCTTTTTATCTACTGAATAATGCGTCAGGTTTCACTCACTTCGGCTTGTTCTGCCACTGGACTGAGTCGATAACATGGGGTGTACTCTTTGTAGTTCAGTTTCATACGGCGCTGCTCTACAAAGGAGGTCAACAATCGGTCCAGCTCACCCATCATCGCTGGGTCACCCTGGATATCAAATGGCCCATGCTCCTCGATGGCCCGAATCCCAGGTTCCTTCACATTACCTGCAACGATGCCTGAAAGGGCACACCGCAGGTTCGCCGCCAGCTCAAAATTGCTCTGGCCATGATTAATATTCAGCTTGGCCATGTTGTCGTGGGTTGGCTCAAACGGCTGCTGGAACCCTGCAGGAATGTACAACTGCCAATTGAAGTGGAACGACTCACTGGTCGCCTTGCGGTACTCGGTTACGTTTCTGAGACCTTCATTCATCCGTAGCGCAACCTCATGGGCATCATCAATGATGATTTCGTAGCGCTGGCTGGCTTCATCGCCCAACGTTTGGCGAATGAACTGATCCACAGTTGCGAAGTATTCTTCACTGCCGGCAGGTCCGGTAAAGATCAGCGGGAACGGGATATCGCTGTTACGCTCGTGCAGCAGTAATCCCAGGATATAAAGGATCTCTTCCGCCGTACCGGCACCACCGGGGAAGACGATGATACCGTGTCCCAGGCGCACAAAGGCTTCCAGACGTTTCTCAATGTCCGGCATGATGATCAGTTCATTTACGATCGGGTTTGGGCTTTCTGCGGCAATGATACCCGGCTCGGAAATCCCCACATACCGGCCATCGTCTATCCGCTGCTTGGCATGTGCGATCGTGGCACCTTTCATCGGTCCTTTCATCGCGCCCGGCCCACAACCGGTGCAAATGTCCAGCGCCCGCAGACCTAGCTCGTAGCCGACTTTTTTGGTGTATTCATATTCGTGGCGACTGATTGAGTGTCCGCCCCAGCACACCACCAGATTCGGTTTTACGTGCGGTCGGATCGCTTCGGCATGGCGCAGAATGTGAAAGACCATGTTGCTGATCGTTTCGGAGTCGTCGAGACCAGCACAGCATTTATCCAGCTCATCACCCACATAGAGCAGGTCACGCAGTACTGAGAACAGATGTTCACGGATACCGGTGATGATCTCACCGTCGACAAACGCACTTACCGGTGCATTGATCAGGTCCAGTTGAACACCGCGGTGTTTCTGGCTGATCTTGATGTCGAATTTCTGAAATTTCTCCAGGACCTTCTTGGTACTGTCCAGTTCGCTGCCGCAGTTGAGCACTGCCAGGCTGCACTGGCGGAAGAGTTTATACAACCCGCCCTTGCTGGCGTCGTGAAGTTTCGCAACTTCGTAGGGAGACAAGGTGTCGAGATTATCCAGTGGCGTCACACTGGTGGTAACGAATTGTTCTGTGATCATGTAATCCACCTCCTTGGGCAGTCAGACGCAGCAATCGTGCCGCCGGTTCGACGGTGGCCTGCGCCTCTTCATGTACTCTTTATGTCATACGTCAGACCAATGACAAATCCATGAAGTTCACAAAATCACTATAGGTTATCCTCCACAATCTGCCAAAACTGGTTATTTTTCAACCAATTACTATTTCAAAAGCTGATCTACAAAATCCGGCAGCACTTCGCTGGCCGCGCCGTAGATATGCTCGTCAAACGCTGATTCCACACGGGACGGTTCCAGATTCAGTTCAACAGTGTGCGCACCGGCAGCATTGGCGACCTCCACAAAACCGGCTGCGGGGTACACATGACCGGAGGTACCGATTGATAGGAACAGGTCACAGTTATCCAGCGCATTGTAGATCCGATCCATATGCATCGGCATCTCACCAAACCAGACGATGTCCGGTCGTAGCAAACCCGGTTCGCCGCAGCAACTGCAAAGGTCATCCGGTGAACTGGAGCCTTCAAAGAAGGTCACCTCTCCACTCTGGGAGCAGCGCATATTCAGCAACTCACCGTGCATGTGGATCAGATTCTCACTGCCGGCCCGCTCGTGGAGATTATCAATATTCTGGGTTACCAAAAGCACCGAACCGGGGTGCCGTTTCTCCAGTTCAGCCAGGGCATAGTGAGCAGGATTGGGTTGCACATCCGGCGACAGCAAACCCTGGCGACGCTGATTGTAGAACCGATGCACCAACTCCGGATCACGTACAAAGGCCTCTGGTGTCGCCACGTCCTCAACCCGATGGTCTTCCCACAGACCATCCGCTGCCCGAAAGGTACGAATACCGGACTCCGCCGAAATGCCCGCCCCAGTCAGGATGACTATCGATTCCGCACTCATACTCACCTCCACAAAAACTAATGGAGCCTTTTGGGCTCAACCAGATCGTCACGAGGAAACTGAGATTTGAGGCAAATTTTTCGGTCTTTCGTGGAGAATAGCGAGCTATTTAACGAGAAAGAGCGTGAAAATATGACCAAACTCGACGTTTCCGCAGTCGATTAGCGTTAAGTTCGAAAGACTCCTACTGTCACAATACAGCAATGCTTGTGTAATTAGACTATCTTTGAATTCAAGGTAACCGAAAAAACCGAACCGGTACAATTGGTTGCCCCAACAAAGAAAGGAAGGTGAAGGACCTAACCTCTTGATGAGATCGCACGACAAACTGGAACAGGCAGTGGCGTTCATCGAAGGATCTGCGCCCCAATTTCAACATCGCAGCAGCAGAGGATGATGCCCAACGATGTTACGCAGTAACCTGAACCACCCTACCCGACCTCTCAGCCTCTACCGGGCCTGCAGCTGTCTCGCCAGCGCCCAGAAATCCCTGGACAGTCAGCTGCAAATTACCCACCCGGCGTCAGAAGGAATCAGCCATGACCGCATCTAAGCTCTACATTCTGGATACCAACGTTCTGCTTCACGACCCTAAGTGTCTGTACGAGTTCAAGGAGCAGGATATCGCCATTCCCATGACCGTCCTGGAGGAGCTGGACGACATCAAGGACCGTAAGAAAAACGTCGCAGCCGAGGCACGTTACGCCATTCGCGCCATCGATCAGATCCTGAGCGGTGCCGAAACCTCGGCGCAGATCACCAAAGGGGTGCCGATCAAACAGAATGGCCCGGACGGAACCGACATTCGTTTGGGTAAGCTGAGTATCTTTCCGGATCATGAGTTAACCATGCGCCAAGGCTTTTTGCCCAACGAACATAACAAAGACAACTTGATCATCAACTGTGCACTGCACCTGCAGGCCACCAATCCCCACCGTGAAATCATCCTGGTCACCAAGGATATCAACATGCGCCTTAAGGCGCTGGGCGCAGGTTTGCAGAAGGTAGAAGACTACCGCACCGACCAGTTGGTATCGGATATCGAGCTTCTGCCCGCCGGCCACTACAAGATGGAAGGCAACTTCTGGGATCACGTCACCGACGTGAACAGCTACCAGGAAGGAAAACACACCTATCACCAGATTGATCGTGCGGTCCTGCCTGACACTTACCCGGCGGAGTATATCTACGACGACACGGAGGACTTCGCCGCCCGGGTGGTAAGTGTCGACGAGACCACTATCACACTGTTGGATCTGAACTACGAGAAAAGCATGCAGCAGAACTGCTGGGGTATCGAACCGATCAATATCCAGCAGGCGTTCGCTATGCAGGCAGTACTGGACCCATCGATCGACCTGGCGATTCTCAACGGTGCGGCCGGATCTGGTAAAACCCTGATTGCACTGGCCTGCGCACTGGAGATGGTGATTGAAGAGAAACAGTACAACAAGATCATCGTCACCCGCTCTACCCCACCGGTTGCCGAGGATATCGGATTTCTGCCGGGTACCGAGGAGGAGAAGATGACCCCTTGGCTGAGTGCAATCCACGATAACCTGGAAGCGATGCACGAACACGATGAACGACCGCAGAGCAGCGTGAAATACGCGATCGAAAAAGCCAATATCCAGTTCAAGTCGCTTAACTTTATCCGTGGCCGCAGTATCCAGGATGCGTTGGTGCTGATCGACGAAGCACAAAACCTGACCCCATCGCAGCTGAAAACCATCATCACCCGCTGTGGTAAGGGTTCGAAGATGATCTGCCTGGGTAACCTGGCGCAGATCGACTCCAACTATCTGACTCCACTGACCTCGGGCCTGACCTACATTGTGGAGCGTTTCAAGGACTACCCAGGCGCGGCCACCGTGCATCTGGAAGGTATCTTCCGCTCCGAACTGGCGGAATATGCCGAGGAACATCTTTGATCTGACGCGAAAACTGAAAATCTAGACTAAAGTCTAAACACTTCTGGATGCCGCTATATCTCTGGTGTAGCGGCATTTTTAATGGCTGAAATCGAGCACTGGCTAACATGCGCTCTTTCAATCCGTCGTGTTATCCCTATAATCCCGCCGCAACAAAATAATAATAATAACGTCATATTACGCGACCGCTGATTCAGGAATAAAAATAACTCACTGAACGCTTATTACCCACGCCGTCGCCTCAGACGCCCTACTACCCAAACGGGCGACCTGAGATTCATTTTTGCTCCACAGGTTCTACCTACAATTCAGTGATCACCCGAGAGATTACGGAAAAGTGCTTTGTGCCTGCATCAAAGCCTCTGACCGCCTCTGACCGACTGAACGCCAGTTTCTTCCGGAAGCCGAGTGGCACTCTGTGCAAGGCGACTTCCCCTTTATTTGTGCCGGACGACGGTCCGGCAATTTTTCCTGCACCGTCTGCGGTATACTTGTCCACAACATCCTTTGCACCCTGCTTTCTATGTCCAACCTTGCCGACAAGCTGACAAGGGGCCTGAAAATGCTCCTGATCCTGCCGATTCGTGGCTACCAGTACCTGATCAGCCCGTTGCTGGGCAGCAACTGCCGTTTCTACCCGAGTTGTTCACACTACATGATCGAGGCGATCGAAACCCACGGCATTCTGAAAGGCGGCTATCTGGGGATCAGACGCATTCTGCGTTGCCATCCGTACAGTGAAGGCGGCATGGATCCGGTTCCTCCCCGCTGTAGCTGCAGTAAAAGTCACCCAGAAAAAACAGAGCAAGAGATCGGTCAGTCAAAAAACTGAGCGTATTTCACCATCAACTGCTGTGCTTCCTGAAGCGAAATCAGTTCAAAAAGCACCATTTGGCCCGCCCGACGCTGACTAAGCTGGTACAGATCCAGCGGCAGAATCGATCCGAGTTTCGGATATCCACCGATTGTTTGCCTGTCTTTCATCAAGACGATAGGCTGACCATCCGGCGGGACCTGCACCACTCCATACGTTACCCCCTCAGAGTGGATAGCATTCAGGCCCGATATCACTGGCGCTCCCTGCAAACGGTACCCCATACGGTCGCTTTGCGGCAGGATCTTATAGGGTTCTGAAAGCAACGCCGCCACCGCACCATCCTCAACGGCGCTAAATTGATAACCGGGTATCAGCCGTAAACGCAGCGGAGTCTCATCATAATCCGGTCGGTATCTGAACGGGACGGCAGGCACACCGTTAAAGGTAATGCGGCTGTCATCGCAGGGCAGCAGCATTCCGGCTTCTATCGGCTTGCCGTCCAATCCTCCCATCTGTTCGCGTACGACGGTTGCCACGCTGCCCAGTTCCGGTACGACCCGAAAACCACCCACTACTGCCAGATAGACACGTACCCCACTCCGACTCCATCCTAGTTTGATCCGATCCGACGGCATGACAGAATGAACCGACCAATTGCATTTCGCAGCGCCATTTATCCGCAAATCACATTCAGCCCCTGTGATCGCGATCCAGCTAGCGACGTTCGCAACCACCTCCAGGTGCCCCAAGGTAATCTCCAGAAGCGGCGCGTTCGCATCGTTGCCGAGCAGTCGGTTGGCCCAGCGCGCAGCTACTTCATCCATTGCGCCCCCCGATGTCAGCCCCTGATGCTGAAGCCCGAAACGCCCTAAGTCCTGGATAAGGGTAAGAGGGCCGGGCGTTATTACAGTTAACCCCTGCTGCATGACTCGGCCCTCCAGTTTTTATACTCATCAAGTGACAGCGGCTGGAAGATGACTTCATCACCTACCTGTATCAGCGACTGTGGAGTACGTGATTTATCAAACATCGGTAACGGGCAGCGACCGATCAACCACCATCCCCCAGGCGTCATCTGGGGATAGACTGTGGTACTGCGGTTGGCAACGGCCACTGAACCGGCGGGTACAGTGGTTCGTGGGGTATCCAGCCGGGAGACCTGAAGGCGTGTATCCAACTCACCGAGATAGGCAAATCCAGGGCTGAATCCGACAGCAAACACCTGGTAGCATTTATCGCTATGGATAGTAACGATCTCATCCGGCGATAACTGTTTCACTTCAGATAAACGCATCAGGTCCGGCGCGAGAGATACGTCATAGCACACCGGCAAAACAATACGTTGACGAGGTACCTGTTCCGCTTCCCCCATGTCACACTGATCAAGCAGCAAACTTAAGCGTTGGCGTAGTTCAACCTCAGAGATCGTGCGCAGGTCGTATTGAATCAGGATGGAGGTGTAAGCAGGCACCAGCTCGACAATCCCCTCCGTCAATTGCTGACGAACCTGATCCACACAGTGACGGATCTGACAGGTTAGCTTTTCGCTGGGCTTATCTCCCAAGTAGACGATAAGCGCATCCACTGCTGCTGTGCGCAGCTCGTACGGAAACCCGTCTTGCTCGCCAGAGCCATTTACATCGATTGCTTTCATACACACCTCATCACGCACACATGCGAATAATCCAGCGGAGCTGATCAATACCGTGTCATTGGCAGGACATTGCCTGTAAATCAGAGGGTTATAGGTACTCTATTCAGTACCATCCGTTGACCGAATACCGTTAGGGGTCTATAGATATACAGATAAAACCGGCCTTCTGAAGTAGGGTTGCCTATGTTTGATCCGTTCTCCGTCATACTTATTGTGACAATCTATATGGCCCTACTGTTTGCATTGGCACAGTGGGTTGAGCGGCGTAATCAGCTGACAGGGAAGCAGATCAGCAGTCCCTGGGTATACGCCCTCTCAATTGCGGTTTACCACACTTCGTGGACGTTCTATGGCAGTGTAGGTTTCGCCGCCACTTCAGGCCTACTCTTCCTGGGGGTTTACCTCGGTGGATTTATTGCCGTGATGTTCTGGCACATCACGCTACGGAAGATGATTCAGGCGAAAGAAACCTACCGCATCACCAGCATCGCCGACTTTATCTCCACCCGCTATAACCGCTCCCAGAAGATTGCAGCACTGGTAACCATCATCGCTTTGCTGGGCATCGTGCCCTATATCTCCCTGCAGCTGAAAGCGGTGGTTGCGTCCTTCAACCTGATTACCCACGACAGTACGCAGATGCTCGATTCGGGCCTCTCAGGTTTCTTTGTTACGCTGATGATGATCGCTTTCACCATTTTGTTTGGTGTGCGCCGCCTGGATCCAACCGAGCGACACCAAGGGATGATCTTTGCCCTGGTAGCTGAATGTATTGTGAAACTGGTCGCCTTTATCTCGGTGGGCCTGTTTGTCTCCTTTGTGATGTTTGATGGCTTTGCCGACATCAACCAGCGCCTCGCTGAGGCGGGACTGGAGCATGTCACCAGTCTGGCCACCAATGACAATGCCTGGTCAATGTGGGTTACCCTGATCGTGCTGAGCTTCTTTGCCGTACAGCTTCTGCCCCGCCAGTTCCACGTAGCGGTAGTAGAAAACACCAACCAGAAGCACATCAGGACCTCTATGTGGCTGTTCCCACTGTATATGATACTGATCAACATTTTTGTTGTTCCGATCGCAGCGGGAGGTTTGCTCTCAGGCCTCGACAGCAATCTCGCAGACTTCTATGTATTGTTGCTTCCGAAATTGGCCGGCAACAATATACTCTCCCTGGTTGCCTTCATCGGTGGTTTCTCTGCGGCTACCGGCATGATCATTATCACCACTATGACACTGGCAACCATGGCGTCCAACCACCTCGTTTTGCCCGCCATAGAGCGCACCAATGCCTGTGCCTTCCTGCGCGGCTATCTACTACAAGTACGTTGGGGGCTGGTGACCCTGATTCTTGTGGGCAGCTACTGGTTTACGCTGGAGTTTGCCGACTCCTACATTCTGGTTTCAATCGGATTGATGTCTTTTGTGGCTATTCTGCAGTTTGGCCCGGCAACCTTTGGCGGCTTGTTCTGGAAAAAAGCCAACAGCATGGGCGCCTTCCTGGGGCTATTCGCCGGCTTTTTAGCATGGGCCTACACCCTGGTACTGCCAACACTGGCCAAAAACGGCTGGTTTGCAATGAGCCTGCTCAATCAGGGACCGTTTGGCATCGAGATGCTGCGCCCCGAAGCGCTGTTCGGCCTTGAAGGCCTGAACCCGGTCACTCACGCTGTGCTCTGGTCTATGCTGGCAAATGTAGGAACCTACGTCGCGTTCTCATTGCTGTACCAACCCAACAAAACCGAGCGCAACTTCACAGCCGAATTTATGTGTGCAATGCTGCCACGTGCATCCGGCCACAAGGCACGTCCAACAGGGCTTGAAGCCTATATCGCCCTCCCCCCCAAACTGGAAGAAGCTCACACGCTGCTCTCAAACTATCTGCCGGCAGACAAAGCCCGGGAACAGGTCAACACCATTGCAGATGACCTTCAGGTTCTTGAGAAAACCCACATAACGATCATCGAGCTGGTTGAGTTTCACAGGATGCTAGAACACGTTCTGGCAGGCTCCATCGGCTCGGCAGGTGCACACGGAGCCATAGAAAACCGCATCCGATACTCGGATAAAGAAGCGGCCGATCTACAAGCGGTTTTCAGCCATATTGTCAACGAACTGCAAGGCCCTGGCGTCACCTCAGACCTGGGTAAATCCGACACCCAGGATACAGGGATGGGGTTGCTGGAAGATTTGCAGGCTCAAATTGATAAGCTGCAGTTGAGCATTCAACAGAAAGACAATGAGATCACTACACTTGAGCGCAAGCTGGACGACCGTTATGAGGAGATTTTCAAATACCGCTTAGAAGTGCAGAAAACCCACCAAGAGAATGAAGCTCTGCGCAGGGAGCTTGGTGAGAAATTAAGTCATCTCTGAGTGATTTTTCGGTATGGGGTACTTGGTAGGGTGAGCTTTTTGTGCAGCACGTTCAAGCTTGCGCAGATAACCGGCACTCAGCCAGCTCAACCCGGTAAACAGCATAACGCCCACAGCATCGGCAGCCAGGTCGTAAAGATCAAAGGTGCGGCTGGGAATAAAATACTGACTGAACTCTTCGGTCACGGCAAAGGATGTCACGATCGCGGTACCCAGATAGACCTGACACCACCCCCGCCCCAGGGTTTGGAAACGGAAACAGAGATTCAACATCAGTACCATCAGGCCAAACACCGCAAAGTGCCCCACCTTGTCACCGTAAGGTAACGTGCGTACCCACTGAAATATGGCGGTTTCTTTACCGGTATTTGCTTCAAAAATCACCCACAGCACAAACGACACAAATATTACTGTCAGCGGAATAACGAAGCGATGGATGCCTTGAATTACCTTACCCAATCTCTGTACCGAATCTGTTTATACGACGTTGTACGATCTAAACCAGACTTTACCTGCGCATTCGCATCATAGTCAGAAGAATTCCAATCGATGTAAAGGTTCCCACGATGCTCAAAAAATTCCTACTGCTACCCGCCTTCAGTATCACCGCATCAAGTGCTAATGCTCAAACACCTGATCTGGAACAACAGCTCGTGGGCACTAAACAACGCCAGGCGATTGCGGACAGCTAGAGAGGGTGTTGTAAAACGTAAGGAGCACAGCTGAAACAAGGCAAAAAGCTGCGAAAATACATTTATGTAGGTGTAAATGAGCATTTTGAGCAGATTTTTAACACCATATCAGCAAGCACTGTCGTTTTGCGACACCCTCTAGAGCGAGTAGACAATTTAAAGGTTAGTGGATAATCATGCTGGTGCGCTTTCTTGTTGATCGAATGTCGGAATCCATCATAGGTCTCCAATGTGTAAACCTATATCAGGACGGTACAAACCTCCCAATGAAAAAGGGGCCTATACAGACCCACTTTTATCGTTTCTACCATTAAAGAAAAAACGGAAGCTTAATCGTCGTCGTGCTCGTGCAGATGCACATCCATCTGTGGATAAGGGATCGTGATATCCTCTGCATCGAAGCGCAACTTCACAGCTTCAGTGGTATCCCACTTCACGCTCCAGTAATCGGCTGATTTCACCCAGGGACGCACAACAAAATTCACACTGCTATCCGCCAGTTCTGACACTGCCACGACCGGCGCTGGGTCTTTCAATATACGTTCATCGTTTGCCAGAATCTCTACCAGAATCGCTTTTGCCTGTTTCAGATCGCTGTCGTAACCGATACCAAAAACCATATCCACACGGCGGGTATCACGGGCAGAGAAGTTAACGATTACATCGCTGTAAATACCACCGTTTGGCACAATCACTTCACGGTTATCCGGAGTGCGCATCACAGTGTTAAAAATGGTGACATGCTCCACGATACCGGAGACACCACCCGCCTCTACAAAGTCACCTTCGCGAAATGGACGGAACACAATCAGCATCACACCCGCCGCAAAGTTCTTAAGTGAATCCTGCAGCGCCAGGCCAACCGCCAAACCAGCAGCACCCACCAGAGCGATCAGCGATGTGGTATCCACCCCCAATTGATCAAGGGCCGCCACCACTACAACCAGCAGCAACAGTATGTTGGCAATTGATGTGATGAAGTTAACCAGCATATCGTCCATCTTGGAGCGACGCAGCAGGCGAGTGATCAGCTTAATGATCTGATTAGCAACCCAGCGACCGACAAAGAAGATCGCCAGCGCCAGCAGAATATTAATCACCCATGGGTAGATATAGGTGTCGAACATGTTTTCCATTGTGTTTTCCCTATCCAGTTAAATCCCGTTACCACCAAAACAGAACACCCCGTTATGCAGTGGCCGGAAGACGCATTTGTTATCATACTAATGCTTAACACAAACTTACTTCAGATGTGCTTCACTCCAGCCCTGATATGCAGGGCGGTTCGGAGCATCGGCTCATCGAAAAGTATTAAACAACTTAGTAGAATACGCACGGATCATTTTCAGTTTTTTGTTGTCTGAGCGGTCTATGGGTAGGTAAGCGGCTTGGGAGTAGGGAACCAGGCTTAGTTAGAACATAAGCAAATTACTATTAGCGACGGTATTGATGAAAACACTATTCACACTTTTGATTTTAAGCCTTTCCTTACAAGTTAACGCACAAACAGGCCATATCGCCGACGATGTATACATTTTTTACCACAGCGGCCCGAGTAACAAATACCGGATCACCGGCCGTGTGCAGAGCGGTGCGCCTGTCACCATCCTGAACACCGATCCAGCTACAAAATATGTTCAGATCCGCACACCAAACGGTAAGGTTGGCTGGGTTGCACCTGATAACGTCGGAAAAGGCCAGAGCATGAGTGTGCGTCTGCCTATTCTAGAGAGTGACCTGAAGAAAAGTCGTAGCCAGGTTGAAGAACAGAGCGAGGTGATCAACCAATTACAGGCAGAGTTGAATGCAGTTCGCAACGAGCGCCAAGTACTGGCTGACGAGGTTAACGAACTGAAAACCGAAATTAAGTCTCTCAGCTTCCAGATTGAGACCATGGATGAAAGCAACTTGATGCGCTGGTTTACCCACGGTGGCCTGATCGCGCTGGGTGGTGTAATTCTGGGTCTGCTGGTGCGTTCCTTCTCCGGTCGCCGCAAGCCATCTTCCACCTGGTAAGCAGCTTTTTCTTACCTACCGTCGGGTATAGCAGACATTCTCTAATGACTGTTATACCCGCTACCGCTTCGACATCCCTTCTATAGAAACTTCAGATTCAACGCACCAGACTCTTTCTGCCACACTGTAAATCCAGCTTTACAGTTCATGAAATGCACAGAATAAAAACGTTTCAACATGATTTATTTTCATTTAGATTTCGTCGTCAAAAAGTTGCATTATTTTAATATTGACGTGGATTAGCCATTAGAAATCATACAGTTAGATATCTGTACGATTTTTAACCAAACCAAGCAAAGCGCCCGTATTATCAGCGTTACAACTCCTTGCCCAAATCTTGTCGACAGGTTTATCCACAGGCTTTGGGGAAAATCCCCTAGCCCCTTAGAATATGCGCCGATGCTGCGCTGCACATAAAAATCAGTTGCACTTGTGACAATTTCCTTAATGAAAAATTTCTGTGTTGCATTAGCCAATCTAGGGGTTGACGGCCGCCCCTCCTCGCCATTGTCGATAGGTCAACTAAATGACCTGAATAAACAGATCCAATTGGCTGCTGATTCTCCCGCCATGCTCTAATACTTCTATAGATTTTTTGATCAGGAGATTCAGCACAATGAAACGCGTTACCATTTTTGGCCGTCCTGGATGTGGCTTCTGTACTCGCGCAAAACAGCTTTGTGAAATCAAAGAGTTAAACTTCCGCTACATTGATATCTACGCAGAGAATATCAGCAAGGCGGATCTGGAAAAGACGGTCGGTAAACCTGTTGAGACCGTACCCCAGATATTTATAGGACAAGAGCACATCGGTGGTTTCACCGAATTTGAACAATACGTTGGTCAACAGGGTCTATAATCAGTAATATCGAGTCTGAGGTGTGCCACCCGCGCATCGAAATGCCGAATCTGACGACCGGTAATATCCGGCACTAGGAGCGACATATGCTGATTTTTACAACTCTGCTGGCACTCGCAGCTGGTTATATTGTGTTCCAGATGAGCAAGCCCGCGCAGCGTGAGCTGAAACCGATTCGTATCCGCGTCGAAGAGAAACAGCAGCGTCGCCGTCGTTAAGACTATACGTCGACTACTGAAGTACTCTATCCAGCAAGGGAGCCACCAGGCTCCCTTTTTAGTGGCTGATATTCTGCTAAGGCTAGAAGAAATTCGCCTTCCACAATCGATCGGCCAAGCCACCGTTTCGCTCTGTAGGCCGCATCGCTGCTTGTATGAAGATACGTTCGGTGCCATAAAGCGCTAACGCCTGCTTGGCACGGGTAATCCCTGTGTAAAGCAACTCCCGCGTCAGTACCGGATTGTCATCCGGCGGCATCAAAAACAACACCTGCTCGAACTCCGATCCCTGACTTTTATGCACCGTCATCGCAAACACGGTTTCGTGTTCAGGCAGGCGGCTTGGCAAGACCGCACGCACCTTGCCGGACTGCTCAAACCAGACGCGCAGGTTACCCTCTGCGTCTGGCAGCGCGATACCGATGTCGCCATTGTAGAGTTCCAACGCTGAATCGTTGCGGGTGATGATCACTGGGCGACCGCTGTACCAGAGTCCGTCCGACGCCACCAAGCCACGCTTCGCCAGACCAGCACGAATCGTCTCATTCAGCCCTGCTACACCGTAAGGCCCTTCTCGCAGTGCACAAAGCAGCTGCAAACGGCCGAATTGCGCCAGAATATGTTCCGGTGCGGAGTTTTCTTCCACACAACGCAGGTAGTGACTGTAACCCTCCACCGCACGTTGAATCAGCGCATTGTAACCCTCGCTGGTGAGCAAATTGAGCTCGATGTCGCTGTAATCCTGCCGGACCACTGCATTAAAACGTGCCACATCACCGTTATTTACGGCACGTGCCAAGTGGCCAATTCCACTCTGATCATGAAATCTGTAACTTTTCCGTAAAAACGCCACGGAATCTGCTACGGGGGATGGATAGTTCTGGCAGATCTCATCCACTGGAATATCACATAGGGCAGACAACGCTTCCGCCTGTTGTTGCGAATAGCCCACCTCTCCAGGCCACTGGCAGATATCCCCCAGCACACTGCCCGCTTCGACAGACGCGAGCTGGTCGCGGTCGCCAATCAGGATCAGGCGGGCCGATTCCGGCAACGCGTCCAACAACCGTGCCATCATCGGCAGATCGATCATTGATGCCTCATCCACCACCAACAGATCCAGATGCAACGGATTGGCGGTATTGTGGCGGAAATTGTGACTGTTCGGGATCACCCCCAGCAGACGGTGTAATGTACTGGCCTCAGAGGGGATAAGCGCACGCTGCTCCATCGAGAGCGGCAACTGACTCACAGCCCCGGCAATCGATTCAGACAGGCGGGCTGCGGCTTTACCCGTTGGCGCCGCCAACTTGATCACAGGTTCGCGTCCGGCCTTCAGACTCTGCTCGCAGATCAATGCCAGCAGTTTAGTCACGGTGGTGGTCTTACCCGTACCCGGCCCACCGGAGATTACCGAGAAACGGCGCTGTGCTGCGATCGCAGCAGCGACTCGCTGCCAATCAGTCTCGTTCGGCGTACGTTTAAACAGACGATCCAGACCTGCTTTTAATGTATCCAGATCCACTTCGGACCCTGCAGCACGTTTATGCAAGTTACCTGCGATCATCACCTCATAGGCCCAGTAACGATGCAGATAGAGGCGGTCGCCGTTTAGTACCAGAGGCGTGACAGAATCATCTCCCGTCCCAATAATTTGCGACTCCGGCTTCAATGTGGTGATGCCGTATTTGATCACCAACTGTTTCAACTCCGGCGACAACTCCGGCAGGCGTGACAACTGCAGACAGACATGCCCCTGCGCCAGCTCGGCACTGACCAGCACACCAGCCAGCACGGCACACTCGCTCGCACCCTTCTGCTGCAGGAAACGACCAAACTGATAATCCAGCGGACGAAGCTCTCCCATATCCACACGGGCACGGAGTGCGGTTAACAGCTCGCTCATACCTCACCTCCCTGTGCAAACTGCTGGTCCAGCTGTTCTATAAAGTCAGCCTCCGGGCGTACATGGAAGATGCCGTTATCACCTTGCCCCATACCACGCAGGAATAGGTAGAACACGCCACCCATATGTTGCTCGTAGTCGTAATCTGGTATCCGGCTCTGCAACAGGCGATGTAACGCCAGGGTATAGAGCTGGTACTGCAGGTCGTAGCGGTGGTCGATCATCGCCTCCGCCATCGCGTGCTGCGTATACGCATCGTGGCTATCACCCAGGAAATTAGATTTGTAGTCCAGCACGTAATAACGCCCGTTGTGGCGGAACACCAGATCGATAAAACCTTTCAACATACCGGTGACCCGATCGAAGTTCAGAAAACTGGCCTGTGCTGAAAGCGGATCCTGACTGCGGATCAACTGATTGAGCGCGCCGCAGTCCAATCCATTGATCGGCAGCATAAACTCCATCTCCACCAGCTTGTTGTCAGCGGAGAGATCCCGCAGCCTGGTACCGTCGACACCGAGATCGCTGTCCAACACATCAGCCACCAGGGTTTCCAGTACCGCTGTCCACTCGGTGTCATACCCTTCCAGCGTGAGGCGTTCCTGCAGGTATTCGGTCAGTTCTGCACCGCCAGCAGTTGGGAAATCCAGGTCTTCAAATACCGCGTGCAGGAAGGTACCGGCGCGTGCACCTTTGGGAAAGCTGAAGATCGACTGTTCCGGCTCGGCAACTTCGACCTCTTCACCCGCTACCTCCAGATCCAGTCCGGGCAGCTCTGGCAGCTGGTGTCCGCCGCCATGACTGCTCAGCGCGGAGTAACTGGTCATCCGCCAGTTGCGGTCGATACGCGCCTTAAACTGACGTGCTTCAAGCTCTGGCTGCTGTGTCAGCGCCTCTGCAAACAGATCAATCTGTGGTGCCGTTTGTGGCGGTTCGAGCACGGCGATGGCGGATGACAGCTCCGGCAGACGTGCTATCGCTTCAGGCAACTCCCGCCCCTCCTGTAACAACAGGTATCCCAGTGCGGTACGTTGCAGCTGCTCTTTTTTCTGGCCCACCTTCACATCGGCCACCCCCATGTAGCAGGCGTACACGGATCGAGTCAGGGCCACATAAAGCAGACGCAAGTCTTCCGCCAGACGCTCTTCGTCCGCTTTCGCCACCGCTTCATCGGACGCCTGCAAATCCATCACGGTATCGCCGTTATCGTCGTGGTAGAGCGACTGCTTGCTATCCTTCATTGCACAGGGGAACGGCAGGAACACCACCGGGTATTCCAGGCCTTTGGATTTGTGGATCGTGACCAGCGTTACCAGGTTACGGTCACTCTCCAGACGCAACTGCTGATCTTCAGCGCTGCCGTTAGGGCTGTTCAGTTTCTCGGCGTACCAACGCAACAGTCCTGCGCTACCCTCTACCTCGGTACTGGCAGTCTGCAGCAGTTCGCCCAGATGCAACAGGTCGGTGAGACGACGTTCACCGTCGGCACGGGAGAGGATCGCTTCGGATAGCTTGCGTCGTTGCAACAGGCGGTGCAGCATCGGCAACACCCCCAGACGCAGCCAACACTGCTGATATTCGGTGAACTCTGCCACCGCCGCTTCCCAGGCTTTTTCGTCGTGGTTAAGGCGGTCGAGTGCGTCCACATCCAGCTGCAGGATAGAGGTCGCCAGCGCGGCGCGCACAAAGCGTTCATTCTGTGGCTCCTGTACCGCCTGCAACAGCAACAGCAGGTCCAGGGCTTCCTGGGTGGAGAACACACTTTCACGGTTACTCAGGTAAACGCAGGGACGCTGGAACTCAGCCAGTGCCTGACGGATCGCATCCGCCTCGTAGCGGTCACGCACCAGCACCGCGATATCCCCCGCCGCCAAATCCCGATCACCCAGGGTGGTATCACCGCTCAGCAGGCGTTCGATCTCAGCCGCGGTCGCACGGGCAAACCGGGCAAAGTAGGTGTTGCGATTGATCGGCTCCTCATCCTCCTCGTACCAGAAGGTCATCGCCGGGATCTCTTTGCCACCCAGCAACAGAGGTTTCTTGTCGGACTTGCCACCGGCCTTCACCGCCTGGAACTGGATATCTTGCTCGTAGATAAAGGGCGCATTGGCGCTTTCGAACAGACGGTTCACCGACTCCACCATACGACTTGTGGAGCGCCAGTTCGTATCCAGGGTGTACGGCGCCTCAACTTGGCGGCGGGCGTGAATATAGGTAAAGATATCTGCGCCACGGAAGGCGTAGATTGCCTGTTTCGGGTCGCCAATCATCACCAGGCCAGGACGGTACTCCGCTGTTGCTTCCTCTCCGCCGTAGATGCGGTTGAAGATGCGGTACTGCATCGGGTCGGTATCCTGGAACTCGTCAATCAGCGCCAGCGGGAACTGGTTGCGGATCGCTCCGGCCAGCAAACCGGATTGGTCATTGCTTAGCGCCCGATCCAGGTTGATCAGCAGGTCATCGAAGGTGAGCAAGTTGTGTTGCTGTTTGTGCTGATCGAAACGCGCACGCACGTTACGGTAGGCACGGGCCAACATGATCTCACGCACTGGCACCTGAGCTTCCAGCAGCTCTTCGATCAGGCGAAACAATTCGTGCTCCGGCGGATTACCTTTCGGGGATTTCTCATACAAACGTGACTGCTGGAGCCGATCCAGCACTTTCAGCAGATCTTTGTCTAAAACGGCTCTATCCGATTCGGCGAACTCACCGATCTTCGCCAGCCAGTTGGGCAGCAGGTTCTTTTTATAGGAGCTTTTGTTGACGCCAGAATCGCGAATCAATACTTCCAGATCGGTTTCATCACTAAGCCAGAGAGACTTGAAGCGCGTTAGCTGGCTCTGGAACTGCTCAAACAGTTTGCCCAGATCCTGATCCGACAGGTCCGGTTGCAGACGCAGTTCGGGCGAACTCCAGAAGCCGCTCAGGTCCCGGCTCAGATCTCCTGGGGTTTTCCACAAATGCAAAACGGCAGAGGCGATCCCCGCCTGCATGCGATAGATCTCAGCTCGCCAGAAATCCATCACCGCCTGATTAAGCAGGCGCTGGGAATCCTGGGTCAGTTCGGTCTCGAACAGCGCGCCACTCTCAAAGGCGTGGCGCTTGAGCATACGCTGACAGAAGCCGTGGATGGTAAAGATCGCCGCTTCATCCATTTGCTGGGCAGCCTGCTCCAACAGTTTTACTGCACTGTCTCTGTCTTCGACCGCATCGGTCAGCACCTTTAGCAAGGGCTCTTTAATTGGATGGCCGTTAAGCGCTAGCATAAAGGCCTGACGCGCTTCAGCGATACGTATACGGATACGGTCGCGCAGTTCTTCGGTGGCCGCTTCGGTAAAGGTCACCACCAGAATCTGGTCGGGACCGAGAGGTTGTACAGGCCCTTCTTCACCGTGGCCCAACAACAGGCGCAGATACAATGCGGTGATGGTGTAGGTCTTACCGGTACCGGCGCTGGCCTCAATCAGGCGCATGCCATGCAGCGGAAACGTTAGTGGCTGCAGTGGAATCAGATCACTCATATCCTTTTATTCCTTTCCCTCTTCCATCCACGGCACAATCGGTGCCAACACCTTATCCACCAGCGGAATCAGTCCCGGCTCAAAGGCACTGTAGTGCGGGTATACACGGCGCAGGTACGGATCTTCGATGGCGCCGTAGCTGTTGAAACCACCCTCGAAGCGGGTTTGCGCCTTGGTGCGCGCTTTGTCTTCACCCTTCTCCAGCTCAGCCAGATAGGCCCAGCCGACACCCGGTTCAAACGGCAGCGGTCGCTGCTGCCCCTCCAGGTAGCGTTTAACCAACGTTTCCAGCTGCAAGATCGCTTCGGCGCGCAGCAACGGTTTATAGGTCAATTGCGCTGACAATCCACGATGCACCGTGCCCTTGGTTTCCGGGAAACAGGCACAGGCCGCTAGGTGTTCGATCCAGCCAAACAGACGATCGTAGCCCTGCACCTGAGCCGGGCGGTAACGCAGCAAGGTGTTGCCGTACCAGCCATCCTGCCAACCGGTGATACGCAGCTTAGGTAAACCAGGCAATTTAATACGAATCTCGCGGCGATGCGGGGTTTCCGGCATCAACGGCTCCAACTTTTCCGCCAGCTCCACACAGTCTTTGCGCAGCTTGCTCAGGCTCTGATAGCCGCTGTGACCCACCGGCAACAAGCCTTCGGCCTGAATCCAGGCATCCACCTCGTCCAGCGGTTCATTGGCTAGCGCCGCCTGCAGGTAACGCTGTTTCAGTTGGTAATCATCCAGCCCTTCCACCTTAAACGGCTCGTCATCCTCGGCACCCGATTCCCGGGTTTCGAAATGCACCTTCAACCGCTGGGTAAAGAAATATCGGCACGGGTTGCGGAAGAAACGCAGCAGGTCGGCCAGTTCCAGCTCGACCGGCATTTCACTGTCCAGCGCGTTGGTGACAAAACTTGGTGGCGGCTGCTGCTCGGCGGCTGCAGCCACCAGCCATTCGCTGGCAAAGCTGAAGAGTTCGTTCCCCTTTTGGAAGTAATCCACGCTGAACGGTGCCAGGGGATGTTCGGTCAGCAGGCCTTGCTTGAGTGCCTCGGCACTGCTGTCCATATCCTGTTCTATACAGTCAGGTAATACGTAGGCCTGTGCCAAGTATTCCACCAGCTCGCTGACCAGTACCGACGGCACCTTCTCGGTGTTGTCGTGGATGGAACGCGCTACATAGCTGATATAGAGTTTTTCCCGCGCCGATAGGACCGCCTCAAGGAACAGATAGCGGTCATCATCCCGGCGGGACCGGTCACCGCGACGCGGCTGATCTGCCATCAGGTCAAAGCCGATCGGCGGCAAGGTGCGCGGATAATCTCCATCGTTCATGCCCAGCAGGCACACCACCCGGAACGGAATGGAACGCATCGGCATCAGGGTACAGAAGTTAACGGAACCCACCATAAACCGCTGGCTGGAGCGGGCATTGTCGAGGCCGTTGTGCAGGTAGTCGCACAGGATCTCGATCGATAAGGGCGCCGACCACCCCGCATCGCTGATCTGCTCCTGCAGTTGCGCCAGCACCTTGCGGACCTGATCGAGCGCAACCTCATCCAGCTCATCCGGCTGGTAGGCACGCTCCAGCAGGCTGTTGATCAATTCGATCCAGGCTTGTGGAGTTTGCTCACCGCTGAAGAGTTTCGCACAGAAGCTGAGCAGGTCGACAAAGTCAGCCAGTTTCCCCAACAGATCCGCTTCCAGCCCTTCCACTTCACCATAAGGGGCGATACCTGACCACAACTCGTCGCTGTCACCCAATGCGTATCCGGCGAGCATACGCTGCAAGCCGAACTGCCAGCTGTTCTGTTCAAATTCCGGCAGATCCCACTGCCGGCGCTGATTGCTGTCCAGCCCCCAGCGGATATTCACCTCCGCCACCCAATGGCGGATGCGGTGGAAGCCGTCCTGATCCAGACCAAAGCGGCGCATCACCGCCGGTACTTCCAGCAGCTCCAGCACCTCGGAGACAGTCATGCGGCTGTTCGCCAGGGCGATAAAACGCAGGAAACTCTGTAGCAACGGATTCTCTTGCTGCGCTGAGCGGTCGGAGATGGAGAACGGGATATAACGCTCGGACGGTGCGTTGCCAAATACCGCGTCGATGTACGGTGCATAGCTGGCCACATCCGGCATCATCACAATCACATCGCGTGGCGACAGGCCGGGACTTTCCTCAAACATCGCCAGCAACTGATCGTGCAGTACTTCCACCTCACGCAACGGACTGTGGCAGCCATGCAACTGAATGGATCGGTCGTCGCCTGCTATCGGTGTTTTATGGTGACTACTCAGGAACCCATCAGGTTGGGTTGGGAAACGGGCACGGTCATCCAGCTCCAGTATATCCGCCTGCATCTGCTGCAGCAGGCTGTCGCGATCGATATCAACAAAGGCCTCGATCTCCGGCGACTTCAGCTC
Source organism: Pontibacterium granulatum (assembly GCF_029961155.1). GTDB lineage: Bacteria > Pseudomonadota > Gammaproteobacteria > Pseudomonadales > Balneatricaceae > Pontibacterium > Pontibacterium granulatum. The sequence continues at coordinate 78,313 of NZ_JASBRH010000007.1, read as the reverse complement.
CTGCAACTGGACCAGATAGTCGCGGCCCAACTTGCCCATCGAGGCCAGGAGCGGGTTGCCGTGCTCGAAGTAGGTGCTCATATCGGTGCCCGGCTTATCAAACCAGCTCCGGTTGAGCTTGGCGATCTGGGCCTGGTCCAGGATCTCACCCCAGTAATAACGACAGGGATTGGTCACCATCAGGTGCACATCGATCTTCTGCCCCATCGCATGTAAGGCTTCCAGATAATTCTGCGGCAGTGCGGAGATACCAAACACAAAGAGTCTTGTGGGTAAACCGTTGTTGTCTCTGCTTCGACCCAATGCGTTCACAAACTCGGAAAACATATTGGCGCGATGCCAGTGGGCCTGACCAAACTCTTGGGTACGATTTACCAGTCCACGCCACAGAATCGGCTGCCAGGGCTGGCTATCGGCAGCCATGTTGCCGCCCTGCTCCCAATCGGCGATCCAGTCGGGGCGGTACACCAGGTATTGATCAAAGGTATCGGCGATCTTGCCGCACAGTTGGTAAAGCTTGAAGTTGCCCTGATCGGCAGCCAGGTACCGTTCCAGATCACTGAATTCCGGCTGGCTTAGCTGGGCGGGCAGGATCTCCATCAGCTTCCAGGTCATCGCCTCCTTATTAAAGGCGGAACGTTCCGGCACGCCCTCCAACACTTCGGAGAAACTTTTCCAGAGAAAAGATGCCGGTAGGGGGAAATCGATACTGGCCGCGATGCCCTGTGCCTGGGCCAGTTCCAGTTTGAGCCACTGGGCCATGCCGGGGCTTTGCACCAGGATAGTTTCCTGGGCGAAGGGATCGGTCAGCGGATCACGCTTGATCAGTTCAACCAGCAGATCCTTGAGCACATCCAGTGCGTTCGAGTGATATATGCGAAACATTACCTTTTCCTGATCAGATCCATCACCGTGAAGGCGCCATGCGCGAAACTGATGTCTGATCCTGAAGGATGGAATTCATGAAGTCCAGATCGACGTAATCTGAAAAAGCGGCGTTGTCATCAAACTGTCGTTTGAATTTGAAATAGTAGCGGCCCGCGTCAATCTAACCGAAGTATGAATGATGAAGATTCAGTGTGTTGAAGTCATTGATTGCACCCATAGCGATGACTGGTACAACCCTACCGCTACAACAAGCTTCCAGCGACCTGAAACACCGGCTGCAATGAAATCACTTGATGAGGAGCCGGCTACTCATCAAACTGGCCAGCGAATGTCCGCCCATCAGGCATGTTACGGCGTGGCCGAACCGGTACCGCCCGGCCCACGCGAAGCGTCTACCGGGGGGAGTTCGTCGAATCCGTTTTCCTTGGTCCAGTAGCTGCGCCCTTCCTCAACACGCACCACGCCATCAAAGCGCTGCTGCAAATACTCCACCGCCTCTTCCAGCGTATCGAGATTGCACAGAATTACGCCGCCGCGGTCGTTTTCAGTTGAGAATAGGAAACTTTTCATGACACCCCCTTGGTTGAGGCGCTAATGATGACGAGAGGGAGGCAAGCGGGTCAAGCCCAATTTCCTCAAAGGCTCTTCAAAATAGCTGCTGAAAAAACTGCGCTGCCAGCCACTCAACCACCTTGGGCTGTAGCGCCAGATCCAATACGAACTCCTGCCCGCGGGCCGCAGCCTGCAACTGAACCCGTTCTTCCACACGGCTCCAGCGCCACGACTGGCGGTGATAACTAAGCGCGGTCTCGAACTGATCTGGATAGAACGCTTGCGGCAGCGTCCAGTGGGTGCGGTTTTCACCCGGCGTGGTCAACTGCAATGCTGGGCTGTACTGCGGAAATGTCCCAAAGCCCGGCAACCCAGTAGAACGCCCATTCAGCGTAAGCTGTTCGCTTGGCAGGTAGATCGTGTTGAACTGATAGTCCTTCTGCATATGCGGGTGATTGGCCAGCTGCGGGTAGCAAGCCAGAATCGCTTCATTAGCCGACGGGGAAGGCTTGAGGATCTCCCCTACCTGCATCCAGCCAAAGACCTGATGGATATCCGGCGCACCTTTGACGAACTGGATTTTGCCTTTTACCCGTTCGGTCTGACGGAACCAGCCAAAGAACAGAAAGAGATCCCCTTTGCCCACACCTTCCTGCTCCAGGTGGCGCTGAGCGGCACCAAACTGACCAAAGGCTGGCAACCAGTTGCTGGCATCCTTCAGCAGGGTTCGGTCGATATCCGGATCGAGATGACAACCGCTACGCCACTGTTTACCGCCCAGTTGCTTGATCAGACTGGAAAGGCTCTGCTTGCCCGCCATCAACTCGGAATACCTGATTGGCGCATCCGACTGGGGGATCGGCAGTGAGAGCAAGCGCCCCTCCGGCATGATCGGACTGGGCAATCCGCCTGCGCTGGAGTCGGTGCCTTTGCGGCTGAGGATCAACTTCATAGCAAATTCAGATCAAACAGTCGCCATCGCTTTGGTTTTGCGCTCCATCAGGTACACCACCGCCACAGCCCACAGCACAACCGGTATCATCATCCAGTTCATAGTGAACCAACCCAATGACGCTTCCAGCCAACCGGAGGTCAGGGCCGACATAGTCACCACACCAAACACCAAGAACTCATTCGCCGCCTGGGACTTGGCTTTCTCCGCCGGTTTGTAGGTACCGGTCAGCAGTTGGGTTGCCGGGATAAACATGAAGTTCCAGCCCACCCCCAGCAGCAACAGGGCAATAAAGAAGTGCCACTCGCTGGTGCCTGTCATGTTGATAGCGATACAGCCAATAAACAACGCTGCGCCACAGTAGATCATCGGTTTGATGCCAAAGCGGTTAACCAGCGATCCCGTGAAGAAGGATGGCAGGAACATGCCCAGTACGTGCCACTCAATCACGTTGGCCACGGTGCTGAACTCGTAGCCACAACGCTGCATTGCCAGCGGTGTTGCGGTCATCAGCAGATTCATCACCGCGTAGCCCACCATGCCCGCCACGACAGCGCTGATAAAATTTGGCTGAGCCAGAATTTCACGGATAGACCGCGTCGGCCCGTGGTGTTCATCACCACTGGCAGGCGGAATACGGATCAGACTCAGCAGCACCAGAGCGGTAATGTAGAGGATCAGGAGGCCAACAAATGCGCCCTGGAACGGGATGGTTTCGATCCATTCCTGACTGGATACCGCCAGCTGCGGTCCGGCCACTGCAGCTAGGACACCGCCAGCCATCACCATGGAGATCGCGCGGGTTTTCTCTTCCGGCGCGCACACCTCCACCGCCGCAAAACGATACAGGGTACCAAACCCGATACCGATCCCCAGCAGAAAGGTACCTGCGCAGAATAGACCAAACTGCGCGCCGTTCAGCGCGAGAATACAGGCCAGCGCACCGCCAATACCAATGCTGTTACCCAGGTAGAAGCCATTCTTGCGTCCGATCCGCTTCATGATCAGCGAAGCGGGAATGGTTGCTGCCATCAGGCCAACAAACTGCATCGCCACCGGCAGGGTGATCAGCGTATCACTGGGTGCCAGATCACGCCCAATCAGCGCCGTCACGGACACCAGCAAGACATTTCCAGTGGTCAGCAGCGCCTGGCACAGCGACAGCAGCACAACATTGATATTCACAGATACTACCTCTCGAAATCCGTTTCTTATGCGTTTGGCGCTGAGGTAAGAAACGACGAATTATAGAGCCAGGATATCGATCATCTCAGGCATCTTCTCAGCCCGCGGCTCTCCGCCCTCTTCCGTACCCTCTCTCGGATCGAAGAAGTTGGTTACGCTGTCGCCAGCGATACCGTGGGCGTACCCCATCTGCAACTCTTTGAAGTTGAACAGCTCAGTGTCCGCCAGGTGAGACGGAACAACATGCTGCAAGGAGCGGAACATGGTTTCGATGCGCCCCGGATGGGTTTTGTCCCAACCGTTCAGCATCTCTTTGATCACCTGACGTTGCAGGTTTTCCTGCGAACCACACAGGTTACACGGAATGATCGGGAACTCTTTGAGCTCACCGTATTCCGCGATGTCTTTCTCGCGCGCGTAGGACAGTGGGCGGATCACCATGTTCTTGCCATCGTCAGACACAAGCTTCGGTGGCATCGCTTTCAGCTTGCCGCCGTAGAACATGTTGAGGAAGAAGGTTTCCAGGATATCGTCACGGTGGTGGCCCAGTGCGATCTTGTTGGCACCGATCTTTTCGGCAAACCCGTACAGGGTGCCACGACGCAAACGGGAGCACAGACCGCAGGTGGTTTTACCCTCTGGCACCACCTCTTTGACGATGGAGTAGGTATCCCGTTCGATGATGTGGAACTCCACACCGATCGATTCCAGGTATTCCGGCAGGATATGCTCTGGGAAACCCGGCTGTTTCTGATCCAGGTTGACCGCCACGATCTCGAAACTGATCGGTGCGCTCTTCTGCAGGTTCATCAGGATGTCGAGCATGGCATAGGAGTCTTTGCCACCCGACAGACACACCATCACCTTGTCACCATCTTCGATCATGTTGAAGTCTTCAATGGCGCGGCCCACTTCACGGCGCAGACGTTTCTGCAGCTTGTTGATGCGGACTTTGATTTTCTTTTCGGGTGATTCTACAGCGGCGGATTCGGTCATCTCTGGATCAGTCTGAAACGTTCAAAATTGGAAGGCGCGGATTATAGCGCAGTTCCTGCTTGGCAGCGACGAAAGAAATGAACGTTTTTTGATCAACTTAGCGTTTTTTTCGCCAGTTGATTTCGTGTGCCGTTTGCGGCCCAACAATCACCTGTTCCAAGGTTTGCGGCATGACGGCGATCCCGGCATGAACCATCAAACGACCGCCCATCACTTCGGCCTGAACCTGCGGGATCAACGGTTTCTGATGCGGATTGGCGTAACCCTCTGGCCACAGTGGCAGGTTAGTTTCCACATCATACTTATCGCTCGCGCCCAGAGTGTGCATCAGCTCGTGCATCGCCACCATATTGTTACGGCCCTGATAGTCCACATGGGCGTAACCGTTCACAAGACCGATCATCCCCTTCTGCAGGCCTAGAGAGTGCTCCAGGATGTACCGATTGGAGGGAGAGAAGAAGCGCATGTAGATGCGGATATCCGGATTGGGACCATCCCAGCTGTCGTTTTGCCAGGACCAGAACCGCATCTGCAGACTCCAGAGCACATTCATTAACAGGCTGGGATTTTCCGGCACCTCCGGTGGCTGGGCTTTAACGATCGGCGCCAGCTTCACCTCAAGAGGCCGGTCGATTCTGATGCCGTAACGCTGTGCTTCCCGCTGCAGGAACAGCTCCATATCTTCGAAGTGCTCTTCGCTCAGCGCAGTCACGTACTGCCCCGTATCCTGGCGGCCATCAGCATTAATGGGATATACCACCACCCAGAGCGGTTGCTGCCACTCGGTCACACGCACGATCGACAACCAGGTGTTCAGCGCTATCAGCAACAAAAGTAGCAGGAGAACGGTGATACGAATCTTACGGAAGGTGTCGCTATTGATCATTCAGACATCATCCCTGTTAGTGCGCCAGAATCACTGTGAGTCAGGCCACAAGAAACATCAGCACCAGATAACGGGCAGCCTTGCCGAGGGTAATCATCAGCATAGACAACCAGACACCTCCCCGCAGCCAACCGGCGATGAAACAGAGAGGGTCACCCACGATAGGCAGCCATGACAACAGCAGAGCCATCGGCCCCCAGCGCTCAAGCCAACGCTGAGCACGCTGATGTTCCGGCTTCTCCAGTGTTTTTAACGGGTAACGGAGTGCCAGCAGCCAGCCCATCGCAAAGGTGATGATACCACCCAGTGCATTACCTGATGTGACCGCAAGAAAAAGAGGAAGTGCCGCATAGCTATCGTTGTAGAGCATCCAGCCAAAGAGGGCTTCGGAACCGCCAGGCAGCAACGTCGCTGATATCAAACCACTGAGGAACAGTCCTAGCAGCGTCGTTTCAGCGCCCAGTTCCATCATCAGCCGAAACCCGCCTTACAACTGCAGACCGGCTTTAACGCAGCGGAGAATGCCCATCTCGTAGACACCGGCCAGTGCTTCATGCACCGGCTTCAGGGCATTGCCGTATTCCCGCTGACATTCGTGAATCACCTGTTCGATATGGCGCAGTTCCGCATCGGGCAGCTCGACCACATCGTTCATCTCCAGTTGCCCCTGGCTTATGCCACGGGCCAGGTGGTTGTAAATCACCTTGGCCGACAGTTTCTGCTGTAGGGCAATCTGCTCGGCCGTCATGCCGGAACGGAACAGCATGATCGACTGTTCCACCTGCGCATCCAGGTCTACCGGTTCGCTGACCTCGTGCTCTTCGATCACGGCTATAAACTGGTCGCCATACAGATCCAATTTACGTTGTCCCACACCGTTAAGGCGCTTGAACTGCTCGTGGCTGAGGGGACGGTACATCACCATCTCCATCAGCGTGGCATCATGGAAGATCACGTACGGCGGCAGATCCTGGTCATCCGCCAGTTCCTTACGTTTGGCCTTAAGCGCATTCCACAGGGCGTAATCTTCCGCTTCCAGCTTGTTCTGCGGCACCTGCTTGCGGTCGTAGCGGCTCTGCTTACGCTGGTCCTTACGCAGCTCGAGAGACTCATCACCCTTCAGCACAGGGCGGCATTTCTCGGTGAGCTGCAGCACACCGTGCCCTTCTGTATCCACGCTCAGGTAACCGCGCGCCACCAGCTGGCGAAACACCGAACGCCACTGTTTCTTGTCCAGTTCTTTACCGATACCGAAGGTGGTGAGTTTGTCGTGGCCCAATTGCACCACACGATCCACCTTGTTACCGATCAGGGTTTCGATCACATAGGTCACACCGTAGCGCTGACCGGTACGGTACACCGCCGACAGCGCCTTACGCGCCGCTTCGGTACCATCCCAGACCGGCACGGGTTCCAAGCAGGTATCGCAGTTACCGCACGGTTCGTGGTTATGCTCACCAAAGTAGGCCAGCAACGCCTGACGGCGGCAGCTGGTGATCTCACACAAACCCAGCATCGCCTCCAGTTTCTGGCGCTCCACCTGCTTGTGCATATCACTGGCCTGGGAGCCTTCCAGCATCTGGCGCAGGAAGATTACATCCTGCAGGCCGTACACCATCCAGGCATCGGCAGGCTGACCATCACGTCCGGCACGGCCGGTTTCCTGATAGTAGGCTTCCACACTCTTGGGCAGATCCAGGTGGGCCACAAAGCGCACGTTGGGTTTATCGATCCCCATACCGAAGGCGATGGTCGCCACCATCACGATCCCCTCTTCGTTGAGGAAACGATGCTGGTTATGGTTCCGTAGTTCTGACGGCAACCCCGCGTGGTATGGCAAGGCTTCGAAACCCTTCTCCTGCAACCACTCGGCAGTCTCCTCCACACGCTTACGCGACAGGCAGTAAACCACCCCCGCGTCTTTCGGATGTTCATCCTTCAGGAACTTTAGCAACTGCTCTTTGGCACGGTCTTTCTGGCCAATGCGGTAACGGATATTGGGGCGGTCAAAACCACGGATAAAACGCTGCGCGTCGGTCAGTTCCAGACGATTGATGATCTCCTGCCGGGTGCGCTCGTCCGCAGTCGCAGTTAATGCGATACGCGGTACGCCGGGAAAACGCTCGCGCAGCTTAAACAGCTGCAGGTATTCCGGACGGAAATCATGGCCCCACTGGGAAACACAGTGCGCTTCATCGATCGCAAACAGACCAATCCGGCATTCGGACAGCAGGTCCAGCGTACGGGCCTGTAGCAGACGTTCCGGTGCGATATAGAGCAGATCCAACTGCCCGGCACGGATCTGATGCTCGGTTTCGGCAATCACGGAATAATCGAGGGAGGAGTTGAGGCAGCCGGCACGGATACCCCACTGGGACAGGGCCGAGACCTGATCCTGCATCAGTGCGATCAGCGGCGACACGATCACCGCCACACCCGGCCGGATCAGTGCAGGCAGCTGATAACACAGCGATTTACCACCGCCGGTAGGCATGACGACCAGCGCATCCTGCCCGTTCAGCAGGGTTTCGATCACCTCCGCCTGGGGTGTCCGAAACTGCTCATAGCCAAAAACGTCTTGCAGGAGTTGCTGTGCCCTATCCATCATGGGGCGGCATTATCCGCCAACACCAGGCTGCTGTCATCAACGATTCATCCTACCCGCGGCTATATTTCTTCAAATAAGGCTGCTATTGCGCGGTTTTCCGGCTAGAATCGCACCTGTAATTTACTTGACGGGATGTTGCAATGAACGCACTGACTCACGCTGAACTGTCCGACGCTGAACTGGACGAACTGGAGGACTTCCTCTACTCCGACGCTGTATCTGAAGATTCTCTGGATCTGGTAGGCGTGCACGGGTTGTTCACCGCCTGCAACATCAGCCCAAAAGCCGTCTCCGAACAGGAGTGGAGTGAACTGGTCTTTGACGGTGCGCCAACCTGGGATTCCGAGGAACAGCACGACCGTATCATGGAGATGCTGCGTCGCCTGTACCAGATGATCAACAGCAACCTGTACAGTGATCAGGAAATTGATCTGCCGTGCGAGCTGACCCTGATCCCGGACGAAGACGAAGATATGTCTGGTCTGACCTGGTGGGCACAGGCGTTCATGGAAGGTGTATTCATGAACGAGGAAGCTTGGTTCAACCATCAGGAAGAGGAAACCGTCGCTGAACTGATGCTGCCGATCATGGTTGCCTCCGAACTGTTCGACGAAGACAAAGAGATGGCCGCAATGCGTGGCGATAAGAAGCTGAGCGAAGAGATGGCGCGCCAGATCCCTGATCTGCTGATCGATCTTTACCTGCTGTTCCACGCACCGAAGAAGTAACACTTCAACAATTCGTTGCCAGTTATTAGACATTAATACTTGGCGGGCACGTATCTTACTTAATTAGCATTCGTGCCCCCACCAGCCTATTCTGCGCTCTCTTTGACGGAAACTGTGTGTGACTACACAGGCATCTCAATTCTTCCGCCTGAGTTTAGCGTTTTCAAGAACCCTCTCTGAACACCTCTTCGCGCCAATTCTCGCCTAATTGCTGCTCAATATACTCACGAATAAACTGCCTGACTTTCTGTGACGGTGTTACGTCTTCCTCACTGCAAAGTTGCTCAAAAGCTGCCTTTTTCTTCGGATCGATTAGCAACGTCAATCTGGCGGTACGGTTTTCCATTTCAGCCTCAGCACATTATATGTTAATAGGATTAACATTGAATTGTATTCTAATACATCTGTATGATTCAAATGATGTTAACTTTATACACATCCTAGAGGTTTTTAATGGGGCATCGTGCGCACCTTTTCTCCCTTCGCCTGGGTTTTGCACTGCGTGAAGCCTTCAAGGAAGCCCCCTATGACTTATCACGTCTGGGGAAAGATCTTATGGCGGGTTTAACGGTTGGGATCATTGCTATTCCGCTGTCCATGGCACTCGCTATCGCCTGCGGCGTTGCCCCGCAATATGGTCTTTATACGGCCATTATCGCGGGCTTCTTGATTCCACTGACTGGCGGCTCCAGGTATAGCATTTCAGGACCTACCGCTGCATTTATCGTTATTTTGGTGCCCATCGTTGCCCAATACGGCTTATCAGGACTCCTCGTCGCCAGCATAATGTCAGGCGTGATCCTAATCACAATGGCGTTGCTGCGTTTGGGACGGTATATCGAATATATCCCCGAATCCGTTACCCTTGGATTTACTGCCGGCATCGCACTTGTGATTGCAGTCTTACAGGTGAAAGACTTTCTTGGCCTGCATATCGAGACGATGCCCGGCCATTTCACCGAAAAAGTCATGCTGCTTGCCTCCTCCGCAGCAGGTTTTGATGCTGGCAGCTTGACCGTCGGCGTGCTCACCCTCGCCGTCATGTTGCTGTGGCCGCGCTGCAAGACGCCGATTCCCGCGCACCTACCGGCGGTAGTAGTGGGTAGCCTGTTGGCTTACTTCTTAAATCAGACCGGATATAGCATCGCCACCATCGGCTCCACGTTCAGCTTTGCCTTACCTGGCGGAACGATCGGTTCAGGCATCCCTCCCATACTTCCTGATTTCGAGTGGCCCTGGCTAAGAGTTCAACCTGGTGAAGCCGCAATTGAGTTAACCTGGCAAGTTGCTCAGGACCTACTCTCGGCAGCCTTTGCCATTGCAATGCTAGGGGCAATTGAGTCGCTTCTCTGTGCCGTCGTACTCGACACCATGACCGGTCGAAAACACAGCGCAAACAGCGAACTTTTCGGCCAAGGCCTCGGCAACATCATTACGCCATTTTTTGGCGGTATTACTGCTACCGCCGCCATCGCCCGCTCCGCGGCGAACCTCAAGGCTGGGGCGCAAACACCACTGGCAGCAATGACCCATGCCATTGTGGTGTTGTTAGCATTACTGTTTCTGGCGCCGCTGCTGGCTTATCTACCCATGACGAGCATGGCGGCGCTGCTGCTGATCGTTGCCTGGAATATGAGCGAAGCACCAAAAGCACTCAAGCTACTGCAGGAGGCACCGGCGCCAGATATTGCCGTGTTTATTACTTGCTTCAGCCTGACCGCATTGTTCGATATGGTGATCGCAATCACTGCGGGCATTATCTTGGCGTCGCTATTGTTTATGAAGGAAATTGCCGAGATGACCATTGTCAGGGATGTCAGTCAAAACAGGAAACTGGTCGATATCCACCTACCTGGCGGCTGGATGGTGTTAAAAATTAATGGCCCTCTGTTCTTTGCGGCAGCAGATCGGATCTTTGGCGAGCTATCGCATAGTTACACTGAACAGAAAGGTATCGTGCTGTATCTGGATGGCGTACCACTTTTGGATTCGGGCGGAATGTCGGCGATGAATAAATTCATTGATGACTGTGCATCGCGCAACATCCGGCTGATGCTAGCTGATTTCCAGACTCAGCCGATGAAAACACTGACTAAAGCCGGTTTCCAGGCAGCTCCTGGCTGTTGTGATCTTTACCCAACCCTCGCTGCTGCCCTGGAACAAATTAAAAACCAAGAGGTTCCAGCATGAATCTGCAAACAGCTATCGATCAGTTTGCGGATGGGGCATTAACTGGGGTCCAACTATGGCGAAATCCAAGCGACTTGGATGAATGGTTTATTATGGTCGTGCAGAAGAACGGCCGGTCTCTTGTGCTGGTTGACGAAGAGGACAAGCCCATATCCGCACGTGATATTAAATTGCTTCTGGACCAGCTTAAGACGATAGGATTTAGCAATGCACAGATTTTTTTCTAGCCGTAAATTTCTCAATTAACGACGCGCCAAACCAATCGGTAGAACGCCGTCCTCTGTACCAGAAAGACGGCTTTTTACCACCTACAGCATTGCAATGCTTAATACACAACACGCATGGTACCGTTGCGCTCCAGTACGCGTACCTGGTCACCCGGACGGAAAAACTCGCCGTTTTTCACCTCCTGCACCACGGAGATAATCTCACCGGATTCCAGCTGGATGGTCAGTTCCTGGCCTTGCGCACGGGTAGCAGACTCTTCGATTTTGCTACCCACAACACCACCGGCCACCGCGCCGATCACAGAGGCGATTGCACTGCCCTTACCGCCACCGACTTCACTACCGGCGATACCACCCACAACAGCACCGGCCAGCGTACCTACACCACCATCAGCACGGCCTTCGATTACCACCGGCGTTACTGAATCTACTACCCCGTACTGCACATACTGCACTTTACGCGCTTCAGAACGGGAATAGGTGCTGCCGCTCAGGTCACCGGCGCAACCGGCCAGCAGTGACACACTCAGTATTGCGGATAGCACAACACCTATCTTCTTCATAACAAAATCCTCATCAACGTATCTTCAACGCCAGTTTGGCCAACCAGGCCCATACATACTCGCGCAACTTACGGTGCCAGGGGCGCAGCATCCATTCATCGTAGGTAACCTCATGACAGTGGTGCATATCATCACGCAGTACCTGTCCCACCTGATTAACGAAAGTTGCATCCTGTACCTCTACATTAGCCTCCAGATTCCAGCGTAAGTTCCAGTGATCGAGATTACAGGAACCTATACTGCTCCAATCATCCACGACGGCCGCCTTGGCATGGAGAAAACGGGGCTGATATTCGTATATTTTAACGCCTGCCTTAAGTAAAGAGCGATAGTAACGTTTCGAGGCGTGGAACACCCAGGGCTGATCCGTGTAGGGCCCGGCGATTATCAAGCGCACATCCACCCCACGGCGGGCCGCCCGGCGCAGGGCACCGCGTACGGAAAAGGATGGCAGGAAGTAAGCAGTCATCATCCAGACCCGTTCCTGCGAGCGATTAACCCGGTGCAGGAAGCTGGCCTTGATCTCCTGTTGATACATCCCCTGCACTGTAGTTACACGGATTTGAGCATCACCTGCGGGCGCTGCGGACTCCGGTGCAGAGGGTAAATCCTGATGGGTGCAACGGTTCCACAAGGCGTTATAGACCTTAAGCAGATCGGTAGTGGCCGGGCCTTCCACCCGCGCCATCAGTTCATGCCATGGGCTGCCCTTGGCCTCCGCCCGCCAGTACACGTCGCTTAGACCGGTGCCACCAATGAAAGCAACTTGTTGATCAACAATCAGCAGCTTGCGGTGGTCACGGGCAAAGTTGCGGGTCAACTTGGTCGCATGCAGCGGGTTGTATACCACGATCTGCACACCGGCCAATTGCAGCTTCTTACGGTCTGCCTGGGTAAACTTGAGCGCACCAAAACCGTCGATGATCAGTCTGACCATCACGCCGCGCTTCACCGCAGCGATCATCTCTTCCACAAAACGGTCGGTAATGTTGCCGGATGCCACCAGATAAAACTCAAGCAGCAGGCTGTGGCGCGCTTTACGCATCTCTTCCAGCATAACCGGAAAGAAGGTTTCCCCATCGACCATCAGGTCAATCTTGTTCCCTTCGCGCCACTGAAAACGTTTTCGCATAGTCTCTCTTCAATCCCGGAGAAACATCCCTGGAGATCCTAAATCTCCGCGGGAACCTGCGAATCGATTCGCCTGCTCCCTAGTGCTGATGCTCCCCATACAAACGTGCATAAAGGCCGTCCATATCCAACAGCTCTTCGTGGCCGCCCTGCTCAGAGATCTGGCCGTCCTCAAAAACATAGACATGATCGGCTTGTTTTACCGCGCTCAGGCGGTGGGCAACTATGATGGTGGTACGTCCCTGCAGGAATGTTTGCAGGGCCTGATGCAACGCGAACTCGGTTTCCGTATCCAGTGCCGAAGTCGCCTCATCCAGAATCACTACTTTCGGATCGGAGAGCACCATCCTGGCAATCGCAAGCCGCTGACGCTGGCCGCCGGAGAGTCGAATCCCCTGGCGTCCCACACGCGTGTCCAGCCCATCGTCCTGCTCAGCTACAAACTGATCCAGCTGTGCCACTTTCAGGGCATGCCACAACTGATGATCACTGTATTCCCTGCCCATCATAAGGTTGCTTCGAACGGTGCCATTAAACAACGCGGGCTGTTGCAAAACCGTTGCAACGTGCTCACGAACCCGCTCTAAACCGATTTTTTCTACCGGTACGCCATCAAAGAACACATGCCCTTCACGTGCCGGATACAAACCCAGCAGTACCTGAACCAGTGTGGACTTACCCCCTCCACTGGCACCGACCAACGCGATCTTCTGTCCCGCCTCAATATCCAGGGTAATCCCCTTCAGTACATCCTGATCCGGATAGTAACCAAAGTGCACATTCTCCATCTGGATCGATACCGTGCGCTGACCCGCAAACGGGTTTTCCGCTTCCTCGAAGTACGGTTCTTCATTCAGATCCAGCAGGCGGTTGATTCGACTCAAGGCGGCCTTAGCGCCGTAGAACGAATATTGAATACCCAACACCTCCTGTACCGGCCCCATCATGAACCAGAGGTAGCCAAACACCGCCATCATCTCGCCGATGGTCAGACCGGAGAACACCACCATCAACATCGACAGCGCCCGAAACAGATCAAAGCCCACCAGGAACACTACAAAACTGAAGCGGGTCGCCGCATCACTTTTCCACTCGAAAGCAGTCGAGCGGTCACGCACATGACGCGCTTCGTCGATCAGCCGGCTCAGGTAATGCTTTTCTCGGTTGGCGGCACGGATCTGCTGAATCGCATCCAGGGTTTCGGTCAACGCACTTTGAAAGATCTCGAACGCCTTGTTCTCGTCCTTTTTCAGATGCTTCACTTTTTTGCCGATCACGGTGGTTACATAGATCACCACCGGATTGAGGAAGAGTATGAAAAGCGCCAGCTGCCAGTGCATCCACAGCAGGATAATCGCCGTACCGATGATCGACAGCACGGCAACCAGCAGACGACTGACCGAGCTGCCAACAAAGCGATCGACCGTATCCAGATCCGTGACAAAATGGGACGCCACGGCACCGCTGCCGAGAGTTTCGTATTCGGCCATGGAGATCCGCTTCAAGCGTTCCAGCAAACCGCTGCGGATGCGGAAGATGACGTCTTTGGAGATATGGGTGAACTGGCGTGCCTGCCAGACGTTCAATGCCAGGGCAATCACCCGCAGAATCACCGTAATCACCAGTACGGCGGTGATATAGAGGGTAGGTCCGTGCCAGTTTTCCGGGAACCAGGGATTAAGGGTTTCAACAATGACACCGGGCTGCTCGAGCAGCACCTCATCCACCAGCAACGGCATCAGCAACGGTAGCGGCACCGATGCGATGGTCGCGATGATGGCGATCACATTGGCCAGCACCAACTGCCGCCTGTGTTCCAGCGCCACATCTAAGATGTAACGCCAACTGTAGTGTTGCACCCGGTCCTGCCGCATATACCTCATATCCTTTACACCCTTACCTGCGCAAACTGCTATACGATACGCATTTCACGATAGGAGGGATTTACCGCTGATCATTTTAAAGAGGTGCGGACATATTGCCGGAGGTCCTGTCGCATGCAGAACCAGATCGCACCTTTCCTTAGTTTACAACGGCTTGATGTCCTACGCTTGCTTAGGGAACCTACGAACAAGTCCAAAACGCCTCTGGCATCCAGAGCAATTCGAGATCAAGGCAGTGGTTACAGCCATGCTGGTTGCCTCAGGAACGCCTGCCGGGCGCAAATCGCTAACGTAGAGATCGATCGGATTGCCCGTGTGACGGACCACTGAATACCCCGAAGGGCGGGCGCTAAAACAGCCTTCTGCTTTGTCAGGCAGCTTGGAAAGGACCAGTCATTCCGCTGCACTGCCTTTCGCGCATCAGCGTGCCCTCTGGGTATAAGCTGTTTTATCGACCGCAGAGAAAGTCTCGGACTTACTTCGCAGGTTCCTTAGCAGGAGCATCCGATGCGAGATAACCGGTCATTGGAGAGTCAACTGAGGCGCAACAGCTGGATGTACTCCGTCACCACATCACGCTTGCCACAAAATTCCAACCCCACCCTGCAAGGCGAATCCTCCAGACGATCAATAAACGAAACCACATTACCCTGCAGGTGCTGGTATTGATCGCAGTGAGGGAACATCACCTCAAAACCAAGCGGCTTGTTTTGGCTCTGAAGCGTTTGAATTTCGGTAATCACGCGCGGATCGCTAACGACAAGCTGGCAACCACTTACACTGATATTTTCAACACGTCCGTCCTGCACCGCGCAATGCCCATGCAGATACGCGCACAGCGCACAGTCATAGCGTTGTTCCATTCGCTGATACTGGCGGTAGATCTCCCGGGGTGCGGTATTCATGCGCAGGCGTGCGCGGTGCAGGGAAACGTCTACAACCTGCGTTTCACAGGAGTAGAGGACGCCCTGGTCGGATGTCCGAACCAGCAATGTCTGGTTGAAGCTAAAGTAGCGCTCTCGCTCGACGGTCGAATCCGGCAGGCGGCCTATCACCACCTCTGCGCCATGGGCTTCAACCAGCGGCGTTAACAATTTAAGCTGTCCATCCCTTGAAACCACTTGCACCACTATCCCTGCAGATAACCTTGGCAAGCGGCGAACTGAGCCCTTATTGATCTGCTCCATGACGATCGCTCCAGCTCTTGGGGTTTAAGGTAGGTTTAGCAACAGCTAATACAACACCTTGGAAGTATCTTGCGGTTTGACTAGAACTTTTTTGCAGAACAGGACAAAGGTCTTACAACGGCACTGCAACAAACCCCGTTTCCTAGGGATTTGTGTCACTATCAAACTGACAGACTGCATAACCGGTGAACGGTTGTAAGATAAAATTTGTTTGATTATGGATGCCCCCAGGAAGGATCAGCTGTGAAAGATTATGAAAACCCGTGGCAAACCCTGAGCCGGGAAGACCAATACGACAATCCATGGATCAACGTCTGCGAGCACCAGGTAATCAACCCTGCCGGGGGGCGTGGGATCTACGGCGTGGTGACCTTCAAAAACGAAGCCGTGGGCGTAATCCCTGTGGATGACGAAGGGTACACCTGGCTTGTTGGGCAATGGCGTTACGCCCTGAACGAATACTCCTGGGAGATTCCGGAGGGTGGCAGCCCGGCCGGGGCAGATCCGCTGGAATGCGCCCGCCGTGAGTTGAAAGAGGAAACCGGTCTGGTCGCCGATGAATACGTCCCGCTTATGACCTTGCACCCTTCTAATTCCGTATGTAACGAGATCGCCTACCTGTTTGTGGCTAAAGGGCTCCGCCAGGAAGAACACGATCACGAAGATACCGAAGACATCACCCTCCGCCGCCTGCCGCTGGATGACGCGATCCGCATGGCATTGGATGGCGAGATTACCGATGCGCTGAGTGTGGCGGGCCTGTTGAAGCTGGCGCTGCTGCGGGAACAGTTTGGTGTCTGATCAGTGCCAGACGGTGACAGGAAATGCCGACATCTGAATGCCCCGCATCCGGACATCGGCGCAAAGTACGTTGCTGATCGTCTAACGTACTGACTGAGACCCTTGCACAAGAGCCACCCAATAACTCGCGCCCAAAGGCAGTATTTCATCGTTAAAGTCATAGTAGGGATTGTGCAGCCCCCGCCCGTCCTCAGCAGAACCGTTGCCGATCCAGATATAGGCTCCCGGGCGTTCCTTCAGCATAAAGGAGAAGTCTTCGGCCCCCATACTTGGCGCCTCATTCTGATGGACTTTGTCGTTGCCCACCAGGCTTGCCGCGATATCAGCACACAGCGTAGCGTGCTCCGGATCGTTAACCGTCGCCGGATAGCCAGCGCGATAATCCAACGTACCTGTCGCCCCATATCCCGAACAGAAGTGCTCGACCATCGTTGCCATCTGCTGTCGAATCTGAGTTCTCACGTCTTCGCAGAATGTTCTGCAGGTGCCTGACAGGGTTACGCTGTCCGGTACCACATTATATGCGTCACCACCGTGCATCTGGGTCACACTGACCACGCCGGAATCCAACGGGCTCAGATTACGGCTGACGATCCCCTGCAACGCCCCGATCAATTGTCCGGCCACCACCACCGGGTCAACGCCCATATGGGGCATACCGGCATGGCAGCCATTACCGGTGACCTGGATATCAAACAGATCCATCGCCGCCATCACCGGTCCTTGGTGTACTGCAAACTCACCCGCCCCCAGCCCCGGCCAGTTATGCATGCCATATACCGCATCCACCGGAAACTGTTCAAATAACCCCTGCTCACACATCAGCCGTGCACCGGCCTTTCCCTCTTCAGCAGGCTGGAAGATGAACACAACTGTACCGGCAAAATCACGATGCCCTGCAAGGTATTTTGCTGCGCCCAGCAACATGGCGGTATGTCCATCATGGCCACACCCATGCATCTTGCCTTTATGTCGCGAACAGTGGGAGAAGCGGTTTAGCTCCTGAATATTCAAGGCATCCATATCCGCCCGCAGACCGATCATGCCTGTCCCAGCTGTGTTACCCGTCAGCGTAGCCACAACCCCTGTTTCAGCCAGCCCGGTGTGTACTTGCAGACCAAACGATCGCAACAGATCTGCCACCTTAGCGGCTGTGCGGTGTTCTTCAAATGCTGTCTCGGGATGGGCGTGCAGATCGCGACGCCACTCTCTCATCAACACGTGCAGTTCACTCTCCTGAGCGATCAATTCCGTCATCGTTGTTCTCTCTCGCCCTATGGGGTTACTCAGGCTCATTCCTAATATCGGGCTGCGATTCTACGGCATTTGACGTGTAAATGCCGATATATCGGTTCTAAGCGTTCTGACGATAAAAAACATAAAAGCCCCGACAACGGCGCAAGGTGGTCGGGGCAATCTTTCGGGAACTTCGGGGTAAACTTACTCCGTTAATCGACCGTCCTGATAATCCTTCAGCGCCTGGTCGATCTCTTCCGGCGTATTCATCACAAACGGGCCGTACTGGGCAATCGGCTCACCGATCGGTTTGCCCGCCAGCAGCAGGAACGCCGCTCCGGTTTCCGAAGCCTGCACAGAAACCTCATCCCCATCCGCCAATACCACTGCATGATCGGTTTGAATACGGCGGTTATCCACCTGCAATGAACCTTCGTACGGGTAGATAAACAGGTTGTGGGTTTCCGGTACCGGATAGGTAAAGGTCTCGCCCGGCTGCAGACGCAGGTCCAGATACACTGGATCAGCAGCAACGCCCATAACAGGACCCGTCACGGTATCACCACCCACATCCAGGCTACCGGCAACCACACGGACCTGACCGCCACTTGCCAACTGGACCTCCGGCACCTGTTCCGGTTCGATATTCTGGTAGTGGGCCGGTTTCATCTTTTCACGGGCCGGCAGGTTCACCCACAGCTGGAACCCCCGCATCAGTCCGTCGGTACGTTGCGGACGCTCTTCGTGGATCACCCCCCGTCCGGCGGTCATCCACTGCACACCACCCGCAACCAGTTCACCTTCGTTGCCCATATGGTCACGGTGGATCATGCTGCCGTTGAGCATATAGGTCACGGTTTCAAAGCCACGGTGCGGATGGGGCGGAAAACCGGCAATGTAGTCATCTGCATTGGCGGAATTAAAGGCATCCAGCATCAGGAACGGGTCAACCCGGATACGCTGACGCTGGCCGATACTGCGCTTGAGCTGGACACCGGCACCGTCACTGGTGTCGATGGCCGGAATAATCTGTTGAATGGTTCGGACAGTCATGTCGTATCTCCGCCTTACAGTTGCTCACGCCCGTGAGGGGCCAGCAGGTCAAACTCGGGGCCCACCGGGATAATACCGGTTGGGTTGATCATCAGGTGGCTGGCAAAGTAGTGGTGACGGATATGTTCCATATTGGTGGTCTCCGCTACCCCTGGCAGCTGGTACAGCTCACGCAGGTAACGACTTAGGGCCGGGTATTCGGCGATCATTTTGTGGTCGCACTTGAAATGACTTACATACACCGGATCAAAGCGCACCAGCGTGGTGAACAAACGGATATCCGCCTCTGTCACCTGATCACCCACCAGATAGCGTTGCTTACTCAGCTTCTCGTCCAGCTCATCCAGGGTGTTAAACAGTGCCGCCACCGCTTCGTCGTACGCGGCCTGCGACGTGGCAAAACCCGCCCGGTACACACCGTTGTTCACGTTCGGATAGACCCATTCGTTGACCGCATCAATCTCGCTCTGCAAGGCTTGCGGGTAGTAATCCCCCACCTTTGCGCCCAGATGATCAAACGCGCTGTTCAGCATGCGGATAATCTCTGAGGATTCATTGTTAACGATGGTCTGTTGCTTCTTGTCCCACAGCACCGGCACCGTTACTCGACCGGTGTAGTCCGGCTGCGCTGTGCTGTAGACCTGATGCAAATAGTCCAGGCCGTACAAGGTGTCACCACTGCCCGCCGGTGCACTGGCATCGGGGTTATTAAAGGTCCAGCCCTGATCCAGCATCAGTGCGTCAACCACCGATACGGAGATCATCTGTTCCAGCCCCTTTAAGGTGCGCATGATCAGTGTGCGGTGTGCCCAGGGGCACGCCAGCGACACGTAGAGGTGATAGCGACCGGCTTCGGCCTCAAAGCTGCCGTTGCCACTTGGGCCTGGACGGCCATCCGGCGTGATCCAGTTGCGAAACTGCGATGCACTACGCACAAACTTGCCGCCGCTGGATTTGGTCTCGTACCAACGATCGTGCCATACGCCGTCAATCAGTAAGCCCATTATTCACCTCCACATACGCTATGCGTTGTTATTCGACTGGGTAGATCAGGCAGATGCCAGTTGATCCACTTCTGCTCGGGCTTTTGCCAGCGAGCCTTCCTTCACCTCTTCCATGCTCAGGCCTTCTGCATAGATAACCTCTACGTTATTCAGACCAATAAAGCCCAGGAACTGCTTCAGAAATGGCACCTGGTGATCCATGCCAGTGTCTTTGTATAAACCACCGCGGGTGGCGAATACACGTACAGGCTTGTCTCCCAGCAGGCCAACAGGACCGGTTTCGGCGTATTTGAAAGTCACACCCGCACGCGCCAGGTGATCGAAGTACGCTTTCATCTGGGATGGGACACCGAAGTTATAGAGCGGCAAGCCCAGTACGATTTCGTCGGCGTCCTGAAGTTCTTTGATCAGGGTGTCGGAGAAATCTACGATCGCCTGTTGTTCAGCGCTACGCTGCTCTTCCGGGGTAAAGAAAGCACCAACGACCGCGCCATCCAAATGTGGTACGGAGTCACCCACCAGATCGCGCACGACCACTTCGTTACCCAGGGTGCGTTGCTGCCACTGATCGATGTACCGTGCTGCCAACTGGCTGGACTGACCTTCATCACCAAATACGCTTGCTTTGATATGCAGTAGTTTGCTCATGGATAGCTCCTAAATCTTTTTGCGATGCAGTGAATCGCTGTGTTCGATGTTGATGGAGTTATTTTCGTATTGATTTAACCGATTAAAAACAGCAAAAATATACGCATTATTATCAGTTTTTTAGATATTTAAGATGACAACACAGGTTACGCTGGAGCAATGGCAAGCCCTGATCGCCGTGGTGGAACACGGCGGCTATGCCCAGGCGGCAGAAGCAATGGGTAAGAGCCAGTCAGCCGTCAGTTATGCAATCCAAAAACTTGAGGGCAGCCTGGGTATTGCGGTCCTGGCGATTCAGGGGCGTAAGGCACAGCTCACACCCGCCGGACAGATCCTGTTGCAACGTGCAAAAACCCTGGTGCACGAAGCCGAACAGATTGAAGCGCTGGCCGCACAGTTCGGGCAACAGTGGGAAGCGGAGATCAATATGGCGGTGGAGACACTGTTTCCGCCCTGGCTATTGTTGGAAGCGCTGTCTCAATTCAGTGAAGATGCACCTCAGACACGCGTTGACGTAAAGGAGACCGTTCTGAGCGGAACCCATGACGCCGTGATGAACCGGGAGGTAGATCTGGCTATTACCGGTCGGGTACCAACCGGTTTCCTGGGAGATCCGTTAATGCTGATCACGTTTGTGGCCGTCGCGCATCCCGATCACCCGCTACACCAACTGGGGCGGGAGCTGACGTATCAGGATCTGCGCCAGGAACGCCAACTGGTTGTGCGTGACTCTGGAGCCAAACGCTCGGACGCAGGGTGGCTGGGTGCCCAGCAACGCTTGACGCTGAGCAACCAGAGTACGGCTATCGAAGCAGCAACCAAAGGTCTGGGGTACGCATGGTTTCCGCGCGTAAAAATCATGGAAGAGCTTGAGCGAGAGGTTCTCAAACCGCTACCGATGACGGAGGGATCAGAGCGGCGTGTACAACTCTACCTTGTGTATAGCCGTGGCGACTACGCCGGGCGCGCCACCCGTCACCTTGGAGAGATTATCAGGGCTCGCGTGGCGCAGCATTTTCCTGAAGAGCTAGAACATGGGATTTAAGGACGGCGCCCCAGTTTGAACTGACCGTTTTCAAAGAACTGGGCCACTTCCTTCCGCTTACGACCGATCAGCAACGGGCCATCGTCCATAAACAGGAAGTTTTTCCAAGCGCGCTTGAACACTTCCCAGGTGGTCTGGATCACGTGATCGCTTTCGTAGCAGAAGTACACCACGGTGTTGTCGTCCCACTGAATAAACTCCGCCAGCTCGTCCGGCAGCGCCATATCATCGCTGTCCCAGGCTCCCTGCCAGCTACCGCTCGCTTCCCAGGTGTTAGCCTGTCCGGCCCAGTCCCCCTTACAGAAATGGGTATAGTGGGTGCTTTGACGACTCACATTCTGAGACCACACTTCAGCCGCTCGTTTTTCCGTCATCGGTTTAATCTGTTCCAGATCCTCTGCACTCAGAGGCAGATCACGGTGGCGAAAAATCCAGGCTTTTTTGTACTCAGATAGTGGGATGTAGTTCATCAGTCAGACCCATCGATATTCAGGTGGAGCACTATACCCTTTAGACCGGATAAAAGCACCGTTCCGGCGTATAATCCCCGTCAACGCGTTTTTCAAAAAGGAATCCACTATGCTCTACAACCTACCGGAAACGGCCGGGGATATTATCGTTGTACAGGCGACAGACACTCTCACTGCCAAGGACTATACCGAAACCTTTATCCCGCTCCTTGAAGAAAAACTGGCCACCCACGAGAAAGTGCGCGTACTGCTGTATCTGGACCACGGCTTCACCGGGTTTGAAGCCGCAGCGCTGTGGGAAGATGCAAAGTTTGGTTTGGCTCACCGCAACGATTTCCTGCGTCTGGCCGTCGTGGGCGACGCTGACTGGATGGAGTGGCTGGCGAAAATTGCCGATCTGCTGGCAGGCGGCGAAACCCGTCACTTCACCAGCTCCCAGTTCCTGCAAGCGCTGCACTGGATAGACGGTAACGACGAAGTCTAAGTTGCAATCATCATGGCAGAGCGGTCAGATCCACTCTGCCATCTCCTCCCGCCGGGATTTATGGGTGTTGAGATACTCCAGGAACTCCGTTTCCGGCAACGGTTTGCTGTAGAAGAATCCCTGGATCTGCTCACACTCCTCGTTCGCCAGGAACGAGATCTGCGACGCGTACTCCACCCCTTCGGCAATCACCGTCAGGTTCAGACTCTTGCCCAGTGCCACAATCGCACGGGTGATGGCACGGTCGTTCTCATCCACATCAATATCACGCACGAAGGAGCGGTCGATCTTCAGCTTGTTGATCGGCAACTGCTTGAGGTAACTCAGGGACGAGTATCCGGTACCGAAGTCATCAATCGCCAAGCTGATACCCAGCGCCTTCAGCTGCACCAGTTCCTCAACCATCTCTTCCGGATTCTGCATCAGGGTGCTTTCGGTAATCTCCAGCTCCAGCGCATCCGGTTCGCAGCCGGTATCTTTCAGCGCACTTTTCACCAGGGTCACCAGCGAACGGCGCCGCAGCTGCTGGTTGGAGATGTTCACGGCCACCTTACGCAGCGAATACCCCTGCGCATGCCATTCGGCCATCTTTCTGCAGGCCTCACGCAGAACCCATTCGCCAATCTGAGCGATCTGGCCACTGGCTTCGGCATACGGGATAAACTCACCCGGCGGTACCATACCCCGCTCCGGGTGTTTCCAACGCACCAAGGCTTCTGCTCCAATCACCTCGCCGGTGGTGAGGCACAGCTGTGGCTGGAAGTGCAGCAGGAACTGGCCTTTCTCGATCGCCTCGCGCAGCTCGTCGGTCATCAGTACGCGCTGACGCACCTCCACGGTCATATCCGGTGTATAAAAACGGAAGCCATTACGACCGTCACGTTTCGCTCCATACATCGCCGAATCCGCGTTACGCAAAAGGATCTCCGCGTCGTCGCCATCATCCGGGAACAGACTGATACCAATACTGGCGGTTACATGCAGCTCGGTGTTTTCCACGGTAAACGGTTGCCTGAACGCCGCCAGCAGTTTATCGGCAATCACGACAGCATCACCTCGTTCGCTCAACAAACCGGTGATCACGGTAAACTCGTCTCCACCCAAGCGCGCCACGATATCGTCATCGCGCACCACGCTCTGCAGACGCTGGGATACCTTTTGCAGTAGCTCGTCGCCTGCGGAGTGTCCCAGAGAGTCGTTGATCTCTTTAAAGTTATCCAGATCGATAAACAGCAGCCCCACCATTGCCTGGGAATGGACCGAACGTTCGATCATGCTGTTCAGGTGATTTGCCCCTTGCAGCCGGTTTGGCAGAGAGGTCAGGTGATCGTGCAATACACGGTGCTGCAGCTCATCCGCCTGTTGATTCAGGCCGTCGATCATGTTGTTGGCACTGCGGGCTAAGGCACGAAATTCGTCAAAATAGACCTCTTCCACATCGATATGCTGACGACTGGATACCGATTCTTCAAAACTATTCCGAATCAGGCGCATATTGCCCGCCAGGCGTTTACCGATCAGCCACATCGCCGCCAGCACGATCAACAACGCAGCCCCCAATACCACAACGGCGCTGTAAATCCGCTTCTTAACCTGATCCGCCAGGGTCAGTTCGCGTCGGCTCAGCTCATTGCGCACGGTATCCAGATAGGCGCCGGTACCGATAAAGATCTGCCACTCATCCATACCCAACACGAAGGAGAGTTTCTCTTCCACCTCACCACTGTTCTTCTGCCAGAAATAGGTGGAAAAGCCACCTTCCGGGTTTTCTTGGGCAATATGCGCATTTTCCTGAACCACCTTGGTACCGCGTGCATCCTGAACATCCCAAATGTTCTTCTCACCAGCAAAGTACTTGCCGTTGGTCACGTAAAGATCGCCAGCATAGGAATTGATAAAGAAATACCCTTCGTTATCTGTGCCGTAGGTAATCTCAGAGATCTGCTGAAAGATCTGCTGTTTGATCTTTTCTTCGAAGTCATCGAGATAGGCACCTGTGCCTATCACCCAACCGTAAGGTTCAAACAGTTTTACATAGCTGAACTTAATAGCTGTCTCACCACGCTTGCCATCTTTGGGCCACATATAGCGGATAAAACCCTGCTTTTGGTCTTTCGCCAGCTCGCGAATCTCCAGCAGAATGTCCTGACCGCTGTCGGGAAACATCAAACCAACATGTTCACCATTGGCCGACAGATCGGGGGGGTACAGCAACATGTCGCCCTCGAGTGTGGCGATAAAGAAGTAACCATCGTCATTGATTTCGACGTCCTGTAACGAGGAGAGGATCATCTGCTGGATGGTTTCGTCCGTGTACTTGCCAAGGCTATGCTGATAAACACTGGATGCGATCTGGTGGGCAAATTCGATCTGCCCCTTGAGGGTGGCCTGTAGTTGTGCCTCGGCCTTCTCTTTTTCCCGAAGCAGAAGCGATTTAACACGCAACACTTCAGAGCGCAGGATGGATTTCTGGTTAGCCAGATACTCAGCCTCGTAGCGGGCGTTTTCCTCCTCCAGCTTGCGAAATTCGCTACTGGTCCAGAGGTAACCCACAACAAGAATCGAAACAAAAAAGATCGCCCCGACCGGCAGCAACAGGGACTGAATGACACTGTTTTTTGTCGAAAACCCAGGTATTGCCTTGTTACGAATCAAGCGCAAACTCCACCAAAGGACACGGCTCATTTCCTCCTGTCACACCACATCAAACGCATAACATGACAGGGTAAATGTTTAACCGATACTGCACGATGCTGCAGGCAAATTCAACACTCGACAGCAGATACCAAAACAATCGGCAAAGAATCATAACTTACTGATACTTAGATACATTTAACTAAAAAATCGATATTCCCTGTGTTATGGACAATCGTTTTCAGCAGCTAAAAACTGATCCAATTCATCTAGAGCAAATAAAACAAACGATCGTTTATTCCAAATTTGTATAACATTTTTCCAAGCTTTTTTGTTAGGATGCACCTGTAACAGAGTTGAACAGCATGTAACGGACGATTTACGACTCTTCGAGTCCACATGCTTTGGAGCAACTCAGAAAGATCTTCTCCCGATAAGAGCAAAATCCGAGCAATCGGATGACGCAAAGTCACGGGTCCCTCGACGGATAGCCGGACTACCGAAAGAGAGTTTCTCCTCTTCAGCCGGTAGCTGCAGATCTTTCGCAAAGAATGACGCAATGACCGGTTCTGGATCTTCTGCCGCCACAGAGTTCTCTGAATCTCAAATAGCCACTCCTGGTTTAATTACCAGGCAGGATTTGTTTTGCCTGAATTCTTAACATTTTCAGAACGTACACACGGTATGCGTGCGCCTGGAGATGAGGATTAGGATGGCCCTGCCTATGGTGCCTGCAAGCGGACTGTACTCACTCTTGGATAACGGATTATCTGGTTATCGACCTATCAAGGAAGGGGAATTCTGATTGGTATAGGCCCGTCCGTCAGCAGTCGAGGCCTGACGTTACCAACAATTCAGGAGCAACAGCGCAAGGGAGTGCCTAATTCAATTACCGATGGGGACAGTTAAGCCGTCTGTACCCCAAACGTAATGGAAAACAGGAGCAGTAACCAAGGGATTGACGCTCAGTTCAGAACCAAAGCTGATCAACCGATCAGGCGGTCTTGGCGAAGACGGGCAAATCAAGGAGTAGTATGCGAAGGAGTGCCCTATTCAAGCATCTACGAGGACAGTGGAGCTGTCTGTACCTCGGTGTAGAGAAAAAGGAGCAGTAACCAAGGGAGTGACGTTCAGGTATTCACCAAAGCAGACATGGTGGTTAGGTAGTCTTGGTGAGACTGAACACAGGAGCAGTACGCGATGGATTGCTATGATCGTTCAGGCGCGGAAGTTGGCAGGGATTACCAGGTAGTCTCCGCACCACCGATCCGAAGGAGCAGTACGCAACGGATGCCACAATCAACTCAGCGTTGGCCTTGCTGTCAGCAACAAGCGCCGACGAAGTGGAGAATGAGGAGCTGCATGCAAGGAATGCCCATGCAGTCTGCATCGTTGGGATGCCTGCAGACCTGTTTACGGAAGTGGAGGCAACGGAATGCCACTTTCGCTCCCCCCTGCCTCTCATAATTCCGCCACATAGCCACTAACTACAGACGCCGTGTGACGGTGCTACGCACCTGATCAGATAGAGATACCTGCCAACTTGGTTTCGTAGTACTCCATCAAACCTTCGCGTGCACCTTCACGCCCCAGGCCACTCTCCTTCATACCACCAAACGGTGCAGCGGCACTGGTTGGGTTGATGTCATTGATGCCCACCATGCCAAATTGAAGCCCTTCGAACATACGCATTGCGCGAGACATATTCGTGGTATACACATACGCGGCCAGACCATAGTTGGTGTCGTTCGCCTTGGCCAACACCTCCTCCTGGGTATCAAACGGAATCACCGCCGCGACCGGTCCGAACGTTTCCTCGCGGTAGATCAGCATCTCCTCGGTCACACCACTCAACAGTGTTGGTGCATAGAAATGGCCCTGATCCAAACCAGCTTCCGTCAGAACCTGACCACCCGCATGCAACTTGGCCCCTTTCTCCACCGCATCAACCACCTGATTGTTGACCTTGTTCACTGCCGCGACATTTACCAGCGGGCCAATATTTACGCCCTGCTCCATACCGTTACCGGCTTTCATCTTGGCAACACGGTTTTCAAACTCGGCCAGGAACGGTTCAAGAATAGAACGCTGCACAAAGATGCGGTTCGGGCTGATACAGGCCTGTCCGGTGTTGAGGAATTTAACCAGGGAAGCACCTTTCGCTGCATGCACCGGATCCGCATCATCAAAAACGATAAACGGCGCGTGCCCACCCAGCTCCATGGAAACCCGCTTCAACTGCGGCGCGGCGTCCTGAGCCAGCTTTTTACCCACAGCGGTGGATCCAGTGAACGTGAGTTTGCGCACGATGGGGTTAGTACAGAATTCTTTACCGACTGGCGCAGGGTCATGGGTAGTGACCAGGTTCACAACACCCGCCGGAATACCCACCTCTTCCAGAATCTTGAAGATCGCAATGGCACACAGAGGTGTCGCCTCGGCCGGCTTCAGAACAATGGTACAACCGGCAGCAATAGCCGGCGCCACTTTACGGGTGATCATCGATACCGGGTAGTTCCAGGGTGTGACTGCAGCGACCACACCCACCGGCATATGTTGCACCAGGAATCGCTGATCAGGGCGTGCCGATGGGATCGTCTCGCCGTAGGAACGTTTCACTTCCTCTGCAAACCAGAGCAGATAATCAGCCCCGTACTGAACCTCAGCCATCGCAGCCTTAAACGGCTTACCCTGCTCGCGGGTCATCAATTCCGCCAGCTCCTTCTTACGCTCGATCATCAGGTCGTAGGCGCGGCGCAGGTAGTCTGAACGCTGGTAGGTGGTCAAGGCAGACCAGCCTGGCATAGCCGCCTGTGCCGCATCGATTGCACGCTTGGCATCGTTGCGGGTACCGTCGGTCACCTGTCCGATCTCTTCACCGTTTGCCGGGTTATACACCGCAAACGTTTTATCTGACTGAATCCACTCACCATTGATGAACATACGCTTTCCTTCCAACTCGGGTGATGACGCTCAGCGCGGAGCGGGCATCACGAAAATAACAGTGCAGTTAGTCTGTCTCAGAAAGCGTGGGACATCAAGAAAAACCAAGGGTTTACCCTCGACAAATTTTGTAGGATGAATACCGGCTGCAGTACCACAACCGGTATCACTGGCTTTCCGTTCAGCTTGCAAGCCCCACGGCGGTGCTTGGCATTGCTACAAAACCGGGCAACTGCTCGATCCGTGCCAACCAGTTTCGCACCTGTGGATAGGCTTCAAGCGATACACCTCCTTCCGGTGCGTGTGCGATATAGGTGTAGTTCGCGATATCGGCGATAGTCGGATGATCCCCCACCAGCCACTCGCGGCCTTCCAGATGTTGGTCCAGTACCGACAACATTGCGTGGGCGATACTGATGGCCCGCTCGTGATCCAGTTGTGCCTTAAACACATTCACCAGACGCGCACTGGCGGGACCGTTAGCCACCGGCCCTGCCGCCACAGACAGGAAGCGCTGAATTTCCGCGGCGGTCTGTGGATCTTTTGGATACCAGTTGCCGCTTTGATCATATTTCTGCGCCAGGTAAACCAAGATGGCGTTGGAGTCCGCAATCACGGTCTCGCCATCTTCCAGCACCGGGATCTGACCAAACAGGTTTTTCGCCAAAAATTCAGGCTGTTTGTGAGCACCGTTCAACAGGTCCACCCGAATTACCTCGGCTTCCAGTCCCAACAGGGACAGAAACAGTTGCGCACGGTGGGAATGACCGGACAGGTCCAGTCCGTGTAGTTTTAGCGTTGTCATCGTATATCTCCAGATTGTTTGGTCAGGTTGACTCATTGGTTTACAAAAGCGTGTTTTTTCAGATATCCAGGGTGAGCGTGTCACCTAGGGCGCGAGACACGCAGGGGCAGAACAGTTGTTCCGTATTACGCTCGTCATCGGTTAGCACTGCATCGCGGTGAATTACGTCACCGTCCAGCACTTTCACAGCACAGGTGCGGCAGTTTCCGCTCTTGCAGCTGTAGGGCATATCAACGCCGGCATCTAACAGGGCATCCAGCGGGCTTTTGTCAGCCGGAACTTTGATCACCTGTCCGCTCTGTGCCAGGGTCACCTCAAAGGATTTATCTTCAGCAGAGGACTCCGCTGAAAAACGTTCAAATCTGATCCGCTCCGATGGGATTTTCAGTTGTTCAGCCATAGCATTCACCGCATCGATCAATCGCGCAGGCCCACAGACATAAACAACGCTCTCCGCAGGCAAGGCACGTAAAAGAGGCTCCAGATCCAAGCGCTTACCTTGGTCGGTGGGATACAACGAGACATGATCCGGTATCGATTGCTCCAATACCTCAACGAACGCCATCTCTTGTTTACTGCGTCCCAGATAATGCAGGTGAAAACCGGCTCCACGTGCCTGTAACTGATGCACCATCGCTTTCAAAGGCGTGATACCAATTCCACCAGCAATCAGCACTGCAGGACGCTGATCGTCATGCAACGTGAAGTGCCCTTTTGGCAACGAGCTGAGCAACTGCATCCCGAGCTGATATTGCCGGTGCAGCGCGCGACTGCCCCCCCGGCCTTTATCCTCACGCAGTACCGCAATCTCGTAACGGCTCAGATTGTTTGGGTCTGAACTGATCGAATAGTGACGTGACCCGATCTCGCCGTTATCCAGTCGAACCGGCACTTCCAGATGCGCACCAGCCTGGAAAGGCGGTAACTCGTGCCCGTTTGGGTCACGGAGTTCAAAAGATCGAATGCGTGGTGTTAACTGGCGCATGCCGGTAATCTCCAGCGCGAGCTCGCCATGATCCAATCGCAATTCGGCATCGGCCTGGTAATGGGCATGTAAGCGTTCGTTCTCGGCTTTTAACGGGGTCACAAGCGATTCAACCTGCTCCGCAGTAAAGCGCGGTGTGATGTGCTGCGGACAGTTCCAGTCAAATGCTTCCACTTCGATCACAAAACCCCGCTCCACCTGAACGGCAGTGGATTCGTCCACCAGTTGGGCCAGCGTATGTTGATCATCCAGCGGCACGATCTGTACCCGCCCCAGCAGCTTCAAGCGTCGCCGATTGGCATAATCCATAAAAAACAGGGCAACACGGTTGTTGTGGGTGAAGTTCCCGGTACTGACGTACTGCCGGTTACCGGTGTAGTCCGCAAATCCGATCCGCCCCTCGTCCAGCACCTTTACAAAACCCTGCTCGCCACCCCGGTGCTGAATATAGGGCCAGCCGGTTTCAGTCACGCTGGCCATATAGAAGCTGTCGCGGGCTGTGATAAACGTCGATTCTTTTGCGGTCAGCTGATGGTTGTAGTCCTGGCCCCTGTCCATCTCGGCATAAAAGCTGCGGCTGCCCATTTCTGCCTGCATCTCCCGGATGACCGGCGTGAACGCGATCTCAGCAAATTTGTGGCCCATCTCTATGCCCTCAGTCTGATTCGTGGATAACCTGTGTCTGTAGATCCACTATGACAAATTCCACACAAAGCAAGAATCACCTAAAATTGAAATTAATTATTACGAAAAGTGGAATAAAGATGGATCGATTTCGCCAGATGCAGGTCTTCGTAGCGGTCGCAGAGGAGGAGGGCTTCGCTGCAGCAGCCCGTCGCCTGCAGATGTCCCCGCCCGCGGTCACACGGATGGTCGCATCGCTGGAGGAAGCGCTGGGGGTAAAACTGCTCAACCGCACGACCCGTTATGTTCGCGTCACCGAAGCTGGGCAGCGTTACCTGGAAGACAGCCGCCGTATTCTCAGTGAGGTAGAAGCCGCCGACGACGCAGCAGCGGGCATCAATGCTGAGCCCCGTGGGCACTTAACGATTACCGCGCCGGTGATGTTCGGGCAACTCTTTGTGATGCCCGTTGTACTGGAGTATCTGCGCCTCTATCCGGAGATGGAGGTGGAGATGGTACTGCTCGACCGCGTGGTTAACCTGATGGAGGAAGGGATCGATCTGGGTGTGCGTATCGGTGAGCTGCCCGATTCCAGCATGCGGGCCTTGAAGGTTGGGTCAGTGCGGCAGGTACTAGTAGCCTCGCCGGACTACCTTTCATCGCAAGGTAACCCCGCCCACCCCAATGAATTACCACAACACACCGTTATTATTCCGCAGGCTGGCAGTATGCACGCCACCTCGACGGGCCATTGGCGTTTCTTCGATGGTTACGACGAGGTACAAGTGCAGGTCAAACCACGATTGAAAGTCACCACCAACGATGCCGCCATCGCCTCAGCTGCCGACGGCTTCGGCATCACCCGTGTACTCTCCTATCAGGTCGCAAACCGTGTCGCACAAAACGAGCTGGAGTATGTACTCGCGGGTTACGAGCCGCCTGCCCAGCCCGTCCATATCCTGCACCGGCACGACCGCTATTCTTCGAACAAAGTGCGTGTATTTATCGACCTGTTATCGGCTCGTTTGCGGGAAGACTCATCGCTGAGGTAATAGATTTGGATACGGCTCTGGCGCAGATCAACATCTTGGGGTAAGTGAACGGTGAAGTAGGAAGCCCGCTTTTTCTTGCGATGAACGTGACGGGGTTTGTAGGTCGATTGCAACGTATGAAGCTCCCGGCCTTGCGCGTTGTAGATCACAGTGATCACCTGACCGTGGGGGACTTTAACGTCTCGATCGCTGCGCGTTACCCGTCCACGCAACTTCATGCCTTTGCCCTCTAAGCGAACGTTATAGATACGGGCTGCATTATCATTTAGGACATCCATTCGGGGTGCCCGATCTCCGGCCTGCGCAAGCGCAACAGAGAAAATCAGCAGTAAAAAACCGACGAGCCATTTGATAGCAGACATAACGCTCTCCCGAAGTGCGGGAAACGAAGAGTGTGTAGTTACTTAGGCTAGAAGGCACAGGGAAAGTTCTTTGATGCCTTATACCCCATCGATTGAACGATCAATCTATTGAGGCCATCATTCCCGGCTGATACGGTAGCGACCAGGCTAATCCGATCAAGAACAGGGAGCGCATAATGAAGATCATCTACCTCCACGGACTGGGTTCTAACGGTCAATCCTCCACTGCGCGTGGTCTCTCTGAGTTGGGGTTCGATGTGATCTCCCCCGACTACCGCCCTCAGTTCTATAATGAGAGCCTGGAACAACTCGTTCAACTGGTCGAGCACCATCAACCTGTACTGATCGCAGGCACCTCTATGGGTGGTTACTACGCTCTTAAACTGTACGAGCGCTTTGTCATACCCACTATTGCGATCAATCCATGCTTTGAACCGGCAACACTGCTACAGAAATACCTGGATCAGCCAGCCCATGATTACGTCACCGATACGCCGATTCCGTTTGTTCAAGCGATGCTGGATGCTTTCTTACCCACCGCCTCAGCTCATGGGAGGCAACCAGATACCCTGCAGATTGTGATTGGCATGAACGACGATGTGATTCCGGCAGCTCAACAGCAGCAGTTTTGTATTGAACAAGGCTGGAACTGGAATGAAGTCGATTGGGGTCATCGGGTGGATGATGTGGAGTTACTGGGCGAGATGATTAACCGATTTAAATCCCAGTAATCTGCGGTTAACGGAAGAGTAAAAGCGCCCCTATGAAAGGAGCGCTTTTTGTTAGCAAGCTTTAGTTAAGACTCAGGCGCAATTTATCAAAGGCCTCCCGGTTCAGCGCCTCGCGGAAATCCGGATGCGCAATCTCGATCAAATCACGAGCACGCTC
Source organism: Pontibacterium granulatum (assembly GCF_029961155.1). GTDB lineage: Bacteria > Pseudomonadota > Gammaproteobacteria > Pseudomonadales > Balneatricaceae > Pontibacterium > Pontibacterium granulatum. The sequence continues at coordinate 45,303 of NZ_JASBRH010000007.1, read as the reverse complement.
ACGCAAACTGCGGCCACGCAGATTAACAACGCCGTATTCCGTAGCAATGTAATGCACATGCGCACGTGTTGTTACGACACCCGCACCATCATTCAGGGTAGTAGTAATACGGGAGACAGTTCCGCTTGCAGCTGTAGATGGCAATGCGATAACACCACGCCCACCTTCAGACAATGATGCACCCCGCACGAAGTCAATCTGGCCTCCGAAACCTGAGTAGATTTTTGTGCCTACCGAATCAGCAGACACCTGACCGGTCAAATCCACCTGAATGGCACTGTTGATCGACATTGCCTGCGGGTTGCGCTGGATACTGCGCATATCATTCACATACTCGGTATCCAGGAACTGAACCATCGGGTTGTCGTTCACAAAGTCGTACAGCTTCTGACTGCCAATCACAAAGCTCGTGACAATTTTGCCCGCGTGGTTCTTTTTGTAAGCACCGGTGATCACACCTTTTTCAACCAGCGGCAGTACACCATCGGAGAACATCTCGGTATGTACGCCCAGATCCTTGCGATCACCCAGGCACGCCAGCACTGCATCAGGAATCGCACCGATACCGGTCTGGATACAATCACGGTCCTGCACCAACGCGGCGACATTTTCGCCAATCGCCTTATAAATGTCGCTTTGAACTGCAGGCTCGTGGCAATTCAGTGGCGCAACCTCTTCGTAAACCGTGTGAAAATCCTTATAGGCGATGATACCGTCACCGTGGGTGCGTGGCATGTTCGGGTTGATGTGAGCGATGATCTTACCCGCTTTCTCCAGCGCGGCGTGGGTCGCTTCAACCGATATCCCCAGTGAGCAGTTGCCGTGCTTATCAGGCGGGCTTACCTGAATAATCGCCGTATCAACCCGCTGCTCACCGCTACGGATCAGCTTCGGCACTTCGGCCAGCAGCATCGGAACATAGTCCGCATCACCATTTTGCACCGCCTTACGCGTTACCGCACCAACAAAATAACAACGACAACGCAGATGACCACGAAGCTCAGGCGCCGTCATCATTGCCGCCCCTTCACCTTCCGTATGCAGTTGCAGCAAGGTCAGATTGCTACGCGACAATGCGTGCTTGGCAAGGCCTTTCAGCAACAGGCCAGGGGTGGCCGCCATGTTGTGCGTCCAGATCGCTTCGTTATCCTGAATTGAGGACACGGCATCTTCAGCGCTATGGGCAATACGAGGGGACATTTTCAACTCCATCAGGGGAAATACATAATCGGGAGGATTTATAGCTTGTTGCAGCGCAAAAAGACAGGAGCTAAATCAAAGACCATCACACCATTCTCTGAAAATTCATCGAGTGGAGTGAGAAGAATTCAAAAATACCAGCAAGGTTGTTTGCAGCGACGAGAAATACGTCTTGGAGAGAGCAAATTCACGCCTGCAAATGAAACGAATTTAACCCAATAGTGAGATAAAATTTCGACACAAAAAACCGCCAAAAGGCTTAATGCTGTTCACTTAAGGGGAGCGGCATTGCGAAGAATGAAGTGACTATCACTTTTTAGCATAGTTGCATAACGTATACGCATTGTTTGTCGGTGACTATCTAGTTTAAATTATATGAAAAATTATTAACTCCTGATCGGGGACTATTAATGTAGCCCCGGTTTTTTGCGAGCTGCGTTTTACTATATGTAATAGATTTATACACGTATGCTCGTTTTTTTCCGACATCCTTCTGGTGTTCTACCCCGTTACTGCGGACACTTCTGAAAAGAGGCACAATTTGCCAAAGGAGTGTTTATGACCAAACGCAGAAAATAGAGTTCAGAGTTCAAACGTGAGGCTGTTGCCCTGACCCGACAACCGGGTGTGAGCTGTTGTCAGATTGCCCTGGAAATTGGTATCAATCCCAACGTGTTATCTCGCTGGCGGCGTGAAGCGGATGATGCAACAGACAAGGCCTTCAAAGGCTCAGGATCTCCCAGAGATGAAGAGCTTGCCCGTCTCAAGCGGGAGTTGTCACGGGTAAAGAAGGAACGTGATTTTTTACGCGAAGCGGCAGTGTTCTTTGCCAAAGAGTCGTCCTGAAGTATCAAGCGATTCAGCATTGCCGCCACGACTTTCCAATAAGGCTTATGTGCCGTTGCCTAAACGTATCACCGAGCGGATATTACGCTTGGGTCTCTCGTCCTGACTCTGCCAGGGCCAGAGACAATCAGCGCTTGTTGAGCCGTATTCGTGAAATTCACGATGACAGCGGTAGAGTGATCGGCGCCCCTCGTATGCATAAAGACCTGGTTGCAGAAGGTGAATCTATAAGCCTGAATCGGGTTGCCCGCTTGATGTCAGCGCACGGCATTCAAGGCTGGCCACGTAAGAAGCGACGAGGAGCCCGCCGAGCCTCTGTGCGCCCTGCGGGTATTCGTAACCACCTTGCGCGAGATTTCTCGGTGCAGGAGCCGCATACCAAATGGGTGACAGATATAACAGAAATCCCAACTCAGGAGGGCAAGCTATATCTGTGCGTAGTCCTTGATCTGTTCAGTAAGCTGGTCGTGGGTTGGTCTATGCATCACCGCCAGGATCGTCACATAGTCGTTCGAGCGGCTGAAATGGCTGTCTGGCAAAGCTAGGGTACACTTCTGTAATAGTTCACTCAGACCGCGGCACTCAGTTCACCAGCGGTGACTTCCAGCGCTGCCTGAGCAAGAAGGCTTTGGTGAGTAGTATGAGTGCTGTTGGCCATTGCGGTGACAATGCGGCCTGCGAGGGCTTCTTCGGAATGCTCAAACGAGAGCGTGTCCACCATCGCTACTATCGAACGCGGAATGAGGCTCGGAGCGATGTGTTCGACTATATTGAGCGGTTCCACAATCCTAGAATGAGGCGCAGAGTTGCTACGCAGGATTTTAAGTATTCCGCCCTTTTAAAACCGTCCGTGGAAACGGGGTAGCGCCCGGCCGAGGCGAGGGTGATTTAGAGTTTTGGTAGTTTACTGGCGACTTGCCACAGAGACTCCACCTTGGCACTCCCGACACCTCGGGTACGGTACATCAGTACCTCTGCTTCGATAACCCAGGTGTCGTCTCCCGCCAGCACCATACGCCCCAGTCTGATGTCATCTTCCACCACTGGATAAGGTAACCAGGCCACCCCCTCCCCCTCGAGCACCTTTTCCCGCAGACATTCGGAGATTGAGGCTTCATACTTTGTTTCCAGATAGGGAGTTAGCCCGCGAGCGGCCAGCAGCACCTCAAACTGCCAGCCGAGAGGCGCCTCGGGTCCGAAGCTGAGGAAGGGCAAGGGCCTATCGACGCTGCCAGGTAATGAATATTTTGGTTTTCCATCATCGGTGGGTATACAGACTGGGATCGATTTGCTGTCGGAGACTCGAATGAAAGATAGATTTTTTGGGATATCTATAGTTTTATAATGTGGACTGTCGTAGCAGAACATAAAGTCGACTCTCCCCTCTATCAGATCCCTTAAACAGCTAGTTAGATTATCGGCCTTAATTCGCACATTGAACGGTTCCAGTAGGGGCTCGATTGCCTGCAACCATTTGGGAAAAATGGAACGAGCGATCGTATACTGCATAGCAAAAGCGATAGGCTCTCCCTTGAGGCGGGTCCGGGCATGAACTTCGGCTTTGGCCAAATGAGTTCTACGCACGATCTCTTCGGCATGTTTGAGGATACAGTCCCCCGATGGGGTTAAGGTGATGGGGTGACTCTTGCGATCAATCAAACGGGTTCCCGCCCAGTTTTCTAGTGACTGGATGCGACGGCTTAAAGCCGATTGAGTTATATTCCGCTCCTCCGCCGTCCGGGAAAAATTTCTTGTTTGCGATAAACTGATAAAATCCTCAAGCCATTTTAGGTCCATTACTTATAATACCTGCGCTACTTTTATTAGTATTAGTTATATACGCTGAAAGTTCGCCGGTAGAGCCCCTCGATGCTACGGAACTCAAGACCGATGCGCCAGTTAATACCATTTCCTCTATCCTGGTCTGTATGGTGTCCACCTACAGCCGCCAGGACAGCCACCGAAAATCGTACGAGTGCGCTATCATGCTCAGACGCGCTTCCGTATAGCTTCCCATCACCTTATGATGCTCACCGCACTTAGACCGTGCCGACCAGTGGTTCGATCTGAATTCGACCGGCAGAGTGTTTTCCAGCAGCCGCCGGAGTGTCTACAGGTGATTCACCGATCAACCGCCAACGGGGTTTGGAGCGTTCGCCTGACCTATCTTTCAGTATATATCTGGGCCAGGCCTTCAATCAGTAATCTTTCTTTATCTGACTTTGCCGGATGTTCCCAGCTGAAACCCTAACTTACCAGGGCCAGAGTCAGGGCGAGGCTACCGAATAGCAATGCATAGGTATTATGGGGTGACTATCCAGCTTTCAAGGCCGCTTCTATGACAGCCCCGAGGCTGCCAGCATTGTGGCGACGCCAACACAAGAGAGAAGTGTCAGCTGCGCCATGCTCTTTATTAAAAATCAGGATGAACGCAAGGAGCAAACTCCGGTGTACGGATTAATATTACCAGATCGTATCTCCCACTGACGGAGAGCCCCCTCGTGCCCCCGCCATATAGGTTAACTACGCTTGACGGGAACATTTACAGGCAATGGGTCGGAGTGCTTCATAGAACCAGCCTCGAAGGGTGCTTCTTGGCTAAAGCTATAGGCAACCAATGCCACGGCCAGGGTGACAGCCAAGGCACCGAACAGCAAAGCATAGCGGTCCTGAATCGGCCAGCCAGCAATGAAAGCGGCTTCGATGAGTGCTCCGGATCCCGCCTGCACAGCTGCTACGCCAGCAAAGCAGATCAGTGTCAATAACGCCATGCCTCTGCCCATCAGGTACGGGGGGACAAATCGTCGGCAATGGTCCATCAGCAGGGGGTAGGTGGCACCGAATAAGCCCAGAACACAAAGCAGCATCACTGCCGATGTGAGGGGGCCTGAGCCAGCGATGGCCAGAATTGTGAGTGAGACTATCGCTAGAGCCGAGCCAATACCGATGGTAAGTTTCGCTGAGCGGATAACGCGAGGGGCCAAGCCATAACCGATTGTGCCCAGAGCCATGGCGAGGGACATACACATAAGGACTATACCTCGCCCACTGGGATCAAGGCCAAACATATCTGCCAGGTAAGGTCCGCCCCACAGGCCTCGTACACAGAGTAAGACGGCATACCCTCCCAGCAATAAGGGGAATATCGGCCAGAGTCCGACGACTCGTACTAGCTCGCCCCAGCCGCTGAACAATTGTAGTAGGGTTTCCTGACTCTGGCCCTCTGCCAGAGTGCGTGAGTCTCTGATAAACAACCAGCAGAGTACAGAGGAGAGTGCAGTCAGGCTCACGGCGATCCAGAGCCCACCGCGCCAACCCACATACTCGGCGAGGGTTGCAAAGGGCGCGGTGCTCAAGAGATCCCCTAAGGTGGCAAAGGTCAATACCGAGGCAGATAAAAGTGCAAAACGTTCGGCTGGATAGCCTCGGGCGATAATCACCATAGCCCCGGTAAAAACGGGAGCACAACCGATGCCGATCAGGGCTTGCCCAAGGATCGCCATCCAGTAGTTCGAAGCGCCAGCCAGTACTCCTGCCCCCAGAACTGCCGAGAGCATCACTGTTGCGATCACCCTGCGTGGCCCAAAGTGGTCGAAGGCGATACCCAGAGGTACCTGCATCAGGGCAAAGGTGATAAATACTGTTGCGCTGAGCAAGCCTAGCTGGCTTTCGTCGATCGCCAGGTCTGCTGAGAGCTCTGGGGAAATCACCGATAATAAAGATCGGTAAAAGAGACTAAGGCCATGGGCCAGGGCCAGGGCGAAGATTTCAAGAAAGGTTCGGCTGGGATAAAGCATGAAAGCACTCCTCAACAGATGCGGATCAACACGCCTTGCTTTTTATGGAAAACCAGGGTGAACGGAAGGGATGTGCCGGATCGGATAGCACAAATTGGGCCCCCCAAGGGCAGGCCCTGTATTGCAAAAAGGTCTTAAGCGGATTTCACGCTTAGGTCCGGTGACACTGGATTGTGAAGAGTCAGCAAGCCTTTAATACACCTTTAAGTGCCTCGAAGCGCGCTCCCTCTGCACCGATACACACCAGCTGCCCCTTCGTCGGCGCTTTCTTCGTCGGCCACCAACTGAGCAGATCGCCACTGAGATGCACCACTTGCGCTTTGTGAGTCGGGCGGGTGTAGACAATGCCCTTTGCCCGTACCAAGATGTCCTGATATTGTTCGAACAGTTGGGCCAGCCAGTCTTGATCGACAGGTGCCTCAAGGATCAGGCTGAAGGTGGCCAGCTTTGTTCTAGCCACCGAAGTTTCAACTGTTCGCGGAGAACTAAGATGTTGCGTGTTGGCGGCCGCCGGTGGCGGCCGATCATCGATAATCAGCTCAACTGAGGGGTTAAGTTGGTGCAGCAAGAACTCGGTATCAGCGGATGTACCGCGGTTCAACCATAGCTTGGTGGCACTTCGAACCTGGGCATGCCAGACATCCTTAACCAGTGGGTCAGCACTATTCCTATGCAGCTGGCTGGCATCCAGCACGCAAACTATATCGTCCAGTTTCAGTTGCCGGGATACTCGGGCAATATCCGCGATCCGCGCAGGGTCGGAGACCCCGCTGGCCTCGATATAGATCGCCGCAACTGGTTCAGGCATGCGCAGTACTTGTGCCAGCTGTTCGGCGAGCGTGCCTCCCAGAGTACAACAGATACAACCGTTGCTCAGTTTCATGACGCGATCGTCACGATACTCGATCAGTTCGGCATCGATATTGACCCCACCAAAGTCATTCACGAGTATCAAACTGTTAGCCGGCAAGTCACCCTGACCGATCAGGCGGTTCAGATAGGTGGTTTTACCGGCACCAAGGAAACCGCCAATCACAGTGACGGGAATGGGATTACTGTCAGCTGCACTCATATACTTGACCTCCCAACACCGTGGCTTGCACCTGAATATTACGCAGCTGTTCGGGCTCGCACTGCAGTGGGTCCTGATCCAGCACCACCATATCGGCGAATTTTCCGATCTCAAGGCTCCCCACCAGATGGTCCATGCGTAGGGTGTAGGCCGCACCTAGGGTGATCATCTCCAGTGCCTGCTCGATGCTGATGCGTTCTTTCGTACCCAGCACGTCCCCCGAGGCGGTTTGCCGCATGACTGCACACCAGGCGGTAAACAACGGCCCCAAGGGCGTTACGGGAGCATCACTATGGGCTGCCACCGGTATGTTAAGCCGTAGTGCTGAGGCTAGCGGCTCCAGACGCAGGCTGCGCTCGTAACCCAGCGTACGTGAGCGGTGAATATCGCCCCAGTAATAAATATGGTTGGCAAACATATTCAGGCAGACGCCGATCTTGGCCACCCGACGGAGCTGTGCGTGATCGATCACCTGACAATGCTGCAGAGTGTGACGGTGGTCGGCCCGCGGCCAGAGTTCCATCGCTTGCTCCAGAGCCTCAAGCATCAGCTCGACAGCCTCATCGCCATTGGTATGGATATGCAACTGAAGACCGGCCTGATGATAGACCTGGACCATCTCGGCCAAGACTTCCTGGGGCGCGTTCCAGATTCCGTTGGGGTGACCATCGTGATAACCGGGCCACTTCATGCGTGCGGTATAACCTTGAATACTGCCGTCGGTCATCATCTTCACCAAGCCGAAATGCAGTTTGTCCGTGTTGTATTCCATGCACTCCTGCAGGCGTTCCACCCCTTCGGCGGGAGCTCTGCCCAGAGCACCCATCGCTGGTACCAATCGGACCGGAAAATCCTCCTCCGCGGTCACCTCCCGCAATACTGCAACACCCTCATCGGAGAGTGGGTTATAGAGATCGGTGACCGTGGTGATTCCCGCCTGACGGGCAACCTTTCCATAGCGACGCAGGTTTTCCGGTACCGAAACCGCTTCAAACAGATTTAGTCCCAGCGCATCAAACACGCAGTGCATTGCGGCCATCTCTTGCAGTTCGCCATTGGGGATGCCCTGGCTATCGAGCTTGATCCCTTCAATACCGGCATGCTGGTGTAACCCGGAGAGTTCCAGCATCAAGCTGTTGACAGTCATCACATGGCAATTGGCATGAAGGACCATCACCGGTCGATCCGCTAGCACCCGGTCCAGGGCTTGTCTATCCAGCCGCGTATCATCGAAGTAGATGGGATCGAAGCCCCAGGACACCAGCGGCTGCCCTTCGGGCAGTTCATCGGCGGCGTTCTTCAGACGTTCGGCCATGGCGCCGAGGTCGGTAATACCCTCCCAGCATCGACCATCGGGATCGGTGCGGGAGAAATAGCCCAGATAGAGGTAATCCCACATGGCCCCCTCCAGCGCATGGCTATGCCCCTCAACAAAGCCCGGCATAATCACCTTATCGGCAAAGCGTTCATCCAGCCGGTAGTCGTTGAGATGCTCAACTGCTTGCCAGGGGCCAACCGCCATGATCTTACCATCGCATACCGCAATGTAGTTGGCTTCGGGCTGAGACGGGTTCATCGTGATGATGTTGCGAGCGACATAGATAGTCTTATTCACTGGACGGCTCCTCTTGCTGTGTAGATGGCGGTCTTGCGCTTAATCAGGAATGGCACTAGAGCCAGTACACAGAGCGCTGTACCTCCGAAGATAGCGACATAGCTCAACCCACCAAGTGAGGGCGCAATGGGTGCGAATATAAACAGAATGTGGATGTTGATAATGACGATAGCAAGGTTGAAAAATGCCAGTTCCTTAGCTACCGAAGTACTGAAATCCGGGTCCATTATTCGCAGCAGCAGAAGTCCGCTACCGGTTGAACCACAGCAGCAGCCAAAGGATGCCGCAGTCCTTTCTGGCCCCAGTTTGCCGCTTAGACGGCCGATCATGAGGCAACTGGCCAGGGTGGCGAGGGTCACGACAAGCGTTACTAGAGCAATCGGTGCCAACAACGCGCTCAATACGGCGAATTTGATACTCATCAGCGTGCCCACAACCATAAAGTCAACGGATGATCCGGTAATGCGCTTCATGGTTTCGTCATCGACCCGCTTATTCAGACCGGTTTTATCCAACCCTATACGCATCAGCACACAAACGGCAAGGCCATGCAGGAAGAACAAGTTATGGCTGAATAGAACACTCAGGTTAATACCCATGGGTTTAACACCGGCAACCAGGGGCTGCACAAAACTTAGCCACAGATGAGTAAGTAAATAAGCCACAGCGAGGAGACCCAGATGGTAGGCTAAGCTGTCCAGATTACCAGGGTGAGATATCATCTTACCGGTGGCTGGGGCCCGCTCTGCTTTATAAAAACCGGACAGGGAGTCAGAATCGATATTTGCGGTCTGATTGGTGTTCTGGCCACGATCAATAAACCGTTTCGTGAGTGGCACACCGACTAGGAAAGCGACGATGAAACCGAGGGACGCATAGATCAGGCCGACCTGAGTAGCGTTTTCAATACCATACTGTTGCTCCCAGATGCCGCCATAGGTCAGTGCCTGACCGGGTCCCTGGGTAAAACCGTGGGTGATCAGAGCGCCGAGATATGCGCTAACTTCTGCGCCGGTTACGGCATCATAGGCAAGAATGGCGAGGTAGCCCAGCACACCTTGCATACCCAAGCTAACGCTCCACATCACCGTCAGCCACAAGCCACCATTAACCACGCTGCTGCCGCTGCTGTCGACGTATTTTTTGCTCGACCCGGTGAGACAGAGGGACATAAAGCTCAGGGTAAAAAAGTGGAAGGTTAGTGCCGTAAAATTACTGGCCGAGTAACCAGGAATCAGCTCCAGAGAAAGCAAAGCAAAGCCGAGGCCACCGCCTATCAGGCTTGCCGGGATTAGAGAGTTGCGCAGAAACCCTATGCGATTTCTAAGAATACTGCCCAGCAACAGCATACTGGCGAGGATCGCAAACGCGATAACGCCGGGAAAAGTACTAGCCATGTTTTAGTCCTGTTTTTGTTTTTGTTAGCAGGTTAGATAACTATCTTTTGCATCAAACATCATTAGTTTGAGTGCTAAAGCTACAGTACGCCGATTGCTTCAATATGAGCAATTCGGATATGGGAACAAACCATGAGGAATCGGAATAGTCTGGTTAAAGTCGTTCTGACTCGAGGACTAGGGCAATGGGATGGACTCCCCCTCCTAAGGCATCTTTGTGCCAGATTGGTAGTTGACGCAACCAATCGTAAAGAAGGAGCCCATCATGGAAATGACGCGTATTGGTCTAGATTTAGCCAAGAATGTTTTCGAAGTATTCGGAGTTGATGATCAGGAACATTTCGCTCTGCGCAAGACACTAAAGCGTAATCAGATGATGAAGCTCTTCGCTCAGCTTAAAAGCCATGTTGCAACAGCGCCAATTTGCTATCACTGCTGGGTATGAAGACCTGTATGACCATGAAAGGCTACTGTCTGACTTGGCGTTACAAACCACCGTTGATCGATTCCAACCGCTGGCAAGTCCGGCAACACTATATCGATTCGAAGCCGCGATGAATCGAGAGGCGATCATCGAGTCGCACCGACTCCTCTGGGAGCAGTTTATTACCAGCCACCGCAAGGTACCCACGCGCATCGTACTGGACTTCGACGCAACGGACACCCCGCTGCACGACGACCAGCCGGAGAAGTTCTCCACGGCTACTACGATCATTACTGCTACCTGCCGTTATACGTGTTCAGCGGTCGCTTCCCTCTGGCGGCGTACCTTCGGCAAAGTAAGATTGATGTAGCAAAGCACACCGGCGACATCCTCAAGCTGTTGGTGACCTTTATGCGTCGTCACTGGCCTGACGTTCAGATCATCTTTCGGGGCAACAGCGGCCTCTGTCGCCAGTTGGTCTTGAACTGGTGTGACCGTAACCGGGTTGATTATCTGGTAGGGATTGCCAGGAACAGCCGACTGGAGGCGCTGATTGAACCCCTCTGGAAACATCTGGAACCGCGCCATGCATCATGTCGAAAATAGGGCATGACCGGTGCAACCAAATGGTTCTGGCGCTACCGATATCAGGCCGGTCGCTGGAAGAAAGCGCGGGACGTGATTACCAAGATAGAACTCACGGATAAAGGACGTAATCCACGCTTTGTGGTCACCACCCTGACCAGCGGCGATACCAAGCTGTACGGCGAAGACTACTGCGTCAAGGGTGATATGGAAAATCGTATCAAGGATTAGCAGCTGGACCTGTTTGCCAAGCGCACATCGAGCAAACACTGGTGGAGTAACCAGTGGTGGCTGACGCTCTCCATGATGGCGTTCGTCCTGTTCGAAAAGCTGCGTAAAGTGCTGAGTGCAAACTACCGGAAACTGAGCGTGAATAACCTCCCGCTGAAGGTCATCAAGCTCGCGGCTTTGGTCACGCACAACTGGACGCCACCTGTCGCTGACAAGGTATGATTACCGGACGCATACGCTATAGCTACAGGTAACAGGCGGCATGTCCATCTCGAACTTATCGCACCCATAGGAGGCTTCTGTATGACAATCTCTAGGCATAAACTCGCCTTCGATCGGATACAAAAGCTTCGTACGATTTACTGTGCGTACGCTAGAAACTGGGCCATCAAGTATAAACCCAGTTTTAGGCCTGTTGTAATATCGGCAATGCCAGCAGGACTTACCTTTCTTCAGATGCTGAATATCCTCAACACTAACGGGAAGCAACCACTCTGGAATACACACTCAAAGCATATATTCATAGTAAGGCGTTAACGGGCTCGCCCTCGTTCACTCCACATCGATGTTTCCCAAAGGTTTCCCAAACAGTCTAAGCACCATATACAAACAAAAACAGCCGCTCGGCATGACCCGTAAGCGGCTGTTTTCGTTAAGAATTCTGGTAGGACTAGGCGGACTCGAACCGCCGACCCCCACCATGTCAAGGTGGTGCTCTAACCAACTGAGCTATAGTCCTGAAGTCCGGCGTATTATAGTGAGTCAGCTTTTCTGCGCAAGCCCAAATTCACTCGAATGTCTGCGCCAATCTGATTCAAGCCCTGTTGCATGGTTAAAGCAAAACCTACTGATTAACCTCACCCGTGCCACAAAGGTACTTACATACCAAGCGTTCCAGTTCACCTTGCTCCTCCAACCGTTCGATCGACTCATTCATCGGTTGCAGCAGCGCCTTCTTATCCACATGCAAACGGAACACAACCGGATTGCTGTTATAGGGCAGCGAGATCTCGTAGTTGAGGTTGTCTTCACGCTGGTAGCGGATCGCCAGCACCTCTTTCATCAGACCTACGTCGTTCCATCCCCGGTGCACCCGCTGGGCGATCTGCCACTGGTTGGCGAAGTCTTCGCGGATCAGGTTATCCGGTACGGAGGTACCGCGCACGGTGGCCACGCGGCGGTTCTCCAGGTCCTTGAGGATAAACACCGGAAACGACAGCTGGGGGCTGTAGATAATCACTTCGTTCACGATGCCGTAGGGGCGGCTGTAGAAGGAGACCTGCTCCAGTTCGGGTGGCACTTCAAAGTTGAGTGATACCCCCATCTCGATATCGATCTCGCCGGAGATAAAGTGGCGGCGAAGACGGGCCTGGGACAGCGGTATAAATTCGAGATCGACGCCCAGATCATTCGCCACACGGCGCAGCGTATCCACATAGATGCCCTTGTAAGCCCCCCCATCATCACGCCAGAAGAAGGGATTTTGTCCGGGCAACGGCATGCCCACGCGCAGGATCTCAGCAAACACAGCAGAACTGAACAGTGCACACAGCAGCACACCGATCATAAATCGGGCAGGTTTGCTCAGGAATCGGCTTATACTGGCACGCAAGGACATATTATAATCTAACTCTGCACTTTCTCGTTTTTGATCAGCCGCATCGGAATTGGTCTTTATATGCCAACAGGGTCTTAATTGCTATTACTATGGCCGTAACCACAGTTTCCGCCAAGCTTCTGGAGCCGGTTCTGCAACTGGCCCGGCACTACCGTCAACCGACCGGGCAGGATCTGCAGCAGAGTATTCTGGAGATTGCCGCACTGCCCGAACAGGAGTTTACCAAACCCGGCGCGCGCTTTCCGGCTTCGCTCTATCCGAAGGTGCTCGACAAGCTCTCCGAGATCAGTGGCAACCCGCTCATCGCCCTGCATCTGGGTGAAGCCACCCAGCCACGCATGCTGGGTTCGATTGGCTTCCTGATGTCCACGGCGCCCACCCTGGAGCAGTCCTACCAGACACTGATCGATTACCTGCCACTGCTGTTTGAGGGTGCGGTGCTGCAGATGGAGCAGAACGTTGATGGCACCGTTTTAACCCTGGAGCTGAACGACAACGATCCCCACGCGGTGGAATATTTCCTCGCCTGTCTGATCAACTGGCCCCGCTGGCTAATCGGGCGTCAGGTCCCTGCCCTGGCGGTACAGCTAACATTGCCTGAGCCAATCAACATCCAGCCCTACCAGCAGTTCTTTGCCGCCGAAGTAGAGTTTGATGCGGCCCGTAACCAGCTCCTGCTGAGCAGTGATTACCTGCAGATGACCTGTGTAGACGCCAACAGCGAGATGCATCACCTGCACCGGGAATTCGCAGACTCCCTGCTGAGTAAGGCCTCACTGCAAAACGCCCTCACCGCCCAGACCCGAAACCTGATCCGCCAACAGCTGGCCGAAGGTGGTGGCAGTGTACGGCGGGAACAGATCGCCGAATCCGTTGGACTTAGCCTGCGTACCCTGCAGCGCAAATTGGGCCAGCAAGGCAGCAGCTTTCAGGATATCTACGACCAGACCCGCAGGGAGGTGTGCCTGCAGCTGATCCAGCGCGGCCAGCTCAGCTTTGGTGAGATCTCGTTCCAGCTGGGTTTTTCCAACCAATCCGCGTTCCAGAAAGCCTTTAAGCGGTGGATGGGAATGGCACCCAGCGAATACCGCCAGCAGGTTAAACCGGTTGAGATCGACAGTGTTCCAGCGCAGACCACCAGCCAGCCAAACACTGACTGGCTGAAGTCCCCCGATCGGGCGAAACAATTATCACATAAGCTGACTGGCCTCAGCCGTTTCAGCCTGGAACTGCTGGAGCGGGCCGCAATCATCGGTGAGCATTTTGACCTCAACCAGATAGCTGAAGTCACCGGCAACCCGTTGGCGCGTCTGGCAATTCACTTCTGGCCTGCGGAACAAGCCGGGCTGATCATCGCCCTGCAGAATAGCGATGACATCACCCAGTATCGATTTGCCGATCTCGACCTGTGGCAACAGATCTACCACGCAATTGCTAGCGATAACCGGCAGCGATTGCACGCTAATTACGCACGCTTTCTGATCGCTAACCTGCCCCGCTCCGCCGGGCTCGAACAGCTTGGCGACCTGCTGTTTCATCTGCAGGAGATCGGCGCGGATCATCTCAACAGCGAGCTGCAACAGGCTTATTTGCGCCTGACCCTGCGTGCATCCGACCTCGCCCGCAAACAGCAGGATTTTGCTACCGCCAGCCGCTACATGGCTATCGCCTGTGGCCTGCCTCCCGCAAAGGGACTGCCTGATCCCACTGAACGCCGTATGCAGTGTGCCAATTTGTATCTGCTGGCGGGTCAGATTGCAGAAGCACAAAAAACGCTGGATGTGATTGAGCAGCAGAAGCTGAGCCGTTCCGATACCGGGCGCGCAGCGTTGATGACCAGCCGTTTGCTGCAACATCAGAGTCGCCATGAGGATGCACTCGACTATCTACTGGCACAACTGGCGCAGATCGATCAGGCATTGCCGCAACAGTCCAATGAGCAGCTGTCGTTGCTGCTTACCCAGCTGAACTACATCAGTGATGCCTTCAGCGCCCAGGCGCTCACCGACATGAAGGAGCTGACCGACAGTTCTCAGTACGTGCGCCTGCAGCTGCTGGAACAGATCGCCCTGCTCGCCCGCCAGCAGAGCCAACCGTTGCTGGCTGCTTGTGCTATTGGCCGTATGACCGAACTGAGCCTGCGTTACGGCCGCACCCCGCTCACACCTTTTGCGTTTGTTTCCTACGCCTGGGTTGCCAGCTGGTTCTGTGCCGACTTTTCCCTCGCTCAGACCTTTTCGGCGCAAGGCATGCAGCTGGCCAACCGCTACGGCGGCCTGATCCAGGAAAATGAAAACACCGACTCGGCAACCGGTGCCGCCCTACTCCACTGCAGTCAGGTGCAGCACTGGTTCAGCCCACTGCGTTCCGTGCAGGAGCAACTGCAGCAGATCGACCACCTGACGGGTCAACACGGCCAGTGGTTACTGCAAAGTGAGAGCCGTCTGCTGCTGGCACAGCTCAACCTGTTCTCGACCAGCGACCTGAAGGCACAACGGGAACATCTGCAGCAGCAACATGCACAGATGATCAACCAGCATCAGGCGTACTCCGCCGAGTGCCTACAAAGCTCCGCACTCAAACTGATTGATCAGTTAACCACCGAGCAACGTATCAATGCCGTGGAATACCAGCATGGCTGGCAGGCGGTCAGCGCCATCATCGCCGCCCTGCTGCTTGACCAACAGCACCTCTGGCACAGCTTCTACCAATGGGAATCCCAACTGGAGAACGAGCTGGCCGGTTACTTTGGTGTGAGTGAAGCGCTGTTCTGTACCGCCCTGATGCGCCTGATCCAGGCCCAGCAACAGGGCGCGATCAGCAAACGTCGCCGCCTGGAGGTGGAGCAACTGGAGTCGCGTCTGGAGATCTGGGCACGCCACTGCCCGGCCAACTTTAACGGTCAGCTTTTCCTGTTACAGGCAGAAAAGGCACGCCTGGACGGACAGCTGGCAGGTCGCTTTTTCGAACAGGCACTGGCAGCTACAGGAGAGCAACCGTTTGGCTTCCACAAGGCGCTGATCTACGAGCGTTACGCCGAATACCTCAGTGCTTATGATCAACCGAGCCTGGCCCGTTTCTGTTTTAACGAAGCCCGCTGGTTTTATGAGGGATGGGGTGCGGATACCAAGGTAAAACAACTGGTACAGCGCCTCGCTTTGCTGGCAAAATAGCGGTTTGCTCAAACGTGCAATAAGTGCGAGCACAGCCACATCGACAATAATTATTAAGACGATTTGTAGTAGCGTATGGCACCCTGGAAAGTACTAGTCGTAGACGACGAAGAAGGCATCCACGGCATCACCCGGATGATCTTCCGTGGTTATGAGTTTGAGCAACGCCCGATTGAGCTGATCAGTGCCATGAACGGCACCGAAGCCAAGGATATGCTGGCGCAACACCCGGATATCGCGCTGGTGTTGCTGGATGTGGTGATGGAAACCGACAACGCCGGTTTGTTGTTGGTGGAGCATATCCGCAACGACCTTAGCAACAAGGATATCCGCATCGTCCTGCGTACCGGCCATCCGGGATATGCACCGGAAGCCCAGGTGATCGTGAACTACGACATCAACGACTACCTGAGTAAGGCCGAGCTGTCTGCCTCCCGTCTGCTAACCTCCGTGGTGGTTGCATTGCGCTCCTACCGCGATATCAAATCCGCCCGTCAGCAAGCCGCTACGAGCCCGGAGCAACCGGGTAACGATAGCCAGCTGCTGGAGTCCGCGGCAAAACAGCTCCACGGCCAGATGCAGCCAATCCTTCAGCAGAGCCAACGGCTGCAGCAGTTTGACCTGAACCCAGTTGCAAAAGACCTGACCAGCAACCTACATGCGCAACACCAGCGCCTGCACAACAGCATCAGCCTGCTGAACGAGATCAGCGCACCCCACCAGGTAGATATGATCGAGCCGATCAGCCTGATGGATGAAGTACTGCATACCTTCCTGCCGCAAAGCCGCCGCGATGGCTGGCTGTTGGATTACAGCATTGATCCGCAGCTGCCCGCGCAGATCAAAACCGATCCGGCGTACCTGCGTCAGTTGTTGATCAGTTTGGTGGAGTTGGCGATTTTGCAGGCTGGCGGTAACGATCTGAAAATTACCATGCAGGTCGGTAGCCAGGATGACCAGATGGTGCTGAGTGTTTCCCAGACCTTGGGTCAGGCACGCTTCAGCCAGGAGCCATGGGTGGTCCATCTGCAGCAACAGATAACGTTATTGGCCGAGCAGCTGCATGGCCAGATGCTGGATATCGAAGATAACGGTGCATTGCGCTGCGTCTTGCCGATTTGAGGGTGTTGGGCATCGCTTTGGCATTCCTCTCGTAGTGCCGTGCCTTCTGTAGGGCACCCTTTAGGGTGCCGGTAGCCTTAAGGCTACCCTACATAACACCTTCCAAGATTTCTTTGCCTCGTTCCCAGGCTCTGCATGGGAACACATAACCTGCCGCTGCCGAGTTATCTCTCTACAGGATTGTAGGGCACCCTTCAGGGTGCCGGTAGCCTAAAGGCTACCCTACAAAACACCTTCCAAGCTTTCTTTGCCTCGTTCCCATACTCTGCGTGGGAACATATAACCTGCCGCTGCCGAGTTATCTCTCTACACGATCTGTAGGGCACCTTTCAGGGTGCCGGTAGCCTAAAGGCTACCCTACAAAAATCCGCACATAATCTATGTTGATTGCAGAGGAAATAATTCTGGAGTTTTACTGGGATAAAGAAAGGGGGCAGCAGCTGCAAAGCAGCTGCTTGGGGGTGAAGGCTGCGGGGCTTAAGCGCTGCCTTCAACCACTCTGATATCTGCGCATATCAAAGCGGCGAGTGACTCGGGGCCTTGTCCAACATCCCTGTTGTTGGGCATCGCCTGGCGATGACCAACCTACATGGGCTCGGACGGGCAACCTGCATGAGGACTCTGGTAAAAGCTATCCGTGGGGATAACCGTTGCTGTCTGGTGGTCCGAATCCGCTTGGATCAGTTGCCAGACAGCATGTAAATCGTTGCTTCTTCCTTCTGACGCTCGATCCACTGATCCGCTTCTGCACGGCTGTTGCCGAAGAATACGACGCGGGATTTCTGGCTCAGTTTACCGTTACGACCGATCTCGTAGCGGTATACCCACCAGCTGTTTTCTCCCATTTGGCGCACCTGAAGTGCGAATTGAATCAGTACTGCCGGACGAAAAGGGTTATTAGAAGTCATGTTGGCGTTACTTTTTGGGTGTTGGGTTTAGTTAAGTGTATTTAGTTAATCCGCGGCCCCTATCATCGGAGCCGCGGCATTTCAGCTTGCTTATTACTTAGCCTGCGCCAGTTCTAGCAGTTCGCGGATCGCTACAGTGAAGATCGCGAAATCCTGCTGAGCACTGTTGCGGATGTCGTTCAGCAGACGCTGCCAGCGCTTGAGCATGGTTTCGTTGCTTGCAAACCAGCTATCCAGCTGAGCACCGTTGCCGCTCTCTGCTGCTGCGTCGGCTTCTTCAACGTCTGCAGTCAGTACAGAGACGGTAATCGCCTGCTGGTGACGGGTCAGGTCTTCACGGAAACCGTCACGTGCCATGGTTTCCCAATGGTTGGAGGTTTCCAGCTCTTTCACCTGGTGGTCGAACCAGTGCAGCTGCAGACGGTCGCCCAGGCTGAAGTGGATCTCGGCCACTTTCTCCAGCGGCTGAGCGGTTTCTTCTGCCGCCTGGATGACACCCAGCAGGGAGTACAGGCTGTCGGCACCGGCCACCACGGCCGCCAGTTCTGCAGGAACACCCGCACCCACCAGCTCGTCGTGTTTCTGCTGCCAGCGTTCCAGCGGTTCGCCGTTCAGCAGGGTCTGCAACTGACTGCTCAGCTGCTGTACCGCTGGGCGGAACTGCTCAACCACGCTTGCCACGTCAGTGCCTGCACGCTGGTTGCGCACAAACCAGTAGGTCGCGCGACGGCCCATACGGATCAGGTCAGCCATCATCTGCTGCTGCAGGGCGGCGTCGACTTTGTTATCCAGTGCTTCGATATCAGCCCACAGTTTCTGGATGCCGAACACATCACGGGCGATGACGTAAGCAGCCGCCACTTCGTCAAAGGCAGAACCCGCCATCTGGCTCAGGCGCTCACCGAAGGTGATACCCATGGTGTTCACCATACCGTTGGCGATCTGAGTGGCGATGATTTCACGACGCAGGCGGTGCTGGTTGATCTGTTCGCGGTAACCCTCGATCAGTGTCTGCGGGAAGGCCGTCATCACTTCACGGCTCAGGTATTCGTCACCGGTGATCCAGCTGTCGATCAGGCCTTCTTTCAGCTCGGCCTTCACGTAGGAGATCAGCACAGACAGTTCAGGACGGGTCAACCCCAGGCCATTCACTTTGCGCTCCTGCAGCACTTCCTGCGCCGGGATAAACTCCAGTTCGCGGTCCAGCTTGCCGTCATCTTCCAGACGGTTGATCAGGCGGGTGTACTCGTCCATGGAACCGTGTGCGTGGTTCAGCGCGATACTGATCGCCTGTGCCTGCTCGTAGTTGTTGTGCAATACCAGTTCGGCCACTTCGTCGGTCATGTCACGCAGCAAAGCGTTACGCTGCTTCACGGTCAGGTCGCCGTTGGCTACCACTTCGTTCAGCAGGATCTTGATGTTGACCTCGTGGTCGGAGCAGTCCACGCCACCGGCGTTATCGATAAAGTCGGTGTTGGACTTACCGCCGTTGGCACAGAACTCCATACGGCCCTGCTGGGTGAAGCCCAGATTGCCGCCCTCGCCCAGTACCTTACAGCGCAGTTCGTTACCATTCACACGCAGACCGTCGTTCGCCTTGTCGCCCACTTCCGCGTGGGTTTCGTGGCTGGCTTTCACGTAGGTACCGATACCGCCGTTCCAGATCAGGTCAACCGGTGCTTTCAGCAGCGCGTTGATCAGGTCGTTCGGGGTCAAACGATCCGCTTCAATCGCGAAGCGTTCTTTCATTTCAGGGCTGATCTCGATCCATTTGGCGGCACGGCTGAAGATACCACCGCCCGCTGAGATCAGTTCCTGGTTGTAGTCTTCCCAGGTGGAGCGTGGCAGTTCGAACATGCGCTTACGTTCGATGAAGCTGCTCGCGGCATCCGGGTTTGGATCGATAAAGATATGCATGTGGTTGAACGCCGCACACATACGGATGTGCTCGGACAGCAACATGCCATTACCGAATACGTCACCGGCCATGTCGCCGATACCGATCACGGTGAACTCTTCGCTCTGGGTGTCGAGGCCCAGTTCGCGGAAGTGCAGTTTCACGGACTCCCAGGCGCCACGGGCAGTGATACCCATGCCTTTGTGGTCGTAGCCCTGGGAACCACCGGACGCAAACGCATCACCCAGCCAGAAACCACGGCTCTCGGCGATTTCGTTGGCGATGTCGGAGAAGGTCGCGGTACCTTTGTCTGCCGCGACTACGAAGTACGGATCGTCTTCATCATGACGTACCACATCAACCGGCGGTACCACGTCACCGGCCACCAGGTTGTCGGTGATATCCAGCAGCGCACTGATAAAGATCTTGTAGCTGGCGATACCTTCGTTCAGCCATGCTTCACGGCCGCCAGTGGTTGGCAGCTGCTTGGCGACGAAACCACCCTTCGCACCGACAGGTACGATCACGGAGTTCTTCACCTGCTGCGCCTTAACCAGACCCAGTACCTCGGTGCGGTAGTCTTCCAGACGGTCGGACCAACGCAAACCACCGCGGGCAACCTTGCCGCCACGCAGGTGAACACCTTCCACACGCGCGGAGTATACGAAGATCTCAAACATCGGACGCGGCAGCGGGATGTTCTTGATCATTTTCGGGCTCAGTTTGAAGGAGAAGTAATCCTTCAGCTCGCCATTTTCATCACGCTGGAAGAAGCTGGTACGCAGGGTTGCTTTGATCAGCTCCAGGAAGCGACGCAAGATCTGGTCTTCGTTGAGGTTATCCACCTTGTCCAGCGCGTCGATGATGCTGGACTCGATACGATCTGCCAGTGCTTTAACCTTGTCGCTGTCCTGACGGCTTGGCTCGAAGCGCGCACGGAACAGGGCCACCAACAGGCGGGTTACCTGAATGTGACGGGACAGTGCACCTGCGATGTACGGCTGGGAGAAACCAAAACGGATCTGCTGGCTGTAGCGGGCATAGGCACGCAGCATTGCCACTTCACGCCAGTTCAGATTGGCACCGATAACCAGTTGGTTGAATTCGTCGTTCTCTGCACCGCCGCTCCAGATGCTGGCGAATGCATCCTGGAATACGTCCTGCACTTCGTCCAGCACTACCGGCTCGGAGCCTTGGTAAATCAGGGTAAAGTCGTGCATCCAGAACTGTTTGCCATCCGCACGCCGCACCGCGTAAGGGTGCTCACCCACTACGCGCATCCCTAAGTTTTCCAGCACCGGGATCACGTCGGACAGCACCAGCGGCTCACCGGCGTTGAACAGTTTGAAGCGCAGCAGCTCGGAGCTCTGCTCCAGCACACGGTAGAAGCTCATGGTGATCGGGTTGGCGTCACCCAGGGCTTCGATACGCTGAATATCGTAAACAGCGCTGGCCGGACCAAAGTGCTCACGGTACGCGCTGGTGAATGCGTAACGGTAGTTGTGCAGCAGCTGATTGCCCTTCTCTTCACCGCATGCGTCGGTCAGCGCGGCGTGCAGCTCGTCACTCCAGTCGCGGGAGATTTTCACCACTTCCGCTTCCAGCTGCGCCATATCCACGTTCGGCGCATTGTCCGGGTCGATACGCAATACGTACTGTACGCGTGCCAGTACAGATTCGCTGAAGGTGGTGGTGAATTCACTGCCGATACCACCGGTCGCCTTCATCAGCAGATCCTGCACCTGCAGGCGCAGCTCGGTGGTGAAGATGTCTCGTGGTACGTAGTACAGGAACGTCACGAACTGGTTGCAGCGATCACGGCGCATCAGCAGGCGCGCCTTACGGCGCTCGTTCAGGCTGAAGATACCCATGGCGATCTCCAGCAGCTGCTGTTCGGTGGTCAGCATCAGCTCATCACGTGGCAGATCGTTCATGATCTGCAGCAGGTGTTTACCGTTGTGGCTGTTGCGGTCGAAACCGCTACGTTCCAGTACGTTGTTCGCCTTATCGCGAATCACAGGGATCGCGGACATCGGCAGGGAGTACACAGAGGAGGTGTAAAGACCGTGGAAGCGGATCTTGCCGGTCACATTGCCGTCGTCGTCAAACTGCTTCAGAACGATGCGATCCATGTACGCCGGACGGTGTACCAGAGAGGAGCGGGCATCCTTGGCAAACATCAGCGGGGAAGGTTCCAGCAGGAACTCGCGCTCGGCATCACGCAGGTCAGACAGCGCACTGCCGGACGCTTTTTTATTTAATTTGAAGATCCCCAACTCGGAGCCTTCAACCGGCAGCACCTGATCACCATCGATACGAATCTCATCGTACCCCAGGAAGGTGAAGTGGTCGTCCAGCATCCAGCGCAGGAACGCCTGAATATCCTCCTGCTCACCACGCTCGGCCAAGTCAGCCAGCATCGCTTCGGCACGGCCCTGCATCGCAGCATAATCTTCCACCGCGATATGCACGTGCTTGAGGACTTTTTTCAGTTGGTCGTGGATCGCTTTCAGTTCAGCACCGTCGCTGGTGCGATCCACTTCGAGGTAAATAACCGATTCCGCTTTTGCGCCTTCAGCCGACTTCTCACACAATTCGATCAACTCGCCGTTTTCGTTACGGCGGGTAAACAAAATGGCATTGTGGATGGTATGGATCACCAGACCACAGCGGTTCAGCGCCATACGCACTGAATCGACCAAAAACGGGATATCCGTCTGTACGATCTCGATCACGGTGTGCTGCGCGCGCCAGCCGTGCTGTTCCAGATCCGGGTTGTAGAGACGAAGTTTTGGTTTAAGACCATCAAAGGACTGGATACATTGCCAGCTCGACAGGGTGGCGCCGTAGAGGTTTTCCAAAGCGCGTTCGGCCAGCTCTTCGGAAGTTGCGGTCTTGTAGTAATGACTTGAGAAGTCGGTCACCTGCGTGGCCATTTCGGCAGACAGGCGTTGCTGTAGAAGGTCGTTCAACGGAGACAGCAACGCACTGCTGTCGCAGATTCGTTCGGACATTGTCGGTTATTTTATCCTGTATTAGGCGTTAGTTTTATCGTTATGCAATGGATGCTGCGAATACGCCCGAACCCCTCTTGTGGAGGCCGTTTCAGACCTATTCGCAAGCCCACAAGTATAGAAGCGCTAACCCCTTAGCGCTTCCAAATCTGTAGAATCTTTTCCCGAATTTGGATTTCAAACAGGACAAAATCCCGTTTTTTCGCCCTTCTTTAAACTGCTCAGTTTTTCAGCAAAAGAACGGAGCTTTGAGCCCGCTCTACCACCCGCGCTGATACCGATCCGAGCAGGAATTCGTCCACTTTGGAACGATGATGGGCAGACATGATAATCAGGTCTATCGCCTGGTCTTTTGCATACTTTACGATCATCTCTGCCGGCGACCCTTCCAATACTTTCAAAACGGGTTTCAGTTCTTCCGGCAGTGCCTGCTTGGCGTATTTTTTGAACTGACGTGCCACCTCGGTCAGGGCCTTCTGGTGGTCTTTTTCACTGAAGAACGAGGCCACCAACGAGTTGGTGAAGCCCGGTACAACAGTGACCAGGTGTAACTCTGCGGCATTTTCATCTACTTCGCGCAGGGCCAGTTGCATAGCCTTTCGGGTGAACTCTGGCTCGGCCAGGTCCACAGGAACCAGTACTTTCTTAAACATCTGTGCTCTCTCCTGCATAGTCGCGTGCTTGGAAGATGCCCGACCGGGGTAGGGCCGGGCATCTGTTCAGAAAACCAAAAAGGTCTCTGGTCTCAGGCCGCCGCGGGTACGGCTGCCGGTTCTTCTTTGCGACGTCGACGCTGCAACACAATAATCATCGCCAGCAAAACAAATGCCGGAATAAAGATCAGCTGCTTCGGTGGTTGTGCTTGTGGCGCTTCCACTCCGGTGATCACCTGATCGAACGCCAGACCGGCATGTTCCGCCGGACTGTCAAAGCCCACATAATCGATGATGGTTTTGCCATCTCGCTCAAGCAGTTCGATTCCAGTGCTGGCCAGACGGGATTGACCGTCTTCGCCTTCACCCAACGTCAGGTTAGCTACGAAAGAACGCGGGTTACCTACTTCATCTTCACCTTCGATCCACAAGCGTAGTTCTGTACCGGTCTCGATACCGTCAGCTTTCTGCACCAACTCAGCCGGACTGATCTGCTGGTACGGTTCTACAATGCGGTCCATCCAGAAACCCGGACGGAACAGGGAGAACGCGATCAGCAGCAACAGCACTGACTCATACCAACGGCTGCGTGCAAAGAAGTATCCTTGGGTTGCGGCCGTGAAGATCAGCATCGCAATAGTCGCCACGATGAAGATCTGGATACCTTCAGCCCAGGTTACGTCGATCAGCAACAGGTCAGTGTTGAAGATGAACAGGAATGGCAGTAAAGCGGTACGCATGCTGTAGCTAAACGCCTGGAAACCGGTCCGGATAGGATCACCACCGGAAACCGCAGCCGCAGCAAAGGACGCCAGCCCCACCGGTGGGGTTACGTCCGCCATAATGCCGAAATAGAACACGAACAGATGCACTGCGATCAGCGGTACGATCAGTCCGGACTCCTGACCCAGTGAGATCACCACCGGTGCCAGCAGGGAGGAAACAACGATATAGTTTGCCGTGGTTGGCAGGCCCATTCCCAGAATCAGACTCAGAATAGCCGTCAGGATCAGCATCAGCAGCAGGTTACCCATAGAGAGCACCTCTACCAGATCCGCCAGTACGGCACCGACACCGGTCTGGGATACAGCGCCTACGATAATACCGGCGGTTGCAGTCGCAATACCGATACCGATCATGTTGCGTGCCCCCACAATCAGGCCGTCAATCAATTCGTTAAAGCCCTGACGCAAACGGGCTTTCACATCGGTCTGTTTGCGGAAGTACGCCATCAGCGGGCGCTGGGTCACCAGGATGAAGATCATCAGCACGGACGCCCAGAATGCAGACAAGCCCGGCGACAAACGCTCAACCATCAGACACCACACCAACACAACGACAGGCAGCAGGAAGTGCAAACCGGATTTTACGGTAGGACCCACTTCCGGCAGCTGTACCATCGGTGAACTCGGATCATCCAGTTTCAGATCTGGCACGCTGGCTGCGAAACGCACCAAGTAGAGATACACACCCGCCAGCAGCACAGCGATCACCATACCGGCGAATTCTCCGGCGGCAGGTTTGATCCAGCCAATACCCCAGTACACAACAGCAGCAATACCCGCTGTCACCAGGAAACCGGTCAGAATACCCAGCAGGCGCAGGTGCCATGCTTTCACTTCAACACGGCGCGGCAGACCCTGCATATTCTGCTTCATCGCCTCCAGGTGGACGATGTAGATCAATGCCAGGTAGGAGATCAGCGCAGGCAGGAATGCGTGGGTGATAACGTCCACATAGGAGATGCCCACGTACTCCACCATCAGGAATGCAGCAGCCCCCATTACCGGCGGCATGATCTGACCGTTAACGGAAGACGCAACCTCAACAGCACCCGCCTTTTCGGAGGTGAAACCTACACGCTTCATCATCGGAATGGTAAAGGTACCGGTGGTTACCACGTTGGCAATGGAGGAACCGGAGATCAGGCCTGTCAGGCCGGAAGATACAACCGCGGCTTTTGCCGGGCCACCCCGCATGTGGCCCAGCAGGGAGAACGCTACCTGGATGAAGTAGTTACCAGCACCGGCTTTATCCAGCAGCGCACCAAACAATACAAACAGGAATACAAAGTTGGAGGAGACGCCAAGCGCAATACCAAAAACGCCTTCCGTGGTCAGCCATTGGTGGTTAACAAGCTCTTTTAGTGTAACGCCTTTATGTGCAATCAGCTCCGGCATGTACGGGCCGGCCAGCGAGTATGTCAGGAACACAATCGCGACGATCATCAGCGGCGGCCCCAACGTACGGCGGGTTGCTTCAAGCAGCAGCAGGATACCGATGATGGATACAACCAGATCCTGGGTATTTGGCAGGCCCGGACGGGTTGCCAGCTGTTCGTAAAACAGGAAGATGTAAGACGCACTGAAGGCACCCAGGGCGCACAAAATAATATCCGTGACCGGTATATGGTGGCGCGGTGAACCCGCCAGTGCAGGATATGCTGTGAATGCCAGGAAGGCGGCGAAGCCCAGGTGAATAGAACGAACTTCAGTGTCGTTAAAGATGCCGAAGCTACCGATCAGAGGCCAGTCGTAAAACGGCAGTGGCGAAGCGATCCACAGCTGGAACAGAGACCAGCACAGCGCTATACCCAGCAGCAGTTTGCCTTGAAAACCTTCAGGGATACGTGCGCCGGTGTCGTTGGCCGCAACCATGTCCTGAAGTTCTTTATCGTCGACCTGATCTTGTCTGCTTTGCAGATCCGTCATATCAGCTCCCAATTACAGAATTAAAAAGAGACCTCCACCCCACTCCGCAGATCTGCACATCAAACGAAGGGAAGCGGCGATCTCAGAAGAGGATCAGGCGTGACACCTGACCCTCTGCTTACACAAAGCGTGAAGGTGTGTAATGTGTGAAATTACATCCAGCCACGTTCTTTGTAGTAACGAACTGCACCTTCGTGCAGAGGAGCGGACAGACCACCAGAAACCATTTTCTGT
This sequence comes from Pontibacterium granulatum, assembly GCF_029961155.1. GTDB lineage: Bacteria > Pseudomonadota > Gammaproteobacteria > Pseudomonadales > Balneatricaceae > Pontibacterium > Pontibacterium granulatum. The sequence continues at coordinate 18,806 of NZ_JASBRH010000007.1, read as the reverse complement.
GGGTCCAGGTTGTTGAATGCAGGGTGCAGACGCTTGAAGCGATCGAAGTTGTCGAATACTGCTTTCACTACGGTGTAAACAGTGTCTGCATCTACATCAGAAGAAGTTACAAAAGTCGCAGCGTTACCGAAAGTTGCAACGTCTGCATCAGTGCCCTTGTACAGGCCGCCTTTGATGGTTGCATCAGCGTAGTAATCGTTTTCAGCGATCAGCTTGTCGATTACCGGACCAGTCACTGGAATCACTTTAGCGTCACAGGAAGTGGTCGCTTCTTTGATCGCACCGGATGGGTGACCTACGGAGTACAGCATGACGTCCAGTTTGTTGTCACACAGTGCCTGAGCCTGCTCAGCTGCTTTCAGCTCTGCTGCCAGTTTGAAGCTGTCCTTGGTCCAGCCTTTCTCAGCCATGATCACTTCCATGGTGCCGCGAGTACCGGAACCTGGGTTGTTTAGGTTTACACGCTTGCCTACCAGGTCGTCGAAGGTTTCAACGCCGGAATCCGCACGTGCCACGACAGTGAACGGCTCGTTGTGTACGGAGAACAGTGCGCGCAGGTTTTCGAATTTACCCTGATCGATGAAGGTCTTGTGCTTAGTACCGTTCAGAGCGTGGTACTGCCAGTCAGACTGGGCCATACCCATGTCCTGCTGACCCTGACGGATTGCGTTGATGTTTGCTACGGAACCGCCGGTAGAAGGCGCAGTACACTTGATGCCGTGGTCTTTAGTTTCACGGTTAACCAGACGACAGATAGACTGACCAACAACGTAGTAAACACCTGTCTGACCACCGGTACCGATCGTTACGTACGTCTGATCAGCGCTGGCTGTAGTTGCAGAGAAAGCAGCCGCCAGACCAACTGCGGAGGACAGAAGCGTAGTTGCAAGTTTGTTCTTCAGAGACATGGGAACCCTTCTTATCTTTATGCGCCCGCATGCGGGCTATTAAATAAGTTCTTATATCAGCAGCGTGTTCTCACTCGACCGCTGCTGCGCTCAGGAAGCGGTTCGCCCGGCGTACCGGTGAACCACCTCCTCCCCTGCAACCGGGGCTGGCCCCCTTCATGCTTTTTGCCAACCACGTTTGTGTTACAGGAGTGAGTCTTCAACAAAAGACGTCCTCTAACATATTGGAAAGACCACACACCCAAGACCGCCTTCCATGCCAACAAAACCTCCTTTCGTGCCACTTTTGGCAATTTCCAGCATCGAGAGATGAAATCACGACTCAGATCAGGCTATGGTGGGTAAAGAAAAGCTTGAGAGAGACTTAGAATTTGTAGCTTGTTTCGGGCTCAGGGTTTGTGAAAAACTCTGCGCCTTATTACCCATTAACCGGAAGACACACACGATGAAAAACTGGCTGTTTCTGACCGTTGCTATCGCTTCAGAGGTCGTTGCAACCACGGCCCTGAAATCCAGCGAAGGTTTTACCCGCTTTCTACCTTCTTTATTGGTTGTCGTAGGCTATGGCGTCGCGTTTTATGCCTTGTCGCTGACACTGCGCACTATCCCTCTGGGCGTGGCCTATGCCGTCTGGTCGGGTCTTGGCATTGTCGCCGTAAGCGTCCTTGCACTGATGCTCTATGGACAGAAGCTGGATATGCCTGCGATCATCGGCATTGCGCTGATTGTTCTCGGCGTCATTGTTATCAATGTGTTTTCCAACACCTCTGCCCACTGACACTTAACTTATGACCTTGCTGCAACGCCTGAATCAGTTCCGCTACCAAAAGCCCCTGGGCATCCGTCTGTTGGCGGCGATTCTGCTTTGCAGCTCAGCCATCACCCTGATTGCCACCGGTACCCAGCTTTGGCTGGATTACCGCTACGAACTGTCGGCGATCGACGAACGTCTGCAGCAGATCGAGGCCAGCTCGCTTAACAGCCTCTCCAACAGTCTGTGGGAGATCAGCCCGGACCAGATTCAGGTACAACTGGATGGCCTGCACCAACTGCCCGACGTACGCTATCTGGAGATCAGCTCACAGTACGGTGACTTTTACGCCGCCGGCAGCCGCCCGGAGAAAGGTCCGATTGTGGAACGTCACTATGATCTGCAACACCGTGCTGATAACGGTGTGATCTACGATGTGGGTAATCTCACCCTGATCATCAGCCTGGACGAGCTATACCGCCGCCTGGCCGATAAAGTATTGGTGATCCTGGCCTCCCAGGGGATCAAGACCTTCCTGGTATCGATCTTTATCCTCACCATCTTTCATCGCATGATCACCCAGCACTTGGGCACCATGGCGCAGTATGCCCGTCGTCTGAAGCTGGACCATCTTGACCGGCCTCTGTTTCTCAAGCGCAAAGGGAAAAACCGCGACGACGAATTGAGTCAGGTGGTGGATGCAATGAACAACATGCGCGAATCCATGCTCAAGGATATGAGCAAACGCGCCGAAGCCGAGCAGGCCCTGGCGAAGCTGAACCGAGAACTGGAACAGCGTGTCGCCGAGCGCACCCAACAGCTGGAGGAACGTAACCAGGAGCTGCACGATGCCATGGCCAAGCTGCAGGCCACCCAGCAACAACTGGTGGAATCCAAGAAACTCGCAGCGTTGGGTGGCCTGGTGGCCGGTGTGGCTCACGAGATCAACACACCGATCGGCATCGGTTTTACCGCCGCTTCGTTCCTGGCGGATCAGGCGAAACAGCAGAAACAGCTCAACCCGGACAACCCGTTGGCCGATACCGCCGTCGAGAGCAGCGAACTGATCTGCCAGAACCTGGAGCGCGCCAACCAACTGATCAGCGCCTTTAAACAGGTCTCCGTCGACCAATCCAGCGAACAACGTCGCACCTTCGATCTGGTGCAGTATATGGATGAGATCCTGCTGTCGCTGAAACCACGTCTGAAACGCTGCCAGCCTGAGATCAGCATTCAAGCCCCCGACCAACTGCTGCTCGACAGCTTTCCGGGCAGTTACTACCAGATCTTCACCAACCTGATTCTTAACTCCCTGTTACACGGGTTTGAGAACCAGCCGGGCGGCAAGATCCGTATCGAGATCCGGCAACAGGACAATAACCTGATCATCGATTACCGGGATAACGGTGTAGGTGTGCCCGAAGGATGGCGCTACAAACTGTTCGAGCCGTTTATGACCACCAAGCGCAATCAGGGCTGCAGTGGCTTGGGCATGCACATCACCTTCAACTTGGTGAGTCAGCTACTGAAAGGACACATCGAGTGTTTGCCGAATGAAGACGGGGCGCATTTCCGGATGGAGTTGCCATTGGTTACAGATGATATGGGGCCGGTGCGGAAGTAATCGGATCGGGAACCAAAGAACGTAGGTTAGCCTTCGCGTAGCGAAGCCTAACATCATGCCTTCGATTCCGGATTCGATGTTAGGCATTGCGCTGCAATGACTAACCTACACAATATGCTCAGCTGGCAACCTACGGATCAAAGCAACCCAACTTCCTTGAAATACCGCTCCGCGCCTGGGTGTCGTGGTGCTGCCAACGGGGTTTGCACCATATCCTCCACCTTCAGATTTACAAACGCCGGATGCAATCGACGGAAGCGTTCGAACTGGGTGAAGAGGGATTTCACCATCGCGTAGGCCACTGCATCGGGCATGTCTGCACGGGCAAACAGGGTCGCGTTGACGCCCACAGTGTGCACATCTTCGTGCCCATCCCCATACAGTTTTCCACTGATCACTAATGGCTGATAGTGGGGGTTCTTGCGGGTCAACGTATCAACGTCATCTTTGCTCAGGCTGATCAAACGGCTATTGCAGTCACGCAGGGATTCCTTGATTGCTCCACTGGGATGCCCCACCACATAGAGGGTCGCGTCGATTTTATTCTGGCACAGCGCTTCGGCCTGGTTGGCAGGCGCCAGCTGATGTACCTGTGAAAAGTCATCCAATTGCCAGCCACGGGCGTCCATTAGCATACTCAGGGTGATACGCTGGCTGCTGCCGTCTTTACCGATGTTGATGCGTTTGCCCTGCAGATCGGCAAAGCGCTCGATACCGCTGTCGCTACGGCTGAGAATAGAGATGTATTCAGGGAAAAGATTGATCAGGGCGCGCAGCTCGGGATCGGGCTTGTCGAACTTCCCCGCGCCCTGACGCGCATTGAACAGCTGACCGGCTTCAGCGATCCCCATGTCCAACGAACCGTCGGAGACCTGCTGTAGATTCGTTACAGAACCGGGCGTACTGCGTACCTCACAGCGAATACCGTGTTGTTCACGAGTCAGATTAACCAGGCGGCACAGCGCCCCACCAGCGGGGTAATACAAACCTGTAATGCCACCCGTGCCTAAGGAGATAATTCGATTATCTGCATGCGTAGGTGCGAATGCGATAGCACTTAACGTGATGCCACACAGAGCAGAACGGGTCAGATGCCGCAGCCAATCTTTCATTATTGTTCTCTTGGATCTGCAAATCAGCGATGCGCCAGTGTAGCAAAGCCGTAGGGATTGGTCATGGGGTGTGCATTGTGGTTGGTGTTGGGCATTGCTGCGCAATGGCCAACCTACATATAGAAAGAGCCACGTTTTTGTAGGTTGGCCATCGCAAAGCGATGTCCAACACAATATCCATAAGGAAGGCCGTTCATTAACCAATGTAGGGCAGCCTTTAGGCTGCCGGCAGGCTAAAGCCTGCCCTACAGAGATATAAGATTATGCTCGAGGGCATACTTGGTAAGCCCAGCAGCTGTCTGGATATTCAACTTCTGCTTGATGTTCTGGCGGTGGGTTTCGACGGTACGTACCGAAATATTGAGGGTACGGGCAATCTCTTTGTTGACCTGCCCTTCGGCGATCAGCTTAAGCACGGTTTCTTCGCGCTTGGTAAGCCCCGTGTCTGCTTTATCAGGCTGATCACTATGACCAAATTCGCTGAACAACGCTTCGGAAGCCCCGGCACTGAAATAGGTGCCACCTTGATACACGGTCTGGATCGCACGCAACAGTTCGTCGGAAGATACGTCTTTTAACACGTAACCCGCAGCGCCACTCTGGATCATCTTGACGATATACTCACGATTTTCGTGCATGCTTAGGATCAGCACCCGCACATCGGGCTGATCGTTGTGGAAGTGCTCGGCGGCCTCCAGGCCGTTCATCACCGGCATGGAGATATCCATCAGCACCACATCGGGATTCATCTCGGCTGCCAGCGCCAGCGCTTCCTGCCCGTTACTGGCCTGCCCGATCACCTGGATACCTGGTTCACTCTCCAGGCGTGCGCTTATACCCTCCAGTACCAGCGGATGATCATCCACCAGCAGGATGCGGATGGTGGTGTTCTCTGGACTGCTCTCGTGCATAAGCCTCTACTCAGTTAACAGGTTCCAGCGTAAATGTAGCACGTACGCGGGTGCCCATGGTCGGACGACTGCGAATCTCGAAACTACCACCCAGCAGCTCGGCGCGCTCGCGCATGTTCATCAGGCCGATCCCCTCGCACGGATCATCAGCATTCAGGTTAAAACCACGGCCGTTGTCTTTCACATCCACCCGGATCTGGTCATCGGCAGTCCAGATGCGCAGTACCAGCTCGTTGGCATCGGCGTGACGCTCCACATTGGTGATCGCTTCCTGCACGATACGGTACAGGGTGATCTCGATATCATCCGGCAGGCGGTGCTCCGGCAGCTGCAAACGGATGTTGTTGCGGATACCGGTGCGCTCGGCAAAATCATCCAGCATACTCACTAACGCAGCTTTAAGGCCCAGGTCGTCCAGCAGACTGGGGCGCAGGTCGTGGGAGATTTGCCGCACTTCCTGAATTGCCTGATTAAGCACATCCTCAGCTTTATCCAGATTCTCTGCGGCATTATTGGGATCGGATAACATCCGGTCCCGCGCCAACTCGATACGAAACTTCACCGATACCATTAATTGGTTGATTCCGTCGTGCAACTCGCGGGCGAAGTTACGCCGCTGATTCACCTGAAACTGGACGTACTTGTGGACAATCGCGCGCAAGCGCTTATCGGCCAGTTGAGTCGCGTGTACGTTGATTGCCACACCGATCAGAATAATGATGATCGCAGTACCGCCCAGGATCATCAGTACCGTGAAGAAGGTGTTGCGGATGTTGTGGATCACCTGACTGCGGATCTTCGCCACTTCGCTGGCGATATCATCCACATAGATGCCGGTCCCCATCATCCAGTTGAGCTTGGGAATGGTCACCACATAACTGAGTTTGTCTTCCAGATCCCCTTTGGAGGGCTTTCGCCAGTGGTAGCGCACATACCCCCCGCCCTCACGTGCTTCGCGTAACAACTCACGGATCACAAACTGGCCGTGTTTATCCTGCAGATCGAGCAGGTTTTTACCCACCAGCTCAGGCTGTTTCGGGTGAACCAGATTCACGCCACTCTGGTCGTATGCAAAGAAATAGCCGTCGTCTCCGTAGGTCAAACCGTGCAGGATACGCTTGATCTCTTCTTCAGCCGCTTTATCCCCTGGTTGGTAGGTCCTCACTATATGAGCGATAGAGGTCATCGCCAGACTGACATAGTTCTGCAACTCGCTACGTTTCGCCTCCAGCAAATTCCCCTCAAAGGTATGGATCTCCTGTTCTGACAGGTCATGCGCCTGACGCTGGCTGATCAGCATGATAGCGGCGGTCATCAGGATAAGTGGCAACAAAGCCAATAGGAGGATCTTGGACTTAAGAGACATAGCGAGCTTAACGGTAACAAATTCGGCTAATCCTGCATCAGCGTTGAACAAAATTCCACCAAACACAATGCATTTACGTAGTAATACGGAGACGACAGTAGTACTCCGTACCCCTTAGCCACACCTGACCCGTTAACGCGTTTTCCCGTATATAAAAAAGCAGACACCCGTCCTGTCCAGAGCATGACCGAACGGAGTATCTGCATAAATAGCGCGCAGGCCCTTCGCTCAAGACCTGGCGCTCTGGAGTAGTGCACTAACCAAAACCAAACAAACTTCTCCATAAAAACGGATAGGTTCGGCTTCAAGCACTAAAAGGACTTAACTGTATGCTTCTCCCGTCTACACAGGAGCCACATCCGCTAAAAACCATAAAGCGAACACAGTGTCAGGAGAAACGATTTATCCTTATTCATTTAAATAAGAACCACTAATGCGAAACGAGCCGACCCCACCCAAAACGCTAAAAATAGCTTTTTACGACACGTGAAAATTGATCATGACGTGAACAGACAATTAAAAACCCCGGTTCCGCCAGATTTCCCTTCGTCTTAAACAACCTAAAAAGCCACAAAAAACACGCCCCCTCAGACCACTTAAGCAACCGATTCCCACACAACTTCAACCCGTTTTCCCCGACAACCCAAACTTCACCCAAGCCTTTTATTTACGGGGCCTACGGCCATATATGGATATTTAAACAGACACCTCAAGGACGGTATTTGAGACAACGATTGATACCGGCTTCAGCAAGCACAATCCGGACTCAAACATAGCCCTCCCCCTGTTTGGCATAAGAATTCCTTATCTTTTTGCACAAGAATTGACAGTTTGAAGCCCCATTTTTCCGCTCCTAAGATGATTTCAATCAATGGGATTCTGATTGACAACTCGGCACACCCGCCGGACCGGAATACCCAGCATGCAATTCAAAAGAAGGCTTCAGGCAATGCAGGAAATCTCTTTATACATCCACGGCCGCTACCAGAACGCGACCTCCGGAGAAACATTCGAAACCCGTAACCCGGCTAACGGCGAGCTGCTGGCCAATGTGCAGCAGGCCTCCCTGGACGATGTGGATGCTGCGGTTAAGTCTGCTCAGGAAGGTTTCAAAGTCTGGTCCGCCATGAGCGGCATGGAGCGCGGCCGCATCCTGCAGAAAGCGGTAGCTATTCTGCGCGAGCGCAACGATGAGCTGGCACTGCTGGAAGTACAGGACACCGGCAAACCCCTACAGGAAGCCAACTGTGTGGATATCGTGACCGGTGCCGACGTCATCGAGTATTACGCAGGTCTGGCAGCGTCCCTACAGGGTGAACAACAGGACCTGGGCGGCACCAACTTCTTCTACACCCGCCGCGAGCCGCTGGGTGTTTGCGCCGGTATCGGAGCCTGGAACTACCCGATTCAGATCGCCATGTGGAAATCCGGCCCGGCACTGGCTGCGGGCAACGCGATGATCTTTAAACCTTCCGAAGAAACCCCGCTGACTGCGCTGAAGCTGGCCGAGATTTTCACTGAAGCAGGCCTGCCGGATGGCGTATTCAACGTAGTGCAGGGTGACTACCGTGTGGGCCAGGCCCTCTCCCGCCACCCGGAGATCGCCAAGGTCTCCTTCACCGGCGAATGTGGAACCGGCAAGAAAGTAATGGCCGATGCAGCGGGTAGCCTGAAAGAGGTCACCATGGAGCTGGGTGGCAAGTCTCCGCTGATCGTCTTTGAAGATGCCAACCTGAAGAACGCGGTATCCGGCGCCTTGCTGGCCAACTTCTACACCCAGGGCGAAGTATGCACCAACGGTACCCGTGTCTTTGTCCATGACAGCGTCTATGACGAGTTCGTCGCCCAGGTTAAAGAACGTACCGATCGCCTGATCATCGGTGATCCCAGCGATCTGGACACCCAGATCGGCGCGCTCATCTGCAGCAAGCATATGGACAAGGTCCTGGGTTATATCGAAGCCGCTAAAGCAGCCGGTGCCCGTCTGGTGAGCGGTGGTGAACGCGCCACCGAAAACGGTTTGGACAAAGGCAACTTTGTAAAACCAACGGTATTTGCCGACTGCACCGACGATATGCCCAACGTGAAAGACGAGATTTTCGGCCCGGTGATGTCAATCCTGCGCTTTAGCGACGAAGAGGAAGTGATCCGTCGCGCCAACGACACCGAGTACGGCCTGGCCGCAGGCCTGTTTACCACCGACTTTTCCCGCGCCCACCGTGTTATCGCCCGGATGGAAGCCGGCATCTGCTGGATCAACGCCTGGGGGTCTTCTCCTGCCGAAATGCCGGTGGGTGGCTACAAACAATCCGGCATCGGACGTGAAAACGGTGTTGAGACACTGAAGCACTACACCCAGACCAAGAGTGTGTATATCGAGCTGGGTGATCTGGAGTGCCCGTACTAAGCCCCCTATTGGGTACCGACCGGGAACGACGCTGATTTAGCTGTGAGCTGTAACTATGAGCAATAAAAATAAATACGATTACATCATTGTCGGAGCGGGATCTGCAGGCTGTGTGCTGGCAGACCGCCTGACCGAAGACGGCAAGAACAACGTACTTTTGCTGGAAGCCGGTGGCAGTGACAAGAGCATCTTTATCCAGATGCCAACCGCCCTCTCCTATCCGATGAATACCGAAAAGTACGCCTGGCAGTTTGAAACCGAAGCCGAAGGCGATGTGGATAACCGTGTCCTGCACTGCCCACGCGGCAAGGTGCTGGGTGGCGGCTCCTCCATCAACGGCATGGTGTATGTACGTGGCCACGCCTGTGACTTTGATGAGTGGGTTGAACAGGGTGCCGACGGCTGGAGTTATCAGGAGTGCCTGCCTTACTTCCGCCGCGCCGAAAGCTGGAGCGGTGGTGAAGACCAGTACCGTGGCGGCGACGGCCCTTTGGCCACCTGCAACGGCAACGACATGAAGCTGAATCCGCTGTATCAGGCGTTTATCGATGCCGGTGTTGAGGCGGGTTACCCGGAAACCAAGGATTACAACGGTTACCAGCAGGAGGGCTTTGGCCCGATGCACATGACCGTGAAAAAAGGTGTGCGCGCTTCCACCTCCAATGTGTATCTGCGCCGTGCGCTGAAACGCCCAAACCTGACACTGATCACCGGCGTCGTCACCCGCAAGGTGCTGCTGGAAGGCAAGCAAGCGGTGGGCGTTGAATACGAAAAGAACGGCCAGATCACCGAAGCACATGCTGCGACCGAAGTGATCCTGTCTGCCGGTTCCATCGGTTCACCGCAACTGCTGCAGTTGTCCGGTATCGGTCCGAAGAATGTACTGCGTGATGCCGGTGTCAAGGTTGTTCACGACCTGCCGGGAGTGGGTGAAAACCTGCAGGACCACCTGGAGGTTTACTTCCAGTTCCACTGCAAACAACCGATCTCCCTGAACAGCAAGCTGGGCCTGATCAGCAAAGGCCTGATCGGTACCCGCTGGATCCTGTTCAAGGACGGCCTGGGCGCGACCAACCACTTCGAATCCTGCGCCTTTATCCGCTCCCGCGCCGGTCTCAAGTGGCCGAACATTCAGTACCACTTCCTGCCTGCCGCGATGCGTTACGACGGTCAGGCAGCCTTTGACGGACACGGTTTCCAGGTACATGTGGGTCCGAACAAACCGGAATCCCGCGGCCGGGTGTGGATCAAATCCGCCGACCCACATGCCAAGCCGGGCATCAAGTTCAACTACATCAGCACCGAGCAGGACAAGCAGGACTGGCGTGACTGTATCCGCCTCACCCGTGAGATCCTCAACCAGCCTGCGATGGACGCCTACCGCGGCGATGAGATCCAACCGGGCACTCATATCCAGAGCGATGAAGAGATCGACGCCTGGGTACGCCAGAATGTGGAAAGTGCCTACCACCCGTCCTGCTCTTGCAAGATGGGTGCGGACAACGACCCGATGGCGGTACTCGACAACCAGTGCCGGGTACGCGGCATCAAAGCCCTGCGCGTGGTGGATTCATCCATCTTCCCAACCATCACCAACGGCAACCTGAATGCACCCAGCATCATGGTGGCTGAAAAAGCGGCGGATATGATCCTCAGCCGCAAACCACTGGATGTGACCGACGCTCCGGTGTGGATAGATAACAGCTGGCAGCAAAGTCAGCGTGCCGGAGAGCCTGAACGCGCTATGCCCCGCTAAGCGGTCGGTTTCAAGCCTCTCGCAGATAAAAAAATAGAGCCCAGCCAACAAAAATAATTAAAGGTATAAGCTTGATGAAACTATATCTGAGAACTCAACCCACAAGCACCGGCGCGCATCGCTGTAGTGCTTGGCAGAGCAGGACCGTTATCGCGGCTTGCTCTGGCCGTGATCATTGCGATCTCCGTTTCAAAACCGGCTGGAGTGGCTCCCGCGCTCATAGCGGCGGATAGCCTCCCTGCAGATCACCAAGCCTTCCTCACTCTACGGAGGAACACTTGGACAAAGGCGCCAGCGGCAGTAAGCTGATGTTGGCTCCCCGGTTAAGACTATAAATATAAGAACGGAGCAATCCTGAAATGACCACCATACTTTCCGTCGCAATTATTGTGACACTCCTGACATCGGCCTTTATCGTAATTAAGGGCCGTAATGTGCTGTGTAAGGGTGAAATACCAAGCAGTCTATTCGCGTTCCTGGCGATCCTGTTCACTTCCGGCCTGGATGTGGGCCTGATCATGTTCCCGCTCACCGAGTTTCCGGTGTACGCTGAGGAGCAGGCCTACCAATTCACTAACCCGCTGGCGATAGAGTTCGGCTTCTGGGGTGGGTTGGTGTGGGGTTTCTACTTCCTGACCACCTTCTACTTCTGCGTGATCGAACCCAAGGTCAAACTGTTTGAGATCCCTGCCGTAAAGATCGTCAACAATATCGTCGTGATCGCCACCTGCGCGTTCACCGGCTTCCTGTTCCTCAGCTACCTGCCAAGCTACGTGGATGGTATCTCCGATCCGATGCGCTTTGGACTGGTTGCCATTGTCGTCCTGTTGGCCGTACTTTCCAGTACCGATATCAAGTACGTGAAGGTACTGAGTATCGCCTCCACCTGGCTGTTCCTGGCGCTGATCGCAGGCGTGATGCTCAACGCTGACGGTCTGGGTCTGCCTGAACTGGCATCTACCCTGGCGGGCATCGGCGGCTACTTCACCAATCTGGACCAGTTCATTCTGCCCATCTCCGACTATCACCAGTTCTACCTGTTTTGGTGGTTCTCCTGGAGCATCATGATCGGCCAGTTCGTGGCACGTTTTGTAGGTGGCCTGAAAACCTGGCAGCTGTGTGCCGCCCTGCTGGTGATCCCATCAATCCCACTGGCATTGTGGTTCTCCGTCCTCTACTACTACCACGCTAATGCGCTGGAGATCGTGGACATGATGAAACTGGCGATGATCGTCGTAGGCATCATCTTCGTGATCAATTCCCTCGACTCCCTGATCCGCCTGTACACCAGCAACATGGATCTGACCGTTGAGCGTTACGGCAAAACCAGATACATCGCCGGTAACTTCATCGTGATGTACGGCCTGATCCTGGCATACCAGTTCACCCCGTTCGATATTGCCTGGGTGGGCCTGCTGGTGATCGCCCTCTACGCCGTGATCTACCTGCTGCTGTTGCAGCGCCGTCCCGGGCTGAGCCCTCAGCCTGCTTAGCGCCCATAGGCCTAAGCCAAAACACCTTGTGATACAGCGGCCCACCGGCCGCAAAGCAAAGCATCAAGGCACCGGAATTTTCCGGTGCCCTTCCCACCGCTCGTCCTGAAAAAGTGCCAACGATTCAGCGTGCGGTATAAAAACAGAAGGAAAACCGTATGAGTTTAAGTAAGTGGACTGCTGCTCTGGGTGCGGCATACCTTTCGGTGAGCTGCGCCTACGCTAGTGATATCAAGAACGTCATTGTTGTCATCGGCGACGGTATGGGCGCTCAGCAGGTAGGCCTGCTGAATTCCTATGTCAAACATGCGCCGAACTCCTTGTATCAGGATAAAAACCGTATCAGTGCCTGGGAAAACATCGCCCGCGAAGGGGTGTTGGGACTGGCTTACACCGACCCGGCAAACGCTCTGGTTGTGGATTCGGCAGCCTCTGCCACCCAGTTTGCCAGCGGCACCCTGGCCGGTTCTGAAATGGTCGGTTCAGATCAACATGGCGACGCCACCGAAACCATGTTGGAACTGGCAGAGAAAAAAGGGATGGCGACGGGCTTGATCAGCGACACCCGGGTTACCCATGCGACCCCCGCAGGCTTTGCCGCACACCAGACCCATCGTTCGAAAGAGAACGAGATCGCCATGGACATGCTGAACAACAACGTTGATGTCATGTTGGGCGGCGGTTTGCGCCATTGGATTCCCAAAGCAGCAAATGACAAAGCCAGCAATATCCATCAGACACTCCAACAGATGACCGCAGGCAGCGTCCGGATCAAATCCAAACGTAAAGACGAACTGAATGTGCTGCAGCAGGCTCAGGACAAAGGCTACCAACTGGCGTTCAATAAAGAGCAGCTGCAAGCCGCGGACGGCGAAAAATTGCTGGGGTTGTTTGCCTACTCGCGAACCCTGAACGGTATCGAGGAATCCAACTCCCTTACCGATCCGCAACGCACCACACCAACGCTGCAGGAGATGACCGAGAAAGCGATCTCTGTACTTGAAAAAAATGAGAACGGTTTCTTCCTGATGGTCGAATCGGGGCTGATTGACTGGGCTGCCCACGACAACGATACCGGCTATATGCTCCATGAGATGCTGAAGATGGACCGTACCGTCGGGTATCTGTATGACTGGGCCAAAGACAGGGATGACACGCTGATCATCATTACCGCGGACCATGAAACGGGCGGTTTTGGTTTCAGTTATTCGCGCAACAATCTGCCCGAAGGCCGAGACCTGAAAGGCGACGTTTTTAAAGGGACAACTTTCAAACCCAACTATAACTTCGGTCGCTACGATACGCTGGATAAGATCTATCAGCAGAAAGCATCCTATGAGGATATCTTCAGCGAGTTCGACGCGCTGCCAAAGGCTGAACAAACCCCTGCCCACCTGGTGAAACTGGTAAACCAATACACCCAGTTTCCAATCACCGAAGCGGAAGCCCAGAAGATTCTGACGACGGAAGACCACGAATACTACGTCGAAGGCCACGGCTACCTCGGCAGCAAAACCTTCCCCAAAGTGAACGAGTACAAAGAGTTCTTTGTGTATGGCAGCGGCGTGCGCCACAACCTTTTGGCGAGCGTAGTAGGTAAGCAGCAGAACACTGTCTGGGCAACCGGTACACACACCAACACCCCTGTGCCGGTTATCGCCTGGGGGCCTGAAGAGGTCACTCGGAAATTCGACGGTCTGATGCACACAACTGACTGGGCGAACCACGCCATCAACAGCATTAACACGCACTAACGTCTGCATTGACAGAGATGCACGGCAACCGTGTAAGAACACGGCACCGGACGGTTCCGGTGCCCTTTCCGCGCCTCGTCCTGAAAGCGTTCAACCACTCGACGGGGCGCCAATTCAACCACAACAACCTGAAAAGGGATTCACAGTGATAAGAAAAATAACGACTGTCAGTTCCGCCCTGGCCCTTTGTGCATTTGCCACCTCAAGCCAGGCGGAAGTCTCCGCAACCGCCACCCTGGTATCGGATTATGTCTATAACGGCGTCAGCCAAACCGACAGCAATCCAGCCCTGCAGGGCAGCGTGGACTGGTACAACGATGCTGGCTTCTACGTCGGCGCGTTTGCCTCCCAGATCGACTTCACTCCGGCGGGGTTACCCGATGCAGAGCTGGAGTTTGATGTGTACGCCGGTTATGCCGGCAGCATCAATGACGACCTGAGCTTCGACCTGGGTTACGCCTACTACACCTATCCGGGTGCCAACGATACCGGCTTCGAATCCGATTACGGCGAGGTCTACGGTTCCCTGACCTACAAGGGTGCCACCACCCTTAAATTGGCGTACTCCGACAACTACTCCTTTGATGTCGGCGCCTCCTACCTGGTGTTACTGAGCCACACCTTTGATCTGGGCAATGAGATAGGCCTGACGCTGGAAGCGTCCCACACCGAACTGCTCGACAGCGGCAACGGCCAGGACGTGTACTGGTACGGAGATAACGCGATCAATCACTGGGGGGCCTCTCTCAGCAAGAGCCTGGCCGGTTTCGATATGGCGCTGAGCTACACCGATACCGATGCCAACGACGCGTCCGACACCTATGAGGTGGCCGACGCACGGGTGTTTCTGAGTATCAGCAGAACATTCGAGTAAGTGGTGGGGGGGCCCATATCTCTTTCCTCTTCAAGATACAGGCCCATAAGCCGCGTCCGTGGGAGCCAAGCTGATTTGCGAGGTCACTGGCTCTCACAACAGACCCTGAGGTCCATCACGACCATGACGGATAGTAACCCAACTTCTCAGTCGGGAGAACTATCACAAGCCTGTACCGGTGTGATCAATCGACCGAATCACATCAAGAGCACGAGACCGAACAACAAAAATAAGGGAAACACTCATGATGAATCGAAAGAACAAATCCGGCCTGAAACTTAACCTGATGCGTGGTGTTGCCGCTGCAGTGGGGCTATCGGCATCCCTGGCCTTTGCTGACCAGTGCGACACAGTGCGCTTTTCCGACGTCGGCTGGACCGATATCACCGCCACCACCGCAATCACCAGCGAAGTGGTTGAAGCCCTCGGCTACATCCCTACCACACAGCTGCTGTCTGTACCGGTTACCTACACCTCCCTGGCCAACGGTGATATCGACGTGTTCCTTGGCAACTGGATGCCTACCATGGAAGCCGACATCGCCAAGTACCGCGAAGCAGGCACGGTTGAAACGGTGCGCGCCAATCTGGAAGGGGCGAAATATACCCTGGCGGTGCCTAAGTACGTTTACGATGCGGGCGTGCAAAGCTTCGCCGACATCGCCAAACATAAAGACAAGTTCAAGGGCCGCCTCTACGGCATCGAGCCGGGTAACGATGGCAACCGCCTGATTCAGGACATGATCGACAAGGACGCCTTCGGTCTCAAAGGCTTTAACCTGGTGGAATCCAGCGAAGCAGGCATGATCTCCCAGGTATCCCGCGCCGCGAAGCGCAACCAGTGGATCGTTTTCCTGGGCTGGGCCCCACACCCGATGAACGCCAACGTGCAGATGGAATATCTGGCCGGTGGTGATGACTACTTCGGCCCCAACTACGGCGGTGCCAACGTCTACACCAACGTCCGTAAGAACTACACCACAGAGTGTCCGAATGTGGGTAGTCTGCTGCAGAACCTCAATTTCAGCCTGAAAATGGAGAACGAAGTGATGGGCTCCATCCTGGACATCGGTCTGGCCCCGCAGCCAGCTGCCCGTGAGTGGCTGAAAGCCAATCCGGGAGTTCTGAATGGCTGGCTGGACGGCGTGACCACCAAAGACGGCGGTGATGCCCTGGCAGCCGTACGCAGCCACCTGGGTCTCTGATCCGGCTGATCACGGGTCTGGCTGCAAACACTCCGTCAGACCCTATGTCGTTAATACAACTGCGACCGGTGAAACCAGCCGCCGGTCGCGACACTGCCCATACACAATAAAGAATTCGGGTACCCAAGGCCCTGTCGTTGGTACCCCCTATCGATACATAAGGCAGAACAGATGAACTGGTTTACTGAAAACAAACTCCCGCTCGGCAGCTGGATGGAAGCCTTCGTCGACTGGCTGACGTTTAACGCCGCTGGCTTTTTTGATGCGATATCTATCTCCCTGGAGTGGGTGATTCTCTCCATGGTCGATATCTTTCAGTGGTTTCCCCCTTTTGTGCCGATGGCACTGACCGCGGCCATCGCCTGGGCGCTGCACCGCAGTATGCCGCTGGTCATTTTTGTGGTGGTCGCGCTGCTGCTGATTCTCAATCTGGGGTACTGGAAAGAGATGATCGAAACCTTTGTCCTGGTACTCACCGCAACCACTCTATCCGTCATAGTGGGCATCCCAATCGGGATTCTGGCCGCACATCGCCCCTGGCTATACACCATTCTGCGACCGATTCTCGACCTGATGCAGACCATCCCTACCTTTGTGTACCTGATCCCAACGCTGGTGCTGTTTGGCCTGGGTGTGGTGCCGGGTCTGATCTCCACCATTATCTTTGCCATCGCCGCACCGATCCGTCTGACCTACCTGGGGATCAGCCGGGTGCCGGAAGACCTGATCGAAGCTGGCAAGGCATTTGGCGCTACGCCAATGAAGCTTCTGTATAAAGTGGAGTTGCCTGCGGCGATGCCCAACATCATGGCGGGCATTACCCAGTGCATCATGCTCTCCCTCTCCATGGTGGTCATCGCCGCCCTGGTGGGTGCCGACGGCCTGGGCAAACCGGTTATCCGTGCGCTAAATACCGTCAACATCTCCCAAGGGTTCGAAGCCGGCCTGGCGATCGTTCTGGTGGCGATCATTCTCGACCGTATCTGCAAAGCACCGGGCACTAAGGAGGAGGGTTAATTATGACGGCAGTAAGTATTCGCAACCTGGACGTTGTCTTTGGCGACAACGTGAAACAGAGCCTGAACCTGCTTGATCAAGGCAAGTCCCGGCAGGAGATCATCGACGCCACCGGCGATGTGGTGGGCGTCCATAACGCCACGATCGAGGTGCAGCAGGGTGAGATCTGCGTGTTGATGGGGCTATCCGGCTCCGGTAAATCCAGCCTGCTGCGTGCCGTCAACGGTCTTAATCCGATCAGCCGCGGCCAGCTGTTGGTGCGCGACGGCGACAATATGGTGGATATGGCCAGCTGTGATGCCGCTACCCTGCGCCACATGCGCACCCACCGTATATCCATGGTGTTCCAGAAGTTTGCCCTGATGCCGTGGCTGAGCGTGCTGGACAACGTGGCGTTTGGCCTGGAGATGCAGGGGATCGGCAAACAGCAGCGCCGTGCCCAGGCGATGGAAAAGCTGGAGATGGTGGGCCTGGCTGAATGGAGAGACAAATACCCCCATGAACTCTCGGGCGGTATGCAACAACGTGTAGGCCTTGCACGTGCTTTCGCCATGGACAGCGATATTTTGCTCATGGATGAGCCCTTTTCCGCACTGGACCCGTTGATCCGCAGCCAACTGCAGGATGAGCTGATCGAACTGCAGCAACGGCTGAACAAGACCATCCTGTTTGTCAGTCACGATCTGGACGAGGCGCTGAAGATCGGCACCAATATCGCGATCATGGAGTCTGCGCGGATCATCCAGCACGGCAAGCCGGAAGAGATTGTACTGAATCCAAGCAACGCTTACGTGGAAGATTTTGTCGCTCACACTAACCCGCTCAATGTACTGCGCGGCCGTTCGCTGATGACAGAGATCAACGAGCTGGAAAAACTGGAAGAGATGTTGGTACTCAACCGTAACGACAACACCTGCATCGCCACCAACGAGCTGGGCCACGTCGTAGCCGCCAGCCGTCAGGGGCAGCCATTGTCGCTGCATCAGTGGGAAGAAGGTCAGAATGTAGACCATCTGGCGGAAGATACCCTGGTCATGGCGACACCGGATATCTCCATGCGCCAGGCGATCGAGATCCGTTATCGCACCGGCCAGCCGGTGTTGCTCAAGGAATGCGACAGCCTGGTAGGTATCCTCTCGGACCGCGATTTCTACCACGCGCTGCTGGGCAAACATTTCACCACCAGCGCGGCCTGATACACCCCATCACCCAACCTAAAAGCCCGGCACAGATTGATGTCCGGGCTTTCTTTGTGATCAAACCTGCGCTTACTTTCCACGTTGTAGGTTGGCCTTCGCAACGCGAAGCCCAACAGTTAAGGGCAACCCTGACTCGACTTGTTGGGCATCGCTTCGCAATGGCCAACCTACGCTTTTATGGGGTTACAACGTGCGCTTACTTCCCACGTTGTAGGTTGGCCTTCGCAACGCGAAGCCCAACAGTTAAGGGTAACCCTGACTCGACTTGTTGAGCATCGCTTCGCAATGGCCAACCTACGCATTAATGTGATCACACCATGCGTTTACTTTGCAGTATTGTAGTGGTTCAATGAACCCGGACACCAATTTAGGTGGTAAAGTCACCACCGTAGGAAGAGGTGTCCAATGGCAAGACAACGTCGATCATTTT
>NZ_JASBRH010000075.1 GCF_029961155.1 Pontibacterium granulatum | reverse complement strand
AGATCCTGTACTCCAAAGAGTGGCCGTACATGGAAGGCATTGTGGGCAAGAAAATCATGACCATGATGCGTGAAATCGCTGGCATCAACTGATCCTAACCGGCCTTAACCGTTTCGGTACCTCCGCCCCGCTGACCTACACGCCCAACTAGTCGGTCAGCGGAGTGTGGTGGTACCACCCCGGAAACCCTTATCAGGATCAGAACCATGCAACATGAAAAACCTCTTACATCTGTGGGCGAGGCCAAGATCTACGATTACGATCCTGACCTCAGCACCCATCCAATTCCTCCTCACCTGCACGCAATCCCAGAACAGCCGAACAACCCGGTTGA
>NZ_JASBRH010000074.1 GCF_029961155.1 Pontibacterium granulatum | reverse complement strand
AGATCCTGTACTCCAAAGAGTGGCCGTACATGGAAGGCATTGTGGGCAAGAAAATCATGACCATGATGCGTGAAATCGCTGGCATCAACTGATCCACCCGGTTTTAAAAGTTTCGGTATCGCCCGCCTCTAGCTCTGAGCCCCAATGTCGGAGTTGCGAGGGCCCGACGGGCGATACCGCCCCTCCGGATACCTAAACCAGGATCAGTACCATGCAACAAGAAAAACTCTCCACAACTGTTAAATCTGTGGGTGAGGCCAAGATCTACGATTACGATCCTGACCTCAGCACCCATCCAATTCCTCCTCACCTGCACGCAATCCCAGAACAGCCGAACAACCCGGTTGA
>NZ_JASBRH010000073.1 GCF_029961155.1 Pontibacterium granulatum | reverse complement strand
AGAGGGAAATTGGGGTGGACGATGGGGCTCGAACCCACGACCACCGGAATCACAATCCGGGGCTCTACCAACTGAGCTACGCCCACCACAGCGTACAACCTTTAAGATGCGCGAATCGATAGATTCACGCCGCGAGGCTAAACACTCACATTGCCGAGTGTACAACCTCAACAAAGAGGAGAATCCTAAACAAAAAAAGCCAACCCTTAAGGCCAGCCTTCTGATATGCGAGGTATGATCCTCATAACGCCTTATCCCTAAAACAGGGAATGGGGTGGACGATGGGGCTCGAACCCACGACCACCGGAATCACAATCCGGGGCTCTACCAACTGAGCTACGCCCACCACAGCGTAAAATAAATGG
>NZ_JASBRH010000072.1 GCF_029961155.1 Pontibacterium granulatum | reverse complement strand
AGGCGCCTTTTTTGTGCCTGTCGTTCAGGGTTGGTTGCTTAATGACCGGTATTGGTTTGGTATTGGTTTGGTATTGGTGGTTTTTTAGCCGTTTTGTCATTTATTTACCTTTTTTGACGTTTTTTTTAAAAAGGGTGTTGACGGCATTTCTGAGGTCTGTAGAATGCGCCCCCACATCACAGCGACGCTGCACTGCAGCACTCCATGAGCGCTGAGATGGGTTTAAATAAGTAGTTGATTTTCTTGATAAATTAGCGGACTATTTAAACCGTCGTTTTCACCGGCAAGCTTCAAAAACTTTTGAAAAACTTGCAAATAAACGGTTGACAACGACACGGCGCGAAGTAAAATATGCGCCTCGCTTGAGACAAC
>NZ_JASBRH010000071.1 GCF_029961155.1 Pontibacterium granulatum | reverse complement strand
ATCCCGGGCCTGATGCTGGGTGCGTTCTACATCCTGTACATTCTGATCACCGGTTTCGTAAAGCCGGAGGCGGCACCCATTCCACCAGACGCCAAGCCAATCACCTTGGGCGCCTTCGTTAATGTAATGAAAGCGGTCCTACCAACTCTGGCACTGATCTTTGTCGTACTGGGCTCCATCTTCGCCGGTATCGCAACTCCCACCGAAGCCTCCGGTGTCGGTGCCTTCGGCGCAACGCTGCTGGCGATGTACAACAAGAAGTTCAGCTTCAAAGTACTGAAAGACGTTGTCGGCGGTACCATGAACACCACCGCGTACATCTTTGCGATCTTTATTGGTGCGACCTGCTTCGCGCTGGTACTGCGTGAACTGGGGGGGG
>NZ_JASBRH010000070.1 GCF_029961155.1 Pontibacterium granulatum | reverse complement strand
CGTTCCATCTCGTCGATCAGGTTCAGCATGTAGGATGGCGTCACCATGATAATGTCCGGATCAAAATCCTGGATCAGCTGGACCTGTTTCTCGGTCTGGCCACCGGACATAGGGATCACAGTACAGCCCAGACGCTCGGCACCGTAGTGTGCACCCATACCACCCGTGAACAGACCGTAACCGTAAGAAACGTGTACTTTGTCACCGTAGTGGCCACCCGCAGCACGGATGGAACGTGCAACGACGTCAGCCCAAGTATTGATATCGTTCTGGGTGTAACCCACAACAGTTGGCTTACCGGTGGTACCGGAAGATGCGTGTACGCGAACAACCTCATTCATCGGAACCGCGAATGAATCGAACGGGTAGGCGTCACGTAGATACGCTTTGGTGGTGAACGGGAAGTTTTTCAAATCGTCCAG
>NZ_JASBRH010000006.1 GCF_029961155.1 Pontibacterium granulatum | reverse complement strand
AAAATGATCGACGTTGTCTTGCCATTGGACACCTCTTCCTACGGTGGTGACTTTACCACCTAAATTGGTGTCCGGGTTCATTGAACCACTACAATTCTTATGGCTTGGATTGTGCTTCAATAAAGTTAAATCTACATGCAAGGAGCGCAGCATGATCATTCTTAGCGTACTTGATCACCCCTAATAGATGTGCCATAGCAAGACAGACGGAACTGTCTCCAACAAGGGTGTCTTCAGATTGATCTTACCTGCTCCTCTACTTTGCAGTATTGACGTGATTCACAAGAAAAATATACATCCTCGAAGAGCACCGCGAGCGCTTGGAATTATTTTGATCCAAACTACATACAACTACCCTTCGCTCAGTGAAAGCCTAAGCTTTTAATTTTACCAAAAGCATTTTAAATCAATCACCTAATAAACTATTTTCGTTAACCCATCATTTTTACTGCTCAGCCATAATCTGACGTCTACTCGCCCATGGGTTTTCTGAGGCAGTAACACCATCAGAGGTTGGGGTAAGTGACCATATGCGAGCTTCGATTCCATCGTTTTGTAGCTTACGCATGAAGTAACGAGCTTGAAGGGCGTCATGGGTTGCAATTACGACCTGAAATCCATGATCAACGATATAATCTCGAAGCACATCGAATACAGAGGCTGCGTGTACCAAGTCATGGTGCTGGGTTGGATCGTCCAGAAGCAAGCCGCGCCAAGAAGACCACTGATGATCTAGTGCCATTGACAACAGGAAGGTGAGTTGCAAATCCGTCAGCTGAGCCTCACTGGCTATCGTCGGTACCGGGACTAACTCCCCATGCAGCGGTGCGGATACTTCAGCGCGTTCCTTTCTATATGCGCTGCGAAAATCCAGATTTGTCCCAGTAAAGCGTTGCTCTCTAACTATTTGCTTCAAGAGCGCCTGCCACCGCGGAACTACGGCGAGCACGTGCTTTTGAACATTAGCAATTTCGGTGGATAGATGCTTACTGAGAGTATCCATTGCATTGCATAGCAGCAATAGACGCTGTTGGCTTGATTGTTCTTTATCTACTCGCTGACGAAGATTAGTGGCGAATTCATCCTCCGACAACTCACCGCGCCGACGATCTAGGAGGCTCTGAACAAAGCGCGCCTGCTCCAATTTTCTCCAGGCACCAATCTCGACTTTGATAGTTTGTAGTGTTTCTGAGTATCGAGTCAGTTCGGAGACTGAGGACTGCAACTGATCCTCTCGACTGCTCGCCACCTCGGCAGTCGGATCGCCGTCGAACGATAACTGGCGCCAAGAAGCTCGGACAGTAGCAAGTCGAGATTGCGCATCCGATAGTTGTGTTTCCAGGACAGATACCCTATTCGTCACGCCGTTCAGTTGAACCAGCTGCCGATCTAAGGCTGATTGCTCGGCGAGCACCTTGGCGCTCAGGTTTGCGACCTGAGTGGCATTTTGTTTTTGCGCCAAGGATAATTCTTCAAGCGTTTGTGCTGGCGAAGCGTCTGAAATGATTGCGTCCAATGCCGCGGTCGCCTGCTTTAGCATGCTGCTGGCCTCTGATCGTCCCTGCCGTGCGGAGTCCAATTCGCGAACAGCCGAATCGTAGGCGTTTTTGGCCTGATCAAAGACATCGTGGGCTAGAGGGCGCGCAAGATTGCGCTGCTTCTCGTCGAGCTGAAGTTTGGCCGAAGCATTTGCTTCTTCTCGGTGTCGGATTGACTCTTTCGCGAGCGGTACCGTATCGGCATTGAGCAGAGCATTGGTTCTAAGATCTTCTATGACCGCCCCGAGGTGTTCTTGCTGGACTTCCAGCTCAACAATTCTATCTTTGCATGCTCTCAATTCTGCTTCGGTGTGTGTGACCGCCTCTATGCATTCACGCAAAGCATCAATTGCTTTCTTGACGCGTCGTTCGGCTTCGACAACGTTAGGGTCGATAGCCTCTAGAGCCTTAGCAACACGTTTATGAAGGCCTTCTGCACCATGATTTTCACCACATAAGGGGCAGTCACCGCGCTCGCTTGGTAGGTGGGCCGCGATAGACGCCACGGCTTGCCGTATGGAATCAGCGGCCGAGGCCAAAGTCTCGTGATTGCTCCTAGCTGCATGCTCCTCTACTTCAGCGGAGACCTTTGACGAAACCGCGGCTCGAAGTTGCTCTTGAAGGGCATTCTCTCGTGCCTCTTCTTCACTGATATAGCCCTTGACAGCCGCAACGTGCTGAAGCGTCTGCTCCCAGCTCTCCAAGAGTTGATGCGCAGTGAGAAGGTCAGCGTCTACTTGTAGCAACGCCTTGCGTTCTCTGTCGATGAGGTCATGTTGGATGCAGAGCTGCTCGTTGCGTTCATGCTCGCGACGCAAGAGGGATGCCTGAGACTCGGCACTGTTTAATGTCTTTTCCGCGGTCTCCAGTAGCTGCTTTCGTTGATCGACGGTCTCTTTGGCTAGGGTCTCATCTGCGTATCGCTTGAGATGCTGAGCGATGGTATCACGCTCACCTTCTGCAGTGACCAACTCCAGTTGGAGCCTCTCATGACGGGCAGCTACTAGGGCGCGCTCCTCTTTCTTCTGCACAAGCTCTTGCGTAACAGTGATAAGTTCGTTACCAAGCTGCTCCGAACGTGCTTGCTCAGTAACGAATTGGCTTATGAGACCGTCAACTTCAGCTAGCGCCGTGATCTTATTACGAAGCCGGTCTAGCTTGGCTTTTACCAACTGTTCCAACGCATCGTGCAAAGTTTCCAAGCCATTCTGGCCCAACGAAGGCATCAGTAGGCCTGCGGGCAACTGTTCGAAGCATTGCGTCTGGCGTGCAATGTCCGAAATGGAGTCAGCGATGTGCTCTTTGCTACGAAGCGACTCTTGAGGCTGAGCAGCTGCTAGATCCCGATCACGGCTCAAGGCCTGCCATTCCCCAAACTCTTCTTCAAGCTTATCGATTGCTTCCTGGGCTTGTTTCAGTTGATCTTTGAGTGCGCGACGAATGCCACCAAGAGCAGAATTCACCTGAGTGCCATCTTTGCCAACCGGCAACCGTGCCAATTGAGAGCCTGCAACTTTGGCGTCTGCTTTTACCAGCCATTCCCCCTCACGCTGATCAAGTAGATGGGTAAGCCTAAGCAGAAACGGAATGTCCTCAGGGTCTGTCTCCGGAAAAAGAGGGCTTAAGTCACCCGTTCTCTCAATGTTACCGGTGTTGTTCACTTGAGAAGAGGCTTGCACGTCACCGAAATCCAGCCTCACTTGAGCTGTGGTTTCAGTATCTCGAATGATTGGAGAAAGATTCTCGCCAAGTCGGGAAATCTTACCAGTGAGGCCGAACTCGATGGCTTCAAAGAAAGACGTTTTTCCAGTGCCATTGGGGGCTAGGAGAATGGTTGCACCGCGGCTAAGCTCAATCGTGGTGTCGGCGCCAAACCTGCGTATGTTGGAAAGCGTAATGGACTTGAGATGTTTCATTGGGAGTCCTCGTCACCATATGCCGTAACCTTCAGGGCTTCAGCGATATCACCACCTGGCCTTCCAGACAGAAGCAATTCTCGCCACGTGTCCAAGTGCGGCTCCACCCATGAATGCACCTGGACCATTGAGCCCAAAGACGCTAATAGTGGATCGCTGATGGTGTCTGTGCTGCCCGAGGGCGAAAGAGTGGCTAAAAAGCCCCGGTCTAGAAAAGAGTCGACATCTTCCTGCTCTCTGACCACTATCTTTCTGCAGAAGCGATCATCCGCCTCGAGGCGAGCCGCGTCTTCTGACGTAATGCCTTCGATGGCCATGAACATGTAGAGGTCCGCCGTTTGCGGCTCTTCTAGCAAGTCACGGACATCCGCCGCCCACCGAAAGGCGATCTGGATTTTTGCTAAATCGAAGGGAAAAGCTGCGATCAACACGGTGCGCCAGCCCGCACCTCCCTGATTAACTCGCTTGAGTCGTAGCACAGTAGAGTCGATCTCAGTTGATGGTGATACCAATTCAAACATATTGGATATGGCAACTTCATAACGACCTTCAGCGCGCTTCTCGATTGCTGCAGCCATGTCAGGGATTGTTAGCATTTCAGATTCCTTTCGCGTTCATTTCGATGGCTGACTGGCGGGCGGACAGTCGATTTTGCCATTGTTTGGTGAAGTACTGTTGCACAGTGGCCAGAGTGCCCTTACGCAGATGACGAAACGCCCCAGATCTAGTTACGAGAAGGTGCGGCTGGCGCTCGGCTGCCATACTAGTAGCCGTATCGGCGTCATCAGCCATTCCTATGTCCAATAGCTCTGAGGGGGAGGCACTCACTCCTGAAAGGATCACGACCGGGGCAGGAGAGGGGCCGATAACAGTCATCAAAGGGTCGTCAGACAGCTCACGGACTTCAGCATCGGGGCCAGCGGGGCCAGACCAGTACTTAAGCGCGATGCTCAACACCTCCCCACAATCCGGGAAAGATGCCCAGCCGCTGCCGTTTCCACCGACCCCCACCGCAACCAGCAACAGGGTTTCAACTGCGGTGACTAACAGATCCAAAGTGCGAGGACCAAGGCGAAGTGCGTGCTTCGCATTTTTCCCTTCCGTTTCCGGGTACAGAAGCTGATCCAGAAATTTTCGGCGGCTCTCGGGATTCTTGGCGAACCCGTCCAACCATTCCAGCCAAACTGCTTCCATGGCACCAGCAAGGGCATGATCTGTAATGGCGGCAAGCTTTTTAGAAACACCTTGAATAAGCCCCTGCCACACTAAGTTGTCCATGGCGCTTGCGAGCGCATCAGCTTCGGCTCGCGTCTCGCCTAGTGTCTTAAATTCACGATCCAGCGCGCACGCGAGCCGTTCAGAGTTTTCGAGCCACGGGAGGTTGTTTAGGTCGTTCTCTGCGCAACCGAGCGTGTACCCGACTTCATGGCTGACGTTACTGCGCCACGTTGATTCGCCTAGCATCAGACTCTGACTGCCATTAGGCAGGTGTAAAGCCATGCGCAGTATTGCTATTGGAAGAGTGAGATTTGCTCCGGTGGAGGGCGTGTATGGGGCGTATATCCTTAGCTTCCGGGCTCCAGGTTCACTACTCCACATGTGTTCCACAACCCCCTGCGCAGATCCGGGAGCCGCCCCACCAAGATCATGAGTCCCTGCGAAAGACCATGATCTGCCAGCCGGCAGAACTTCGTCGCCTAAACGATACTGAGCCCAGGTTTCAATATCTGGGCGAAGCTCGTCCTTGAGTTCTCGGACTACCGCATGGCAGTCCAAAGCTGACACGTCAGATGTCTCGCCAGTGATGTACGTTATTAGGCGTTCAAGCGTCCGTTTCGGATCGGTAAAGTGCCGGCCGAGAGATTCAACGGAGCGTTGCTCTAGGGTCGCATCGTTGCCTACGCAGACTATGGTGACGCGACGCAAGGTGTCCCTGATGTGCTTCCAATCTTTGAACCCACACCAGGTCGTGAGCCAAAGGTAGGTTCGTTCGGTGGGGCCGTCCTTGCGATTGGCAAGTTCGTCCAAGTCAAGTCCGTCTTGGCGGCACAGCTTGCACAAGGCATCCAAATGGTCGACGGTCAGGTCTTTTTTTATCTTTAGGTTCGCACCGACTAGGGTCAGCTGAAACTGACGATCCGGGAGGGAATCGAAAGTGCCCAAGCCACCGTGCCTAGCGAGGCTGGCAAATGCCGAGTCTATGACTGAGCCAGCGGGCTCAGTGCCGGCAGATTTACCCTTGGATGCCTTGACCTGTTGTTTTGTCTTATCTGGATTCTTGGTGCAGAAATCGCTGGTTTGGCGTTTGACCTGCAGATGCTCAAAGGAGTCTGGGGAGTGGAGGATGACCACGTCATCCCACTCTTCGATACCGCCCTTTTCAGCTCCGATCGCGAGTGGAGCGCACCGTCCGTCAAGGAACTTATCAAGCATGTCCGACAAGCGCTGAGCAATTACCCGCCTCTCGTAATGAGACTTCTGCTCCAGCCGGAACCTTCTGATCATAAAGAAATCCTTTGCTTCATTACACCGACATACCAACCAGTTCCAATGGCTGTCTGTTGCATTACGAGATTAAAACCTAGCTAGCAGTAATAGACGATTACTACATGAACTCAACCCTGAAGGTCATCATCGACCAGCGGTGATTTAAATAAATAAGTGCGACTGCTGATTAGTGGTACGCTTCCGCTCGCCAAAGTAAAAGACGTGTCACCATAAGTTATCAGCAGTTGACCGAGGGGAAACGATACCAGATATCGGCTTTCCTTGCGCAGGGAGGTTCGGCGACAGCGATTGCCAGAGCAGCTGAGGTTCTTCGTTCGACAATCTACCGGGAGTTGAAATGCAACAGTAGCCAAGGAGCGTACGATCCCGGACAAGGATGTTCGCCAGGCAGAAAAACAGTTAAATCTGAAGCCTCGCAAATGCCTCGGGTTCAGGCAGCCCGAAATCGTGTTGAAAGAACAGATTCAGGCTGCATAGGCAGATGTATCACTTCGGAGTTGAATTCGCGTTACGGTAAATGCTCGTCACCGTGTTCGCAGTAGTGATTCATGAGCAACCACTTTACAGTACCTAAAACCCAACTTTGGATACTCATTACGGCCCGTAAATACAAAACAGTTGGTTTTGACCAGTTACAGGCACTGATCTATGCCAGCTACATCATCAAGGGGGTTATCCTGGAGAATCCAGAAATCGGGGGCAGAGTAACAATTCACTGGCGCTAGATTCGTGCTTTTGCTGAAAGCAACGATAATGTCCACTCTGTGCCGATAAGCGACCGTCCTGGTCGCTTATCGTTAACGGACATCAGTTTGTCCACTAACTTAACAACTATATTGTTTACTTAACTACTTTATTGTCTGCTTAAAGACTTTATTGTTTTGTTAACAACTTTATTGTTTGAGCACAGCCTGCTTGATAGCAGGCCTTTGAAAAGAGTTTATGCAGTGCGTTCGAACATCAGGTCCCAGACCCCATGCCCCAGACGCTCGCCGCGTTTCTGGAACTTGGTCACCGGGCGCCATTCCGGCTGCGGTGAGTACTGACCGTCACCGGCCACGTTCTGGTAGCCTTCTGCCGCGCTCATCACTTCCATCATGTGCTCGGCGTAGTTTTCCCAGTCAGTTGCCATGTGGAACACACCGCCTACTTTCAGCTTCTTACGCAGCGCCTGAGCGAATTCAGGCTGCACGATACGGCGTTTGTGGTGCTTTTTCTTGTGCCATGGATCCGGGAAGAACAGCTGCAGCGTGTCGAGGCTGCCATCCGGGATACACTGCGCCAATACTTCTACGGCATCGTCACAGTACACACGGATGTTCTCCAGACCTTCCAGCTTGGCGTTGTTGAGCAAACGGCCTACACCCGGACGGTGTACTTCGATACCGATGTAGTTCTTCTCTGGCTGATCCTTGGCCATGGAGATCAGGGAATCGCCCATACCAAAACCGATCTCCAGCACCACCGGTGCTTCACGACCAAAGACTTCGGCGGTATCGATCATGCCGTTTTCCAGCTCCAGGCCCATCAGCGGCCAGGCTTCATCGAAGCCGCGCTGCTGACCTTCGGTCATTCGACCGGCACGCAGCACAAAGCTACGTACCTTACGCATGTATTTCTTCTCTTCGCCTGCTTCAGATTCAGGCTGCTGTGGGATCTGTTCTTCGCTCATAGCTCTCGCTGCAGAAACGCAAAACCCGGTGACCAGCACCGGGCTCAGGCGTGTAACTCAGTTAATTACTTGATCAGGCCGTCCATCGGGGAGGAGGCACTGGCGTATTTCTTACGTGGCATGCGGCCAGCCAGGTAAGCTTCACGGCCCGCTTCGATCGCTTTACGCATCGCGGATGCCATCATGATCGGGTCTTTCGCCGCTGCGATTGCGGTGTTCATTAGTACACCTTCACAGCCCATCTCCATGGCGATGGCAGCATCAGACGCTGTACCTACACCCGCATCGACCAGTACCGGCACCTTGGCGCTTTCCATAATGATGTTGATATTGTGTGGGTTCAGGATGCCCAGACCGGAACCGATCAGGGAGCCCAGTGGCATCACCGCCACACAGCCCATGTCTTCCAGCTGTGCTGCGACAATCGGGTCGTCGTTGCAGTACACCATCACGTCAAAGCCGTCCTTCACCAGGGTTTCGGTCGCTTTGATGGTTTCCACCATGTTCGGGTACAGGGTCTTCTGGTCACCCAGTACTTCCAGCTTCACCAGGTTGTGACCGTCCAGCAGTTCACGCGCCAGGCGGCAGGTACGTACCGCGTCATCTGCGGTGTAGCAGCCAGCGGTGTTTGGCAGGATGGTGTATTTGTCCGGGGAAATGACGTCCAGCAGGTTAGGCTCGTCCGCATTCTGACCGATGTTGGTACGGCGTACCGCCACGGTTACGATCTCAGCGCCGCTGGCTGCGATTGCATCACGGGTTTCATCCAGGTCTTTGTACTTACCGGTACCGACCAGCAGACGGGAGTTGTAGCGCTTACCGGCAATTACCAAGGCGTCGTTTGCTTGCTCAGACATTCTTTTGTTCCCAGGTTTATCGTTATCGTATGGCTGATGAATCTACGGATGGTGGGTATGGCAGGCTCAACCACCACCAATCGCGTTGACGATTTCCACCGTGTCATTTTCCGCCAGCTGTGTGGTCGGATGCTCACTGCGAGGGATGATCTCCATGTTCAGCTCGATGGCGATACGCTTGCCGCTCAGGCCCAGCTGCTCCACCAAATCGGTCAGGGATGCGCCGTCGCGCACATCCAGAGAGTCACCGTTCAGATTAATCTGCATCGTTCAGTTTCCCGCTCAGTTGTATGGCTGAATAGGCCAGTGCGGCCCAGCCAACCAGAAATGCCAAGCCACCTATCGGCGTAACAGCACCCAACCAATGGGTACCGCTCAGTGCCAACAAATACAGGCTGCCAGAGAAGAGCACAATACCGAGGGCAAAACACCAGCCCGCCACATTTAGCGCACGGACAGGTTCACGCAACCCCAAGACCGCCACCACCAGCAACGCCAAGGTATGGTAGAACTGGTACTGCACGCCGGTTTGGTACACATCCATCAGGTAGGGTGCCAGGTAACCTTTCAGGCCGTGGGTACCAAATGCCCCAAGTGCTACGGCGATCAAACCGCTCAGGGCGGCCATCAGCAGAAAGATGGATGCGGGCATGGTCTGTCTCTGATACTCGTGAAGCGGGATTATAGCGTAAAGGGCAGCCGGTCGTCTTGACCTGCACACGTTCCACAGCCCGTATCGCAGACAAAAAAGAGCCGCAGTTTAGCGGCTCTTATGTGGTCGGTTGATGGTCACGGCAGCCCTTAGGCTTCCAGTGCCAATCGAATCTTCTTCATGGCGTTTTTCTCAAGCTGACGGATACGTTCCGCCGAGACCTGATACTTCGCGGCCAGTTCGTGCAGGGTGGCTTTCTCTTCGCGCAACCAACGCTGGATCAGGATGTCCTGGCTGCGCTCGTCCAGCTGCTGCATGGCGGTCATCAGCTGTTGTTCGGTTTCCTGCTTCCAGTTGGCATCTTCAACCTGGCTGGCCGGATCGGCACTCATATCTTCCAGGTAGTTCGCAGGGGCGTAGAAAGGGGTCTCGTCGTCATCCGCCACCGGCGCATCAAATGCGGTGTCGTTGGCAGCCAGACGGCCTTCCATTTCACGAACGGTTTTGGCTTCCACACCCAGATCATCCGCGACGGCTTTAACCTCGTCGTTGGTCATCCAGGTCAGGCCCTTTTTCATGGAACGCAGGTTGAAGAACAACTTACGTTGAGCCTTGGTGGTGGCTACTTTTACGATACGCCAGTTACGCAGGATAAACTCGTGCATTTCGGCCTTGATCCAATGCACTGCAAAGGAAACCAGACGTACACCCATGGTCGGATCGAAGCGACGGACCGCTTTCATCAGACCCACGTTACCCTCCTGGATCAGGTCACCCAACGGCAGACCGTAACCGGAATAGGACTTTGCTACGTGAACCACAAATCGCAGATGTGACATAACGAGCTGACGTGCAGATGCGACATCTTCCTCGTAGTAGAGACGCTCTGCCAGCTTACGCTCCTCATCTGCACTCAGTACAGGGATTGCACTTACGGATTGCACGTAGGCATCCAGATTGCGAC
Source organism: Pontibacterium granulatum (assembly GCF_029961155.1). Classification (GTDB taxonomy): domain Bacteria; phylum Pseudomonadota; class Gammaproteobacteria; order Pseudomonadales; family Balneatricaceae; genus Pontibacterium; species Pontibacterium granulatum. Next base: position 226,485 of record NZ_JASBRH010000006.1, on the reverse strand, counting down.
CCGGAGAGAGGTTTTCAACGATTTGTAAGCTTGTGCCCAACTTTTTGACCTCGTATCTAATGACGAAAAAAGTGAATCCGTCACTGTGACCTGCTTGGCAGGATTTAGTTCCAACTCCGCTGAGGTTGGCACCTCAGTGAACAGTGTAAATTAGCGGGGAAAGATGAAGATTTCAAGACAGGAACGGCATCCTTTCGCCCGATTTGCGTCGTTTTCAGGGAAATCAGCGTTCAAATGGTGCAACAATGGCCCGAAACTAAAGGTTGGGGCCATAGACATATAAGCTTTGCGTGTTTAGCGGGGCTCTACTTCACGCAGGTGACGACCGACCGCCAGCCAGGCACCGGCCAGCCCCAACAGAGTACTGACCAGAATCAGCAGCAACGAGCCCAACCAACCCAGCCCCTGAATCTCAAACTGGCTTTCGTACAACTCAGCCAACTGCTCCACCGGTGGTTCCAGCAACATCAGGCTCACCTGCACCAAGACCCAGGCGATTACTCCACCCAGCAAACCAAACCAGGCACCGGTGTAGAGGAACGGACGACGCACCCACGCATTGGTTGCGCCCACCAACTTAGCCACGATGATCTCGTCACGGCGGTTTTCGATCAGTAGGCGGATGGTGTTACCTACCACCATCAACACGGCCAGGGCCAGCAAGACCCCAAACACGATCACACCACGCTCGGACACGGCGACAATCGCCGTCAGGCGCTGTACCCAGGCCATATCCAGCACCGCCTCTTCCACCTCCGGCAGCTCAGCGAGTTGCTCCCGCAGCAACGGCAAGGTGGTGGCATCTTTGCCTCTTGGCAGCACCACAATCACGCTGGGTAGCGGGTTATCCGACAGGTACTGTAGCACATCATCCAGGCCGGTGGTGCGACGAAACTCCAGCAGGCCTTGCTCTTTACTGATCAGCTCTACGGCGGAGAGATCATCGCGCAGCAACAGTTGCCGACTGACCTGTTCGGCCTTGGCTTCGGTGACGCTGGTATGCAGGTAAAGAGAGATACGCGGCTCAGTGCCCCAGCCTTCGCTCAAGCCATGCAGGTTTTTCAGTCCCGCCAGCAACGCCCCCGGCAACGCCAGTGCTATCGCCAGTACGGCGAGGGTCATCAGGGTCGATAGCGGGGACGCCCAAAGGCGGTGATAGGCATTGGCCGCTACATCCGCATGGTTGCGAATCCAGCTGCGGCGCGCATCGGCAAACTTGATCCGATGGCGCTCCGCCCCCTTCTGAGGAGCGGCCGTCTGGGGTGCAGCCTTCGGCTGCGACTGAGCTTGTTTACCCTGACGGGTTGGCTTGGTCGTTGGCTGCTGACGCACCGCGCCACGACGACGCTCTTCCACTCGATTAGGCACCGGCCACCAGCCTCCCACGTTTCAGGGTCAGGATACGGTTGCGCATGCGCGAGATCAGGTTGAGATCGTGACTCGCGATCAGCACGGTGGTGCCGTGACGGTTGAATTCCATGAACAGGCGCATGATCTCTTCCGACAATGCCGGGTCGAGGTTACCGGTCGGCTCGTCCGCCAGCAGCAGTTGCGGCTTATTGACGATTGCACGGGCGATCCCCACACGCTGCTGTTCACCGGTGGACAGCATGACCGGATTCATCTTCTCTTTGGAGAGCAATCCCACCTTGTCCAGCGCCGCGCGCACACGACGGGCCGCATCTTCCGGCGAGTAACCGGAGATATCCAACGGCAGGGCGATATTGTCAAACACGGTGCGATCAAAGAGCAACTGGTGATTCTGGAACACCACGCCGATCTTACGGCGCAGGTACGGGATCTCACCGCCTTTCATCCGGGACAGATCCTGATCACCCACAAACACGTTGCCCTGGGTCGGGCGCTCCATCAGCATGATCAGCTTCAACAGGGTACTTTTCCCCGCACCCGAGTGGCCGGTCAGAAACGCCATCTCCCCGCGCGTGAGGTCGAAACTGATATCACTCAGGGCATCTTGCCCGGTGGCAAAGCGTTTACTGACTCGATCGAAGCGGATCATCCGTTGTCTACTCTTTGTTACTCTTCGAAGAGGGCGTCGACAAACTCGTCGGAGTTAAATGGACGCAGATCGTCGATCTGCTCGCCCACGCCGATAAAGCGGATCGGCAACTCCATCTGCTTGGCGATCGCGAAGATCACACCGCCTTTGGCGGTACCGTCCAATTTGGTGAGGGTGATACCGGATACGCCCACGGCTTCTTTAAAGGTTTTCGCCTGGCTCAGTGCGTTCTGACCGGTACCCGCATCCAGTACCAGCATCACTTCGTGTGGGGCGTCTGGCGATAGTTTCTTCATCACACGCACGACTTTTGCCAGCTCGTCCATCAGGTGGTCTTTGTTCTGCAGACGACCGGCGGTATCGGCGATCAGGACATCAACGTTTTTCGCCTGTGCAGACTGCACCGCATCGTAGATCACGGATGCGGAATCGGCACCGGTGTGCTGTGCGACAACCGGCACGTCGTTACGCTCACCCCAGACCTGCAACTGCTCAACCGCTGCCGCACGGAAGGTATCACCCGCTGCCAGCATGACAGACTTACCTTCTGCCTGGAATTTCTTCGCCAGCTTACCGATGGTGGTGGTTTTACCTACACCGTTCACACCCACCATCAGGATCACGTACGGCCCCTCTTTGGCTTCTACCTTCAGCGGCTCATCTACTTCGTGCAGCAGCGCAGCCAGCTCCTCTTTCAGGGCAACCTGCAGCGCCTGGGCATCACCCAACTGCTTACGCTCAACCTTGTCGGTCAGGCGTTCGATAATCTCGGTGGTCGCTTCCACACCCACGTCGGCCATCAGCAACAGCGTTTCGATCTCTTCCAGCAGATCGTCGTCAATCTCTTTAGCACCCAGGAACAGGTTACCCAGCTGCTTGGTCAGGTTCGCCTTGGTGCGGGTCAGTCCCGCCTTGATGCGGGCGAAGAAACGGCCTTTTTTCTCAGGTTCCGGCTCAGCTGCCAAAATGAGCGCTGGCGCTGCGACAACCGGCTCTGGCTGTGGCTCAGGTTCCGGCTCTCGTACGGGCTCAACCGGCTCGACGACAACGTCAGGTTCTACAACCGCTTCCGGCTGTTCGCGGGTAGGTTCTTCGGCAACCACCTCTTCTACCGGCGCTTCTTCAGCGGGTTCAGGTACGGTTTCTGCTGCAGGCTCTGGTTCTGCTGCTGGCCCTTGTTCTGCTGAAGGCTCTTTTTCTGCTAGAGGCTCTTCTTTCGCGACCGGTTCTTCTACCGACGGTTTCGCTTCAACCTCGGCTTCAGCAACCGCCGTTTCTTCGGTCGATACAACCTTTTCTTTCGCTTCGTCGCCGCCGCCAAACAGCGATTTCAGTTTCTTAAACATCAGTATTCCTCAATACAGCACGCACCCCGCTTGGGATTTCCCAACCGGCAGTACCCTGCTGCAAAACAAGCGCATAAATAAAAAATCAGTTTCCGGCGTCTGACGAGGGTCTGAGATGCTAGAATCCGGCGCATACGCCCGGCGTGCTTCGATCAGACCAGCTCACTATAACGCTGACTCGTTGCAGATCATGAGTCATTTTGAATTACCGCCCGGTATCTTATCATAGAGCGCCAATATCCATACAAAGGAAAGGACTGTCGCGACTTATGTCTGAACCCTACAAGCCGCTGTTTAATCGTACCTACCTGAAAATCATCATGTGGGTATCGGCGATCACCATCCTGTACCTGGCTACGCTGGATTCTCGGGAGCCGGATTATCTGGAGCTGAACCGTGCAGAGAACCTGCCGGTGTACTGGGTTGAGCACAACGCCGACACCACCAACCTGAGCGTACTGCTCCCCACCGGCAGCGCGATCAGCAACAGCGAAAAACAACTGCAGACGCTGCTGGCCCAGATACTTGAAAGCCAGCTTGGGGCCCAAGTCCTGCCCAATTCCGTGCGTTACAGCCTGCGTCAGGCACAGGACCACCTGAACCTCGAGTTCAACCTCACAGCCGTGGATCAGCAGCCTGACTGGCAGTCATTGTTCGCCAATCTGCAGCAACCGATCGAACCGGTATTGTGGCAACCGGTGCTGGAAAAGCTGAAAGCCCGCGACTATCTGCAATCCCATAAAACCGATCAGCAGCTGCTGAACAGTTTTTTCAGCCGCCTGACCGGTGGCGACCAGCAAGACCCGCTGATGCAATTGAATAACCGCTATCAGGGAATGCTCAACAACGCCCGTTTCTTTGTATCCGGGAACGAAGCTGAAGAGTTGGCAGAACAGCTCGCTGAACATCCACCGCGCCTGGTACCGTCATCACTGAGTGCACGTCAGCTAAGTAGCCACCCTCAAGTACAGATCCTGCCTGCCACCAACGACAGTCGCTTCCACCTTTTACTGGGTTCTGCCATCCCACCGCGCACCAGCGATCAGTTTGCCGTACATAAGCTGGCCGCTCACCTGTTGCAGGATGCGCTGGCACAAACTAACGAGCGCCTGAGCTTCGATTACCGTCAGCTTTGGTCATCCCTGCAGGATGGTGGTTACAGTGCGCTGCTTCTGCATTCAGATCAGCCCCTGGATAACCTACTGACTGCGCTGCGCAACCGCCTCACACCTGAACTGGCCGAGAGAAGCCGCAATCAGGTAATTGAAAACTGGCAGGAGCGTATGACTGACGAACAAAACCAGCTGACAGCCCTGCAACAGGTGGCACTCTATCAGCTGCCGCTCGATACGCTGGCCAACTACAGTGAACAGCTGCGTGTTGTCAGCAGCGATCAGATTGTGATGCTGGCCAGTGCGAGCCTGGACCGGGATAATCAGATCCTGATCACCATCGACAACCGACCATCCGCTAACTAAGCAGAGATTCAGAACTTCAATGGGAAGACGCAATCCACCCCGCAGAAACCAATCCCCTACCGAAAAACCATCACAGTTGCGCATCATCGGCGGTGAGTGGCGCGGTCGTAAGATCCCGTTCACCCCGCTACCGGGGCTGCGTCCAACGCCTGACCGGGTACGCGAAACCCTGTTCAACTGGTTGCAGCCGTATCTTGCTGGCGCCCATTGCCTGGACCTGTTTAGTGGTAGCGGCGCATTGGGTTTTGAAGCACTGTCACGGGGTGCTGAAACGGTTACCTTTATCGACCAGGAACCATCAGTAGTGCGTCAGTTGCGCGACAACCTGCAGTTGCTGCGCTGTAACCGTGCCGAGGTGATTCAGGATTCGGTGCTGAGCTGGTTGGAACGCCGTATCGCCGATGAAGAGCAGCGCTACGACATCATCTTTATGGACCCGCCGTTCCGCAAAGACCTGGCGGCACCGTGCTGTGAACTGCTGGAGCAACGCGGCATGCTTGCCGCAGAAGCGGTGATCTATGTAGAAACCGAATCCGACCTGACCGGCTCAGTAGTCCCTGCCAACTGGCAGCAACACCGCCAGAAGGAAGCAGGGCAGGTACGTTATCAGCTGTTTATTCGTGAAGCGTTGCTGTGACACTATTCTACGTTCTTCAATTAGAAGAGAGCATGGGTATGAGAGTCAGACTCTCATACCCTGAAGGTAGGTATCGATCACCTGCTCCGCCTGTTTTTTGCCCTTGCACAGCGCAGGCGTCGTCAGTGAAGTATTGATCAGGCTAAAGATCAGGATCAGCAGGTTATCGACAACCAGATCCTGCTTGCCCGTTTTGGTTGGAATCAGCTTTTGCTTACGGGCTTTCTTGATGAGTTTGCCCAGGGAATCACGCCAGCGGTTTCGCTCCTCGCTCAGCTGCGGAGCGATATGTTCCAGTTCAGGGCATGCACCGCCCATCTGCATATAAAACACCTGCCAACGTTGGGTATAAGTTGCCTTACCCACCACCAGCTTGAACCACTCAAGCAAAAAGTCCCTCAGCGCAACCAAAGCATCCTGTCGTGCGGCCTGCAATTGATCGAGAAAGATCCCTTCCAGCGGCAAAGCGCGCTCCTCGTAGAGTGTTTCCACCAGATCGGTGCGGTTCTTAAAATGCCAGTACAACGCGCCATGGGTTACCTCGGCACCTGCAGCGATCGACTTCAAGCTGGTCTGACTAATCCCCTGCCGGCTGAACATCTCAAGCGCCGTATCCAATAAGGCTTGTTTCGTTTGTTCCGCTTGCTCTTTGGTGCGTCTGGCCACGTTACCTCCTGTCTGTGTTGCCGCCATTATGCTAACGCAAAATGACGACATTCCCTGTTACAAACAGATTAAGGTTAACATTTTGTGACTCATTTGTTACTGCACGGGCAGCGCATCATCCAGATAGAAACGCCCCTCCAGGGATTTAAGCTCTTGTGCCGTGATGCCTTCAGGTAAGGTAAAGCGCGCCTGGAATCGACTGCCCGCACGCACCTCTCCGTCCACATGGGCAACCGCTCGCAGTACTTTTTCGCCTTTTTGGATCAGCAAGCCGATGACCACCTGCGTCAAACGCGGACCGTCGCTGTAGCGCCACTGGGTATCCAGTGTTTTGGCGTCCGGTGCGCTGCTTTGTTCCAGCTTCAGGCGCGTCTCAATCGCTTTTACAAAGTTTGCGTGAGCCTGCTGCCGGCGCGCTTCCTGCTTGGCTTGTTCATGCTGAACATAGGCACCAAACGCAGTACCCAACAACGCCTGTAGACCTCCACCCTCACCTGCCTGGGCGGATTCGCCCTGCTGCCAGAGCACGTTGTTTTTGAGAAGACTGGCGTACTGTGGGTTGCGCTCGCCCGGCGCATAATACGGTTTCACCGCCTGACCTACTTTTGCAGTTTCTGCCTGACGTTCAGCGTTTACCGGGTGGTCATGCGCAAACAACGCACGAGCATTGCCCTGCAGTGTGTACTGCCGCGCCCAGATGCGGCTGGCAGCCAGGGGATCAAATCCTGCCAGCGCACTGTACAGAATGCCGATACGGTCCGCTTCACGCTCGCTTTCATGGGTAAACGCCGCCTGATACGCCCCTTTGCGCGCGGACTTCGAGCCAGCAATTGCACTTACCTGCGCATGGCTCTGTCGTTCAAAGACATGGTTGGCCACTGTATGCGCGATCTCATGACCGATGACCGCAGCCAGTTCGTCATCGTTTTTCAGCTGCTCCATGAGCCCCAGATGTACCACGATATACGTACCGCCGGTGGTAAAGGCGTTAAAGCTGTCACGGTCGATCAGCACCGGCTGCCAGCGCTCATTGCTCAGGTGACTGACTGTATGGATGCGGTCGAACACACGCACCAGGCGGTAGTACTGCGGCCTGTTCAGCGCAGCATCAACTTTGCGCCCCTCTTTTTTCTCTTTTGCCAGTATCTGCTCAACGTACTGATTGCCCTTGGCAATCTGCTCGGCACGTCCTGCAAAGCTGAGGCTGCGCTGGCCAGTCACGCGGTCCTCCTCGCTGACCACATCTGCCACCTGGTATAAACCTTTGTCTATCTGCTGCAAGGTCTGACAGCCACTCAGCGCCCACAGCGCTGCTAAAGCCAGCAGAAACCTTTTCATCCATTGCATCTGAATACCCCTACGTTATATATACAAATTGCATAAAAAACGATTTTTTTATTCCTGATTCAAATCAAATCATTCCATTATAGTATTTGTACGCCACTTGCAATTCCGCTACTATGCCGCGAATGCAATATTGCTAATATTTGATCGGAAGCTTACCCCTGCGGGTCCAGTATGAATATCGCCGTATATCCAGGAACCTTTGATCCTATCACTAACGGTCATTCCGACCTGGTGGAGCGCGCCGCCAAGCTTTTTGACAAGGTCGTCGTAGCCATCGCGGAAAGCCCTAAAAAGCAGCCTATGCTGCCGTTGGAGCTACGTATTTCACTGGTCCATGATGTAGTGGGTCACCTGGACAATGTCGAGGTTGCGGGTTTTGACTGTCTGCTCGCAGATCTTGTCAAAGACCACAATGCAAACATTATACTGCGTGGCTTGCGGGCGGTATCCGATTTCGAATACGAGTTCCAGCTGGCCAATATGAACCGACAGCTGGCACCTCAGGCAGAGAGTATTTTTCTGACTCCCGCGGAGCACTTGTCGTTCATTTCATCGACCCTGATCCGTGAAATAGCCTCGTTGGGCGGCGATGTTAACAAATTCGTCCATCCTTCGGTGGCTTTAGCCCTGAAAGAGCATCTGGGCAATAAATAATATATTTTATTCAGTGAGGTAGCCGTCATGGCATTGATCATTACCGATGAATGCATCAACTGTGATGTATGCGAACCGGAGTGCCCGAATGAGGCGATCACTCCTGGGGATGAGATTTACGAGATTGACCCTGCAAAATGTACTGAGTGTGTAGGTCACTACGATACTCCGCAGTGTGTAGAGGTTTGCCCGGTTGACTGTATTCCTAAAGATCCGGATCACGAAGAGACCCAGGATCAGCTGATGGAAAAATACAAGCAGCTGACTGGCGCCTAAGCTTCTGATTTCTATAAAAAAGCAGGCTATATGCCTGCTTTTTTATTGTCTAGAATACGATACCCTGATCAACTGTAAGGTTGAAAATTTGCTATAGCTCAGCAAAATGTTTTGTTTTAGGATTCTAAGACGTTTTTCTTAGAGAAAACTCCCCGCTGTCGCTCAAATTATCCTAGACTATCAGGAGTTTTTTGGTTCATCGGTTATGGAAAGAAACATGTCAGAAGTGGCTGTCGCCCCTGCGACGTCTGAAGCGCAGAAAGCAATACTGATTTCAGACACAGAGACACTTGCCCAGCAGTTAGCTGCACTGCTGCCTGACGCCAGTGAAATGGATACCCATGCGTTCTCTGATGGCGCGCCATCAGCCGAGACGATCAAGAACAACCTGGTTCTGGTCGACTGCAGTGCGGCAGACTGGGCAAACACCCTGAAACTCTTAGAAGAGCTGCAGTCCGCAGCTGAAGACACAACCGTAGCGTTACTGAATGTCGCTGAAGAGCAAGACCTGCAGGACGCGCTCAAATGGCCTGTGCTGAGCGGTGTCTTTACCGAAGATATGGGTGAAGAACTGTTGGAAAAAGGCCTGAGCGAACTGCTGGAAGGCCGTTACTGGTTCTCTCGCAGCCAAATGAACGAGATGGCCAGTTTCCGTAAAGCGCCGCGCTCCGCCTCCAAGCTGACCGAAGCGCTCAGCCCCCGCGAGCTGGAAGTACTGGACCTGACGTCCCAGGGTAAGAGCAACGCCGACATCGCTAAGACGCTGTTCCTGAGCCAGCACACGGTAAAAACCCACCTGTACAACCTGTACAAAAAGATCGGTGTGGTTAACCGAACCCAGGCGGTTCACTGGTACCAGGAAAACAACTAAGTTTTCTCCGAACATAAGAAAAGCCCGCAACAGATGACTGCCGCGGGCTTTTTTGTGTCTTTAGGTTCGGCGATTGGCTGGACTTACTGTTCCAGCCAGTAGATCACCCGGTCATTACCGCGGTAGCGACCAAAGATCGCGGTGGCGGATGGATTATCGTCGTGGGAGCCATCACCGTCCCAGTCAAACCGTAACCAATCGGGTACCGCATAGATATTGGTTATAGTTCCGGTATTACCCGCACCCGGTGCACTGTAAGTGAGATTAGCTTCACCTGAGGCGAGCGCGCTACCGATGGCCAGGTTGGTAGTACCGGAACCGATATCCACGTTTGTCACCACACCTTGTGCCAGCGCTGACTCGCCTTCCACCTGCAATACGATATTGCTTGTTGCAAACGGTGTGCAGCTATCATCAGCACTGGTCACGAAGTTGCTGCCATCAAAGTACTGAACAAATACCGGCTGATTCAGGGATGCGGTTTCAGGGCCGTAGGTATTCTGGATCTGCATACGACCGAAGCGGATCTCAGTATCACCCGCATCCGCATGGTCATTGCTTCCATCACCTGAATAGTCGATATTGAAGCTGTTCAGCTGAGCATCGCCGTCGTCTGGCGCAATGGCCACAATTACATTACTGTACGGGCCGTCCACCCCAGCACCACGCCCAAGCGATAAGTTAAGCGTTACTGTCCCCTGCCCCAAATCGGTTTCCCCCACGGCAGGCCAACTGAATGTAGTACTATCGACATTTTGTTGGCTACTCAGATCAGACAGAGTACCGCCAGATGGGTTATCCACAAGCACTAGTCCTAGTTCTGACTGCTGATCCAGCTTGGCAAATCCACCCGTATAGTTTTTGGTTTGCCCACCCGCGCTATTCTGTGCAGTAAGCTTGAATGTCGTCTGGAAATTTTCCCCCATATAGGAGAAATCCGACGCTGAACAACTGAGATCCGCTCGATTTGTGAGAACCACGTCGCTCAATACAAATCGGTCCGGATAGAAACGCCCGATTGCAGCACTGGTCGCATCAGGAATGGTATCAGCACCGAAATACGCGGGAGGCTGTGCCGTTATCGTAAACACCCCCACTTCGCTGACCGTCTGGGTATTGATCGTTGCTTCACCGTTCGAGGTGATACTGACGACAGGCACACCAAGATCACCCGTTTCACCTCCAGAAGGCGCAACAACACTGTGGGACAGTGGAATATCCTCTAACTTAAAGTTTGGTGTGGTGCCGTTATCGCAGTAATCCGCCGGACTGCTTTCTCCCGCCTGCCATTGGCGACCCGAAACTTTCAGTGCAAAATTTGCTCCTGCTGCAACAAACGCACTGCACGTGCTGTCTCCAGTTGCACAGGCCGCATTGGCATCCGTCGCTTCCACGCAGAGTCCTGCTGGTGCAACCGTAAATGCATTGCTACTGCCGGCAATACTTGCTTTAGTCGTTGCCCCTGTTACCGCTAATTCAGCTGCGGCGTGCACTTTGATCTGGCCCGCATCACTGTAATTCAGGTTCAACGTCGCCTGGCCACTTGAGTTAAACGATACAGGTACAGTTGTATAACCTTCTGCGGTGCTATCCACTGCTACACCGGCAACGGTCAGCGCATCCTGTGCCCGCGCACATGACGACGGGTCTTCACAACTGTATGCAAAAGTGACATCGACGTTGGCTGCAGGATTCGGCTGCAGTACAACACAACGACCGGTATCAGCATCGGTCTGGATCGCGCTTAAGGTGACGGCCACCCCGTCTTGACCTGAAATTTGTGCTGCGATGGTACTGAAACGAAACGCTGCATCAACGAATACGACAGATGGGTCTAACGACGCAGATTCCGATACGGGACCATCCGTCACATTGATATTGATGGTTTCCGGATTTGTATTCATCAATCCAAGAACCACCGAAGTTTCTGAGCCATCAAAGGTGTAGCGGCTTTCAGACAGCGAGCCATTGCCGGTTTTTAGCGACCAGCCATCCACAGGATTATCTGTTGAAAGCGTAATGGCAGTGCCGCTATCTGGCGTGACAGTATTGCCGGATGAGTCATACGCTGTGATCGTTACCTCAGCAGCTTCACAGGTCAGTGCCGGTGTTGTCACCGAGATTCCGTAGTGATCCACCGTGGAACCCACAGCACATTCACGATCGGAACCGTCCCAGTTTTTCTCATTGTTCTGGTTGCTGTAGATCGAGGCGATTCGGGCATCCGACAGGGTTTTGTCAAAGATCAGCAGCTCATCAAAATCACCGTTTGCTGAACGACCTGTGCCGGAGCCTGAGGTATAGGAGCTGCGGTTGTCACCGAGGTAAAAACTGAAGATATCGCCCAAGGTACCGGAAGTACTGCGCTCCACCACTTTTGAGCCATTCACGTAGGCCTTCATGACGTTGGTGGTATTGTCCATGCTCGCCGCAATATGCACCCAAGTCCCTGCTACAAACCCGAAAGAGGATGAACTTTTCTGGCGATAATCGCTGTCAGAGGTATTCTCAAAGCCAAACTCAACCTTACTGTCGCTCTCTTTAGCCAGGTAGTAGAAAATTTGGGAATCGGTTGCAGACGCGTCCATCAAAAGGCGAGTCAGGCCATCGTTCCAGGCATCGGTTGGCCGATACCAGAAGCTGACCGTGTGCTGACTTCCCAGGTCATTCAGGTCGACACCACTGTCGATCGCAAAAATATCGCTACTACTATTGTTATCACCTATATGACCTGCACGGCAGATCTTGCCATCCGCGATATTGGTTACGTTGCCTGAGGAGTTACTGCCGTTGACGATATCAACAATAGAGCCATGATTACCATTGCCACTGGTGTCCTTAATCTCGCCTTCTGCGCCACTCCAGTTGGTTTCATCGAAACGCAGGTCGACCCAAGGCTCAAGTGTTTCCGGCTCACAGACCTGCGCTTCTCGGCTACTGCCATCCGAGTTATTCCCAGCCTGTTCATTGCTATAGATTGCACTGATATCACTCGCACTCAGCGTACGATTATAGATTTTCAGCTCATCCATCAGGCCTTCAAAGGATTGTGAAGAGGAAAAACCACCACCATACGCATCCTGTTCCTGCCCCAGGACAAAAGCACTCTGGGGCACTGACAACGCACCACTTCCCAGATCGTCATCACACTCCTGCAGGGAGCCGTCCAGATAGAGGCAACCACGGGCTCCCTGACGGGTAAGCACCACGTGATGCCAAGTGCCATCGGTCATGCTACTGCTGCTATCCAGATTGACATCGTCGTCCTTAACCTGAAAGCGGATACGATGTTTGTTGACTAGGTAAATCTCCAACTCATCGTCGTCGGTATTGGACCCCAATGCTTGCAGGATCTCCTGCTGGCCTTTATTAACAGATGTTTTTATCCACAAGGCGACAGAAAAGTCGTTAAGCCCATCGGCAAGATTACGCGGCAAGCTTACCCAATCACCGGTTCCGTCTGCACTCAGATCCAGGGCCTTACCGATCACGCCATTGTCTGCAGTAGCTACCCCCATTGCAGCAGCGTTATAGCTTCCCGTTTCGTCCCTGAGCGTTGACTCAACGGTACACTCATCAAAGCGATATTCCGCAATGGGTTCCGCTACAACCACCATGTCTCCGCTGCAGATCTCGCCAAAGGCCGTGTTTGCCACCCCTGTTACGCTGTAGGTCACCGTTGATCCAGAGGATTTCAGTTTGACATCTTTGCCGCTCACTGCACCGACAACATCGCTTCCATGGCCGAGTTCGACATCTTTCAGGCTGTAGACAAAAGCCTTTACGTCATCGGTGTTCTTAAATTTGATGTCTCCTCTGGCAAGAATTAGCAGTTGCTCGGGATTACCATTGCTGTTTATCGTGCCTCGTCCTTCGGACTCAAATTTGTCATCGATAAACATACGTACTACGCCTGAAGCTGGCAGCTGTATATCGGAGTCCCACTGTATCTTCACATCATCGGTAACGTAGTAATCACCTGCTTCCATGATCAGTGTTGCCTGACCTTTCAGCTCAATATCCTTGTAGGTGCCCGGTGAAATCGTGCGGGTTTGCTTGTAATCAACATCAAAATCACTGCCGCCGCTGGAAATAAAACCACTAAAATCGATTTCCGGAGATGGACTGAAACTTGCGGTACACGTGGTGTCCACACAACTCACACCACCGGACTCATCCTTGATTTTGGCAGCATCAATTACGTTATCCGGGCTGTTGATAACCCTAGAGTTCCATTCAAACTTTACTTCTCCGCTATTACTGTGGCTTTGCACGCCATCCGGCCAGATTGCGGCACAACCCGTGGCGGCCGGTGGAGGAGGGGGAGGAGTGACAGGGCCTCCTCCGCAGAGGTCGCCAAAAGAGGCACTGGATAAAGCGGATGGCAAATAGGTTACTTTGGAGGACGAACTTTTTAATTCGACATTTTTACCGCTGACAGCACCGTTAACCTCGGCACGGTTGTGCAGACGTACGGTGTTTTTTGCATACACAAATCCAGTAACCGTCGTATTGCTGTGCAGCTCTATTTCATTGCGGCTGTAGATAATGATCCGGGAGGCATCCCCACCTGGATTAATATCGGCACCTGATTCCAACCGCCCTTTACCCTTCATAAGAATACGCACCACACCACTACCATTGATACGCAGTTGCGAATCGCTTCTCAGGTAAAGCGCCCCCCTTAAGCGGTAATCACCCGGCGTAAACGTTGCTACAGCACCGGAATCGAGACGAATATCGTCATAATTGCCTGGCAGTAAGGTACGGGATTGATTGTAACCAATAACAACATCGTTGTTATTGTTGGGAAAGGTGTTGTAATCCATCGACTCTGCGGCAGAGCCGGTATATCCACACGAAGTAGTGTTACAGCTGGAACCACCGGAACTATCATCCAACCGTTTGGTTTCGATGATATTATCGGGGCTGTCAATGACCTTGGCACCCCATTCAAAGAGTACCCGACCACTGTTGCTGTTGGTCTGAACGCCGTCAGGAAAAACCGCGCTACACGTTGGCGTGGCAGCATAGACTCCGTTGAGGCTGAACACCCAAAGCAAAAAGATCCAAACAGCTTGCTGAGACCTACACATCAGTTACCGATACTCCATAAATCCTATACAACGGAAAGCAATGTCAGCGCACAACCGCAAACAGTCAGCATAGACCTCATTGCGGGCTTTTTCAGCCGTAAAACATTAAACATTCCGTTGCTTGAGTTACATCAGGATATCGGCGGATTTGATCAGATATTGATGGTCAGTTTGTTGAGACCAAACTCTTCATCCAAACGGGCACCAATAACGTTCCCGGCCGCGAGATGGTGGGCATATTGCATGTGCAGGCAACGGACTTTATCCCAGTGGCGGATTCCGCCGATGCCGTACTGATTGAACAGGTCGGTAAAGCCCAATGCCTCGATACGCAGACGGTCTTCGTCGCGCATCAGTTTCCAGCGCAGATCCACATAGTCCTGCTGGTTGGCCAGAAAGGCTTCGCGCAACTCGGTGTTGGTTTCCAGCTCGGCTTCGATCTGTTTAACCCAACCGGAGGTTTCGATCTCGGCGATCGCCTGATAGAGGTCTTTGGAGGAGAGCCAGAACAGCGTTGGAAAGGGTTGGTCCTCCACCAGCGACTGCATCTGCAGCACCAGTGGCACACCGGAATCAGTTGCGACCGCCACACCGGCCAGACCACGCGGTTTACGGCCCAGTTGTTGTTCGATCAGTTCAAGTTGCTGTGCGGTTGGTTGAGACATGTGGATTCCGGTAATACTTCAGAGAAACAAGAGCGCTAGTATACCGCTAAACGTTGCCGTACTCCTCACCGGCACCCAACCAGCGCCGGATCATTGGCTCCACGTGCTGTGGATAACCCTGCATCTGACCTGCCACCTGTTTCACACGGGTAAGCAGGTCCCCGTCCCGTTGCAGGTCGGCGATCTTAAACTGCATCATGCCGGTCTGGCGCGTCCCCAGCACCTCACCCGGGCCACGCAGTTCCAAGTCTTTTTCGGCAATCCTGAAACCATCGGTGGTTTCACGCATCACCTTGAGACGTTCGCGCCCCTGCTTGGAGAGCGGCGCGTGATACATCAGCACACAGAAGCTTTCCACCGAACCACGACCGACACGGCCCCGCAGCTGGTGCAGCTGAGCCAGGCCCAACCGTTCCGGGTTCTCGATAATCATCACGCTGGCGTTAGGCACATCCACGCCCACCTCAATCACTGTGGTCGCCACCAGCAGATCCAGCTCTGCGGCTTTGAAACGTCCCATGACCTCGGCTTTTTCTGCCGGTTTCATGCGGCCGTGAACCAAGCCGATGCGCAGCTCCGGCAACGCTGCGACCAATTGTTCCGCTGTCACCTCAGCAGCCTGGCACTGCAGCGCCTCGGATTCCTCGATCAAGGTACACACCCAGTACACCTGGCGGCCTTCGCTACAGGCGGAACGTACCCGTTCGATCACCTGATTACGGCGCTCATCGCCGATTACCACGGTAGCGACCGGTGTTCGGCCTGGTGGTAGTTCGTCGATAATGGAGCAGTCCAGATCCGCATAGGCGCTCATGGTCAGCGTTCGTGGGATGGGGGTTGCTGTCATGATCAGTTGATGGGGGGACAGTTCGCCGTTACGGCCCTTTTCACGCAGGCTCAGGCGCTGGTGCACGCCAAAGCGGTGCTGTTCGTCCACCACCACCAATCCCAGATCATGAAAGACGACCTCGTCCTGGAACAGCGCATGGGTGCCGACAACAACACGAGCTTCCCCATTGCGGATCGCCTCTAGCTGGGCCTGGCGCTGCTTGCCCTTGAGCTTACCCGCCAGCCAAGCCACCTGGATACCCAGCGGCTCCAGCCAGGCGGTGAAGTTATTGAAGTGCTGTTCGGCAAGGATCTCGGTTGGCGCCATCACCGCCGCCTGGAAACCACTCTCCACCGCCTGCAATGCCGCCAGAGCTGCCACTACCGTTTTACCCGACCCCACGTCGCCCTGAACCAGACGCAACATCGGGTAGGGCTGGACAAGATCATGCCCCACCTCGGCACTGACACGCTGCTGCGCACCGGTCAACGGAAATGGCAGACCGTTGAGAAACGGCTGGACCAGTTCCCCTGTGAATCGCATCACCGGCGCACCTTGCTCACGGGTCTTGGCTCGCAGTTTTAGCAAAGAGAAGTGGTGAGCCAGCAGCTCTTCGAACGCCAGCCGACGCTGGGAAGGATGTTTGCCGTCCAGCAACAGGTGCTGATCCACCTCCGCAGGTGGATGATGCAGATAACGGATCGCATCGTTCAGTTCGGGCAAACGCCACTGTTGGCGGATGTTGTCAGGCAACAGCTCCTGCAGGCCCTGTTTGTCCAGATAGGTCAGCGCCTGACTGACCAGAGAGCGCAGGCGAGGCTGATGCAGGCCTTCGGTGGTTGGATACACCGGTGTCAGTGTCTCAGCCACCGGCACTAACGCATCGGAATCCACCTTGGTGTATTCGGGGTGCACCATCTCCAGCCCGGCCGCGCCGGTGCGTGCTTCGGAAAAGCAGCGCACACGGATACCCGGCCTCAGGCTGTTTTTCTGGGCTGCGTTGAAGTGAAAAAAGCGCAGGGTCAGGGTACCAGTACCATCCTGGATTCGACACAACAGGCTTCTACGTCGCCCCTGCACCACATCAGAGACTTTGATCTCACCCTCAACCACGCACTCATCACCCGGGCGCAACGAGCCGATTGGCACGATACGGGTGCGGTCCTGATAGCGCAACGGCAAGTGGAATAGCAGGTCTTGCAGGGTATGAATTGCCAGGCGCTCCAGTTTCAGCGCCAATGCTGTACCGACCCCTTTCAGGTCGGTTACAGGTATCTCGGCCAATGGCAGGGACATCAGTTGTCGTTAACTCCCAGCAGGTGACAACGGCCGATCGCCTGAACCAGTACATCGATGGCCTGTGGACGCGGGAAGCTGGCGCGCCAGGCAACCGCCACGGTACGGCGTGGTCCCGGTGCCTTGAACGGACGGGTCACCACCATCTCAGATTTGTAGTGGGTGTTTTTCACCGCAGACGACGGCAACACGCTGGCACCCAGGCCGGATGCCACCATCATGCGGATGGTTTCCAGCGAGCTGCCTTCCATGACGGTGTGCTGCTCGTGCATCGACTGGTTGAGGGTCGGACAGGCTTCCAAAACCTGATCACGGAAGCAGTGACCTTCGCCCAGCAACAACAACTGGGTCTCAGAAAGAGACTGGCTATCGATCTCTTTGGTGGACGCCCATGGGTGTTCCGCTGGCAGCAACATCTCGAAGCTTTCGTCGTACAGCTCGCGCGTCAGTACATCGGGTTCATGAAACGGCATGGCAATAATGATCGCATCCAGCTCGCCGTTACGGATCTTCAGGCGCAGATTCTCAGTAAAGTTCTCTTCGATGTAGAGCGGCATCTGCGGCGCCAGCGACTGCACCTCCGGCACCAGATGCGGAAACAGGTACGGGCCGATGGTGTAGATCGCACCGACACGCAGCGGGCTCTTGAGCTGGTCTTTGCCTTCGTGGGCCAAGTCCTTGATCGCTTCCGCCTGCTCCAGTACACGCTGCGCCTGCTGCACGATCTTATCCCCCACCGGGGTGACCTTTACAGAGTTTTTACTACGCTCAAACAGGGGAATGCCCAGCTCTTCTTCCAGCTTTTTCACCGCAATCGACAGGGTGGGCTGGCTGACAAAACAACGTTCAGCGGCGCGGCCGAAGTGTTGCTCTCTGGCAAGGGTCACGATATAACGCAATTCAGTGAGGGTCATTCCTGAGACTTCCTTTCATAATCACCAGACGGAGAGAGTGATGCCGAAGCAATCAGTTCTGATCGCCGGATGTGGCGATGTTGGTTGTCAGCTAGGACTTAACTTACTAGATCAAGGTCTGGAGGTATACGGTCTTCGCCGTAATATAAACCAGCTCCCCGACGGCATCCAAGGGATCCAGGCTGATTTGGGCGACCCTGACAGTCTAAAAGGCCTGCCCGCAGTTACTATTGTAGTGTATGCCGTTGCCGCATCGCGCCATGATGAGTCCGGCTACCGGGCCGCCTACTGCGATGGTCTGACACACCTGCTCAAAGCCCTTCCGGAGCCTCCCAAACATCTTTTCTTCACCTCCAGCACCTCGGTGTATCACCAGAACGACAGCGGCTGGGTGGATGAAACCAGCCCGACCGAACCAACCGGCTTTTCCGGTCAGGTGATGCTGGAAGCGGAACATATTGCCCTGCATGCCCGTGTACCAGCCACCGTGGTGCGTTTTAGCGGTATCTACGGACCGGGGCGAAACCACTTACTGAATCAGGTCAGAAGCGGCCGTAGCGCGCCCGAGCAACCACCTCTTTTCAGCAACCGTATCCACCGTGACGACTGTGCCGATGTGCTGACCCATCTGATCAACCGTTCTCTGACCGGCCATCCCCTCGCACGGATCTATCTGGCCAGCGACGACGAGCCGGCACCCATGCATGAGGTATCGGCCTGGTTAGCGGCGCAAATGGGTGTGGAAATCACAGATCGTAGTGCAACACGGCGGGCGGGGAGTAAGCGTTGCAGTAACCGGCTGCTGCGGGCAACCGGTTACAACTTCCGCTATCCCAGCTATCGGGATGGGTATGCAGCGATATTGAGCAATGACAAGGGAACCTGCGAATAAGTCCGAGACTTTCTCTGCGGGCGATAAAACGGCTTTATGCGCGAAAGGAAGTGCAGTGGAATGACCGGTCCTTTCCAAGCTTCCTGACAAAGCAGAAAGCTGTTTTAGCGCCCGCCCTCAGGGGCATTCAGAGGCGTTTCGAGCTTGTTCGCAGGTTCCTCAGTCGTCGATGTGCTCGTCACGCAGCTGTGGGTCGATGTTGGCCGGCAGCGGGGTGTGTTTGTAGTACTGGTAGCGGTTAAAGCGGTACTCGATCAGGCGGAAGATGCCGATCATCGCAGCCCCGATCACCAGGTAAACCAGACCGGCCGCCATAAACATCTCCAGCGGCGTATAGGTACGGGCGATAATCGTACGTGCCATACCGGTCAGATCCAGCAGTGTGATGGTAGACGCCAGTGCACTGCCTTTCAGCATCAGTACCATCTCGTTTCCGTACGCCGGCAGTGCGATACCAAAGGCACGCGGCAGTACGATTCGACGGATCATCAGCGGTGGGCTCATACCCATCGCTTTCGCGGCTTCAATTTCGCCTTTCGGAATCGCCTGGATCGCACCACGGAACAGCTCGGCGCTGTAGGCTGCTGTATTCAGGGTGAAGGCGATAATCGCACACCAGTACGGCTCTTTCAGCACAACCCAAAGTGCCGACTCTTTTACCGCATCAAACTGGGACGCACCGTAGTAGATCAGGAAGATCTGCACCAGCAACGGCGTACCACGGAAGAAAAAGATGTAGGCAAACGGCAGAGCACGCACCCAGAAGTTATCGGATGAACGCGCCAGCGAAATCGGCACGGCCAGTGCCAGCCCCATCAGCCCGGAAACCAGTACCAGCTCAAGCGTCAGCCAGGCACCGTCCAGCAGACGGGGTAGATATTCGATAATGATGCCCCATTCCCAACTCATGCGCGTGCTCCTTTGCCTGCCGGATCAGCACGGCGTTCCAGAAATTGAGTGGTCAACGTGGCCAGTACGGTCAGTCCCAGGTAGATCAGGGCCGCCGCCATGTAGAAGGTAAACGGCTCTTTGGTGGAGCCGGATGCAACATAGGCCTGTCGCATCAGGTCGTTCAGGCCAACAACAGACACCAGCGCGGTATCTTTCAGCAGGACCTGGAACAAGTTACCCAGCCCTGGAATCGCCAGACGCCAGAGCTGCGGCAGGATAATCCGGAAGAAGGTCTGCACGGGGCTCATGCCAAAGGCATAGGCCGATTCCCATTGTCCTTTCGGGATGGCCAGCATCGCCATACGAAACACTTCGGTGGCATAGGCACCAAAGGCGACCGACAGCGCACCCACACCTGCGATGAAGGGACTGATTTCGATATATTCGTCGTAGCCGAAGAAGCCCATAAACCACATCAGCAGCTGCGAGCCACCGAAGTAGAGCGTCAGTACCAGCAGCAGCTCTGGGATACCACGTACCAGCGTGGTGTAGAGCGTGGCCATGTAACGCAGGACACGAAACGGGGAAAGTTTAGCGGCAGCGCCCATCAAACCGAACATCAGGCCGAATACGAGACTGGCCAGAGCCAGCTGTACCGTCACCCATGTGCCGGAGACGAGGAGGTGCCCAAATCCTTGCAGATCCATGTAATTAACCGGATTGTGGCAGGGACAGCCATTCAGCCATCCCCGCGGTCAGATCAGTAGATGGAGAACGGGAAGTACTTCGCGTTGATCTCCGCGTAAGTACCGTTTTCAACGATCGCTTTCAGCGCGTCGTTGAAACGTGCGCGCCATTTGTCGCCTTTGCGCAGCGCGATACCGATCTTGTCGTTGATGTCGATGTCAGCGCCTTTGAATTCAAAGCCGGTGCCCGCATCGGTCTGCAGCCAGTCGTATGCCGGGAATTTGTCAGACAGCAGTACGTCCAGACGACCGGCGTTCAGGTCCAGGTACGCATTGTCCTGAGTGTCGTACAACTTAACGCTGGCAATGTCGCCCAGGTTGTCTTCCAGGTACTGACCGGCGATGGTTGCACGCTGTGCACCGATGGTCAGGCCTTTCAGACCGTCTTTGCTGGTGTCTACAGAGTTGCCTTTAGCCGCTACGAATGCCAGTACGTTGGAGTAGTAAGGATCGGAGAAGTCAACCACGCGCTGACGCTCTTCCGTGATGGACATAGAAGCGATGATCGCATCGTATTTGCGCGCACGCAGACCCGGGATGATACCGTCCCAGTCCTGAGCTACGATTTCGCAATCCGCTTTCATCTCTGCACACAGTGCACGTGCGATATCAACGTCGAAACCTTCCAGCTCGCCCTGCGCGTTCACCATGTTGAATGGCGCGTACGCACCTTCAGTTGCAATACGCAGCTTGTCGCCAGCAATTGCCTGGGATCCCATCATCAGGGAGCCTGCCATAAGCGCTACCGCGCCGATCAGCTTCTGCAGTTTCATCTCTACTATCTCTCTTTTGAGTTTATTGTTGTTTGTTTTGTTACTGATGACTGGACATAAAGTCCTGCACACGCTGGGACTTAGGCGCTTCGAAGACCTGTTCGGCCGTTCCGCACTCTTCCACCTGTCCCTGATGCAGGAAAATTACTTGTGAAGACACATCGCGAGCAAATCGCATCTCGTGCGTTACGATCAGCATTGTGCGGCCTTCATCAGCCAGATCACGCATAACACTCAGCACTTCGTTCACCAGTTCCGGGTCGAGTGCTGAAGTGGGTTCATCAAACAGCAGCAGTTGTGGATCCATCGCCAGTGTCCGGGCGATCGCAATACGCTGTTGCTGACCACCGGACAGGTTGCCCGGATAGACATCCTGCTTCTCGTACAGACCGACCTTGCGTAGCAGTTCCTGCGCACGGACCACAGCCTGATCTTTTGGCTGCTTCAGTACGTGAATCGGGGATTCGATGATGTTCTGTAGGATTGTTTTGTGCGGCCACAGATTGAACTGCTGGAACACAAACCCGATGCGCGAGCGCATCTTTTCGAGTTGTTTGCGGTCAGCAGCCACCAGCGCGCCGTCTTTGGCAGGCTTTAGGGCCAGCTCTTCTCCGCCAACGCGGATCTGTCCCTGATTTGGACGCTCAAGTAAGTTGATACAGCGCAGCAGCGTACTCTTGCCGGAGCCACTGGAGCCCAGGATGGAGACTACGTCGCCTTCGTTGGCGGTCAGGGAGACCCCTTTCAGGACCTCAATCGCACCGTACGATTTGTGGATATCAACAAGCTCAAGTGCCGGTTGCTGGTTGATCATAATCTGATTCCTAAGCCATGTCTGACGCGCTTGTTAACACGTTCCTGGCGGTCAACTGCCGGGGGTCACCCACGCAGGATTAGAAACACTTATTTCCCATAAGAAATAAAAGAGGTCAATTCTGACGGATATTTATTAAAAGCGCAATTGGCGACCATAGAGTCATATGCCTGCAACAATAGTGCGATATGCGTCACGTTATAAACAGTTATACGTCAGATAGAGGGTAGCTGGAAAATACAAAAAACAGTAAATTCCGCTGAATGTGGGTGTGTTTACGCACGATTGTGAGGGGCAGACGGAAGACAACAGCCCTGATTGAGGCTGCTGTCGGTCAGATCGCTATCAGCGGGCGAAATCGTCCAGCAGGGCTTGTTGGGCGGAGAACGGTTCTTCACCTTCCGCCGGATGCGCCTGTGTATAACTACCGTCGGCGTGCAGGTCCCATGCCTGGGTATTATCCATCATGTAGTAATCCAGCTCTTTCTTCATACGCTCCGCGTTTTTGCCAAACAGCTGGAAGCCGGTTTCTACACGGTTGAGCATGTTACGTTCCATCCAGTCGGCACTCGCCGCAAATACTTCCGGCTTGCCGTTGTTGGCGAAGTAGCATACGCGGGTATGCTCCAGGAAACGGCCGATAATGGAGCGGACACGGATATTCTCTGACAGATCCGGGATACCCGGACGCAGCCGACACATGCCGCGGATTATCAGATCGATTTTCACACCTGCACGGGATGCTTCGTACAGCGCACGAATCAGCTTCGGCTCGGTCAGGCCATTGACCTTCACCATGATATGCGCGTCTTTACCTGACTTGGCCAGACGCGTCTCACGCTGGATCAGTTCGATCATTTTGGCGTGCAGGGTGAACGGTGCGTTGTACAACTTCTTCAGCTTCTGGATCTTGCCCATACCGGTCAGCTGCTGGAACACCTTGTGTACGTCTTCACCCACTTCCTGATCGGCGGTGAGGAAACTGTAGTCGGTGTACAGACGTGCAGTACCGGAGTGGTAGTTACCGGTGCCCAGATGAGAGTACCGCACCAGCGTGTTTCCTTCCTGGCGAACAATCAGCATCGCCTTGGCGTGACACTTATACCCCACCACACCGTATACAACCAGACAGCCGGCTTCCTGCAGGCGGCTGGCCAGGTGCAGGTTACTTTCTTCATCGAAGCGGGCACGCAGCTCGATCACCACGGTGACCTCTTTTCCGCTACGGGCTGCTTCCACCAGCGCGTTAACAATGTCGGACTTCACACCGGTACGGTACAGCGTCTGCTTGATCGCCACTACATTAGGGTCTTTGGCAGACTGACGCAGCAGATCAACTACAGGTGTGAAGGACTGAAACGGGTGCAGCAACAGTTGGTCACTCTGATTCAGTGCCGTGAAAATATCCTTCTGGTCCTTCAGTTTGCCCGGAATACCCGGTGAGAAAGGGTTGTAGCGCAGGTCGTTGCGCTCCACCAGATCACGTACCGCCATCATGCGGGTCAGGTTCACCGGACCATTGACACGGTAGGTCTGGCTTTCATCCAGCGTGTATTCGCGTTGCAGGAAGCTGATCAACTCTTCCGGTGTGCGACTGTCCACCTCAAGGCGAACCGCATCGCCGTATTTACGCGAGTGCAGCTCACCACGCAGGGTGTTGGCCAGATCTTCAATCTCTTCAAAGTCGAAGGTCAGGTCGGCATTTCGGGTGATACGGAACTGGAAGCATCCCTTCACCTTCATACCCGGGAACAGGTCATCGGCAAATTCGTGGATAAGGGAGGAAAGGAAGATCAGGTGATCCCCTTCCCCTTCACAGATCTCATCCGGCAGGCGCACCAAACGCGGCAATGAGCGCGGCGCCGGGATGATCGCCATACCGGTCTGACGCCCAAAGGCGTCTTTACCATCCAACTCCACGATAAAGTTGAGGCTTTTGTTGACCAAACGTGGGAACGGGTGTGACGGATCCAAACCAACCGGGCTGATTACCGGTACCACGTTGTTCTCGAAGTACTGACGGATCCACTCACGCTGTTCGTCGGTCCACAGACGGCGGCGCAGGAAATGGATACCTTCCGCTTCCATCTCAGGGAACAGGATCTCGTTGAGGATCTGGTACTGGCGTTCGATCTGGGCGTGGCAAATCTCGGAGATGCGGCTGATGATTTTTTCCGGGTGCATCGCATCCGGGCCCACCGCTTCACGGCCATACTTCAACTGATGCAGTTGTTCGGCCACACGAATCTCAAAGAACTCGTCCAGGTTGCTGGAGAAGATCAGCAGAAACATCAGCCGCTCCAGCAGCGGGTGCTTCTCATCCAATGCCTGTTCCAGCACACGGATGTTGAACTGCAGGTGGCTCAATTCACGGTTGATATATAGCTCGGGGGCCTTGAGGTCAACCGGTGTCTCTTCCACCGGTTCGGTGGTAGGTACACTCTCACGGCTTTCCAGCAGGGCTGCTGCCGCATCGTTGCACTGTACGGTGGTCTCTTCAACCATTACTCAAACTCCTTTCTGATCAGCAGCCCTATTGGATTTTAGCTACTGATTACTCATTCATCAGCTGCGCGGCGCGTTTCGCAAAGTAGGTCAGTACACCGTCGGCACCCGCGCGCTTGAAGGCAATCAACGATTCCATCATCACGGACTTCTCATCCAGCCAGCCGTTCTGGAACGCGGCCATATGCATCGCGTATTCACCGCTGACCTGGTACACAAAGGTCGGCGCTGACAGCTCCTCCTTCACCCGGCGTACGATATCAAGATACGGCATACCCGGTTTAACCATCACCATATCAGCCCCCTCAGCCAGATCCATCGCCACTTCATGCAGGGCTTCGTCACTGTTGGCCGGGTCCATCTGGTAGTTGAATTTATTGCCCTTACCCAGATTACCTGCGGAGCCCACTGCATCACGGAACGGGCCGTAGTAAGCACTTGCGTACTTAGCAGCATACGACATGATGCGGGTATTCACGTGACCGTTGCTTTCCAGCTCGTCACGGATGGAGCCGATACGGCCGTCCATCATGTCACTGGGCGCAACGATGTCCGCACCGGCTTCCGCATGGGACAATGCCTGTTGTACCAGCGTATCCACGGTGCGGTCGTTCAGCACGTAACCGTTCTCATCGATGATGCCGTCCTGGCCGTGGGTGGTAAACGGATCCAGCGCCACATCGGTGATCACGCCCAGTTCAGGACAGGCATCTTTCAGCGCTTTAACCGTACGCTGTGCCAGACCATCCGGGTTGTAAGCTTCTTCGGCAAATTCAGATTTAACATTCAGCGGGGTCACCGGGAACAACGCCACCGCTGGTACGCCCAGGGAAACCAGCTCTTTGGCTTCCTTCACCAGTAGATCGATACTCATGCGCTCTACGCCTGGCATAGACGGTACGATCTCGGTTTCGTTCTGGCCCTCAATCACAAACACCGGGTAGATCAGATCATCCGGGGTCAGAGTATTTTCCCGCATCAGACGGCGGGAGAAATCATCAGCACGCATACGGCGCATGCGGGTCTCAGGGTAGAAACGCTGGCTATTGTTAAAGGCCACGGGCAACATCCTTCTTTCGCACGAGATTGGACTCGAAAAACATGACAGAAATATGACTCCACTGCCTTACTTGACGGTTGTTCATTCGATAACCTGATCGGTGGCAATGAAAATCAGCGCGGCGCCCCTTACGATACGCAACCCGACAGAACCTGCCGGACCAGAGGGCGCGTGGTGTTAATCCAAATCTTAACGTAATCTGGTGTTAAGTAGTTAGCGTATTGTCCTATCGGCCCGGTCATACCTGTGGCGTAATGACGGTTGTCATAATTACAGGTCATGCTATCTGATCAGGCTATACACGTTTCAGTTCAAGAGAGGATCTCAGCATGAAAAAAGTTGCGGTAATTCTGGCAGGATGCGGTGTTTTTGATGGATCAGAGATCTACGAATCGGTCCTGACCCTGCTACGCATCGAGCAGAACGGCGCACGTTATCAGTGCATGGCACCCAACATTGAGCAGCTGCACGTTATCGATCACCTCAAAGGTGAAGAAGCGAATGAGAGTCGCAATGTGTTGGTAGAAGCTGCCCGTCTGGCGCGTGGCGATATTCTTGATCTGGCCGAGGCGAATCCGGACGACTACGATGCGCTGATTATTCCGGGCGGATTTGGCGCCGCAAAAAACCTCAGTAATTTCGCAGTGGAAGGCGCCAACTGCAGCGTGAACGAGGATGTTGCCCGCTTCAGCAAGGCGATACATGGAGCCGGTAAGCCGGTGGGCCTGATCTGTATTGCTCCCGCCATGACTCCGTTGTTGTTTGGCGAAGGCACCACCTGCACTATCGGCACTGATGCTGACACCGCAGCCGCGATCGAAGCGATGGGTGGCAAGCACCAGGCCTGCCCTGTGGACGAGATGGTGATAGATCAAGACAAGAAAGTCGTGACCACCCCGGCTTATATGCTGGCCGGTTCGATCTCTGAAGCAGCCTCCGGCATTAACAAGTTGGTTGATGCTGTTGTGGGGATGGCCTGATAGAATCCCCATCCTCACCCGGGGCACGGAAACAACCGTGCTCCGATACAGGAAGTAGTTATGTTGTATCGCCGTCGTATGCGCAACCTGATCAGGATGATCTGCCTGTCCACACTCCTAGTCACCGCGCATGCAGCTGCCGAAACCTTAGTGCTCGCCCAGCTCAGCGATCGCCCCAAGAAAGACTTCAAACAACTGCGCCCAATGGCAAAGTACGTCGCCCAACACCTGGGTCACGTGGGCATCACCCGCGCGGAAGTGCGCCTGTTTTCAGAACTGGACGAACTGATTGAAGCAGTCAAGAAAGGCGAAGTTCACTGGGTGACAGAAACCCCGTACAGCGCCGCAGTTCTGGTGCATGAAGCAGATGCGATCCCCCTGCTGATGAAGTGGAAGTCCCGCCAGCAGCGCTATCAGACCCTGATCTACACCCACAAGGACTCTGGCCTGCGAAACCTGGCCGATCTTACCGGCAAGCGGATTGCATTTGAGCATAACAACTCTTTCAGCAGCTATTACCTTCCGCGCATGATCCTCGAGAAACACGGCCAGAGCCTGAACTTTATTCACAGTCTGCATGCCGCGCGGGACAGCAACAAGGTCAACCACCTGTTCAGCCGCAACGAGAAGAACAACCTGCTCTGGGTGCACAAGCGCCTGGTGGAGGCCGGTGCCCTTAACGATGGCGACTGGCAAAATCCTGACCGGGTGCCAGACGCGCTGAAATCGGAGTTGCGCATTATCTACCGCTCCGAACCTTATCCCCGGGCGCTGGAGCTGGTCAGCAGCAAGCTCAGTGCGGAACGGGCCGCAGCCTTGAAAGCCCTGTTGCTTGGCATGACCTCTGACAGCCACGGTAAGTTGCTGTCGCGGTACGAACAAACCAGCGGATTTGAAACACTGAACGAAGACGTCCCCAAACTGCTGGCTGAGATCTACAACAACAGCCGAAACTGGTCAGAATGAAGCACTCCATCGCAACCCGTTACGGCATTCTGCTGGCTGTCATGACCGCACTGGTAGGCTGTTGTGTGCTGTTGGTAAATATCTTCTATCTGGAGCGTTATGCTCACGCAGCTATCGACGAGGGGCAACAGCACCTGACAGAAGCGGTGGAAAAGCAACTGATCCGCGATGCACAATTGGTGGCGGAATCCCTCGCCAGCAACCTGGATGCGGCGGTTTACAGCTCCGACTTCAGCGCTATTCAGGAGCAGCTGGAAGCACTGTCACACAATACCAATGTAGCCTACACCTACATTCACGACGCAAGCGGCAGGGTTATTCACGACGGTAGTGCCGAGCTACACAACTTCGGCCGTCATATCAGCGAGCTTTTGCCGCCCGGCCTGCCGGTCATGCTGGACGCAGATACCCGAAAGATCGGCCAGTACATCCATGTCGCCCAACCGATCCGATCCGGTGAAACCACCTTCGCAGTGTTGCGTATCGCCATCACCTACACCGAGGCCGAAACAGATATCCGCGAGATGAGCGCCGACCTGGCTTTGCAGAGTCGGGAGCTGCGCAACAATATTATTGTCACTTCACTCTCTATCATCATCCTGCTGCTCGCCTCAGCGATGGCTCTGGTGTTCTTCCTCTCCCAGCACCTGTTATCCCCTATCCGCAGACTCGTAGACCATTGTCGCCGCTATACCGCTGGCGAAAACCAAATCCGCTTCAAGCTGGAGCGGGCAGATGAGTTTGGTCTTCTGGGCGATGCCCTGGAGGAGATGAAAGACTCCATCAACCTCTCGCGTAGCCAGGTGGAGCGCCTCGCTTATCACGACGCCCTGACCCAACTGCCCAACCGGCGTATGTTCAACGAAGAACTCAACAAGATGCTGAGCTGGGCCGACCGCCACAACAACCAGGTTGCCGTACTGTTTATCGATCTGGATCACTTCAAGCGGGTAAACGACGTTGCCGGGCACGAGGTTGGGGATAAGTTGCTGATCCAGGCAGCCAACCGTTTGACCAATCTACTGGTCACCGAAGCCGAAAGCATTGACTTCCCGGTACCGGAAAGCCTGTTGCTGGCCCGCCTGGGCGGCGATGAATTTGTAATGATGTTGCCCAATTGCAAAGACCGTTCGCAGATCAGTCGGATCGCCACGCGTATTGCCGATGTGCTCGACCACAGCTTCACCATTGAAGACCGACGCTACACCGTCTCAGCCAGCGTCGGCATAACCCTGTTCCCGGAACACGGCCGCAGCGTAACCGAACTGCTAAAACAAGCCGACATCGCCATGTATGCCGCAAAGCATTCCGGCCGCAAACGCCACCGCTTCTTTGAGCCGCAGATGAACAATGAAGTAATCAGCAAGATGCTTATCCAGCAGGATGTGCGTGATGCGATGCAAAGAGGCGAACTGAAGCTGGCCTACCAACCGATTGTGGACATAGTGAGTAACGAGATCATCGGCGCCGAAGCGCTGCTGCGCTGGGAACATCCCGAGCAGGGCCCAATCGCCCCAGATACCTTTATCCCACTGATCGAAAAAACCGACCAGATCATGCCGCTGACCCTGTGGACTCTCGAGCACGCCTGCCACGACCTGATCCAGCAGATCATACCCCGTCGCAGCCACTTTAAGCTGTCGGTCAACATCTCCGGTGCCGTGCTACGCGAACCTGCAATCCAGGACGCCATACACAACATCATTCAACGCGCTCAGCTGCCCGCGCACACCCTGCATCTGGAGCTGACCGAAACCAGTATGATGGAAAACATCCAATCCTGCGCCGATACCCTGCAAGCCTGGAAGCAGATGGGCGCCGCTATCTGGATCGACGACTTCGGCACCGGCTACTCCTCCCTCAGCTACCTGCACTCGTTGCCGATCGACGGTCTGAAGATCGATCGCAGCTTTATCGCCGAGTTGGACCAGGGCCAAGGCGATCAGGTGATCGAAACCATTATCACCATGGCTAATGCCATGGGACTCAAAACCGTCTGTGAAGGGATCGAGACCGAATCCCAACAGCACTTTGTGCACAACCGCGGCGGTGACTACGCCCAGGGTTACCTGTACGCCAAACCAGCACCACTCAAACAGCTGCTGAAGCTCTTGGACAAGGAAACACTCTATGAACCGCTCTAACGCACTGCTGCTGTTAGGCAGTGCCTGCCTGTTCGCCTCGACCGCGGTCGACGCAGGATGGGAGATCAAAACCGATCTGAAATACACCGATGGAGCTACCTCCGACGTCACAACCTACGACGGCGGCTCTTTCGACAAACGTAAGATCAAGCAGAAGCGCAAAGCCGAAGTCGATACCCAGGTCACCTACACCGCCGAGAGCCGCGTACCCGAACTGGAATATATCGGTCGCGTTGGCCACCTGTTCAAGCGGAACAAGGACCGTAACCTGCAGCTGAAAGAGGACGGTAGCCTCAAGAAAGACAAGACCCGCACGGAGTTCGACCGCATCACCTATGCTGGCCTTGGCCTGCGTTACGACACCGGTCGCTTTCTGGGTGCCGATCGCTGGCTGCTGAAGGCACGATACGACCGTTACCTGCATGTATCCTACGGCGCCTATATGCTGCACGAAGATGCCAAAGCCCGTAGCGGCGACCTGAAGGGCTACGAGTGGGCGGTCAAAGCAACCGGCGAATACTCAACCCCGTCACCCGCCCTCTATCTGCATCCGTTTATTGAGTACAAGCAGGAGCGTCTGAGCCTGTGGCACGATGACAAGCGCAATAAGATGCAGGATGCGGAGATGGAACAGCAATACGAAGCAGGCCTATTCCTTAGCTGGATTACACCTGTAGACGGTTGGGAACTGACAGCCGGTCCATTCTGGCAGCGAGAACTGGACGCCGAGCGCGCCGAAGACGCTATCGACTGGACATGGGACGATGACGAGCGCTGGATCGCCCACCTAAAGCTGGAATACGAAGCGCCGATCAGCGGTTTCGAGATGGAGATTGCCGTAGAGCAGCACCTGAACGGCGGGGACGATGGCGAGCGCCGCTACAACCTGGAGCTCAGCTACGAGTTCTGAACACTGCCGAAGAGCACGACATACAGGGGCTGACTCGCCTCTGTTTCACCTCAACTGTCTTTCACATCCAGATACCCCCGCTGGATCACCGTTTCCAGTGCATTGGCGGCGGCCACCAGCTCGTCGTAGGTTTCCCGACACACCTTAAGCTGACGGATCTGCTCGGGCGTCGGCAGGCTGTTGCCTGAGAGCTTTGCCACCTCCAGCAGCTCAGACACATACTGCGCCCGCGCTTCAGCAACCATGCCCAGCATCGGTTTAAGGTCTTCCAACGCCAACTCGGGAATTGCCGGGTTCAACACCGCACGATTTACTTCGCGGCGGTATTTGTCCAGTTGCATCAACAGGCGGTTGTTTTCCATACCCATAAAACGTCTCCTTAAGATGGGGTCATCGCAATGCGAGGGGGCTGCGTTCGCAAATAAGCTTTATGCCAGCGTAGACCAGATTTCTGCGTGCGTTGCATTTACCAAAAGAATATTTATACGGGTTTGATTCAACTCAGGTGACGCGCCTGTTTAGCGCGTGCCGCCCGCCCCATACTCAGCCGGTAAAGTACCGGTACCACAATCAGCGTCAGGATGGTTGAAAACACCAAGCCACTGACGATCGCCGTTGCCACCGGTCCCCAGATGAGCGAGTGACCGCCCAACCCGGTCGCCAGCGAGAACAGCCCCGCAATGGTGGTCAGTGAGGTGATCAGGATAGGAATCACCCGTCGGCGTGCGGCATAGAGAGTGGAGTGCAGTAAGCTCATGCCCGAGTCCAAACGGGCATTGGCCGCCGAGATCAGTACAATCGCCGCGTTGACCGCGATCCCCGCCAGCGCCACGATGCCATAGAGGGTAAACAGGCTAAGCGGGTTGTTGGTCAGCAGCAGCCCCACCAGCACGCCTGTAAAGGCCATGGGGACCGTCACCAAAATCATAAGAGGCTGCCAATAGCTGCTGAACTGGGTTCCCAAGATCAGGTACATCAAGCCCAGGCCAAACAGAAACAGCACCTGAATCGAATCGAGACTTTCCTGGATGTCGTCCAGCTCGCCACTCATATCCAGGTCGATATTGGGGAAACGCTGGCGGTACACCGCATCCCATTCATCCAGCAGCAGTTGGTTGGCCGTAACCGTATCCAGGCCACCTTCAACGATATCCGCCTCCACAGTGATCGCACGACGGAAGTTATAGTGGCGGATATTGCCCAAACTTTCTTCGCGGCTGTAATGCACCAGCTCCGCCAGCGGTATCAGCCCGCCGCCCGGTATTGGCAGTTGCGCCTGCAGCAGTTGATCAATCTCAGCCAGTGGCGTTGGCAGCGCCCGCACCCGCACCTCGACTTTTTCGCCGTCATGCTGCATATCCGCAACCACCTCACCATCCACCAGCAGCTGCACGGCCCGCATCACATCCAGAGGATTTAACCCGGCCCGGGTGATCGCATCGTAGTCAGGCGTCATATTGAGGGTCATGCGGCCACCACCAGCATCATCGCTGATATCGATGATATCCGGCTGGCTATTCAGAAAAGTTTTCAGTGCGTTCGCCGCCGCACGTATCTCGGCATAGTCATCCCCTCGCACCTTCACACTGATTGGCTTGGAGGTGGGAGGCCCGCCCGCCAATCGCAGAAAGGATATATTCATCGGCCCCGGCACCGCCGTTACATCACTGCGCATGGCTGCGATCAACGCATCCACCGAACGGTTCTCTTCGGTTTTTGGCTTCAGGCCCACCAATACCTGCGCATAGTGATCACCAAAGAACGGTTCGGTCTCGGTAAACATCTGCCCGGCATAGACGGTGATCGCGCGTACATCTTCGCCGTTAAGGTACTTGCGTACCCGCTGCTCAATCTCCTCGCCTTTCGCCAGACTGTGCTGCAACGGCGTACCCGGTGGCATCTCGATATTCACATAAAAGATACGCAGTGGGTCAGATGCAAAGTAATCCATCTTGATCTTCCCCAGCGCCAGCAGGCTGAAAGCAGAACCGCAAAACAGCATCACCATTACCAGGGTGATCAGCGGACGGCGGATCGCCCGGATCAGGAAGCGGATATAGAAGATCTGTACCTTGCGGGTCAGGTTTTCACGCAGACGCTGGGAACGGGTTGGCTTCTCAAAGCTGATCTTTGCCACGACCACATGTGCAGGCAGCATCCAGAACGCTTCGATCAGGCTAATCGCCAGGGCGATGGTCACCACCATCGGGATCACACGCATAAAGTCGCCCAAGATACCCGGCAGCAGCATCAACGGAAGGAAGGCGGCCATGGTGGTCAGTACCGCCGTGCTAACCGGTCGCCCAACCTCACGCAACGCCGCAATAGCCGCATGGATCGGCTGCTCACCCTGCTGCAGGCGGTAGTAGATCGCCTCTACAATCACCACCGCATCGTCCACCAGCATCCCCAGTACGATCACCACCCCCAGCAGAACAGTCACATTGAGGGTTTCGCCGATACTCCACAGCACCCAGAAGGTACCCGCCAGAATAAACGGGATGCCGATGGCTGTGAGCAATGCGATGCGCGCGCCCAGAAACAGCCATGCCACAGCCATCACCAGCAGCAGACCGATCAGGGCGTTGTTCTGCATCAGACCAATCGCTTCCTGGGTCATGATGGTCTGGTCGTCGATCAGCACCAGTTCGACGCCCGTTGCTCCCTTCAGTTGATTGCGCTGTTCCATGTAAAGCTTGATACGCTCCACCAACTCCAGGGTGTTGGCATCGTCCTTTTTCATGATTGGCATCACGATCGCAGGACGCCCATCCACACTGGCATCCTGCCGTGCCTTTTCACGCCCCCAGGTCACCTGGGCGACACGCTGCAGTTCAACTTCACCACCGAGCCCCACCAAGGGTAGCTTTTTGACCACATCCGGGTCAGCATCCCGCCCCGCCAGGCGCACCAACCAGGACTGCTGCCCCACATTGACGCTACCGGCGCTGATATCACGGAACCACTGGCGCACTGTATCGGCGAGCTGCACCGGGCTGATACCCAGCGTCTGGATCAGTTGCGGATCAAAGTTCACCTGGATCTCGGGGTCGTCCAACCCAACGGGGTCAACCCGATCGACGCCCTTCAACTTCTCCAGGTCCTTTTCGATGTTGCGGGCCTGCACACGCAAATTTTCATCGTCCTGCCCGGCTACAACCGCCAGGGTGGCACTGGGGAAGGAGCTGGAGCTGGTCAGCTCCAGCACATAGGGATCGGTCGCCGCTTCCGGCAGGTCACTTTCGGCGTTCTGTATTTCGCGCCGCAGGTCGGTGAGGTGTTTATCGAAGGTGTCTTCATCGATGTCTTCAAACCGAACGAGCAGGCTGGAGACGTTCTCGCGGGAGTTCGACGAGACAAAGCGCATATCGGGAATGTTGCGGATCGCATCTTCCAGCGGCAGCGTCACCCGCTGCTCCACATCCTGCGCCGATGCCCCAGGCAGCACCGTGGTGATCGCAATCCAGTTGAAGTTGATGGTCGGATCCTGCTGGCGCGGCAGCATGTTGTAGGCGATAAACCCGATCACCAATACCAACACAAAAGTCAGGTTGGCGAGCACATGGTTATTCAGCAGGCGCTGCAACATCAGCCGACTCCAATCGCTCTATCGCCTCACCATCTTGCACGCTGTGCTGCCCCTCAATGATCAACTCGGTATCGGCGGGCAACTCTACCCGCAACGCCTGACCTTCCAACGCATCCGGCAGGGCAAGAAATTTCGCCTTGCCCTGATGCCACATCATCACTCCCATCACACCTTCACGTTTCACCGCATACTGGGCAGGGATCTGTTGCTGATGGTTGCGCCAGACCAGGCGGCCACTGGCACCGGTCAGCGCGGGTTTTGCCGTAAAGCGCATCCGCACCTCGCGGGTACGGGTCTGCGTGTTGATCAGCGGTAGCTCAACGCGCAGCGTTACCGGATAACGCGTCTTCTCACTCAGAAAGTAGGGCTCTTCGGCATTTTTTAGGGAAGCCAATAGTTTAGGTGGGATCTGTACGGAGAGCTCCGGCAGCGCATCGCTCAACACCTTCACCAGTGGTGTGCCGATCGATGCCAGACTGCCCAGCATCGCAGGGCGTTCGGTTACCATCCCGGAAAACGGCGCATGGATATCACAACGGGACACCCGCAGTTTGGCGTTATCCACAGCCGCAACCGCCGACCGGCGTTCCGCCTGCAACGCCCTCAGCTCGGCCCGGCGCTGATCACGCAGTTCTTCTGATGCATTACGCTGCTTAACCAGTTTCTCCGCCCGTTGCAGCTGCTGACGCGCCAATACCAGACGCGCATCCAAGGCTGAGAGCGCCGACGAGGCCTGGGATTGAGCCAACTGGTAATCACTGCACTCCAGCTTTACCAGAGTCTGCCCTTGAGCAACCTTGTCCCCCACCCTCACCGGCACCTCCTGCACCCGTCCTTCGATCTGGGCGCTCAGCAGGCTGTGGTCGTAGCTCACTACCGTCGCGGGGGCACTCTCTTCAACCACAAACGCAAGCTCAGCCACGGTCGCTGTGCGCACTGAAGCGGCCTGTACGGGAAATGTTGTCAGGAGGAAGAAAAGGGATGAGGCGATCACGGCACCGGGGTTCATAACTGTTCCTTCAGTAAAGATGCCTTTGACTGTACTACAAAGGCCAGGCACAAAAAAACCGCGGCCGGTTTCCCGACAGCGGTTTTAATCAGAACTTAAAAGTACGGCTTACAGGCGCACTTCAATCCCTTTGTCACGCATGTACTGCTTAGCTTCAGGGACAGTGTATTCATTGAAGTGGAAGATAGACGCTGCCAGTACCGCATCCGCCTTGCCTTCGATACAGCCTTCCACCAAGTGGTCCAGGTTACCCACACCACCGGAGGCAATCACCGGTACGTTAACCGCTTCGCTGATCGCGCGGGTTACGCCAATATCGTAGCCGTTCTTCACGCCGTCCTGATCCATGGACGTCAGTAGGATTTCACCGGCACCCAGTGCAACCATCTTCTTCGCCCACTCAACCGCGTCCAGACCGGTTGGCTTGCGGCCGCCGTGGGTAAAGATCTCCCACTTGTCCTCTTCGCCCGGCTGGCTAACTTTCTTGGCGTCGATCGCCACTACGATGCACTGGGATCCGAAACGCTCCGCGGCTTCACGTACGAAGTCCGGATTCTTCACCGCTGCACTGTTGATGGAGACCTTATCGGCACCGGCGTTCAGCATGGTGCGGATATCGTCACAGGTACGGATGCCACCGCCGACGGTCAGTGGGATAAAAACCTGGGACGCCATTTTTTCCACGGTGTGGACCATGGTGTCACGGCCTTCGTGGGTTGCGGTGATGTCCAGGAAGGTGATCTCGTCCGCGCCCTGTTCATCGTAGCGCTTGGCTACCTCAACCGGATCACCGGCGTCGCGGATATCTACAAACTGTACACCCTTCACGACGCGACCGTTTTCCACGTCCAGACACGGGATAATACGTTTTGCCAGAGCCATGTTAATACCTATTCTCTGTTGCCGGACCGACCTAAAAAGATATTCGATCCGACGCAATCATTTAGAACACGATAAACCGCTTTGGTTTAGCGTTTGCCGTCCCAGTTGAGGAAGTTTTGCAGCAGCTGCAGACCCACCTTGGAGCTTTTTTCCGGGTGGAACTGCACCGCAAAAACGTTATCGCGGGAAATCGCCACATCGAACTCCAGACCGTAGGTGCAGGTCGCGGAAACCAGATCACGCTGATCCGCTTTTACGTAGTAGCTGTGCACAAAGTAAAAACGGCTGCCGTCTTCGATCCCGTCCCACAACGGGTGGTCGTCGTGGTAAACCTCGTTCCAGCCCATGTGTGGCACTTTCAGACGCTCACCGTTCTCGGTCAGGTTTTCGCCGAAGTACTTCACGTGACCGTCGAAGTGCGCCAGGCAGTTCACACCGTTGTTCTCTTCAGAGTCCTGCATCAGGGCCTGATAACCCACGCAGATCCCCAGGAACGGCTTACCGGACATGATCGCTTCAGCGACCTCTTTATCCACACCCAGACGGCGGATTTCGGCCATGCAGTCTCGGATCGCGCCAACACCCGGCAGGATCACACGATCGGCATTACGTACTTTTTCAGGGTCGGCAGTGACAATCACGTCGGTCTCAGGCGACACGTGCTCGAGCGCCTTGGACACGGAGTGCAGATTGCCCATGCCATAATCAATTACTGCAACAGTTGCCATCGCTTACAGAGTTCCTTTGGTAGAAGGCATCATGTTTGCGGCGCGGCTATCGATCTCCAGCGCCATGCGCAGGGCACGACCAAACGCTTTAAAGATGGTTTCCGCCTGGTGGTGCGCGTTAAAACCTTTGATGTTGTCGATGTGCAGGGTCACGCCAGCGTGGTTTACAAAACCCTGGAAGAATTCCCAGAACAGCTGGGTATCCAGTTTACCGATGCTGGCGCGGGTGAAATCGCATTTGAAATCCAACCCCGGACGACCGGAGAAATCGATCACAACACGGGACAGTGCTTCATCCAGCGGCACGTAGGCGTGGCCGTAACGCACAATGCCTTTTTTATCGCCGACTGCCTGCTTAAACGCCTGACCCAGTGTGATACCGATATCTTCAACGGTGTGATGGTCATCGATATGGGTGTCACCCTTGGCGTTGATCTCCAGATCGATCAGACCATGACGGGCGATCTGGTCCATCATATGCTCCAGAAACGGGACGCCGGTCTCGGCTTTGAATTCGCCGGTTCCGTCCAGGTTGATGGATACGGTGATCTGGGTTTCCAGCGTGTCACGGGATACCGTGGCGCGACGCTCAGCCATTTTGCTGCTCTCCAAGGATGTTCAAAGAAAGTGTATTCGTGAAAAACGGACATTATACAACCAATCCCCGCCAATGCCGATCCTCTGCATCTATGCTGAAACCTAAGTACGATATAAAACCCCTCTCCTCAATGCATGACAGCTTCCGAGCTTCTGTTTAACATGCGCCTTATAAGACTGTGCCAAGGAGGCATCCATGAAAACGCTGATGAAGATTGTAGGCGGCCTCGTCGCGCTGGTGATCCTGTTGATCGTCGCGGGCGGAGCTATTCTGGGAATGTTCTTCGATCCGAACGAGTACAAGGGCGAGATCGAAAAAATCGCTCTGGACAAAGGCGGTGTCGAGCTGAAGATCGGGGGCGATATCGGCTGGTCCGTATTCCCATGGCTTGGCCTTGAGCTGGGCGACATCAGCGTTAAGTACCCGAACAAGCCACAGCTGGCAACGCTCAGCAAGGCTCAGGTCTCCGTACGCATCCCAGCCCTGTTGAGTGGTCAGGTGCAGATGAGCAGTGTAGTGGTGGATGGACTCAACCTGAACCTGGTACAGGACGGTAGCAGCAATAACTGGGCGCCAGCCACCAGCGGTGAAAAAGCCGCAGAGACCAAAAAACCAAGTGCAGCAGAAAGTGCCGGTGGCACCGCCATCGCACTGGATATCGACAGCATCGCCGTGACCAACGGCAACCTCGCGTTTGAAGACAAACAAGCGGGCACCAAGGCACTGGTGAAAAACCTCAATCTGACCACCGGCAAGGTGCAGGACGACGTGGCCTTCCCACTGACTTTGAGCTTTGAGGCGGAACAGTACGCTGCTGGTTCGAGCGCACCGGCAATGACCGTTGGCTCCAAACTGGATGGCAACGTGCGCTTTAACCTAGGCAAACAGCAGTACTGGGTGAAAAAACTGAACAGCTCCATCACTGTGCAGGGCGAAGCCACCGGCGGCAAACCGCTGACACTGACCGTGGCTGCGGATGTGACCGCCGATGCAGCGAAACAGGCGGTTGCGCTGGAAAACCTGAAGGTCGCCATTGCCAACCTGGCCCTGAGCGGCAAGCTGGCCGTCAACGACTTTGCCAAGCCTGCGATCAGTGGTGCATTGGATGTGGCACCGTTTGACCTCAACAAGCTGCTAAGCACGTTGGGCCAGCCTGCCGTTGAGACTGCCGATCCAAACGTACTGAAGGCAATCAGCCTCTCCACCCAACTGGATGGACCGGCCAACACCGTCACCGCCAAGGGCATGACCCTGAAGCTGGATGACACCACCTTCAAAGGTGGCGCGGCCTTTGATCTGGCCAGCGGTGGTATCAAGCTGAACCTGAAAGGTGACAGCCTCAATGCAGATCGCTACATGCCACCGGCAAAAGAGCAACCGGCACAGTCACAACAGTCACAACAGAAAACGGCCAGTTCCGGCGAACGTTACTCCAAAGAGCCAATCATCCCGGTTGAACCGCTGCAAGGCCTGAACATCGATGCCACTCTGGGCCTCGACAAGCTACACGTGACCAAGCTGGATATCCAGAATATCGCACTGGTTGTCAGTGCACACAACGGGCTGATCAACGCCTCCAAGATCAATGCCGACATGTACCAGGGTACCCTGCGCAACAGCGCCACCCTGGATGTGCGAAAGTCCCCGGTTCGTCTCGCGGTGAAAAAGGATATTCGCGGTATCCAGCTGGGCGACGTACTGAAAGCCGCAGCAGATACCGATGTGATCAGCGGTGCACTGACCTCCAAGGCAGACATCACGGCCAGCGGGCGTTCCGTGTATGACATCGTACACAGCCTAAACGGCACCACCAGCATCAGTATGAAGGACGGTGAAATCCAGGGGATCGACATGGCCCAGACGGTTTGTCAGGGTCTGAACACCGTTAAATCTCTCGGCATCAACACCCAGGAAGTGGATAAGTCCACCCCGTTCGCCAACCTGAGTGCCAGCACCAAGATCGTAAACGGTGTGGTCAACAACCCGGATCTGAAAGCAGCCCTGGATGCGATGGCTCTGAGTGGTAAAGGTAAAGTTGACCTGCCGAGGGAAAGCCTGGATTACCGTGTGGGCCTGACCATCGAAGAGAACCTGTTCAAAAAAACCTGCTCCATCCCAGATAGCCTGGAAGGCGTCGAATTCCCGGTCGACTGTAAAGGGGGCTTCGACGACAACCCCGCCGACCTGTGCAAACCGGACCTGGCCGTATTCGAGAACATCTTCAAAGCCAAGGCAAAAGCCAAAGTGAAAGCGAAGGTGGATGCCAAGAAGGAAGAGCTGAAAGAGAAGTTGGGCGGCTCTCTGCAGGAAAAACTGGGTGGCGAGGAAGGTGCCAAGAAATTGTTGAAAGGGCTCTTTAATTAATGACACCCGAGCAGTTTGCCAACGCCGTGCTGGACTGGTTTGACCTGCACGGCCGTCACGACCTGCCCTGGCAGGCCAACAAAACCGCGTATCACACCTGGATCTCCGAGATCATGTTGCAACAGACCCAGGTTGCCACCGTGATCCCCTACTTCCAGCGGTTTATCGAACGTTTCCCGGACGTATATTCGCTGGCTGAAGCCGAGCAGGACGAGGTACTGCACCTCTGGACCGGCCTCGGTTACTACGCCCGCGCCCGCAACCTGCACAAAGCCGCCAAGACGGTGGTGAGTGACTACGATGGTGAGTTCCCGCAATCGGTGGAGGAGCTGGAAACCCTGCCGGGTATCGGTCGTTCCACCGCCGGTGCGGTACTCTCCATCTCCACCGGTAAGCGTGCCGCGATCCTCGACGGCAATGTTAAGCGTGTGCTAGCCCGTTTCTACGCCGTAGAAGGCTGGCCTGGTACCACTGCCGTGCAAAAAGAACTGTGGGCCTGCGCCGAGCAGAACACCCCCTATGAGCGGGTTGGCGACTACACCCAGGCGATGATGGACCTGGGCGCGACCCTCTGCACCCGCAGCAAACCCAGTTGTTTGCTCTGTCCGCTGCAGCAACATTGTGGCGCCTTTGCTAAAGGCATGACCGACAAGCTGCCAGCGCCACGGCCGAAGAAA
This sequence comes from Pontibacterium granulatum, assembly GCF_029961155.1. Classification (GTDB taxonomy): domain Bacteria; phylum Pseudomonadota; class Gammaproteobacteria; order Pseudomonadales; family Balneatricaceae; genus Pontibacterium; species Pontibacterium granulatum. Next base: position 185,862 of record NZ_JASBRH010000006.1, on the reverse strand, counting down.
ACCCTGCCGGAGAAGCAGACCCTGATGCTGATCATCCGCAACGAGGATGGTGAGGTGCTGCTGTACCAACGTCCGCCGAGCGGGCTCTGGGGCGGACTGTGGAGCTTTCCGCAGGTGCAGGACCTACGCGACAGCCACCGTGAAACCGGTCTGGAGATCGATACCGACAGCGCCGAAGCCCTGACGCCGCTGCGCCACACCTTCAGCCACTTCCATCTGGACATCACCCCGGTCCTGGCACGCCTGAAAAGCCCTACAGATTGTGTCATGGAAGGCGCGCCGCTGCTCTGGTATAACTTAGAGCAACCGCAAAGCGTGGGACTGGCAGCACCCGTGAAGAAACTGCTGCAGAAGCTCCCCACCCCGGCCCAAACACCGGCCGGCTAAGCTATAAACAGTACCGAATTTTTTGGAGATCTCTGATGAGCCGCACCGTATTCTGTCGTAAATACAAAGAAGAACTGGAAGGATTGGATCGCGCACCGTACCCAGGCCCGAAAGGTCAGGATATTTACGATAACGTATCCAAGAAAGCTTGGCAGGAGTGGACCGCCCATCAGACACTGCTGATCAACGAAAAACACCTAAGCATGATGGACCCAAAAACCCGCGTATTCCTGCAAGAGGAGATGGAGAAATTCATGTCCGGCGACGACTACGAAAAAGTGGAAGGTTACGTACCACCATCCAAGTAATTCGTGCTTAACCGGCTGTTTGGACAGCACCTCACAGAAAACAGATAAATTTTTGAAAAATATCTATTTTTTGTGTTGACATACGCTGGCTAAATCCGTTTAATACGCATCCACGTTACGACGTTGCCCAGATAGCTCAGTCGGTAGAGCAGGGGATTGAAAATCCCCGTGTCGGTGGTTCGATTCCGCCTCTGGGCACCACTACTTTAAAGGCTTGCACTCAAATGCAGGCCTTTTTTGTTTCTATTACTCCTCCAATCTGTCCTTCCGTTCTGCTTTATTCCAGCATCCGCTACAAGCCTCAGTTCAAGATTCACCATGTATGCACCCCACACGTCCACCGCCCAAACTTGCGCGCATTCTGCAGCTAAGGTATATGGTGTTCTAGTGGTCATTTCACATCCAAGGGATGCTGTACAGAAGGATCGTCGTCGGATTTCCCTCCTCTGTCCATCACAACCATTACATACTCAAAAATGTTCAGAGGTACAGGATGTTATTTCTGTCACAGCACACATCGCAGATCTTGAACTCGACCATTTGCCGCTCCCGTCGCTGGTTACGCCAGGGCGCACTGAGCGCAGCCTTGCTGATCGGTAGTGTACCGGCAGTCTTCGCCGATCCCCTTACTGACTATATCAACGCTTCCGATCTGGCGGGTGTGGAAGCCCAGCTGCAGAAGAGCCCAACAGCGCTCAACCAGCGGGATGATCACGGCACCACGCCGCTGATCTACGCTATCCATAACCGCAATAAAGCGATGGTGGAGTTACTTGTTCGTCAGGGCGCCGACATCAATCTCAGTAGCCTGGAGCATGGCACCCCCCTGCAGTTCAGCTTTATGAGCAATCAACCACAGCTCGCCGCATGGCTGATTGGACAGGGAGCGGATGTCAATGCGGTGGCCGCGAATGGCTGGACCATTCTGCAGGCTATCACCCAGGAGGAGGTCTACAACTCTGCCGCCGATAATCTTCAGCTATTGCTCGACAAGGGCTTGGCGCTGAATACGCGGGATGAAAGCGAAAACACCCTGCTGCACTACGCCGTAGGCTTGGATTCCAGAGCGTTGGTCGAACGATTACTCGCTAAAGACGCTGATCCACTGACGGTCAATGCAGACGGATCGTCAGCTCTGGACTGGGCGCTGGAGCGCGAAGACCACAGCCTGTTTCCGCTGCTGTATAACAGCGTGACCAAACCACTCAACGATGAGCAGCAGTTTTCATTGCTGACCAGTGCTCTGGAATACGGCCGCAAAGACGCCCTGATTCAGCTCCTGGACGCCGGTTGGCCGGTGAATAAAACCCTACCGGAAAGGCCGTCCTTACTGCAGATTGCGTTGGCAGCCGAAAATTCCGAACTCGCTCAGCTACTATTGGCGCGTGGAGCAACCCTTCTCGCTTCCGTTGAAGCGCCGTATTACGAGCATCCGCTGACCTATGCCGGTTGGTTGGGAAGTCCTTCCTTGTTACAAGCGATGGCGCCGCAGGTATTGGCGAGCGAAAATCCACTGTTGGTAACCCAACTGTTCAGTCACGCCCTCTATCTTGGCGATCTGAAAACGGTGCAACTTTTGCAGCCAAAACTGGACCGTAAAGTCGCGGATGAAGCACTCGACACCGATCTGCTGGATGCATGGGAGGATGGTACGTTCCTGACTGAATTGATTGCCTGGGCACACATAGAACAACTGGAAGCTATGTATCCCGGTTTGCTGCGGTTAGCCCTGGCCGCCGATGCAGACGAACTACTCCAGCCTTTGCTGGATTGGCAACGCCAGCAAGAAGGTCCTGATCGTATTGCCTTGATGTTTGATCTGATCGAGAACCGACAGGATGAGGCCCTGCCTTATCTGCGCCAGTTGGGGGTAGGCAACGCCGATCTAAATCAATCTGACGATAACGCCAACACGCTGCTGCAAACCGCCATCTACAACGAAGCGCCAAACACCGCACTTTGGTTGCTGAAAGAAGGTGCAAACCCGTTGTTGCGAGGTGAGGTACACGAGGCCAGTGATGGATTTGGCCTCTACGGGGGCCTCTATGATTATCCTCTGGCGATGGTTGTTGATGAGCTGGACCAATTGGAAGAGGAAACTGACACCCAATCAACATGGTGGACACTGCTGGATCAACTTCTATCGGATCCAAATCAGTTGGCGTTAAAAGACCTTGAAGATGAGCCGATTCTTTTTAAAGGTCTAAAGAGCAAACAAACCAAATTAACCAATCGCCTCATCAACGCAGCCACCACCTCGCAGTTGAATCAACGAGATACCGAAGGCAACACCCCACTGCACCTGCTGGTGGGCAAGGGCGACATGGAACTGCTGCGGCAACTGCTCGCAAAAGGCATCGATCTTAACCCTGCGGCAACCAGCGACCGGCACAGCCCTCTGTATCTTGCGATCAAAGGCGAGGCCTTTGAGGTTGCCGACCTGCTGCTCACCGCCGGCGCCACGCCCGATCCACAGCTCTACCACCACCTGTACGATCTTGGCCATCAGGAGATGCTCAAACGCTGGATCGCTGAACACAAGCAGATTGATGTTGCAGATACGCACGGCAACAGCCTGTTGATCCGTAGCCTGCATGATGATGACTGGCCATTTGGCTTCTGGTTGCTGAGCAATGGCGCCAACCCGAATGTCCGCGATAATCACGATCGCCCGGCACTGTGGCTGGCCACCAATAATCCCTATGCGTTTACCAGCCTGCTCAAGCAGGGTGCCAAGCTACATGAAAAGGATAACCAGGGGCGCACCCTGCTCCATCTTGTAGCCGAACAGGGAAACTTGCGTCTCGTAGATGGCTTGCTGGAAAAAGGCTTTAAGGTCACCGAACAGGACCACGAGGGCCGTACACCGATTGAACTGGCGATCAATCAGGGGCATTTCAAGATGGTGCAGACCCTTGCCGATGCGATGCCTGAACCAGACCGCACAGGGCCGGATAGCGAAGACCGCCGCCTGCGCTTCTGGAGTGCCCTCTATTGGGCTGATCGTAAGGATAAAATGCTAACCTCGATTGAGAAGGATCTGGCATCCAGCAACCCTCACCCACACGCGGCTTATATCTGGAGTTCAACCCATCTGCGTCTGGACCAGCTCGAAAACGCCTACGCCGATGCAAGTGCAGAATTGAAACAACTGCTGGGCCTCTCGCCTCAAATGTTGATCGCATTAAATACGCGACCGGAGCAAATACTGACTCTGTATCCACCTGATGGGCACTACAGTCCAAAAGAGATCTTCGCGCTGGTCGAGCTCGCCAATGAGGTTGAGAAACAACAGCACTTCAGTGCGATGTTCGCATACCTGAACCGGGTCATCGAGATGGCTCCGGGCATGTGGCAACCGGCGTGGATGTACGAAGAGATGGCGTTACTGGAACGTGATACCTTACGCAAGCAAGCATACGATTTTGCCAACCTGCCATCGATTCGTGATTCGCTCAACGGGCGCTATATCCGTGCATTGCTGCAACAGCACCGCTGGCTGTACACGGACCGTTTGCCTTACATCGAACAGTTCCTGCAAGAAAACCCGCGTGACAGTCGCGCCTGGGTGGCTAAGTCATACGCTCTGGCCGGAGGAAATTACTTTGCAGAAGCGCTTGAAGCGGCCCTCAACGGTACCGCGATTTTCCCGTTCTACGCCAACCGCGACAAGCCGGTTGAACTGCTGGTAAAACTGCGCAAACCTGAACAGGCCCGCCGTTATGCAGCGCAGGTTGCACGTTGGTACGGTGATACCGATCTCATCGCCCGCCAGTCCCGTTATTTTATCGACGGCCTGATCGCCACCGGTGATAAGGGACAAGCCCGAGAAGAGCTGAAGAAAGCGCTGGAGACCTCACCACAAAACGCACGCCTGATGTTCCAGATCGCCAATCTGGAGCTGAAAGACAAACGCCCGAACGAAGCGGTCTTTTGGATGACCAAAGGCGCCACACTGAAACCGGACCTGAGCACAACCCACCTAAGCCGCTTCATGCGCGCCTATCGGGAATCCGGTGAAGTCGCTCAGGCCTACACCGTGTTTGAGCAGTATCGCAAACCACGTCCTGCTGTCGATACATACGACGAAGCGCTGGGGCTGCTGCAAACCCTGAAACGCGACAGCACTTACCAAATCCTGTTACAGGAAGCGTTGGAACATTACCCGGCGCATCTGGCATTGAATAAACGGGCCCTGCGCTTGCAATGGCAGCAGGGTAAGAAAGAAGCAGCCCTGTCAGCCGCTGTGGCGCTGCTTGAGCAGTATCCATCCGACAGTGGTCTGCAAGACCTGATCTACGAGTACAAGTCCGAGCAGCAAAGCCCGACCCAGGCACAGCAGTTTGCCGAGCAAGCCGCACAGACCCGTCCCTGGGACAAAAACCTCTGGCAGCTTGCCAAGCGCTCGCTACCGGCGAATAGCAGTAATGCAGATAAAATCGCCTTTTGGAAACGCGCCCAGAAAGCCGCCCCGTACGAGTCTTTCCCGTGCGAAAAGGTGGTCGATATCCATGTTGATGCCAAAGCATGGACAGCGGCTCATCTGGAGGTCCAGCAGTGCCTGGGGCGCTTTGCACAAAATCCGGAGAACGTCCGTATCAGCAGCCGTTTGCGTACCTTGCTGTTTGACGCCTGGGTTTACGAAAACCAGACCAAGCGCCAACGTCTGCCACACGAAACGATACGTATGGCTGAACAAGCCTGGCAGGAATATGCACAGCTGTACGGCAACCACAGTAATTATCTCCGCTACCGGGAAGGTTTTTGTCGCGCGCGCCAGGATCTAAAGTGTGCGGCCAACGCCCTGGCTGATCGCAGCTACTTCGACCGGGACAGCACCGACCACTTCCACGAGCTGGTCGCCGAGTACTCACAGCAACTCGGTGCTGCCAAAACTCGCGGTTACGGCGCACAGATGATCGCCCGCAATCCGTACGATGAGACTAAACTGCGCTCCTTCCTGCATAAAAACCTACTCTGGAGCGGCAGCCCGATTGTTGCCCTGAAGGCAATCCAGGACGCCAAAGCGCGTGGCCTGCATGTCGATAAGGACTGGGAACGCAAAGCACTCGGGCAGCTGGGTGATTCCCTGTCTGAGTTTGAGCAGTACGCCACCGGCAACACCGGACCTGGCGTATCGTTGCGCTACATCCGCTGGTACGATCGCGCACGCCGCGAAGCATTGACGGCCGATGGCACCAAAATTTTCTACCAGTTTGACGCCGAGGAGCCGACGGTTGAAATTCTGTTGCCCAACGGCGAAATGATTACCCGCAGTGACCACCCGTTGTTTGGCAAACCGACCTACTTTGCAAAGGGCGCCGGTTTTATGCGCCTGACTTATACCGAAAGCGGCCAGCTGGCACACATTGTTGATTCCAGTGGCAAGCAGATCCGTTTGGAGTACAACGCGGATGACCAGATCGTATTGTTGCAAACCAGCAAGGGCGAAGAGCTGAGCTTTGAATACGGCCTCTTGGGTAAACCAACGCGGATCACGCTGAAAGACGTGGGCGAGATACGCGTCCGCTACGACGGCAACGGCGAGATTGAGAAGGTGAGTTCCGATGCAGGGCACCGCATGGCACTGCGCGTGACCCAGGCATTTCAGTCCCTGCTTGGCATGGTGAAGAAAGTGCAACAGGTACACGATTTGAAAACCCTGCCGCACCTCGACCATCAGGACACAGAGAAAGAGCGCCTGCAGGCAGCGCTGGATGATGCGGCTTACGAGAGTACTGAAGAACAGCAGGCTAAACTCGCGCTGGCGACCTATCTGGTCGATAACGTACGCAACAGTTCCGACTACTTTTCTCAGGCGGAACACCTGCTCTACGCACTGCTGGATACCTACAAAACCCAGCAGGGTGTGCGTAATCAACTTGATGCGGCCACCACAGTGCGCAAACTGCATCAACTGTACAATACCGTAAAGCCCCACGGACTGCCGCGGGACGAATTTTCCCGTTGGAATGATGCCCAGAATTGGCTGCGCGGCGCGGCTCTCCGCCAGCAACAGCCCGAGCTGAAACAGATCCTGGCAGAGATCGATCAGCAACCGCTGGTATTGCTGCGTGATGCACACTGGTTGCAGCGCTCCGATTTCAGCAACAGCGCCTACTGGAAACGTTATGGCAATACGGAGTTATTCGCCAAGTCCCAGGCGTCCAGTGACAAGCACCAGGTACTGATCCGCCAGAACGGCGATCTGGTTGTCGCCAGCGACAACGGTTTGTCCGTGCTGCGTAACGGTTTCTGGCAATGGTACAGCTACGACAATGCGTTGGGACGGTTCTCCGCCAACCTGTCGCCTTACAACCTAGATGGCCGCTCGCAGATTCTGGCACTGGCGGAAACCAATGACGGCACCCTTTGGCTAGGCAGCAGCAAAGGCCTGATGGCCCTCACTGGCGATTACCAGGAAGCACTTAGCTTCTGGGGCCCGGCACAAGGACTCACGACACCTCGCATCAACAGTCTCGCAAGCCTGGATAATCAGGTGTACGCAGCCACGGCAAACGGTGTTTTCACACTGAATCGCGAAACCCAAACAGCAGTTTCAATTGAATCCGTGCAGGTATCCAATGCGGAACAGATCGCGGTACTCAGCAGCGATGGCAACAGCTTGCTCCTTCGCAGTGAAAACCAGCTGTGGTTGTACAGCAACGGATCCAGCCAGTCTCTGGGACAAGCGCAGGACTTCGCCTGGCATGCTGATCAGGGGTTGCTTTACTGGCTGCAAAACGGGCTGGTCTACCGCCTGGCATTGACCGAACTGAACAATCAGTGGCAAGTAGCGGGTCAGTCGCCTCAGATTATCGCCCGTCAGCAGGACCTACTGCTCTCCAAACAGATACACGAACTGGCGATCTGGCGTTTACCGGAGGTAGGTGACACGCTGGTCGTAAACACCGACCTCGCCATCAACGTACTGAAGGACAACTACTTCGAAGCCATGCCGTTGCCGTATGAAACCCGCCGCGGTGGTCTGCAGGTGGGTCCTCAGCATTCCTACAGCGGCCCGAACGGCCTGGCGATTCTCAGTCAGGACGGTGTCTACACCCGCTTCGAGGGTAAAGCACAGCAGCTCAGCGCTGGGCCGGTATACGACCTGTTGAGTGATAACGAGCTGGGTCTGACCTTTATGGCGACCGGACGGCAGATCTTGTATGTGGAACAGGGCAAAACCGTATCAGATGCCGATCAGTTTTCCGGTGCCAACGCACGGGTGTTGACACAGGACCGCGCGGGCAACCTGATCACCCATGACGGCAATACGATCATCCGTTTCCAGCGTGGCTCGGACCAGGCTCAGGAACTGTTCCGCGCAGAGCCGTCGGTGGACGAGGATGGCTGGGGAGGTCGTGTCGTAGATATCTATGTGGATAGCAAGGATGTTATCTGGGTGACCGCAGGCTCCTCTCTGTTCCGTTATGCAAATGACCAAGTCGAGGAGTTCAACTACATCCTGGATGCGAAGAAGTTCCCGTCCCGCAGCCCGATGCTGAGCGAGATCTACCAAGACCTGAACGGCGACCTCTATGTTGTAGCGTCCAATGAAGGACATCTGGACTATCAGGGTGTCACTCTTTCCGGCGGATTATTGAAATGGAACGGCAGTCGCTTTGAAAACCTTGGCCATCCCGATCACTGGTTCGCCACCGGCTATACCCGAATCGATGCCAATACGGCCATCGTATCCACCAACCAGAGCTTTGTCCGTGAGAAGGCCGGGCCTGATGCGCATAAGCAACGCCGCTCTTTCCGTGCCCTTAATGACCCGACATACGCTGCTGTCACGGAGAAAACCGAGATGTTGTGGCTGGGAAGACAGGGTGCGCGGTTCCACGACGACAACAGCTGGCTGTTTCCATCTGCCGGTGGCGTGGTGCTTTATCACAACGGTAAATGGTTCTATCCCGACCGTTTAAATCAACTTTTGCCGGAGGACCAGCGCCTGGGGCAGTACGGTGGCCGCACAGTGCATGCCGTTTCCATTGATGGAGACGGCCGTATCTATGCCGCTACCGATTTGGGTGTTCTTGTTTACGAGAGCGAAGGCATCGCATCCCTGCTGACCGACAACCAGCTTGGTCAGATCGCCTTTGCCGATAGCGAACACCAGCAGCAACAAGACCTCAGCGAGATCTTCCTGGCCCGGATAGACCCGGCAACCAAGCAGGGTCGGCTGTTGGCAAGGTACCGCAAGATGCAAGAAAACATCGGCGAGCTGGAACAGCAGTTACTGCGCTCAACCACTACACCAGATGCCTCTCAAGACAACGAGGGTGCCAGTGCCAATACAGCTCAGGCAGCACAACCGGAGGATGGTGAAGCCCTGAAAAAGCGCCTCAAAGCCAAGAACCGTGTGCGTGAAAAACTGCTGGCGCGCATCGAAAGTGAACACTACGGGCTTTATCAGATGTTGAAGCTGGACCCGCGTGAAGTCGCCGCCATGCACAAACAGCTCAGCCCCGAACAAGCATTGGTGCAGTATCTGCCGACACCCGACAAGCTGCTGATTCAGGTGGTCACGCAGGAAGGCGCCCAGATCCGTGAAGTCAGCGTCAGTCGCCGTGACCTGTATGACACCAGTACCGCGGTTGTGGGTGCGTTGCGCTATCAGGCGGCCCACCTGTTACCACAAAAGAGTGCGCGAGGGCTCTCCAATAAACCCACGACAGCCATCCACGATCAACGGCAACACGCCGATGAGCAACTGCAGCGCCTTAACTGGCTCTATGAACAACTGCTACGCCCGGTAGAGCGAGAGCTGGAAGGCAAATCGCAGGTATTTATCACGCCGGTGGGCGCACTCACCTACCTGCCGTTCCCGGCGCTCGTGCGTCAGATAAAACCGCAGGTGCAGTACGCGGTACAACACTTCAATCTGGGTGTGATTCCATCGATGTATCACCTGAATCTGGTGCTGCAACATGACGACTCTTACAGCAATGCCCTGTTGATGGTAGCCGATCCGGATGGCAGCCTGCCCGGTGCCCGTAAAGAGGTTGCAAAGATAGCCGCTGATAGCAGTCAGGAACCCATCATTCTTGAGGGTGAAGAGGCCACATACGACAACCTGACCGCCGCAACGGCAGAAGCACGTGTCATGCACCTGGCCACCCACGGCAGTCTGAACCAGAGCACACCGGCCGACAGCTACCTGTTACTCGCCAACAGTTATCGCCTCAACGTCATCGATATCGCCACCCTTGACCTGGACCAGACCGACCTGGTGGTACTGTCTGCCTGTGAAACCGGTATTGGCAAGCCAGGCTTGGAGTACGCGACGCTGGCCCGTGCGTTTGCTCACGCGCATGTGCCAACCGTGGTTGCGTCCTATTGGAAGGTAGATGACAGTGCAACCTCCAGTTTGATGCAACACTTCTACCGCACATTGGAGGAAGAACCAGAGAAAGATTACTTCAGCGCCCTGGCACATGCGCAACGCCAAATGCTGGATGCCGGAACCCCGAATCAACATCCTGCAGCCTGGGCTGGATTTACCGTGTTCGGTAAGCCCTGAGGTGAGGATTCTATTCAGGACTGAGCAGACTAAGAAAGGTTAAGGGCGGCCCCGTGCCGCGTTTTTTATTTAAAACAGATTTTTAACATATGGTCTGTTCAACTGTCAGGCGTTGTCCATCCCATCCTGATAAGTCGGAACAGGCACGGCAACATACGAATTAAGAGACACGAGAAACGGAGCGACCATGCAGACGCTGGGCATCTCAAACCGAATTTCCTCACTGTTGCTTGTGGGAACACTGGCCATGGCCTGCCTGTTTTCGGGTAACGCGCTGGCGGTGAAGCGCGCCCTACTCGTGGGTGTATCCGACTATCCTAACCTGCCCGATAACCTGCAGCTGACAGGCCCGGTCAACGACGCAGAGATCGTTCATGCGACGCTGCGTCAGCGCGGTTTTGCCGAAGATCAGATCCAGCTATTAGTGACCAAAGAGGGTTATCCGTCACCCACCCGCGCCAATATCCTGACCGCCTTGGGGATGCTTGCAGAAGAGGCTGGGCCTGATGACTTTATCTACCTGCACTTTGCTGGTCACGGTAGCCGTCAGCCCGCCAAACAGGTAAGTAACGACGAAGCTGACGGCCTCGATGAGATCTTCCTACCCAGCGATGCCAAGCGTTGGAACAGTGCGATAGGTTCGGTAGAAAATGCCATCATTGATGACGAAATCGCTTTATATGTGGATAAACTGCGCAACCGGGGCGCTGACGTATGGGTGGTGTTTGATAGCTGCCATTCCGGCACGATGACCCGCAGCGCTGCCATACCAGAGCTGCGTTATCGACAGGCACCAAGCGACGCACTGGGCATTCCGACCCAGCCCCAGACGCACACAGCAGGTTTGCAGGACCAACAGGATTTCGAGCGCTGGAATGCAACGGGCTATAAACGAGACCAGAGCTTGCAGGCAGCCTTTTTCAAATCCGGCAACGCGGCCCCTCCGACCAGCCGCGGAGACCTGATCGCATTCTCCGCTGCACAAAGTACCCAAATCACACCTGAGATGCGGCTACCGCGGGGTAACCCCAACCGCCGTTATCATGGTCTCTTTACCTACAGCCTGATGGATGTACTCGGCTCCAACACACAGCTCAGCTATCAACAGCTGGCGCAGAAAGTCCTGGCGCGCTACGAAAGCATACCATGGCGCAACAGCCAACCACTGTTCAGCGCATCCAACATGAACGCGACGGTATTCGGTACTGTAGGAAACGTTGCGCAGCAGTTCAGCGCACAACTCAGGGGGAACAAGGTTCATATTCGCGGAGGCCACCTCGCGATGCTGAGTGAAGGTGCAGAAGTGGCTCTGTTTGGCGACGCCACAGCCACGGAAGAGCAGCGACTGGCAACCCTTATCATCGACCAGGCGGATGCGGTCAGCAGTTCCGCATCCGCAACCGGTTCACAATCCACCCACTGGCCGAAAACGTTGTATGCTCGCCTGCGTAAACCCGCTCTGAAAGCCTCCCTTAAGATCGCGCCTTTAGCTTCGCGTGATATGGACAAGGCGGCACAGGCAACACTGCAGAAGCAGCTTGCTGCTGTCAGCCAAAAGCATGGGCTGATCGAACTGACGCCCCCCACAGAAGCGGATATTCTGGTGAGCCAGTTTGCCGGCCGGTTCTGGTTTCTACGTGCAGATCAGACGCTGCCTTGTGAGCAGCAACAGATCTCACCCGATGCAGAAAAACGCTGCGTGAAAGATCGGGAACCTCAGCCTCTACTGCAAACCACTGTCCCTCGGGCAGCGCAGGATGTACCTTCAACTCTGGGCAACAGTCTGTTGCGAATTGCCAGGGCCGAGCACTTGCTCAACAGCACATCACACCTGTCCGGTACGCAGCAGCATCTCAGCATTAACTTTCGTGTAAAGCGCCTGGACAATGTGCAAAACCTGCCGGTGAATATCCGCCCCAAACTACAACATAACGATGAGATTCTGCTCGATGTAAAGAACAGTGGCCGTGAACCTCAGGATGTGAGTATCCTGTTTATCGATAGTCAGTACGGCATCACCCTGCTGTATCCCAGAAAGGGAGACGCTAACCGATTGCAACCAGGCGATTCGCTGTCATTTAATTGGCACGTCAATGTGGATACAGTGGGCATTGAACACCTGGTACTCAGCAGCCAACCGGGTACAGGGGTAAGCCGTGACCTTTCTGAACTGGAACAGCCGCCTCTGCAAGCTGCCACACGCGGTGCCCATCGCTCAAAGCCACCGCATCGAGGTGGATTGGAAATATACAGCTGGCAGGTTGTTCGCTAACGGAAGCAAATAACACGCATCATGCCGATATACCGATGTTCACGTGCAATGCACGTTAGCGTCGATTTTTTAACAGAGCACGTTGAAGTAGTCATAACTTGAGAGGGAAGAAAAACATGAAAAAACTAATGTGTGCAGCACTACTTGGATTCGGAATGGTTTCCGCACCGGCAATGGCTTGGGAGTGTACCGCCGCAAGTCCATCCGCATGGGGAGTTGGCTACTCTGCATATCGAGGCACCGCTGCACGTATCGCGCTGAACGAATGTGCGATCCGTACACCGTGGGGACAGGCATGCTATATCCAGCAGTGCTACAACTACCGCTCTGCAGAAACCGAACAAAAACAGCCAACGGGTGGTATGGGTAAGCCTGAATATCTGGGTGAAGACGAAGATATCCGCTTTAACAGCGATCCAGAAGAAACCGCTGGTGGTGTACTGAAAAACAGCCAGTAAGCCTCTCAGGCTACGGGTCAATTTCCCCGTAGCCTAAACTGGTGGTCTATGGGCCGGGTGCCGCAAGCATCTGCGCGACATAGACCTCCAGCTGTTCACACAACGCGTCTCCTGCACCACTGAACACTGGCTTACCGCCCATACTCGGTATTGTTTGCGCCAGCCCGACCAAAGCCTCGTCTTCAGATGCCCGGCAGAGTGAAAGCCCCATCAGCAGCCAGCGGCCTTGCTCAAAGTATTCGGTTTTTTGCTCTCCAAACTGTGATGCATAACGCCCACCGGCATCCGTCAGCAGTTCTCCGGGGATTCCATCAATTCCGCCTGTACGGCCAACACTCTGCAGGCCGCTGTGTATTCCAGCCAGAATCTGAACCTGCTTTCCATTCAACTCTACGGGTAACGCACGTAGCTTTGTTTCAACACGTCCATCCAGATACTTAACCAGGGCAAGATGATGGTTGCTGTACAGTTGGTCGATAGCAGAAGGCCGTGGCCAAAGGATAAAAGCCACCAGCGCTAGGCTAGCCAACGCACTGCCTGAAACTGGCAGCAACCAGACATTAAATCGCTCACGCAGTTGCTGCAAGAGCGATACCGGTGTTCCGACCCCAGCGCTCTCCCCTGACCAGACAGGGTGGTGGTTGAGTAACTGTTGCCACCGGGCATACAACGCGGAATCGCAGGCAAGGTGACTGATCACCTGGGCACGGCGCGAGGAATCCAGTCGGTTGTCCAACATCGCCGCCAAATCTTCCAGGTCGGGACGCTCACCGACCGGGGTATCCACCTGGCTAAACTCCAGTGCGATACGTGCCAGCCACTCCTGCTGCCGGCTGTTATCCTGATTACCGAGACTCATAAACACATCCCCCATATCCTATGGGATGGACCATACGCAGAATTCGACTGCCGATTTTTTTAATCAAACAAATTCCTCCGGCAACACAGCTGAGCGCTCGAGAATCTGACGAATCTGTTTAAGCGTACTTTTAGCTATACGTGCAGGCTGATGGGCGGGCATATCGAGATGGCGCGCGATGGCACTGAATTTCAGCCCGTCCTGATAGGCCATCTTCAGGATCAGGCGCTGTTCGGCACTAAGCTGCAACTGATCGCGTAGCATTGTCGCCAGTGAGGTATCACCCGCAACGGATCCTGCTGGATGAGGTGAGTCCTTCAGCACCACCTGATGCAACAACAGGAGCAATTCCTCTGCCGTTTCGGTGGTCTGCTGGTTACCGTCTGTATTGTCAAGGCTGTCGCTGTCTTCCGGTAGGGAAACTTCGCCGGTACGCTGACCGCACCAGGGCAGTTTACTCTTGATGGTGCGGATACTCGCCAGCAGCGTTTCCGGCGCTCTTAGCGTCTCATCCGGCCCTGAAAGCGTTTCAATCACAACCGGCACAGGCTGGCGCTCCAGACACAGTAGTTTCCAAAGGGTCAGCCAGGTCTCCCCTAACTGCTTAAGCCATTGCGGAGGGCGCACACGCCCATAACGTTTGCGGGCGTACTCTTCGATCAAATTAACACTCAGTGTATAGAGGTAAGTTTCAGGCTTAGATTTTCCCTGAAACTTCCGGCAAATTTGCCAATCATCCGCCGACAGCTGCTCCAGCACATAGTCGCCAGCCACTTCCGCATCAGTTGTACGACCGAACCGCTGCTCACTCAAAGCCGTTATGCGTAGCTGCACAGTTTCGCTAAAAACCAGCTCAGGCCAGTTGATCTCAGGACGGGACGGTTTGGCGCTCATGGGGGAGTTATCCGCAAGGACTCGAAAAACGATTCAAGCATATTGCATCAAGCCCTGCCAAGTGCAATTCACAGCAACAACGCCGACAGATATGGGAGCATTAAAATATGCTCACAGTCCACCAGCTCACATCAAGACCTTTCTCCAAGGCAGCTCTATATTTCGATTAATATGAAATTAATTTAACGCCACAGAGCCATAAATCCCATCATCTCCATAAATGCAGAATCTTTGAATGAGCATCAGGAATCAAGATGAAATCCACTATCTGGTTGATCGCTGCGGCACAAACACTGCTATGGGATGCGTTGTACTACCTGTTCCCAGCCATGCTGCTGCAGTGGGAAGAGCATTACAGCCGGAGCCGGGCCGAGCTGACGTTAGCGTTAGGGTTGGCAGTGGTGGTATCGGCAATGTTCGCGCCGCTGGCCGGACTTGTCTGCCTGGCCATGACTTTATTGCTGGAACAACAGCAGAATCCAGCTCCATGCTGTCCCGAAGAATACGCCTGACACAAAAAAGCCACTGACTACTCAGTGGCTTTTTTCTTTTCGAACCAATATCTCAGACTTACTGAGCAGGGTTACGCAGAGTCTTCTTGTGGGTGAAGTAACCGCGCTGACGCATCAGCTCACGACGGAGGCCGTCGTGTGGCGTGAACTTGTCACGACCGTGCAGCCAGAAGTGGTTGTTGATCAGCAGGAAGTTACCGATCTCAACACGGATACCGTGGATCGCCGGGCTGCTTTCGATGGACTCGGACAGATCAGTCAGCCAGTTACCTTCTTCGAAGTTAGCAGGCTGCACGAACTGGTCGATGTAAGACATGATCGGCTTGCCGTCTACGTCCAGGTCGAATACCGGGTGGTAGATATCTTTGGATACTTTCTTGCTTGGTGGCGCAGACCAACGCATCTGACGGTACGCCATTGGATCGTTAGAGAATTTATCCAGATCAGCCCAATCGTCCAGGTGCAGCAGCAGGGAATCACCACCTTCCATGTTCTGCTCGTCGATCTTCAGCATCAGAACGTAGTCCGTATCCTGCTCTACAAACGTACCGTCGTTGTGCAGTTCCATTACACGGTGTGGCTGACGCAGGTAGCTGTCGGAGTTGTCAGTGTTCTGTACCACGAAGCGAGCGTAGTACTGACCGCTCATCGCGTCGTAGTTGGAACGACCGTACAGGTGAGCAATTGCAGTGGTGAACTTAACCATGTCTTCAGCCTTGGACACATCATCCAGACCTTCAGGCTTGATCAGCAGAGCACCGCTGTTGCGGTCAGTCAGGGTGTCGATCAGCAGTGCCTGCAGCTGGTTGCCACACAGATCATCCAGGATTTTAGCAACGCGGAAACGCAGGAAAGATTTGTATTCCAGTGCCTGAACAGGCCACTCAGCAGTTGCTTCCAGGAAAGCATCAACAGTTGCTTTAGGGAAAGCCAGTTCGTACAGGCGTTCTGGGTACTGCTCAGATGGTTTGATGGAGAAACCGGTGTACGTCTTATCCAGGTTCACAATAGCGTTCATTTTTATAGTCCTTCGATGGCTAAATCTTCAAGATGGAATTAATAATATATACACTTTTAAATAATGTCTACATTTTTTGCCTTTGTATATATTTGATCGCATTGTCTCCTTCTTCAGACCCGTTATAATTCCGAGCAAACCAGTAAAGTAAGGCAACCAGCGTGGCCACCACCTCTTCGAACGCGAACGAAAACTCCAGCCAGACCATGAGGGCCTACCAGCAGCTCAAGCAGGACATCATCTGCGGGGCACACAAACCCGGTGATAAGTTGCTGATGAGCCACCTGAAGACCCAGTACGACATTGGCACAGGGCCGATGCGTGAGGCGCTCTCCCAGTTGGTATCCGAGCGCTTGGTAACGGCAATCAGCCAACGCGGCTTTCGCGTGGCAGAGATGTCGCTGGAGGAGATGCGGGATATCTATGACGCCCGCGCCCACCTGGAAGCACTGATCGTAAAGCTCGCCATCGAGCGGGGTGATGAACAGTGGGAAGCAGAGCTAATCGGCAAGGCACATACGCTCGCACGCGTAGACGAAATAAACTCCGCCGAAGATATGCTCAATATCTGGGACACCCGCCACAAAGCGTTCCATTCCGCGATCGCCGAAGGCTGCGGCTCCCCCAAATTGCTGGAAGTGCGTAACTCCCTTTTGGATCAGGCGGAACGCTATCGCCAGCTCTGGCTTAAACAGACGGTGTTTTCCAAATCGGCACTGGAAGAGAAACGCAATGAACACCAGACCCTTGTGGACACCCTGCTCGAGCGCGACGCAGCTAAAGCCAGCAAGCTGATGTACGAACACCTGATGACGCCGGTACCGATCATTACCGCCCTGCTGGACGAGGCATAAACTTCTCGTTTCCGTTATCCACAGACAATAAAAAAGCAGCCGTGGCTGCTTTTTTATTGGGTTGCGGTCTGCAATTCACCAGATCTTGCTGTCGCGGATCACAAACACACTGCTGCGTGCATGGCGCAGTACTTTCTCGGCGTTGGATCCCAGCAGGTAGCTGGTCACGCCCGGACGGCCGGCGGCGATCAGAATCACATCCGGCTTCAGGCGCTGCTCCTCTTCCAGGATCTCGTCATACACCACACCGTTACGGATGTGGCACATGCCGCGCATCTCTTCCGGTACGTTCGACTCGAACACATCCGCCACACGCTTCTTGATCTCCTGACGCATCTCTTTTGCCAGATCATTGTTCATCTGGGTAAAGGCGATGCTGTGGACCTTATTCTGGTCCACATACAGACTGTGAATTGTGCCGCCCTGGTCGCCAAACAGCTGCTTGGCCACGGCTACCGCACGTGGAAACATCTCCACATGCTCAAGATCTATCGGTATTAAAATACTGTTGTACATTTCTTAACCCATCAGTTTGTTCGGCAGCCACATCACGGCATCCGGGAACAACAAACACAGTACGAGAACAAGCAACTTGATCAGAATAAACGGGGTCACCGATTTATAGATATCAAGCATGGTGACATCCGGCGGCGCGATGCCTTTCAGATAAAACAGTGCAAAACCGTATGGCGGAGTCTGTACCGCAATCTCGATGTTCAGAATCATCAGAATACCGAACCAGATCGGGTCAAAGCCCAGGTCCACCACGATTGGCGTGAACAGCGGCGCGCACATCAGGACGATGATGAACTCGTCGATAATGAAGCCCAACAGCAGCATCACCAGTTGCATCATTATCACCACACCCAGGGGCGGCAGGCCCAGATCGGCGGTGAAACCCGCAATCATGTCCTGCACACCCATTAGTAGGTGGAAGTTACTGAACAAGGATGCACCCAGAATGATCCACATCGCCACACTCACCAGCATTGCGGTTTCGATACCGGCTGAGCGGAACAGGCCAAAGCGGAAACGCTTAAAGAAGAATGCCAGCACAATGGCACCAATCACTCCGATCGCGCCGGATTCGGTTGGCGTAGCAATACCACTGATGATGCTGCCCAGTACCGCAAAGATCAGCAGTATAGACATCAGACCGTTACGCAGAGTACGAAATTTCTCCTCCGGCGACATTTTCGCCTCGGCACCGGTACCCAGTGGTGCTTTCTGAGGATTCAGCTTGCAGCTGATTACAATGTAGGTCACCAGCAATACGATGGTAACGACAGCCGGTACCAGCGCGGCGATAAACATCTTGCCCACAGAGTTCTGGGTAGACGCAGCAAACATGATCATCGGCACGCTTGGCGGAATCAGGATACCCAGACCACCACCGGCCATAATAACGCCCAAAGCCAGGCGCTTATCGTAACCACGCTCCAGCATCGGTTTCAGGGCGATACTGCCGGAGGTCATGATGCCGGCACCGATGATGCCCACCATCGCACCGATCATGGAACACACGCCGACTACGCTGATTGCCAGCGAGCCACGTACCTTACCGATCATCAACTGGCTGGCGTTAAACATCGCATCACCGATACCGGACCGGGTCAGCAATTGCCCCATGTAGATATACAGTGGGATCGCCAGCAGGATGAAGCTGAACAGGGTTGATTCAAATGTACTTGGAACGATGTTGAAGATACCTTCGCCCCAGGTCATGTAACCCACCGCCATCGCGATACCACCCAGAGCCAGACCTACCGGGGTACCAAGCGCAAACGTAACCAGGATACAAAGCAGCAGAATGCCCGTAAGCACTTCAATTTCCATTAGTTGCCCTCCACATCTTCATCTTTTTGCGGCAACAGGTCGGTACCGGTAACCAAGTGGTAAATGTCTTTGATCATATCGTTGGATATCTGCAGGATGAGCATGGATGCAGCAACGATTAACATCATCCAGAAATGATGCATCGGCGGTGCCCACTCACTCATACGGCGGTAGTTGAATTGCATCGCTTCGCCGAACTTGTGGTACGAGGCAATAATCACAACGCCCATAAAAAAGATGGCGATGGAGCCGGAAAACAGATGGAAAATACGCTTAACGTTCGCGGAAACGGCGAGATACAGAATATCAACGTTGATATGGGCTTTTTTCTGCTGTGCGTACGCGCCACCCAGCGCTGCCAGGTATCCGGAGAAGAACAGCGACAGGTCATACGCCCAGATGGTCGGCTTATTCAGGAAGTAACGAGCGAATACCTCGAATGCGATCACCAGTGCAATCATCGGCATCAGGATGGAGATGCCTTTTCCGACAAACGCAATGAAGTTCTGGATACCAGAGCAATACACTCTGAGAATAGATGTGAACATGATTATACAGCCTTGAGGTGGAAGGAAAGCGAAGGGAATCTCTTACCGTGCGGGCCTCAGTATAATATTGGGTGTTAAAAACAAGGAAGCTTCTGACCCACGTGCCAGAAGCTTCCTTTGGCGAGTAGTCTACCGAGTGGAGATTACTTCTGGCTCAGAATTTCGATCAGCGCTTTGCTGTGCTTATCCTGAGTGGAGTATTCTTCCCACAGGGACTCACCTGCTTTCGCCCATGCGGCTTTATCAGCTGCGCTTGGCTCTGGGCTCCACTTCATGCCTTTCGCTTCCATATCAGCAATCGCTTCGGATTCCCACAGACGGGACTTAGTCATCTGCTCGCGAGCGTGAACAGCAGTCGCAGCACGTACGATCGCTTTCAGATCGTCAGGCAACTTGTTCCATGCTTTCTGGTTAACGAATACTGGCAGTACCTGTGCACCTGCCAGAGGCAGACGGTACATGTATTTAGCGACTTCTACGTGGTTACCATCACGGTGGTCGATCAGGTTAGAACCGATAGAACCGTCGATTACGCCAGTCGCCAGACCGGTGTAGATTTCGCTCCAGGTCAGGGAAACTGGAGAAGCGCCCAGGTTACGTACGAACTTGCCGTAAGCGCCTGGTGCACGCAGCTTCAGACCTTTGAAGTCTTCAACAGATTTGATCTCTTTCTTGGTCAGCAGGTAAACAGGTGGCTGGATGTATGGATCCAGGTATACCAGGCCCTGCTCGCCGTATGCTTTAGCCAGCACTTCGTTCCAGCCTTTTTCGTGGAACAGTACACTGAGTTCACCCACATCGGCTGTGCCACCTGGCAGACCAACTTCAACGATGCCTGCTGGCAGTTCGCCTGCGTTCATTGGCTGGAAGGTTGCGCCCATGGTGATCAGGCCGTTTTTAACCGCACCCAGGATACCTTTGGTATCTACACCTTCACCCGCGTACATCATTTTTACTTTGATGCGGCCGCCGGACATCTCCTCGATGTTTTTAGCCATGTTGCCGTACACTTCGCCGAAAGCTGTGCCGCGGGAATACAGGTTAGCGAAACGCCAGTTGTGCTCTGCTGCCTGAGCGGTAGAAGCTGCAACTGCGCCCAAACCCAGAGAAACCGCCAAAGAACTGGTAATGACGTGTTTTTTAATTGTGCTAAGAACCTTACGCATAATTCCGTCTCTTTTATTTTCATTGTTGTTTTTAGCTGTGCATTGGCGCCACTTGGGAGCTGGCGCTGGCACTAGCAGCAAGCAAATTGAAGGTATCAAACGGCATCGCGCTGTTACATCAGACTGTCCCCATCTAAAGGTTAGAGCATATCAAACTTTATATAACCCATTATTTATAAAGAATTTTTTAGACGATTATACGTGATTTCACTAAGTGAATTTTGTTAATCGTTCTACGCGTGTCAAAAAACGGGGGTAAAACAGTCCAAATAGGTACCGCCTGCCATACAACCTAAGTCGTAGGTTAACGGGCGCTAACCTGTTGTATCAGGCCGCCATTCGGAATCAGGAAAGTGGTAATTCACGGTGGTACACCCGCAAGCGAGAAATAAAAAGCGCAGATTGGTCATCGCGGAGCGATGCCCAACAAGTAGGCTCAAACTTGCCCCGCAATTGTTGGGCTTCGCGTTGCGAAGGCCAACCTACAACTAGCGCGTAGGCGAATGACAACAAAAGGAAGTAAAAAAGAAGCAAAAAAAGACCCGCTGACAGATGGATGTCAGCGGGCCAAATCACGGTAGAGCATAACGGCAATCAACGCCATGCCCAGGGGAAGGTAAGATCCAAGGACGAAAGCAAGCGGGCCAACCGTCCCAGCGGCTCGCGCTTAACGTCCCGTTCCGGAGCTACCTCAGAAACCTGCTATGAGTCAGAAGGTTCCTCAGAACAGCTCAGCTGCGGATTTACGGATAGCCGCAACCAGCTGATCGATCTCTTCAGGCTGAATAGTCAGCGGAGGAGAGAATGCGATGATGTTGCCCATAGCGCGAATCATCACGCCATGTTCGTAACATTTCGCCTGCAAAGCACCGCCCACAGGCGCGCTGGAGCCTTCCGGCTGAGCGAACTGCACAGCACCGATCAGGCCGTAGTTACGCACGTCGACAACCTGCTCGATATCACTCAGGGAGTGCAGGGCTTCCTCCCAGTACTTACCGATCTCACCGGACGCACGGGTCAGCAGACCTTCCTCTTCGTAGATATCCAGGGTTGCCAGACCTGCCGCACAGGCAACCGGACTCGCGGAGTAGGTGTAACCGTGGTACAGCTCGATGCCACCCGCCGGCGTCGCTTCAAAGATAGTGTCGTGGATATGATCGGCAACGAACACCGCACCCAGCGGCACGATACCGTTGGTGATACCTTTTGCGGATACGATCATGTCCGGCACTACATCGAATTCAACCGCTGCAAACGCGGATCCCAGGCGACCCCAGCCGGTGATAACTTCGTCGAAAATCAGCAGGATGTCGTGTTCTGTACAGATCTCACGCAGACGCTGCAGGTAACCTTTCGGCGGGATGATCACACCACCTGCACCACTGATCGGCTCTACGATCACTGCGGCAATGCTGGATGCATCGTGGAACTTGATCAGCTCTTCCAGCGCATCAGCACGCTCGATGCCGTGGTCGGTCAGGCCTTTGCTGAATGCGTTGTTTTCCAGGTCCAGTGTGTGTGGCAGGTGATCCACCTGCAGCAGTGGACCAAAACCTTTACGGTTTGGCGTCAGGCCACCCACGGAGATACCACCGAAGTTCACACCGTGGTAAGCCATTTCGCGACCGATCAGCTTGAACTTGCCAGACTTACCGCGTGCGCTTTGGTACGCCAGTGCAATTTTCAGCGCACTCTCAACGGCTTCAGAACCGGAGTTGGCGAAGAATACTTTGTTCAGCGGATCAGGGGTGTGCTGAATCAGACGCTCGGCGAATTCGAAGCCGATGTCGTGACCAAAGTTAAATGGAGAGGTGTAATCCAGCTCTGCCGCCTGGTTACCGATCGCTTCAGAGATCTGCTTGCGACCGTGACCGGCGTTTACACACCACAGGCCGGCGGTAGCATCCAGAATCTGCTCGCCCTTGTCGGTGTAACAGTACATTCCCTCTGTACGGCTGATGATACGTGGGTTGGCTTTAAAGGCACGGTTTGGCGTAAACGGCATCCAAAACGCGTCCATACTTTTATAGTTTTTCATTGATGTAACCATTAACAATAGAGATGGGCCAATAGAGATGGACTATGTGGACCAAGATATAGGCCGGGAGCGGGACTAAAAATAGTTGGGTTTCGAAATAAACTTTTAGTCCCGCCAAACATTACAGGCGTATGCCGCCAGAACCCCGTCAGCGGGGCACTCTGGTGATCAGATACCGCCCATACAGATGTATTTCAGTTCCATGTAGTCGTCCATACCGTGCTTGGAACCTTCACGACCAACGCCGGATTCCTTCACACCGCCAAACGGTGCCAGCTCGTTGGAGATCATGCCTTCGTTCACACCTACCATGCCGTATTCCAGATCTTCGGATACGCGCCATACGCGACCTACGTCACGGGTGTAAACGTATGCAGCCAGGCCGTATGGGGTGTTGTTGGCACGTTCAACTACTTCCGACTCTTCTGCGAACTTGAAGACGGTGGAGATCGGGCTGAACAGTTCGGCCTGTGCGATTTCCATATCTTCAGTGATGTTGGTCAGCACGGTCGGCTGGTAGAAACGATCACCCGCCGGGTGACGGTCACCGCCCACTTTCAACTCAGCCCCCTCTTCCAGGGCACGTTTTACAAGACCGTCAGTCTTGTTCACTGCCGCAGCGTTGATCAGCGGACCGATGTCGGTGTCTGCGTCCATACCGGAACCGATGGTCATGCCTTCAACCACCGCCTGGTAGCGCGCGACAAACTCATCGTAGATACCCGCCTGCACGTAGATACGGTTGGTGCAGATGCACGTCTGACCTGCGTTGCGGTACTTGGATGCAATTGCACCCGCAACCGCTGCATCCAGATCCGCATCGTCAAATACGATGAACGGTGCGTTACCACCCAGCTCCATCGACGCTTTCTTCACGGTCTGTGCTGACATGCCCAGAATGATCTTGCCCACAGGGGTAGAACCCGTGAAGGAGACCTTACGCACGATTGGGTTGGTGCACAGTTCACGGCCCACTTCAATCGGACGCTTGGTGGTAATCACGTTGATCACACCCGCTGGAACGCCCGCCTGCTCGGCCAGCGCAGCCAGCGCCAGAGCACACAGCGGGGTATCTTCCGCCGGTTTGATCACGATGGTACAACCCGCAGCAATGGCAGGTGCGGCTTTACGTGCAATCATGGAGATCGGGAAGTTCCACGGTGTAATCGCCGCCACAACACCGATCGGCTGCTTCACGGTCAGCAGGCGTGTGCTGCCCATGTTGGACGGGATCGTTTCACCGTAAGTGCGCTTGGCTTCTTCGCCGTACCACTCAAAGAAAGAAGCGCAGGACAGCACTTCACCTTTGGCTTCACGCAGCGGTTTACCCTGCTCCTTGGTCAGCAGCTCCGCCAGCGCATCGGCATTTTCGGTGATCAGTTCAAACCAGCGACGCAGGATCACCGCACGCTCTTTGGCGGTGGTTTTTTTCCAGCTCTTGAAAGCAACTTCAGCGGCTTCGATAGCACGGGTGGCATCTTCCACGCCCAGATCTGGCACAGCTGCCAGGAAGGAACCATCGGCCGGGTTGATAACCTCCATGGTTTCCTGAGAGGCCGCCGTCACCCACTCACCGTTGATATAGGCGGATTCTTTTACGAACTCAGCAAAACTCATTGTTGTTACCTCCTAACTTTTTTACACTGGATCAACCAATATCTGTGGCCGTCCATACACGAAATAGGGCTTGAATGGCTCGCAATATATCAACTGTTTTGTGGGTAACAGATGTTGATCTTTTAATGTTCAGTTTTAGAAAGTAACTCATAAGTTTGAAGAATTACTCGTTAGGACAGGTTGGCGATTTCGAGATAAAGCAGCTGCGGATTTTTAAATCCGTTGTGGACAATGGAGGGTTCTCCGCTGCGGAAACGGAACTGAATATCAGTCGTTCAACGATCAGTATCCATATCTCAAATCTGGAATCCCGGCTCAATTTGACCTTGTGCCGCCGCGGTCGTGCGGGCTTTGCCCTGACACGCGAGGGCGCCAAGATCTATGAGATGACCAACAAAATTCTGGACTCGCTGGATGAGTTTCGTGACGCGGTGAACGAGATGAGCCAGAACCCGGCAGGCAACCTGCGGATTCTGGTTTCCGACAGCACCAGTCTCGATCCTCGCGCCAAATTCCCCGAGATGCTGAGCGAATTTTTTACCCGCGCTCCCGAGATCACGCTACAGAGCGAAGTGTCCTCCATGGCGGAGATCGAGCGGATGCTGCTGAACGATGAGATTGATGTGGGGCTGGCGCCATACCACCGCCAGTTGCCAGGACTTGAGTACTTCCACCTGTACAGCGATGTGTGTCGCCTTTATTGCGGCCAGACCAACCCGTTGTTCGAACTGGACGCGGAAGATATCACCGATGAGGTGGTCAACCAGTACACTGCCATCCAGCCGGGGCTGAAGCCAAACAATGAAGCGAACGAGCAACTTTCCAGCATGAGTTTGCAGGGTACGGCCTACTTCTATGAAACCCGGCTGGCGATGATCCTGTCCGGTAAGTTCATTGCCTTCCTGCCGGAAGCTTACGCCCAGACGTATGTGGAAAAAGGGCAGTTAAAACAGGTGGGAGGTGACGACCGCTGTTACAACCTGGGCACGGCGGCCATCGTAAAAAAGCGGGCTCAGCAGAACAAACAGACCGAACTGTTTCAGCAGATCATTCAGCGATTTCATGCAAGTGCCGAGCACTGACGCCCGGCACCAAGCCCATCTCTGATGCTCCGTGTGATATTTGTTATGCACACGACACGCAGTCTGGCACTTTAACGCAAACCGTTGTCAGTAAAATGCTCCTGGAAGATTTCCACCTCTTCCGACACGTTCTCCACATCATCATGAAAGCAGGCAATGTGGAAAACCGCATCGCCCTCATAAACCAGGGGTAGCTCCAGCCGACCGATAATGATGCCCGCCTGACTGGCCACCATCTTGTGCGGCTCACCGCCGTAGGGGTCGTCAATGTAGGCCAACAACTCCCCCTTTGCTACATGGTTGCCAAGACGACTGACAGCCCTCACCATGCCACTTTCCGGCGCACGTACCCACACACTTTTTCGAGCGATAAATGGCTCAAACCGACGCGCTTTCCGCCGGGAGGGCAACATCTTCAGCGCACGCAGTACGTTAAGCACACCCATCACGCCGGCTTTAATCGACACTTCATCGTAGCGCAGCGCTTCACCGGCCTCATACAGCAGAACCGGAATATTGAAGTCTTTACAGGTACACCGTAATGAGCCGTCACGTAATGATGAGTTGAGCAACACCGGCACACCGAAACTGCGCGCAAGGCTTAATGTTTCGGGATCATTCAGGTCAGCCCGGACCTGCGGTAAATTGCTGCGATGTATCGCCCCGGTATGCAGGTCGATACCATGGGAACACTTACTGACAACCTCTTCAATCAGCAAATTCGCCAACCGAGCTGCCAATGAGCCTTTTTGCGATCCTGGAAAGGACCGGTTCAAATCCCGGCGGTCCGGTAGATATCTGCTGTGTTGGATAAGGCCATAGGAATTTACCACCGGAATCGCCAGCAGGGTGCCGGCCAATCGGCTCAGCTCCTTGCGTGCCAAGGTACGCCGAATGATCTCGACACCATTCAGTTCATCACCATGAACTGCAGCGGTCAGGAAGATAACAGGTCCGTCCCTACGCCCGTGAATGACGTGCACCGGCATATCCATCTCAGTGTGCGTGTTTAGCCTTGGCATCTGTAGCCCAATCATGGCACGACTTCCCGCTGCAACGACCTGCCCCGCGATCTCAAATCCCTGTCGAGCCATTGGCGCTTACCCTCTGCCGCGCGTACGGGTCATCGAACTCTGCTTTTTTTCGCGCAACTGCTTTTCAATAAACATGATCTGCATCTCGGCGATATCCTTGCCCGTCGCCGTCTCGATACCTTCAAGCCCTGGAGACGAATTTACCTCCATCACGACCGGACCGTGGTTTGAGCGCAGCAAGTCAACCCCGGCCACGTTTAATCCCATTGTCTTCGCCGCCCTGACTGCGGTGGAACGTTCTTCCGGTGTAATCCGAATCAGTGACGCGGTACCACCCCGGTGAAGATTGGAGCGAAACTCTCCCTCTTTCCCCTGGCGCTTCATTGCGGCAACCACTTTGTCGCCAATGACAAAGCAGCGAATATCTGCCCCACCGGCTTCCTTGATATATTCCTGTACCAGTATGTTGACCTTGACGCCCAAAAACGCCTCGATAACACTTTCAGCTGCCTTTTCCGTTTCCGCTAAAACCACCCCGATTCCCTGAGTCCCTTCCAGCAGTTTGATGACCAGCGGAGCACCACCCACCATTTTGATCAGGTCAGGGATATCATCTGGCTTGTGTGCAAAACCCGTCACCGGCAGGCCGATACCTTTGCGGGACAGCAACTGCATAGAGCGCAACTTGTCACGCGAACGCGAAATCGCTACAGATTCGTTAAGGGGGAAAGTGCCCATCATCTCGAACTGGCGTAACACTGCCGTGCCGTAGAAGGTGACAGAAGCACCTATTCGAGGAATAACGGCGTCAAACTTACCCAGGTTTTCGCCACGATAATGTACGGAGGGCGAGTGGGAAGTGATGTTCATGTAACAACGCAGCACGTCCAATACCCGAACCTCATGACCACGCGCTTCAGCGACCTCAACCAGGCGACGGGTAGAATACAGTTTTGGATTGCGCGATAGGATTGCAATTCTCATGTGCAGAACACTCCATTTCATCAAAGCTTCCGTGGACATGACAGGACAGGAAAATGCTCATTTCCACTCAGACGCCATTACGATGAAAGCTTTTCCGATGTCTCATAAAGACAATTGATAACACCTGCAGTGTAAATGAATTATCTTCAAACTGCTTAATTTATAAACACCTATAGTGCAAACTTGATTCGCACTTCACCACATCACAATCTACATTCAAAACATACTCATTTAGCTCGCACGATGCGCACTGCCAATTGACAAAGGAGTAGCAAGCCCGATGCAAGATCATTTGGTTAAAAAACACACCATCGGATGGCGGGAGTGGCTGGCGTTGCCTTCGCTGGGCATTGGAAGGATAAAAGCCAAAATTGATACCGGTGCCAGAACGTCGGCACTGCACGCTTTTCATATAGAGACATTCGAACAGTCAGGCGGGCAGTGGGTGCGGTTTAAAATGCATCCTCTACAACACAATTCGGACCATGTTGTGGTCTGCGAAGCGCCTGTCATCGATGTCAGAAGTGTCACAGATTCAGGCGGCCATAAAGAGAACCGTTTCGTGATTTCTGCTGAAATGGAGCTGGGCAGTCAGCGTTTCCCCATTGAGATCACACTCACGAGCCGCGAGACCATGCGCTTTCGTATGCTGCTCGGCAGAACAGCAATGTCTGGACGTTACACCGTGGATCCGGAAAAGTCCTATCTTCAATCTGATCGCATGTCTTAAGGCCCTGGGTGCCCACATCGGCGAACCTCAAGCCAATGCGATGTCTGCATCTGCGCCGTTATGGCAACTGTGCATTTCGTGCTAAAGCGTTGCCACGCATATCGCAACCCTCTGGGGGCTGCCGCTTCTGATCTATATCTGCCTTCAGATTGAGGCACTGAGATACTGCCCCTCGGCACGTCCTTCCAGATGCAGCATGCTTAACAACGCTTTGGTGTACTGACGGGTGGCGCGACGCAGTAGAGACAGGTACAACGTGGTCTGTTCCATCTTACGCATCTCAATACTGCGCTCCTGTGCCGACAAACCAAGCAAAAACTGCGTATGGTTGTAATGCTCTTCAAACTGATGCAGCAGTTCTATCAGTTCTTTGGCATCAAGCTCTTCCAGTTTGCAGCCATGCTGGGCCACCTTATTGATCATATCCCGCAGCTGAAGAATGGCAGTTGCCACCTTTTCGGGCAGGTCGCTGATTACCAGCTCGTCCTTGTGCAGTTCCCGCAGACACTCGACCACCGCTACACTGCGGCTGTTTACCCGCAGGGAGTGCTGCATGGTTTCGGCGACGTCGGTTGTCATCTCCCGGCGTGAACAATCTGCGATAAAGTCATTGATGGCGCTGATTAGTTTAGCCACGACGAAGCGGCTTTCGGGGGTGCGCTCTCCGGGCACCGCCTGAGCGGTGTCCTGCAGCAACTCCCCCAGTTTACGCATGAGACGTTGCTGCTCAAGGCTAAGCGCTTTCACCGCCGTATCCGGTGACTCGGCAGTGACCTTATCCAGAAAGCGTGGGCGGGAAAGTTGCTCTTCCTGAGACTGAAAACAGCTCTTCAGGTAGCGGGTCATATGCTCGGTTAGAGGCACCATGGCACACACACCCACTATGTTAAAAATGGTGTGAAACATCGCCAGAGTCACCGCGGGTGCCTGTTCGACCCCCTGAGCGTGGCTCAACCAGCCAATCAAGCCCAACATCCCGCCCATCAGGACAAAAGCGATCAGGGCAGCGGTGAGATTAAAGAAGAGATGTGCCATTGCCAGACGCCGGGCATTGGCGCTGGCTTTCAAAACCGCCAGCAACGCGGTCACTGTCGTCCCGATATTGGCCCCGATCACGGCTGCCGCCCCCACCTCGATGGTGAGCATACCGGTTGAAACGGCGGTCAGTACCACCGCCAGGGACGCACTGGATGACTGCATCAGGGCTGTTAACGCCGCTCCCCCCACCACCATCAATGCCAGGTTTGACAGGGACGCAGAATGAATCCTGCTGAAGTCAACCACCTGCTCCACACCGGTGAAGGAGTGTTGCATCAGCTGCAACCCAAAGAGCAGGAGCCCCAGACCGGTAAAGACTCCCCCCAGGGATTTAATACGGATATTCCTACTGAAGGTGTAAAACATCACACCCATCCCGATAGCAGGCAAGGCGACCACGTCCACCTTCACCTTGAAGCCGATCAGCGCCACAATCCAGGCGGTCATGGTGGTGCCGACGTTACTGCCATAGAGGACCCAGATCGAACGGGAAAGCTTCATCAAACCGGCATTAACAAAGCCGATGACCATCACGGTGACCGCACTGGATGACTGCACCAGTGCCGTGATGCCAAAGCCCGACAGCAACGCGCGGATGCGGCTGCGTGTGCCCTTCTCCAGCACCTGCTTCAGGGCAAAGCCTCCCGCCAGCTTAAGACTGTCCGTCATCAACCCCATTCCAAGCAGAAACAGGCCCAATCCACCCATCAGACTTGAAGTCAGCGCCCAGGTATCACTCATTGTTTATTCATCCCGTCCAATACAACCGCACCTCCCCTTACCTGAGGAAAGTGTATATACAATACTATAGCGAATGTACCGAAATCAGTGAGTTAGGGAACCTGGCTAAGAGTAAAAGGAGAGTGCCGATGATCTGCATCAGCATTGAAACGGTAAGGCGGGAGGGAATCCTCCCGCACATGCAGGCCGTGGCCGCCTAGTCTTTTTTCCCGGCCTCGTCGCGGGTGCGACTGCCGGTCTTGGTGTCGTCCCGGTCACTTTCACCCAGCACTTCAGCCAAGGTTCCGCGGGTCAAACGACCGGTCAGTTGGCCATCCTCGTCCACCACCGGCAGCGGATAATCCGCATCCAGGGTGTTAGGTATTACGGTTTCCAGTACGGCTTCCTGTTCGAGCGGCTCTACCTCTTCGTAGTACTCCTCGGTCAGATGCGCGTCCTTGTTCGCGCTGTACGCCTCTTCCAGCTTTTCAGCGGTGACTACGCCCTGATAACCCTCTTCGTTAACGATATAACCGTAATCCTTATCAAAGCCCTTCATCTGTTGCAGGGCGCCTTCAATGGTGTCTGCGGTGATGCGGTAGGCCGGATCTTTCATTACGGTTTCAACCGTCAGGGCACGGGCACGGTTTACATCACGCACAAAGGCTTCCACGTAATCGGTGGCCGGGTGCAACAGAATCTCTTCCGGTTCCCCCTGCTGCACAATCTCGCCATCCTTCAGAATCGCGATTCGGTCCCCGAGGCGCAATGCTTCATCCAGGTCGTGGGTGATAAAAATGATGGTCTTGTGCAACGTCTGCTGCAGTTCGATCAGCTGGTCCTGCATCTCTGAGCGGATCAGCGGGTCCAGTGCGGAGAACGCCTCATCCATCAACAGGATTTCAGCATCGGTACACAAGGCGCGGGCAAGACCCACACGCTGCTGCTGACCACCGGACAGCTGTGCCGGATACTGGTCTTCATAACCGGCCAGCCCCACGGTATCCAGCCACTGCACTGCCTTCTTTTTGCTCTCCGCTTTGCCAACGCCCTGGATACTCAGGCCGTACGCCACGTTCTCCACGACGGTTTTGTGCGGCAACAAACCAAAACGCTGAAACACCATCGACATCTTATGACGGCGGAACTGCTCAAGATCTTTGGTGCCCAACTGCATCACGTCGGTGCCTTCCACCTTGATCATCCCTTCGGTCGGGTCGATCAGGCGGTTGAAGTGACGGATCAGGGTGGACTTACCGGAACCGGACAGTCCCATAATTACAAAGATCTCCCCCTTATTGATACTCAGATTGATATCTTTCAAGCCCAGGGTGTGACCGGTCTCCGCCAGAATTTCGTCTTTGGTTTTCCCCTCATGCACCAGTGGCATGTATTTCTTCGGGTTGTTACCGAACAGCTTGTAGAGTTTCTCTACGCGAATCAGTACATCATCCATTATCCAGGCCCTCCATGTGACGCTGGGCCCGTTTTGCATACGCCTGTGAGACACGGTCGAAGATAATGGCCAGAGCAACAATCGCCAGGCCGTTCAGCAAACCCAAGGTGAAGTACTGGTTGGTGATCGATTTCAGTACCGGCTGACCCAGACCTTTTACACCGATCATCGATGCGATCACCACCATGGACAGGGCCATCATGATGGTCTGGTTGATTCCCGCCATAATGGTTGGCATCGCCAGCGGCAGCTGCACACCCAGCAGGCGTTGCATCGGGTTTGCACCGTAGGCTGTGGCGGCTTCCAGTACATCTTTGTCCACCAGACGAATCCCCAGGTTAGTCAAGCGGATCACCGGCGGTATGGCATAGATAATCACGGCGATAACACCCGGTATCTTGCCGATCCCCAGCAGCATCACCACCGGTATGAGGTACACAAACGCTGGCATGGTCTGCATCACGTCCAGCACGGGCGTGACGATCGACTGCGTCCGGTCAGAACGTGCCATCAAGATTCCTATCGGCACCCCGAGCGCGATGGCCATTAACGTACAAACGAGGATGATGCTCATCGTTCGCATGGTGTTGTCCCACATGCCGAAATAACCGATCAGCAGGAACGAAACCACGACACCCAGGCCCAGCTTCCAAGAACGGCTGGCCAGGTAGGCAAGTCCGGCAACAACAATGATGACCAGCCACCAAGGTGTTGCCAGCAGGAGTTTTTCAAACCAGACAAGAAAAGCCAGGAGTGGGTCAAAGAGTGACTCGATAAGTTCGCCATATTCACGCGAGAACTCCCTGTAACCTGAGTCAAGCGTCTTGCGAATTTCTCGCAAGTCGGCGCGATCCAGCTGAGGGATTTCGGTCAGCCAATCAGAATCCGCCATAAGTACCTCTAATATTGATCCTAGCCCGCGCAGGGCGCGGGCTTTTTGCAATGGATATAACGCTTAAACGACGTTACAGCGCATCTTTCACTTTGGCCGCCACGTCCGCAGATACCCATTTGGTCCAGATATCTTCGTGCTCAACCAGGAAGTACTCCATCGCCACTTCACCGTCAGCCTGGTTGTCTTCCATCCATGCCAGCAAGCCGTTCATCTGCTGGTTGGTGAATGAGCGTTTGGAAAGATAGTCGTATGCAGCGGGTGCTTTGGATGCAAAGCTTTCAGTGGTAACGGTCTGTACCAGAGATGGCGGGTACATGGTTACTTTGGGATCGTCGCAGTTCTCACTGGTGGTGCAGTTTACGAACTCGTCTTTATTCACACCGCTGCCGAAATCAACCTTCACCATCTCGTACTTACCCAGTACGGAGGTTGGCGCCCAGTAGTAACCGAACCACGGTTCCTGACGTTCGTACGCTTTGGCGATTGCACCCGCCAGGCCTGCACCGGAACCTGGATCAATGATTTCAAAGCCGGACTCATCCAAGTGCAGAGCGTTGAACAGGTTGCCGGAACTGATCTGGCAGTTCCAGCCCGCAGGGCAGCCATAAAACGCGGACAGATCAGGATCTTCCGGGTGCTTGAACAGCTTGGCATTTTTCTTGATGCCTTCGATGGTTGCCAGGCTTGGATCTTTCTCAACCATGTAAACCGGCACCCAAAAACCTTCCTCACCGCCGTCGGACAGGGAATTACCCGCATAACGCAGACGTTTTTCGGCGACACCTTTGTCCAGCGCTTCTTTCAGAGAGTTGCTCCACATCTCCGGTGCAACGTCGGGTTCACTCTTTTCGATCATGGACGCACCGGTCGGCATGGTATCACCCGGGACCAGTTCGGCATCACAGCCGTAACCATGCTCCAGGATGAAGCGGTCGACATTGGCTATTAGTGTCGCCGAGCTCCAGTTCATATCTGCAATCGTAACTTTTCCGCAGGCTTCACCCGCGTGGGCGAAGGAGCTCGCCAAGACCATTGGCAGTGCTGTGCAAAGAGCTGTTTTTATAAATTTTGTTTTCATGGTGTCTCCAGTCCGTTCGTGGGCAACCTCTCAGAATTTGCAAAATTTATCTTACAGCCCTAATGTTTAGAGTTCAAACTTTGTGCTCTAATGATTAGACCTCAAAGCTTGATATCCAGCGATTCCAGCTCAAACTTTTAAATTTCCGTAATTACGGGCACTATTGCGCCTCTGTTAAAACACTATGAATCATGTAGATAAGTGGCATATGGAAAACTCACCCTACTGGCAGGGCATTCTGATCTCGCTACGCCGGATTATCAGGGCAACGGATCTGCAGTCGAAGCGTGTTGTTAAGGCGTGTGGACTCACTATTCCACAGGTCATGCTGCTGCGCGCAATCAAGGAATTGGGCGACGTAACAGTGAAAACACTGTCGAACGACATTTCGCTGAGTCAGGCAACGGTCACCACAATTCTTAACCGCCTTGAAGATCGTGAACTGGTCGAACGTGTACGCAGCAAAACCGACCGGCGCATCGTCAATGCACGCCTGACCGAGAAGGGTCACGAAGTGCTGCTAAATACACCGCCACTGCTGCATGAAGCGTTTATCGAACGCCTGGAAAGCCTGGAGGAGTGGGAGCAAACACAGATTCTCTCGTCGCTGCAGCATGTTGCCTCCATGATGGATGCTGAAAACCTCGACGCAGCCCCCTTACTGGATATCGCTGCACCGTCCACCGAAGAACGTTCTCAGTCGTAATCGATCGAACCGATGGGGTTTCTTGCAGTCAAACAACGAACATAAAACCCCGCTCGAGATTACGTCATGCCTATCCAGCGTCTGCTTCCCCTGTTCGCAACCTTTGCGTTTTCCGCTTCTGTACAGGCAGCGTCACCCGAATCATGTGATCCCGAGCGGATTCAGTTGCAGGTATTGGGCAGTGGCGGCCCGGAACTGAATGATCTGCGCGCCTCAACCAGCTACCTGGTCTGGCTGGATGGCAAAGCCCGCGTGATGATTGATGTGGGCGGCGGAAGTAGCCTGAATTTCGAGAAGTCCGGTGCCCAATTTGCTGACCTGGACGCAGTGCTATTTACCCACCTGCACGTGGATCACAGTGCGGACTGGCCGGTGTTTGTGAAAGGCGGATTTTTCACCGGGCGCGATCGCGACCTGCCGGTTTACGGCCCGTACGGCAATCACCTGCTCCCAGCGGTGGATAAGTTTCAGGAAGCACTGCTTGGATTGGGCTGGTCTTACCTCAGCAACTACCTGGTGAATGACGAACGCGCGGCCTACAAACTGCCCGCCACA
Source organism: Pontibacterium granulatum (assembly GCF_029961155.1). Classification (GTDB taxonomy): domain Bacteria; phylum Pseudomonadota; class Gammaproteobacteria; order Pseudomonadales; family Balneatricaceae; genus Pontibacterium; species Pontibacterium granulatum. Next base: position 151,288 of record NZ_JASBRH010000006.1, on the reverse strand, counting down.
GTCGTGAATGCAGAAGATACGGTCTGGTTCCAGTCACTTGAACGCGTCACCCTGAAAGGGCTCAACGTCAACCATGGCCCCCTACCCGCGGTGGCCTGGCGCGTTGAAGCGGCGGGCTGCTCTATCGTATTCAGCGGAGATACCAGCGCAATATCCGACAACCTGACACGACTCGCCACCAGTGCTGATCTGCTGGTGGCCCACAACGCCATCCCGGAAGAAGCCATCGGTGTCGCCCGTCGCCTGCATATGCCTCCGTCCCGTATCGGTGAGATTGCCGCACAGGCCGGCGTTAAAAAACTGGTGCTATCCCATCGCATGCTCCGCACCCTTGAGCGGGAATCCGATACCCTGCGTGAAATCCACAAAAACTACCAGGGACCGGTGGAGTTCGCAGACGATCTCTCCAAATACAAGCTATAACCGCGCACTTTGTGGTGTTTATTCAACTTTTGGTTGATGTGCGGCGCAGGATTCACTAGTCTGGAGAGCTTAACTTTGCATTTAGCCCTACCACCCCGTGGGGCGTGATTGTCCGAGGTGATACTAGAATGCCGATTAAAATTCCTGACCTGCTGCCTGCCGTTGATGTTCTGAGTGGTGAGAACATCTTCGTCATGACCGAGACCCGGGCGGCTCATCAGGATGTGCGCCCGCTGAAGCTGTTGCTGCTCAACCTGATGCCGAAAAAGATTGAGACAGAGAACCAGCTGATTCGAATGCTCTCGAACACCCCATTGCAGGTGGATATCGAGTTGCTGCGCATCGACAATCGCGAAAGCAAGAACACGCCACGCCAGCACCTCGATAGTTTTTATCGCGACTTTGACGATGTGCGGGATAAAAACTACGACGGTCTGATCGTCACCGGTGCGCCGTTGGGTCTGGTGCAGTTTGAAGATATTCACTACTGGGACAGGATCCAGGAGATCATCCGCTGGTCACAGGACCATGTGACCTCGACCCTGTTCCTGTGCTGGGCTGCCCAGGCTGCGCTGAAAGTGCTGTACGACCTGCCAAAACAGACCCGTGAACAGAAGCTCTCCGGGGTTTACGAGCACCAGCTGCTGCATCCGCACGAGCCGTTGACCCGTGGTTTTGATGACCAGTTCCTAGTACCGCACTCCCGTAACGCAGATTTCCCGGTGAACTTCATCTGCAACCACACAGATCTCAACATGCTAGCCACCTCCGACGAGGCAGGTGCCTACCTGTTTGCCAGCTCCTGCCGTCGCCAGGTGTTTGTGACCGGCCACCCGGAATACGATGCGGAAACCCTGGCACAGGAATATTGGCGTGATCAGGATGCGGGGATCGATCCGATTATCCCAGTGAACTACTTCCCAGGTGACAACCCAGATCAGCACCCGAAGAACTCATGGCGCAGTCATGCCCACCTGCTGTTCTCCAACTGGCTGAACTACTACGTTTACCAGATTACACCGTACGAGTTGAACAAGGAGTCGTAAGACTCCTTTTTTACGCGTTTAATCAGCCGTTTACCGCGAACACGGCGTTTACCCTGCAATGGCGCGGAAGGCTTTCCGTAAAGCGGCCTCAGATTGATAACCACTGGTTTCTGCGATCACACCCATCGAGCAGTCAGCGTTTATCATCAAATCGCGAACCTCCTGCATACGCCACTTCGCCAGATAGGGTCCCAGATTCAAAACGACAAAATTCAGGGTACGCCGGAAATGTTTCCGCTGGTGCCCGGCCAGCAGCGCCTCGGCCGCGTGACCATCACAGGACACAGTGTGCGTGCTGCCCAATCAATCCATCCCCCTAGTGCAACATCGACAATGTAAAGCCCGCATCCTGATCACTCTGAGGGTTGAAGGATATCAAGGAGCGTAGCTTTATTGGCGGCCCCACTTTACCCAGACTCCCTGGATAATGCAGAGCGAGTATTCACGCCCTTAGCCAGCATGCAAGATTCAACCGTCTATAGATTCACACCGTCGCTGCACCACAGCCATCACACATACACCTTTGCATATTGATGCAAAGATTGACCAAATAGCGCACAATATATAGTATTTTTTGTAGTAATCGCTCGCATATCTTAGTGCCTGCGCCTATATTTCCCCTCGATAGTTGGTGTGTTATTGGCATGCCGAATACAACAGATCAACTTTCAAACAGATGTTTAAAACATGTTAATTACCATTTCCAGATTTTTTTGGTACTCTGGATTCGGTTAAGTTCCTTTTGCAAAGTTGTACCTAAATAGCTCGAAACCAGAAGACACCTCATTATCCTTTTGAACCTTATGATGCGGTTTCGAAAAGGACACTATTCAGGCGTGGTGTTGTGTCTCTGCACGTAAGAGTGTGTTTAGTTTTTTAGGATGTCACAGGATGACTGGCTCACCCCACCTGTTGCTGGTAAATGGTAACGAAGAGCAACGATTAAACCTGGCACGTTTCATTACCGCCCATACGCATTACGATGTGATTGAAGCGGATAGCGGGACAATGGCGGCCAGCCTGCTAAAAACACAGGATATTCGTTGTGTGGTCAGCGATATCTATGTAGACGGCCTGGACGGCTGGCGACTCGCACGGATGGTGCGGTCCGGCGTGTTCAGCTGCAGTGAACACACCCCGTTTATTATTGTGGCCTCAACCTGGTGCAAGCGGATCGCGGAAACCACTGCGCGCGAGTTCGATATCGATCACCTGATCCCCTACAGCCAATTCGAACAGCTGGAAACTCTGCTCACCGAACCGCCGAGTGCACCCACGCGCTACCGACACGCCAGCATTCTGGCGATCGAAGATTCTGAAGATACCTCTACGTTGATCCAACGTATTCTGCGTGGGCGATTTGATGTGGACGTCGCCGAGGATGGCCCAACCGGTCTTGACCTCTGGCGTAACAAACAGCACCCCATCATTCTGCTGGATGTGATGCTCCCTGGCATGTCCGGCCCGGAGGTGATGCAGCAAATCCTGAGCGAGAAGCCCGATCAAACCATCGTGATCATGACCGCGCACGGCACCATGGATCTGGCGGAAGAGCTGATGTTAAAAGGCGCCTCAGATTTCATCAGTAAACCGTTCCGCAATGCCCAGCTCCGCAAAGTCTGTGAAATTGCTTCCCGCCGGGAAGACTTCCTCGTCAGCAACGAGCAATTCGCACAGACCATCGAATCCCTGCATAAAAATGAAAACTTGCTCGATATGCAGACGCGCGAACACAAACGTATTCTCAACAACCTGACCACAGCTGTTCTGGAGCTGGATGGCCAGGGACGAATCGTGTTCTTCAACAAGGCATGGCACCTTCTGACAGGGCTAAGTAAGGCCGAAACCATCGGCCAGCAACTGGCCTCATTTGCCTGCCGCGAAACACACACCTTTGTCAGCGAAGTGCAGCATGCGATTAACAACATCGTAGAGCGCAAGATTGCCCGCACCCGGCTGGAATTCAAACTCAACAGCCAATACAGCCACGGCGCCTGGGTTGAAGCGCGGCTTAACCGTATCACCCGCGAAAACGAAAACATCGCCATTTCCGTATCCATCGATGACATCTCCGCGCGCAAGCTGGCGGAACAGCGACTGGAACACCTGGCGATGCATGACTCACTCACCGGTCTGTACAACCGCCATTTCTTTGATACGGAACTGGCACGCACGGCGGCCCTGGCCCGCTCCAACGGTTCCAAACATACCCTGCTCTACATCGATCTGGATCACTTCAAAGCGATCAACGATACGCAGGGGCACAACCAGGGCGATTATGTACTGGAAGACGTGGCAGGGAAGCTACGACATCGGCTGCGCGAATCCGATCGTCTTTGCCGCATTGGCGGGGACGAGTTCACCGTTATCCTGATGGATACGGAGCTGGAGCAGGCCCACTGTATTGCCGAAGATCTGTGTGCGCTGGTTGCCGTGGACCAGTACACCTTCAGCGATCAGGTCTACAAAATCAGCTGCAGTATCGGCATGAGCCTGATTGATGGTGCCGCGGATAACGCCCAGCTCTACCTGCAACAAGCCGATATTGCCCTCTACGTAGCCAAACGCAATGGGCGAAACTACGTCCACAGCTACACCGAAGAGGACAAAGAGAGCGATGACGTCAAATCCAGCATGCAGTGGCTGCACGCGGTGCAACACGCCATCACGCAGGATAAACTGATTCTTCACTTCCAGCCGATCTACCATATCGCGTCCAACCAGGTGGCGTATTACGAAGCCCTTGTCCGCCTGGAGATCGATGACAAAGTAATCTACCCGGGCGACTTTATTCCGGCGCTGGAACGCTTTGAAGATATCGCACTGCTTGATCAGCATGTCATCAGCAAGGCGATCCGCTCTTTATCCGAATACCCACAACTGAGAAAGATCGCGATCAACCTGTCCGCCCACGCGTTCCGTAACGAACGCCTCGTCCCATTGATCCAGGAAAAGCTGAAGCAGTATAACGTTGCTGCGAGTCGCGTCATCTTCGAGCTTACGGAAAGTGCCAGCCTATCCAACCTTAGCGCAACCCAATACATGGTGGAGCAGCTGTCGGAGATGGGCTGTGCATTCTCGATAGATGACTTCGGTACCGGATTCAGCACTTTTTCGTATCTCAAGAACCTGCCTGCGGAAACCGTAAAAATTGACGGTTCCTTCGTGCGTGAGCTCACCAATAGCAGCATCGACCGCGCGCTGGTGAAATCCATTCGGGAAGTGGCATTCGCACTCGGCAAGAAAACGGTGGCGGAGTTTGTCGAGAACGAAGAAACTCTCAACCTGCTGCGGGATATTCAGGTCGATTACGCGCAGGGTTACCATCTTGGCAAACCTAAACCACTATCAGAGCTGTTTTCAGCCAGCCAAGACACCCCCACGGAATTACAGGAAGTAGCCGGTGCGATCCAGGATGGCTCCGATGACTAAATACATTTAATGCCCGAAACATAGGTATGATCAGCACAGATAAGGCTGCTAGTCGCTGTTCTGGTTAGCTGAATCTAATAACAACATGGATTTTTGCACAATGGATATGCCACACACCCCATCCCTGGACAGCCGAATGGATCGGGACACCAGCAGCTATCAAACAGAGCCCGAAACCTACGGCGATTTGATCGTTCGATACCTCTCGGTAGCAGGTGTCAACCATATTTTTGGCGTACCGGGGGGCTCCATCGAACCCTTCTTTGACGCTGTAGCCCGTGCAGAGCGCAGCGGATCGGGTCCAACCATGGTCGTCTCACGCCATGAAACTGGCGCGGCGTTTATGGCCGATGGCAGTATCCGTGAATCAGGCCGCCTTGGTGTCTGCTGCTCTACCACCGGTCCCGGTGCAACGAACCTGATAACCGGCGTCGCCAACGCCTACGAAGAGAACCTGCCGTTACTGGTGCTAACCGCCCAGACCCCGCGGGCCAAGTTTGGCCGCAAAACGCTGCAGGACAGTTCCTGCTCGGCGATTGACGTTGTGGGCATGTTTAATCACTGCACCAAGTACAGCACGCTTGTATCCCACCCGGATCAGCTGAAGCACAAACTGATCAACGCGCTGCTGATTGCCAATACCGCACCGAAAGGCCCTGTGCATCTGAGTTTGCCCGCAGACATCGTCAATACGGCACTCAGCGAGCCACTTCGCATCAATCCGGACCTGTTTAACCAAACACTTCAGCTGAACTCCCCGATGGCGATGGAGCAGCTGAAGACGAAGTTATATGAAGCAGAGAGAATACTGATCTACGTGGGTGAGAACTGCCACTTAACGTCAGATCAACTGACGCAATTTGCCGATCAAACCAATGCAGCCATTATTTCCGAGCCAACCGGAAAATGCTGGGTGGACGAAACCCATCCCCGCTACTGCGGTGTATTCGGCTTTTCTGGTCACCCCAAAGCCCGAGCGCTGATTATGGAGCAACAGTACGATCTGTTACTGGCACTGGGCACACAAGCAGGAGAACTGGGTACCAGCGGCTGGGAACCCAAGCTCCTCAACAACAAGATGGTGCATATCGACGACAACAGTGCCGCGTTCATGCAAACGCCTGAAGCCTGCCTGCATGTTTGTGGCTCACTGCCTGAAATTCTGACACAACTGTCCACCCACGCGGCCATTTTGCGTTCCCAAGGCAAGCAGTGGCAGGACCTGCGGCAATCCGTATCATCCATACCGATGCTAAGTCTGGAGGAGCAGGCAGCCGCCACCAATAACGCAGTCCCGATCAAACCCCAGCGGGTAATGCATACGCTGTCCCAAGCGCTGCCTGACAATACGCGTATATTCATAGACGCGGGCAACGCCTGGGCCTGGTCTATTCGGTACATGCAACGCCGTGACAACCGAGGCCTGTTTCGCATCGCCATGGCCTACGGCTCCATGACCTGGGCGATCAGTGCCTCTGTCGGCTCCGCGGTCAGCAATCCTAAGGCACCGCATATCTGCATCACCGGTGACGGCAGCTATTTAATGTCGGGACAGGAGATCACTGTTGCTGCTCAGCTAAATCTGCCGCTGGTAATGATCATCCTGAACGACAACGCTTTGGGTATGGTTAAACACGGGCAACGTTTGGGAGGCGCCGAACAGACCGGTTTCGCCTTACCGGAAATAAACTTCGCCCTGATGGCCGAAGCGATGGGCATCGAAGGGATTGTCGTGGAATCGCCGCGAGAACTGGAGGCGGTTGACTTTACGCGCCTGTTTGCAAAGCGGGGACCAACCATTATTGATGTGCGGATCGATCCGGAAGAAGTCCCTCCGATGGGTGAGCGGATTAAAGGACTGGCAACTTCAAAATAACCAGCCCTTTACGACTGTGAGCTCATCAAGGCAGCTCACGGTCCTCTGGACCTGTATAGACCACATCGCTACAGCGCATCGGCAGAAAACAGCCTTCGGGCCGTTCCAAGGCCTCCACATAACACGCCTGTAACCCTGACGCGACCGCCGTACTGATCAGCCGCTCCACTTCAATTCCACTAAAGCCATGATCGGCCAGGAATGCGACCAGATAGCCGCCATAGTTGAGGCACTCATCGTGTTCCTCAATGAGGTAGTCACTGATCTCGTAAGCCAGCGCTTCATGCTCACCCATCGTGATATCGAGTTTGCGACACACTCTCTGCATCGCGTCGATACGCTCATCACCTTTGGCTATCGGACGCGCATAACCAGGCAACTCATTTTTAGCAGACAGGTGGCGTTTTACGATCTCCTCGACCGCTGCCCCTGCCCGCTTCTCCTTCAATGCTGTTGCTATAAAGTCATGGCAGCGCACCATCACGCCGGTGGCATACATTAAAGAGTCAGCAGCCATAATGCCGGAGCTGACACCGGACACAATTGCACCACGGGATGTGCCTGACAACGCTGCCATATGGTTACACCAGATTCGGGCATCAGGCCAACTAAAGCAGATATAACCCGCTTCCAGCCAATCCCCCAAGCGCTTATCCGGCAACTTACCCGTAAGGTTCAGAAAGATCTGCTGAAAATAGGTTATCTCCCCGACCAGATCGTCCATCATGGAATAGCCATGGTTGAAAACGCCCTTACCAATCACCCATCCACCTTGGTGGCTTACGATGCGGTTGCGATTCTCTTCCCACAGCGCATAAGGGGTATTCACAACATCCTGTGGCATAATTCACTCCCCCTCGATGGTGTAATTTTGATCCGAGACAAACGGCATCGCGGTAATAGGCTGATCGGACTTTTCTGCCGCTTGAGCGGCGATACCCGGTGCCGTAGCAATCTGATACAAAAGCTCCCCCTGATAAGGAGTGAAACCCAGATCACAGAGTGCTGCGGCAAACAGCCCGGTAACGCGCCAACCAGCGCCGGCGTCATGGATAGAGGTCACAAACCGACGAGCCCATTGCATGCTTTCACCTGTCACACAGTGTGCGAAGAGATTGTCAGCCAGTTTTTGCGCATAGGTATCAGCAGTGCCATAACTCGAACCGAACCCCGGTGCTACGGTTTGGTCACCTTCCCGATCAGCACCTGCGAGGGCCGATATTCTGTCCTGAGCACAAACCTCCGGCTTACTCTGGAGGTTTCTAGACAGAAATTTCATCGCCTGGAATACTTCCCGGCTGCCTTGCCATTCCCCCGCCATCACGTTCATCGACAACGGCAAGATATGGCTGACATGGGTCTTGCTGACCGCGGCATTCATCGCTGCGCGCGAGGCTACATGACGTGGACCAGGATGAATAACACTGATCAGCAATGACTCGAACAGCGTTTTCTGCGCTTCATCCGGCAACTCACCGCGAAACAGCAAAAAAAAGACCTCCGCAAAGCTTTTCTTGTTCACCAGTGCCAGATGATCATAGCCAAAGCAGCGAGCCTCTTCGGCATGAAACGGATTGTCCTGCGAAGGTTTTTCTTTCCAGATTGCCGTTTCAACTTTGTCAGAGAACTGATCGTCACGGCGCTTTACATCAACCTTGGCCATAACGGCGGGTCTCTCCTTGTTCAGCGGCTTCTATCTATCAGAAGCTGTACTTTATCTCGCCCCAGATACTGCGTCCTTCCAGCGGGTAATCTCCTGGAATCAGTGCGCTGGACGGCTCGCGGGCATCCGTATCAAACAGATTTTTAGCGATTATCGAAAGTTTCAGGCGATCATTGTTAAAACTGCGCGTCACTCGTGCATTCACCCAATGATAATCATCAATGTCAGGCCGGCTATCACCTTCTGCACGACTGCGTGAACCCACCCAATAGTGTTGTAATGACCCTCTCCAATCCCGGCTGAAGCGGTAATTGATATCCAGGTACGTTGTATGCTCTGGGACGTCGGCAACGTCTTCACCGGTATCAGCATCTTCTGAGTGCTGCCACGCATAGGAAGCATTCAGATTCAGGGCTTCGGTAGCGTCCCAATCCAGCTCCAATTCGAGACCGTAGCCATCCTGATTACGTGCATTCTGATACTGGCGAGTACTACCCTGCGCCACGATCGCGATCAGATCGGTTGCTTCATAGTTAAAAAAGCTCAGTTTCACTCCCGTCTCAAAGCTTGGACGGTAGTCCAGCGCCAATTCCCAGGTTTTAATCTCTTCCGGCTTCAGGTTTGGATTACCCAGTGCCGATGGGTTGTTCTGGAAATAGAGTTCTGCAAAAGATGGCGCCCGAAACGCTTCACCATACAGCAGCTTGGTGGTCAGGTTGTGCAACGGTTCCCACACAAGTGCCAAACGGGGTGTTGTTGCATTACCGAAATCCTCAAATTGATCCCAACGAATACCGGCAGTGAAGGACCAGTCGTTATTCAGCTGCCACTGATCCTGCGCCGATACGAAGTAAGACTCACGAGTCTGATCCTGCAGGAAGATATCATCGGTACCGGTTACATTGGTCAGGGTACCGTCAACTGGGGAGGATGCTCCGTCGATAACACCTGGACCATAGTTCTTGTGCTCTTCCGCTTCCACCCGGCTCTCAGACCAACCAGTGGATAACCTCAAAGAGTGATCCTGAAAGCCGTTATAGAGCGTGGTCAGCTCGGCACTCACATTCTCAGAAACAACTTGTGGATTACCGATATATCCATCGGTGAATGTCACCAGATTCCCTGTAGAGGCGATATTGCCATCACTGCCAATTGTTAAGGTACTGCCTGCTGGAAACAGGTAGAACAATGAATCACTTTCACTACGCTGGTAAGACAGGTCTGCTTCCAGTTTTAAGGTATCGCTGAGATCCCGATCATAGTTCAGGTGGCTGAGTAACTGGGTGGCATCCTGGTAGCCACGGTTATCCAATGCCTGTGCACCACCCTGACCCAACCCCCCCTGATCCTGCTGCCAAAACCAGTTTTGTAAAGACCAGTTGCCGGTACTAACGTCAAGATGCATATTGGTGACATCGTAATGCGTGCTCAAAGCACCTGGTGCCAATGAAGCGTTTGTGCTGTTCAAATTATCCCAAGTGGTCTGCGCGTCTGCAGTCACGATACGACCATCATCACCATCGGATCGCAGGTTCTCTAAGGAAAATGAGATCTCAAAATTTTCAGTCTGAAAGCCCTTCTGCACCCATATATCACGGCTTTGAAAGCTGCCTGCCCGAAAACCCGCTGCACCTGCTTCGTTTTCAGCCGCGGTTTTGGTGATGATGTTTATCACTCCACTGTAAGCATCAGCACCGTATACCGCAGAACCTGGACCACGAATTACCTCTATACGGCTGATATTGCTAAGTGGCATCTGGAAGGTAAATGGCAGGCCACCGTTCAGGTAATCCTTCACTTCAGCACCATTCATCAACACCAGTATCTGCGGATTAAAGCCGGTTTGAATACCGCGTATCGAATACACCGGATCCAGGCGGTTCAAGTCCGACGGCATTACGTGTAGACCGGGGATCCTCTCCAGGACTTCGTCCAGGTGGGTTGCGCCCATCGCTTCGATCTGCTCAGCGGAGATTACGCTGGCAACCGACGGCGCCTTACTGATCGGTGTACTGGTACCTGTCGCAATGCTTACAAGCTCATCCTGACCGTAGAAATCTGCAAACTCGTCGCCATCCGTGAACTGATTCTCTCCGCCAGCCATCACTGCTGCGGTCCAGATAGTTGAGGTCAGAGCCAGAAAAGAGAACTTATTCATCATAGTTTTTCCAGGTCTGTACTGCTTGAATTCTTAGATAGCAGATTCTGCGAGACAGGATCTGCCGGTGCTGCCAGTGGCAATTTGAAGACGAAGGTGGTTCCCTGCCCGGTTTCGCTGAACACATCGAGCGCACCGCCCATCATCTCCGTGAAATGTTTGGATATCGCCAAGCCAAGGCCAGTGCCGCCGTATTTGCGCTTCACACTGCCATCGATCTGACGGAATTTATCAAAGATCATGTTCTGCTGGTTCTTTGGAATGCCGATACCGGTATCCGACACCTGCCAGACCACAAATCCGTCATCCACCGACGCAGACAGCAAGACCGTGCCTTTTTCGGTGAACTTGCAGGCATTAGAGAGCAGATTCAGCAGCACCTGCTGTGCTTTTTCCTTGTCGACGTTTAATACCGGATCATCCTCCGGCAGATAGACTTTGAAGGTATTCTGTTTCTTGGATGCCAACGGACGAATCACCGCTTCGGTTTCCTGGGTCAGGCTATGCAGGCTGATCTCCTGCGGCATCAGCTCCATCTTGCCCGATTCACACTTGGCCAGATCGAGAATCATATTGATCAGCGCCAACAAGCGGGTGGAAGCACGCATGGCTTCGCGTAGGTCTTCCACCGGCTCATCCATCGCCTCATCTTCGAGTTCTTCAATGACCAGTTCGATATAGCCCATGGTAGCCTGCAGTGGGGTACGCAGTTCGTGACTGATATTGGCCAGAAACTCCGATTGGGTGCGCACCGCCACCAGCGCGGTGTCACGAGCATGGGTCAGTTCCTTGGTGCGAATAGCAACCTCGGTCTCCAGACCGCTGTTGAGTTTCACCAGCTTGTCTTCCTGCTGCTCCAGCACCTGCATCATCGCGTTGTAGCTTTCCGCAATCTGACGCACCTCCAGCGGCCCCTCAACGTTGGCGTAGTTGTGTTCGCCTGTGGTACGCGCCTCGTTCATGCTATGCGACAGATTAAGCAACGGGCGGGTAATCCGTTTCAGACCCGCGTTTTGCAACCACAGCAGCAGGGTGGCAAATACCAAACCGATCATCAGGTTGTAGCTGAACAGGTTGGTGGTCAGCGACTGCAACGAATCCTTGGACACGTTGATCATCACGTACCCCAGGAGTTGCTTCTTATCGCCAGCCAGCTCAAATTCCGCGTAATCACCCTGTTCTTCCTGCAGATACACGGGCGCTGTGATAATCCAGTGATCGGCCCGGTCTGCCGCTAACGTCGGTTTCTCTTCCGCAAACCAGACCGGCAGGTTATCCGTCTGCCAATTGATCTCGCCGCGTTGCTGCAACACGGACATACGTTCGGTGAAGATCGCCACGCCGGACACGTCATTGAACGACATCGCCTGATCCAAGGCGGGTTCGGCGTTCTCCTTGCTCTCAGTAATCAGCGAAAGTAAGCTCTGGTGCGCCAGGTTTCCGGCGATCTGCAATGAGTGGTGTTCCAGTACCTGACGAGACTGATTAACAGCGATCCATGCAGCCACAATCGAGCTGGTCACCGAGAGCAGCGCAATAGAGACTCCCAGAAACGTCAGTAACTGTTTTCTCAGACTATTTTGATTACCAACTAAGAGCACGGTAATTACCTAATCATCAGGGTTGAGGAAACGTACGGTAGAAAGAGCGTGTCAGGCTCGGGCTGTACTCCAGCCCCAAGTGCACAGCGGTACGCAGGTTCACCCCCACATTCTGGGAACGTGAAGGCTCTACTCCCGGCGCGGCGCGGCCCAGATACAACTCTTTTACCATCTCGGCCAGGCGTTCACCTGACTGCTGATTGTTCGGATAGATCGAAAACAGGGTGCCCCGTTTAACGTGGGACGGCTTGCTGGAAAACAGCACCAGGCGTCGATCCCAGGCTTCACGTAGCAGCATCGGCAAGATGACAGTTTCATTTGATGTCACCTTATCCAGTGGTAGCCAAATCGCATCGGTTTCCGCCTGCGCGCCATCCAATATCGCTTGATAGGCCCGCACCGCGTCAGACAGGCTATTCACACTCTGTGCCTTCAGCTCAAAGCCTTTTTTCGCAGCCGACTTCTGCGCAAGCTCGACCATCCAACGGGATTTATCGGTGAAGAGCACAAAGATACGTTGAGTGGTTGGCGAGAGATTGCGCAGTTGGCTGAACAATGTATCGGGGTCCGCGATCAGGCTGACACCGGGCACAGTATTGGCAGGAGTAAGCGGAAGTGCACCACTGACGAGGGGGTATTTGCCAGACAGCTCACCGATCAATGAGTACCCCCGACGCCCTAAGGTAACCACCATATCAACCCGGTCCGCTTCGAGCTGACTCAAGAGGTAAGTGCGGCTGTAATTCTTCTCCAGGGGATAGCGCAGCAGGCGGTCGGTATGGCGTGCTTCAATGCCCTCTACGATCTGATCAAATACCTGCTTATAAGGCGGAGGCGCTTCGGGATAGATCACTGCCAGCGTGTCTGCTGCCAACACCAAGCCGGGCAGGAATAGCCCTAGCAGCAAGACGATATACGTCCTCAGGCAAGGCCCGCAATCTGAATCTAAAGTCCTTTTTGTCTCAGCCATACAGCGGAAAATCTACCCAAAAATACCGTGGTTATTGAATGATCAATTCTAACGCAGCAACCGTTAGAGTATAACCTATCCCAAAGTGGGGCGGTGTCACCGGGACCGCAATAAAACAGCCCACCCCTATCCGACAAACATACCACTTTGCGCAGGAAAATTCCCCAAAAGCCAGGGAAATTAAGGTATTTCTTCATGTTTTTGCGAACGCAAAGTACCTAGCAAGATCAGGGGCAGGCTGCCTGTGATAAACGACTGCACAGAAAGCGATCAAACGTTCGTTTTAATATGAATATAAGAGAACGGCGGTGTATTAACATGACAGTTTGATACACCGCCCGAAGGAGAGCGATATGGAGTGCTTAAATGTAGTTCGGGATGCTTACATCGGTGTGACGCATATGCAGGGACAGCCCTAGGGAAGACAAGCCGCGCTCGCCCAGGATCTTGGCGGACAGCGGCAGAAATTCCTGCTCTTCGAAGTTGGCATGCGCCAGGTATTCCGTCGCCAGCTTCGCGGCGGCATCCTGATCCAGCGTTGCCGGCTTGCCTTTGGAGAGCAGTTTGATATCCGCTTGAATCGCTTTCCACTGAGCCTCCAGCGAGCGATGCTCTTTGGTGAGCTGATCGATCATCGCCAGCGCTTTGGCTGCATCATCGCCGCCATGGCGGGCAGAATCCGTGACCTCTGCGAACAGCTCCTGTTCCTCTTCGGAGTGATGCTCCAGCACCACGTCCTGGAAAAACGCCAGTAAACGTTTGGCGGCGTCCTTCACCTCCGCTTGCACAGGTACTGCAATCTCGGTTTCCGCCAGCTTACGCAGACGCTCGAAGTTCTTGATAATGCCTACGTGACAGTTGGAAAAGTCCGTCAATGGATCTTCGTTGCTTCCTGCACCTGTTGAGTTTGGCTCATTAATCATCGGTGTAAACCTCGGCTATCGGGATCAGCCCATTGGTATGCGGAATGCGATCTCTGATCCGGTTCGGATGGGGATCGGTGGGTCTGACTTAATGATAGGAGAGGCGCGGCTTGCCCGTTAATGACGAAAGTCAATTAATGACACCTTAAAAACACCATCTTCGTGTTTAAAGTATCACTTTAAAGCACACAACCAATCGATAAGATTGGGGGGCTATACATCTAACGCCCGTGCTTTGCCGGTTTCCAGCTGACAGTGTTCGTCGTACCCAACCACGCGGTCACGCCCCAACTCTTTGGCGTAGTACAGTGCCTGATCGGCCTGTTCCAGCATATCGCTGATGGTTTGAGCCTGGGCACAATCCCAAGCGGTAACACCAATGCTGACGGTCAAAGTATTCACCCGATCGCGAGTGCCCACTTTGACCACCAACTGACTGATGGCGTAACGAATACGTGCAGCCAATTCCAAGGCCTGTCTCATGTCGGTTTCCGGCATCAATATCGCGAACTCTTCACCGCCCAGGCGGGAGACAATATCCGTGCTGCGCACCTTACCGTAGCAGGTTTGATAGAACGCACGCAGCACATCATCCCCAGCGGCATGACCATAGGTATCGTTAACCCGTTTAAAATGGTCAAGATCCAGCATCATCACCGACAACGGCCGACTATAGCGCTCGGCACGTTCTATCTCATTCTCCGCCAGTTCGGTGAACTTGCGCCGGTTTATCGCGCCGGTCAGAGGGTCCGTGGAAGCAAGCACCCGAAAACGCTCCTTCTCTCGAATACGGGCCTGTAGTTCTACCTGCTGTCGATGGTTGCTCACAGTATAAGCCACATCCGCCCGCAGCAGGCTACGACGACACGCCTCATACGCCGCGGCCATCCGCCCCAGTTCGTCCCGTGCAAAGTGCTCGGTAAAACGCAGATCCCGTTCGCCTTCCGCCAAGCGTGTCATGGCACGGGTCATCCTGCGTACGGGATCGATCACACTGCGGTTAAGCAGCCAGGAGAGCAGAATTGTCAGGCTCAGAATGATCAACAGTGTGATCGTGGTAATAACCAGTCCCCACTTGAGTTCATTCACCTGTGCAATTGCCCGGGCGTCGATCACCTCACCCAGTTGATCGGCCAGTGTTTTCAGGCCTTCAATGCGCGCGGAGGTCACCTCAAACCAGCGCAGGCTGTCCAGCGTGGACAGCCGACCATCCTGTATCGCACGGTCGATCAGGCTCTCGAACCCCTGCATCCGGAGCGCCTCTGGGCTCTGGATATGGTCCTGCCAGAGTTGCTGCTGCTCGGGGCTCACAAACTGATTAAATACTTTGCTAAAGCTACGCTGCTCGCCGAGCAGGCTGGCGTAACGCTGGTACAATCCCGGCGAGAACTCGCCTTGCAAAATTGCCTGGGTACCGATCGCCCGTTGTACACCCGCTGCTTCTTTCATATGCAAAAGCGCGGTGTATGCCGTCATGGAGTTGACCAGATCCGAGTCCATCCCCAGCTTGAGTGTACCTTCAGGTATTTTCTGCAAACTGTCGATCAACGTAGAGTAGTAACCCAGAGACTGGATCACCGTCAGCGAACCACTGTCGATCTGTTCCCTTAATCCGGCGAGCTCATCCAGCTTATGGCGGGTGATCTGAATTTGCGCAGCCAGCAGGGGATCCAGGTCCGGCAATCCTTGCAGCTGCAGCAGAAAGTCAACTACAGCCTGGTCGGTCAGCTGGCGCTGCGACTGCAGGGAGGGCATAAAAGCAACGTATTCACTGGAGATCACCCCGGCACTCAAGCCGCGCTCCATTTGCAGCTGATGGCTTAGGTCATTGATCTCCTGCACAATCGCGGTCACCCCCATCAACTGCTGCACATGGTAAAAGCGCTGAACACTTATCCACAGCACCAGCACGCTGAGTAGACTGACGCCGACAATCGGGATCAATGCCGTAAGGAAGATCCTGCGACCTAAAGTCAGGCGGTTGCCCAACCAGGATGTCATACGGCGCAGATAAGAGGGCGTTCGCTGTTTCGTGGTGCTGAGACCGGAATCGTGGGCCAGCTGCGCAAAACACATATCCTCACCGACGATGTGGTTCATCAGCCAGTCGAAGAGGAACAGGTTGATTTCCGCCGCCACTTCCGTTGAATCGGCATTGAGCAGTTCCCGCTTTAATTCCGGTACCTTGGCGGTGAACTGACGGTGCTGTTTGATATGGGCTTTAAGATCGGGATAGCGGCACTGGCGCATCAGCGCCTCTTCACGGGAGAAATGTTCAACCACATACGCCTCAAGCTGGGCGAACACATCCTCAATAACGGCAGGGGCCTTGTTCCGATCGATGGCATCGGAGATTTCGTTAATCAGTGCCAGGAGCTGCTTGTGGTCGTTGTCGATCGCCTCGACCCCGACACTCATTCCTTCATCCCACGCTAATCTTTGCATCAATCCGGTCTTGTTACTCAGGACTACCCGGCCAGCTGCTTGGGCCGCTCAAAAGATGGAAATTATATACCATTTTTTGCAGTACAACTCCTTACCAGCACCTTGTCGCACGCTTCAGCGTTTGAAACAGCGGTGAAAGCCCCCCATAAAACAACCGAGAAGTGCCCCTTAGAAAGTGCCTTTGTTACAGCCAATCCTGGCACCCCATCGCGAACCCAATCGCTTCTCCACGCCTAATCCAACACAACGGATCGTGATTCCCCCTTATATTTCAACGGCTTTAATGCCCCCCTGTTCAAACATCAATTTGGTTACAAAACCCAAGAAGCAGTTATACATATAACTCCAATCCATCAGGTTTCATCATTTTTACTTATTTCCTACACAGGCCAGTCACACAGCAACCGTATCTTGGGCCCTGTTTTCAACGCCTGTCCGCTTACACCTAATCCATAACACGCGGGCAGCTAAAGGCTGAGCTACAGGTTTCTATGTCTAAGAAAGTCATTCTGGTTGTGCTGGACGGTCTCAACTATCAGGTCGGTGAGACCTGCATGGGTTACCTTCAGGCACTGAAAGAGCAGGGGATTGCGACCCTGTACAAGATGGAATGCGAACTGCCTTCCATGTCCCGTCCGCTGTACGAAGCGATCCTGACCGGCGTTGCTCCTACGGTCAGCGGTATCGTGCATAACCATGTGACCCGTAATTCAAACCAGCAGAGCATCTTCAGCATTGCGCGTAACGCAGGCCTGACCACCGCTGCCGCGGCGTATAACTGGGTGAGCGAGCTGTACAACCGCACCCCGTACGACGCCATCCGCGACCGTTACACCTTCGACCCGGAACAGATGATCCCGTACGGCATCTTCTACCACGAAGACCACTACCCGGATTCCCATCTGTTCCTGGATGCCGAGCACCTGCTGCGTACCTACAACCCGGAATTTCTGCTGGTACACCCGATGAACATCGACGATGCCGGCCACCGCGCGGGCATCGACAGCGGTCATTACCGCAACACCGCCCGCCGCACCGATGCAGCACTGTCTGATCATCTGCCCGCCTGGATCAAAGAGGGCTATCAGATCCTGATCACCGCCGACCACGGCATGAACGAAGACAAGAGCCACGGCGGCACGTTGCCGGAAGAGCGTGAAGTCCCGCTGTTTGTGATCGGCGATGGTTTCAGCCACAGCCGCGGTGCAGATCCGCAGCAGCTGGAACTGTGCGGTGTGGTGTGTGAGCTGCTGGGTATCAACAACCACGGCAAACCGGTTACCGAAGGCCTGCTGAGTGTGGAGAAGGGACTGTAATGGCACTGGCAATTTTTGATCTGGACGAAACCCTGGTGGCGGGCGACTCCGCTTCTCTGTTCTGCAGCTACCTGCAGGATCGTGGTCTGGTAGACGAAGACTACATCCGCCGCGATGCGCTGATGATGGAGCTGTACAACAACGAACAGCTCTCCATGAACGAATACGTTGAGTTTCTGGTGGAGCCGGTGCTCGGCCTGCACAGCGATGAGATCGACGCCCTGCTGCCGGACTATGTCAGCAGTTACGTATGCCCACGCATCTACCCGCAAGGCCGTGTACTGCTGCAGGCGCTTAAGGCACAGGGTCACCGCCCGCTGATCATCTCCGCCACCGTGACCTTTATCGTGAAAGCGGTGGCACACGAGCTGGGCGTCGAAGACGTCCTGGCGATCGATCTGGTGAAGAACTACGACGGTTACTACACCGGCGCCATCGACGGCATCCCGTCCTTCCGCGAAGGCAAGGTGCAGCGACTGGCGATCTGGTGCGAAGAACAAAACGAAAATCTGACCGATGCCCTGTTCCACAGCGATTCGATCAACGACCTGGCTCTGCTCGAGCAGGTGCCCAATCCGGTGGCAACCAATCCGGATACCAAGCTTTCAGAGATCGCCAGCCAACGCGGCTGGAATACCTTGAACTGGCAATTGACCGAAACCGAAGCTCCTACTTTAACCCTTTGATAAACCTAAAAATTCAGGAATCAAACCATGTCTAAGTTACTGTTCGCAGGCGCAGCTGCGCTGCTGGCTACCAACGTAATGGCCGCTTGCCCATCAGTATCCGGTCCGAATGAAGGTGGTGCATTCCCGCACCTGTTTGAACGCACTGAGTTTGAACAGAAGTACGGCTGTGCGATGTCTTTCTCCGAGAACCCTGCTATCGCTAAGCTGAATGCACGCATCGCCGGTAACCCTGACCTGATGCCTCTGGCTAAGCGTCTACCGGCTGAGCCTCTGGTAGTAGCACCGTACGGCCAGATCGGTATCTACGGTGGTGTCCTGGACGGTATCTCCAAGGCAACTGAATCCGGTACGTCCGACCTGCTGTCTGTGCGTCACGTTAACCTGGTACGTTACAACGACGACCTGCAGACTGTGGTACCAAACATTGCCAAGTCCTGGACATGGAACGAAGACTTCACTCAGCTGACGTTCGAACTGCGTAAGGGCCACAAATGGTCTGACGGTGCTGCCTTCACCGCAGAGGACATCGCGTTCTGGTACAACAACATGCTGATGGACACCAACATCATCGAGAAGCCAAAGGACCGTTTCATGTCCGAAGGCAAACCGATGAAAGTTGAAGCGCTGGACGAAACCACTGTGCGTTTCACGCTGAACGCGCCAAAACCTGGTCTGCTGGCTAACTTCGCACTGGACTACGCACAGCCATTCCAGCCTAAGCACCTGCTGTCCAAGTTCCACCCTGAATTCAACAAAGACGCTGACAAGCTGGCTAAACAACTGGGCTTCGATAACGGCTACGCGGTAATCAACTTCTACTACGGACAGTCTGACTGGAAAGATGTGCCAACGCCGCTACTGAAAGACAAAGCGGCGTCCGACCGCCTGGTTAAAGCGGGCTTCACTGCAATCGCCCCAACCCTGGAGTCTCACCTGGTTGTAGCAGAGACGCTGGAAGGTCGTCGTTTGGTTGCCAACCCATACTTCTTCCAGGTTGATACTGCGGGTAACCAGCTGCCATACATCAACGAAATCAACGAAGTATTCATCGGCGACCAGGACATCCAGACCGCTAAGCTGATCGCAGGCGACGTGGACTACAAGTCTCAGGCCGTTAACCTGCCACAGGCTCCGGTACTGCTGGAAAACAAAGAGCAGGGCAACTACGAGATCGCACTGCGTCCCACCATCGGTGAAACCACCTTCGCCTTCAACCTGACCGATAAGGACATGGAGAAGCGCGCAGTATTCAACGACGTGAACTTCCGTCGTGCGATGTCTGTTGCGGTTAACCGTGACCAGATCAACGAGATCGCATACTTCGGCCTGGGTAAACCAACTCAATACACAGCGTTCGACGCTGACACCGCATCTTTCGTCACTGAAGATCTGAAGAGCGCGTGGACTCAGTACGACCAGAAACTGGCGAAAGGGCTGCTGGACAAAGCGGGCGTAGTCGACAAAGACGGCGACGGCCTGCGTGACCTGCCTTCCGGTAAGAAGTTCGAGCTGAACATCCAGTACGCAACTCAGGGCGCTGCAACCGAAGTGGTTGAGATCATTGCCAACAACTGGAACGACGTGGGCGTGAAAGCAACCATCAAGGAGGTCACTTCTGACGAGTACCGTAACTCTCAGACGGCTAACGACCTGAGCGTACTGTTCTGGGTAATGGGCCGTCCGCTGGCGACTCTGGCAAGCGATACTCAGACCCTGCTGCCTCCTTACGACAACTTCTTCGGCCTGCGTACCGGCATGCTGTGGGCTCAGTACCGTGACACCAACGGTGCTGAAGGTGTGAAGCCACCTCAGAGTGTAAACGAAATGCAGACGATGGCTGACCGCTTCGTAACCCTGCCTTCCGGCTCTGACGCGTCCAACAAGCTGGGCGTAGAGATCGCTAAACGCGTTGTTGATGACCTGTTCATCATCGGTACTGTGAAAGCGGTTAACCCAATCTACCGCAGCAACAAGCTGGGCAACTTCGAAACACCGAAGACCTGGTCTTACGACTACTACCGCGTATACCCATACCTGCCGTCCCAGTGGTTCCTGGACGAAAACGGTGTGGCTAAAAACTAAGCATCACTGATGCCGTAAAAAGAAAGGGGGAGGCGTTGCCTCTCCCTTTTATTCGTTTCAAAAACACCTGATTCAACCCAACGTGTAACAGCTTACTAAGCCAATATCTGCCCAGAGATATTCGCTTAGTAAGTTAAGGACTTTTATTGTGATCGCTGAATCTATCTCTAACTTTTTTGCCGATAGCTGGCTGCTGTGGGTTCTCCTCAGTATCGGCAGCTTACTCTGGTGGAGCGGCCGCGACAGCCAGTATTTCAACTACGTTTTTAACCGCTATCTGCTCGCGTTGATGACCCTGCTGATCGTCAGCGGCATTGTGTTCTCCCTGATGGAAGTCTTGCCGGGCGACTGTGCCGAGAAATACATCGCATACAAAAACACCCAGGGTGAAACCATCACGCAAGCGGATATCGACGCCGAACGTGCCCGCATGGGTCTGGATCAGCCCCTGGCCGTGCGCTGGGCGCGCTGGGTAACCGATCTCACCCTGCGCGGCGACCTGGGCTTCAGCTGTGCGAAACGTCAGTCCGTAAACCTGGCGCTGGGTGACCGCTTCTGGATGAGCTTCATGTTCTGCATGGCCGGTCTGGTGTTCTCCTACCTGATCGCCGTACCGTTTGGCATCCTGTCTGCGTTCACCATCAACAAGACCTGGACCGACAAGAACCCACAGCACAGCAAAACCGAGCGCATCATCAACAGCATCGGCCTGAGCTGCCAGAAGGTGCTCGACCTGGTGCTGCGTATCGTCAGCTACCTGGGCCTGGCCCTGCCAAACTTCCTGCTGGCGCTGACCATCATCCTGCTCTACGTCTTTGCCGGTGAGTCCATGCCAACCGGTTTGTACTCCGATGAGTGGCGCAACGTACCGTGGTTCGGTGCGGACGGCTTCTCCTGGGGCAAACTGGACGACTTTCTGGGCCACATCTGGCTGCCGATCTTTGTCATAGGCTGGTCGGCCACCGCGCTGCAGCTGCAGACCGTACGTGCCCTGGTGGTGGACGAGTCCAACAAACTCTATGTCGACGCCGCTCGCGCCCGTGGCGTGGACGGCGTGGCACTGTGGGCCGGTTACCCGGTACGTCACTCCATCAGCCCACTGTTCAACTCCGTAGGTTTCGACTTTCAACGTGTCTTCAACGACCTGCCGATCGTAGCGATTGTCATCGGTCTGACCGACGCCGCTGCCCTGCTGATTGAAGCCCTGGCGATGACCAACGACCAGGAGCTGGCAGCTGGCATCCTGTTCCTGGTTGCACTGGTGGTTATCAGCATGAACTTCTTCACTGATGTGGTCCTGGCCGCGATCGATCCACGCGTCCGTAAGAGTGTATTGGGGAACTGATGATGAATGCACTGTTAGCTCGCTTCGGGCGTAAATCGAAGCCACAAAACGACGACTCCTACTACACCGCGGGTCAGTTCGCACTGATCAAGGCGCGCTTCAAGCGCAAGACCTCTGGCGTGGTGGCGGCCTGGATTCTGGGCACGCTGGTGCTGATGGGTTTCTTTGCACCGTTCTTCTCACCGGTAGACCCAACCATCCGCGGGGCCGATGCAGATTATCGCCGCGGAGCCCCGCAGGCGTTGTACTTCTGGGATGACAACGGTTTCTCCCTGCGCCCGTTTACCTATACCTACACCAAGGAAAAGCCGAAACTGGATCTGAGTGCCCTGGCGGGCGGTAACCTGAACGCGCTGGATGCACTGACCTCCGGTGGCGCACTGAAAGCCTCCAGCCAGAACAAGTTCAAGGTCGATAAAGAGCAGCGCCGTTACATCCAGTTCTTCGTCAAAGGCTGGGAGTACAGCCTGATCGACCTGAGTGTAGGAGGCCTCGATCTGGATATCCGCTGGGACCGCCACCTGTTCGGCGTAGAGCAGGGACAGATTCACCTGATGGGGACGGACGAAGACGGCAAGGATGTGTTCTCCCGTACCCTGCACGCCATCTGGGTGACCATCAGCATCGCCATCGTCGCGCTAATCGTAAAACTGCTCACCTCGCTGCTGGTGGGCGGTGTGAGTGGTTATTTCGGCGGCCGCGTGGATGCGATCCTGATGAGTGTCACCGAAGCGGTACGTGTCATCCCGGCCATCCCCATCTATCTGGCCTGTGCCGTCGCACTGTCGCAGATGGACCTGTCACCGATCCAGCGTTACTTCGCCATCGCAGTAGTGATCGGTGCACTGGACTTCGCCGCGTTGGGCCGTCGTCTACGCACCCACATCCTGACCGAACGTAATCAGGATTATGTGCTCGCCGCACAGCTGTGTGGCTCCGGCACCGGTCGTATCATCTGGCGCCACCTGATCCCAAGTTTTACCAGCTACATCATCGTCGACACCCTGATCAACTTCCCCTACGTGATCTTGGCGGAAACCAGCCTCAGCTTTTTAGGGCTCGGCCTGACCGAACCGGTCAACAGCCTGGGGGTACTGCTGCAGAAAGCACAGGACCCGGATATTCAGCAGAACATGATCTGGCAGTTCTTCCCGGTGGCGGTGTTTGTATTCCTGATTATGGCCTGTGTATTTGTTGGCGATGCCCTGCGTGACGCAGCGGATCCTTACTCGGAGAAGAAATAAGATGATGATCAATCAAAGCATGAACGACAAACTGCTTGAGATCCGCGATCTGACCATCGACTTTAATACCGATGAAGGGCTGGTCCGGGCAGTGAACAACGTCAACCTGACCGTACGTCCTGGCGAAGTGATGGGTCTGGTAGGGGAGAGTGGATCAGGTAAGTCCGTTACTGCCAAGACCATCATGCGTCTGACGCCGGGCAATGCAGTGATTCAGCACCCAAGCCAGATCAGTCTGCAGCATGAAAACCGGGACCTGAATGTCCTCAAGCTGCGTGGCCGCGACCTGCGTTTGGTGCGTGGAGACGCAGTCTCCATGATCTTTCAGGAGCCGATGGCCAGCTTCGCCCCGGCCCTGCGTATCAGCGACCAGATGATCCAGACCATGCAGATCCACCTGGGGTACAGCAAGGAACAGGCACGCCGTCGCGGTATCGAGCTGTTTGAGCGGGTTGGCATCGTGGATCCGGAGAAACGTTTCGACCAGTACGTATTCGAGTTGTCCGGCGGTATGCGCCAGCGCGCCATGATCGCAATGGCCCTGTCCACTGAACCCAAACTGCTGATCGCCGATGAACCGACCACCGCCCTGGACGTAACCATCCAGGCCCAGGTACTGGACCTGATGCTGGAACTGCGCGAACAGATGGGTATGGCGATGATCTTTATCACCCACGACCTGGGTGTGGTCTCCAAGATCGCCGACAACGTCACCGTGATGAAAAAAGGCGAAGTGGTCGAAGCGGGCACCGCCGAGCGCGTGTTGTTCCGTCCGGAACACACCTACACCCAACGCCTGCTGGACGCCCTGCCACACCTGGAAGACCTGCCGGAAGCGCCAAAACATACCCCGGAACCGCTGCTGTCGGTTAAAGACCTCTCCATCACCTATCCACTGGCGGGCAACGGCCGCAAGACCGAGTATTTCACCGCTGTGAAGAACATCAGTCTGGATTTGCCGGAAGGCCAGATCATCGGCCTGGTAGGGGAGAGTGGTTCCGGCAAAACCACCCTGGGTAAAGCGATGCTGGGTGCCGCGCCGATCAGCTCCGGCCAGGTGGAGTACTTCCACACCCAAAAAGAGGTGAAGTTCGGTGCGGGTATGAAGATCAAGCGCAAGCGTCTGGCTCAGACCGCACAGCTGGTCTTCCAGGATCCGTACAGCTCCCTCAACCCTCGCATGACCGTGCGTGACATCATCGCCGAACCGCTGGAAGCGATGAAAATCACCAAAACCCGTGAAGAGACAGACGCACGTGTGATCGAAGTGGCCAAACGCTGCCACATCGAAGTGGAACACCTGCGCCGCTTCCCACATGCTTTCTCGGGCGGTCAGCGCCAGCGTATCAGCATCGCCCGCGCCCTGGTATGCAACCCGAAATTTATTGTTGCCGACGAATCGGTGGCGGCACTGGACGTATCGATCCAGGCAGAGATCCTGAAACTGCTGAAAGAGTTGAAAGAGGAACTGGGGCTCACCATCCTGTTCATCTCCCACGACCTGAGTGTGATCGCCAACCTGTGCGACCGCGTCTGTGTGATGAAGCACGGCGAGTTTGTGGAGGAGGGTACCGTACGCGAGATCTTCCTTGAGCCAAAGCAGGCCTATACCCAGAAACTGATCGCCTCCATTCCGTTGTTGGAAGCACCAGACAAAACCCGCCTGCGCACCGGCGCCCAAGTCGCGGCAAAACCCGTAATGGAGACACTCTGATGGACCTGACCCTGACCGAAATCCGCGCCTTCAACGCAACACTGCAAACCGGCAACTACACTCGCGCAGCGGATGCGCTTGGGGTCAGCCAACCGGCGATTACGGCCCAGATTCGCAAACTCGAAGCCCGTTTTGACCATCCGTTGCTGGAACGCGTCAACAAAGGCGTACGTGCCACCGAACTGGGCATGAAGCTGCACCGCATCACCCGTCAATACGACGACTTGGACAACTCCATCGACGCCCTGATGCATCCGGGGCTGGAGTCCGGCATGCACACCGTGCGTGTAGCCACTGCGTCACCGCTGATCTTTATGCCGCTGATCGCCGAGTTTAACCGCCGCTTCCCCGGCGCAACGCTGAAGATCAGCACCGCCACCACCGATGAGTGCAAAGCGAAGGTACTCAACCGCGAAGTGGATATCGGTCTGTTCCCGATGCACGACAACGAAACCAATATCTCCCGTCTGGCGTTCCATGTACACAACCTGACAGCGGTGGTGCATCCCGATCACCCACTGGCCGATGAAAGCTCCCTCAGCATCCACCAGCTGAAGGACGAGCCACTCATCTTCTACCGCGAGCAGGCGTTCACCCAACAACTGGCCAACCGCACCTTTGCCCGCCACAACCTACACCCAACCTCACATGTGATCATGGAGACCCGCCAGGATATCTGCGAAGCGGTGGTGCACGGCCTGGGTATCGGTTTTGCGCTGGCCAGTGACATTCGCCAGGACAACCGCTTCCGCGCCATTCCGGTAGAGGAAGCCACCGAGCAGGTCACTGAACATGTGGTGTGGCTGAAAACCCGCAGCAACCTGCCCGGCATCAAGGACTTTGTCGAGCTAGCATTGGAGCGCCAATGTAAAAGCATCGGCATGACTCCGTCGGTCGCTACTCCGGTTACAACCGATTGAGAAAACAAAGTTCCCAGAGAAACCGAGAAGCAAAAGACGCGTTCTTACAGCCAGCGGCGCCTCATTAGCAAAGCTGGCATTTTTTGTAACAAATAACTGGTATATACCAGAAATGGAATTTGATTTTAGCCATCATCAACGAGGTATCTCACATGAGCCTTGCACCTGAATCCGCTAACCCAACGATGCCGGAACCCGGCTCCACCATCCCGATGGAAGGCCCGGTATCCCTGCACGCAGACAACATCAAAGTACACGAAGTACCACTCGTGATCGCTACACCGGAAACCTTCGAAGAGGCCGGTTACGGCAAGATCGAAAGCTCTTTTGAAGATGCGGTGGTGGATATCGTCACTTGGCCAAAGCAGGGCTGGCGCGATGTAGTACCGGGCACCGGCAACGAAGGCGGTATCACCCAGGGCGAGTTTGTCTTCACCTGGGAAGGCGACATGGCCGTAGCCCGCAACCACGCAGTCGACGGCCACTATGTCACCGGTTGGTTCACCGACCCGATGACCGCCTCCTTCGACAGCAAAAACGTTGACCACTCCCGTATCTTCGTACGTGAAGCCAACTATCACCCGGACGGCTCACAGATCTTCTGCCCGAAAGACGGTAAACCGTTTGTGGCGCTGCTGGCGCGACCGGGTGACGACGTACAGCCGGAAGATTTTGTGGCGTTTTACTGCGACGGCACCTTCGGTATCAAGATCCACCCGAATATCTGGCACCAACCGTTGTTCCCGATTGCGGAACGGGCGGTGTTTGAGGACAAGCAGGGCAAGGTACATGCGTGTATTGCAGTAGATTTTGTTGAGGAGTTTTCCACGTATTTGAGTGTGCCGCTGCCTGCGGAGAAGCCTGTGATTTGAGGCTTTGCTTTGTCTCTTTTCGCCCAGATTGGGCGAGATAAGGGGAGTCTCTGAACTCCCCTTATCAATCCCCGTCAGCCCTACAGTTTGGTTGGCTACGCCAACTTCCCTGCGCGTTTCGCTTTCCCGGGAGGCTGCGGAACTCGTCGCTGCGCGCCTCAAACAGTCCTCGCCTTGAATCCCGGAAAACCTGCAATGCTCGGCTGCACTGAAGGGAGGATTATCCGTGCCAATCTGAAGCTTAATCCTGCGAACTATCTATCGGATGGCACGGGCCGTATTCCCCTCTACGCCGCCGAGCATTTCATAAATGAAACGATTAAAAGCAAATTCTGTTTGAGGCCGAAGGCCGAGTTTATTTGCTTCGTTTTATTTGTGGAACGCACAGGGAACCGGGCTTTGCCCGGCAAGTAGCGGGGTTGGCTGGGATTGGTAAGGGAGGGCCAATACCCTCCCTTGCCTCGCCCAGCAGGGCGACAGTAGGGGTATGTGTATCACTATATAAACCGGCTAACCGCATAATCTAGATACAAAAAAGGCGGAATCACCTCTCAGCAATTCCGCCTTTTCAAACACCTCAATGCCAATTAAACCTCACACCCCCAAGTGCTTCCCATGGAAACGCAGGTGGTCTTCGATAAAGCTGGCGATAAAGTAATAGCTGTGGTCGTAGCCCTCATGACGGTTCAGCTCCAGCGGGTAACCGCTGGCCTGTGCCGCCGCTTCCAGGGTTTCCGGACGCAGCTGACTCTCCAGGAAATCGTCCGCCTCTCCCTGGTCCACCAATGCGGGCAGGAACTGTTCGCTGCTGGCCTGCTGCATCAGCACACTGGAGTCGTACTGCTGCCACGCCGCCGGATCGTCCCCCAGGTAGGCACGGAAGGCATCCTGTCCCCACTGACAGCTGATCGGATTACAGATCGGGCTGAATGCCGATACTGAGCGGTAACGCTCAGGATTTTTCATCGCAATGGTCAGGGCACCGTGACCACCCATGGAGTGACCGGAGATCGCACGCTGATCCGTTACCGGGAACAGCTCTTCAACCAGTGCAGGCAACTCGTTCACCACATAGTCGTACATGCGGTAGTGCTGCGCCCACGGCGCCTGAGTAGCGTTCAGGTAGAAACCGGCGCCTTTACCCAGGTCGTAACGCTCCGCCTCATCGGCCACATCATCACCCCGTGGACTGGTGTCTGGCGCAACGATGGCGATACCCAGCTCAGCCGCGACCCGCTGGGCGCCGGCTTTCTGCATGAAGTTTTCGTCAGTACAGGTCAGGCCCGACAGCCAGTACAGGACCGGTACCTTCTCGCCGTGCGCAGTCTGAGGCGGCAGGAAGATGGCAAAGCGCATCTCGCAGCCCAGGCTGCTGGACTGGTGCTTGTACTGCTTATGCCACCCCCCAAAGCTGCGGTTCTGGCTCAGGTTTTCCACTGTCATGTTCTACTCCTTGGCCGCCTCGTCTTAAACGAAGCGGCGACAAACGGGTTACTTGTCGAAGTGGACAACGCTGCGGATACTCTTACCTTCGTGCATCAGGTCGAAGGCTTCGTTGATCTGATCCAGACCCATGGTATGGGTGATGAAGTCATCCAGCTTGAACTCTCCGTTCATGTACTGATCCACGATGCCCGGCAGTTCGGAACGGCCTTTAACGCCACCGAAGGCGGTGCCGCGCCATACACGACCGGTTACCAGCTGGAACGGACGGGTGGAGATCTCCTGACCGGCACCGGCTACACCGATGATTACGGACTCACCCCAGCCTTTGTGACAGCACTCCAGCGCTGCACGCATCACGTTCACATTACCGATACACTCGAAGCTGTAGTCCACACCACCGTCGGTCAGTTCGACGATCACTTCCTGGATTGGCTTGTCGTAATCGTTCGGGTTGATGCAGTCGGTCGCACCCAGCTGTTTCGCCAGATCAAACTTGCTCTCGTTGATGTCGATGGCGATGATGCGGCTAGCTTTCGCCATCGCAGCACCGATCACGGCAGCCAGACCGATACCGCCCAGACCGAAGATCGCTACAGTTGAGCCTTCCTCAACTTTAGCGGTGTTCTTAACGGCGCCCATACCGGTAGTCACACCACAACCCAGCAGGCAGACCTCTTCCAGAGGCGCTTCTTTGTTAACTTTCGCCAGGGAGATTTCCGGCAGCACGGTGTACTCGGAGAACGTAGAGCACCCCATGTAGTGGTAGATCGGCTTGCCGTCTTTATAGAAGCGGGTAGTGCCGTCTGGCATCAGACCTTTACCCTGGGTCTCACGGATCTTCTGACACAGGTTGGTTTTGCCGGATTTACAGAACTTACATTCACCACATTCCGGGGTGTACAGCGGGATGACGTGGTCGCCGACCTGAACGCTGGTCACGCCTTCGCCAACGGCTTCAACAATACCACCACCTTCGTGGCCCAGGATCGCCGGGAAGATACCTTCCGGGTCTTCA
Source organism: Pontibacterium granulatum (assembly GCF_029961155.1). GTDB lineage: Bacteria > Pseudomonadota > Gammaproteobacteria > Pseudomonadales > Balneatricaceae > Pontibacterium > Pontibacterium granulatum. The sequence continues at coordinate 122,108 of NZ_JASBRH010000006.1, read as the reverse complement.
CCGGACAGGGTGAACGCGTCCGTGTGACAGACACCGGTCGCCACGATTCGTACCAGAACTTCGCCTTTCTGCGGCGGCATAACATCCACTTCTTCGATGCTCAATGGCTGGTTCGGACCCCAGGCAACGGCGGCGCGGGATTTAATCATCTTGTCACTCATGACGGCAGCTCCTGTTATTGTTGAATGCCGGTTATACAGAACAGTAACAGTGTAGTTCTTTCTAAATAAGCGATAATCTAAGCTTTAAGCAAATAACTTTTACGAGATGGTAATAATGTACAGCTGGGAAGGGGTGACGGAGTTTGTCGCCGTTGCCGAAACTGGCAGCTTCACAACCGCTGCCAAGCGCCTGGGGATCTCCGTCGCCCAAGTCAGTCGTCAGATCAGCGCGCTGGAAAGCCGCCTGGCTACCAAACTGTTCTACCGTACCACCCGCAAGGTAACGGCCACCGAAGCAGGACAGGTGTACTACCAGCACTGCCGTCAGGTGCTGGACGGGCTGGAGGAGGCAGAGCGCACCCTGACCAATATGCAGCGTACGCCGCGCGGCAAGTTGAAGATCACTGCCCCCACCACCTATGGCGAGAACAGGATTGCGCCGCTACTCAACGACTTTATCCGTCTTTATCCCGATCTGGAGCTGGACTGCCACTTCACCAACCAGCGCGTGGACCTGATCGACAACGGTTATGACCTGGCGATCCGTCTCGGCAAGCTGGAGGACTCCAGCCTGATGGCCAAGCGGCTGGCTGCGCGCCGCCAATACGTCTGCGCCTCACCCGCTTATCTTGCCGCCAACGGCGAACCGCACCTGTTATCCGAGCTGGAGCAGCACAACTGCCTGCGCGGTACGCTGGAGTACTGGCGCTTTCAGGAGGGCGGGCAGGAGCGTAACGTGAAGGTCAGCGGCAATATCCACTTCAACAGCGGCCAGTCCCTTACCGATGCCGCCCTGAAGGGGCTGGGTATCGCCCAGTTGCCCGACTACTACGTAAAGGAGCATATCGACGCCGGCACGCTGGTCGAGGTACTCACCAACCACCAGCCCGCCGACGAGGGGATCTGGGCGCTGTACCCACACAACCGCCACCTCTCACCCAAGGTGCGGATGCTGGTCGATTTCCTGGCTGAACAGCTCGATTGATACACGCGGCAATCAAACTCCACACGCCAAAATATTTACAAATTGTTGCGATCTGCGCGGAACGACTATGCTTAAAGGCGTATAACCCTTAATCACAAGCGTCTGGAGTAGTGCTATGACAGATGTAATTGCGAAAGAGGAGTGGTGCACAACGGTGTCGGACGCCTGCCATTTTCTGACCGAGCGGCAAGACGAGTTGATGCGTGATTATAAGTTGAAAGAGCACCAGCGCTTCGAGTGGGATCAAGCGACCGGTGTGCTTACGTTCTCGAATAACGGGGTGCCCGCGGTCAGGGCAAAGATACAGTTTGTCGGCTCCGTTTCTACACTCTCCAACACCTGGCTCTGGTCCTGGGCCAACCCGTCGGTTGGTGCCTCGGTTAAGGACAAGATGACCTGGGTGAAAGTCTACGGAGAGGAGCGCAACTTCGCCGCCCTGACAGAAGATCAGTGGGTGGGCGACGAAATAGACGGCTGGGAAATGACCTGTGTCGCAGCCCTGGTCCTTAATGCCAAGGGCGCCTACCGCACCGAATCGGAAGCGGGCTATACCTATCTACTTATTACCGACATCCAGTGGGTGTTGAATTAAAAACCAGCCGTATAACACATACAGACAGGGGGAGAGGGACACTCCCCACCCATCCCTGCGTTACTCTTCGTCAAAGGTACTCGAGTAGGTCGCTGATATCCGGCCAGCTTCGTCGTAGATACCGGTCAGCATGCTGATCAGGCGAGCGGTCTGCTGCAGCTTTTCATCCACACTGTCGATACTGCTGGTCTGATCGGTCAGCAGTTTGCCACGCAACTCGGCATATACATCCAATTTGCGGCGCCCAATATCGGTCATGGAGTAGGTGTAGTTTTTCCCCTGCAGCTCTTTCTGTTTCACGATCAGCTCAAGACCTGCCAGTTTACGCAGGCTGTACTGGATGTTGGGGATGTCATCGCGGTTGAGCAGCCGGGCGATGATCGTCACCGGCTTGGGGCGATCCTGCATACGGATCACATTGAGGATAATCAGCTCCTGATAGGAGAGGTTGCCCAGACCCACGGTGCTGCCCAATTGCAGACAGAAGCGTTCGAAGGCCTGGTTGAAACGCAGCACCACCCATTCAAATTCGGTGGTGATGGCGTCGTGCTCGGTCTGGGCCAGGTGCCAGGACCGATAAAGGCTCATATCGTCGATAAGTTTTGTGGTCACGTCGTCTACCTGTTGTTCTTATTATCGGGAAAGCCGCTTAAGCATTGTTGCTGTAGGTATTCTGGGATGCAGGCAACCGGCAATTGCTAAAGTTTAGTCGAATATTCCGCACGTCCATTTCATAAAGAGCGTCCCCGACAGGTGACACCCACACCGGCGTCGCTGCAAGTTACTTATGGTACCTGCAGTCCACCGCAAACGGATTGTCCCCTCAACCAGCCGACGACCACAACGGTCAACGCCGCACTTGCGCGCGGTCACCGCGTCCAAATCCAATAAAAAATTCAAACAGATCAAAACCAGATACAAGCAGCCTCTTAGCCAGTTAATCAGCGTCTTTAACAATTGACCTATGCCAACTTTCAAACAAAAAAACACAATTTTCTCTAGAATGAATTGCGCTGCACCGTATAATCGGGAGATTTGAAAAATCTCATCGAGGCTGCAGACTCAAACACGCCGACCGCACGAGGATGCCGGTATCATTGGAGAAAGCATGGATAGCCAGATAGGCCAGGATCTTTCCGGTACAATTAAACGTGATGTGCGCTCAATCGTGCAACGCAACGTTGTCACCTGCCCGCCGGATTATACCCTGCAACAGGCCACCGGACTGATGTTCGAGCGTCACTGCAGCTCGATTGTGATCGTTGAAGATGACTGTCCGATCGGTATCTGGACCGAAGCCGACGCTCTGAAGATCGATTACACCTGCGTTGAGCACTCTGAGATTGAAGTGCGTCACCTGATGAGCGCGCCGGTCAGCACCATCAGCATCAACGCCTCACTGGACGAAGCCACCTGCCATTTCCGCCGCAACGGCCTGCGCCACTTGGTCGTAGTTAACAGCGACAAAAAGCTGGCTGGCATCATCACCCAGAGCGATGTAGTGATCAATCAGGACGTGGCTTACTTCCTGCGCATGAGTGAAGTCAGCGCCATCGTGCCTCCCCTGCCGCCAACCACGATTGAGTTTTCCGCATCACTGCCTGATGCCATCGCCGAGATGCGCTACCGCCGCAGCGACTGCATTCTGGTCACGCGGGATGGCCAGCCGGAGGGGATGCTGACCGAACGTGACGTGGTTCGCCTGATTGCCCTGGACCAGATTGACCGTCCCCTTGCAGACGTGATGAGCAAACCGCTGATCAGCGTGTCCGAAACCATGAGCCTGCTCTCGGCCCGCGCGTTGATGGAACGGCGCCACATCCGCCACCTCTGCGTCACCCGGGAAGATCAGTCGATCTGTGGCGTGATCTCCTTTGCCGACGTGCTGGCCAATATCGAACAGGCCTACGTCAACCGCCTGCGTGAGGCGCTCGACAACCGCATCGCCGACCTGGAGCAGAGCGAAAGTAGCCTCAACATGGCCAAGGCGCTGATCGACGCCTCCATGGACGGCATCATGGTGACCGACGAAAGCGGTACCATCCTGTCGGTCAACCCGGCGTTCACCATCCTGACCGGTTACTCCGAAAGCGAAGCGCTGGGGCAAAAACCCAGCCTGCTCAGCTCCGGCAAGCAGGGACCCGATTTCTACCAGAACCTGTGGTGCTCGTTGAAGAAAAAAGGGACCTGGCAGGGTGAGATCTGGAACCGCCGCAAAAACGGCGAAGTCTACCCGGAATGGCTGACCATCACCGTGGTACACGATGCTCGCAACAAACGCCGTCTGTATGCGGCGATCTTCAGCGACATCACCGAGCGCAAAAAGTCCGAAGCGATCATCGAAAACCTGGCGTATTACGATCCGCTCACCAAACTGCCCAACCGACAGTTGCTGTTTGATCGCCTGGAAGTCGCCATGGCCACCGCCAAGCGCATGAAGCATGGCCTGGGGCTGATGTTTGTCGACCTGGACCTGTTCAAGCGGATCAACGACACCCTGGGCCACTCCGTAGGCGACCAGGTGCTGTGCGAGATTGCCGACCGCCTGCGCCACTGTGTCCGCGAAGGGGACACTGTCGCCCGCATCGGCGGCGACGAGATGATCATCCTGATGACCGAGATGGAGCACACCGATACCATCCTTCGCGTGGTGCAGCGCATCTTCAGCGCCCTGAAGCAGAGCATCGATGTGGCCGGGCACGAGTTGCATATCACCGCCAGTATCGGCTGCAGTACTTATCCCGAAGATGGCACCGACCGCGATACCCTGCTCAAGCATGCTGACACGGCGATGTACCGCGCTAAAAGCAACGGTCGTAACAGTTTCCAGTTGTACTCCGCCGATATGAACCGTAGCTCCATGCAGCGCCTGAGCCTGGAGAGCCGCCTGCACACCGCTCTGAATAACAACGAGCTGTTCCTGCACTACCAGCCCAAGCTGGAGCTGGGTACAAACCGGATTGTGGGAGTGGAGGCTCTGCTGCGCTGGAATGACCGTGAGCAGGGTGTCATCCCACCCGACCAGTTTATTCCGGCTGCGGAAGAGCTGGGCCTGATCGGTAAGATCGGCGCCTGGGCACTGCAGGAAGCCTGCCGTCAGTGTAAGGCTTGGCACGATGCCGGCTTCGACGACCTGCACGTATCAGTGAACGTTTCACCTCAGCAGTTTACCCGCCGCAACCTGACACTGGATGTAGAACAAGCATTGCAGTCGTCCGGTCTACCTGCTCACAAACTGGATCTGGAGATCACCGAAAGCTGCGCGATTCAGAACCTGGACGAGGTGGTGCACCCGCTTAATGTACTACGTGAGCGCGGCATCACCGTATCGATGGATGACTTTGGGACCGGTTATTCCAGTCTCAGCATGCTCAGCCAGCTGCCGCTGGATCAGCTGAAAGTCGACCGTAGCTTTATCTCCGGCATCCCGGAGCGCAATAAAGATCAGGAACTGGTCTCCACCATGGTACTGATGGCCCATAACCTGGGATTGAACGTGATCGCCGAAGGGATCGAAACCGGCACCCAACACGACTACCTGAAACAGATCGGCTGTGACCAGGGCCAGGGATTTCTGTTCAACCGCCCCTTGCCACCCGAAGATATCGACGAGCTGCTGCGTCACTGATCTGGCCCAGCAGCAATCGTTCAGGCGTCCCCCTACAGAAAAAACATCACCGCAAACAAACCACTGAGGCTGAGGCTCAGGGTGTAGGGCAGCGCCATATACACCATGCGCATGTAGGATAGCCGAATCAACGGGGCAATTGCCGAGGTCAGCAGGAACAGAAACGCCGCCTGACCGTTGGGCGTGGCAACACTCGGCAAGTTGGTGCCGGTGTTGATTGCAACAGCCAAGGTATCAAAGTGCTCCCGACTGATGCGGCCTGCCTGAAAGGCATCGTTCACCTCGGTGATATACACCGTCGCCACAAACACGTTATCACTGATGGCGGATAACAAGCCGTTGGCGATAAAGAACATTGCCGGTTGCTCCGATAGGTCTTTACTCAGTACCCACTCGATGACCGGCGAAAACAGGTGCTGTTCGTGGATCATCGATACGATGGTGAAGAACACCACCAGCAGGGCGGTGAACGGTAAACCCTCCTGAAACGCCCGTCCCAACCGACTTTCATCGGTCACACCGTTTAGGCTCGTCAGTAAGATAATCACGGTCAGGCCGATAATGCCCACCTCAGCCAGGTGCAGTGCCAGCGCAAACACAAGGAAGATCGCCCCGGCAAACTGCACCATCAGGGCAAACATATCACTCTTGGTACGGGTTTCACGCTCCTGTTCATCAAACTTACGCAGGATCGCAAACACCTCGTCCGGGATAGTGGCGCCGTAACCAAACAGGTGGAAACGCTCCACGATCACCACCGTAGCCAGGCCTACCAGCAGCGCGGTTGCCGATACCGGCGCCACATTTACCAGGAAGTCGACGAAGTCCCAGCCCATCTTCTGGCCGATCAGCAGGTTCTGCGGCTCACCCACCAGCGTACTCACACCGCCGAGGGCCGTGCCCACCGCACCGTGCATCAGCAGGGTGCGCAGAAAGGCACGAAACTGATGCAGGTCGTGGCGACGCTCAGCCTGGAAGTACTCGTCGTTATTGTTGTCGTAAGGCTCTTCAGCATGCTTACCCGACGCCACCCGGTGATACACCGAGTAGAAGCCCACCGCCGCACTGATCAGCACCGCGGTCACCGTCAGTGCATCCAGAAACGCCGACAGCATGGCCCCCAGAAAACTGAACAGCAGCGACAGCACCAGCTTTTGCCGCACCTTGATCAGCAGCTTGGTAAACACAAACAGCAGCATGTCTTTCATAAAAAAAATCGCCGCCACCATAAACATCAATAGCAGGATCACCGGCAAGTTGTTGCTCACCTCCTGGTAGATCTGGTCGGGGTGGGTCAGTCCCGCCACTACCGCCTCGATCGCCAACAAGCCACCGGGCTGCAGTGGATAACACTTCAGCGCCATTGCCAGGGTAAAGATGAATTCACCGATCAGCAGCCAGCCGGTCAGGATCGGACCAAACTGCAGTAAGACGACGGGATTCAGCACCAGGAAGAATATGATGGTCAGTTTGTACCATCCGGGGGAATTACCGAGGAAGCGGGTTAATGCCGCATTGGCGTAAGTGTTCGAACGTCTCATACGTTAATCCTTGAAAAACAGCATATCCACTCTGAGATGAGGTTACGCGCTATCTTTAAGCGTAGCAGCCCGTCAGACTCAACGCTGACCCACTGTGGAAGCTTCGAAAGGCGACTCGCTCTGAGTGGGAATCTGTGCCCGATGATTGACTCAACCGGTTTTCACGTTAGTCTGTAATGCACTCCCATCTGTATCGGCTACAAGCCGCGCAGCTGCACCGTTTTAATGCATCTGTGTTATGAAAATAAGGAACCTGCAATGAATACCGACGCCGTCATTGAACATATCACCCAGTGGTTAAAATCCTACATCGACAACTCGCCGTGCCAAGGGTTTGTTGTAGGTGTATCCGGTGGTATCGACTCGGCGGTTTCCTCCACCCTGGCAGCACGCACCGGTTACCCTCTGGTTTGTGTTGAGATGCCAATTCATCAGTGTGAATCTCAGGTTTCCCGCGCCCGCAAGCACATTAATTTCCTTGAAGCGACCTACCCGAACGTGAGCAGCGTTGAGGTGGAGCTGACCGACACATTTGAAACCCTGCGCCAGGCATTGCCGCCCTTGAAAGAGGGCCAGGATGGGCAGATGGCGCTGGTGAATACCCGCGCCCGTGTCCGCATGACCACCCTGTATTATTTTGCGGCATTGCACAATGCGCTGGTTGTAGGGACCGGCAACAAGGTTGAGGACTTTGGCGTGGGCTTCTTCACCAAGTACGGTGACGGCGGTGTCGACCTGAGCCCGATCGCCGATCTGGTGAAAACCGAGGTGTTTACCCTGGGTGCAGCACTGGGTGTTAACGATGCAATCCTGCAGGCGGCGCCAACCGACGGTTTGTGGGGCGATGACCGCACCGATGAAGACCAGATCGGCGCATCTTACCCAGAGCTGGAGTGGGCGATGGAGTTCGCAGGGGATGAGAGCGGCCTGAGCGAGCGTCAGACCGAAGTGCTGGCGATCTACCGCCGTCTCAACAGCGCCAACCAGCACAAGATGGAACCGATCCCGGTGTGCATGATCCCGTCAGAGGTGCGCGGCGCCTAAGCTACGCACCTGTCTCGCGAAGTGACTCCCTGGGTCACTTCGCCACTGCGTTCGAATCTTCCAGGCCCCCTGACGTTTCCGAATGCGAAACCTCCTGGCGGGCACCCAACGCCATCACCATCCCCAGCGTCACGACCACGATCCCGATCCACTGGAACAGACTCACCGGCTGCTGCAACACCAGCCATCCGGCAATCGCCGCACCGCCTGGAGCAAGGGCACTGAACAACGCCGCCTTCTGCGCCCCCAGTGCCGCCCCGGCACGACTCACCGCATAGATCGCCACGCCCGCCACCAGCAACCCCTGGTAAAACGCCTGGAACATCCATTCACCCAGCGAGATGGCAAAAAATTGTGGTGGCCAGAGCCACAACCAGAACAACACAAAGGGCAACGACCCCACGCTGGTAATCGCCACCGCCAGCAAGGACGGTACCTGCCAGCGGGTGGTAAACACACCAAACACCGCCCAGAGCAGGGCACAGGTGAGCAGGAGCAGGTCACCGATCCAGCTGTTGGCACCGCCTTGGGAAAAGGCTCCGGAGCCAAACAGCGCCAGCCCCACCAGCATCAGTGCAACACTGAACACCGCCTGTTTGCTCAGCGCTTGCTGGAAAATCACACGGGATAACAGCATGGCAAACAGCGGTACCAGCCCCAACGCAATCACTCCGGCGTGGGAAACCGGTGCAAACTGCAGGGCGGCGCTGTTGATCAGACCAAAAGGCACACCCACACAGCACACCATCATCAGGCAGCGCCAGAATCCCAGCCGCTGCACAAGACGCCAGCGCTTCAGCAGATAGTGCCAGAGCAGGGCGCCGGCCACCAATGCCCGCAGACCGGTAATATCGGTGGGTGTCAGGCCCGCCTGCAGACCCAGGGTGGTTGCAGTGCTGTGGCCGCTCCAGATCAGCGCGGCCAGCAAGCCATAGAACAATCCCCGCAGCAGATCCTGCGAGTAAAATAGAGTACGCACATTACTTCTCCAGTATGGATTCAGGAGAAGCCACAGAAATTGAGATGTCGGATGTCGAAGAAGAGAAGGCGATAGTAACCGAGCCGACCGGCTCAGACTACCCCCACCTCGTCCGGCTCAATCGGGGTGAGTGGAAAATTGTAGGCGGCATAGGCCTCAAAACTGTCGATAAACTCCTGCGCCAAGCCGGATACCGGGCGGTTTACCGGGGTGATAAAACCAAAATAGAGCGGCACTGACGGTTCAAACGGGCGCACAATCAGGTTGTCATCGGCAAAGGTATGAGCAGTGAACGCATCCACGATCGATACGCCCAACCCCTCTTTCACCATCGAGGCCGCCGTGGAGAGCAGCAGGGTTTCCATACGCTCATCGGGGCGGGCCAAATTTTCCCGCAGAGCGGAATCGATTAGAAAACGTGTCACCGTATTCTGCTGGCCAATCGCCACAAACGGTTCGCGGTGCAGGTCGGACGCATGCACCTTTTCCTGGTCAGCAAAACGGTGACCTTTGGGTGCAATGCAGACACAGTCGATCTTGTAGCAGGGTCCATACGCAATCTCTTTGCTTTCCACTGGCAACATCACAACCCCCAGATCAAACTGCTGCGCGCCGACACGGTTCGCCAGTTCAACCGACAGGTGCGGCGCGAACACGGCGGACACATCCCCATGGCTGCGCAGAAAGCGACTGACAATTGTAGGCATCACGCTGAACGCCAGTGCCGGCATCGCCCCGATGCGCAAACGCCCGCTGCGCATCATGCGAATCTGGTCCGCCGCCTGGGAAAGGTTATCCATGCCGATAAAGTGCCGCTCCACCTCCCGGTAGAAGGCATGCGCCGCCTGGGTCGGATAGAGACGGCTGTTACGGCGGTCAAACAAAGTGAATCCCAGCGACTCCTCCAGATCCTTGATCAGGCGTGACACCGCCGGCTGCGATACATAGAGCATGCGCGACGCATCACTCATCGAGCCCGCCAACATCACCGCTCGGAACGCTGCTAACTGTTTGGAATTCATAATATTTCACCCTACCCATAACATTACTGCATAGATTATTGAAATAATTGTATTGGAACTTATAACCCAGAGCCAATAATAATATTTCTCGTCGAGAAGCACAGAAATTGATGCGCAGGGACCGGTCCGGGTTCCGCGCGAACTGGATGGAGAGAACACTCAATGTCTATCGAACGTCATGACAGTGGCCAGCGTATGAGCCGCGCCGTGATCCATAACAACGTGGCTTACCTCTGTGGTCAGGTTCCAGCCGATGAAAACGTAGGTATTCGCGAACAGACAGCGTCTACGCTGAACAAGATCGAGAACCTGCTGGCCGAGATCGGCAGCGACAAGAGCAAGCTGCTCTCCGTTACCGTCTATGTCCGCGACATGAAAGATTTCGCAGAGATGAACGAAGTGTGGGACGCCTGGGTTGAAGAGGGTCAGGCCCCTGCACGTGCGTGTGTGGAAGCGCGTATGGCACGTCCATCCCTGCTGGTGGAGATGTCCTGCATCGCTGCCATCTGACATCCCGTTGTCGATGTCTTTAGGGCTACTTGAATCGCTTATGGCTACTTGAATAACCCTACACCCGGTAGAACAATAAATAGATCAAACAGGTGAAACGAAACATGGCTATGAAACTGAATAAACTGATCAAGCACATCGCCGCGGCAACGCTGGCCGTATCCAGCACCTTTGCAATGGCGGGCGAGAAGTGGGATATGCCGATGGCATACACCGACTCCAACTTCCACACCCAGAACGCTAAAGCGTTTGCGGAAGCGGTGAAGATCGCCACCGGCGGCGAACTGGAGATCAAGGTCCACGGCGGTGGCTCCCTGTTCAAGGGTAACGAGATCAAGCGTGCGGTACAGACCGGTCAGGCTCAGATCGGTGAACGTATCCTGTCGGCTCACGCCAACGAAGATGCGCTGTTCGCCTTCGACTCCGTACCTTTCCTGGCGACCTCTTTCGAAGAGTCCGACGCGCTGATGAAAGCCGCCCGTCCGGAGCTGGAAAAGCTGCTGGATAAGCACAACCTGGTGCTGCTGTACTCCGTGCCATGGCCTCCGGGTGGTTTCTACGCGAAGAAAGAACTGAACGGCACTGCTGATCTGCAGGGTGTGAAATTCCGCTCCTACAACAGCGCCACTGCACGTATGGCCGAGCTGGCCGGTGCGGTACCGGTACAGGTTGAAGCCGCCGAGCTGAGCCAGGCGCTGGCAACTGGTGTGGCTGAGTCCTTCATCTCCTCCGGTGCGACCGGTTACGACCGCAAGGTGTGGGAGCACCTGACCCACTGGTACGACGTAAAAGTATGGCTGCCACGCAACTACGTGTTCGTAAACAAGCAGGCTTGGAACAGCCTGGATGAGAACACCCAGAACATCGTGAAGGGTCTGGCACTGATGGCGGAAAAAGCCGGTGCGGCACGCTCCGAGCAGCTGGCTGGCTGGTACATCGAGCAGCTGCAGAAAAACGGTATGACCGCTCAACCAGCAGGCGAGAAACTGGCAGCGGACTTCAAACAGATCGGCGACACTATGACGGCCGAGTGGCTGAAACACGCCGGTGACAGTGGTCAGGCGATTCTGGACGCGTACAACAAGTAACATCTCACCGTTATCCGAACTCTTGATCGGATAACGGATACCTCCCTTGCACGGCGACCCGCTGCTTCGGGTGAGCCGTGCCTTTTCCTGTGCTGACAGGGACGCAGCGCGCGAGCACGACTAATATAAATAGAACGAAATCACCATGACTACCGAAACCATGACCCGGGAAAATACCCGTACAGCAGGCACATCATTGCTGCGCAAAGGTCTGGATACCCTGTATCTGGCTTCCGGTGCGGTAGCAGCGCTGTTCCTGCTCGCCATCTTGGGCATCATTGTCGCCCAGATGGTCTGCCGCTGGACTGGCATTCAGTTCCCCGGCTCGACCGATTACGCCGGATACTGTATGGCCGCTTCCTCCTTCTTTGCGCTGGCTTACACCCTTAACCGCAACGCCCACATCCGTGTCAGCCTAATCCTGAACATAGCCAAGGGCAAAGTACGCCGGGCATTGGATATCTGGTGCCTGAGCATCGCCACTCTGCTGGCCGGTTACCTGGCGTATTACTCCATCCGTAACGTGCAGCTCTCCCATATGATTCACGATATATCCCAGGGCCAGGACGCGACCCCACTGTGGATTCCACAGATGGCCATCGCTATCGGTTCGGTGATCTTCACCATCGCCCTGCTGGACCACCTGGTGCGTACCCTGATGGGTCACGACGACACCTTTGCCGAAGAGCATCACGTTGAAGGGGAGGAGTTCTGATGGATGAGCTGACACTCACGGGGATTTTCCTGTTTACACTGTTTTTCCTGCTCGGCAGCGGCGTCTGGATCGGACTGGCACTGCTGGGTGTTGCGTTCGTGGGTATGGAGCTGTTCACCAGCCGTCCGACCGGCGACGCGATGTTTACTGCGATCTGGTCCGGCTCGGCGAGCTGGACACTGACCGCACTGCCTCTGTTTATCTGGATGGGTGAGATTCTGTTCCGTACCCGTCTGTCGGAAGATATGTTTAAGGGGCTGTCCCCCTGGATGGCGGGTTTGCCGGGCCAGCTGCTGCACACCAACGTGGTGGGCTGTACTGTATTTGCCGCCGTATCCGGTTCCTCCGCGGCAACCCTGACCACCGTGGGTAAGATGTCTATTCCGGAGCTGCGCCGCCGTGGTTACCCAGACTACATGACTCTGGGCACCCTGGTAGGGGCATCCACCCTGGGCCTGATGATTCCGCCGTCCCTGACCCTGATCGTCTACGGTGTGACCATCAACGAGTCGATCTCCAAGCTGTTCATGGCGGGAGTCTTCCCTGGCCTGGTGCTGGCCGGTCTGTTTATGGGATACATCGCGGTCTGGTCCTTTGTGCGCCGCCACGAAGTGCCCCCCCCAGAGGCCCGCATGACTTTCACCGAGAAGCTGTACAACTCGCGCTTCCTGATCCCGGTGATCCTGCTGATCGGTCTGGTCATCGGCACCATCTACACCGGTGTAGCAACAGCGACTGAATCCGCAGCCTTTGGTGTGATCGGCGCATTGACGCTGGCGGCGCTGCAGGGCTCACTGACCAAGGACACCTTTATCGAGAGTCTGATGGGCGCCACCCGCACCTCCTGCATGATCGCGCTGATCCTGGCAGGCGCGGCCTTCCTGGCGCTGGCGATGGGCTTCACCGGTCTGCCGGCGACTGTGGCTGAGTACATTGGCTCGCTGGAACTGTCACCGCTGACGCTGATTTTCGCCCTGATGTGTTTCTACATTGTGGTGGGCATGTTCCTCGACGGCATCTCCTCGGTGGTGCTGACCATGGCAGTGGTTGAACCGATGATCCGCCAGGCGGGTATCGACCTGTTGTGGTTCGGTATCTTCATCGTGGTGGTGGTCGAGATGGCACAGATCACACCGCCAATCGGCTTCAACCTGTTCGTCATGCAGGGTATGACCAAGAAACCGATTGGTTACATCGCCAAAACCGCCTTCCCGATGTTCCTGTTGATGGTTGTCATGGTGGGCATCCTGGTCATGTTCCCGGAACTGGCCACCTACCTACCGGAAAACATGAAGCAAACACCGGGCTGATCGCCTGACTCTTCCGGGGTGGCCTCCACCCCGGCGTTCTTTTCTCTCGAAGCATTGTAACCACCAATTATGTCGTCTGCGGATGGCAGGGCAGAGCTTTGCCCGAATACCGCCAAAACTGCCGCAAACGACCGGAGAACATGCCAATTATGGCTACGCTAGACCATTCTCAGCCAAACACGTGTACCGAAGCGGGCACACCCGATGTGACTGTGATCGGCGCCGGTATTATCGGTATCTCCTGTGCCGTACAGCTGCAGGCAAAGGGCCTGAAGGTAGCGGTAATCGACAAGCTGCCACCGGCAGACGCAACTTCGCACGGAAATGCGGGCATCTTCGCAGAATGTGGCTGCATCCCAGTGGCAACGCCCGGCTTTATCTGGACGCTGCCACAGCTGCTGCTGGACCCGCATGGCCCCCTGTCGTTGCCGTTGGGCTACCTGCCCAAGCTCTCCGGCTGGGGAACCTCCTTTGCCCTGAACACCCGTATGCAGCGTTTCCAACATATCAGCCGGTCGCTGGCAGCACTGCTGAAGGATGCCACCCGCCTGCACCTGGAGCAGGCCACCATGACCGGCGCCGAAGCCTACGCCAAGGCCGCGCCATACTACTACCTGTATAAGGATCGTGCGGCGTTTGAGGCGGACAAACTGGCGTGGGACACCCGCAGCAAGTTCGGCAACACCTACGACCTGTTGGAAGGGGACGAGGTGCATAGCCGCGAAGAGGCGGTGTCAGCGGAGTTCAACTTTGCGGTGTCACTGCACAACCACGGTTTCTCGCCGAATCCGGGCATGCTGGTAAAAACCATGGCCAAGCACTTTGTAGAGCAGGGCGGTGAACTGATTACCGGTGAAGTTCGGGAACTGCGCCGCGCCAACGGCCAGGTGAATAGCATCGTGACTGACCGCGGTATCTACCCCGTCAACCGCCTGGTGATCGCCGGCGGCGCCTGGTCTGCCAAACTGGCCGAGCAGCTGGGTCACAGGGTGCCGCTGGAATCTGAACGGGGTTACCACGTTCAGATCCAGAATCCGGGTATCGAACTGCATGCGCCGATCATGTTCTCGGCGGGCAAACTGGTCGCCACACCGATGGAAGGCGGTATCCGCTTTGCCGGTCTGGTGGAGTTTGGAGGCCTGAAAGCCGACCCGAACTACGACTTCTGTGACCGCCTGTTGCACCATGCAAAGACCCTGTTCCCTGAGATCAACACCGCGGATCACGTGAAGTGGATGGGACACCGTCCGTCCATTACCGACAGCCTGCCGGTGATCGGCGAATGTCCGAACTACGACAACGTGCTGTACGCCTTTGGCCATCAACATATGGGGCTTGTACTGGGTCCCCGTACCGGCCGTATTATCACCGAGCTGGTGACCACCGGGTCCAGCGAGATCAACCTGGATCCGTACCGGATCGACCGTTTCTAAGAACGGGCAGGCTGCGACAAATCCCTCACAGCCTGCACCTATACTCCTTCGCGTTCGCTTCTTTTTCCTACACCAGTCAATACCCGGTGCGGTTTTCGTAATTCATCGGCTGGTTCTGTAGCCATCATTCACCCAAGACTATTAAAATGTATAGATCTTCATGGGTTGCTGTCTGCTATGTTCACGCAAGAACCATCCAAACGTTCAACGTTCCTGGCCATCTCACTGGTCATCCTGCTGGCTGACAGTCTCTTTGTACTGGTCAACTACTGGCAGGACCGTGAAAACCTTCAAGCCAGCCTCCTCCAGGAGGGCAAGCGCCTCCAGACAGCCTTTAACATAGCCTTGGACATGACCTATACCAACATGTCCCAGCTGGCGACCTTTGTCGCAACCGATCCCAATGTCCGCGATCTGTTTGCGCGCTCGGTAGAAGCCGTCGCGGAAGAGGGAGGCGGAGCTGGTGGTCCGCAGGCCGCCGCTTTGCGCCAGCGTCTCTATAATGCGGTAGCGCCCAGCTGGCGTAAGATGACGGAGCAATACTCCGTACGTCAGCTGCATTTTCACCTGGGCCCGGGGTCCACCAGCTTCCTGCGCGTACATAAACCGGAAAAATACGGCGACAACATGGACCAGTTGCGCCACATGGTGGTGGATGTGAACCAGCAGCAGGTTCCCAAAACAGGCTTGGAACTGGGTCGGGTTTACTCTGGCTTGCGCGGGATTGTACCGGTATACGACAACAGCACCCCACCGCAACATATAGGTGCGCTGGAGGCCGGTACCTCCTACAGAGACATCATTCAGTTGCTGAGCAAAACCATCGATGCGGACGTGGCGGTACTGTTCAGAGAGGACCGGGTCGAAGCCGCCACCTGGCAACGCCCCGATGAGATCCTGCGGTCAAACTGCGGCTGTTTTGTCGAAGCGACCTCCAGCATGACACTGGTTGATATTCTCGCCCGGCTGCAGCTTTCCGACTACCGCACCGGACCCGAAGCATTTTCGGTCCACAGTGAACTGATTAACACCGGTAATCACACCTTTGCACTGACACACTTCGGTATACAGGATTACATAGGCACCCGTGACACCGCCGTTGTCCCGGTGGGTCGCGTATTGATCTGGCATGACGCAGCCCCTCTGGTGGCAACCCTAAACCACAACACTCAAGCCAATATTATTCTCGCCATTGCGGGATTCATTCTGGTGGAGTTACTGCTCTACTTCGGCATTAACCTGACCCATCGCCGCTTGCGTCAACAGATTCGCAAACGCACCACCGAGATTCGAGCGTTAAACGAGCAACTGACGCTTCAGGCAAACAGCGACGTACTCACCGGTCTTGCCAACCGCCGTGCCATGATGGACAAACTGGATCAGGAATTTGCGCACGCAGCACGCGAGCAACGCCCCCTGTGCGTATTGATGATCGACCTCGATCACTTCAAGCAGATCAACGACACCTTCGGCCACGCCACCGGCGATAAAGTCTTGGCAGCCACCGGGCGGTATCTGCAAAACAGCTGCCGTAACTACGACCTGGCCGCTCGTTATGGCGGGGAAGAGTTCTGCATTATATTGCCTGATACCACACAGCAGGGAGCCCGAACGGTGGCAGACAAGATTCTTCAGGAACTCCCCAAAGCAGCCGGATTCACCACCCCCGACGGTGACAACCGCGCTGTCACCTGCAGTATCGGCATATGCGAAAATCGATACAGCAAAAATTCGCAACGCTTGCTGAGCCTGGCTGACGCTGCCTTATATGCGGCCAAACAGCAGGGTCGCAACCGGGCGGTTGTCTATGAGAAAAAAGCGGAAGCCGCACACAGGGTCCAGCCAAGCTAACCCAGGACCGGACCGGTGCGAGCGATGAGGCCTTTACGGTGTTTATCCCCTCCCCGGGACACTGGCACGCAAGCTTCTATTCCGGGGACACCAGCCCAACCACCACCGCCATCTGGATCAGCTCTGCCAGGGACTCCGCCGCCATTTTGTTCATCATGTTGGCGCGGTGGCCCTCGATGGTTTTGCGGTTGATCGCCAGGTCATCGGCCATCTCCTGGTTGGACATCCCTTGTACCACCCGCTCAAACACCTGCTTTTCCCGTTTGGTCAGGTTGTCGTAACGGGCCTGGAAACTGTGTTTGCGGTTCAGCCGCGCGCGCTGGGCCAGGTCGTCGGTCAGCGCACGCTGTACCTGGTCGATCAGAGTCTGGTCGTTGAACGGTTTTTCGATAAAGGTCTGCGCGCCCTGAGTCATGGCGGTCACCGCCATATCCACATTACCGTGGGCAGAGATCATGATCAGCGGAATATCGATCTGGTATTCGGGCAGTTTTTTCTGGGCGCTGATACCACTCAGGCCCGGCATACGCACATCCATCAGGATGCAGCCGCCCTGACCGGCACGATAGCCATCGAGAAACGCCTGCGCAGAGTCGAAGCTCTCCACGTTCAGATCCACCGATTCCAGCAACCACTGCAGGGAATCACGCACATCTTCATCGTCATCCACCACATATACAATCTGATCCGGGTTACTACTCATCGGAATCCTCTATCTGCCTGACTGCGATTTTTTTAAGCAATTCCGCGCATTTTACCGCAGGTTCAGACCTTTTCCAGACTGAAACTGAATACCGCGCCACCCTCGGCAGCGTTTTCAGCCCACAGGTGGCCGCCATGGGCTTCTACCAGGGAGCGGCTGATCGCCAATCCCATACCCAGTCCGTCCTGCTTGGTGGTAAAGAACTGCTCAAAGAGCAGCTCCGGTTCAGCCTGCGGCAAACCGCTACCCTGATCGGACACGCGGATCACGACCTGGCCGGTTTCGACATCAGATGCTTCCACCCACACCTGCTTGGGTTCGCATTCTTCATCGCCTTCTTCATCGCTATGGCAGGCCTCAATGCCGTTGAGCAACAGGTTCAGCAGGATCTGCTCCAGCTGGATACGATCAGCCAGCACCTTCATCTGCGTATCTGCAATCCGGTTCCCCAACTGCACGTTACTGCGACCGGCACTACTGGCACAAAACTGCAGTACCTCATCCACCAATGCCGCCAGCGGAATTGCTTCGCGTTGTGGTTGCCCCTTGCGGGCAAAGTCCATCATGCGGCGGATTATCTCACCGGCTCGCAGAGCGGTGGCGCTGATCCGCTGCAGCGGTTTTCTCAGTTGGGCAGACGCAACCGTCTCACTGCGTTCCACCCGACGCTCGATGCCACTGACGTAGTTCACAATGGCGGTCAGCGGCTGGTTGAGTTCGTGGGCCAGACCCGAGGCCATCTCCCCCATGGTCATCAGGCGACTGGCACGACTCACTTCCGCCTGGTACTGCTGGCGCTCCGCCTCCATCGCTTTCTGAGCACTCAGATCACGCGCCTGCAGGGAGAAATATTCGATCCGTCCATCAAAAGCCTTATGGGCCAGCAGCTCCAGCATCACGGGGATAACTTCACCGGTTTGTGCACACATCTCCACTTCGCCGCGCCACTGTCCTTCCTGCTGGGCTGTGGGTAACGCGTCATCCTGCAATTGTTGATAACTTGGCGCCATCAATAGGTCACTGAGGATAAGTGGTGCCTCCGGGTTATCCACAGCCAGCCGTTCGCGTGCGGCTTCGTTGAGGTCGCTGATGCGGTTATCCAGATCGACAAACGCCACCAGATCACTGCTGCTCTCCAGCACCCGTGCCAGGCGGCGATTGGTCTGTTCCGCCTCAATTCGCCGGCTGGCATCGCGCGACACCACCAATATCTCTTCCAGTGCACCGCTATCCGGGTTACGGATCGAACGGCTGGTACTTTCCAGCCAGGTGTAGTGACCATCCTTGCAGCGGAAGCGGTAGGTGTGGGTATAGAGTCCACGCTCGTAACTGACGCTCGGCGAGCGGCGCTTGAAGTCTTCCACATCGTCCGGGTGGTAAAGCTCGTAGGCGGACATGCCGATGATTTCATCCACCGTGTAACCCAGCAGGTTTCCCACAGCCGGGGAGGCGTAGATAAACCGCCAGTCACCCGGCGTGTGGCGGGAGATCATATCGGTGGATTGCTCGGCCATCTCCGCCAGCAAGCGGTTACGTTCGGCGTCGTCGGTAAGTGCGGAAAGCCCCTCTTGCGGGCTGGACCTCTCCATGGGCGGGTACTCGCTCGGGTAACTCAAGAACATCTGATCGGACCTCCGATGGTACCAGAAAAGGACGGCCGGGCGGGCCGGAAAAAGAAAGAGCCGAGGGCCAGCAGCCTGTCAGGCTGCTTAATTCGCCACACCGGCTCAGGGAGGGACTCGGTTTTAGTGGTCCTGTTCAAGCATGTCCGAAGGCAGGTCTTTGAGCATTGCCCGCAGGGCAAACTTCTGAACCTTGCCGGTGGAGGTTTTCGGCAACGGCGCGAACACCACCTGTTTCGGACACTTGAAATGGGCCATGTTGTCGCGAGTAAAGTCGATGATCTCCTCGGCGCTCACCTCCGCTCCCTCTTTCAGGGTGATAAAGGCGCAGGGCACTTCACCCCAGTGTTCGTGGGACTTGGCGACCACTGCCGCTTCCAGCACCGCCGGATGGCGGTAAAGGGTGTCCTCCACCTCGATGGTGGAGATGTTCTCGCCGCCGGAGATGATCACGTCCTTGGAGCGGTCCTTCACCTCAATGTAGCCGTCCGCATGCCATACTGCCAGATCGCCGGTATGGAACCAGCCTCCGGCAAAGGCTTCTTCCGTGGCCGTTGGGTTCTTCAGGTAGCCCTTCATGACGTTGTTGCCGCGCATGAACACTTCGCCCATGCTCGAACTGTCACGGGGTACCGGTTCGAGCGAAACCGGATCAGCCACCATCAACTCTTCCAGTGCCGGGGCACGCACGCCCTGACGAGCCATCTTCGCTGCTTTCTGCTCCAGCACCAACGCGTCCCACTCATCCTGATGGGCGCAGAACACACTTGGGCCGTACGATTCAGTCAGACCGTAGGCGTGTACAACCTGGATGCCAATCGCTTCCATGCCTTCGATGATCGCGGCCGGTGGCGCCGCACCACCGGTCGTGACGGTCACCGTATGGTCCACCAGCGCCTTGGATTCTTCCGGTGCGTTGAGCAGCATATTCAGTACCACCGGCGCACCGCAGAAGTGGGTCACACCACAGGCCTGGATCAGTTCGAACACAGTCTCCGGCTGCAGATGACGCAGGCATACGTGAGTACCGGCCACGGCGGTCACCGACCAGGGATAACACCAACCGTTGCAGTGGAACATCGGCAGGGTCCATAAATAGACTGCGTGGGGCGGCAGGTTCTGGCCGATGATGTTGCTGATCGCATTCAGGTGCGCGCCGCGGTGGTGATACACCACACCCTTGGGATTACCGGTGGTACCGGAGGTGTAGTTGAGGGTGATCGGCTGCCACTCGTCGGCAGGCGGTTGCCAGACAAAATCGGGATCCCCGTCGGCCAGCAACTGCTCGTAGGTGAGGGTACCGATGAGGTCGCCGCCTGCAAACTGCGGGTCGTCTACATCCACCACCAGTGGTTCTACGCTGGCCATGCGCAGCGCACGGTGCATCACATCGGAGAATTCCCGGTCGGTGATCACCACCCGGGCTTCACCGTGGTCGAGCATAAAGGCGATGGTTTCAGCATCGAGGCGGGTATTCTGAGTATTGAGCACCGCACCGGTCATCGGCACGGCAAAATGCAGCTCCAGCATCTCAGGGATGTTGGGCAGCATCACGGCAACGGTATCACCTTCACCGATGCCGTGTTGCTGAAGGGCCGAGGCCAGTTGGCAACAACGTTGGTAGGTTTCGCTCCAGCTGCGACGCAGATCACCGTGAATAACGGCAGTGTGGTGCGGGTACACGCTCGCGGCGCGTTCGATAAATGACAGCGGGGTCAGGGCAGCGTAGTTGGCTGCATTCTTATCCAGGCCCAGGCTGTACGGATTGTTATTCTTATTTTCCATACGTCTACCTATGGTTCTGATCTTAAAGAGGAAATTGGGACTAGCCCAGATGCCTTAACAACAGAACTACAGGCATCCGGGCCTGGCGCAAGGAGGCTGTTGGTCTTGACCGATCGTCACGAGGGAACGGCGATTTGAGGCAGATTTTTCGGTCTTTCGAGGCGAATAGCCCGCTATTTAACGAGAAAGAGCGTGAAAATATGACCAAATTCGACGTTTCCGTAGTAGATCAGTGTTAAGTCCAACAGGCTCCTCCACTCAGCGCAGGAACTTCATGCTGAAGTCCTTGAACTGTGGGGCGTCAGAGCGGCCGATCCACTCAAAACCCACCATCTCGCGGGTCACCATCTTCACGCCTTCTTCACGCATACGTTCGATCGCCGCGGCGGTATCGATAGGATTGCGGGCGGAGATCGCATCGCTCACGACATACACCTGCTTACCCTGCTCCAGCAGGCGCAGGGCGGTCTGCATGACACAGACGTGGGCTTCCATACCGCAGATCACAATCTGTTCGCGGTCCAACGCATCGATACGGGCGCTGCACTCCGGAGCATCAGCGCAGGAGAATTGGGTTTTACCGACAAAATCGTCTTCGCTCAGCATGTCGCGCAGGGTCGATACGGTCGGGCCCACACCCTGTGGGTACTGTTCGGAACCCAGGACCGGGATCTCCATCAGCTGGGCCACACCCATCAGCCACTGACAGCTCGCCACCAGCTTTTCGTTCTCGAACACACCCGGCAGTAGTTTTTCCTGCACGTCGATGACCAGCAGGGCGGACTTGTTTGCTTCGATCAACATTGTTTCTCTCCAGCTGCTTATTCAGTCGGGCGGCGGTCAACCATGTTGGTTGCCACACCTTCAGCGACAACCTTGTCACCTACCTTACAGATCGTTTCCAGCTTCACGCGGCGGCGTTTTTCGTCGATCTCCAGCACCTTGGCGGAGGCCACCACGGTATCACCGATATGTACCGGCGCCTTGAACTTCAACTGCTGATCGATGTAGATCGCTCCCGGTCCTGGCATGCGGGTACCCAGTACGGCTGAGATCAGGCCGGCGCTAAACATGCCGTGCACAATACGCTGCTCGAACATGGTCTGCGCTGCGTATTCGGCGTTGATATGCACCGGGTTGTCGTCACCCGTGATACCGGCAAACAGCACCACGTC
This sequence comes from Pontibacterium granulatum, assembly GCF_029961155.1. Taxonomy (GTDB): domain Bacteria; phylum Pseudomonadota; class Gammaproteobacteria; order Pseudomonadales; family Balneatricaceae; genus Pontibacterium; species Pontibacterium granulatum. Next base: position 99,964 of record NZ_JASBRH010000006.1, on the reverse strand, counting down.
CGCTTCGGTAATGGTTTTTGCATAGCTGGCGGTCTGACCGATCTCCAGATCTTCCAGGTAGTATCCGTGCAATTCCTGCATCAGGGTGTCCTCTCAAAAGTCTCGATGATTTCATCCCCTGTATCCGGGGCTTTTATAAAGTCTGTTTAAGGTCGCCATAGGCTCCTGGAGCCGTTACGCTGACGACAAAGTAACCACACCTTAGACGTTCCAAAAACAAAAACCAAGTACATACCCTTGGTTTTTTAATTTTTATTTGCTAGCTTTCCCTGACACACGTACTGCTCACCAAACTGCCAGTTGGATAGATGTCAGGTGTACCTTAGGAGATAACCATGCCCAGCCAGATCACAGCCAGTTTTCTTGATCGCACCGTGAGCCACCTGAAAAAGGTGTGGCATGACCTTTCCGTTGATCGGTTCAAAGAGACTCTCGAGCTATCTCCGGACCTGGATGACAAAGACTTGGCGCTGCTGCAGCAGTGGATGGACAGCTGCCTGAGCAATACCGGGGGTGAGGTCGCTGCCCGCCGCCGTGCCGCGCAGTTGGGGGAGAACTACCTGGCGCTTAGTCCAATCGGCCGTCGCAAATTCCTGCAACTGCTGTGCGATAGCTACGATGTGGACGATGGTGCGGTGGAAACAGCCATCGACCAGTGGCGCGAGGCGGGTCCGGAGAACCGCGCCGCCGCACGCCTTAAGTTGCGGGATACCCTTGATCCGCCGCGCATGAAACTGCTCACCCAGTTCACCGAACTGCCGGAGGGGATGAAGTTTCTGGTGGATATGCGTGCCGAACTGCTCAGCCTGAAAAAAGAGGTGCCGGAACTGGCCCCCCTGGAAGCTGACCTAAAACGCCAACTGGTGAACTGGTTCGATATCGGTCTGCTGCAACTGGAGCAGATCAGCTGGCAATCCAGCGCCCAACTGCTGGAAAAGTTGATCGCCTATGAGGCGGTCCACGCCATCCAGAGCTGGGACGACCTGAAAAACCGCCTGGAGTCCGATCGCCGCTGTTTTGCGTTTTTTCACCCCAACATGCCGGACGAACCGCTGATTTTTGTCGAAGTAGCCCTGGTAAAAGGCCTCGCCGACAGTGTCCAGAAACTGCTGGATGAAGACGCGCCAATCCTGGATCTCAACGAGGCCGATACCGCGATCTTCTACTCCATTTCCAACGCTCAGCGTGGTCTGGCCGGCATCAGCTTCGGGAACTTCCTGATCAAGCGGGTGGTGGCGGAGTTGCAGCACGACTTCCACGACCTGAAGCAGTTCTCCACCCTGTCGCCAATCCCGGGCTTCATACGTTGGCTCAACAAGCAGGAAGACAACACCCTACAGCAGCTACCGGGTGGTAAGGCCTGGGTACAGCTGCCTCAGCCACGCCTGCCGGATGACTGGTATCTGGACGGGACACTGGCCGAGCAACGCCGTGAGCCGTTGTTGCAGCTCTGTGCCCACTATCTGACCCAGGAGAAACGTCCGGGCCGTATCACCCCGCTGGATAATGTGACCCACTTCCACCTCAGCAACGGGGCGGAAGTGGCCCAGCTCAACTGGCTGGCGGACAGTTCCGCCAACGGAATCAAGCAGTCGGCAGGCATGATGGTGAACTATCTCTACGACCTGCCGCATATCGAAAGCCGCAGTCAGGATTACAGCGCACAGGGCAGCATCGCCCAGTCCGCCAAGATCAGGGCTTTGTGTAAAACCTAGTAACTGAATCAATCGGAAAAATAACAATAAGGAGAAGAGGATGACGCAACGTGTTGCCGTCGTGACCGGTGCCCAGGGAGGCCTGGGTGAAAGTATGTGTAAGGCCCTGTGTGATCAGAATCGCCGGGTGGTGGGCAGCTACCTGCCATCGCAGGACGCTGAAGCCCTGGCATGGCAGGCGGAGATGAAAGAGGCCGGTTACGAGATCGCCATCTACCCGCTGGATGTCACCGACTACGACCACTGCTGCAGCTTTATCGCCAAGGTGGAGGAAGAGGTGGGCGCCATCGATATCCTGGTGAACAACGCCGGTATCACCCGTGACGGACCACTCAAGCGTCTGCAGCCGGAGCAGTGGCAGGCGGTGCTGCGCACCAACCTCGACTCCATGTACAACATGTGCCAGCCGGTATTTGAGGCGATGTGTAACCGCGGCTTCGGCCGTATCGTCAACATCTCGTCCCTTAACGGCGAGAAGGGCCAGTTTGGCCAGGCCAACTACTCCGCCGCCAAAGCCGGTATCTACGGTTTCACCAAGGCGATCGCCCAGGAGGGTGCGCGTAAGGGCGTGACTGTAAATGCAGTGTCCCCGGGTTACATCGACACACCAATGGTCCGCCAGGTCCCGGAGAAAGTGCTGGATGCCATTGTGGAGGGTATTCCGGTGGGTCGTCTGGGGCAGCCGGAAGAGATCGCCCGTGCGGTGACCTTCCTGACCGCGGAAGACGCAGGGTTTATTACCGGTACCAACCTGTCGGTCAACGGCGGCCAGTACATGAGCTGAACGCTCCGCAAATAGTATCGACAGGCATATACCTTCGTAGCCCGACGGGCGTCCTATGAGTGGCGTTTAAAGCCCTGTCCCCTGTTGGTGACAGGGCTTTTTATTGTTCCCAACCGCATATTGAAATACATACCACCGCAAAACCAATTACGAGATGCATAAAAACTGGACTACAATCAAGCCTCTATAACTTATTGGTATCCGGTCGCCTGGCCGGATGGAGTCTAACCCTATGACTATTTTGCTTTTGGCATTGATCGTTTTCGCGTTTGTGATGATCGTGATCGAGGACGTGGTCCACGTGAACAAAGCGAAATCAACGCTGTTTATCGGCACCCTGGTATGGATACTCGCCTTTATCTTCCCCGAGCAGATCATCCACGAAGGTAGCGTTCAGGAAAAATTGAACGAAAACCTCTTGGAGATTGCCACACTTTGGCTCTTTCTGATGGCCGCAATGACTTATGTTGCGTACCTCAACCAGAAAGGGTTGATCACCCAGCTGGTTTACCGGGTTCTGCCTGACCAGATAACTCAGCGTAAGCTGATGTTGCTGATGGCTATGCTGGCGCTGTTTTTCTCCTCGCTGGCAGACAACATCACCGCCTCATTGATCATGCTGTCGCTGCTGGCGTCGCTGAACTTGGAGAAGAAAGACCTATTAAAGTTCGCTACTTTGCTGGTATTCGCGGTGAACTCCGGCGGCGTAGCGTTGATCACTGGCGACGTAACCACCCTGATGATCTTCCTGGCCGACAAGGTGGAGATCCTCGATCTGTTCCTGCTGATCCCACCCGCCATCATTGGTGTTGCCGTGTTGGCACTCTGTCTGATGTCAGGCTCCAACCAGGAGTTTCAGTTGCCACGATTCCGTCGTCCGATCTCGGGACGAGACAAGGTGATCGGAGCGCTGTTTCTGTTAACCATCCTGACCACGCTGAGCTTCAGCACGCTGTATCAGATCCCACCGTTGCTGACCTTCCTGTTTGGCCTGTCGGTGATGTTCCTGGTGCACCAGATCCTGCATAAAAAGGACGATGACCGCCCGAACATCCTGGAATACATCCGCGATATCGAGTTCGATACGCTGCTGTTCTTCCTGGGCGTTCTGCTGCTGGTAGGCATGCTAAAAGAGCTGTCGGTGCTGGATCACCTGCCGGAACTGTACAACGTGTTGCCAATCGCCATGGCCAACTACATTGTAGGCCTGCTCTCGGCTCTGGTGGATAACGTGCCGCTTACCGCCGCGATACTGAAATCCGGTGTTGCGATGAACAAGGCACAGTGGCTGGGCCTGACCTACGCGACCGGCGTGGGCGGTTCGATCCTGATCATCGGCTCCGCCGCCGGTGTGATTGCGATGAGTAAAATGAAAGAGTTGACCTTCCTCAGTTACATGCGCTTTATCCACTGGTTGCTGGTTGCCTATACCAGCGGTTACGTGTGCGTCTTACTGGCCGGTTCTCTGCTAAGCTGATTGGACCGTCAGCAAAGGAGATTGATGATGCGACGATTCAGACAGAATCCAGTTGCCGGGCTACACCTTTCGGAACTGATCAGCGCGCTATCGCACGCTCTGGACATGACCGAAGGTCAGCCGCCGGGACACTGTATACGTTGCTGCTGGATCGGCATGCATCTGGGCGAGCAGCTTGGGCTGGATGAGGAGAGCCGCTGGGAGTTGTATTACACCCTCCTGCTAAAGGATCTGGGCTGCAGCAGCAATGCTGCCCGGATCTGTCAGCTTTACGGTGCCGACGACCTGAGCTTCAAACACGACTTCAAACGTGTCGATGGCAGTCTCGCCCAGGTCGCCAGCTTTCTTATCAGTCATACCGGCCGGGATGCGGGTATCACAGAGAAAATCCGCAAACTGGCGACCATTGTGAGTCACGGGGACGAGATCGCCACTGAGCTCATTACCACACGCTGCGAACGCGGTTCGGAAATTGCCCGTAATCTCGGCTTCAGTACCACCGTTGCAGAAGGGATCTACAGCCTCGACGAACATTGGAACGGAGCAGGTAAGCCGGATGGCTTGCAGGGTGAGCAGATTCCGTTGTTTTCGCGCATCGCACTGTTGGCCCAAGTCGTCGATGTTTTCCACACGGCCGCTGGAGCCGACGCGGCACTCGCGGAAGCGCGCGAGCGCGAGGGTCGCTGGTTCGACCCTCAACTTGTCGACGCATTGGCGCAAGTCGCTGCCTCCCCCGGTTTCTGGGACAGCCTGCGGAGCGAAACACTGTCCCGGCAGGTGCTGTCACTGCCGCCGGCCTCCCACGAGATAGCGGTAGACGAGGACTTTCTGGATCGCATATCGGCCGCTTTCGGCCAAGTGGTCGATGCGAAAAGCCCTTACACGGCGGGCCACAGTGAGCGGGTTGCGCTCTACACCGACCTGATCGCCGAGCGCATTGGTCTCGAACCCACTCGCCGCCGTTGGCTGAAGCGTGCCGCCCTGCTGCACGATATCGGCAAGCTGGGCGTGAGCAACAGTATTCTCGATAAACCGGGAAAGCTGGACGACGAGGAGTGGCGCCTGGTACAGGATCATGCACGCTATACCGAGGAGATTCTCTCGCATATCGGTGCCTTTTCGGAACTGGCCCTGGTGGCTGGCGCCCATCATGAGCGCCTGGACGGAAAAGGCTATCCCCGTGGCATTGACGGCGATCAGATCAGCCTGGAAACCCGCATCATCACAACCGCCGACATCTTTGATGCCATCACGGCAGAGCGCCCCTACCGAGGTGCCATTCCTGTGCCGCAAGCGCTGGAGATGATGGAAGAAAATCTGCACTCCGCACTGGACCCAGTATGCTTCCAGGCGTTAAAGGACGCCCTGGCAGACATCCCGCTCACCGCCGACAACCTGGCTGCGGTGTGTTAACCGTTCCAGACCATCTCCGTTGGTATCCAGCTTCAACGCGGTTTGCACCCGATACCAGCGCAGGCATGCGTCGGCCAGTGCCTCAGTTGCGTCCACACCGGCGGCGAGACAGGCAGAACCTATGTGCGCCAACGCCAGTGGAATCTCGGTGCAGCCCAGAATAACCCGCTCTACACCAGACTCAAGCAGCGCCTGTACACAGCGCTCCAGCACGTATGCCCCCTCGGCAATTGCACCGGACTTGACCGAGTAGATCCCCTCCATGACCCGTCGCTGCAACGCCGGTTCGGGCAATACCAGTTCGATCCCGTGAACAGCCAACACCTGCGGATAAAAACCGGCCTTGAGGGTCCCATCGGTTGCCAGCAGTCCCACACGCTCTACCCCGTCCTTGCGCAGGTTATGGCCACAGGCCTCGGCGATATGCAGCACCGGTACCGGGCTGATTGCGGTCAGGTCCGGATGCCAAAAGTGCGCTGTATTACAGGGTATGGCAATACAACCGACACCGGCATTGGCCAGCGTCCTCACACCTTGCGCCAGCGCGTTTAGCGGAGATGACTGGTTATCCATTAGGCAAGCCGTGCGATCAGGAATCTGGGGGACCGAATGCACCAGCAAAGGCAGATGGTCCTGGTCCTTTTCCGCCGGTGTCTGGCGGATAATCTTCTCGACAAAATCAACGGTGGCAAGCGGCCCCATGCCACCCAGAACTCCGATCAGCGTGCTCATCAGGGAATCTCCAGGGAATTTGCCAATACCCTAGGTTGATCGGGATTCCACGGCCAATGCCGTCTTGGTAGACCCCATACCGTTGCGGCATAAACACCATTAACCTCTTACATATCAGGGAGATAGAAACCAAATGCCAGACTGGTATCGGCTAGGTCATATTGTTATAAAGAGCGGCCACTCAAGAAACTTAGCCCACGCGGTAGTACACTGAATAAGGCATTCGCTTTAGCATACTGGCCTGTTTCGGCGTATATATGCCATCAATATCGGGTGAAGGGTTTTCCGTCATGAACATCGAAACGAAGTGGTTAGAGGATTTTCTGTCGCTGGCGAAAACCCAGAGTTTCTCCCGTTCCGCCGAGGCACGGCATATGACCCAACCCGCCTTCAGCCGCCGCATTCGCGCATTGGAAGAGGCGGTAGGCTGTGAACTGGTCGACCGCAGCAACGTACCGATTCAACTGACCCCGGCCGGTCATCTGTTTCAGATCACCGCGCAAAACCTGGTCAACCAGTTGGATGACTGTGTCGCCCATCTGCAGTCGCTGCAGCAACGAGGATCGGAAGTGATCGATTTTGCCGTGTCCCACACACTTTCGCTGTCACTGTTTCCCCGCTTTCTGCAATCGCTGCAGGATGAACTGGGTAAGAACCGCACCCGCCAGTTGGTCGCCAATGTGGACGACAGCGTGCAGGCGCTGAAAAACGGCATCTGTGATTTCCTGCTCGCCTTTGAAAACCACAGCCTGACCACCGACCAGTTTCAGGCGCTGTCGCTGGGTGCAGAGCAACTGATCCCGGTCTGTCGGGCCAACGACGAGGGCAAACCGCTGTTTGATCTTGACGATCCCGACCAACAAACCATCCCCTATCTGGCCTACCCGCAGGAGATCTATCTGGGCCGCTGTGTTGAACAACTGCTCCGGCAGCCACCCCGTATGATCGAACTGCAGCAAGCGTTCGAATCCCCGCTGGCCGACAGTCTTAAGGTGATGGCGTTGCAGGGCATGGGGATCGCCTGGGTACCCAGCTTTGCCATCCAGAATGAGCTGAAGCAGGGCTTTTTAGTCCCTTGCGGCAGTGAATCGTGGCAACATCCGCTGAAGATCTACGTGTACCGCTGCAATCGGCCACTGTCAGCCAGCGCCGAAGCGCTGTGGCAGGTACTGCAGCAACGTTACGGAAATGGGGAAAGCTAATGCGCATCCATCACTGCCTGCAATCGCTGCTCCTCTGTTGCCTCGGTCTGATCATGGCCAGCACCAGCGCCGCCGCACCGGATGATCTGATTCGCATCGGCGGCGACCATAACTACCCGCCTTACGAATTCATCAATGAGGATGGCCAACCGGACGGCTACAACACCGAGCTGACCCGCGCCATCGCCGAAGTGATGGGGATGAACATCGAGATCCGGCTGGACCAGTGGGATAGCATGCGTAACAACCTGGAGACCGGCCAGGTGGATGCCCTGCAAGGTATGGTGCTGTCCGAGGACCGCACCCGCACCTACGCGTTCTCTCCCCCTCACGCAATTATTAACCAGTCGATCTTTGCCCGCCGGGGCGAGGCGCGGGTCGCTGATCTCGCCGAACTGCGCGGCAAAGAGGTCATCGTGCAGAACGGCGGCATCCTGCACGACTACCTGCTTCAGAACCGGGTCGGCGCCAATCTGATACTGGTTGATACCCACGCCGATGCGCTGCGCCTGCTCGCTTCAGGTCAGCACGACTACGCACTGGTAGCGAACCTGCCAGGCCTCTATCTGGAACGGGAACTGGAGCTGTCCAACATCACGCCGGTGGGCCAGCCTTTTGGTGCCCAGCATTACGGTTACTCGGTGCTGAAGGGCAACGAAGACCTGCTGGCAAGGTTCAGTGAAGGCCTGGCGATCCTGAAAAACACCGGGCGCCAGCAGGAGATCTACGATAAGTGGCTCGGCCCGTTGGAGCAACCTGGCTGGCCATGGGCGAAGATCGGCCAGATCACCGCCTGGATCTCCGCCATCCTGCTGGTTGTTCTGGGTGGTATCGTGGTCTGGAACCGGATGCTCACCCGTCAGGTCAGCCGCCGAACCGAAGAGCTGAAACTGCAGCAACAACAGCTGATCCAGGCCGACAAGATGACCTCGCTGGGCATCCTGGTGTCCGGCGTCGCCCACGAGATCAACAACCCCAGCAGCCTGCTGCTGCTCAACCTGCCGGTGGTGAAGGACGCCTACCAGGATCTGGAAACCATCCTCGAGGAGTATTACGAGAAACACGGTGATTTTGATATGGGAGGACTGGCCTACAGCCGTATGCGGGACGAGGTACCCCGCATGCTCGACGACATGCTCGCCGGTACCCACCGCATCCGCCGGATCGTTGATGACCTGCGCGACTTTGCCCGCCAGGGCCCGGCTGACCTGGATGAGATGGTCGACCTGAACGATGTGGTTGCCACCGCAATCCGCCTGGTGGACAACACCATCCGCCATGCCACCGACCACTTTGAAGCGAACTACGGCGACAACCTGCCTGCCTTTCAGGGTAACGCGCAACGGATCGAACAGGTCGTGATCAACCTGATCGTCAACGCCTGCCAGGCGCTGGAGTCCAGCGATAGGAGCATCCGGGTACGCACCCTGCTCACGCCCGACCGCAAACTGCGCCTGGAAGTACGCGATCAGGGTCGGGGAATCGAAGCCGACGACCTGTCACGCCTGAGCGACCCGTTTTTCACCACCCGTCGCGAGCAGGGCGGGACCGGTCTCGGTCTCTCCGTCTCTGCCAGCATCGTGCAGGAGCACAACGGCAACCTGACTTACCGTTCGCAGCCCGGCAAGGGCACCGTCGCTATTCTTACATTACCGCTAAGCCAAGGAACTCCCACAGCATGAGCAGCAACCGCTACCCCAATTTCGGCATCCTACTGGTCGACGACGAGGCACCGTTCCTGCGCAGCCTCAGTATCGCGCTGGAACGTCGCGGCGGCTTCAACCATATATACCAGTGTGACGATAGCCGCGAAGCGATGGGCATCATCGCCCGCGAACCGATCGGCCTGGTACTGCTCGACCTGACCATGCCGCACCTGTCCGGTGAGGCGCTGCTGCTGCAGATCGTGGAGGAATATCCAGAGGTGGGGGTGATCATCATCAGTGGTCTCAACCAGTTGGAAACGGCGGTCAACTGTATCCGACTGGGTGCCTACGACTACTTCGTTAAAACCACCGAGGAGGATCGCCTGATCGAAGGCATTCGCCGCGCGGTGCGCATGCAGGAGATGCGCCTGGAAAACCAGGAGATGCGCCGCCGGTTCCTCACCGACACCCTGGAACACCCGGAGGTGTTTAGCGCCATCGTCACCCAGGACAAGGGGATGCGTTCGGTGTTCCAGTACCTGGAATCGGTCGCCGCCAGCAATCAGCCGGTACTGGTTACCGGCGAGAGTGGGGTGGGTAAGGAGCTGATCGCCCAGGCGGTACATACCCTGAGCAACCGTGCCGGACCGCTGGTGTCGGTCAATGTAGCGGGGCTTGATGACAACGTCTTTGCTGACACCCTGTTTGGCCACAGTCGCGGCGCCTTTACCGGCGCTGACAAGGCCCGCGCCGGGATGATCGAGCAGGCCGCCAACGGCACCCTGTTTCTCGACGAGATCGGCGACCTGAGCCAGGCTTCACAGGTCAAGCTGCTGCGTCTGCTGCAGGAGGGGGAGTATTATCCGTTGGGCAGCGACCGGCCGAAACGGATCCGCGCCCGGGTGGTGGTCGCCACCCATCAGGACCTGGAGAACAAACAACAGCGCGGCGAATTCCGTAAAGACCTCTACTACCGCCTGCGTATCCACCAGATCGAGATCCCGCCGCTGCGCAAACGTAAGGGTGATATCGCCCTGCTACTGGAGCATTTCCTGGCGGTCGCGGCCGAGGAGATGGGAAAAACCAAACCCACCATCCCCAAAGAGCTGCCGGTATTACTGGCCAACTACAGTTTCCCGGGCAACGTGCGTGAACTGCGTGCGCTGGCCTACGACGCCATGAGCCAGCACCGCGCCAAGATGCTCTCCATGGAGGTGTTCCGCCGCGCTCTGGGACAGGACACACCGGTTCAGGGCGAAGCCGGCGATGAACCGGTCTCCCTGTTCCCGGCTGATCAGCCGCTGCCAACCCTGCAGGAAGTGGGCGACCTGCTGGTCAACGAGGCGATGCAACGCGCCCAGGGCAACCAGTCGCTGGCGTCCAAACTGCTGGGCATCTCCCAGCCGGCGCTGAGCAAACGTCTGAAAAAACTCTCCTCTTAAGTCTCGTCTCAGGCCCCACCCTGTCTCCGGCAGGGGAGGGCGATTGCACCTTTCCAAACCCCTATAACCAGGGTTTGGGTTATAACCAACGGAATCCAATTTAACCCGTTGATTTAATGGGCCAATTCCAAAAAACGCGTGCGCAGCCCATTCCATTGGTTATACCCCTTTGCATCTCTAAGCCCTTCCGGGCAACCCAATATTTCCCCAACAAAACAAACGCTTACCAAGCAAATATAAGTTTGGCACCCGCCTTGCAAAGTCCTCTGTATCCAGGCCGTGGATCTGTCGCGCCACCGGCCACACAACAAGAAGAGACACCAAGAGGACCACACCCAATGGGAAACACTGTTCAGCCACTCCGAGAGCCATCCATGCGGCGAGAAAAGGACCTGCTCGGCGAGGCGAGAGTACCCTACGATGCCTACTTTGGCGTCCAGACCCAGCGTGCCCGCGATAACTTCGACCTGAGCGGCGTACCGCTGAGCCACTTTCCCCAGCTGGTCAACGCGCTGGCGCTGGTCAAGCTGGCCTGCGCCAAGGCCAACCAGACCCTGGGCCTGCTGGATGACGGCAAAGCCGAAGCGATCGAGCAGGCAGTCCAGCTGATCCTCGATGGCCAGTACCACGCAGAGTTCGTGGTCGATATGATCCAGGGCGGCGCCGGTACCTCCACCAACATGAACGCCAACGAAGTGATCGCCAATATCGGCCTGGAACAGCTGGGCTACGCCAAGGGCGAATACAACCACCTACACCCGAACAACCACGTCAACATGTCGCAGTCCACCAACGATGCCTACCCGACGGCGGTGCGTCTGGCGATCCTGCTGAAGCACGGTGAACTGGTGCAGGCCCTGGCCTCACTACGCGATGCCTTCGCCGCCAAAGGCGAGGAGTTCGCCGAGGTCCTGAAGATGGGCCGCACCCAGCTGCAGGACGCGGTACCGATGACCCTGGGCCAAGAGTTCCAGTCCTACGCTACCACTCTGGGTGAGGATATCGACCGCATCGCCGGCCTGTCCGAGCTGCTGAAGGAGATCAACCTGGGCGGTACCGCCATCGGCACCGGTATCAACACCGATCCGGAGTACGCCAAGCTGGCGGTGAGCTATCTGTCCGAGCTGAGCGGCTTTGAGTTCAAACGTGCCTCCGACCTGGTGGAAGCCAGCTCCGATATGGGCGCCTTTGTGCTGTTCTCCGGCATGCTGAAACGTCTGGCCGTGAAACTCTCCAAGATTTCCAACGACCTGCGCATGCTTAGCATGGGCCCGCGCTGTGGCCTCAACGAGATCAATCTGCCACCGCAACAGCCGGGCAGCTCCATCATGCCGGGCAAGATCAATCCGGTGATCCCGGAAGCGGTCAATCAAGTGGCGTACCAGGTGATCGGCAACGACCTGGCCGTGACCATGGCGGCCGAAGCGGGCCAGTTGCAGCTGAACGCCATGGAACCGCTTATCGCCTACAACGTACTGGAATCGATCCGCATGCTGACCCAGGCGATGCACATGCTGAAGAACCGCTGTGTGCGCGGCATCACCGCCAACACCGAACGCTGCCAGGAACTGGTCGACCAGAGTATTGGCATCATCACCGCTGTGGTGCCCTACATCGGGTACGAGAACTCCAGCCGTATCGCCAAAACCGCCCTGGAAACCGGACGCGGTGTGCTGGAGCTGATCCGCGAAGAGCAGCTCATGAGCGAAGAGGCCCTGAGCGAGATCCTGCAACCGTCCAACATGATCCGCCCCCAGCGCCGACGCGGCTGAGGGCCTAAATCCTGCTGCCTGCGTGCAGGCAGAAAACAACGATAAGAAAGGTAAATTGTGATGCAAGAGACAACTCTCACACCGAGCCGCAGCGGCTTTTGGAGCGACCTGGCGCTCTGGAAAAAAATCCTGGTAGGTATGATCCTGGGTGTTCTCGTCGGCGCCGTGATGGGCCCGGATGCCGAGATGCTGAAGCCGATCGGAACCCTGTTCATCAATGCGATCAAGATGCTGATCGTACCCCTGGTGTTCTGTTCCCTGGTGGTGGGCGTCACCTCCATGCAGGACACCCGTAAGATGGGCCGCATCGGCCTGAAGTCCGTGGTGCTGTACCTGGGTACCACTGCGGTGGCAATCACCATCGGTCTGGGCCTGGCGACCATCCTGACGCCGGGTGCAGGCCTGAACATGAGCCCGGCGGAAACCGCGGCGGTGGCAAAAGAAGCGCCAACCCTGGTGCAGACACTGCTGAACATGATCCCGAAAAACCCGATCAACGCGCTGGCAGCGGGCAACATCCTGCAGATCATCGTCTTTGCCCTGGGGCTGGGTATCGCCCTGACCCTGTGCGGTGAAAAAGCGGAACCGGCGATCAAGGTCTTCGAAAGCCTAGCGGAAGGCATGTACAAGCTGACCGAACTGGTGATGAAGCTCGCCCCTTATGGGGTATTTGGCCTGATGGCCTGGGTTGCCGGTAAGTACGGCCTGGAAATCCTGCTGCCACTGGCCAAGGTAATTGCAGCGGCCTACATCGGCTGTCTGATCCACGTTGTGGTGTTCTACAGTGGCCTGATCAGCACCGTGGGTCGCCTCAGCCCGGTACGTTACCTGAAAGGCCTGGTAAACCCGGCAGCGGTTGCCTTCACCACCACCAGCAGCTCCGGCACTCTGCCTGCAACCATCAAGGCGGCCCGTGAAGAGATGGGTGTATCCAAAGGGATCTCCAGCTTCGTGCTGCCACTGGGTGCCACCATCAACATGGACGGCACCGCACTGTACCAGGGTGTCTGCGCCCTGTTTATCGCCCAGGCATTTGGTATCGACCTGAGCATGGCGGACTACCTGCTGATTATCATGACCTCCACTCTGGCATCCATCGGTACTGCCGGTGTTCCGGGTGCGGGTCTGATCATGCTGTCCCTGGTACTGACCACTGTCGGCCTGCCGCTGGAAGGCCTGGCAATCGTCGCCGGTATCGACCGTATCCTGGACATGGCACGCACCAGCGTGAACGTGTGTGGCGACCTGATGGTATCCGTGCTGGTGGGTAAGAGCGAAAACGAGCTGGACGAAGATATCTACAACGGCATCGAGCCTGCTCCGGCAAAAGAGCTGGCATAAACACCGTGTTCTCCCCGCCATTGTGGCGCCCCTTCTGGGGTGCTGCAATGGCCCTCTTCCTGCATCCCGAAGTCGCACCCATTCCCGCTTTCCGGTAAGCTGCACGCTGTTTTTCACAGTCAGTTTGATCGGGTTTCTATGTCCAATTTCTCCTCCCTCGGTTTATCGGATGCTCTGTTGCAGGCGCTGGACGCGCTGAACTACCAACAACCTACACCGATCCAGACCCAGGCCGTGCCACAGGTACTGGCGGGGAAGGATCTGATGGCCGAAGCCCAGACCGGTACCGGTAAAACCGCCGCCTTTGCGTTGCCGATCCTGGAGAAACTGGCGCAACAGCCGGTCGAGGAATCCGTACGCCCGGTACGTTCCCTTGTGCTGGTACCCACCCGCGAACTGGCGGTACAGGTGACCGACAGTTTTTACGCTTACGGCGAACAGCTGGGGATCCGCATTATCCCGATCTACGGTGGCGTGCGCGCCGAGAACCAGATCAAACGCCTGAAGCGCGGCGCAGATATTCTGGTGGCCACACCAGGCCGTTTGCTGGACCTGCTGGGCCGCGAGGAGATCAGCCTGGAGAGCTTGCAGACTTTGGTGCTGGACGAAGCCGACCGCATGCTGGACCTGGGTTTCAGCCGCGAGATCGACAAGCTGATGGCGCAGATGCCGAAAGAGCGTCAGACGCTGCTGTTCTCAGCCACCTTTGCCGACACTATCACCGAACTTTCCCGGAAGATCCTCAGCAATCCCGCCAAGATCAGCGTGGCCAAGCGCAACTCCACCGCCAAAACCGTGCAGCAGCTGGCCTACCGGGTGGACAACCAGGACAAGGCCGATACCCTCAGCTACATGATCCACGGCGGTCAGTGGGCCCAGGTACTGGTGTTTACCCGTACCAAGAAACGTGCCGACATCCTCACCGCCCATCTGCTGGAGGAAGGGATCAGCGCCGCTGCGATTCACGGCGACAAGAGCCAGCGTGACCGCTCGCGGGCCCTGGATGCCTTCAAGCAAAACCAGGTGCGGATTCTGGTCGCCACGGACGTGGCCGCCCGCGGCCTGGATATCGACGCACTGCCCCGGGTGGTGAACTTCGACCTGCCCAACGTGCCGGAGGCCTACGTGCACCGTATCGGCCGTACCGGCCGTGCCGGCAGCAGCGGTCAAGCCATCTCACTGGTCGCACCGGATGAGAAAGGGTACCTGAAGGAGATCGAAAGCCTGATCAAACAGCCGCTGAAGCTAAAGCCCGTGCCGTATTATGAAGAGGGCAGCACCGAGCCAGTCGACGCAGAGGAAACAACACATAAGCCTAAGCGTGCGAAGCAACCGGCCAAAGCCGCCGCTAAGCCCAAAAAGAAGCTGACACCCCAGCAGCAGGCGCGTAAGAAAGCAGAAGAGGAAGCGGATCGCAAAGCGGATGCTAAACCCACCCTGCGCCCTTCGTTTATGTCCCTATCGAGCGGCAAAAAGCGTAAATAAAACGCCAATTGCAGCACACACAACTAAAAAGGCTATCCCCGGGGATGGCCTTTTTAGTTCTTAGTTACCACGCTTGATCAAAAGCGTATCAGCCGAATACTGGAGTAATTAGAGAGCACATCCTGCTTTTCCTCATCGATCACAACGGCACCACCGTTGCTGAAGGTTTCTGCTGCCACACCGAGCAAGCGTCTCTAACACTACTGAATAGTGAGTTTTCATTAAAAAACTTGATCTTATCCACCCCTTAGAACCTCTTCTGCCACAATTTCGGTCTACTCTGAATACAAAGACTCTAGCTTTCTGTAGTTAAGATGATGATTCAAAGGACCATGAGCAGCATCTGCTCCAGCCCCCTGATACCTAAAACATCCGACCACCCAGGAGTGCATGACCTCCCATGAAGTGGTTTCTGGTATTGCTTATAGCGATTCACAGCACCATTGCCTTTGCCTTGCCCACAAAAACAGCGCAGGGCAAGCAGGCGGTATCCCTGCAGCTGCTGTGGAAAAACCAGTTCCAGTTTGCCGGCTATTACATTGCCAAAGAGAAGGGCTTCTACAATGAAGCGGGTCTGGAGGTTGATATACGCGAGTTTAGTCACCAGGTGGACTTGGTGGGTGACGTACTGGAGGGAAAGTCAGATTTCGCTGTAGGCCGCTCTTCGTTACTGATTGAGAAAGCCAATGGGAAGGATATCGTGGCCCTGTTCGCCGCCTACCAACAGTCACCGTTGATGCTACTGTCAAAAGCAAGTTCCGGTATCAAAAAACCCATGGACCTGAAAGGCAAGCGGATCATGATCACCCATGACGCTGAGCAAGTAGCCGAGGTGATGGCGATGCTGCTGCAGGCAGGCCTGCGTCGCACTGACTACGAACACCAGCATCACAGCTTTAACTTGCAGGATATGATCGAGGATAAAACCGATGCGATGGGCTCCTATATCTCCAACGAGCCGTTCCAGATGGAACAATTAGGGATACCCTACACCATCCTGCACCCTGCCGACTTCGGCTTCGATATGTACGCCGATATCCTGTTTACATCACGCAAGTTGCTGGATGAACAGCCCGATCTTACCCTGCAATTTTACGAGGCCTCATTGAAGGGGTGGCACTATGCCTTTGACCATATCGAGGAAACCGCGCAGCTGATTTACTCGCACTACAACTCGCAGAAGCGTAGCCTCGACGCCCTGATTTACGAGGGCAATGCGTTGAAAAAACTCGCCTTCGATGAAAAGGGTTACTTCGGCACACTCTCCCCTGAGAAATTCGAAAGCATGGCCAAACTGTACCTGATCATTGGGGCCCTGAGCCCCAACTACGATTTCAAGGGTTTCATCTACAAACCCGAAGTAGTCATGTTCACCGAGCGGGAGCGAGCCTACCTCAGCCACAAAGGCGATATAACTTTGTGCGCCAGCCGTGACTGGATGCCTTACCAGGGCATCAAGGAAAACAACTATCAAGGCCTGGTATCCGACTATATGAGCCTGTTGCTCGATAAACTGGACCTGACCATCACCGTGATGCCGAGCGATTCCTGGCCGCAAACACTCAATATGATCCGTTCCGGTCTGTGCGATATCGCACCTGGCGCCATGGCGACCCCCAAACGCGGGCAGCATCTGGCATTTTCACGGCCTTACCTCAGCATGCCAGCCGTGGTTGCCGTCCATAACCGTTCCCAATTTAGCGATACGGCGGAACAGTTGGCGGACAAACGCCTCGCCGTGCGGTCCGATTCTGCATTCTACGAAATCCTGGTCAATCGCTATCCCAACGCCACGATTGTGCCGGTTGCATCGGTCAGCGACGGTCTACGCCGCCTGGAAACCGGCGATGTCTTTGGCTTCATAGATGCACCGGCCAGCATCAGCTACACCATGCAGGCAGAGCATCTTATGGATATCACCCTGTACAACTCCCTTAACGATCAGTGGGACCTGAGTGTGGCCGTGCGGCGGGACAACCAGATCCTGTTGGATATCATCAACCGTGTAATCGGCACGCTGAGCCCTCAAGAGCACAATGCTATCGCCAACCATTGGCTCAATATCCGTTACGCCTACAAAGTCGACTACTCCCGCGTCTGGTTGGTGGGCGCGCTCTTCCTGCTGATCCTGATGCTGGTGGCCTACCGCTACAAAGTCGTGGCGGGCTATAACCGACAGCTAAAGTTTATGGCGCAACACGATGCCCTGACCGGCATATCCAACCGCAACAAGCTGTATGAGTACCTTACCAACAGCCTTGAAATTTACCGCCGCTATGAGCGCCCATCAGCCGTGATCTTCTTTGATGTGGACGACTTCAAACAGGTAAATGACCAACACGGGCACAATGAAGGTGACCGGATACTGATCACGCTTGCCGATGTCGTCAAAACCGCTATCCGTAAAACGGACCAGATCGGCCGTTGGGGAGGTGAGGAATTTCTGATTATCCTGCCTGAATCTGATCTCGAGATGGCGGCGACATTAGCGGAAAAACTGCGCGCGACGATCGCGCAGCATGACTTTGGCTTAGGTAAACACACGATCACCTGCAGCTTCGGTATCGCCCAGGTTCAACAGGCCGATACCATTGCCAGCCTGATCCATCGGGCGGATAACGCACTCTATCAGGCTAAAAATGGTGGCAAAAACTGCGTCCGCGCTGCTGAATCTGCAGCAGAGTCTGCGTAAACTGCATCTGACTTAGCTATCGACGAACATTGCCTTCTCAAGGATCTCCCATGCTGCAGTTTCAACTACGCCAAGTACCGTTCTATTGTTTACTTTTATTGGTGACCTATTTAAGTGTCCTGCCGACGGTTGAAACACCCGACTTTGATCACTCAGATAAGGTACTGCACTTCGCTGCATACCTGGGTGTGGTGGCCTGGGCATATATAGGCTTTCCCAAGGCCAGCGTTAAGCTACTCATATGTATTGTGTTATGGAGTGTTGGAATCGAGCTTGTTCAGTGGCAAATGCCATCGCGCTCCTTTGACCTACTGGATATTCTGGCCAACACTCTTGGCAGCCTCGCCGGCTGGCAGATAATAAAAGTCATGCAACGCATCTGCCCAAAGCTCGCCTGACAGGGTTGTGGGACCTCCCACAACCCGCATGCCAAAAATGTCATGAAGCACACCAACCGCATGACATAAATGTCTTCAGCATCGATACTCACGCCTCTGCACCCATCCGCCAAAAACAAAAAATAATCAAACATTTCAGTTACTTAAAAAAACAAAGCTCAGACTGGCACTGCCGTTGCTATATACAAGACAAAGGCTTAAGACTGTATGAGGAATCAAGCTATGTCTCATGACGAACAAGGTGTTGAAATTATTGGTGTAGTGCCTTCCATCCTGATGGTTTTGGTGGGCTTGATCATCGCTATCTTCCCGATGCTGGTGCAGGTCGGTCTGCTGCTGTAATCCGGATAGGCTCCAAACAGATTTCCATTTCTTCCCGTTCTATCACCCTGCCCAATCAGGGTTCTTCGCCGGAGCGAATTGCTCCGGCTTTTTATTGCCCACTATACACGGCAGTATCAGGATGGAATGTGTACCAGGCAAACCAGAACAGGTTCACAGCAGACAGCTCTGCACCTTCCGAGGTAAAGATCCGACCGGTACGCTTAGCCGCATCAAAACGGATCTCCACAGTTTCTCCGGCAAATTCGTCCCATACCCACTGCACGTTCTCTTTGGCTAACTCGGCGAAGGGATAGGCCTTAAACTGACCGTTGATCTTTACCCCCAACACCCGTTCTTTGGGATGGTAGCGGCGGCTCCTGAACGCCACTGGGAACATCACACCCTTGTCCCGTGCATACTGGTAATAGGGGTTGCGATGGTAGTCCCGCTCAAACCCTGTATCCCGGCTCAATACTTCACCCTGTGGATAACGCTTACGCCAGTCTGACCAGCGTTCGAGACTTACAGGAATCAGTGACAACCTTTCTCCTTTCAAAGGGCCAGAGACCGCTTGGGACCGGACCTGTGACCAGAGCGACTTGGTTTCCTGGTCATACAGCAACAGATTGCTGTTGTAGAGCAATCCGGACACACCAAAGGTCAGGTTACGCCCGGCAACATTGGGCGAGAAGGCCATACCGCTGCCACACAACGGGCAGTAGGTAATCAGGATTGGCTGGCCACTGACATGGTCGTTCACCACTTCATGCCAGTTGAGGATGGAAAGAGGGTAGGCGCGCACTGCACCGTGCCAGGAAAGTGCTAAGACCAACGCATCCGGTTTCAGCCACTGAACCTGATCGGCTTTTTCGAAGTGAGGATGGGTAATCGCAGGGATACCGTCTTTATCCGGGCCACCTGCATGAATTTCATCTGCGGGAATTAGAGCATTGGAAATGTCGAAGCCGTTGTAAGCGTGCACATGGGAGAGAATGACCCAGACAATCAGCAACGCAAACATAACGACCAACCAGAATCGGGAAGTTCGGAATAGCGCCATAGCAAACACTCAGAACGGTAATATCTGAAGTTTTTGATCAATTACTATGGGAAAAATTCAATCTAGGAGGGAGGTCACCGGTTGGTGCAGATGGGGAGACTCGAACTCCCACGCCCGTGAAGGCACTAGCACCTGAAGCTAGCGTGTCTACCAATTCCACCACATCTGCGTCGGTTGCGTGTTTTTTACCCGGTTACGCGGTCCGGCAAGTTGTAACTTTCTTTGCACCAGATCCTGCTTGCCGTGAGGCATTTAGGATTGGTGCAGATGGGGAGACTCGAACTCCCACGCCCGTGAAGGCACTAGCACCTGAAGCTAGCGTGTCTACCAATTCCACCACATCTGCGTC
Organism: Pontibacterium granulatum; assembly: GCF_029961155.1. Classification (GTDB taxonomy): domain Bacteria; phylum Pseudomonadota; class Gammaproteobacteria; order Pseudomonadales; family Balneatricaceae; genus Pontibacterium; species Pontibacterium granulatum. Next base: position 80,132 of record NZ_JASBRH010000006.1, on the reverse strand, counting down.
GAAAGTGGGGCGTATTGTATAGAGGTGTTTTCCGTTTGTGAACACCTTTTTTCAATTTTTTTTATCTTTTTTCTCAACAAGTTGCTAAGGGGTTTTCGACCCAGATACGCCCCGCTAAAACAGCCCTACATTATCGAGCCGTCAGACAATCAATAAACTGATCGGCCACACTGCGGATATAAGCAGTATAGCTATTCTGTTTCACCTCCGTGTCGGTCGCCAGCGGATCGATCGCCCCCTGACGCACATCCAAACCATTGGTGACTGCATGGATAATCGACGGTTTGAACTGTGGCTCACTGAAGACACACACGGCCTTCTCATGTTCCAGTTGTTCGCGGATCTCTGTCAGGTGACGTGCACCCGGTTTACGCCCCGGATCAACAGTGAAGTAACCCAACTGGTTCAGGCCATAGTGGTTCACAAAGTGGCCCCAGGCATCGTGGAATACAAAAAAGCCATGAGACTGCAGCGGCTTAAAGCTCTCTTTCAACTGCGCATCCAGCGACAGGATGTTCTGTTCCAGACGTTTGTAGTTGCCTGCGAAGGTCTCGGCATGGGCCGGGTAACGACGCGCCAGCTGTTCCTGCAGTTCTTTACCAAATGCCAGCGATACCATTGGATCCAGCCACAGGTGTGGATCTCCGGCATGTTCATGATCGTGATGGGCATCCGCTACTGCTTCTTCATCGTGGTGCTCATCATGTTCATCTTCATGTTTGGTGTGGTCATCGTGCGCTGCATGATCGTCATGGCCTTTGTGATCATCATGCTCGTCGTGATCATCATGCTCCTCATGGCCGTGTCCTTCGTGCTGATCATGATTTTCATGACCCTCTTCAGCATCTGCCATCTGCAGCACCAACGCATCGGAACCACGCAGTGATTTTTCCAGGAAGGTTTCCAGATCAGGCCCCACCCATGCCACAACATGTGCACTGTCCAGCTTCCGGCGATCGGATGGTTTCATCGCATAGTGGTGCGGGGAGGCCCCCGGTTTAATCAGTAACTCTACGTCTCCGGTGTCTCCGACAATATCGGCCGCCAGCAGCTGCAGAGGTTTAATACTGGCCAGTACTTTCACGTCTTCAGACGCCTGGGAAAACTGGCTGAAGAGCACACTGAGAAATACAATGGTCGCTTTTAGTCGCATAGTGTCGGTTCATCTCGGCAAATGTTCCGTTATACTATAACAAATCAAAAAGGTATTTCTCTATATGGCTTCGGGTACGATCGCATTTGAGTCACACCACGACCACAACCAGTGCATAGAGCAGGCTATGGATGAAGCCCGTTCCCTGTGCAAAGCGCGTAATCAGCGCCTGACCCCCATTCGTGAGCTGGTTCTGAAACTGGTGTGGCAAAGCCACAAACCTCTGGGTGCCTATGAGATCCTGCCTGCACTGGCCGAAGCGGGTTTCAACTCTGCACCCCCGACGGTTTACCGGGCGCTGGACTTCCTGCAGGAACAGGGGCTGGTGCACCGGATCGCGCTGTTGAATGCCTTTATTGGCTGTCCACACCCGGGTAAGTCCCATCATGGCTGTTTCCTGATCTGCCGCCACTGCAATACCGCAGTGGAAGCGGATAGCCGTGATGCCGAAGCTTTGATCTCCCAGCAAGCATCCAAGCTGGGATTCACCACCGAGCAGCAATCCATTGAGGTGCTGGGTTGCTGCCCGAATTGTCGGGAGCATGCCGAAGAATGAAGTCACACCATGATCTGGTCCGTCTGGAACAGGTTAACCTGCACTTTGGCCGTAACCACGTGCTGCAGAACATCGATATGGCCTTGCACAAAGGCTGCATCACCACACTGATCGGCCCAAACGGCGCGGGTAAGACCACCCTGGTTAAGGTGGTGCTTGGCCTGACAAAACCTTCCAGTGGCAATGTTTGGCGCGAAAAGGGATTGCGGATCGGTTATATGCCACAGAAACTGCATGTGGATAAAACTTTTCCATTGACCGTGCAACGTTTCCTGCAAACCACCCAGTGTAAGGATAAGTCGCTGATGTTGGAGGCATTATCCGATGTAGGCGCAGAAACATTGCTTAAGGAATCTATACATAACCTGTCCGGTGGTGAGATGCAGCGAGTGCTGCTGGCGCGTGCATTGCTGCGCGACCCAAACCTGCTGGTGCTAGACGAGCCGGTACAAGGTGTGGATATCAACGGCCAACTCGAACTGTACGCGCTGATCGCCCGTATCCGCGATCAGCGTAATTGCGGCGTGTTGATGATCAGCCACGACCTGCACCTTGTGATGTCGTCCACCGACCATGTAATCTGCATGAACCACCATATCTGCTGTTCAGGTCATCCGGAGCAGGTCAGTGCCGATCCATCCTTTGTGGATCTGTTTGGCGCCAAGGGCGCAGAACAGATCGCCCTTTACAGTCATCATCACAATCACAAGCACAACGCCCACGGCGATGTGATCGAAGAGTGTTGCGAGCATAACCATGGCTGATTTCCTGATTCTTGCCCTGCTGGGCGGCCTGGGTGTCGCAGCGATTGCCGGCCCACTGGGTTCATTTGTAGTCTGGCGCCGCATGGCGTACTTCGGTGATACCCTGGCACACTCGGCCCTGCTGGGGGTTTCCCTCGGATTCCTGTTTGATATCAATCTCAACCTGGCGGTGATCGCTTGCTGTGTCTTGCTGGCGTTGACACTGGTCAGCCTGCAACGGCAACACCTGGTGGCTACCGATACTCTGCTGGGCATCATGGCTCACAGCAGCCTGTCGCTGGGCCTGGTAGCAATTGCCCTGATCGATGATATCCGTGTTGATCTGATGGCTTACCTGTTCGGTGACCTGCTAGCGGTCACCCCGGAAGATCTGTATTGGATCTACGGCGGCGGCATTCTGGTAGCGGTGTTGCTGCATAAACTATGGGAACCGCTGCTGGCAATCACCATCAACGAAGAGTTGGCCCAGGTGGAGGGGGTCCCGGTAACCGCCGTACGCCTGTCGTTGATGCTGCTGATCGCCGTGATTATTGCGGTGGCGATGAAGATCGTTGGTATCCTGCTGATCACCTCCCTGTTGATTATCCCCGCTGCGGCGGCACGTCGCCTGTCCAAAACACCGGAGCAGATGGCCATCGGCGCCGGTGTTTTAGGTTGCACTGCCATCGCCCTGGGTCTGGCGCTCTCCTATCAATGGGATACTCCAGCCGGCCCCTCTGTGGTAGTCGTAGCGATGCTGGAATTCCTGCTGATCTACAGCTGGCCACAGCGTCAGGCCGCGTAAGTGACACAAAAAACCCGGCATCCGCCGGGTTCTTTTTAATTGGTTAAACGGAGCCGCTTACCGCCTCCATAACACATTGATCAGGGCCCCGGCGATGATCAGGCCACCGCCCACCAGCGTCCAGAGCGTTGGAATTTCGCTGAAAAACGCCCAACCCAGCACCAGCGAAAAGATCACCTGCACGTAGGAGTAGGCCATCGCTTTTCCGGCTTTTTCGTACTGCATCGCCTTGGTCAGCCCCACTTGGCCCACCTGGGTAAAGATCCCCACCAAAATCAACAATACAAACGCTTCCAGGTTCGGCATCACAAACCCATCACCCAGCAACAGCACCGATACCGGCAGGGCGATCAGTGGGAAGTAAAAAATAATCACTGAGCTGTCTTCGCTGCTGCTGAGCTGCCGTACGATCACGTAGGCAATGGCACTGCCCAGGGCACCGGCCAGCGCTGCCGCCACACTCAACCAAGGCAGGTTAGCACTGTAGCCGGAGAACAGGTCCGGTTTCACCATCACCACCAGCCCCACTATGGACAGCAGGATACAAAGGATCGTCGAGCGCTGGACCTTCTCCGACAGGAACAGCAAAGCCAGCACCGCAGTGAACACCGGGTTGGTGTACTGCAGGATGGTGGCTTCTGCCAGGGGTAGGGTAGTGACCGAGTAGTACACGCAGATCAGCGCCACGGCGCCAACCGCCCCCCGCGCAAACAGCAGCACCTTATTGTGCCCCCAGACCGAGATCCGCTTGCGCTTCACATCCAGATAACTGATCAACAGGGACACGATCGCCCTGGCCGCAACGATCTCCAGCACCGGAATATCGTAGGCGCTGACCGCTTTAACACAGGCGGCCATGAGGGCAAAACCCAGCGCTGAAAACAGCATGTAGCGTACGCCCAGCGGGAAAATATCTTTCAGATCAGTCAGCATTTTTCAGTTTCTGGTGAGGTTAAGACAGCCCGCAGTAATCGGGGCTGCTATTCTGGCTCACCGCCGTGCCAGAGGCTATGGTTAACGGTGACTTTTTTCGGCAACAGTGTGGGACAAGCGATGAACAATACACGGCTGATCTATGGTCTGACGTCTCTGTTTCTTGCAACCAGCCTGCAGGCGCGAGACCTTCCTCTCGACCGACTACAACTGCCTGCTGGATTCCAGATCGACCAGGTGGCTGCGGTCGAGAACGCGCGCCAGATGGCCCGGATGGATGCACCAGACGGGCAGGGGATACTGTTTGTGGGTTCGCGCCGTGCGGGCAAGGTGGTGGCCCTGCGCGACAAAAACGGCGACGGTTATTACGAGCAGCAGTACCTGATTGCCCGCGGTCTGGACCTACCCACGGGTGTTGCCGTGCGTGGCAATGACCTTTATGTAGCCGAGGTCGACAAGATCTGGCGCTACCCTGATCTGGCTAAGCGACTGGAAAACCCGCCCGCACCGCAGCTGGTCACCGACCAGTTGCCGGATGAAAGCCACCACGGCTGGAAATACCTGAAGTTCGGCCCCGACGGCTGGCTCTATTTCAACATTGGTGCCCCCTGCAACATCTGCCTCTCCGACGACCGCCGCTTTGCCTCGATCCTGCGCTTGAATGTGGATAACGGCGAGCAACAGATCGTGGCGGAAGGGGTGCGTAACAGTGTCGGCTTCACCTGGCACCCTGTGGATAAATCGCTCTGGTTTACCGACAACGGCCGCGACCATATGGGCGACGATCTGCCCGACGATGAACTCAACCGGACAACCCAAACGAGCCTGCACTTTGGCTACCCCTATGTCCACGCTGATGGCGTAACCGATCCGCGTTTTGGCGGTCTCGCCAGCGGCAACTACCAGCCCCCCAAACTGGGCCTGGGCGCCCATGTCGCCCCGCTGGGCTTAACCTTCTACCGGGGTCAGCAGTTTCCCAAGGCTACCGAGAACACCCTGTTTATCGCCGAACACGGCTCCTGGAACCGCAGCCTGAAGGTGGGCTACCAGGTCACCCGGGTAGAGACCCGCGATGGCGAGGTGATCGGTCATGAGCCGTTCATTACGGGCTGGCTGCAAGGACAGCGCCATTGGGGCCGGCCGGTGGATGTGCTTACCGACCATGACGGCAGCTTGCTGATCTCCGACGACTACGCCGGTGCGATCTACCGGGTGACGTATAAACAAGCCACCCGGTAACACCCACATCAGAGTTAGGCGTGGGGGGACTGGACCCGGGGCGGTGCCTGTGGCGGCTGTGAATTGCCGAAAGGCCGCATCAGCTTTTTCTCCAGCTCCACCAACAGAAACACCATCAACGCCACCATGATGATGCGCAACCAGGAACCACCGTCGATCGCTTCCACATTAAAAAACAGCTGCATCAACGGCGTGTAGGTGAAGATCAGCTGGAAGAAGACCACCAAGCCAATCGCCATCAACACATAACGGTTACCCAGCAATCCCTCTCGGTTGAGCACGGACTCATACAGGTAGCGGCTGTTGATCAGGTACACCACCTCCAGCATCACCAGCGTATTCACCGCCACAGTGCGGGAGTATTCGATGCTGGAGCCGGCATCTATCTCCCAGAGGAACAGGCCAAAGGTGCCCGCCACCATCAGTAATGACACAAACACGATCCGCCAGGTCATGAAGCGGGACAGGATCGGTGCCCGGGTATCCCTTGGCATACGTCGCATTACCCCGGTCTCGGTTGGCTCAAAGGTGAGCGACAGCGCCAGGGTGACAGCGGTGATCATATTCACCCAGAGGATCTGGGCGGCGGTCACCGGCAGCATGGTACCCAGTGCGATCGCCGCCAATACGGTCAGCGCCTCACCACCGTTGGTTGGCAAGATAAAGAGGATGGATTTGCGGATGTTGTCGAACACTGTCCGACCCTCTTCAACCGCATGGGCGATGGAGGCAAAGTTGTCATCCGCCAGCACCATCTCGGCCGCTTCCTTGGCCGCTTCGGTGCCCTTAATGCCCATCGCCACGCCGACGTCGGCACGTTTTAGGGCGGGGGCATCGTTCACTCCATCACCGGTCATTGCCACGACCCTGTCTTGCGCCTGCAGGGCGGTGACGATACGCAGTTTGTGTTCTGGGCTGGCGCGGGCAAACACGTCGTAGGTCTGTACCGCCTGCTGCAACTCGTCATCGCTCATCTGCTCCAGTTCAGAGCCGGTGAGCGCGTCGTGACTGCTGGTAATGCCCATCTGGCTGGCGATAGCTGCCGCCGTTTCAGCATGGTCACCGGTGATCATTTTGACATTGATACCGGCTTCGTGGCACTGGGCTACAGCCTCGATCGCTTCCTGGCGGGGAGGGTCGATAATACCCACCACACCCAACAGAATCAGGCCGGACTCCACCTCATCAAAGCAGAGGGTCCGTTGGCCGCTGGCCACCGGCAGACAGGCAATCGCCAGGGTGCGTTGACCGCGGCGGGCGATGGTCCGTTGCTGGGCCAGCCAGAAGTCCCGATCCACCCGAGTATCCCGGTCATACATACGCTGTGTCTGACAGCGCGGCAAAATCGCCTCGATTGCCCCTTTGATGTACACCACGCCCTGGCCGTTGTGGTCGTGGTGCAGAGTGGCCATAAAGCGGTGCTGGGATTCGAATGGAATCAGGTCGTCGCGGGGCATCTCCCGACGGGTCTCCGCCACATCGTAACCCGCCTTCACCCCTAATACAGTGAGCGCGCCTTCGGTCGGATCACCGCTGATCAGCCACTCACCCTCTTTTTCCGCCAGGGTGGAATCGTTGCACAACACGCTGGCCAGACAGAGCTGGCGCAGTACCGGGTGGTCCGCCAGGTCGATATCCTGATTACCCAACACAAAGGCCCCGTGTGGGTTGTAACCCACCCCGGTCACATCGATGTTCAGGTCGGCGGTAACCACATGGGTAACGGTCATCTCGTTGCGGGTGAGCGTACCGGTTTTATCGGAGCAGATTACGGATACAGAACCCAGGGTTTCCACCGTGGGCAGGCGGCGGATGATCGCGTGACGGTTCGCCATGCGCTGGACGCCGATGGCCAGTGCAATGGTGATGACCGCCGGTAGGCCCTCCGGGATCGCCGCCACGGCAAGCCCAACGGATGCCATGAACATCTCTTCCCAGGTGTAGCCGTGCACGGAAACACCAAACACCACGGTCAGCGCCGCGATGGCCAGGATGACACCGGTCAGCCAGCGGGCAAACAGATCCAGCTGGCGGGTGAGCGGGGTGGTGAGCTGGGTTACTTTGGCCAGCATGGTGCTGATACGGCCAATCTCGGTGTTGGCGCCGGTTTCCACCACCACGCCCAGTCCCTGGCCATAGGTCACCAGCGTTCCGGAGAAGGCGATATTGCGACGGTCGCCCAACGCGGCATCTGCGCTGACCGGCTGGGTATCTTTATCCACCGGTACGGATTCACCGGTCAGCACCGCTTCCTCGATCTGCAGATCCTTTGTCCAGAACAGGTGCAGGTCAGCCGGCACCCGGTCACCAGACTGTACAAACACCACATCACCCGGCACCAGTTCCTCAGCGTCAGTCTGGAAACGGTGGCCTTCGCGGGTCACGGTGGCCTGACGGGAGAGCATCTTGCGTACGGCATCGATCGCTTTTTCCGCTTTCCCCTCCTGAATAAACCCCACCAGCGCATTGACCACCACAACAGCAGCAATCACACCCGCATCCACCATATGATCAAGCAGGGCGGTAACAATCCCGGCTACGACCAGTACGTAAATCAGTACGTTGTGAAACTGAGCCATCAAGCGCATCAGCGCACTGCGGCGCGGCGGTTCGGGAATACGGTTGGCTCCGTATGTCTGCCGGCGGATCACCGCTTCCTCTTTTGCCAGTCCATCCGTTGAGGTCTCCAGCGCAATAAAAGTCTCCTGCGGCTCACGTGTATGCCACCGGGTGACCTGATCTTCCTTTTCTAATTCCATGATGCATCTCCAAGAGGGTTTGGCACGGCCGTCATATCAACCAGCCCAGTGTGACTGTACAGCACACACCCTGCCCCTGCGCACAATTAATACAGGACTCACCGCCCTGGCGCGGGTTGATCGGAATCCCATCCACCTTGAGTAAATACGAATCATTCGTATTGATTTTATATAGCAGCCCATTGATAATAGTTTTCGTTTATTACCAAGTCATTTACAGGTTATCGGATGATAGAGACCAAAGTCCGCACGTTTGATCCCGGCTTCCCTTTTATTGCACTGACAGGTGGTGTGATGCTGTGCCTGCTGATGGTGCTTTAATCCGGCGGCAGATGACGTAAAAAGCAGGTACGATTCGAGAGAGGTGTCGGAAAGAGCCGTAGATGCAGTGTTATGCACCTACGGCGAAACGAAAGGCATACTCAGTGGTCGCGACGCTTGGCACCGGGATTAGGCACGAACAGCAGCGGCTGAGAATCTTCCGGAACTGGGTCAGCAGTGCGGTTGACGCGGGTTTCCAGCTCTTCGGCTGGCTCCGGCTCTCCATCCAGACGCATGGCGTCTTCAAAATCACACTCCACGCACTCCCGATACTCTTTTTCACCGTCCCGGTACATGCGTAGCGTGTCCATTTCGCCACAGCGGGGGCAGGTCGCCCCGGCAATAAAACGTTTTACAACACTCATAGTTAAGACTCTGTTAGGGTGATGCCGCTGTGACGCAGCAACGCATCCACCTCAGGCTTACGGCCGCGGAACTCCACAAACAGATCCATCGCTTCGCGTGATCCACCCTGCTCCAAAATGGCATGCAGGAAGTCCGCACCGGTCTGTTCGTTGAAGATCCCGTCCTCCTCGAAGCGGGAGAAGGCATCCGCCGACAGCACTTCGGCCCATTTATAGCTGTAGTAACCGGCCGCATATCCACCGGCAAAAATATGGCTGAAGCTGTGCTGGAATCGGTTGAACGCCGGAGGAGCCACCACCGCCACTTCATCACGAATCCGGTTCAGCACCGCCTGGATATCGGTTGTATCCGGCTCGAACTCGCAGTGCAGCTGGAAATCAAACAGCGAGAATTCCAACTGACGCACCATCATCATACCGGACTGGAAATTTTTCGCTGCCAGCATTTTGTCGAGTAGTTCCTGCGGCAGGGTCTCGCCGGTCTGGTAGTGACCGGAGATCAGCGCCAGGGCATCCGGCTCCCAGCACCAGTTCTCCATAAACTGACTTGGCAGCTCCACCGCGTCCCAGGCCACACCGTTGATACCACTGACGTCCGCGGTCTCGATTCGGGTCAGCATATGGTGGATACCATGCCCAAATTCGTGGAACAGGGTAGTCACTTCGTTGTGGGTCAGCAGGGCCGGATCGTCACCCACCGGTGGGTTGAAGTTGCACACCAGGTACGCCACCGGCAGCTGCAGGCTGCCATCGTCCAGGCGACGGCGCACGCGGCAGTCGTCCATCCAGGCGCCGCCCCGCTTTTTCTCGCGGGCAAACGGGTCCAGGTAGAAACGGGCGATCAGCTGTTCGTTACGGCGCAGTTCGAAGTGACGTGCGTCCTTGTGCCAGCTGTTGAAGTCCTTCACTTCGCAGATCTCGATGCCAAACAGGCGCTGGGCCACGGCAAACATGCCATCCAGTACTTTTGGCAGCGGGAAGTAGGGGCGCAACATCTCCTGGGAGATCTCGTAGCGGGCGTGTTTCAGCTTTTCGCCGTAGTAGGTTACATCCCAGGCTTCCAGCTGCTCCATGCCATGCTCGTCACGGGCAAAATCACACAGTTCCTGGAATTCACGTTCCGCTTCCGGACGGCTCTTCGCGGCCAGATCGTGCAGGAAACCCAGCACCTGGTCGGTATCCTCCGCCATCTTGGTGGCCAGGGAGTATTCCGCGTAGTTGTTGAAGCCCAGCAGTTTGGCTTTCTCCAGACGCAGGGTGAGGATCTCCTGCATGATCCCGGAGTTATCCCACTGACCGGCATGTGGTCCCTGATCGGAGGCGCGGGTTGCAAAGGCGGTATACACCTCTTCGCGCAGCTCGCGGTTGTCGGCGTAGGTCATCACCGGGATGTAGGATGGGAAGTCCAGGGTCAACATCCAACCCTCTTCACCCTTGGCTTCAGCCACCTGCTTCGCCGCGGCAATCGCCATCTCCGGCAGGCCAGCCAGCTCGGCTTCGTCGGTGATTAGCTTACTCCAGGCGTTGGTCGCATCCAGCACATTCTCGGAGAACTTGGTGGTCAACTCGGACAGACGCTGCTGCAGCTCGCTGAAGCGCTGCTGGTCCGCCTCACCCAGGGCGATACCGGACAGTTTAAAGTCACGCAGGGTGTGCTCAATCGCGGTTTTCTGCTCAGTGTTCAGGCCATCGAATTCATCGCTGCCGACAAACGTGTTGTACAACTCGTACAGTCCTTGGTTCTGGCCCAGCTCGGTCCAGAACTGCGACAGCTTCGGCAGGCAGGCGTTGTAGGCTTCACGCAACTCGTCGCTGTTTACCACCGAGTTCATATGGGAAACCGGCGACCAGGCCTTGGCCAGGGTATCGTTCATCTGCTCCAGCGGTGCCACAAGGTTATCCCAAGTCGGCTCCGCCACCTCCTGTACCAGCCTTTCAACCAACGCACGGCCCTCGGCCAGCAACTTATCCACAGCCGGTTCAACGTGGGCCGGCGTAATCTGATCAAACGGGGGCAGGGTATGGGCGTGTAACAGGGGGTTCGTCATCGACTTATGTCTCCATGAACTGGGTACTGAGGCGCTCTAAAGCGGCACCGAACAGGGCCTTTTAATACTGGTAACGTTATACTGCTGGAGATTATTTTTTGGCTAACCAGGCAGAAGGTTTGAAATGTAGCACTCTACATTCATGCCTGATAACGCCGTTAGACGGAAAAATAGTTCCAGCCCATAGGGTTGTCCCTGAAAAAGAGCTACTCTGCGTTGCGTGTTGCTCATTTGGAATAACCAAACCACACAACACACGCCTTGATTAACCCTTTTTCAGGGGCAACAGTCATAACTTTACCAGTGTTAACAGGCCCTCATATACAATGGGGGACCAACCGCAAGATTTCAACGGGACCCGACTATGCATATCCGAACCTATCAGGGCATGACGCCTAAACTGGGCGCACGTACCTTTGTTGATCCAAGCGCAGTCGTACTGGGCGATGTGGAGCTGGGCGAGGACAGCTCCGTCTGGCCGCTGACGGTGATTCGCGGCGATATGCACCGTATCCGCATCGGTAACCGCACCAGCGTACAGGACGGCTCCGTGCTGCATATCACCCACGCTGGTCCGTTTAATCCCGACGGCTTTCCTCTGATTATTGGCGATGATGTCACAATCGGCCATCAGGCAATGCTGCACGGCTGCACCATCGGCAGTCGCGTGCTGATCGGCATGGGGGCGATGGTGATGGACGGCGCGGTGGTAGAAGATGAGGTGATCATCGGTGCTGGCAGCCTGGTACCACCGGGTAAAACCCTGCAGAGCGGTTACCTGTATGTGGGTCGACCGGCCAAGCAGCAACGTCCGCTGACCGACAAGGAACGTGAGTTCTTCACCTACACCGCAGGCAACTACGTCAAACTGAAAGACCAACACCTGCAACAGGACTACGCGTCCTCCGCTGAATAACCGCAGCGTCCCGGGTGTATCAGCCAACCCCGATACACCCGTTTTCCCTCACTAGACCCATTAATACCCCCTGATACTGCCAGGAATTTGCGCCTAATTTAGCCAATTTAATCATATCGGTATGGAGAACCATTTTCATTTGCATTAACATGCGCTTTATTAAATGAATTAAACAGACACTCAGAGACGAGATCACCCATGAAATTTCGCGCAACAGTACTCAGTCTGGCAATCGGCTCAGCGCTGCTGACCGGCTGTGCAGACCAGATGCAGAAAGAACCAGCAGCAGCTCCCACCGCAGACGCCGTACTGGGCACCTATGCGGATATCGCACTGGCCACCTACGAAGACTCTCTGACCACGGCTAAAGCGCTGCAGGCATCTGTTAATACCCTACTGGCAAATCCAACCGAAGCCAATCTGGCAGCCGCAAAGGCAGCATGGAAAGCGGCACGTGTGCCGTATCAGCAGTCCGAAGCGTACCGTTTCGGTAACGCCATCGTTGATGACTGGGAGGGCCGTGTGAACGCATGGCCACTGGATGAAGGCCTGATCGACTATGTGGATTCCGGCTACGGCAGCGAGTCTGACGAGAACCCGTTCTACACAGCCAACATCGTTGCCAACAAAACCGTTAAGGTGGGTGGCATCACGGTTGACGCAAGCACCATCAACAAGAAACTGCTGGCAGAAACCCTGCACGAAATCGACGACGTTGAAGCTAATGTGGCCACCGGTTACCACGCGATTGAATTCCTTCTGTGGGGCCAGGACCTGAACGGCACCAACCCGGGTGCAGGCAACCGTCCGGTCACCGACTTCGATCTTAACAACTGTACTGGCGGCAACTGCGACCGTCGTCGTGACTACCTGTCCGCTGCAACCGACCTGCTGGTTGATGACCTGGAAGAGATGGTCGGCAACTGGGCTGTGGACGGCGCTGCGCGTGCTGATTTGATGGCAAAAGGCCCGCAGGGCGGTCTGTCCACCATCCTGACTGGCATGGGCAGCCTGTCTTACGGCGAGCTGGCGGGTGAGCGCACCAAGCTGGGTCTGATGCTGCACGATCCGGAAGAGGAGCACGACTGCTTCTCCGACAACACCCACTGGTCCCACTACTACGACGCTAAAGGTATCCAGAACGTATACCTGGGTCAGTACACCCGTGTGGACGGCAGCGTTGTGAAAGGTGCGAGCCTGTCGCAGCTGGTAAGCGCGGCAGCACCGGCACTGGATGAAGAACTGCGTGCCAAACTGGACAACACCGAAAAGGCGATGAAGGTGATGGCGGATACCGCAGAAGCGGGCAACCCATTCGACGTGCTGATCGGTGCCAACAACCCGGAAGGCAACCAGATCGTTCAGCACGCCGTGGATGCCCTGACTGACCAGACCGAATCCATCGAACAGGCGATCGCCGTCCTGAACCTGGACGGTATCGAGCTGGAGGGGTCCGACAGCCTGGATAATCCAACCTCTGTTCTGGCCGAGTAAGCTGTCACGTGCTTAATGCACCAGGGGTAGCCGTCGGGCTACCCCATGTCTCTTCACACCACTAAATTCCCGAGTGAGCATGCTAAGTCGTGTTTCGATAATGGCTCTAGCGCTGCTGATCGGCAGCCAGGAAGCAGTATTCGCCCAGCCAGCCGCACCCGAATTCACCCAGAGTGAAGCAGGCGAGCGTTACGCCGGTGGCCGGGGTACCCATCTCAAGCGTGTCGACAAGCGCGCCTTTATGCACCCCACCAGCAACCTGCCATTCAAGCAGCAGCTGGATTTCCGTGTGGGGCAGGGCATCTTCAAAAAGCTCTGGGTCACCGCACCTACCGCCACCACCGCCAGCGATGGTTTGGGCCCGCTGTACAACGCCCGCGCCTGCCGTCAGTGCCATATTGGCAATGGCCGTGGCCACCCACCCAAGACCAACTGGCCGGATGACAATGCGGTCTCCATGTTTCTGCGTCTGAGTATTCCACCGCAAAACGAAGAACAGAAAAGATTGCTGGCAGAACGTAAAATCGGTGTAATTCCCGAGCCGATCTACGGCGGTCAGCTGCAGGACTTCGCTGTACCCGGCCTGCCGGGTGAAGGCCGCATGACCATCAGCTACCGGGAAACTCCGGTTACCCTGGCGGACGGAACAACCGTCTCCCTGCGCAAACCAACTTACAGCATTACCGAGCCGGCCTACGGTCCGCTGCACCCGCAGCTGATGATCTCTCCCCGCGTGGCCCCCCCGATGATCGGCCTGGGCCTGCTGGAGGCGATCGATTCAAAAGCCATCCTGGCCCGCGAAGACCGCGATGACCGCAACAACGACGGGATCTCCGGCCGCGCCAACCGCGTCTGGAACGGCGACAAGCAACAGGTGGATATCGGCCGCTACGGCTGGAAGGCGGGGCACGCCACCCTCAACCAGCAAAACAACAGCGCCCTGAACGGCGATATCGGCATCTCCAATCCGGCTTTCCAGAATCCCTACGGTGACTGCACCGAACAGCAGTCCGACTGCCTGCAGATGCCCAACGGCAACACCGACCGCCACGACAACTTGGAAGCCTCCCGCCAGATGACCGATGCGATGCTGCTGTATACCCGCAACCTGGCGGTCCCGGCACGACGCAACGTGGACGATCCGCAAGTGCTGGCAGGCAAAAAGGTCTTCTATGACAGCGGCTGCGAGAGCTGCCACCGGGCAAAATTTGTCATTGCCGACGACCCGTCCGAGCCACAGAACAGGGCACCGCAACTGATCTGGCCGTACAGCGACCTACTGCTGCACGATATGGGCGAAGGCCTGGCTGACGGTCGACCGGAGTATGCTGCCAATGGCCACGAATGGCGCACGCCTCCCCTTTGGGGAATCGGCCTGACGGAAACCGTCAGCGGTCACACCTACTTCCTGCACGATGGCCGTGCCCGCAACCTGCTGGAGGCGATCCTGTGGCACGGCGGCGAAGCCCAGACTGCCCGCAATGCGGTGGTGCAACTGCCAACGGCGCAACGAAATAACCTGATCAGATTCCTGGAGTCACTCTGATGTTTTCACGCTACAGCCTGCTGCCGGTCCTGATTCCGGTGGCCACCCTGTTCCTTGCTGGTGGTGTAGCCCACGCATCGCCAAGCGATGCACAGTGGCAGGCGATCAACGTACAACTGACCCGCGATCATATCCTGCCTCGCTACCAGACACTGGCAAGCAGCAGCGCAGAACTGGCCAACGCCACTGACGTGCTGTGCCAGCAACCAGAGCAACTGACCGCCGCGCAAACTGCATTCCACAAGACCATGGATGCCTGGCAGGGAATCCAGCACGTACAGTTTGGCCCGATTGAATTTCTAATGCGTAACTTCAGCATGCAGTTCTGGCCGGACAAGAAAAACCTGACCAGTAAGCAACTGAACGAATTGCTTAGCCAGAAAGATACTGCCAGCCTGACACCGGAGTACTTCCGCGGTGCCAGCATCGCCGTGAAAGGTCTGCCGGCGCTGGAACGGCTGTTGTTCAGCGACAAAGCCCAGACCCCGTATGGTTGTCAGCTGACCGCGGCGATCGCCGGCAACGTGGCTACCATGAGCCGCGAGATTGCCCAGGAGTGGGAATCACAGCAGCTGCCACGTATCGACGCGGCACCGGGCGGCGAGGACTACTACGAAGACAGCACCGAAGCGGCCACCGAGCTGATGAAAGCCCTGGTCGAGCCGGTCGAGGTGGTACGTGACCTGAAACTGTTGCGTCCGCTGCATAAAGGCGCCAACAAGGCAAAACCACGCCGCGCCGAATCCTGGCGCAGTGAACGCTCCCTGCGCAACATCCAGCTCAACCTGGCAGCGCTCGCCGAACTGTACCGTGGCAACAGCACCACCAGTGTCAAAGCATTGCTGATCGCCGAAGGGGAAAGCGAACTGGCCAACCAGATCGACACCCACTTCCAGCAGCTGGACCGCACGCTTAGCAGCATCGACAAAACGCTGTACCAGGCGGTGAAAAACCCGGCCGATCACGCCACCCTGAAACAGGTGAGTGGCCAGATGAAGGCCCTGCACAGCCAGCTGGAAGAAGCGATGCAAAAACTGAATATCCAACTGGGGTTCAATAGCCGTGACGGGGATTAATCGACGCCAGTTCAGCCTGTTACTGGCGGGCTCATGGGTGACTCCAACGCTGCTGGCGCAAACCGGCAGCACGGGACGATCACCGCTGTTTGCATCCGCGGCAACGGGTCGAGATGGATTGCACCACCTGCAGATGGTAGCGCAGGACGGTTCCGTCATGCTGGACCATACGCTGCCGCAGCGTGCCCACCACGTGGCTCTGCACCCGACACAACCCTGGCTGGCCGCCGTGGCCCGCCGTCCGGGTCGCTTCATCGACGTAGTGGACTACAACACCGGTACGCTGATCCGGCAGGTTGAACCGGATACGGAACGCCACTTTTACGGCCATGCGATCTTCTCGCCGGACGGGCAGTACCTGATCAGCTGCGAGAATAACGTCGCCGATGGGCAGGGGCGGATCACCGTGCGTGATATCCAACTGGGTTTCAGCAAGGTCGCCGATCACCCCTCCTACGGCATCGGCCCACACGAATTGGCACTGATGGCGGATACAAAAACGCTGGTCGTTGCCAACGGTGGCATCCTGACCCACCCGGACAAGGGCCGTGACAAGCTCAACCTGGACAGCATGCAACCGTCGCTGGCCTACATCGATCTGCACAGCGGCGAGCTGCTGGAACAGGTCCAGCCGCCTGCGCCCTTGCATCAGTTGTCGATTCGCCATCTGGATGTGAACGCTGCCGGTAAGGTCGTAATCGCGTTGCAGTATCAGGGTGCGAAATACGACGATGTGCCTCTGGTGGCGATGCACCAGCGTGGCGAGCCGTTACAGCTGTTACATGCACCCGACCATGTAAACCGTGCGATGAAGCAGTACTGCGGCAGCGCACGGTTTGATGCCAGCGGACGTTACGCGGCGATCTCCTCACCACGGGGAGACCTGGTGACTTTCTGGGATAGCCGGGATAACCAGTATCTGGGCCAGTGTAAAACACGTGACGGTTGCGGCCTGGCAGCCACTTTGCTGCCGGGCGAGTTCCTGATCAGCACCGGTAGCGGGCATCTGTATCATTTTGATATGGCCAGCCAGAAACGACAGCGCATCAAGCTGGATGCCAACCTGTCGGTGGCCTGGGATAACCATATGACGCTGGTTTAAGCCTGGGCTGAACCACCACGAAAAAAGGGACCTTTAGGTCCCTTTTTTGCGTTTTTAAAGCCGCGCTTAATCGTGCTTTTTCAGCTGATAGCTGGCGTTAGCGATGTGTTCCGCCAGCCGCTCGCCCTTCATCGGTTCGGCGTAGAGGAAGCCCTGGATCAGCTCGCAGCCCTCGCCACGCAGGAAATCGAGTTGGCCGTGGGTTTCGATCCCCTCGGCAATCACCTTCAGCTGCAGGCTGTTGGCCATGGAGATGATCGCCCGCACAATCGCCTCGTCACTGCTCTCCTGGGCAATACCCTGTACAAAGCTCTTATCGATCTTCAGCATATCAATCGGCAGCTCACGCAAGCGGGAGAGGGACGAGTAGCCGGTGCCGAAATCGTCGATCGAGATCTGCAAACCTTCCTTACGCAATCGCTCCAGCACCTCGGCCAGGTCATCCAGGGAGTGCATCAGCAGAGTTTCGGTGACCTCAAACTCCACCCGACGTGGATCGATACCAAAACTGCGCAGGGAATCGATGATCAGGTTACAACAACCGTTGGTGATCAGCTCGATACCGGCGATGTTGATCGCCACCTTCGGAATCTCCACACCCTGTTTATCCATCAGGGTAATAAAGCGGCATACCTGCAGGAACACCACCTTAAACAGCGGATAGGCCAGACCGCTGCTCATCGCCACCGGCAGGAATTCACACGGCGGCAGGACGCCACGCTCAGGGTGAGGCCAGCGCACCAGCGCCTCCACCCCCACCAGCGCGGTGCCGTCGATATTCAGCTGCGGCTGGTAATACACCTCAAGCTGCTCCTCCTCCAGGGCCACCCGCAGCTCCCGCTCCAACACGTAACGACGCACCACCTCGTCCGACAATTTGGTTTCGTAGAAGTGATACTGGTTTTTACCGTTCTCTTTGGCCCGGTACATCGCCATGTCGGCATTGCGGATCAGCTGGTCACCATCGCCCGCATTCTCCGGATACAGGGCGATACCGATACTGGCACCGATCTCAATCCGGCCACTGGCCTGCCCATCCTGGTGCTGCAGCACATACAGGATCTTGTTGGCAATTTTCGCCAGCTGATCGGGGGTTTCATAGCCGTTCACCAACAGCACAAATTCGTCGCCGCCCATCCGGGCCAGAAGATCGTCAGCTCGCAGCTGAGACTTGAGGCAGGTGGCCACCGACTGCAGCAAACGGTCCCCTACATGGTGTCCCAGACTGTCATTCACCAGTTTGAAACCGTCCAGATCGATGAACAACAACGCCAGCAGCTGACCGCTGCGCTGAGCATGAGCCATCAACCGCTCCAGGTTCTCCATAAACATGCGGCGGTTGGGCAGGCCCGTGAGCGGGTCATGCATCGCCAGATGCTCGACCTGGGCGTGAGCCCGCTTCAAAGAGGTGATATCCGACAGAATGCCGATGTAGCGGTGGGGTTTGCCCTGAGCATCCGGCAGGGCTGAGATGGAGAGCCATTCCGGGTAGAGTTCACCATTCTTGCGGCGGTTCCAGACTTCACCCTGCCACTGCCCGTTTACCTGCAACTGCTGCCACATGCGGGAGTAGAACTCCTCGTCATGGCGACCGGATTTCAGAATCGCCGGGCTCTTACCCAGACATTCACGCAGGCTGTAGCCGGTGATATTGGTAAAGGCCGGGTTCACACTGAGAATCTGGCCACGCTCGTCGGTCACCATGATGCCCTCGGACGCCTTGTCAAAGACGGCTGTCGCCAGCTGATGATCGAGCATCCGTTTTTCATTGCCCATCGCGGTGCTAAGCAGCTCTGCCGCCACCTTCAGCACGTCCTGGGTCATCGACGACCAGTTTTGCTGATCACGGTCGGCAAACAGCATTAATCCCTGACAACACTCACTACCCGGACTGAGCGGGATCATCAGCAGGGATTCCAACTCGTGGACCTGTCCACTTAGCAGAGCACTCAGTTGTGCCCGGCCGAGACGGACGCTGTTGCCTTGATTGAGCAGATCCAGCCAATCTTTTGCCGCATCGCCGCTGAAATCAAACTCTACGTTGCCGACTCCGTCGGATTCATCAAACCAACAACCACGCAGCGCCATCCGGCATGTGCCCTGAGCGTCATGAGCGCAGTCATACAGCGAGGTATGGCTCACCCCAAGGGTTTCCCCCAGGGAGGCCAGTGTGCGCCCGATGACCTGTTCAAAGTCGTCATAAGAAAAACAGTCGGCCGCCATGCCCGCCAGGACGGCGAGCATGTCCGAGTGTTGTACTTCCTGTTTCATTAGATTCCCTGTCTTACGCCTTCGCTTTAGCAAGCTCCCGCAGGCGCAACACAACTTTGTGGTTCACACTGCGCTGGGTGAAACTGCCGTCTTCCTTACGGCTGCCTGCTTTCCTTCCCATTAAAATCTCAAGACACTGGTCAACACTGGATACGGCGTGCACGTGGAACAGTCCCTCTGCCACGGCATCCACTACTTCCTTCTTGAGCATCAGATTACGTACGTTCGCGCGTGGAATAACAACGCCCTGTTCTCCCGTCAGTCCACGCCACTGACACAGCTGGAAGAAGCCTTCAATCTTTTCGTTTACCCCGCCAATCGCCTGCACCTCACCGTACTGGTTGATCGAGCCGGTGATGGCAAACTGCTGATTGATCGGAATATGAGTCAGGGCAGAGATCAGTGTACAGATCTCTGCCATCGAGGCGCTGTCACCGTCCACATACCCGTAGGACTGCTCCAGGGCGATGCTGGCTGACAGCGTCAGCGGGAAATCCTGCGCGTACTGGTGCCCCAGATAACCGGAGAGGATCAGTACCCCCTTGGAGTGGATCGGCTGCCCCAGCGTCACTTCGCGCTCGATATCCACAATCCCACGGTTACCCGGATGAACCGTCGCGGTGATGCGCGCAGGGGTACCAAAGGAAACATCCCCCACCTGCAGCACCGTCAGGCCGTTGGATTTACCCACCGCCTGACCCGTGGTATCGATCAGCACGGTTTCATTCAGAATACTGTCGCGTATCTTCTCCGACAGACGAGAGGTGCGGCGCTCTTTGGCATCCAGCGCCATCTCCACGTGCTTGGCTTCGATAGCTTTATCACCGGTCTTGGCGCGCTTGAAGTCAGCCTCGCAGAGCAGGTCGACCAACTCGCCAATATGCGCAGAGAGCAACTCCTGGTCCTGTGACAGGCGCGAGCTGTGTTCCACCAACCGTGCCACGGCATTGCGGGTCAGGGGAGCCAGGTGCTCTTCATTCGCCAATGTCTTCATCAGGCGGGCATAGTTGCGGATCGATTGCGGGGAACGGCCTACATCTTCGTCGAAATCCACGACAACACGAAACATCTTTTCAAAGTCGTGATCCAGTTCCTGCAGCAGGTAGTAGATATCACGGCTGCCGATCAGGACCACTTTCACGTGCAACGGAATCGCCTTAGGATTCAGGGTAATGGTGCTGATGCCGGTCAGTTCACTGGCCGGGCTTTCGATACGTATCTCGTGGGATTTCAGGGCGCGTTTCAGTGCAGAGTAAACAAACGGTTGCTCCAGCAGCTTTTCCGCTTCCAGCACCAGGTAACCACCATTGGCCTGGTGCAGGGCTCCGGGACGGATCAGTTGATAGTTGGTGATCAGTGCCCCCATATCGGAGCTGTATTCCACGCGACCGAACAGGTTCTCGTAGGTGGGGTGGGACTCGTGCACCACCGGTGCACCTTTGATTTTCCCGTTATCCACCAGCATATTCACACCGTAGGTCTCTTCCATATAGCTACGGCGACTGGCATCACTGCGCGGTTCGAGCTTGTCATCACCCACCAGATCAGCGCTGTTTTTAACCAGCGAATTTTCCAGCTGATCCAGATAGTAGGATACACCGTGGATGTTGCTGTATTTCTCTTTCAACGGCTGAATCAGGGGGGCTACTGCAGCTCGGGCGGTATCACGGTCCAGATATTTCATCTTGTCGGCCGCTTCCCGGCGCCATTGCGGCAACTCGGTCAGGCAATCATTGAGATACTCCTCCAACTCCGAGATGGCGCGGGTAAAGGCGTCACGAACCTCTTCAGGCAGTTGGGAGAAGGCCGCTTCATCCATCGCCTGCCCCTCGGCGACCGGTGTAAATCCGATCGTACCGGCATCGCGATAGATCGCGATACTGTGCTCACGGGCACGACGGTCAACGGTTTCGATGGCCTGGTCGTACAGGCGGTTAAAGCCTCGCTCGATGGTGGCTTTTTTACGTTGATAAGCAGGATTCTCAAATGCGGCAGGTAGCTCCGCCATGATCGCTTCGAGCAGGTTTTTGATATCGCGTTCGAACCGCTGCGCCTTACCTGCGGGAAACTGCTGTGCAATCGGGTGACGACGATCCTCGAGGTTGTTGAGGTAAATCCAGTCGGTGGGCTTGCGCTCTTTCTTGGCAACCGTTTTCAGGCTGTCCATGGCAAAGGAGAAACGGCCGGTATGGGGGTTGCCCATCACAAAGAGGTTGTAGCCGGGTCGGTGCATACCGACACCAAACTCCATCGCCTCTATGGCGCGTTCCTGACCAAAGAATCCGCTGAAGGGCTCCAGCGTTTCGGTGGTCTTAAAAGGCAGAAGGTCGGGGTCGCAAATGCGGTACAGATCGGTCGGGTTAAGCTTAGTATCCAGTTCCATGTGACATCCCCACAATCAGCTAAGCGGGCCCACCGCAATGGCAGGAGTGTACAACTAGTTATACGCCGCAACGTGCATATTCGCAAGCTGGACCTGAATACTAAACTTTGGTTTGAAGCCTTTAAATCAAGGGGTTAGCGCAGCACGCAGGGTGGCGATCACGGTGGCCGTCTCAGGGCGAACACCACGCCAGATGTAGAACGATTCTGCGGCCTGTTCCACCAGCATACCCAGGCCGTCGATCGCCTGTTCCGCACCGTGTTCGGTCGCCCACTGGCAGAATGCGGTGACGTCGGCACCGTACATCATGTCGTAGCACCAGGCACCGCTTTTCAGCAGGTCATCCGGCAGGGGAGGGACTTCACCCTGCAGGCTGGCTGCCGTGCCGTTGATCACCAGGTCAAACTGCTTGCCGGACAGGGCATCAAAACCACAACCGACCACGTCACCCAGGTCCGCCACCACCGCAGCCAGGTCTTCCGCCTTGGACGCGGTACGGTTGGCGATGACCACACGACGCGGTTTCTGCTCCAGCACCGGCTGCAGTACACCACGCACAGCGCCTCCGGCGCCCAGAATCAGTACATCGGCACCGGTAATGGTGCCGCCGTTGTTCTCCACAATGTCGCGCACCATGCCCACGCCGTCGGTGTTGTCACCACAAAGCTGGCCTTCGGCGTTACGGTACAAGGTATTCACCGCACCGGCCAGCTCTGCACGGGCGGAGCGCTGCTCGGCCATCTGCCAGGCTTCCTGCTTGAACGGGATGGTGATGTTCAGGCCTTTGCCTTCACCTTGTAGAAAGTTATCCACAGCCTCAGGAAACCCGCCTTCCTCCACGCAGATCGCGTCGTAGCTCAACGCTTGTGTGGTCTGCGCGGCGAACGCGGTGTGGATCTGCGGTGATTTTGAATGCTTGATCGGGTTGCCGAATACCGCGTAGCGGTCGCTCATCTTAAACCTCCAGCCAGTTACGTGGCTTCAGGTAGCGCGCGTACAGCACCGCCTCTTCAGACCCTTCTTCCGGCTGCCAGTCGTAGCTCCAGCGTACTTCCGGCGGCAGGGACATCAGGATCGATTCGGTACGGCCACCGGACTGCAGGCCAAACAGGGTGCCACGGTCGAAGACCAGGTTGAATTCCACGTAGCGGCCGCGGCGGTGCAGCTGGAAATCACGCTGGCGTTCGCCATATTCGGTGTCTTTACGTTTTTCGATGATCGGAACAATTGCCGGCACGTACGCGTCACCAATCGAACGCATCAGGGCAAAGCTGTCGTCGAAGCCCAGTTCGTTCAGGTCGTCGAAGAACAGGCCGCCAATACCACGGGGCTCGTCACGGTGTTTGAGGTAGAAATAGTCGTCACACCACTGCTTGAAGCGCGGGTAGATCTCTTCGCCGAACGGGTCACACGCATCTTTTGCCACCTGGTGCCAGTGACGGCAATCCTCGTCATTGCCGTAGTACGGGGTCAGGTCGAAACCGCCACCGAACCACCACACCGGATCTTCACCTTCTTTCTCGGCGATAAAGAAACGCACATTGGCATGGGAGGTTGGCACGTACGGGTTGCGCGGGTGAATGACCAGGGACACACCCATCGCCTGAAAGCTGCGGCCCGCCAGTTCCGGCCGGTGTGCCGTCGCAGACCCCGGCAATTTATCGCCAAATACATGGGAGAAGTTTACGCCGCCTTTTTCGATCACCGCACCGTCGGTGATCACGCGGGTGCGGCCACCGCCTCCGGCAGCACGGTCCCAGGAGTCTTCAACAAAACGGGCTTTGCCGTCTGCCTGCTCTAACGCCTGACAAATATTGTCCTGCAGAGACATGAGGTATTCTTTTACAGCTCCAATGTCAGGTGCTGACATGGCAAACTCCTTGGGTCCTAGGATTAAAATCAGGTTCGGATCACGGATTCCGTGATCAGGTCACGAATCTGGGTTGGCTGTGCCAGTTTGCCGACATGGCCCGGCATCACCGCATCGATTCGATTCGCGAAGTAAAGATTCACTCGCAGCATATCTCTCGCAGGCTGGGCACCCGCCGGATTTGCTGAGGTAGAGACGATCGGTCCGCCAAAGCGTTTACACAACGCCTGCACCACCGGGTGATCTGACACCCGCACGGCAACACTGTTGTGCTTGCCTTTGATCCACTCGGGCACCAGATGATCGGGGTCTGGCAGCAACCAGGTCACCGGCCCCGGCCAGGTGGCTTCCACTTTCTGGCGCTGTTCCGGCTCCAAGCGGGCCAAGAGGGGTTCAATCTGGTCCAGTGAACCTGCCGCCAGGATCACCCCCTTATGGCGCGGCCGGCTTTTCAGGTGCAGCAGACGTTCCAAGGCGTCTTCGTTGAAGGGATCACAACCCACGCCCCAAACTGCCTCGGTCGGATAGGCGATCACTCCACCCTGTTGCATCGCACGGACACACTGATCAACGTGCCACGGATTTATATACTGATTGCTCGCCATTACTCTGCCGTCCCAACACTGCGTGTACCAACGTCCTGTCCACCTGTCTAAATGAGGGGCAGCCTTGAACAGCTTGGGTATCAACTCTCGGACGGTGTTTGGATAACACCGGAGATCACCGGCTACCTCTTATCAGGCCTGGACGCTGAACGGAACACTAAACGTTCAACGCACAGCTTGCAAGCCCGCTTCCGGCCAGTGCCGCAGGCTTGCTCAGGCCAGAGCAACCGGCTCCTCTACCCGTTTATGGAGCGGGTTTTCAGGTTTTGCCAATGTCAGATCCGGCAGTAACCATCACCGCTGTTTTCGATCAGGCCTTTCAGCTCCAGCGAAATCAACATTACATTGAGGTCCGCCACACCGATCCCGGTAAGGGATACCAACTGATCCATCGACACCTGCTCAAATCCCAGCGCCTGCAACAGGTTATGCTCCTGCGCCGACAGATCCACTGGCAGCGCCTTCTCTTCGACCTGCGGGGATTCGTAAGCGCCCAGCATCGGCGCCAGCTGTTCCAGAATATGGTCAACGGTTGAAACCAATTGACCACCTTCGCGGATCAATGCATGACAGCCCTGACTCAGCGGGTTATTGAGAGATCCCGGCAGGGCAAACACTTCCCGTCCCTGCTCCAGAGCCTGGCGGGCCGTAATCAACGAACCACTGCGCGGCGCAGCCTCCACCACCAGCACGCCGGCACTCAGCCCACTGATAATGCGGTTACGGCGTGGGAAGTTGTGTCCCAACGGGCCGGTTCCCGGTGGCAGTTCACTCACCCAGGCACCACCGGTCTCCAGGATCTGTGCCGCCAGCACGCTGTGCCGTGCCGGATAGAGCACATCCGCGCCGGTGCCAAACACGGCAACCGTGGGTTTATTCAGCTTAACGGCTGCCAGGTGTGCAGCACCATCGATGCCGTGGGCCATACCCGAGGTCACAATCAGCCCCGTCTTACTCAAGGCCGTGGCAAATTCACCGGAATGCATTACACCCGCGCGGCTGGCGTTACGACTGCCCACCATCGCGATCTGGGGCAGGTGCAGGACATCGACATCACCACGCACATACAGAATCGGTGGCGGATCGGTGATCTGTTTCAGCAGGGCAGGGTAGTCAGGGCTATCAAGAGTCAGCAGTTGGGTATCCGGGGTACGCAGCCACTCCCGCACCTGCAACTGCAGCTCCCGCATCGGACCGCGGTTCTGCTGGTACTGCTGCAGGTTCTGGCGTGCCAGGAAATTGAAGCCCAACCACTCCCAATCGGCGTCACTGGCCTTGAGTACCCGCTCAGGCGTCCAGCCTTCGTCCAGCAAACGTTTGATTGTCGCCGCCCCCACACGTGGCAGGGCAGATAGGGCGACCCACTCCATCGGATCACTTTGCATAATGCCTTCCTTGTTAATCGCTTGGAGCCGCTTACAGTGCGGCTCCAATCTTGTTTATTTCGTTAAGTATTCAGGGTTCTCGGATCTCGTCGCCCACGGACACCACATTGGTACTCATCATCACCAGACCGTAAGACACCTTCTCGAAGGTCTTGAATACCATCAACACCCCGGAGCGCTCAGCCGGTAGCGAGATCTTCTCCTTGGTGACCGGGTCCACCACAGTTTCCCCAGTACGGTAGATCGCAAACACATGACCGGCCTCCATCCCCTCGCGGACACCCCGGTTCAGGGCCACCACATCAAACTGGCCACCGTCATTCACCGCTCCCAGCACGGAGAGGATTTTACCGGTCAGCGCTTCCGGCGACGGTTTAGGATAGAACACAGACTGGATACGTTCCTCATCTGCCGGAATAACCCGGTCGAGGGTACGGGTTTCCAGAATAGAGCGGTTCACGTTCAGGCTGATCACATCATCATTTTCCGCTATCACGGTCACGTCGGAAACCTTGGTCAGCTCATAACCCAGCGCCTCTTCGGTATCCGGATCCACGTATTCATTGGTCGCGCGGTACACCGCCTGGCGAGGCAATTCTTCCAGCAACTCACCGCGCGCGTAGATGCGATCTCCGGCACCGGCGATCAGTCGCTGGTTCTTGCCTGCCAGTACATAAGGCGCCTGTTCGAAACGCTCGCGGTCGATGACACGGGTCTCTTCCAGGAAGCTGAGGATATCTTTCAGCGGAATCGCCGGGATGGCACGATCCAGCGGCTCAGCACGGGCGGTCGGGCTGAGCTTGCGCATACCACGACGCACTTTCAGCTTCGGTTTGCCGTTTTCCCAGACCAGGTAGATGATATCGCCAGGATAGATCAGATGCGGGTTGTGGATCTCCACATTCATATCCCAGACTTCCGGCCAGCGCCACGGACTTTCCAGAAAACGGGCAGAGATATCCCAGAGGGTATCGCCCTTCACCACCACATATTCCTGCGGCCTGTCTTCCCTGAGTTGTAATACATCCTTTCGGGCATTGGCGTGTGCTGGTGTACTTACCAGCAGCCATACAGCGGCCAGAGCGCAGAGAAACTTTTTCATTTCCGTGTCCTTTGATGTCGTGCAGCGGAAACCCGATTCACAAGATCGGGTCAAACAGCGTAACGACAATGCATTGAGCGTCGCAATCGGTATAATATGTAGCTAGTAGGTTACTAGCCGTTCACGTCTCTTTTGTGTATCGGCCGCAACCATCCCAATTTGATGATTTACGGCTATTACGAATCACTAAAATAGTAACAACCGTATCAACCCGAAGAAACGATGGCAAAACTTAACATTCTAGAATTTCCGGACCCACGTCTACGCACGGTGGCTGAACCGGTGACCGAGGTCAACGATGAGATCCGCAAGATCGTCGATGACATGTTCGAAACCATGTACGACGCACCGGGAATTGGCCTTGCCGCAACCCAGGTGGATATCCACCAGCGCATCGTTACCATGGACCTGTCGGAAGATCAGAGCGATCCGATCGTCATGATCAACCCATCCTTTGAGGTCCTGGACGACACGCCATACAAGTACCAGGAAGGTTGTCTCTCCGTACCGGGATACTACGAAGACGTGGTGCGCCCACAGCACATCCGTGTAACGGCCCTGAACCGCGACGGTGAAGAGTATAGCTTCGAAGCAGAGGATCTGCTGGCAGTCTGTGTTCAGCACGAATTGGATCACCTCAACGGTAAACTGTTCGTAGACCATATCTCTGCCCTTAAGCGCAACCGCATCCGCGGCAAGCTGGAAAAGAAACACCGTCAGGAAGCGCACGCCTAAGCGTGTTCTCTGAACTGCCCGACAACAGGTTTGCCGGACAGCTGCATATCCATGCGCAGCTGCCGTGACAAACCTGTTTTGGTTTCAGGAGTTGATAGATGTCCAAGCCACTTCGTATTGTCTTTGCCGGTACGCCGGATTTTGCTGCCTCGAGCCTGCAGGCCCTGCTTACCTCCGAGCATGAGGTGATTGCTGTGTATACCCAGCCGGACCGTCCGGCGGGTCGCGGCCGCAAGCTCACCCCAAGCCCGGTCAAGAAACTGGCCCTGGAACACGAGATTCCGGTGTACCAGCCGTTGAGCCTGAAAGGGGAAGCAGAGCAGGCCGAACTGGCAGCGCTGGACGCGGACATCATGGTGGTTGTGGCCTACGGCCTGCTGCTGCCCAAAGCGGTGTTGGATACGCCACGCCTGGGTTGTATCAACGTACACGGTTCGCTGTTGCCGCGCTGGCGTGGTGCAGCGCCGATCCACCGCGCGGTACTGGCGGGTGACGAGCTGACCGGCATCACGATCATGCAGATGGATGTAGGCCTGGATACCGGCGACATGCTGTACAAGACCGAGATGCCGATTGCTGCAGACGACACCAGCGGTGCCTTGCACGACCGCCTGGCTGAGCAGGGCGCCGAAGCCCTCGTCGCAGCCCTCGCCCTGATTAGCGAAGGCAAAGCAGAACCCGAGAAGCAGGATGACAGCCTGGCCAACTACGCCCACAAGCTGGAGAAGCAGGAGGGCGAGATCAACTGGTCCCGTTCTGCCGTAGAGATCGAGCGCCAGATCCGTGGCCTCTCTCCATGGCCGGTGGCCTACTGCGGCCTCGACGGCAAAACCCTACGTATCTGGGGTGCCAAGGCGTCCGCCGAAACCTGCGACCAGCCAGCGGGCACCGTTGCGGAAGTGACCAAGAAAACCTTGCGTATCGCCTGTGGCAAAGGCAGCCTGCTGCTGACCAAGGTACAGCTGCCGGGTGGCAAACCGCTGGATACCGCGGCTGTCCTGAACGCCAAGCGCGATCTGTTCCCTGTCGGTAAGCAACTGGACTAAGCGATGAACGTAAGACAACTGGCCGCCGAAACCCTCGAGCCACTGCTGCGCCACCAGGGTTCGCTCAATGCCATCATGCCGGCAGCGGTTACCCGCTGCCCGGAACGCGACCGCGGCCTGCTGCGCCAGCTCTGCTACGGCACAATGCGCGACATTACCCAGCTCAACCTGATCACCGCCAAACTGCTGAAGCACCCGTTCAAACCCGCAGACTTCGATATTCGTGCACTGCTGTTAGTGGGTATTTACCAACTACGTAGTCTGCGTGTACCAGCACATGCCGCGATCAACGAAACCGTTGAAGCCGCTCACGGCCTGAACAAGTCCTGGTCGGCGAAGGTCATCAACGGCGTGTTGCGCAGCTATCAGCGCCAGCAGGAATCGCTGGAGCAGATGGTCGAAAAGAGCGAGGCTGGACGCTACAACCACCCGGAGTGGTTTATCGGCAAGGTGAAGAACAACTGGCCTGATCACTGGCAGCTGATCATCGACGGCAACAACGACGATGAAGCGCCGCTGACGTTGCGCGTAAACCAGCGCAGGATCAGCCGCGACGAATTTCTGGCTATGCTGGACAAAGAGGGGATCGGTGCCAGCGCCACCCCGTTCAGCAGCCATGGCGTCATCCTGAATGAACCGTTCGACGTGGTTTCCCTACCGGGATACAGCGACGGCCTGTTCAGCGTGCAGGATGAAGCGGCCCAGCTTTCCGGTGAACTGCTCGATCTGCAGCCGGGACAGCGTGTGCTGGATGCCTGTGCGGCACCGGGCGGTAAGCTGTGCCATATCCTGGAGCAGGAACCTAATCTGGCCCATGTGGATGCCGTCGAGTTGGAAGAGCGCCGTTGTGCGCGTATCCACGACAACCTGCAACGTCTACAGCTCGAAGCAACGCTGCATATCGCCGACGCCAGCAGTGATGCTTGGTGGAGTGGCGAGGCCTATGACCGCATCCTGCTGGACGCTCCATGCTCCGCTACCGGTGTTATTCGTCGCAACCCGGATATAAAATACCTTCGCAAAGGTGAGGATATCGCCGCTCAGGCCGATATCCAGTTAAAGATATTGCAGAATCTCTGGCGGATGTTAGCGCCGGGCGGCAAGTTGCTCTACGCCACCTGCTCAATCTTCCCGCAGGAGAATGAACGCCTGATTAAACGGTTCCTTACCCAGCAGAGCGATGCACAGCATCTGCCGCTGAGCGCAGAGTGGGGTGTCAGCCGACCTTACGGCCGGCAACTGTTCCCGCAGCCTCAGGGGCACGACGGTTTCTACTATGCGCTGCTGACCAAAACAGCTAATCAGGCAGTGAGTGAATAAAGTCAGATCATGAAGATCATTATCCTCGGAGCAGGGCAGGTAGGCGGCACACTGGCAGAGAACTTGGCCAGCGAAGCCAACGATATCACCATTGTCGACACAGACACTGCCCGCCTGCGTGAACTGCAGGACCGTCTTGATATCCGTACCGTTGAGGGCAAGGCCTCGTACCCAACTGTCCTGGCCCAGTCCGGCGCCCAGGATGCCGACATGCTGATCGCGGTGACCAACTCCGACGAGGTCAACATGATCGCCTGTCAGATCAGCCAGACCCTGTTCAACACTCCCACCAAGATCGCCCGCGTACGTGAGCACGACTACCTGCAGAAGAACCACTCCATCTTCAGCCCGAAAGGGATTCCGGTAGACGTACTCATAAGTCCGGAACAGCTGGTAACGCGCCACGTCAAGCGACTGATCCAGCACCCGGGTGCTCTGCAGGTACTGGATTTTGCCGATGGCAAGGCCCAGCTGGTGGCGGTAAAAGCCTACTACGGGGGCCCGCTGGTGGGCCGCGAGATCTCCTTCCTTCGCGCCCATATGCCATCGGTGGATACCCGTGTAGCGGCAATCTTCCGTCGCGGCAGCCCGATCATCCCCAAGGGTGACACGGTTATCGAAGCGGACGACGAGGTGTTTTTCATCGCTGCCAAGCGTGATATCCGCGCAGTGATGAGTGAATTGCGTCGACTGGACCGCCCGTACAAACGAATCATGATCGCCGGTGGCGGCAACATCGGTGCCCGCCTGGCGGAGAGCATCGAAGACAGCTTCCAGGTGAAGATCATCGAGCGTAACATTCAGCGCTGCAACCAACTGGCACGCAGCCTTAACAACACCATCGTGCTGCAGGGCAGCGCCTCCGACCGCGACCTGCTGCTGGAGGAAAACATCGAGGATACCGACGTTTTCTGCGCCCTGACCAACGATGATGAGGCCAATATCATGGCCTCCATGCTGGCCAAGCGCTTGGGCGCACGTACGGTGATGACGCTGATCAACAACCCGGCCTACGTAGATCTGGTGCAGGGCGGCGCAATCGATATCGCCATCTCGCCACAGCAGACCACCATCGGTGCGTTGCTGACCCACGTGCGCCGTGGTGATGTGGCCGCGGTACACAGTCTGCGCCGCGGCGCGGCGGAAGCGCTTGAGGCCGTAGCTCACGGTGACAAACGCTCGTCCAAGGTGGTGGGGCGCACCATCGAGGAGATAAACCTGCCTCCGGGCACCACCATCGGTGCGATCGTGCGTGACGAAGAGGTGTTGATCGCCCACGACGACGTGATGGTGGAAAACGGCGACCACGTGATCCTGTTCCTGGTCGACAAGAAACGGATCGGGGAAGTCGAGCGACTCTTCCAGGTTGGCCTAGCATTCTTCTGATCAGGACGTACTGATGCACTACAAGGTGATCCTTCGCATACTTGGCATCCTGCTGATGATCTTCAGCTTTACCATGCTGCCGCCGATGCTGGTTTCCATGTACTACGAGGACAACGCCTTCATGGCGTTTGGTGCCGGTTTTGCCATCACCCTTATCACCGGCTTTCTGCTCTGGATACCGGTGTATCGGGTACGGCAGGACCTGCGAACCCGTGACGGCTTCCTGATCACCGTGCTGTTCTGGGCGGTTCTGGGTCTGTTCGGTTCGCTGCCGCTGATGCTGGCGGACAATCCGCATCTATCCTTTGTGGATGCCCTGTTTGAGTCCCTCTCAGGCCTGACCACCACCGGTGCCACGGTGATGACCGGCATCGATAACCTGCCCGAATCGATCCTCTGGTACCGCCAGCAGCTGCAATGGCTGGGAGGCATGGGGATCATCGTACTGGCCGTGGCAATTCTGCCGATGCTCGGTATCGGTGGTATGCAGCTGTACCGTGCGGAAACGCCGGGACCGGTCAAGGATTCCAAGCTGACCCCTCGAATTACCGAGACCGCCAAGGCGCTTTGGTACATCTACCTGTCACTGACCATCCTCTGTGCCTTGGGGTACTGGGCTGCAGGCATGGAGCTGTTTGACGCGGTCGGTCACAGCTTCTCCACTGTGGCGATTGGAGGCTTCTCCACCCACGACGCCAGTATCGGCTATTACGATTCCTCGATGATTGAGGCGATCGCGATCGTCTTTATGGTGCTGTCCGGCATCAACTTCAGCCTGCACTTTTTTGCCTGGAAACACCGTAGCCTGAAGCACTATTTCACCGATCCGGAGTTCCAGTTCTATCTGTCGATCCTGGCTGCGATCATCGCGCTTTCCTTTGTCGCACTGGTGGTGACCAACACCTATTCACCGGAAGATTCGCTGCGCAAGTCCGCCTTTATGGTGGTCTCCATCGCCACGACCACCGGTTTTGCTACCGCCGACTTTGCCCACTGGCCAACCATGCTGCCGTTTCTGCTGTTTGTCGCGGCCTTTGCCGGTGGCTGCGCAGGCTCCACCGGCGGTGGCATGAAAGTGATCCGTATCCTGCTGATCCTCAAGCAGGGCTACCGCGAGATCAAACGTCTGGTACACCCTAACGCGGTAATCCCGGTGAAACTGGGTAACGCGCCGATCTCCGACCGGGTACTGGAAGCGGTCTGGGGGTTCTTCTCGGTCTACCTGATTGTGTTTGTAGTCATGTTGATCGTCCTGCTGGCCACCGGCCTGGATCAGGTCACCGCCTGGTCTGCCGTGGGCGCCACCCTCAACAACCTGGGTCCGGGCCTCGGTGATGTCTCGGCCCATTATGGGGATATCAACGATACCGCCAAGTGGGTGCTGTGCTTTGCCATGCTGCTGGGCCGCCTGGAGGTATTTACTCTGCTGGTCCTGTTTACACCAACCTTCTGGCGCCGCTAACAAAGCCCCCATTGCGTTACCATGTCGGCGGGGGATCACCCGGTTTAATTCCGCGCCGGATTCAGACTAAGAGCTGAACCCGGCACGGCCCGTTGTATCCGACAACAGGCACATCCGAGCCCACAGGTTTCAGCATTCGGGAACGTTTTCATATGCCGGTCGGGGCGAGCGGTTGACTGCGCCGCCCGAGATGCGATGCTTATCCTTTTCACGTGCAGCGACGGCTCTGAATTATGGAAACTAACCCCGCTGCCAGTGCCCAATGAATATCAACTCTCTCTGAGCCAGGTCGTTCATCCGGATTAGATGGATCACCTGACCAAATTCTGGAGCTTTAACATGCGTTACACCCTCTATCTTTCCGGTGAAATTCACACAGACTGGCGCGATCAGATCAAGCGTGCCGTAGAGATGAACGGTCTGCCGGTCGAGATCCTGACTCCAAATACCGATCACGATTCCAGCGACAACTGCGGCGACGAGCTGCTGGGGGGCGAGGAGAACGCATTCTGGAAAGACCACAAGGCAGCGAAGATCAATACCATCCGCCACATGACCGCCCTGAAACGTGCGGACATCGTTGTGGTACGTTTTGGTGAGAAGTACCGTCAGTGGAACGCCGCGTTCGATGCCGGCATCGCAGTCGCCCTGGGTAAGTCTCTGATCGTAGAGCACGCCCCGGAGCTGACCCACCCGCTGAAAGAGATCGATGCAGCAGCACACGCCGTGGCCGAGAACACCGAGCAGGTAATCGAAACGCTGAAGTACCTCTGCCAGGATTACTGATCCCGCAAAAACAGGGCGGGACGCGGTAAGAGCAACACGGCAATCCGGAACGGTCTCCCGGATTGCGGTCAGCATTGTTCACGAAACGAACAGCATTGTTTCCAAATCGCACCTTGCCCTGTATGATCCCCTCGTATATTGTTGACGTAACGTCATTTAAAACTCAGTTACCGGGTCTATGAGTCCTAGATATATTGACGATGCCACGCGCGAAGCGCGTGAAGAAGAGATGATGCAGGCGGCACTGGATATTATCGCCCGGGATGGCGTGTCTGGCCTGACCATCGATAAGGTGGTGGCGCTGGTGCCGTACTCCAAAGGCACCGTGTACAACACCTTCAGCTGTAAGGAAGACCTACTGACAGCACTCTGCAACCGCAGTGTGACACACCTGTCGGACGTATTCTTCCGTGCGGTCTCCTTCGAAGGCAACAGCCGCGAGAAGATGCTGGCAATTGGAATCGGCTACATGCTCCATTCCCAGCTTAATCCAACGGAATTTATGCTGGTGATCTCTGCCAAGACGCCGTCGGTGACCGAGAAGAGCTCACAGAAACGGCAAGAGGAGCACCAAGAACTAGAAACCCAGCTGCTGGGCAAACTACTGGGTGTTATTGCCGAGGGTTTGGCTACAGGCGATCTGCAACTGGCGCCCCACCTAAGCCCGGGACAGGTCGCGTTCTCCCTCTGGGCAATGAGCTTTGGCACCATCGCGTTGCTGCAGGAGAATGTGGAACGCTGTGGCGTACGCCAGCAGATGTCCCTGGAGAAGGAGCTGTTGAACCATGTCAACCTGGTCTTGGATGGGCATCAATGGAAGCCGTATACACCCGAGCACGACTGGCATGCATCCATACAACGGATGAAAAAAACCGTCTTTGCCAAAGAGATGGCTGCACTGGAAGCACGCTGGAACGCGCTGGCTTAACAGATTTGCACAATGGAAAACGGTGGTAACGCCGTTTTTTTCACGCTGTTAAATGACGATTCGTCATCTAACAAACCTAAATTTAAAACCTAAGTTGCCATCAGAGCGACCAACCCAACAACCCCCTACGGATAGGGGACCTGGAGAAGGAAAATGAGAGACCGGCTTTTCCGCTTCGTACTGAATCATCCCGTATGGGTGATTCTGTTCACACTGATCCTGGTTTTCGGCGCTGCCAGCGGTGCCCAAAATCTGGTATTCAAGAGTGACTATCGTGTGTTCTTCAGTAAGGAGAACCCACAACTGACGGCTTTCGAGTCGATGCAGAACATCTACAGTAAAAGTGACAACGTTGCTTTTATCATCTCGCCACCTGACGGCAAGGTGTTCACCCCACGCACGCTGGGTGCGATCTACGGGCTGACCGATGAAGCCTGGCAGATCCCGTACTCCACCCGCGTTGATTCGATCACCAACTTCCAGCACACCTGGTCCGAAGAGGACGACATGATCGTCGAGGACCTGGTGCTCGATCCAGACACACTGACCGAAGCGGACATGCCACGCTTGCAGGCAATCGCCCTCGACGAGCCAAACCTGCTTAACAAACTGGTCTCACCAGACGCACACGTGACCATCGTCAACGTGACGGTTCAGTTACCGGGTAAAAACCCAGTCGTCGAAGTACCCGAGATCGTTTCCAAAGTACGCGAAATGCGTGCGCAGTTCCTGGAGCAATATCCGGATATGGAGGTACGTCTCTCCGGCATGGTGATGATGAACAACACCTTTGCCGAGTCCTCCCTGAACGATAACGCCTCTCTGGTTCCGATCATGTTTGGTGTGGTGATCGCCAGCATGATTTTCCTGCTGCGCACCTTCAGTGGGACCTTCGCCACCGTAGTCGTGATCCTGTTCTCCATTGCAGGCACCATGGGTATCGCCGGATGGAGCGGATTCTTCCTCACGGGACCGTCTGCCAGTACGCCCATCATGGTTCTGACGCTGGCTGTCGCCGATTGTGTGCACATCCTGACGACCATGT
Source organism: Pontibacterium granulatum (assembly GCF_029961155.1). GTDB lineage: Bacteria > Pseudomonadota > Gammaproteobacteria > Pseudomonadales > Balneatricaceae > Pontibacterium > Pontibacterium granulatum. Next base: position 44,752 of record NZ_JASBRH010000006.1, on the reverse strand, counting down.
TCTACGAGATGCGTCAGGGCGTGGACAAGCGTAAGGCGATCGAGGACAGCCTGCGCATCAACTTCCAGCCAATCTTCCTGACCAGTGTAACCACCGCAGTGGGCTTCCTGAGCCTGAACTTCTCCGACTCACCACCGTTCCGCGACTTGGGCAATATGGTGGCGATGGGTGTGATGCTGGCGTTTGTATTCTCCGTAACCATCTTCCCCGCGATGCTGAAACTTCTGCCGATTAAGGTTGCGCCGATGAGTGACGAAGAACGCAACGACCTGATGCACAAACTGGGTACGTTCGTTATCCATAACCGTAAGGTACTGCTGCCGGGTATGGCAGTGGTTATGGCGGGCCTGGTGACCTTTACACCACAGAACGAACTCAACGACGATTTCGTTAAGTACTTTGATACCAGCGTGCCGTTCCGTGAGGCGACGGATTACATGCAGGACAACCTGTCGGGCATGACCACGATGGAGATCTCTATCGACAGTGAAGAGGCCAGCGGTATCAATAAACCGGCGTTCCTGAAAGCAGTAGGGGGCCTGACCGATTGGTTGCGTGCGCAGCCGGAAACCGATCACGTCAACTCCATCACCGATACGATCAAACGTCTGAACAAAAACATGCACAGCGATGACCCCAGCTATTACACATTGCCGGACGAACAGGAGCTGTCTGCCCAGTACCTGCTGCTGTACGAGATGTCATTGCCGTACGGTCTGGACCTGAACAACCAGCTGAACGTGGATAAATCCTCCACCCGCGTGATCAGCACGTTCCGCAACCTGACCAGTAACGAGCAGATCGAGATGGAAGCAAAGATCTATGCCTGGTTCGCGAAAAACGCGCCACAGTACAAAGTGGACGTTGCCAGCACCAGTCTGATGTTTGCCCATATTGGTCAACGCAACATCTACAGCATGCTGTTCGGTACGTCGGTCGCGCTGATCCTGATCTCTGTGATGCTGGGTCTGGCACTGCGCTCGGTCCGCTATGGGTTTATCAGCCTGATCCCGAACCTGGCGCCGGCCGCAATGGGCTTTGGCCTGTGGTTCGTGGTTGACGGCCAGGTGGGTCTGGCACTGTCCGTGGTTGCCGGTATGACCCTGGGTATCGTGGTGGATGACACCGTGCACTTCCTCAGCAAATACCTGTACGCCCGTCGCGAACGCGGTAAAGACAGTCAGGCTGCCGTACGTTATGCCTTTAACAGCGTGGGTCGTGCCCTGTGGGTGACCACCCTGGTCCTGGTAGCCGGCTTTATGGTGCTGGCGCAATCCAGCTTCAAGCTCAACGCCGACATGGGTCTCTTGACCGCACTGACCATCCTGATCGCACTGGTCGTCGACTTCCTGTTCCTGCCACCGCTGCTGATGAAACTGGATAACGGCGACAACGCGACTGCAACAACTGAAGACACTGATGCTGACGCCAGCACTATCACCGAAAAAAAGGGAGACACCCATGAACCTGCTAACCAACCCGTTTAAGTCTCTGCTGATCGCAACACTGGTTGCCACTCCGGTAGCAGCGCTTGCCGAAACCCCGGAAGAGAAGGGGCTGTCCATTTCGGTTGCCGCCAAGCAAAGCGACCTGGGCTGGCTGGATATGCAGGCGCAGATGAATATGGTCCTGCGCAACAAACAGGGCCAGGAGAGTGTGCGTGAGATCCGCATGAAGTCCCTGGAGGTTGAAGACGACGGCGACAAGAGCCTGTCCGTGTTCGACAAGCCACGTGATGTAAAAGGCACCGCGTTCCTGAGTTTCTCCCACCCGGTCGGTGCCGACGATCAGTGGCTGTACCTGCCCGCGTTGAAGCGCGTAAAACGTATCGCGTCGCGCAACAAATCCGGCCCGTTTATGGGGTCCGAGTTTGCGTATGAGGACCTGTCCTCCTTTGAGGTGGAGAAGTACACCTATAAGTTCCTGCGCGACGAGGCCTGTGAAGGGGGTACCTGCTACGTGGTCGAGCAGTACCCGGTCGACAAGAACTCCGGTTACACCCGGCGTGTCGTCTGGCTGGATCACGACGAGTACCGCGTCTGGAAAATCGACTTCTACGACCGCAAGGACGCACCATTGAAGACGCTGACTTACCACGGTTACAGCGAATACCTGGGTAAGCACTGGCGTCCGGATATGATGAAGATGGTCAACCACCAGACCGGCAAAAGTACGGACCTGAGCTATAACAGTTATGAGTTCAAAACCGGCCTGACCGATAAGGATTTCAACAAGAACACGCTGAAACGGGCCCGTTAATCATGGCAGATCAGAGAGTACTGCTTTCAGCACTCGTAGCAGCCGGGCTGGCAACAGCCCCGCCGCTGCAGGCTGAAACCCACTTCGAGATGTCCGGAAAGGTTGCCGCAGAGTTGCGTGGCTTCACCCAGGATGCGCAGTTTGCCGATCAGGATCACAACAGCAACCTGTCCCTGATCGCCGAACCGGAGTTTTACTGGGAGTGGAACGAGGGTATCGACAGCCTGACCTTCACACCGTACCTGCGCATGGACGAGAACGACAGCGAACGCACCCACGGTGATATTCGCGAGCTGAGCTGGGTCCACGTGGATGACGACTGGGAACTGCGTACCGGTATCCGCAAGGTCTTCTGGGGCGTGACCGAGTTCCAGCACCTGGTCGATGTGATCAACCAGACCGACGGTGTCGATGACTTCGACGGTGAGGATAAACTCGGCCAACCGATGATCAACCTGTCCCTGGTGCGTGACTGGGGTATCGTTGACCTGTTCGTCCTGCCCGGTTTCCGCGAACGTACCTTCGCCGGTCGGGAAGGGCGCCTGCGTGGTGGCCTGATCGTTGATACCGACGCTGCTGAATACGAATCCAGCGCCGAAGATAAACATATCGATACGGCGATTCGCTGGAGCCATACCGTTGGTGATTTCGATCTTGGCGCCTACTGGTTCCACGGCACCAACCGTGATCCGGAACTCCAGGTACGCACTCAGGGTGGCAACACCGTGCTCGTACCGCGCTATGTGCAGATGGATCAGATCGGTTTCGATCTGCAGGCCACCCTCGACAGCTGGTTGTGGAAGGTGGAAACCATCTGGCGTGATACTGCGACGGAAGACTACTTCGCGGCCCAGGGTGGTTTCGAATACACCTTCTACGGCATTCAGGAAAGTGCTGCCGACCTCGGTGTCCTGCTCGAATACGGTTGGGACGAGCGCGGCGAAAACGCGGCGGCCAGCATACAGAATGATCTGTTCTTTGGGGGGCGTATCACCCTGAACGATGCCGCCAGTACCGAAATGCTGGCGGGTGTGGGTTATGACCTGGAGTACGACAGCCAGAGCCTGATCGTCGAAGCCAGTCGTCGTTATGGCGACAACTGGAAAGTGAGTGTCGACGGTCGCTTCTTCAGCGCTGACGATCCTGCCGATCCGGCCTCAGCATTCGACAAGGATGACCATATCCAGCTGACCGTCGAGCGCTACTTCTAAACAATCGCTCACACTGTTCGATCCATTTCCCCTTTTAAGCCGCTCCCTCGTCGAGCGGCTTTTTATGTTTCACGTGAAACATCCCGCCGAATTCCAACGCATAGATACAAAATAAAGACCTTTGGAGCAGTGCTCTCTGCACCGCACGTCTCTGCGTTAATCGATTTTAGTGTATAATTTCCGCCTTATTTTCGGGCCAAATACATAGTTATGGTGAATTACGTGACTGACCAGGTTACCGCTGACGCAAGTACATTTCAGGGCTTGATCCTTGCCCTGCAAGAATATTGGGCAGAGAAAGGCTGTGTTGTTGTCCAGCCTCTGGATATGGAAGTGGGTGCGGGTACGTTCCACCCGGCAACCTTCCTGCGCTCAATCGGACCAGAAAGCTGGAACTCTGCCTATGTGCAGCCAAGCCGCCGTCCAACCGATGGCCGTTACGGTGAGAACCCTAACCGTCTGCAGCACTACTACCAGTTCCAGGTAGTGATGAAACCTTCCCCTGCAAACCTGCAGGAACTGTACCTGGGCTCCCTGGAGCGCATGGGCATCGACCTGGGCGTACACGACGTGCGTTTTGTGGAAGATAACTGGGAATCCCCAACACTGGGTGCCTGGGGCCTGGGTTGGGAAGTGTGGCTGAATGGCATGGAAGTGACTCAGTTCACTTACTTCCAACAGGCGGGTGGTCTGGAGTGTTACCCGGTAACCGGTGAGATCACCTACGGTCTGGAACGTATCGCAATGTACCTGCAGGGTGTGGACAGCGTGTACGATCTGGTTTGGACCAAGTCTCCGGACGGTTCCGTTGTAACGTACGGCGATGTGTTCCACCAGAACGAAGTAGAGCAGTCTACCTACAACTTCGAACACGCCGACGTACCGATGCTGTTCAAGAACTTCGACCACTACGAGTCTGAGTGTGAGAAGCTGCTGGCCCTGGAAACACCACTGCCGCTGCCAGCGTACGAGCAGGTGCTGAAAGCATCACACACCTTCAACCTGTTGGACGCGCGTCACGCAATCTCCGTGACTGAACGTCAGCGTTACATCCTGCGTGTCCGCACTCTGGCCCGTAAAGTTGCGCACGCATATTTCGACGCCCGTAAAGCCCTGGGCTTCCCGCTTGCTCAAGAAGCACTGCGCCAGGAAGTATTGGCAGCTAGCGAGGAGAGCAAGTAATGGCTACACAAGATTTCCTGTTCGAACTGGGTACAGAAGAGCTGCCACCAAAGGCACTGAAAACCCTGTCTGCTGCACTGGAAGCGGAAGCGCTGGCGGGTATCAAAGAGGTACTGGGTAAGGACGCAGGCGCTCTGCTGGCCGATGCCAAGGTAACCTCTTACGCGGCTCCGCGCCGTCTGGCACTGCTGATTGAAAATCTCGTTGCCGAAGTACCGGCTGCCGAGTTCCTGATGCAGGGTCCTCCGTCCCGCATCGCCTACGATGGCGACGGCAACCCAAGCAAGGCGCTGGAAGGTTTCGCACGTAAGTGCGGCACCGAAGTGTCTGCGTTGGAAGAGATCGACGGCAAGATGTGTTTCCGCCAGCAGACCGAAGCTAAGCCACTGCGCAGTGAGCTGGCAGAGGTGATGCACAACGCGCTGAACAAGCTGCCGATTCCTAAGCGTATGCGCTGGGGTGCATCCCGCGTCGAGTTTGTGCGTCCGGTTCAGTGGCTGGTGATGATCTTCGGTGACGAAGTCATCGACTGCGAAATGCTGGGCGTGAAGTCCGGCCGCAAGACCCGTGGTCACCGCTTCCACCACAATCGCGACATCGAGCTGATGACCGCAGCCGAGTACGCAACCACGCTGAAAGAGTCCGGTATGGTTGTGGCTGACTATCAGGCACGCCTGGAAGATATCCGCGCCCAGGTGATCGCCGAGGGCGAGAAGCTGGGTGGCGTTGCTCAGATTGACGAAGACCTGCTGGAAGAGGTTGCCTCTCTGAACGAATGGCCTGTTGCTCTGACCGGTCGTTTCGAAGAGCGCTTCCTGGACGTACCTGCACAGGCGCTGATCTCCTCTATGAAGGAGCACCAGAAGTACTTCCACCACGAAGACAAAGACGGCAACCTGATGCCGAACTTCACCACCATCTGCAACATCGTGTCCAAGGACCCGCAGCAGGTGATTGAAGGTAACGAGAAAGTTATCCGTCCACGTCTGGCTGACGCGGCCTTCTTCTTCGAGACCGACAAGAAACGTACGCTGGAATCCCGTGTAGAAGATCTGAAATCCATCGTCTTCCAGAAAGATCTGGGCACTCTGCACGATAAAGCAGAACGCATCGCAACCATCGCACAGCGTGTGGCATCCGATCTGGGTAACAGCACCGAGCAGGCAGCACGCGCCGCAATGCTGGCGAAGACCGACTTGATGTCCGACATGGTGTTCGAATTCACCGACCTGCAGGGCCTGATGGGTTACCACTACGCACTGCACGACGGTGAAGACACCGACGTTGCCAAAGCGATGGACGAGCAGTACATGCCGCGCTTCGCGGGTGACGAACTACCAGAAACCGGCGCGGGTATTGCTGTCGCGATCGCTGACCGCCTGGACACCCTGACCGGCCTGTTCGGTATCAACCAGCCACCAACCGGCTCCAAGGACCCTTTCGCACTGCGTCGTGCAGCGCTGGGTGTCCTGCGTATCATGGTTGAGCGCAACCTGGATCTGGACCTGCGTGAGCTGATCGCCGTGGCTGCCGACAGCCACAAAAATCTGCCAGCACGTGATGGACTGGAAGACAAGGTTCTGGACTTCATGCTGGAGCGTTTCCGTGCATGGTACGAGGACGAAGGCATTGCGGTAGACGTGTTCCTGTCCGTACTGGCGGTAAAACCAACCAAGCCTCTGGACTTCGACACCCGCGTTAAAGCGGTGAACCACTTCCGTACACTGGCAGAAGCCGAAGCATTGGCGGCAGCGAACAAGCGTGTATCCAACATCCTGACCAAACAGGGTGGTGCGGTTGCAGGCGAAGTGAACGAAGCGCTGCTGCAGGACGATGCAGAGAAAGCACTGGCAACAGAACTGGCCGTATTGTCTGAACGCATTCAGCCACTGTTCGCTGCCGGCGATTACCAAGCGGCACTGGAAGTGCTGGCAGGCCTACGCGGTACCGTTGATACCTTCTTCGACGATGTCATGGTTATGGCCGACGACGAAGCGGTCCGTAACAACCGTCTGGTGCTGCTGAGCAACCTGCGCAACCTGTTCCTGGGCGTAGCCGATATCTCCGTGCTGAGCTAATCCTCATTCAGCGAGTAAAAAGCCGGGCCAATGCCCGGCTTTTTTGTGCCTTAGCGCTACAAATCCAACTCGGTCGTCCAGACAAAAACCTGCCTGCCACCCCATAAAAATCAGACCTAAACTGCGATAGGTCAGATCAGTTTGACCGTTTTATGTACAAAGATTGAATTTTCTCTACAAACACGATAGTTTCCCGGCGGTAAAACTGTTTCCTTTTGGAAACTCCACGCCATGGCAGCTCATAATACAAAGCGGAACAACCACTCTGCAGGCACGCTGCTGACAAACATTTCAAGAACAGTGAGAAGACCCCTATGAAGAAGTTTCTGAAAACAGCGGTTGCAGCTGCAGCGTTGCTGACTTCTACCGTTTCGTTCTCTGCGGACAAATCCACCCTGGATAGCATCCTGGACGCGGGTGAGATGAAGGTATGTTTTGACGCGGGTTACATGCCGTTTGAGATGAAAGCGAAAAACGGCGGATTCATCGGTTTTGACGTCGATCTGGGCAAGCAGATGTCAAAAGCGATGGGTGTAAAGTTCACGCCAGTCAATACTGCATGGGATGGCATTATCCCAACGCTGCTGACGGGCAAGTGCGACATCATCATGGGTGGCATGACCATCACCGCACAGCGTAACCTGAAAGTTGCGTTCGCCGATCCTTACGTGGTGATTGGCCAGACGATCCTGTTGCGTCCTGAGCTGAAGGGCAAAATCAACTCCTACCGCGACCTGAACAGCGGCGAATACACCGTTGCGACCAAGCTGGGCACCACCGGTGAAGCAGCCGTAAAACGCATGATCGGCAAAGCCAACCTGAGCCTGTTCGAAACTCAGGCAGAGGGCGTACTGGAAGTATCCAACGACAAGGCTGACGCCTTCGTTTACGACCTGCCGTTCAACGCTCTGTACGCGAGCCAGAACCCAGAACAGGTTGCTCATCTCGACCAGCCGTTTACGTTTGAGCCTCTGGGTTGGGCAGTACGTCGTGGCGACCCTGATTTCCTGAACTTCCTGAACAACTTCCTGCGTCAGATTAAAGGTGATGGCACCTACGATCGTATCTACGCGAAGTGGTTCAAATCTGACAAGTGGCTGAAACAGGTTCAGTAATCCTGTTCTAGCTCTGACAGTGTTTGCCAGAAATGTGGTGACGCATTTCTGGCATTTTTTGTTTTAGCTTTAGCTCAATAGCTGTACTTAAAAAACCTCAATCTGGGTCAACCCTACATGCATGCAAAACAAAGAGCGTGGCTCTGGAATACCGTTTTCGTTGCTGTCCTGATCGGCCTTTGCTTCGCTGTGTATTCATCGGGCAAGCGCATCGACTACACATGGCGCTGGGATCGCGTGACGCCGTATATCATCAACACGGCCCCGGTCAGCATTAATGCCGAATACACCGGTAGCGTCGAAATTTCTTCTGATGAAACACAGCTCATTCTGACACCGGACAGCGGTCAAGATCCGATCGTCATTACCGACTTTAATGTACTCTCTGTGAGTGATGGCGACCTGGTATTTGAAGGGGATACCCTCGCTGAACAGCACGGCTGGCGAATCGGTCCAATCTTAGAGGGCCTGATCGTCACCATTGAGATCTCGTTTTACTCACTGGTGATAGCGCTGGTGCTGGGCCTGGTGATCGGCCTGATGCGAATCAGCGATAATCCGGCTGCACGCAAACTGGCGATCGTTTACATCGAGGTCATCCGCGGTACGCCGTTGTTGGTACAGATCTTTATCATGTACTTCTTCATTGGCACGGTATTGGGACTGGATCGCTTTACCTCGGGCGTGGTGGCGCTGTCCGTGTTTACCGCGGCCTACGTGGCCGAGATTATCCGCTCGGGCATTCAGTCTATTCCACCGGGGCAGATGGAAGCAGCACGCTCTTTGGGTATGAGTTACCCGAAAGCGATGATCTACGTCATCCTGCCGCAGGCATTCAAACGTACATTGCCGCCGTTGGCAGGGCAGTTTATCAACCTGATTAAGGACTCCTCCCTAGTCTCGGTCATCTCGATCACCGACCTGACGAAAGCGGGACGCGAGGTTGTCAGCGGCAGCTTCGCACCGTTTGAGGTGTGGTTTACCGTAGCACTTCTCTATCTGGCTCTTACCGGAGCATTGTCCTTGGCTATCCAGCGTTTGGAAAAGAGGTTATCCGCCAGTGACTAAACATACTGATGACATCATTATCGCGTCCAAGGTCGATAAGCATTTTGGCAAGGTGCATGCACTCAAGAACGTCTCGACAACCGTTAAGCGGGGTGAAGTGGTGGTTATTATCGGGCCGTCCGGCTCGGGTAAATCCACGTTCCTGCGCACACTGAATCAGCTTGAAGAGGTCGACAGTGGCTCGTTGATTATCGATGGGGTGGACATGTATGCACGCTCGACCAATATCAATCACCTGCGTGAAGACGTGGGTATGGTATTCCAGAGCTTTAACCTGTTCCCCCACAAAACCGCGTTGGAAAACGTTAAGCTGGCGCCGCTGAAAGTATCCAAGCGTCCTGAAAAAGAGGTGCATGAGAGCGCCAAGGAGCTGCTCTATAAAGTAGGTTTGGCTGACCGCATGCAGAACTTTCCTTCACAGCTTTCTGGCGGCCAGCAGCAGCGTGTGGCGATTGCACGTGCGTTGGCAATGAAACCCAGCATCATGCTGTTTGATGAGCCAACCTCAGCACTGGACCCTGAAATGGTGGGTGAAGTGTTGGACGTAATGAAAGAGCTGGCAGCGGAAGGGATGACGATGGTTGTCGTAACCCACGAGATGGGCTTCGCACGCGAGGTCGCAGACCGGGTGCTGTTTATGGAAGAGGGTGCGTTGTTGGTTGAAGATACGCCGGAAAACTTCTTCGACAATCCGACCCATCCACGTCTGGTTCAGTTTCTGTCGAAAGTGCTGTAACGACAAAAACGCACTGTGGCCAGCACAGTGCGTTTTCCTTCGGTCCTACTTTTCTTCCTTCTTGATCCACACCTTGGTGTCGTGGAAAACCGCACCACCGTTTGGCAACGCCGGTTCCGCACTGATCAGCGCGTTGATCCCGACACCGTCCAGGAAGGCCGCATTTGGCCAGATCCCTTCAACAATCAGCACGCCGCGACTGACACCTTCAAACGGCTTTGCCCAGACCCGTACCTGACCCAATGAGTTACCCAGCGTAACCAGATCACCTTCGGCTATGCTGTACTCTGAACAATCCTCCGGATGGATAAACAGGGTAGGACGCTGCTCCTTCTTCAACGAGCTAGCGGTTTCGGTGAAGCTGCTGTTGAGGAAGGTACGAGCGGGTGCAGTTACCAACCGGAAGGGGTGGTCTGCATCAACCTGATCGATCAGCTCCGCATGGTCGGGCAGCACCGGTAGGCGACCTTTACGATCCCCCAACGCCTTCCAGTCAGCATAGAAATGGAAACGACCATCGGCATGCCCGAAGCCATTCAGGAAGTGAGCGTCCTCGAAGCTTTCTGCCAGATCGACACCTTGAGCGGCATGCACTTCATCCGCACTCGGCAGGTCACCCTGAGCCAGTGCGTGATCCACCATCTGCAACGCATCCATCTCGAACAACTCATCGTCAATGCCCAGGCGTTGTACCAATCCCTGCACGACTTCATGATTGCTACGGCACTCGGCATGCGGATTGATAATCCGTTTACTCACCTGCAGGGACGTATGCCCACTGGCGCTGTAAAGGTCGTCATGTTCGAGAAAGGTCGTCGCGGGCAAAAGGATATCCGCCATTGCCGCGGTCTCAGTCATGATCTGCTCATGGACCACGATAAAGAGATCCTCCCGCGCGAAGCCCCGGTGCACTTTATTCAGGTCAGGTGCAACCACCATCGGGTTGGTGCTCTGGATAAATAAGGCTTTGACCTGAGGACCGTCGCCCAGGTCTTTTGGATCGCCGGTCAGCACCGGACCGATACGGGACATATCCAGTTCACGTGCAACCGAATCTGCCATCGCGGTGCCATGGAAGAACTTGCGATCCACACGTTTATAGATATCGCCGTGGCCATACAACGCGCCACCACCAAGATGCTGCCACGCGCCGGTCATCGCTGGCAGGCAGGTCACCGCATGCATGTTGGAAGCGCCATTGCGCGAACGACTCATGCCGTAGCCGACACGGATAAAGCTCTTGGCACTGGCGCCATACAAGCGTGCAAATTCGACGATCTCTTCAGCCTCAACTCCAGTGATCGCTGCTGCCCATTCCGGCGTCTTCGATTTCAGATGCGTGCGCACACCGTCGTCAAAGTCGGTGTATTTTTCCAGATAGGGCAGATCGACATTGCCATCCTCGAGTAGCTGATGCATCACCGCACACGCGAGTGCTCCGTCCGTGCCGGGACGCAACTTCAGATGAAGATCGGCTTTCGCTGCCGTTGGCGTACGGTAGGGATCAACCACCACCAGTTTGGCACCATTCCGCGTCGCTTTGGCAACATGGGTCATCACATTGATCTGAGTGTGTACCGGGTTACCGCCCCAGATCACAACCAGATCGCTCTCGGCAACCTCCTGGGTATCCACGCCTTTTTTGCTGCCGATACCTGCCTGCCAGCCCGCATTCGAAATGCCAACACAGATCGTCTCTTTCTGACGCGAGTATCCCATCGCATAGCGTAAGCGGTGTGCCGCATATTGCTGACACCACCCCATGGTACCGGCGTAGAAATAGGGCCAGATCGCTTCCGGCCCGTCCTCCTGAGCAATCACCTGGAACCGTTGCGCTATCGTATCCAGCGCTTCATCCCAACTGATCGGCTCAAATGCGTCGATGCCTACTCCCTTGGCCCCCACACGTTTCATCGGCGTGCGCAGGCGATCCGGGTTATGAACACGCTCGGCGTAACGCGCAACCTTCGCGCAGATCACACCGTCGGTATAGCTGTTTTGCTTACTCCCATGAATCCGTCCGATGGTGTTTTCATCCTTCTTTTCCACCTCAAGGGCACAGGTGGAAGGGCAATCATGGGGGCAAACAGCATAATGACGCTGCACAGCGTTCTTTTCCGTATTCATCTATTTCTCAATCAGACGGTCCTTAGCTGGACCGGATGCTCTCAGGGAACAACATGTATGTAAGTGGCATAAACGATCACATCCGCGTAGATGCCAAAGGCATTTACTTTACACCATCCTGCCGGTCGCGCCCTCCAAAGAATCTGAACATGAATATTCCACACGCCGCACAGCAGCCCGTCGCTAAATAGCGATCAAAATCACCACAAGCACAGTTAAGGTTTCACGTGAAACATTGCGTTCAACCGATGAAGAAACCTATAAAAACCGATCACATCAACCTAGATGTTTTCCTCAAAATAAAGCAATAGATCTTGGGTAACCGCGCGGCGAACGACAGACACCTCATCACCATCCACCAGCAATTCGGCAGGGATGGTTCGACTGTTGTAACTGTTACTCATCACTGCACAGTAGGCACCGGCACTAAGAAACGCCACCAGCTCCCCCTGTGCCAGAGAGGTCGTTAACGGCTCTCCGCGAGAAAAGGTATCGGTACTCTCACACACCGGTCCAACCACATCATATAACCTCTCGCCAGAGGCCTCTGCTCTCTGTTCCACCGGCACCAGTTGATGCCGAGCCTGATAAAGAGCAGGGCGCATCAGGTCGTTCATACCCGCATCCAAAATCACGAACGGCAGGGGATCTGCTTCCTTCACATACACAATACGACTGACCAACACACCGATATTAGCGCCAAGAAAGCGCCCGGGTTCAACGCTTATTGTACCGTTGAAAGAGGACGTGACCTCAGCGATGGTCTTCGCAACATGATCCAGTGCAAGTGCCTGACCGTCGCCGTAATCCACACCAAAGCCGCCGCCCAGGTCGAGATGGTTCATCGAATACCCGTCTCCAACGAGTTGCTGCGCCAGACCCACTAAACGGCTAGCAGCCAACCGATAGGGTTCGATCTCACAGATCTGCGACCCAATGTGCATCGCTAGCCCGTCGATAGAGAGGTATGGATCTTCAGCGTACTGGGCCACTAACTGGACGGCATGATCAGATTCAATACCAAATTTATTGCCTTTAGTTCCGGTGGTGATATGGGCGTGCGTATTGGCTGCCACATCTGGATTTACTCGCAAAGTTACCTTAGCGCAGATACGCATCTCAGCAGCAATACCCGCGAGCGCCGCAAGCTCTTCAGCGGACTCTACATTGATCCGTCCGACCCCCTGCAGCAGTGCATACCGCAGCTCGGCTTGTGTTTTACCTACACCGGAAAATACCATTCTGTCTCCTGGCACACCGGCACGCACGACACGCTTCAGCTCACCGGCGGATACCAGATCGACACCCAAGCCCTGAGCTGCAATCAGGGAGAGCAGGGTGAGGTTACTGTTGGCTTTCACCGCATAATGGACGTCGATACCGTAACGCCCAAAGGCATCACGACAGGTCTGCATGTTGTCGTGCAACATCGCTTTGGAGTAACAATAAAACGGCGTTTCGATCTGTTCGGCGATTTGCCGAACAGACAGCAACTCGATATGTAACTGCTGATCTCGGTAAGCAATATAGGTATTCAGCGGGGTATTCATCACAGTGCTCCTGTTGCTCGATTCAATTGACAGCGTGTGTTGCTTATCTGGAGAATTAGCTTACTGACCGGAGCGCGTTAGTTCTGCTGTCAGAACCACCAAACACGACCGTCATTCCGGCACCTTTTCCGTCGATCTGACACCGTGACGCACGTTTTACCCACTCGCAGGAATAACCGGAAGAGCAATCCGCCATGGACAAGTTTGATCAAAAGATTCTCAATCTGCTGAGTGAAAATGCACGTACCTCGGTTACCGCCATCGGCGATGAGATTGGACTATCACGCACCGCTGTGAACGAGCGTATCCGTAAGTTGGAGGAGCAAGGTACCATTCAGCGTTATACGATCGAGTTGGGCGATGCACAGGCAGAGCAAAAGGTGTGTGCGTACTTCGAGCTGACCTTCCATCCATTCGACGTTGAACGGGTTAGAACCAGCCTGCAGCAGATTCCGGAAATCCGGCAGGCGCATGCCCTGAGTGGCAATACCGACGTCCTGCTGTTTGTTGAGGCGCGTTCCATGGAGCGTCTTACCCAGGTGAGAACCCAGCTGGGCGATTTGAAGGATCTGGAGAAACTGGTCACATCTACAGCGCTACAACGGCTTGTGTAGCACTGATCGGCGTGTGCCCAAACAGCAGAGCGCGTAGCACTCAGATCAACAACCTGTGATTAATACCCCAACCTTTCGTCCGACTATAAAGAACTGTAGCTATTTCCCATGCTAAGATCGGTGACTGCCTGCGCCTGCTGTATCAAGGATTTAGCAGGATAGTAACGTATCTGCCCACCGGCACAGAGACACAACACCGGAGCAGACTTCAACGCCTACGGGAAATTCACGGAACATGGACTATTCAAATTTGGTGGTTCCTCAGGAAGTCGTCGAGAACTGGCAACGGACCGTAGACCTGATCGCCGAGCTTGCCCATATACCTGCCGCTCTGATCATGCGTGTGCACGAATGTCAGATCGAAGTGTTCGCCAGAAGCAGTAATCAAGACAACCCATACAATCCGCAGGAGCGGGCGAATCTGGGTACCGGCCTGTACTGCGAAACAGTGATCAACAGCCAGTCCCCCCTTCTGGTGCCAAACGCCCTTAACGACCCACAGTGGGACCACAACCCCGATCTACCACTGGGTATGATCTCCTACTTTGGCTTGCCACTCAGTTGGCCCAATGGCTCTCCGTTTGGCACCATCTGCATGCTGGATCGGCAAGAGAACAGCTACACCGAACAATCCCGCGAGCTCGTGTGTCGCTTTCAGCGGGCGATTGAAGGTGACCTCCAGATCATCTATCAGAAACACCGCCTGCAGCAGGCAAACGCTCAACTGGAAGCCCGGATCAAAGAACGCACCGTGCAGCTCGAAGCACTCAATGAGGAGCTCAGAAAAGAGATCGTCCGCAAGGACGCAGTAACCAGAACCCTCGAATATGTAACCCAATACGACGCCCTGACCGGATTACCGAATCAACACAGCCTGGCCAGCCAGCTTGATAACCTGCTTAAGGAAGAGGGTGGTAGCAACACTACAGTTGTTAGCCTCGGCCTTAAGAACTTCAAGTCGATCAACCACAGCTACAGCTATTACGTCGGAGACCAGTTGCTGGTTGAGCTGAGCCAACGCCTAACCCGGTTGCTTCCTCCCGACGTGTTGCTTGCCCGGGGCAACGGTGACGAGTTTATTGTGGTGGTCAGGCACCGGAGCGAAGCCTCTGACGCCGTGGAGATCATTTCACGCATTACCCAAACCACCAGCGAAGCATTCAGCGTAACGCCATACACCATCACCTTGGCGCTCAACATGGGTATCGCCACCGCACAAGCCGGTGGCGAGGATGCGATGTCGCTGATCCAGAAAGCGTCGGCGGCGATGGGTGCCGCCAAAGAAACCGGTAATTTATACGCATTTTTTGACCCCAAAACCGAATCCAGTATCAGCGAACGCTCAGCTCTAGAAACCCACCTGATCGACGCACTGGCCAACAACGAGATCAGCGTTCACTACCAGCCGCTCATGTGCCCCAAAATGCACAAGCTTCTGGGTGTCGAAGCCTTGGTACGCTGGAATAACCCGGTGCTGGGTAACGTACGTCCCGACCGTTTTATCAACCTGGCAGAGCAGAACGGTATCATTCACGAGCTGGGGGCGTTTGTAATGCGCAGCGCTATCAAGCAAGCTGCTGAGTGGAACCGGATGCTGGACGAACCGATCCGGGTCGCCATCAACATGTCACCGGTGCAGTTCCGCGACATACACCTGGCCGAGCAGATTAATAGCTACCTGCAACAATACGGTTTAGCACCGGAATTACTGGAGCTGGAAATTACAGAAGGGGTATTGCTACAGGAGTCCTACCAGACCGAACAAACCCTCGAGACCTTGCGCAAGCAGGGGGTTCGTTTCTCTCTGGATGACTTCGGTACCGGCTACTCTTCCCTCAGCTATCTGCAGAAGTACCCGTTTGATACGTTGAAGATAGACCGCAGCTTTATCGCGGATCTGGCAGAGAACAAACAGAGCAGGGAGCTGGCCCGCACCATCATCGCCATCTCCAGGAAGCTCAATCTGCATGTAATCGCGGAAGGGGTGGAAACCGAAGCGCAACACCAGTTCCTGCTCGAGGAAGGGTGTGACTGCGGTCAGGGTTATCTGTATGGACGACCGATGGCCGCAGACACATTTCAAAGTCAATGCCTGAATTTGGACACCACCGAGTCGACTGGTTAAACCCGCCTTTTTGCATCACAAAAAAAGCAGCCCTTAGGGAACCTGCGAATAAGTTCCTTTTATCGAACCAGCAAGCTGCTTTTCGCGAGATCGAGGCTTAGCTGTCTGTTTTTTATCCGTTTTTCAGCGTCTGCGGGCCTATTTTCCGGCCCGCAGACGCACTTATCCTAAGCCCTCAGCATTTGATCTACCCGAACGACATTGGCCAATGTAAAAAGCATCGCCAGTTTATTATCGTTCTTCAACATCCCCCGATAGCGAGCCTTCGTAAAGCCGAACTGGCACTTGATGATGCGAAACGGATGTTCCACCTTGGCGCGAATACTCGCCTTCAAATATTCGAGTTGAATCGGTTTTTTGTTGAGGCGAGGGTGTTTTTTCAGCTCCTTCGTCTTGCTGGGTTGCTCCGCAATGTACCAGTCGACAGCGAAGTCTTTCAGCTCTTCGCGCTTTTCCGCCCCTCGGTAACCCGAATCAGCAAATACATAGGTCTCATCGCCATGCAGCACGTGCTTCGCCTGGTTTAGATCGTGTTCGTTTGCAGCGGTTGTGGTGAAGCTATGCGTCAAACCTGTGCGTGCATCCACACCGATATGGGCTTTCATGCCAAAATACCATTGATTACCTTTCTTGGTATGGTGCATCTCAGGATCACGCGCGTTCGCTTTGTTCTTGGTCGAACTGGGCGCTTCGATAAGCGTGGCATCAATCAGCGTGCCTTCCTTGAGTAAAACACCTGCATCAACCAGCCACTGATTGATCTCTTCAAGCATCTGACGTGCCAAACCATGTCGTTCCAAGAGGTGACGGAAGTTCATAATGGTGGTGTGATCTGGGATCGGTCCCTCCAGTGAGAGGCCAGAGAACAGGCGCATGGATGTGATCTCGTACAACGCATCCTACATGGCAGGATCGCTCATGTTGTACCATTGCTGCATACAGTGGATGCGCAGCATGGTCGCCAACGGATAGGGACGTCGTCCGTTACCCGCTTTGGGGTAATGCGGCTCAATCAACGCTTCCAAGCGCGACCAAGGCATTAGCATTTCCATCCGCCCCAGAAACTTCTCTTTCCGTGTCTGGCGTCGTTTGTTCTGGTATTCGCTGTCGGCGAAGCTGAGCTGATGGTTCATGGCCTGTCCAATCCGTTGGTGTTAAGCCGGTGATTGTCTCATGCTGAGGGACTTATTCGCATGTTCCCTAGAGCGTTATGAACAAGTAAACAACCTGTACAAGAACAGGCCTACACCGAGGAATCATACGGTATGTGAAATACGATCCTGTTTAGTTGATTTCCCCGTGTCATCCTTAACCCAATCAGGTAGCATTGTTCTATTTTGCTGGTAGTACAACTCGCTAGCTCTTAGGATTCCGTTAGCATGAAAAACATGGCCGAAAAGACGTCTACTCCTATCATCACGACCTTGCCCGACGGCAAGATCTGCGACTTCATTGATGGAACCATCCGCAAAGATACACCTGAGGAATACGTCCGACAGAACATCGAACGTCGCTTGGTCAAAGAGCTCGGTTACAAGCCGGAACGAATTGCTGTTGAATTTCCAATCAAGACAGGCTCCTCAACGAAGCGAGTTGACATCGCGATTTTTCCTGAAGGTGCTCCGCATAAACAGGAGCACATCGACATAATCATTGAATGCAAACATGAGAAGACAAAGCCCTCCGACAAGAAGAACGGAGAGGAGCAACTAAAGTCGTACCTATCGTCTTGCCCGAATGCACAGTGGGGAATGTGGACAAACGGTCGCCATAAGTCAGTATTCCGCCGCATTGAAGCCGAAGGCCGCGTGCTATGGGAAGAGCCTAACGATATACCTGCGCACGACGGAAATATAGATGATACTGATCGCCCGACACGCGAGCGGTTAATGCGGTCGACCGATGACAACCTTTTATTTTCATTCCGGACCTGCCATGACCATATCTACATCACTGATGGTTTACCGAAAGATAAAGCATTCTTTGAACTATTGAAGGTCATATTTTGCAAGATTCACGACGAGCGCAACATTCCCAAACCTCTGGAGTTTTACGCGACTACGAAAGAAAAGGCGAGTAACGACGGTCGACTGACTGTTCAAAAGCGTATCGGTAAGATCTTCAACGAGGTTAAAAAACGTTATCCTACTATCTTTGAAGCGAACGATATTATTACGCTTAAACCGCGTTCTTTGGCCTATATTGTTGGTGAATTGCAGCGCTACAGCTTCCTTGATACTCATATCGATGTCAAAGGCAAAGCCTACGAGGAGCTTGTTGGGAGCAACTTACGTGGTGACCGAGGCGAGTTTTTCACTCCTCGAAACGTCCAACGTATGGCTATTCAAATGCTCGATGTAAAGCCCGGCGAGCGCATTCTGGACCCAAGTTGTGGAACCGGAGGCTTTTTGGTGATCGCCATGAATGAAGTCATCGACCGACTAAAAGGCTCATTAGTTGGATTACCTACTGGCGACGCCTACCGTCAGGTACTTAACGAGAAAATTCGTGAAACAGCCGAGAGCTCTTTCTTCGGCTTCGACATCAACCGTGAATTGGTTAAAGCCACCAAGATGAACATGGTGATGAACAACGACGGGGCTGGAAACGTCCTGCAAAACGACAGCCTTTCACACCCTCATCAGTGGGAGCCTGAATTCCGTAACCAACTTGCTAAAGCACTTGATATTGAAGCTACGGAGCTACGTAGTCCAGACAGCATAGGTTACATGGATGTGATAGCTACAAACCCTCCCTTTGGCGGTAAATTGCCGATCTCTGACCGCGAAACCTTAGAGCAGTTTGATCTAGCCCGTGTCTGGAAAAAAACTGAAAGTGGCCACTGGGAGATGACCAAAGATTTCTACAGTTCTCGTCCGCCAGAGATTCTTTTTATCGAGCGTTGCTGGCAATTCCTTAAACCAGGTGGTCGTATGGCAATCGTTTTACCTGATGGAATCCTTGGTAACCCTGACCTAGAGTACGTCCGCTATTGGATTATGGCGCATTGCCGAATCGTAGCTAGTATCGATCTGCACCCAGATACCTTTCAACCCAACAACGGCACACAAACCTCGGTGCTTCTGCTGCAGAAAAAAACCGACGACGAGCTGCGCAAGGAAGAGAAACAGGGTCAACTGGACGATTATGAAATTTTCATGGCACAAACGCTCGCCATTGGTCATGACAAACGCGGCAATATTCTTTACAAGCGTAATGATGAAGGCGAGGAAATTCTTTTGCCGCTTGAAGGTGAAGAAACCGAGTTGTATGAAGTTGGAGCAAAAGGTGACACATCGCGCCGCTTCCTTCGCCCAACAAAACAGGTAGATGACGACACCCCTGTTGTGGCAGAAGAATTTCTAGCGTGGAAACAGTCGGCGGTGCTGGGATGGTAAAGGTTGCAGGCGCAAGTGCCCACTCCAGTAACAAAACACACCTCGCTAGCCGGAGCATTGGGGTCCGTTTAGCCGAAGTAATGAATTCGGGTATGCGATTAGAAGCTTCTGCTTTCGCTCTCCAGGCCCGTCAAGCTATAGCAGAGCTGCAGACCTGCTCTCACTCACTGCAGCCACTCTTAGGTGCGTCAGGAATATGCCAAAAGGCAAGCAATGCCTTCCGGTTCGCCCGTATATACGCTTCCCCAGATAAAGGAATCCCATTTCTTTCAAGCTCAGACATTATTGGCCTCCGCCCTGAGCGTGGAAAACATCTCAGCTTGAAAACCCCACGAATAGATGCACTAAAAATCCAA
This sequence comes from Pontibacterium granulatum, assembly GCF_029961155.1. Classification (GTDB taxonomy): domain Bacteria; phylum Pseudomonadota; class Gammaproteobacteria; order Pseudomonadales; family Balneatricaceae; genus Pontibacterium; species Pontibacterium granulatum. Next base: position 24,933 of record NZ_JASBRH010000006.1, on the reverse strand, counting down.
CCATGGGAGGTGCTCGTATCGTGTTCTGGCACCATAGGTAACGTAAGCCTAGCCTCTCCTCGCATGGCAGAGTGGGCGGTTTCGCAACACGTCATTAGGATCACTGCGCCTGATCGAGATACTGCTGGTTATGTCGCCGCTTTTTTACGTTCTAAGTGGGGGCGGTCACAACTGACTGGGATGACATATGGTTCTGTCGTTCAGCATATTGAACCTCATCATCTTGAGAGAGTGTTAATTCCTGAGCTTCCAGCTATCCGCCGTATCGCGATTGGCCGTGCTTTTGTCGACGCAGCCTCGAAACGAGATGAAGCTAATAACAAACTTGATGCCGCCAATGAAAAGATACGTGCAGCGTTAAAACTCCCTCCTCTACCTACCCCAACCGAAGGTCCGTTGTTTGGTACTATTCGGTCCTCCGACTGGGCCGGAAGGTTAGATGCTTCATTCCATAACCAACTGGCACGATGGGTAGAGCAACAGCTCCAAGCGAGCTCTATGCCCATACTCACACTTGCTGATGGAAAATTAACTACCGCTGTAAATGGTGTAACCAAGTTCCGTAAACGCGTGTACGTAAAAAAGGGAGGTATACCTCTTCTTTCTAGCAAGCAACTTTTTCAGATTGATCCAATCGAAATCAAGCGGTTGGCACGCGGTGCCCATGAGAATGATCTCGATGAAATTTGTCTTGCTGAGAACATGGTTGCCATTACTCGTTCCGGCACGATCGGCCGAGTACAGATTGTACCCAAATACATGGATGGTTGGGCAAACAGCGAGCACACCATTCGAGTAGTTGCCGTGGATGCTGAAACGGCGGGATATATCTACGCGTGGCTTGCAAGCGACTATGGACAAACACTTATAAAACGATACAGCTACGGATCTGTCATTGTCGAAATTGACCGTTTTATGGTGGGTGATATTAAGGTCCCGCTCCTCCCTGATGCTGAGCGCAAAGCTATTGCAACATTAGTTCTTGATGCTAATCGCTTACGCGATGAAGCGTGGAACCTAGAGCAAAATGCCCTCAAAATGCTAAATGACGAGATTTCTTGAATCATAGAAGAGCCATCAAACAAAATTGCCCATTTGATGGAATGGAGACAAAAAAGCAGCCATATTCGGCTGCTTTTTTATTTTATGCTCAACCGGGTTTTGAAAACTCTCAGATGTCCCCCATCTCACTCATATGAGACAGGAGATCACGTAAATGAGACGTCAGATCACGCTAGATGAGATCCGACATCGACACCGGACTTATACGTCCAGGTTCGCCACACGCAGTGCGTTGGATTCGATGAAGTTACGACGCGGTTCTACGTCGTCACCCATCAAGGTGGTGAAGAGCTGGTCGGCCGCGATTGCGTCATCGACGGTCACCTGCAGCATGCGACGTGCATCCGGATCCATGGTGGTTTCCCACAGCTGTTCCGGGTTCATCTCACCCAGACCCTTATAGCGCTGGATGGAGTGACCACGACGGGACAGGTCCAGCAGCCAGTTCAGGCCTTCTTCGAAGTCGGTGATCTCTTTCACGCGCTCGCCACGCTTCAGGTAAGCACCTGGTTCCAGCAGGGTACCCAGCGTTTCGCCCATGGTGGTGATCTGGTTGTATTCACGGGACTTGAAGAAGTCACCACCCAACACGTAGTCATGCTCAACACCGTGCTGTGTCATTACCAGCTTCGGTACAAAACGGCTGTGCTCTTTGTCCTCTTCGATACCACAACGGTACTGGATCGCGTTATCGCTAATCTCGGCCAGCTGATCATCCAGCTGATCACACCACTCGGAGACTGCGCCTTGATCGGTCAGCTGATCAGCAGACAATGCAGGCAGCGCCAGCATCGCTTTCATCGCAGCCTGTGGATAAAGTCGACCAAGACGCGCAAGGGTACGCATCACGGCACGGTAATCCTGCACCACAGTTTCCAGCTGAGAGCCACCAATACCCGGCGCATCCTGGTTAACGTGCAGGGTCGTACCATCCAGTGCGCCCTGAAGCAGGTAGTTATCCAGTGCTTCGTCGTCTTTCAGGTACTGTTCCTGCTTACCTTTTTTGATCTTGTACAACGGTGGCTGTGCAATGTAGACGTGGCCACGCTCGATCAGCTCCGGCATCTGACGGAAGAAGAAGGTCAGCAGCAGGGTACGGATGTGGGAACCGTCGACGTCCGCATCGGTCATGATGATGATGCTGTGGTAGCGCAGCTTGTCCGGGTTGTACTCTTCGCGGCCGATACCACAACCCAGTGCGGTGATCAGCGTGCCTACCTCGGCGGAGGTCAGCATTTTGTCGAAGCGTGCTTTCTCGACGTTCAGGATCTTACCTTTCAGCGGCAGGATCGCCTGGGTCTTACGCGCACGACCCTGCTTGGCAGAGCCACCCGCAGAGTCACCCTCCACCAGGTACAGTTCGGAAAGGGCTGGGTCTTTTTCCTGACAGTCGGCCAGCTTACCCGGCAGGCCCGCAATATCCAGCGCCCCTTTACGACGGGTCATTTCACGCGCTTTACGGGCCGCTTCACGGGCACGTGCAGCGTCGATCATCTTGGAGACCACCGCCTTGGCTTCCTGTGGATTTTCCTGCAGGAAGTCCGCCAGGTTTTCACCCATCAACTGCTCAACGGCGGTTTTCACCTCGGAGGACACCAGCTTGTCCTTGGTCTGGGAGGAGAACTTCGGATCCGGCACCTTCACGGAAACAATCGCGGTCAGACCTTCACGGCAGTCATCACCGGTGGTTGCCACCTTGCTGCCTTTGTTCAGGTTTTCAGACTCGATGTAGTTGTTCAGGCAGCGGGTCAGTGCGGTACGGAAACCGGACAGGTGGGTACCACCGTCACGCTGCGGAATGTTGTTGGTAAAGGTGTGGATACTTTCCTGGAAGCTGTCGTTCCACTGCATTGCCACCTCAACACCAACACCGTTTTCGTGCATCGCGGTAAAGTGGAACATGCCGTTTACGGTTGTCTTGGTGCTGTTGAGGAAATCAACAAAGGCACTCAGACCACCTTCGTACTCGAACACGTCTTCGCGGCCGCTGCGCTCATCCTTCAGCACGATGCGCACACCGGAGTTCAGGAAGGAGAGTTCACGCAGACGCTTGGCCAGGATGTCGTACTGGAAGGTGATGTTGCTGAACGTTTCAGCAGACGGGTAGAAACGCACCTGGGTACCGCTCTGGTCGGTTTCACCCACAACGGCCAGTGGTTTTTCAGGTACACCGTGGTGATACACCTGCTCATGCACCTGACCGTTACGACGTACCGTCAGACGCAATTCGGTGGAGAGGGCGTTTACTACCGAGACACCCACGCCGTGCAGACCACCGGATACCTTGTAGGAGTTATCGTCGAACTTACCCCCGGCGTGCAGCACGGTCATGATAACTTCGGCTGCGGATACGCCTTCTTCCGGATGAATATCGGTAGGGATACCACGTCCGTTATCGGCTACGGATACACTGTCGTCCTGGTGGATGACTACGTTGATCTCGCTACAATGACCAGCCAGCGCCTCATCGATGGAGTTATCTACAATCTCAAACACCATGTGATGCAAACCAGTGCCATCATCGGTGTCACCGATATACATGCCAGGGCGCTTTCTTACCGCATCAAGTCCTTTCAGGACCTTAATGCTGGAAGAATCATAATTCTGGTTATCATCGCTCATTCAACTCTCCTAACGCATTTACAGGGGCGTTACGTTTCCGTCTTTAATACTGTAATGCAGCACTTCTGTATCGGGCTGCCACTGGTGGGCCAGCGCGGTTGCGTCGACACAGGTAATAAAACACTGACTGGCCATCTGCTCCACAAACTGACAGAACAGCTGGCAGTGGGTGGCATCGAGTTCCGATGGCAAGTCGTCAATCAGGTAGATACAGGGGCGACCGGTCATCCGGTAGAAAAGAGCACCCTGTGCCAGTTTTAAGGCACTGACAGCCAGTTTTTTCTGTCCACGGGATAAACGCTCCGCGGCAGTATGACCATCAACTTTAACCCGCAGGTCGGCACGTTGTGGTCCGGCGCTGGTAAACCCCTGTCGCAGGTCACGCTCGAAATTGGCGGCCAGCAGTTCATCCAGCGGTTTTTTCAGATCCCAGCCAGGTGAGAAGCCAAGGCTGATTTTCTGACCCGGTAACAGCTTGCTGACGATCTGTTCAAACTCGGGGGTCAGCAGCTGCAGATACTCCTGTCTGAGGCGGGTGATCTGCTCGGCAAAGCCAACAAATTCATGGTCCCACGCAGCGCGCATCTGATGTCCGATCTTACCACATTTCAGCAGTGTATTGCGCTGTTTAAGTACCCGCCTGAAGCCGCGCCAGAGCTGAATAAATGCCTTATCCGCGTGGAATACACCCCAGTCGATATACTGGCGGCGAATCGAGGGGGAACCGTCCAGCAAATCAAACGTGGCGGAGTCGATCACCTGCAGCGGCACCAGCTCCGCCAGGGAGGCCAGATCGATATCACCACCGGCAAACCGCACCCGGGTTTGCCCCTCCAGATTACGTTCTACACCCAATGTTTGCAGCATGCCCTGCGCCAGTGAATCCACCTTCCCCTGAACGGTCGCGGTGCCTTCACCTGCAGTGATCAGGTGGCGTACCTTGCTGGTGCGGAACGAGCGCGCCAACCCCAACAGGTGAATCGCTTCCAGGACACTGGTTTTACCGCTGCCGTTTGGACCGGAAAAGATATTGATACGGGTCGACGGATCGATGCTGACAGACGAAAGATTACGTACAGAACGTATATTCAGGGTAGCTATGGTCATTGGGGAGTCAGGGAGGGGAACCGGCCCGGCAGTATAGCCGAACCGGTTGAAGTGCTATTACATACGCATTGGCATAACAACGTAAACACTACCGTCGTCGTCGAAGCTCTGCACCAGCGCACTGCTGTTTGGATCGGATACGGTGAAACGCACCACATCGGAGCTGATGATGGACAGTACATCCAGCAGGTAGTTAACGTTGAAGCCAATCTCCAGCGCGTCGCCCTGGTAATCCACTGCAACGGTTTCTTCCGCTTCTTCCTGCTCCGGGTTGTTGGCCATTACCTGCAGGTAACCGTCGCTCAGAGAGAGGCGTACGCCGCGGTATTTTTCGTTGGACAGGATTGCGATACGGCTGAACACCTGACGCAGTTCCTGACGATCCCCCAGCATCACCTTATCGCCGTTGCGTGGGATTACACGCTGGTAATCCGGGAACTTACCGTCCACCAGCTTGGAGGTGAAGATGAAGTCGCCCACGTGCGCACGGATGTGCGTTGCACCCACAACCAGGCGCAGGGTTTCATCACCCTGTTGCAGCAGGCGCGCCAGCTCAAGGATACCTTTACGCGGTACGATGATCTGGTGCTGTACGGAGCTGTCGACTTCCACATCGCATACGCAGGTCGCCAGACGGTGACCATCGGTCGATACGGAACGCAGCTGACCGTTGGCGATCTCCAGCAGCATACCGTTCAGGTAGTAACGAACGTCCTGCTGGGCCATGGAGAAGCCGGTTTTGTCGATCAGCTTACGCAATTGATTCTGGGTAATGGAGAGATCCAGGGTTTCCGGACCGTCTTCCACATTCGGGAACTCTGCCGCCGGCAGGGTAGACAGGGAAAAGCGGCTACGACCCGCTTTGATGATCATCTTCTGGCCGGACAGTGCCAGCTCGATGCGAGCTTCATCCGGCAGGGATTTACAGATATCCATCAGCTTACGCGCAGGTACTGTAATCGAGCCTGCCTCAGCAGGCTCATCCAGTGTTACGCGGCCAACCAGCTCGACCTCAAGGTCTGTACCGGTCAGTGACAGCTGATCTCCCTCGGCGACCAACAAAATGTTGGAGAGTACCGGCAGCGTCTGACGACGTTCAACAACACCCGCCACCAACTGCAAAGGTTTGATTAACGCTTCACGCGAAATAACAAATCTCATCGGTTTTCCACCTTAATATCGAACGGTACCACTACGCCGTGAGATGACGCAGTAAATTCTTATAATCTTCTCTGATGTCCGTATCACTTTCCCTCAGCTCCTTGATCTTACGACATCCGTGGAGCACGGTGGTGTGATCTCGTCCACCAAAGGCATCACCAATCTCCGGTAAACTGTGATTGGTGAGCTCTTTCGCCAGGCTCATAGCCACCTGACGCGGACGCGCAACGGAGCGGCTGCGACGTTTTGACAACAGATCTGCAACTTTGATCTTGTAATAGTCAGCCACCACACGCTGAATATTATCAATACTAACCTGTTTATCCTGCAAAGCCAGCAGGTCTTTAAGCGATTCTTTAATAAAAGGAATTGTGATCGCGTTACCCGTGAAATGTGCGTTGGCAATCACACGCTTAAGGGCACCTTCCAACTCACGGACATTGGAACGGATTTTCTGCGCCAGGAAGAAGGCCGCATCGTCCGGAAGGGCGACTTTTGCCTCTACCGCCTTACGCATCAGGATCGCCACTCGGGTTTCCAGCTCCGGCGGTTCGATCGCTACGGTCAGCCCCCAACCAAAGCGGGATTTCAGACGTTCCTCAACACCTTTGATCTCCTTTGGATAGCGGTCACTGGTCAGAATCATCTGCTGACCACCTTCCAACAGGGCATTAAAGGTATGGAAGAACTCCTCCTGAGAGCGTTCCTTACCGGCAAAGAACTGAATATCATCGATCAGCAACGCATCCACCGAACGGTAGTGACGTTTGAAGTCGTTGATTGCATTCAGCTGCAGCGCCTTCACCATGTCCGCCACAAAGCGCTCCGAGTGCAGGTACACGATCTTTGCGTTGGGATTGTACTTACGCATCTCGTTACCCACCGCATGCATAAGGTGGGTTTTACCGAGACCTACACCACCGTATATAAAGAGTGGGTTGTAGGAACTGCCTGGGTTGTCCGCCACCTGACGTGCTGCGGCCAGCGCCAGTTGGTTCGACTTACCTTGTACAAAGGACTCAAAAGTGAAGGAGTTGTTCAGGTTGGACTGATGACGGATACCACCTTCCACCTCGACCATACGCTCGGCAACCGGTGCCTGGGTTACCATACTGTGGGTGCTCAGGGTTGCTTCGTGACCCAGCGGCAGTTCAGGCTGAGGCACCTGGAACAGGGACTCGCTGGCTGCCGGCACGGATGCAGCAGCAGGCATGGACGCCTGGGTCGCAAAGTCGTTACCGTCCATCGAATGCTGACTGAACATGGTCGGCTGAGCCGGCTGAGGTGCCGCAACAACCGCTTCTTCAACGACGGGGGCCGGTGCAGCCACCGGTGCCGGAGCCGATGCGGGTGCCGGCGCGGCGGCAGGCTGAATCGGAGCAGGGCGCGGACGGGCAGGCATCACCGGACGCTGACGCGCCATGCGGCCACCTGCAGCCATACCACCCACATCCAACGTAACGGAGGCGCTGATATCGCCGGTCACGTCACAAACCACCTGACGGATACGCGCCAGGAACTTGTCGCTCACCCAGTCTTTAACAAAGCGGTTAGGCGCAATCAGAACCAGCTGATCGGGAGAGTCAGGCGATGCCTTCAGTGGCCGAATCCAGGTGTTGTATTGCTGAGCCGGAAACTCTTCCTGCAGGCTCTGCAAACAGCGCTCCCATAATTCCGTCGACATATATGAGGTGTCCTCTCCACTTTTTTAACGCAACCGGTTATCAACATCCGGTATCGAAGCAGCAATGTGGCTCGATTTATCCAAGAGGTAGGATTTTATCCTCAAGCCAACAACTTATCCACAAAGCTTTCCAATATTTCTGCAAATTCTTTCATGAAAGCCTGCTTCCTTCCAAGCCACACAGAATCAGCACCTGAAAGAATTTACGAGGAATTAAGCAACAAGCTTTCAACCTGATGCCCCCAACCTTAACAACAGGCTAAAATATTGTAATTATTGGACCTACATTAGTTATCAACAGAAATACAAAAACCCACCAAACTTATCCAAACAGCGTGTTTTTTGCTGATTTTTTATCCAAATAAGTCATTTTACGGTTGAAGGAGCCTTACAGTTTCCGTAGAATCCGCGGTCTAATTTTTTACCGTGCTGATACTCAGGCACCCAAAATTAACGAGTGTTAGTAGGACTACACCGATGAAAAGAACTTTCCAACCTAGCGTACTGAAACGCAAACGTACTCACGGCTTCCGTGCTCGCATGGCTACTAAAAGCGGCCGTCAGCTGATCAACCGTCGCCGTGCTAAAGGCCGTAAGCGTCTGTCCAAGTAATGGCTTCTTGAGAAGGTCTGGTTATTTGAATGACCACATTCGGATATCCCCGCGAGTTAAGGATTCTTACTGGCGGGGGCTTTCAGCGAGTCTTTGATAAAGCGGAACTGAAAGTACCAGACCAACACCTCCTTATTCTAGCCCGCCCCAACGGACTCGATCACCCTCGTATCGGGTTTGTCATTTCCAAAAAAAATGTGCGCTTAGCGGTGCAACGTAACCGTGTTCGGCGTATCATTCGCGAGTCTTTTCGCCTCAACCAGCATAAACTGCCCGCGGTTGACATTGTTGTGCTTGCACGACGTGGACTCGGCGACCTGGAATCCGAAGATCTGCACAAGTTAAGCTCCAAGTGTTGGTCGCGGCTAAGAAAAAAAGCTAAACAGCGTACAAACAAAGAAAACGGTTAACCCATGGATGTACAGCGAATCATACTGATCGCCGCAATGGCACTGATCTCTTACATGCTGGTACTGCAGTGGAACGAAGACTACGGCCAGCCTGTACCAGCGGGTGAGCAAGCAGTTACTTCTGTTTCCGCTTACAGCACTTCCTCTGCTGAAACTGATCTGCCTCAGGCAGCTGACGATACCGCCAGCGCAGACGTACCACCAACCGGTACCGCTGCCGCTAAAGCACAGCTGATCACCGTTAAGACTGACGTACTGGATGTAGTCATCGATACCAAAGGTGGCGACATCATCCAGGTTGCCCTGCCAGTGCACAAAGCGACTCTGGGAGCAGAGCAGCCGTTCGTCCTGATGGAGCAGACCAGCAACCGCACCTATGTTTCTCAGAGCGGCCTGGTTGGCAGCAACGGTCCGGATGCAAGCAAAGACGGTCGTCCTACTTACACAGTAGACGCTGCCCAGTTTGAACTGGGCGACAGTGACACGCTGGACGTAGACCTGAGCTTCACCGACAAGCACGGTGTACTGATCACCAAGCGCTACACCTTCAGCAAAGGCTCTTACAACGTTGGCCTGTCCTACATCGTGGACAACAAGTCAGAGCAGACCTGGAAAGCGAACCTGTTCGGCCAGATCAAGCGCGACCGTAGCGACGATCCAACCGTCGGCACCGATATGGGTATGAAATCGTACCTGGGTGCTGTGTTCTCCACCGCCGAAGACAACTACCAGAAAGTTAACTTCGACGACATGGATGAAAGCCCGTTCAAGGCGACTACACAAGACGGTTACGTGGCCTTCGTTCAGCATTACTTCGTGAGTGCATGGATTCCGGAAGCAGGTGCAGAGTACAGCTACAAATCCCGTAAGCTGAACGGCAACTACATCATGGGCTTCATCTCCCCTGACTTGGTTGTAGCACCGGGCGAAACCCAGACTGTAAACGCACACTTCTACGCCGGTCCGAAAGACCAGGAGCAGATGGCAGCGGCTAACGATAACCTGAAACTGACCGTCGACTACGGCTGGTTGTGGTGGATCGCATCTCCGCTGTACGCCATCCTGAAATGGATCCACAGCGTTGTGGGTAACTGGGGTCTGGCGATCATCGGTATCACCGTGCTGGTGAAAGCGGCGCTGTTCCACCTGAACGCGAAGGCGTTCAAGTCCATGGCGAAGATGCGTAAGTTTGGTCCTGAGATGCAGCGCATGAAAGAGCTGTATGGCGACGACCGCCAGAAGATGTCTCAGGAGATGATGAAGCTGTACCAGAAAGAGAAGATCAACCCACTGGGTGGCTGTCTGCCGATCGTCGCGCAGATGCCGATCTTCATCGCACTGTACTGGGTACTGATGGAATCTGTGGAGCTACGTCACGCTGAGTTCCTGTATCTGACTGACCTGTCGGTCAAAGATCCATACTTCATCCTGCCGATCATCATGGGTGCAAGTATGTTCATTCAGCAGATGCTGAACCCGACACCGCCGGACCCAATGCAGGCGAAGGTAATGAAGTTGCTTCCGATCCTCTTCACCTTCTTCTTCCTGTGGTTCCCGGCCGGTCTGACGCTGTACTGGGTCGTGAACAACATCCTGTCGATCGCACAACAGTACGTGATCAACAAACAGATCGAGGGCAGCGGCGAGACGGCTAAAGCCAAGTAACACCGCTTCCAGATAAAAAGGCCCGCAAGGGCCTTTTTGCTTTTTGATGGTACGAAACAATGACACTGATTGATCAAGACACGATTGCAGCCCAAGCCACCCCCCCTGGACGGGGCGGCGTCGGCATTATCCGGGTATCCGGAAAACAGGCCCTTACGGTGGCAAACGCGGTATTGGGGATCGAACCCCAGCCCCGTTACGCCCACTACGGCCCATTCCTCGATGGCGAGGGTAATCAGATTGATCAGGGCATTGCACTCTACTTCCCGGGGCCCAACTCCTTCACCGGGGAAGACGTGCTCGAGCTACAGGGTCACGGTGGCCCGATCATCATGGACTTTATCCTGCGCCGTACACTGGAACTGGGGTGCCGGCTGGCCCGTCCGGGTGAATTCTCTGAACGTGCCTTCCTCAACGACAAGCTGGACCTGGCCCAGGCCGAGGCAATTGCCGACCTGATCGACAGCTCATCCGAGCAGGCCGCCCGCTGTGCGTTGCGCTCGCTGCAGGGAGAGTTCTCCAACCGCATCCATGATCTGGTGGAGTCGCTGATCCAGCTGCGTATCTACGTCGAAGCCGCCATCGACTTCCCGGAAGAGGAGATCGACTTCCTGGCCGACGGCAAAGTGCAATCCGATCTGGAAGATATTCTGGACAAGGTGGGTGCTGTGCAGTCCGAAGCCCGCCAGGGCAGTTTGCTGCGTGAAGGCATGAACGTAGTGATCGCCGGTCGCCCGAATGCCGGTAAATCCAGTCTGCTTAACGCACTGGCCGGTCAGGACCGCGCCATTGTGACCGACATCGCCGGCACCACCCGTGACGTATTGCGTGAACACATCCATATCGACGGTATGCCGTTGCATATTATCGACACCGCGGGTTTGCGTGACGCACCGGATGAGGTGGAGCGGATCGGTATCGACCGCGCCTGGGAAGAGATCCGCACTGCCGACCGTGTGCTGCTGATGGTGGACAGTACCACCACCGACACCGACGACCCGGAACAGATCTGGCCGGAGTTCGTGCACCAGCTGCCGGATGCAGACAAGATCACCGTAATCCGCAACAAAGCCGACCTGAGCGGCGAAGCGATCGGCCAGCGCGAAGCGCATGGCCATACGCTGATTGCACTTTCCGCCAAGGCTAACCAAGGTGTCGATCAGCTACGCGAACACCTGAAATCCTGCATGGGCTTCAGCGCCACCACCGAAGGCGGTTTCCTGGCCCGCCGTCGCCACTTGGAAGCGTTACAGACCGCACACGATCTTCTACAAACCGGCTACGATCAGTTGGTGATGAACGGCGCGGGTGAGCTGCTGGCAGAAGACCTGCGCCAAGCCCAGCAGTCCCTCAACGAGATCACCGGTGAATTCAGCTCCGACGATCTGCTGGGCCGAATCTTCAGTTCGTTCTGTATTGGTAAGTAATAGGGGAGAGATTTCCATGGCACTCAATCTCAGCTGCCCACACTGTACTGTGACCAACCGTGTACCCGCCGAGCGCCTGGGTGACTGTCCGAAATGTGGTAAGTGCAAGCAGCCCATCTTCAGCGGTAAAGCCCAGGAACTGACGGCCAGCAATGTGAGCAGTGTGCTGAACCGTAACGACATCCCGGTGCTGGTCGATTGCTGGGCAACCTGGTGCGGTCCCTGTCAGCAGTTTGCACCGATCTTTGAGCAGGCTGCACAGAACTTCGAACCGGCTATCCGCCTGGCCAAGCTTAATACCGAAGCGGAGCAGGGGATCGCTGCTCAGTGGCAGATCCGCTCCATACCAACGTTGATATTGTTTAAACAGGGTAAAGAGGTGGCACGCATGAGCGGCGCCATGCCACTGCCTCAGCTGAAACAGTGGTTGCAGCAGCAGGGCATCTCGCTCTGAACACCTAGCACACTCATTTCAGGGGCCTGCTCCCGGCCCCGACTCCCCACTTTAGAATTCACCGGCTAATCCTCCCAATCTCTCCCATCAGTTCCTTTCAGATACCTTTGGTCCGATACTGGTAGCGGCTCTCCGCATCCTGAATAACAAAATACTCAAAAAACAAAGCCTTCTATTCATAAATATTATAGGTAAGCAAAATACCGGCGTTTTCGTGCTGAGCCTGGTACGTAGGTTCTCCCTATGCTGGGCCAGCATCCAGCAATGCTAATCTCAATCCGTGCCTTGAATGTTGATAACCATACCTGACCCGCAGGGTCATACTGACTGCCTATAGTTACTAACAGACAGACTCACTCACACGATCATCAGAAATCAGCCCCGTTTGGATAACTTCCTTCACGACCTATGCTCCACCACGGGAACAACCCTGTTCATAAGGCTGTGAATCAGTGTGAATAACAGATATTTTCACACCGGACATCAACATCTTATTTATTCTGTAAGACGCTGTTATATTTAAATATTTCAGTGTTATCTACATCACTGGAGAGTATTATTAGCTTTCGCCTTTCATTCCATCCGATTTATACAATTCACAGGAACCACATCGATATATCGGACAGACCAAACTATCCCCGGCTTGTACACAGATAACCGACAGGCTTTACCTGAGTTGTGCTTACTCACATCCATATGTGGAAAACGTGTATAACGACATGGGACTGTTATGGGGAGAATTTTGTGGGTTATTCACGATGTGCATAAAGCGCCGTTTCATTCACAACTTACCCATCAGGATACGAAGAACTTTACGGCAGCTTATAAACACAGTTCGGGCCTCTATAACTTCATGTTTTATAAAGGTTAGATAGGGTTAATCACAGAAAATGGCCTCTCCATATATAACAAACAACAACAAGATATATATATTCTTCTTTATATTTTTCTATATATAGGAAGACAGAAAGAGACCTGGCTAAATTTTGATCATTTTCTCGTTGGACAGAGAAGGGTATAATCAGTCCCCTTTTCCAGAACCAATCCCGGTTCTCCTGATTAGTATGTTCTTACGAGGTGTTGGCAAGTGGACTATCCAAGTCGCTTTGATGTCATTGTTATTGGTGGAGGTCACGCAGGTACCGAAGCTGCACTGGCTGCTGCCCGTATGGGAGCACAGACGCTTTTGCTGACCCATAACATCGAAACCTTGGGTCAGATGTCCTGCAACCCGGCCATTGGTGGTATCGGTAAAAGCCATTTGGTGAAAGAGGTTGATGCACTGGACGGTGCCATGGCCCGTGCTACCGATCTCGGTGGTATTCAGTTTCGTGTTCTGAACTCCCGAAAAGGACCTGCGGTTCGAGCCACCCGTGCCCAAGCAGACCGTATCCTCTACAAAGCGGCTATCCGTGATATTCTGGAGAACCAGCCCAACCTGCAGCTGTTTCAGCAATCAGCGGATGACCTGATTGTTGAAGGCGACACGGTAAAAGGTGTAGTGACCAATACCGGGATCCGCTTTCATGCTCAATCTGTCGTACTGACCGCCGGCACTTTCCTGGGTGGCATCATCCATGTGGGTATGGAAAATCACTCCGCCGGTCGTGCCGGTGACCCACCGTCCATTGCCCTTGCAGCCCGCCTGCGTGAGTTGCCGCTGCGTGTTGATCGTCTGAAGACAGGTACCCCCCCGCGCATTGATGCCCGCAGCGTGGATTTCTCGGTAATGCAGGAACAGCCAGGCGATACACCAACGCCGATCATGTCGTACATGGGATCCCAGAGTGACCACCCACAGCAGGTCAGCTGTTACATCACCTACACCAATGAGCAGACCCACGATATCCTGCGTTCCGGCCTGGATCGTTCCCCGCTGTATACCGGCGTAATCGGTGGTGTCGGTCCGCGTTACTGCCCATCCATCGAAGACAAGATCATGCGTTTTGCCGATAAAGACCGTCACCAGGTGTTTGTTGAGCCGGAAGGGCTGACCACCCACGAACTCTATCCAAATGGCGTATCGACCAGTCTGCCGTTTGATATCCAGCTGGCGGCGATCCGCTCCATGAAAGGGTTCGAGAATGCGCATATCACCCGTCCGGGTTACGCGATCGAATACGATTACTTCAACCCGCAGGACCTGAAACACACGCTGGAGACCAAATACATCAACGGTCTCTACTTCGCCGGTCAGATCAACGGTACCACCGGTTACGAAGAAGCGGCGGCCCAGGGCTTGTTGGCCGGCAGCAACGCGGCGGCACGTGCGCAGGAGAAAGAGCAGTGGTCACCACGCCGTGATGAGGCGTACATCGGTGTACTGGTTGATGACCTGATCACGCTGGGGACTTCTGAACCGTACCGTATGTTTACCAGCCGGGCGGAATACCGTCTGATCCTGCGTGAAGACAATGCGGACCTACGCCTGACCGAAAAAGGTCGCGAACTGGGTCTGGTCGGTGATGCGCGTTGGGCACACTTCAGTGAGAAGCGCGAAGCAATCGAGCTGGAGAAACAGCGCCTGCGTGACACCTGGGTGCAGCCGAAGTCTGAACAAGCGGCAGAGCTGAACGAAAAACTGAAAACACCATTGTCCCGCGAATATAACCTGGCGGACCTGATCAAACGTCCGGAACTGGTATACGCCGATGTCGCCAATCTGAAAGGGGAAGCGGTGAGCGATCCGCAGGTGGCTGAACAGGTGGAGATCCAGTTCAAGTACGCCGGTTACATCGACCGTCAGCGTGATGAGATCGAGCAGATGCGCCGTCAGGAGAACACCAAGCTGCCGGCCGACTTCGACTATGATCAGGTCGGCGGTCTCTCCAACGAACTGACCATGAAATTGAAAGAGGTGCGCCCGGAAACCATCGCCCAGGCGTCCCGTATTCAGGGCATCACCCCGGCGGCGATTTCGTTGCTGCTGGTATACCTGAAAAAACAGCAACTCACCAAGAAACAGGATAAGGCAGCAAGTTAATGGATCTGCAGTTACGAAACACCCTTGAGCGTGGCCTCGACCGGATGAATCTGACCCTGGAAGCGGGGCAGATTGATACCCTGATGGCTTACCTGCAGATGCTGATCAAGTGGAACAAAGCCTACAACCTGACCGCCGTGCGCGATCCGCAGGAGATGGTCAGCCGTCACCTGCTCGATAGCCTGAGTGTATTGCCGTATATCCGCAATGAAGCCCTGATCGATGTGGGCAGTGGACCAGGGCTACCGGGTATTCCGCTGGCGATCTGTCGCCCAGACCTGCAGATTACTACGCTGGACAGTAACGGTAAGAAAACCCGTTTCCAGCTGCAGGCGAAGATCGAACTGAAGCTGGATAACCTCACCGTCGTGCACGAACGTGTGGAAAAGTACCAGGTTGAACCGTTCAAGCAGGTGATTTCACGGGCCTTTGCCTCCCTGGAAGACATGATCCACTGGACCCGTCACCTCTGTGCCGAAGAGGGTGTTTTTCTTGCAATGAAAGGCCTGTATCCTGACGAAGAACTGGCAGCATTGCCGACGGACATCGTGGTCAAAGACAGCCACCGTCTGCAGGTGCCGGACACGGACGGAGAACGACATCTGTTGATCCTGGGGAGAGCCTGAGTGTGGCCAGAATACTGACAGTCACCAACCAGAAAGGTGGTGTAGGCAAGACAACGACCTGCGTAAACCTGGCAGCTTCGCTTGCCGCGACCAAGAAGCGTATATTGCTGATCGATATGGATCCGCAGGGTAACGCGACCATGGGCAGCGGCGTGGATAAGCACGGTCTGGAAAATTCCGTCTACGAACTTCTGACCGGTGATATCAGTGCTGCGGAGGCGGTGATTGAAAAGTCCCCGGCGGGATACGACCTGATCGGCTCCAACGGTGACCTGACCGCGGCGGAAGTGGAGTTGTTGCAGCTGCCACGCCGCGAATTCCGTCTTAAGATGGCGTTGAAACCGATTGAAGATCAGTATGACTTTATCCTGATCGACAACCCGCCGTCGCTCAACCTGCTGACTGTCAACGCACTTTCCGCATCCAGCGGCGTGATCATCCCGATGCAGTGTGAATATTACGCGTTGGAGGGAATCTCTGCGCTCGTGGGCACCATCGACAAGATTAACAAACGCCTCAATCCGGATCTGCGGATTGAGGGGATTCTGCGCACTATGTTTGACCCGCGCATGAGCCTGACCAAGGACGTGTCCGATCACCTGATCGAGTACTTCGGTGATAAAGTGTACCGTACGGTGATTCCACGTAACGTGCGCCTGGCAGAAGCCCCGAGTCATGGTCTGCCCGCGTTGCTGTACGATAAAAACTCCCGTGGCGCCGTGGCCTACCTGGCCCTGGCCGGCGAGTTGATTCGCCGCACCAAGCAGGAACAGAAGCAGAACAAAGAGTTACAGGAAGCATAATATGGCGAAGAAGCGTGGCTTGGGGCGCGGACTGGATGCACTGCTGTCCAGCGTAAGTGAGCTAGAAGAGGTGGCGCTGGCGCCGGAAGTGGATGCCGTTGCGAAACCGGAAAAACCGGCCTATCCCGAACTGGGAGTACACCTGATTCAGCGTGGCCGGTACCAGCCTCGACGTGACCTGGAACCCCAGGCACTGGAAGACCTGGCGAACTCCATCCGTGCCCAGGGGGTGATGCAGCCGATTGTGGTGCGTCCGATCGACAGTGAGCGTTACGAGATTATCGCCGGTGAACGCCGTTGGCGTGCCTGCCAGATGGCGGGACTGAACACCATCCCTGTCGTGATCAAGGATGTGCCGGATGAAGCCGCCATTGCCATGGCGTTGATTGAGAACATCCAGCGCGAAAACCTGAATCCGATGGAGGAAGCGATCGCCCTGCAGCGTTTGCAGCAAGAGTTCGAGCTGACCCAGCAGGAAGTGGCTGATGCCGTGGGTAAATCCCGCTCAACCGTAACCAACCTGTTGCGTCTGATGAACCTGACTGGTGATGTGCGCAAAATGCTTGAGTACGGTGACTTGGAGATGGGGCATGCCCGTGCTTTGTTGCCGTTGGATGAAGAGGCTCAGGTTGCCGCTGCACGCGAAGTATCCGGTAAAGGATTGTCGGTACGCCAGACAGAAGAGTTAGTGCGTAAGTTGCAGTCGAATGAGCAGAAAGAAGAGATCAAAAAGCCCGAGCCGGACGTTGAATTGGAGAGCTGGGCCAGCAATCTTTCCCGCAAGCTTGCGACCAAGGTCAGCATCTCTAAAAATGCGAAGGGAAAAGGCAAAATAACCATCGCCTATGATTCCAAAGAATCACTCGAAGCAATCCTGCAAAATCTACAATAGATAGTGTTTTAGACTGGGCCAATTCACCATATGTATGGTTTGGCCCTATCCCCCCTCTCCCCCTACTCAATGGGGGGGATCATACATTAGTGCAAATACTTACGAAGCCTGTTGTTTCGGCCTCTCATTGTTCATATAATCTGCAAGCTTTTCGAGAGCTACGCTCCGAAATAGGGCATCAAACAGCACTTACGATTCAGGGTTGCAGTGGCACAAGATGGGCAAACGGGGCCAAAAGCAAGGAATCCATAGCCAAGTCACTCGTAAAAAGATTTTCCGAATCTTCCTGATTCAGGCGGCAATTGCGGTTTTTGTTTCAGGCGGGCTGTTGCTGATTGATATCGTAACGGCATACTCCACATTGCTGGGGGCAGCGCTGTATCTGATCCCAAACCTCTATTTCGCCAATCGGGCATTGAAAAGCAGGCCTGGCCAGTCGCCGAATACCGCGTTGGTCGAGTTATATGCAAGTGAAATATGGAAAATGGGAATCAGCATAGTCGCGTTTGCCGCTGTGTTTATTCTGGTCGAACCTCTGAGCCCATTTTCCCTATTTGTCACTTTCATCCTGATGCAGATCTCAGGCTGGATCGCGCAGATGAATTTGAATAACCGGT
The DNA here is from genome assembly GCF_029961155.1 of Pontibacterium granulatum. Lineage (GTDB taxonomy): Bacteria > Pseudomonadota > Gammaproteobacteria > Pseudomonadales > Balneatricaceae > Pontibacterium > Pontibacterium granulatum. The sequence goes on along the minus strand of NZ_JASBRH010000006.1, from coordinate 6,808 downwards.
TCCTGAAACTTTGACAGAGAGACACTGAGAATGGCTAGCGAAAGCGGAACTCTCACATCCTCAGAGTACATCTCCCACCACTTGACCAACCTGACGTTTGGTAAGCTGCCGGCAGGCACTACCCGTTATGATGGAACAGTGGTTGGTGACGGTGGTACCTGGACCTTTGCACACGGCAATGAAGCTGCAGAAATGGGCTTTTGGGCGATCAACGTAGACACTATGTTCTGGTCTATCGCTCTGGGCCTGATGTTTGTTTGGTTGTTCCTGAAAGTTGCGAAAAGCGTAACTGAAGGCGTACCGGGCAATGCGCAGAACTTCGTAGAAAGCATCATCGAGTTCATCGATGAGAACGTGAAAAGCATCTTCCACCACAAAAATGATCTGATCGCGCCACTGTCGCTGACCATTTTTGTCTGGATTTTCCTCATGAACGCCATGGACCTTGTGCCGGTCGATTGGATCCCATTCGTTGCATCTGAAATGGGTATCTCCTACATGAAAGTGGTACCAACCACTGACGTGAACGCGACCCTGGGTATGGCATTGTCTGTATTTGGTCTGATCATCTACTACAGCGTTAAAGAAAAAGGCGTTGGTGGATTCCTGGCTGAGCTGTCCCTGCAGCCGCTGGGTAAGTGGATGCTGCCGTTCAACCTGTTCCTGGAACTGGTTGGCCTGTTCGCGAAGCCTGTATCTCTGGCGCTGCGACTGTTCGGTAACATGTACGCTGGTGAAATGATCTTTATCCTGATTGCGCTGATGCCATTCTGGATCCAGTGGATCCTGTCTGTACCTTGGGCGATCTTCCACATTCTGGTTATTACGCTGCAGGCGTTCATCTTCATGGTCCTGACTATTGTTTACATGGCCATGGCGCATGATCACCACTAATGCGTAGCAACTGAATAGAAAAAATTTACAACTACTCTTTAAACTTTCAAAACTTAAAATTGGAGAAATCTGATGGAACAATCTTTGGTGTATCTGGCTGCTGCTCTGATGATGGGTCTGTCTGCAATCGGCGCTGCTGTTGGCATCGGTATGCTGGGCGGTAAATTCCTGGAAGGTGCTGCTCGTCAGCCTGAACTGGTTCCACTGCTGCGTTCTCAGTTCTTCATCGTAATGGGTCTGGTTGATGCGGTACCTATGATCGGTGTTGGTCTGGGCATGTACCTGCTGTTCGCTGTTTAAGACTAGTTTAAGTAGTTATTAAACGTCCCTTGGGACACCTACTTTTAATTAGCTAAACACCGCGAGAGGTAATGGCGTGAATATCAATTTAACCATCATTGGTCAGGCCATCGCGTTCGCAATTTTCGTTATCTTCTGCATGAAGTACGTGTGGCCGCCAATTACGGCTGCGCTGGCAGAACGTAAAAAGAAAATTGCTGAAGGCCTGGACGCTGCTGACCGCGCTGAACGTGACCTGCAGCTGGCGAAAGAAAAAGCCGCTGCAGATATGCGTCAGAGCAAAGAAGAAGCAGCCGCCATCATTGAACAAGCCAATAAGCGGGCAAACCAGATCATCGACGAAGCGAAAGAGCAGGCTCGTGAAGAAGCTGAGCGCGTGAAAACCGCAGCTCAGGCTGAAATCGAGCAGGAAGCTAACCGCGCTAAAGAAGCACTGCGTGCTCAGGTAGCGGTACTGGCTGTAGCTGGCGCTGAGAAGATTCTGGAAGCCTCTATTGATGAGCAGGCTCATGCACAGCTCGTTGAGAAACTGGCAGCTGAGCTTTAAGCGAGGTTTATGATGGCTGAACTCAATACAGTCGCTCGCCCATACACGAAAGCTGCTTTTGAGTATGCACTGGAACAGGGTTCCCTGGATCAGTGGTCAGAAGTTCTGGCAACCGCAAGTGCGGTTGCTCAGGATGCGACCATGAAACAGGTAATCGGTAATCCAGGACTGACAAGTACGCAAAAAGCTGACGCGTTGATCTCTGTTCTTGAAGAGAACATCGACGAAGGCAGCAAGAACTTCGTTTCTTTGCTGGCTGAAAATCAGCGTTTGCTACTGTTGCCTGAGATCAGTGCACAATTCGAGCAGCTGAAGGCAAATCAGCAGAAGTCCGTTGCTATCGACGTGACCACTGCATTTGACCTGGATGAGCAGCAGCAACAGAAACTAGCTCAGGCACTAGGCACGAAGCTGGGTCGCGAAGTATCCCTGACTACACAGGTAGACAAATCTATCCTGGGTGGCGTAGTGATCCGCGCAGACGACCTGGTTATCGATGGCTCTGTTCGCGCACGTATCGCGAAACTGGCCGAAGCTATGAATTCCTGAGTGTGAGGAATAAACATGCAGCAACTGAATCCATCTGAGATCAGCGAGATTCTGAAGAAGCGCATCGAGAAGCTGGATGTGTCTTCTGAAGCCCGTAATGAGGGCACTATCGTCAGCGTATCCGACGGTATCATTCTGATTCACGGTCTCGCTGACGTTATGTACGGGGAAATGATCGAATTCCCTGGCGGCGTTTACGGTATGGCGCTTAACCTTGAGCGCGACTCCGTAGGTGCTGTAGTTCTGGGTGACTACCAGGACCTGGTTGAAGGTATGACCGCGCGTTGTACTGGCCGAATCCTGGAAGTACCTGTTGGTACGGAACTGCTGGGTCGTGTAGTAGACGCCCTGGGTAACCCTATCGACGGTAAAGGCCCGGTAGAAACCAAACTGTTTGACGCTGTAGAGAAGGTTGCACCTGGTGTAATCGAGCGTCAGTCCGTAGACCAGCCGGTACAGACCGGTCTGAAGTCTATCGACTCCATGGTGCCAATCGGTCGTGGCCAGCGTGAGCTGATCATCGGTGACCGTCAGATTGGTAAATCTGCGATCGCTATCGACGCGATCATCAACCAGAAAGGTACCGGCGTTAAGTGTATCTACGTAGCTGTGGGTCAGAAACAGTCCACTATCGCTAACGTAGTACGTAAGCTGGAAGAGCACGGCGCGATGGATCACACCATCGTAGTTGCTGCAGGCGCTGCTGATCCAGCTGCGATGCAGTTCCTGGCTCCATACGCTGGTTGTTCCATGGGTGAATACTTCCGTGACCGCGGTGAAGATGCACTGATCGTATACGATGACCTGACTAAACAGGCATGGGCATACCGTCAGATCTCCCTGCTGTTGCGTCGTCCGCCGGGTCGTGAAGCATACCCTGGTGACGTATTCTACTTGCACTCCCGTCTGCTGGAGCGTGCTGCGCGTGTTAACGCTGACTACGTTGAGAAGTTCACTGACGGCGAAGTTAAGGGCCAGACCGGTTCCCTGACTGCACTGCCAGTAATCGAAACTCAGGGTGGTGACGTATCCGCGTTCGTACCGACCAACGTTATCTCCATCACCGACGGTCAGATCTTCTTGGAAACTGACCTGTTCAACTCTGGTGTTCGTCCTGCGATCAACGCAGGTCTGTCTGTATCCCGTGTAGGTGGTGCAGCTCAGACTAAGATCATCAAGAAACTGGGTGGTGGTGTTCGTCTGGCTCTGGCTCAGTACCGTGAACTGGCGGCATTCGCGCAGTTCGCTTCTGACCTTGACGATGCTACTCGTGCTCAGCTGGAGCACGGTCAGGCTGTAACCGAGCTGATGAAGCAGAAACAGTACTCTCCAATGTCCGTAGCTGACATGGGTCTGAGCCTGTACGCTGCCAACGAAGGTTACCTGAACGATATCGACCTGAACAAGATTCTGGATTTCGAAGCTGCGCTGATCTCTTACTTCAACGGCGAATACGCTGACCTGATGGCTAAGATCAACGAAACTGGCGGCTACAACGACGAGATCGCAGCACAGTTCAAGGCTGGTATCGAGAAGTTCAAGTCTACCCAGACTTGGTAATTACTCGCTAAGAGTAAGTGGTCTGCGCTGCATGGCAGTGCAGACCGTACACTAAGTCAAGGTTAAGAAGGCGGAACTATGGCAGTCGGAAAAGAAATTAAGACGCAAATTGCGAGCATCGGTAGTACGCGTAAGATCACCAGCGCCATGGAAATGGTTGCTGCATCTAAAATGCGTAAGGCCCAGGATCGCATGCAGTCGTCCCGCCCATACGCGCGGAGCATCCGTGGCGTAATTCAGCACCTGGCCAAGTCCAACCCTGAGTACACACACTTGTACATGCAGGAGCGTGAGACTAAACGCGTTGGTTTTATTGTGGTATCGACCGATCGCGGCCTGTGTGGTGGTTTGAACGTAAACGCTTTTAAAGCAGCTGTTTCCAGCATGAAGGAAGCTCACGACCAGAACGTCGAAATCGATGTCTGCGCGCTGGGTTCCAAAGCGGTTGCATTCTTCAAAAACTATGGTGGCAACGTTGTTGCGGCAAAAACCCATCTGGGTGACCAGCCAGAGGTTGGTGATCTGATCGGTGCCGTAAAAGTGATGCTGGATAGTTACGATGAAGGCAAGCTGGACAAGCTGTACATTGTGTCTAACGAATTCGTGAACACAATGACGCAGAAGCCGAACGTCGAACAGGTGCTTCCACTGAAGGCAGAAGACGACGATGAACGTCTTAACCATCACTGGGACTACATCTACGAGCCAGAAGCAAAAGACCTTCTGAATGGTCTGCTTCTTCGTTATATCGAGTCTCTGGTGTACCAGGCGGTGGTTGAGAATAACGCCTGTGAACAGGCAGCCCGTATGCTGGCGATGAAGAACGCAACTGACAACGCAGGCAATCTGATCGATGAACTTCAGATGGTCTACAACAAAGCGCGTCAGGCTGCGATCACTCAGGAGATTTCTGAGATCGTTGGTGGTGCTGCTGCTGTATAAGCAGTCAACAGGTTTAAAAGTTAAGAGGATCCGAACATGAGTAGCGGAACTATTGTTCAGATTATCGGTGCAGTAGTTGACGTGGAATTCCCACGTGACAATGTACCGAAGGTTTACGACGCATTGGTCGTCGGTAAAACCGGCCTGACACTGGAAGTTCAGCAGCAGCTGGGTGATGGTGTCGTACGTGCAATCGCAATGGGTCAGACCGAAGGTGTGAGCCGTGGTTGGGACGTAGAAAACACTGGTGCTCCAGTATCCGTACCTGTAGGTACTGCGACCCTGGGTCGTATCATGGATGTACTGGGTAACCCAATCGATGAGTGTGGTGAAATCGGTGAAGAAGAGCGTATGCCTATTCACCGTAAAGCACCTTCCTACGACGAACAGGCAGCTTCTAACGAGCTGCTGGAAACCGGCATCAAGGTAATCGACCTGGTATGCCCATTCGCGAAGGGTGGTAAAGTTGGTCTGTTCGGTGGTGCCGGTGTAGGTAAAACCGTAAACATGATGGAACTGATCCGTAACATCGCGATCGAGCACTCCGGCTACTCCGTATTTGCGGGTGTAGGTGAGCGTACTCGTGAAGGTAACGACTTCTACTACGAGATGAAAGAGTCCAACGTACTGGACAAAGTATCTCTGGTATACGGTCAGATGAACGAGCCTCCAGGTAACCGTCTGCGTGTAGCGCTGACTGGCCTGACTATGGCTGAGAAATTCCGTGACGAAGGCCGTGACGTACTGTTGTTCGTAGACAACATCTACCGTTACACCCTGGCGGGTACTGAGGTATCTGCACTGCTGGGTCGTATGCCTTCTGCGGTAGGTTACCAGCCAACTCTGGCGGAAGAGATGGGTGTTCTGCAGGAACGAATCACTTCCACCAAGACTGGTTCCATCACCTCTATCCAGGCGGTATACGTACCTGCGGATGACTTGACTGACCCATCCCCAGCTACGACCTTCTCCCACTTGGATGCGACCGTTGTACTGTCCCGTCAGATTGCCGAGCTGGGTATCTACCCTGCGGTAGACCCACTGGACTCCACCTCTCGTCAGCTGGATCCACTGGTAATCGGTCAGGAGCACTACGAAGTTGCTCGTAACGTACAGGGTGTATTGCAGCGTTATAAAGAGCTGAAAGACATCATCGCGATCCTGGGTATGGACGAACTGTCCGAAGAAGATAAGCAGGTAGTAGGCCGCGCACGTAAGATCCAGCGCTTCCTGTCTCAGCCATTCTTCGTAGCAGAAGTCTTCACTGGTTCTCCAGGTAAGTACGTACCGCTGAAAGAAACCATCTCTAGCTTTAAAGCGATCCTGGCGGGTGAGTACGACTCCATGCCGGAGCAGGCTTTCTACATGGTTGGCGGTATCGAAGAAGCGATCGAGAAAGCTAAGAGCCTGTAATCAGGTCCCGGCGGAAACACCTTTAAGAGGTAAACAACATGGCTATGACTGTTCATTGCGATATCGTAAGTGCTGAAGAAGAAGTATTCTCCGGCCTGATCGAATTCGTATCCGTAACAGGTAGCCTGGGTGACCTGGGTATCTACCCGGGTCACGCTCCGCTCCTGTCGGAACTGAAACCAGGCCCTGTCGAGCTGCGTAAGCAGGGCGGCGAGCAGGATATTTTTTATATCTCTGGCGGCTTCCTGGAAGTTCAGCCTCACAAGGTCACTGTACTGGCAGACACTGCTCTGCACGCAGGCGACCTGGATGAAGCTGCAGCAATGGAAGCACAGAAGCACGCTGAGCAGGCGATGGCTGATAAAACTTCCGAGTTTGAATACTCGAAAGCAGCTTCCCAGCTTGCAGAAGCAGCAGCTCAGCTGCGTACCTTGCAGCAGATTCGCCAAAAGCTCGGCCGTTAATTCGGCTGTCGCAAAGCGACTCTACCCAATTAAAAGGCGCCGACAGGCGCCTTTTTTGTGCCTGTCGTTCAGGGTTGGTTGCTTAATGACCGGTATTGGTTTGGTATTGGTTTGGTATTGGTGGTTTTTTAGCCGTTTT
>NZ_JASBRH010000069.1 GCF_029961155.1 Pontibacterium granulatum | reverse complement strand
CGTTCCATCTCGTCGATCAGGTTCAGCATGTAGGATGGCGTCACCATGATAATGTCCGGATCAAAATCCTGGATCAGCTGGACCTGTTTCTCGGTTTGACCACCGGACATTGGAATGACCGTACATCCTAAGCGTTCAGCGCCGTAGTGGGCACCCAAGCCGCCGGTAAACAGACCGTAGCCGTAGGATACGTGTACTTTGTCGCCTGCATGACCACCCGCCGCGCGGATAGATCGAGCAACGACGTCAGCCCAAGTGTTGATATCGTTCTGGGTGTAACCCACAACGGTCGGCTTACCGGTGGTGCCGGAAGATGCATGTACGCGTACAACCTCATTCATCGGAACCGCGAATGAATCGAACGGGTAGGCGTCACGTAGATACGCTTTGGTGGTGAACGGGAAGTTTTTCAAATCGTCCAG
>NZ_JASBRH010000068.1 GCF_029961155.1 Pontibacterium granulatum | reverse complement strand
TACCGGTGGTCGTTACGCCCTGTGCACCATGTGTATTGGTGTAGGTCAGGGTATCGCGATCATCATTGAGCGCGTTTAAGCATTGGTTTAAACGCCTTGCAGGGGTGACCCACTGATCCCGAAATAGGTGGCCACCCCTTTTTTCGTCCAACAGAGACGTTGCGTTCTGACACAACAACAGCGAATTAGACAGGACAATAATAACGATGCAATTTGACAAACCATCTCGCCGAGCGCTCGACCCAATTGAAACCGCTAGCATCGATGAGCTGCGCGACCTGCAGCTGACACGCATGCAGTGGAGCATCGCCCACGCGTACAACAACGTGCCGGCATACAAGAAACTGTGTGACGAGAAAGGTGTTCACCCGTACGAGCTGAAAAGCCTGGACGATTTGAAAAACTTCCCGTTCACCACCAAAGCGTATCTACGTGACGCCTACCCGTTCGATTCATTCGCGGTTCCGATGAATGA
>NZ_JASBRH010000067.1 GCF_029961155.1 Pontibacterium granulatum | reverse complement strand
TACCGGTGGTCGTTACGCCCTGTGCACCATGTGTATTGGTGTAGGTCAGGGTATCGCGATCATCATTGAGCGCGTTTAAGCATTGGTTTAAACGCGCTATAGGGTAGCCCACGATCCCTATAAAAGGGGCTACCCTATGAAATACACTTGAAGCAGTTGCCAGAGTGGAATTTCGCAACGCTGCAAGTGATAAGCCGTCCGCAGAGACGGGTGTTCTGACAATACGTCTGACATGACAACAAACCAGACAGGACAACTATAACGATGCAATTCGATAACTCTTCTCGCCGAGCGCTCGACCCTATTGAGACCGCCAGCATCGATGAGCTGCGCGACCTGCAGCTGATCCGCATGCAGTGGAGCATCGCCCACGCGTACAACAACGTGCCGGCATACAAGAAACTGTGTGACGAGAAAGGTGTTCACCCGTACGAGCTTAAAAGCCTGGACGATTTGAAAAACTTCCCGTTCACCACCAAAGCGTATCTACGTGACGCCTACCCGTTCGATTCATTCGCGGTTCCGATGAATGA
>NZ_JASBRH010000066.1 GCF_029961155.1 Pontibacterium granulatum | reverse complement strand
TTGGCGTCTGGTGGAATGGGTGCCGCCTCCGGCTTTACGAAACCGGTGATCAGAATGTACAGGATGTAGAACGCACCCAGCATCAGGCCCGGGATGACGGCTCCCATGAACAGATCACCCACGGACAGACCCAGCTGGTCCGCCATGATCACCAGCATGATGCTTGGCGGGATCAGGATGCCCAGGGTACCGGCGGAGGCGATGGTGCCCAGCGCCAGCGGCATGGCGTACCCCTGCTTGGTCATAGAGGGCAGGGACATGACCGCCAGCAGTACAACCGAGGCACCGATGATGCCGGTGGACGCCGCCAGGATAATACCGATCGCAGTAACCGTGATCGCCAGACCGCCGCGGACGCGACCGAACAGCTCCTGCATGGATTGCATCAGGCGCTCAGCAACGCCGGACTTATCCAGCATGATTCCCATGAAGATGAACATCGGCAACGCTACCAATATCCAGTTATCCATGATCTTCCAAAGACGGTTAACGACCAGCCCCAGCGTGGTGTAATCCAGTCCGGTCATGGTGTCCATGTACATATCAGCCAGGTAACCGATACCGGCAAAAATTACACCGATCCCCCCGAGTACCCAGGCTACCGGGATACCGGT
>NZ_JASBRH010000065.1 GCF_029961155.1 Pontibacterium granulatum | reverse complement strand
ACCGGTATCCCGGTAGCCTGGGTACTCGGGGGGATCGGTGTAATTTTTGCCGGTATCGGTTACCTGGCTGATATGTACATGGACACCATGACCGGTCTGGATTACACCACGCTGGGGCTGGTCGTTAACCGTCTTTGGAAGATCATGGATAACTGGATATTGGTAGCGTTGCCGATGTTCATATTCATGGGAATCATGCTGGATAAGTCCGGCGTTGCTGAGCGCCTGATGCAATCTATGCAGGAGCTGTTTGGTCGCGTCCGCGGCGGTCTGGCGATCACGGTTACTGCGATCGGTATTATCCTGGCGGCGTCCACCGGCATCATCGGTGCGTCGGTTGTACTGCTGGCGGTCATGTCCCTGCCCTCTATGACCAAGCAGGGGTACGCCATGCCGCTGGCACTGGGCACCATCGCCTCCGCCGGTACTCTGGGCATCCTGATCCCGCCAAGCATCATGCTGGTGATCATGGCGGACCAGTTGGGTCTGTCCGTGGGCGATCTGTTCATGGGAGCGGTTATCCCGGGCCTGATGCTGGGTGCGTTCTACATCCTGTACATTCTGATCACCGGTTTCGTAAAGCCGGAGGCGGCACCCATTCCACCAGACGCCAA
>NZ_JASBRH010000064.1 GCF_029961155.1 Pontibacterium granulatum | reverse complement strand
GCCGGCAGCTTAAAAGCTGCCCTACATCCTACGGCCCAAACACCTCCAGGCTCAGCTTATAGCCTGTAGGTTGGCCATCGCTTTAGCGATGCCCAACACTGCGCAACATCGCCATCAAGATCCGTATCCGCGATAACGCTAACAACCGGGCCCGTGTTGGGTGACGCCGCGCGTTGACCAACCTACGGCCGTGTCGACTAGCACTCCAAGTGACACCGCAAAACGCTGTGTATCGCTATGTGTTAATCAGTCCATAGTTCATCACACACCTGGTAATCTGTGGATAAAATCAATTTGTGAATAATTCATGACAGAAGATAACAATTGGTTATTTTTCAGTCTTGATTCAAATCTGTTTTCTATATTGATATTGAGAGCGAAAAGGTGAGGAGGCAGATATGAAAATATTGATGAAATCGTTTTTGGGTATGCTTGCGGTGATGTTGTTCGCTGGCAGTGTTGTAGCAGATACCATCCGCCCTTCGCATGTCTATGATGATGACTGGGATGATCGGGTAATGCGTTTCACTCCTGAGTGGCATGAGAATGATGTAGATAGATAATTCTGATACCAGGCGCTTGTCTACTCCATACGGGGTAGACAGCCTATCCTGACTCCCTGACTCCCTGACTCCCTGACTCCCTGACTCCCTGACTCCCTGACTCCCTGACTCCCTGACTCCCTGACTCCCTGACTCCCTGACT
>NZ_JASBRH010000063.1 GCF_029961155.1 Pontibacterium granulatum | reverse complement strand
GGTTCTAAAGACGTAAATGATATCAGCGAATGGCAAAGCACCGAAAACAACGTCGCACCTGACAAAGACCAGATTCTGGATGCTTTTGCGGCGGCCTACATTAACCCGGCTGATTATCCGCTTACTGGTACGCCTGTCCACGAAGCGGGCGACCGCATGCTTTACTTCGGCCTGGACCGTTTTGCTGTAAATGGTGATGCACAGGTCGGTTTCTGGTTCCTCAAAGGCCAGGTAAGCGTTGATATCGATATGGACCCCAACACAGCAGATCCATTTATCGGTAGCCATCAGGTAGGCGATATCCTGGTCCTGAGTGACTTCGTACAAGGCGGTAAAATCAGTGAGATCCGTGTCTTTGAATGGGTCGGTGGCAACAAGCCGCTGCTGGAACTTGGGTCTGGCGGTGACTGTAGCGAAGACCATGGGTTTGCTTGCGCAACGGTAAACAATCCTGAAGATGACAGCGGCTCACCTTGGCCATTTACGCCAAAAGCAGGTACAGCCGACGTATTCCCACAAGGCGCATTCTTTGAGGGTGGCATCAACCTGACCAAGCTGGGTGTGGAAGAGGGCTGTTTCAACACCTTTATCGCGGAAACCCGTTCGTCTCAGTCTGTGACCGCACAGCTGAAAGACTATGCGATGGGTGCATTCCCGCTCTGTCATGCAGAAGTGGCAACCCAGGTTCACGATAAAGACCACAACGACATCACCTT
>NZ_JASBRH010000062.1 GCF_029961155.1 Pontibacterium granulatum | reverse complement strand
AAGGTGATGTCGTTGTGGTCTTTATCGTGAACCTGGGTTGCCACTTCTGCATGACAGAGCGGGAATGCACCCATCGCATAGTCTTTCAGCTGTGCAGTAACAGACTGAGACGAACGGGTTTCAGCGATAAAGGTGTTGAAACAGCCTTCTTCCACACCCAACCGGGTCAGGTTGATGCCACCCTCAAAGAATGCGCCTTGTGGGAATACGTCGGCTGTACCTGCTTTTGGCGTAAATGGCCAAGGTGAAGCACTATCATCTTCAGGATTGTTTACCGTTGCGCAAGCAAATCCATGGTCGTCACTACAGTCACCGCCAGAACCAAGTTCCAGCAGCGGCTTGTTGCCACCGATCCATTCAAAGACACGGATCTCACTGATTTTACCGCCCTGTACGAAGTCACTCAGGACCAGGATATCGCCTACCTGATGGCTACCGATAAATGGATCCGCTGTGTTTGGATCCATATCGATATCAACGCTCACCTGGCCTTTGAGGAACCAGAAACCGACCTGTGCATCACCATTTACAGCAAAGCGATCTAAGCCAAAGTAAAGCATGCGATCACCCTCTTCATGGACAGGCGTGCCAGTGATTGGATAATCAGCAGGATTAATGTAAGCCGCCGCAAAAGCATCCAGAATCTGGTCTTTGTCAGGTGCGACGTTGTTTTCGGTGCTTTGCCATTCGCTGATATCATTTACGTCTTTAGAACC
>NZ_JASBRH010000061.1 GCF_029961155.1 Pontibacterium granulatum | reverse complement strand
ACTCGATGATCTTAGATACAACACCTGCACCTACGGTACGACCACCTTCACGGATAGCGAAGCGCAGACCTTCTTCCATCGCGATTGGGTTGATCAGGGTAACGTCCATCTGGATGTTATCACCAGGCATTACCATTTCTACACCTTCTGGCAGCTCACAAGCACCAGTGATGTCAGTTGTACGGAAGTAGAACTGTGGGCGGTAGCCTTTGAAGAATGGAGTGTGACGACCACCTTCTTCTTTGGACAGTACGTATACTTCACCTTCGAAACGAGTGTGAGGAGTGATAGTACCTGGCTTAGCCAGTACCTGACCACGCTCAACTTCGTCACGCTTAGTACCACGCAGCAGCGCACCGATGTTCTCACCTGCACGACCTTCGTCCAGCAGCTTACGGAACATCTCTACACCAGTACAAGTAGTCTTGGTGGTTTCTTTGATACCAACGATCTCGATCTCGTCACCAACGTTAACGATACCACGCTCTACACGGCCAGTTACTACAGTACCACGACCGGAGATAGAGAATACGTCCTCGATTGGCATCAGGAACGGCTGATCGATTGCACGCTCTGGCTCTGGGATGTAAGTATCCAACGCTTCTACCAGCTTCTTAACAGCAGTAGTACCCAGCTCGTTGTCGTCTTCGCCGTTCAGCGCCATCAGCGCAGAACCTGCGATGATTGGAGTGTCGTCGCCAGGGAATTCGTAAGTGTCCAGCAGCTCACGGATTTCCATTTCAACCAGCTCCAGCATCTCAGCGTACTCTTCAGAGTCAACGCCGCCACAATCTTCAGCCAGCAGGTCTGCTTTGTTCAGGAATACCACGATGTACGGTACACCAACCTGACGGGACAGCAGGATGTGCTCACGAGTCTGAGGCATAGGACCGTCAGTCGCACCACATACCAGGATCGCACCATCCATCTGCGCAGCACCGGTGATCATGTTTTTAACATAGTCAGCGTGCCCTGGGCAGTCTACGTG
>NZ_JASBRH010000060.1 GCF_029961155.1 Pontibacterium granulatum | reverse complement strand
GTGGAATCATGATCTGGCCAACGGCTGCAATCGCAGCAGAAGAGGAACCGGAGATCGCGCCAAACAGGGCGCAGGTCAGAACGGTTACCGCACCCAGGCCGCCTTTGATTCGGCCAACCACGGAGTTTACAAAGTTCAGCAGGCGTTCCGAAATCCCACCTTCGGCCATTAACAGCCCGGCAAATATAAACAGGGGCAGGGCGAGCAGGGCAAACCCACTGGCGGTTTTAAAACCGTGCGGGATCAGGAATGAGATGTTGTTGCCGGTGAGGAAGGAAAAGAGTACCGCACCGATACCGAAGGCAAAGGCCACCGGGATTTCGATCAAAATCAGGACAACAACGATAAGCATCGAGATCAGAAATAACGTCATCGCTTATACCTCCTGAGTAGATGTTGTTTTCTTGCGGGCACGGCGTGTGCGGCGCAGGTCGCGAAATTCATTGATTGTTTCCAGCAGGAAGTAGCCCACCATCATCGCAAAACCAACGATCATGCTGGCGCTCCACAAACCACGCGGCCAGCGCAGGTTGACGGATACACGACCACGATCCAGCTCTTTAAACGCATATTTGCAGGCGAAGTAACCGAAGATAATTGCCGCGATCATGCAGGTCATGGAGCCGATAAAGCGAATCATGTTTACCTTGTACGGATCTTTAACCACCAGGCTGACGATGCCGCCGTGGATATGTTCACGTTCACGGGTGGCATAGCCCATGCCGAGGAAGTAGATCCAAACCGCCAACAAAATGGAGGCTTCTTCGATGCCGGTAAAAGGCGATTCCAGCACATAACGCATGATCACCTGCGAGAACATCAGGAACGCCAGACCCATACCCGCTAGCAGCATCATGCCACGGAAGAGCCAGTTCAGCAGGCGTTCAAAGCGCATCAGATAGCCGTCAACCGGGTTGTTCGGCTGTTCTGGGATTGCGTGCAGGTGAGGAGGAATTGGATGGGTGCTGAGGTCAGGATCGTAATCGTAGATCTTGGCCTC
>NZ_JASBRH010000005.1 GCF_029961155.1 Pontibacterium granulatum | reverse complement strand
TTGTCAGGTGCGACGTTGTTTTCGGTGCTTTGCCATTCGCTGATATCATTTACGTCTTTAGAACCACCGCCGGTAAAGTAGGACACATCTACATCAGGGTGTTCTTCAGCACTGGAGATAAAGACACTGACATCGGCAGCGTCGTCACCGTTGTACACTTCCTCCCAATCGTCAGGAATCATCATTGCCGGTGATGCACCTTTAGCATCACCCTCCAACTGAAATATTCCGAGCTCATCAACCGCCCAGACAGCAGTACCCACCGCAAATATTGCGGAGAATGCTGCTGCAACCAGGAATGAAGAGGCACGGAATAGTCGCGTTAGCCCTCTCATTATAAACCTCCTCAGCATCCGAGCCTAGACTGCTATTCGGATGCCAGACCCAATACTCGCGCTAATCGCGAAGTGTCAGGTTTTGTTATAAAAATCTCTGCCAGAGCAGACCCCTTGCCTGAATCTCCGTGTTGATGAAATATTGCCTTGCGCAATGGCCTTACAACGCTATTCCGCAAGACAATATTTCCCGGGATTCAGCCCAGGGCGAAGGGCGCCCGCCCTCCTGCCTTCATGGCTGCAACTATCGGGCCTATTTGTTAACCGTATGTTTTTTAAATGATTTTTTATGCGTTCATCGTATACAGAGCTGATGTGTTGTAATGCATTTCATACGCAAAACCGCATGCGATAGGTAAGTGTTTGAAATAATTGGAAAAATAGGAATAAATGATGTAAATCGGTGTTTACTGTAACGTGTTGTTTGCATCTGCAAACTATGTGAGAACAGACGTTTCAAACGCTTTACGTTTAAAGAATGGGCAAATAAAAAAGGCGATCGGCCCAGAGCCGATCGCCAATGAGGGGGGTTATATCAATTATGGTTTTGTTGCTGTGGTTTTCGCTGGAAGTGTCACGTCCACGTTTTCACATGCATGTGTCACAGGATCGTAGTTGGCGTCCCCTTTGTAGGTTGCCACGTACGATACGGATGATGTCGCATTCAACGTAGAGATAATGGTTGCATCCGCTGCCAGCAGTGTAGCGACGAGATCGCCATCACTGACGTCGCCAGCATCCGCCATTGCTACTGTTTTAGTTGCAGATGGACTACCAGAGCAGTTTGCTGTCAGGTATATATCGAAATCTACATTGCCGGTAGGATCGATAGCATAGCCATCACCTGCCACTTTCGCACGGTCCAGAACAATCACGTGTGTCTCGATTGAAGGCAAACGTTTCTGGATCAGCACTTTTTCACAGTCTGCAGTGGACGGTTTGTGGTTAAGGTCACCGCTGTATGCAGCCAGGAAGGACAGCCATTTGTCGCCGCCACCTGCGGTTAGATAACCGGCAGTGTCAAACTCACTGGTTTCCGCTGTTTCATCGGCTGCGAGAGTAACGTTTTCAGTACCGTTCGTACCAAATCCGGAGATTGGGGTGCCGGTACAATCGTCGCTTGGATACAGGGTAAAGTCCACGGAACCTGTCAGGTCTAAACCACCGCTGCTGGTTACAGCTGCGTAGTCATGAATTTCGGTACCGACAAATACGGAACCGCCATCCAGGTTGACGTTGTGTACACCTTTCTCGTGGATCTCTGTTACGACGGATGAGTTAACGGTGTTCAGTGTCACGGTCTCACATGGGGCTGTAGCATTCGGCAACACGCCATCGGAGCTTATAAACTGCGCCAGGAACGAAATGGCGGTGGCGTTATTTGCGATGGAGTATTCCACATCGCTGGTTTCGAACTTCAGCTCGTCACCCACGGTTGTGCCGTTGCTAACATCGGTATTCAGTACTTCGGTAGGGGTACCGCTACAATCACCGGAGTTATATTGATTGATTATGATGCTACCGCTTGGTGTAATGCTGCCGGCACCGGTCACTTCCAGGAATGCAGCGTCATGCAGCAAACTACCGGTAGCGATTGAGCCGCCGTCATAGTTGGTGCTTTCATCACCCTGCGCGTGGATTTCGGTGCGCAGCTCGGTACCACACACTGGGAAGTCCGCAATTACGAAGTCTTTCAGCGAAGCAGTGAAGGAGCTGGAAGAACGGGTTTCAGCCATAAAACTGGCGAAACACGCTTCACCACCGATAACTTCGGATATGTTGATACCACCTTCGAAGAACGTCTCGAATGGGAACTGATTGATAAAGCCATCTTTGGACTCATAAGGCCACGGCGAATCTTCAGTCATGTCATTGGTAATCGCACAGGCCTCCTGAGGGTTATCTGCATTACAAATCGCACCGGCGCCGGATGCGCCAAAGCGCAACCGGAGATTAGATGCAGCACAATCGCCCGGCTGTGGACTGTTGCTATCCGCTTTGGAACAGGTTGGGTCCCATTCAACGACCTGTATCAATGGCACAGCATTGTTTGCCTGCGGGAAGTTAACCAGCACTAATGTATCGCCTGGCATGTGTACGCCAGAAAAAGAGCCATCGTTCTCTGCTCTTACCAGGTCTTTAAAGAACCAGAATCCCATAAAGGTGTCGCCGTTGTTAATCACACGGTCGGCGCCAAAGTAGAGAATCAAATCACCAATAGAATGAACTGGCGGAACATTGGATGCTGATAGGTAGGCCGCTGCATATGCGTTAGTGATGTCACTCTTGTCCGGTACTGCACCGTCTTTGTGGCTCCACTGCGATACGTCCTGAATATCTTTTTTACCACCATCAAAGATTGATTGTGGTGCTGGGTCAGGAACGATACCTGTAAACGCGAATTGACTTCCGCCCGGTGGATTTTGACAAGGACCACCTGGAACAGCTGCTGAATTACAAAGTGTTTGCCAATCATCCCCTGCTGCGGCCTCTTCCACAGCATTGGCATCAAGTTCAAACAGACCTAGTTCATCGACCGCATACGTCGTCATAGATGTTAGTGAAAACAGACATCCAAGCGCGAGCGCTTTGAGGAATGCCTTTATGTCGCACGCTCTCATGTCGTACCTCCTGGGATTTCTGCTCAAGGCCATTTGAACAGTCCCATGCTTTCCACTTCGCTTGGTTCCACACAGTCCAAGGTGCGGAGCAAGTCTGGCTAAATGTCTGAAACTCTTATGCGAAGTGAAAGTGCTTTATCTTTCCTGTTGTAGCACAACAGGCCCTTCCCAACCTTGAAGATCGAATAAAGCTATTAGCTGGGTCCCATACCACACAAACGTCAGTGTCATTGCAGCTATCAATCCATCAGTTTGGGATAAAAAGGTAATTAAACCTTCTCGCAACAGAATGCAGCAAAGAACATGCCTGAACGATATGTGATTGTTTTTATTGGATTTAAATAAAAAATGAATGATGAAAGCGTACTTTTTGTAAACGATACTGAACGTTCTTTAGAAATGCCGTAACGATGTCGTCTGGCCTGCATACGCGATGCACATGGAAAAACATCAGAAAATCAACGGATAGCGCTGATTATCAGGGACATGAGGTAAGCAGCGATGGGGACGGATCCCCATCGCTTATTGACATACAGGCTTTACAGCGTTGCGCTAGTAGGTCCTGGAAGTGTTACGGTGACATCTTCACATGCGTGAGTAACCGGAACGTAATTGGCATCACCGTCGTATTTCGCTTTGTAGGAAATAGATGATGTGCCGGTTGCGGTAATGATGCGTTTGTTGGCATCAGACAGGGTGGCGAATAGGTTGCCATTGGACTGAACCAGGTCAATGTTATTGATGGTTTGCAGCAAGGTGCCTGTACAGCCGGTGTCCTTGTAAATCTCAAAATCGACAGTTCCAGTTGGCAGTACAGCTGCATCACCGCTTACCTCTGCACGGTCAAGAATGATCACGTGTGTTGAGATAGTCGGCAGGCGTTTGTTCACGGTCAGTTTCTCACAGCCAGCCTCTACACCAGATTTGTAGAACTGGTCACCGGCGTAGGACGCGCGATAAGAGAGCTGCTTATTAGTGAGTGTGATCGGAACGTAGCCGGTTGTATCGTAGTTGTCAGACTCGGCAGTACGTCCATTAGCAAGGTAATCCTTACCATCTGCTGTCAGATCTTTCACTGGATCGGGTTGCGAAATGACCTGACCGTCACATGTGCCGTTGTCATACAATGTAAAGGTAACGTTACCTGTTGGTCGTTCAGGTGCACTACCGCTTACTGCAACAATGTCGTGGATTTTTACACCGATCGTCACGAATCCATTCTGGATATCCGCAGGTGTACCGATTGTGTGACCTGCGTTTGCAGTACCTTCATGGATATTGGTTATTACGGTTGGAACATATTTTTTCAGTTCCAATGGCTCACAGACTGCATCTGATGGGTTGTAATTGGTATCACCGCCGTAACTTGCTTTGAACGACAGTGAAGCGTTCGCATCGGTGGTGAGATAACCCGTAGTATCAAAGTTGCCAGTTTCTGCCTCGCCACTACCATTCAGGGCGACAACCTGGGTACCGCTTGTTCCGAAACTCGCAATCGGGCTGCCGTTACACGTAGCGTTATCGTACAGCGTGAAAGAAACATTACCGGTAATCGTTGGTGCCCCTGTCCCTGTTACTTTCGCAAAGTCGTGGATATTGATACCAACAAACTGTGTTGTATTGGTGATATCTGCGTGCATACCCAGTTTGTGAATTTCTGTAACCGTTGTGGTATTCAGTTTATTCAATGTCAGGTTTTCACACACAGCCGTTGCGTTCGGCAGGATGCCCGTACTGATAAATTCCGCCAGATAGGAGATTGCACCGGCGTCAAACTGAGTGTCTCCGGTTTCAACGCGAATTTCATCTCCGATTGTTGTACCTGTTGCAACATCGACTGTTGCGATCACTGTACCAGTACCGGTGCAATTAGCCGCGTTGTACAAGGTAAATACAATACTACCCTCTGCGGTAACGGTGCCTGGACCGGTTACTTTCAGGAACGCTGCATCATGGATAAAGGTACCTGCATCAACTGAACCTCCTTCGAGGTCAACATTATGTACATCTTTCTCATGGATCTCGGTACGCAGTTCTGTACCGCACACTGGGAAGTCCTCAATTACAAAGTCTTTCAGGGATGCGGTAAACGAGCTGGATGAACGGGTTTCGGCCATGAAGCTTGCGAAACAGGCATCGCCACCGATAACTTCAGAGATGTTGATGCCGCCTTCGAAGAACGTCTCGAATGGGAATTCGTTGATAAATCCATCTTTTGATTCGTATGGCCAAGGGGAATCTACGGTCATGTCGTTGGTGATTGCGCAGGCTGCCTGAGGGTTATCACTGTTACAGATTGCACCAGCCCCTTCTGCACCAAAGCGTAGGCGAAGGTTTGAGGCAGCGCAGTCGCCGGGTTGAGGGTTATTGTTGTCCGCTTTAGAACAAATAGGATCCCACTCCACCACCTGGATCAGCGGTACGGCGTTGTTGGCCTGCGGGAAATTAACCAGAACTAAAGTGTCTCCCGGCATATGGTGACCGGAGAAGGAACCATCGTTCTCTGCTCTTACCAGGTCTTTAAAGAACCAGAAGCCCATAAAAGTGTCACCGTTGTTGATAACACGGTCGGCGCCAAAGTAGAGGATTAGGTCACCGATAGAGTGCACATCAGTAACATCTTTACCAGACAGGTAAGCAGCCGCATAGGCGTTTGTGATATCGCTCTTATCTGGCACAGCACCGTCTTTGTGGCTCCATTGCGATACGTCCTGTATATCTTTTTTACCACCATCAAAAATTGATTGTGGTGCTGGGTCAGGAACGATACCAGTGAATGCAAATGCACCGCCCTCAGGTCCACCGGCATTCTGACAAGGACCGCCGGGTACAGCTACCGGATCACATAGTGTTTCCCAGTCATCAGGCGGTGGGGTGCCGTCTTCCACAGCATTAGCATCGAGTTCAAACAGGCCGAGTTCATCGACCGCATAGGTCGTCATAGGTGTTAATGCAAACAGACATCCAAGTGCGAGCGCTTTTATGGATGCTGTGATGTCGCACGCTCTCATGTCGTACCTCCTGGGAATATCTCCTCGGCCTCCGCCGCGAAGTCCCATGGATTCTCACTCCACGCTAATCCGTAATGTCCGCATTACGAATAAATACTGGTTGGGTGTTTGTATTTCAAATACGCAGAGTGAATGTGCTTTATTATTCCTGCCCTTTCGGGCAGGCCCCTCCCAATCTCCAAGATCGAATAAAGCTGATTTGCGGTAACCCCGCTAAGCCTTCAGGTACGTGTGCTGTGCAGCTTTCAATCCTTAAGCTCGGGACAAAAAGGAACAATTACCTTTTTGAAACTGTATTCAGCAAAGAACGCGCCAGATTTGTATGGCATTGATAATTAAAGAAATTTAGTTTGATTGGCCGATATGCAAGGTAAGGATTGTAAAAGGTGTGAAACATCTGGATAACTGCGTGTAACAGCTATGAAAATCAACCATTACTAGTGTGTAAAATATTCAATAATTTGGTGGGTTTAGGATAAAGGCAGCTAAGTAATCGTGGGGGAAGGTGTATAAGTTTGTAACGCAGGGTTTACTGTATATACGTTTTTTCCTCTGAGTCAAAATAAAAAGGCTGCACAATCGCAGCCTTTTTATTTTAGCGGGTACTGTATTTTAACCTTCAGGAAACTCCACTCCACGCAATTTATCCCTGTATTCTCTTGTCACATCCCGCGCTTCGTTTTTATCGGTCACAGCCGTCGGTGTAATCATGACAACCAGCTCGGTACGATCAACAAACTTCCGTTCGCTGCCAAACAACCAGCCGAGTACCGGTACGTGCCGCACACCGGGGACACCACCACTGCTTTGGTCTCGGTTCTCTTTAATTAAACCACCCAGCACCAGGGTTTCACCGCTCTGTACGGCGACGCTGGTTTCGATCTGGCGTTGGATAATGGTGGGTGAGTCGATTCCGGATGTCGTTGTCTGGTCTACGTCATTCACTTCCTGCTTTATATCCAATACAACCATGCCGCCTGCGTTGACGCGTGGCGTAACCTCCAACAGTACACCCGTATCTTTAAACTGGATGGTACTGGTGGTATTCAGGTTGTCGCTGGTAGTAGCTGTCGTTTCGGACGTTCTTACCGG
This sequence comes from Pontibacterium granulatum, assembly GCF_029961155.1. Lineage (GTDB taxonomy): Bacteria > Pseudomonadota > Gammaproteobacteria > Pseudomonadales > Balneatricaceae > Pontibacterium > Pontibacterium granulatum. The sequence goes on along the minus strand of NZ_JASBRH010000005.1, from coordinate 237,104 downwards.
CACTTGGTCACCTACACGAATCGTTGCCGTATGGTTATCCAGCACCATCAGCGAAGGTGAGGAGATCACATTGAGCTTGGAGTCTTCCGCCAACGCATTAAGCAGCAATCGGGTACCCACCGCATCAAAGACTTCAAAATTTGCGGTTGGGAAAAAGTCGTTTGGCGTTACGATCGGCACATTACCGACACTTCCGCGTGCAGACTTGTTATCCAGCGATGATTTGAAGAACCACTGAAGTCCGTAACGCAGCTCATCCTGAAGTGATACTTCAACGATGGTGGCTTCCACCAGTACCTGAAGCGGGAGTACATCGAGCTTCTCGATGGCGTCCCTTACTTTTTCGTAGTCGATTGGACTGGCAAGGATCAACAGGGCGTTGTTTTCTTCATCGGCAATGATGCTTACGTCGCCCACATCCAGGCTGGACCCGTCGTTATTGCTGGAAGATACTTTTGTACGGGATGAGGTATCGGTGGATGATGTTTCAGAGCCAGCGGTATCACTGGATTCATTACGTGTTGTTTGCGTACGGGCCTGTTCATCCCGGGAGTCTTGTTGTCTGCGCTGGCTTCGACGCTGGCCCTCGAACAGTTCACCGAGCATTTCAGATAGATTCTCTGCTTTTCCATTCTGTACGTAATAGACATACATGTTCATGCCGCGTCGGTCCTCCGCCCTATCCAGGCGACTGATCCAAACCTTCACGTCGGTGAGATACTTTTTCTGCGGTGTCATCACTAGCAGCGCGTTGAGTCGCTCTATTGGCATAAAACGCACCAGGCCTGCTAATGGACCGTCTGCAGAATCACCAAAGATCGCTTCCAGCTCTTCAACAATGACACCAGCCTCGACAGATTGGAGCCGGAACAACCCCACAGACATCCCCTTCAGCTGATCCACGTCGAAGATACGTACCGTTTCGCGGATGTTGGTTAACTCCTCTTCGGTGCCTGCTACTGTCAGCAGGTTTCGGCGCTCATCAACCTCGATCAGCCCCTTTTCCGGTTTTAGCGGCTCGAGGATCTTCATCATCTCTGAAGATGCGATATAACGCAGCGGAAGGATCAACACCTGGTAACCACTGCCCGCTCTGAGCCGGGTGCGCGGAACGAACGCCACTGGTGCCTTGGCAGCAGGCACAATCTCATAGAAATTCTGGGACTTGAGTAACACCGCGTCGTTGAATTGCAAAAGTGTTTCCAGCGTTGGGATCAGTTCATCAGACGACAAAGGCCGACTGGTTTGTAGATAGACACTGCCGCGAACATCTTCGTCAAGCACATAGTTCTTCTGCAGGATGTCACCCAGGATGGTTTTGACCACTTCGCCAATCTCTGCATCCTGAAAGTTGAGGGTGATGTCCCCTTCCCCCGGTTCTATGGCATCGCGGGATGCGACGCCGAGATTGACCATACTGCCTGTGCCTTGGTAGAACTCCTGAGATGGCGCTTCATTGATTTCGGTTGTCCGGTACTGATCCTTAAAACGATCCGCCGCATCAGAGATAGCAGGCTGAGCGACTTCCGCAGTTGCCTGACTGTCACCTGAGCTTTCGATTTGCTGTGCCGTTTTTTTCTTCCAAGGACTGTCAAACGTGTCTCGGTCCCCGCCAGGGGTTAGGCTGCACGAGCTGACCAACGCACAGACGGATGTCAGTGCAATAAAGCCAAATATTCGTTTCAGTTCCATCACGACTAACCTCCGTTAGTACCGGATTTACCTGGCGCAACAGCCCGAACAGGTGCTTCCTGAGCGCGTTGCGGTTTAGTATTTGTGTTGGGTGATTGTTCTTTTTGTGCTTCCTGCTGGGCGTTACGCTTGGAGCGATTCTGTTTTGGCGCTTGTCGCTCGCGTGGTCGCCACAGCTCTAACCGCGCTTGTTCGTCATTGCCGTCCAGCAGAATGTAGTCCCGACCGATCTCGCTGATCGTCCACGTCTGATCCAGCGGCATACCCTGCGCCAGGGTCACTCGTTTCTCACCCTGTTTCTGAGCCATCATGGCTAGCGGCGTGTCATTGTTCAGGATGATCCCGACAAGGAACCATGTCTCTGCGACATCACTCTGGCTGACATCCTGATCAAAGTCTTCGGTTTTAGGTTTTGGCCGACGGGTGGAGTTAAAGAGCGGACGCTGACTGATGGGCTCAAAGGTGTCGAGAGGGGGATATTCAGGTAAAACAAGTTGCGACACGTCATCTTGAGCACGGATATTGGTAGACCATAGAAGCATCAGAGCAACGGTGGTGAAGGTCCAAATCAAAGGGGACTTACTCATCGCTCACCCCTCCTTGCCACTGTGGCCGATCAGATCAAAGCGTACATCCAGCGAAGGCAACTGGCGTCTGACAGGCTGATTTCGTCGAGCCCGGTTAACCCGTTGTGGTGCCCGGCGTACTGCGGCTGAAATCACCAGGTTTTCTATAAACAGCAACGGTTTACCTGACTCGATCTGGTGCATGAGTTTAACCAGTTCATCGATCTCGCTACGCACATGTACCTGCAGCGAAACGGTTGGCAGCACAGTTTCCGTACTTCGCTGCAGAATTTGGGTACTTACTACCTGGCCACCAGAATCAGAAACCATGCGGTTTAGCTGTTGTTGAAGTTCAGCGGCGGCGAGTGTTGGCTTGGTTTCTGACAGATACAGATCGGCGGTTGGGTTGTTCTGTTGCAGAGCGTTTAGTTCCTCTTCACTTTCTATGAGGCCTGACGCTACCCGTTTGTACACGGCAATCTGGTGTTCAAGCCGTTCCACTTCCTCACTCGCATTTACGTAGCGGTTATAAAGCGGATCGAAGACCAATACGACTGCGGCCACAATCACCAAGACCAGTATTGCTAACGCCAGCAAACGGCTTTGATTAGGATTCATCGAGTTCATTGTGCGTCCTCCCGTTTGAGCTGGGCGACAATCACAAAGCGTTCTTTTTGATTACGGGGGTTGGAGGTCACCGGGGAGGAGAAACGGACATTTCTTAGATATCCCGATCCCTCCAGTAGGCCGATCAGGGCTGAAGCCTGGCCGGATTCACCCTGAAGCTTTAGCTCATTACCCCGCAGTTCCAAACGGCTGATCCACGTGTTATCCGGCAGCAGCTGGGTCAGTTCGTTGATCAGGATAAGCGCGGACGGATCATCGATCTTTTTATTGATCAGGAAGCGCCTGCTCTCTTTCAGTAACTTCACTTCATCGGCCACAGCCTGAGCTTTTACCGCCTGCGCTTTGGGTACGTTTATCTCCGTTTTCAGGACCTCGACTTTGCTCTCCAGCTGCAATACGGGCAGCGTAATTGCAGCGGCAAACAGCACCAGCAACAGCAGAATCTGCCAACGACGGGAGCGCTCACGTTTGCCGTGCGCAGCGGACATGCTACTGGGCAGCATGTTCATTGAGTAAAGGTTGTCACTCGCCTCAGCAGCTGGTGCCATAACCGTTGGCGTAAGCCCCATCCGTGCAAATTGATCGAGGAGTGGATCAACCTTGGATCGTACGGCGAGGGTTAAGGTAACGCCTATTTTTTCGGTTTTCTTATCGCGGTGGGTGACGCAATAGCCGTAGTACACCTGCTCTGCGGTGAACGGCGTATGTCGGTCCATCTCGAACCGCAACACGTTTTCGAGGCCTGACTCAGTGGCGGCTGGAAGTTGCAGCGTTCTGGTAAGGAGTAACTTGGGTGGAAGCAGTATAACGGTGTCATCAGCCTTGTTGCGAAGGTCTGCAAAGGACTGATGGGTGTCACCGGACACCTGCCAGGAATCGCTCAGTTCAAACTGGGTAACCGGTTTGAAGTTACCACGACTACCGTACCGGACGCTGCAACGGCCCTCTTCTATCTCGCAAAGCAGGTAACGCCCTTTGCCTTGTAGTCGGTCTCGGAGGCCGTGGGGGAGCATGCCCATTAATTCGCCTGTCCACCAGTGCCATAAACGTCCTAATTGATTAAGCGCTTTATTGGCGTGAGACTGAATTGCAGGCGATGCTGTTTGTTTTGCCATTGGAAGTCACCTAATAATCAGGCTCCAATCCCTCTAGTAACGGCTCCTTTTTCTCACTGCTTCTGATGAGGTCAAATCGTGCATTGGCGGCGGCACTGCGGCGACGAACAATCACTTGTTTAAATGCCTTTGCACCCTGTCCAACAACAGCTTCTGTATGAATAGTGTAGTAGACACCTTGTAAAGTTGGTGAAATTAACTTGCCCTGGAACGGAGGGGTTTCGGGTGGAGGTAACCCATCTTCATGGTTGAGACGGCGATCAGAGATGTATTGATCGACCATATCCTCGTCCGAACCTTCCAGCGACAGAAGGACCAAACGCGGCGCTACGAGCGGATTGATACCATTTTTTAACGAATGGACAGTCAGCGCCGGACTGATACGATCGTAAATCCACTCCTCCATTCCGAGCACTTTCTGCAACTCTTCGACGGTTTCAAAAATAGCGTCCTTTGCACCGTATTCGTAGCCAGCATCCAGATAATCCTCATCCTCCGCACCGTTCAGGCGTTTCAGATCGTCTTCGTCACGCCAATCCAGTATTGCGTCAACGATTGGGGTGGCAATGTCCTCGTCGATCTCCGCCACCTCAAACAGTTTTGCCAGATGTTCGGGGGTTATCAGGTTCAAATCGATCTTGCCGTTCTCATCCTGCAGACTCACCTTGACCAGGGCCTCGTCCAAGTCCATTGAGTGCACACTGCCATCGGCTAGCCACAGCTCCTCGCGCGGTAACGTCAAGCTCCAGATAGCCCAACGCACACCCGATTCAGCAGCGTAACGAGCTTGAGTCCCCAATGTCATGTTGCGGGCCAGCTGCGCCTCTGAACGGGTAACGGTGGAAATATGAAGGGCGATAAGGGAGAGCAGTACCAGCAACCAAAGCACTGCAATTAAAGCGAAACCGAAACGATTGCTAGAGCAATTTTTTAAACTCATACGTGCTTGTTTTCGGAAGAATGTAAAGGTTTGGCCATTCGTCGTCTGGCCCAAACTCCAGCTGAACCCTTATTGACCGCGGCAACTGAGCATCATCCAGCCACTCGTCTTCCCAAATAGGATCGCCATTTTTATCTATTCGAAGGTATTCAAAAGTGACGCCGGTAAATTCCTGGTTTCCGACGATGATCTCGCTTTCCAGTTCGAGAATTTCATCGATCTTCTCTTCCCAGACAATCGCTTGGAAGGCGGCGTTGTCTTCGTCATCAAAATTGGTTTTCTGGTTAAACGGCAGCAGGTTGAGTATCAGGGAGCGATCTCCATTTTCCGCTTCCCGAGTGCTGATCATGATCCAAAAAAGATCATCAAGACTGCCCAGCTGCTCCATGGGGGCGATAAACATCACCTGGTCTTCCCGGCCATAGAATGCGGCCACGGCAACACCGTTTTCATCGCGTACTTTTTCGGGGCGCAGCGACGACAGTACCCGGCGTAGCGCATGCATCGAAACATAGGAGTCGTTCCCTTGATGGATGTTTTCGGATACCGCTTCCCAGCTCCGTATTGCGAGATGCAGGCCGGACACCACGACAACAGCGAGCATGCTGGATACCACTAAGGCCACAATCATCTCAATCAGTGTGAAACCTCTGCAGCGTGCCTGAGACGGGTTCATAGGGTGTCCTCATCTACGATGTAAATCGAGGACAGTATGAACCGCTCACTGTCGTGATCGCCCCAGATCACTGCGACTTCAACATGATACGGCATAAAACTGTAGACGGTGCCCGGGTCCTGATCCGGAAATTCCCAGGGTTCAATGCGTGCTTCCCAACGGTATGCATCATTAAACTCACCTTCACGCCGCCCTACCTTCAGTTCCGGTGTTCCTACTAACTCGGAGAGTTTGGATTCCGCCAACATCAATGCATATTGGTCGGTGCTTGCCGCTCGGCTGGTGCGCATTGAAACCGACAGGATGCTCATGATCACGCCCAAGGACATCGATAACACGATGAACGCAACCAGTACTTCGATCAGGGTGAATCCGTTCTCATGGCGTGGTGGCCTAATCATTGATGATCACCCTGCCCGTGAGCCAATCGACCGCTACTGTGTAACTCAGACCTTCAGATTTGAGTGAGACCACGCCACCGCTGGAGCTACCGTCGGGATAGAAACGTATCTCCGGTTCATCGTCGGTCTGACTGAGTTCGCGGGTGAGTTCCATTGTGATCGATGAAGGCCATGTATACAGCTTTGATGAGCCGGTAACCTCTATCGCGGCTGGTTCTTCAAGACGGGCTACCGAGATGACGTCTCCTTCTGCAATTGCACGACTGCGGGCAAATCGAAGCAATGCTGCGACCTTTTGTGCTTCGCCCTTAATCTCAACGCCTGGAATGAGTGCCGAAAACCTTGGGGCGACAACCGTGATTGCCATAACGGCAATGAGCATCGTGACCAGCAGTTCCAGCAACGTGAATCCGTACTGATTGCGTGACGAGGCGTGCATAATCAAAAGCCCATAACTGTATGGCCAGGCTATTCCCAGCTCACCACATCGCGATCATCCCCTTCGCCGCCTTCTTTCTTATCAGCACCGTAGGAGTAAAGATCAAAGTCGCCGTGATCACCTGGTGATTTGTATTGATAGGCCATACCCCATGGATCATCACGAATGACTTTCTTTTTAAGGTATGGGCCGTTCCAGTTGCTCGCGCTCGACGGGGCTTCCAGCAGTGCGTTCAGCCCTTCTGAGGTTGACGGATAGCTACCGACTTCGAGGCGATACAGATCGAGTGCTGCACTCAGCTCCTGAATTTGCAACGCAGCGGTTTTGCTCTTAGAGCTTTCGAGTTGCTTGAACACCTGCGGTCCTACCAAGCTTGCCAGTAAGCCCAGGATCACGAGGACAACCAGAATCTCCAGCAAGGTGAAGCCCTTCTGCCTTCCTTGCGTAATGCTTTGTTCAGACTGGTTAAATGCCATAACAAAACTCTCCTAAATCAGATCGGTATATCGTTGATACTCATGATAGCGACCAGGATCGACATGATGATCCCGGCAATCAAAATGCCCAATCCCACGATCAGTACGGGGGTCAGAATGGACAGTGCGCGTTGAATGGATGTTGAAACCTCTCGGTCGTACACGTCTGCGACTTTGAGCAGCATGCTTTCCAACTGACCGGTTTCTTCACCTACCTGGATCATCTGTAATGCCAGCGATGGAAACAACCCGGTGGCTTGCAGTGGTCCTGCCAGGTGCTTACCCTCTTTCAGACTTTTGGTTGCATCCGCCACAGCCTGCGCCATACAGGTGTTAGCAATGGTTTCCCGTGCAATGCCTAACGCACTCAGTAGAGGCACTCCGCCCTGCACGAGTGTGCCCAGGCTACGGCTAAAGCGTGCCGTATCGACACGCTGGCTTACTGCTCCGATGAGCGGTATCGACAGTCGCTTGCGATCCCACCATAAACGCATGTCGGGCTTCGATAGCAGGTGCCGCCAGTAGAGAAGTGCCGCGATGAGAATCAACAGTCCCCAGTGGAAATAGTCACGAATTACCTCCGCCGCCGTGATTACAATCGCAGTTGATAGCGGCAGTGCTTGCCCCATATCAGCAAACAGCGTCTGAAATTGAGGAACCACGTATGTGAGTATGATGAGCAGCGATACTGCGGCGACGATCACGAGGATGATCGGGTAGATAAGGGCTGATAAAACGCGATCACGCAGCTCTTTGCTGCGTTCGAGATAGATCGCGAGCTGGTCGAGGCCGCTGCCCAGGTCACCTGAGACCTCTGCAGCCTGCACCATGCTCACGTAAAAATGAGAGAACGTGTCGGGAATATCCGCAAGGACACGGGATAGCGGAAGTCCACGTCGTACGCCGTCCTGAATCGGTTGTACCAGCACTAACAGCTGCGGATCGTCGCTGACCTGGTACATGATATCCAGGGCCCTATCGAGCGCGATACCCGCCTGCATCAGTGCAGACAGCTGCTGGGTAAAGATCAGCAGGCGAGCATCGCTCAGTCCCCGCCTGCCTACTTTGGTGTTGAGTAGGTCTGCGATGCTGAACCCGCTTTCCCCCATCTCTATGGAGATTGGGATCAATCCCTTACCCTGCAGCTGGTGCACTACGGACTGCTCGTCCGTCCCTTCCAACGCGCCACTGCGAGATTCCCCTTCGGCAGTTACGGCGCGGTACTGATATAGAGGCATGGTCTCAGGCCTCCTGCGTTACACGAATGACTTCTTCGATACTGGTCATGCCTGCCAGCGCTTTACGGCAACCATCTTCGTACATAGTACGCATGCCCGATGCTCTTGCGGCTTGCAGTAATACGCCGGCATCCGCATGTTGCAGTACCAAGCGTCGGATTTCGTCATTCATGGATAATATTTCTGTTATCGCAATACGCCCGTGGTAACCGCTGCCGCCACAGTGTTCACACCCTTTCGGGTGGTATAAACGTGTGATTGGATGCTCTTTCGCACCTTTCAGACCCAGTTCTTCAACGATTTCAGGTAGTGGCTCATACGCTTCCCGACAGTGAGGACACAAACGCCTCACCAGTCGTTGGCCGATTACGCCGTTCAGAGTTGATGTGAGCAGATAATCTTCCACTCCCATCTCTAAAAGTCGGGTTACGCTGCTGGCAGCGTCGTTGGTGTGCAGAGTTGAAAGCACGATGTGGCCGGTTAACGCTGACTGCACACAGATACGCGCTGTTTCCAGGTCACGCATCTCACCCACCATGATTACGTCGGGGTCCTGACGTACGATCGAGCGGAGCGCACTGGCAAATGTAAGTCCGATGGAGGATTTCACCTGTATCTGATTGATCCCCTCAAGCTGGTATTCCACCGGGTCTTCAACAGTAATCAGCTTGCTCTGCTCGGTGTTCAGTTGGCTGAGTGCCGTATAAAGCGTGGTGGTTTTACCGCTACCGGTAGGACCGGTGACGATCAGCATACCGTGTGGGATGGTGAGGATAGAATTCAGCTGGGCTTTGAGGTCATCATCCATTCCGAGTGAATCAAAATCCAGAGCAACGGTTTCGCGGTCAAGCAGACGAAGTACTACGCTTTCGCCATGCATGGTTGGAACGGTCGATACACGAATATCCAGGTCTTTACCCTGCAGGCGCATCTCGATACGGCCATCCTGAGGCAGTCGCCTTTCTGCGATATTCAGCTTTGCCATGATTTTGATACGGGAGATCACTGCCGGTGACATGTTGACCGGCGGGGCTTCGCCATCCTGAAGCACGCCATCAATGCGGTAACGAACCTTTAACCAATTTTCAAAGGGCTCGATATGGATATCGGATGCTCGGGCTTCAACAGCGCGCTGGATAATAAGGTTTACCAAGCGGATAACAGGCGCTTCGCTGGCCATGTCTTTGAGCTGTTCTATATCTTGCTCTAATGCTTTCTCGTCGGCTTCAACGCCCGCTAGAATATCGCCCATCTTGCTATGACCTTCGCCATATAGACGTTCGACGGCGTTATCAAGCTCTGTGGCGACTCCGACGCGGCAGGAAACAGGCTGACCGCTGGCCTCTTCGATCGCGGCAACAGTAAAGCTGTCCTGAGGATCGGCCATCGCTATGACAATCTTGCCGTCTTCCTCAAACAGCGGGAGCACGTGATTTTCTTTCAGGAATCGATAGGAGATCTGGTCTTGCAAGATTGCGTCAGTAGGAAAGTCTCTGGAGTTAACCAGCGGAATTTCATACAAGCTGGATAGCTGGTTCGCGATATCAGTTTCGGAAACAAGCCCAAGCCGAATCAGCAGTGATGCAATAGGCGTATCATCCCCGCTGCTCTCGCGCATCTGTATCACACGTGACAGATCATTTTCAGATAGGCATCCCGCCGCTACCAGCGCTTCACCAAATGCTTGAGCGTCAACAACCGGTGAGGTCCCTTCAGATGAAAGATTCATCCAGATATCCTCCGGCATCAGATTATGTGGCTACAACCGTGCGGGCTCTGATGTTATGAAACCCTTACAGTTGTTTAGTTACTGATCAGTTGGTCTATTTCCAATAATAGACCCAATTCGTAACTGACCACCTACTCGGGCTGAATTTCATAGGTGAATTATTTAAACACATTATTTTCTGATAGCATTCACGACTCCTTTTTTGACGGGCATTGACGGTGGTATTGGGGCTATGACCAAGGAAATTCTTATTACAGGTTGCTCATCCGGAATCGGTTACGAAACAGCACATATGCTTCGCTTACGCGGATATCGGGTCTTTGCCACGGCTCGTAAAATGGAGGACGTGGAGCGTCTTAGTCAGGAAGGTCTGGAAGCCTGTCAGCTTGATCTGGACAGCACCCAATCAATCAATGACGCGCTGGACTGGGTATTGGAACAGACCGGCGGCACACTGTATGCGCTATTTAACAATGGCGCTTATGGTCAGCCCGGTGCGGTAGAAGATCTTACCCGCGATGTACTGCGCCAGCAGCTCGAAACCAACCTGCTCGGCTGGCACGAACTGACCTGTAAAGTGCTGCCTATCATGCGTAAGCAGGGATACGGACGCATCATTCAGAATAGTTCTGTTCTGGGTTTGATTACGCTGAAATACCGCGGTGCGTATAACTGCTCCAAGTTTGCACTGGAAGGCCTGACCGACACCCTCCGCCAGGAGCTTCATGGCAGTAATATCTTTGTATCGTTGGTTGAGCCGGGTCCGATTACCAGCAAGTTTCGTGTAAATGCATACGCGGCTTTTAAGGCGAATATCGATACCGAGCATAGCGCGCATAAGGACGTATACGCAGCGGTTGATCGTCGTTTGGCCAAGAAAGATCTGGAGCGTGGAAACGATCCGTTTACGCTCGGACCTGAAGCCGTTGTAGAGAAAGTGGTGCATGCACTAGAAAGCAATCGCCCGAAACCTCGCTATTACGTCACCTTCCCTACCTACCTGTTCGCGTACCTGCGCCGCATCCTGTCAGCCCGTTGGCTGGACTACATCCTGCGCCGCGTGTCGGATGATGAGAATAAGTAATGGGCGGTTTTTGTTAGGCATCGCTTCGCGATGGCTAACCTACGCCTTCTGTAGGTTGGCCATTTCGCATGAAATGCCCAACAATTAACCCAAAATATACTTTCACAAGGACTGTGAATCATGAGATATCGAAGGAGCGATGTCGCTGGCGGTAGCTATTTCTTTACCGTTAATCTTCAAAATCGAAATCACAAAACGCTGATTGATGAAATTGACCTGCTCAGGTCGGTTTTCTCAAAGACTAAAGCAAAGCACCCATTCAATATTGATGCGATGGTTGTTTTACCTGAGCATTTGCATTGTATCTGGACGCTTCCACCCGATGATTCTGACTTTTCGATTAGGTGGAGGATCATCAAAGCTGCTTTCTCACGCGGCATCGCAAAATCCAATCCCGCTAACGCAGACCAATTGGATCGCCGTGAGCGAGGTATTTGGCAACGAAGATATTGGGAACATCTTATCCGTAACGATAACGACTTTACCCGTCACGTCGATTACATCCACTTCAACCCAGTAAAGCATGGTTACGTGAGCCGCGCAGCCGATTGGCCGTACAGTAGTATCCATCGATATATCAGATCGGGCGATATCGATGCGGATTGGGGGATATCGAACGATTTTATGGGTAATTTTGGTGAGCGATAATCGTCGTGTTGGGCATCGCGTTGCGATGGCCAACCTACATACACCATATCAATCGTAGGTTGGCCATTTCGAAGAAATGCCCAACATTTCAACCGTCCTAAAAACGAAAAAAGGCGATCCGAGGATCGCCTAAAACTGAGCTAAGGGTTGGAACTTCAGTTTCTTATGTGAAGCCCTTAAGCCGTTACCAGGCCGTGGCTTCCCATAATTTCTTCGATTTCCGGCAGAGATGCTGGATCATCGATGGTGGACGGGATTGTGTATTCCTGACCATCAGCGATTTGACGCAGCAGTTTACGCAGGATCTTGCCGGAACGTGTTTTAGGCAGACGCTGTACAACGATCGCGCGCTTGAAGCAGGCAACTGCACCGATCTCTTTACGAACCAGGGCAACCAGTTCTGCTTCCAGGTCGTCTTCTTCGATGTCTGCACCGTCTTTAAGCAGGACCAGGCCTACAGGCTGCTGGCCTTTCAGCGGATCGTTGATACCGATAACCGCACACTCCGCTACTGCATTGTGGCCCGCTACGATCTCTTCCATCTCACCGGTAGACAGACGGTGACCTGCAACGTTAATAACGTCATCGGTACGGCCCATGATGAATACATAACCGTCTTCATCTTTGTAACCGCCGTCGCCAGAGCAGTAGTATCCAGGGTACTCGGACAGGTAACCGGTACGAAAACGCTCGAAGTCGCCCCATACGGTTGGCAGACAGCTTGGAGGCAGAGGCAGTTTCAGAGCGATGGAGCCCTGCTCGCCTGCCGGCAGCTCGTTACCTTCCGGATCCAGAATCTGAACGTTGAAGCCTGGGACAGGCACAGTTGAAGAACCTGGTTTAGGGTCTTTCATCTCAACGCCGGTCAGGTTACCGCAGATTGCCCAGCCGGTTTCAGTCTGCCACCAGTGGTCAACAACTGGCTTGCCGGTCTTCTCGACAGTCCAGTGGTAAGTAGGTGGGTCAAGACGCTCACCCGCCATGAAGATGGTTTCAAGCTTGGACAGGTCGTATTTCGCCAGCTCACCCGCTTCCGGATCTTCTTTCTTGATCGCACGGAAAGCAGTCGGTGCTGCAAACAGTGCTTTACAGCCGTATTCTGCACATACACGCCAGAATGCGCCTGCATCCGGAGTACGAACCGGTTTACCCTCGTACACAACGGTGGTGCAGCCAGCCAGCAGTGGGCCGTAAACGATGTAGGAGTGACCTACTACCCAACCTACATCAGACGCTGCCCAGAATACGTCGCCTGGCTCCATGTTGTAGATCGCTTTCATGGAGTACTTAAGTGCAACCGCGTGGCCGCCGTTATCACGTACAACACCTTTTGGCTTACCCGTCGTACCGGAGGTGTACAGGATGTACAGCGGATCAGTACCTTTTACTGGTACGCAGTCAGCAGGTTCTGCGGTTTCCATTGCTGCAGTCCAGTCGATGTCACGACCTTCGATCAGAGACGCTTCAGCTTCAGGACGCTGCAGAACAACACAAGCAGATGGTTTGTGGGCAGACTTTTCGATCGCCTGATCCAGCATTGGCTTGTATTCGATGACTTTAGCAATTTCGATACCGCAGGAGGCAGTCACGATCACTTTTGGCTCTGCATCGTCAATACGTACTGCCAGTTCATGGGGTGCGAAACCACCGAATACCACAGAGTGGATGGCACCCAGACGTGCAACTGCCAGCATGGCAACAACCGCTTCAGGGATCATTGGCATGTAGATAACAACACGGTCGCCCTTCTCTACGCCCTGTGCTTTCAGTACACCGGCAAACTTAGCAACTTCGTCACGCAGTTCGCGGTAAGTCAGCTTACGTTTGCTACCAGTTACCGGAGAGTCGTAGATCATAGCCAACTGATCAGCGCGGCCGTTTTCTACGTGGTAATCCAGTGCCAGGTAAGCGGTGTTCAGTTCACCGTCAGCAAACCAGCGGTCGATGCCGTTGTCATCCTTAGACAGGATGTTTTCAGGCTTCTTGAACCACTCGATAGCTTCGGCCTTTTCACCCCAGAACGCTTCCGGAGTTTCGATGGACTTGTTGTACTCTGCTTGATAGGACATAGCGCGGGTCCTTTCTTTGTCTTTGTAGTTGTTAATCTGTCTTAGTCGTTCGGGGTCTTTCTTATTATTGTAGACAGTTGACCCCTTTCAGTTCTGTCACTTTAACCGACCGGCGCGATAAATTAACTAATACAAAAGGTTAATATATTGGTGATTAGCCCGTATTTAATGGGGTTGAGGCGGATTTGTTGATCTGAGTCGTACGACTAAGGACTGATGCTGGATTGTCGACAATATTGGGGTTTCGGATGATTTTTCGGGTGCGGAAACTTCTAATAAGCAGAAATAGCGGGAGTTCTGGCCTAAATTGCAGACACAAAAAAAGCCGCCCGTGGGCGGCTTTGTTGGATATTCTGTTCGATCAGATATCTTTTGGCTGAACTGGGATCTCGTTTTTGATACCCGTCATTACGTTGCGCTGGTGCAGCTCTTCGTCGCTTGCGCCAATGCCGCCGTCTGCTTTCGCATTCTCGAAGTAGCAGAGAGTTGGCTGGAAGGTTTCAGCTTCCTGTTCATCCAACTGTACGTATGAGCAGATGATCAGCAGATCACCTTTGCTTGCCTTATGCGCAGCAGCTCCGTTTACAGAGATGATGCCACTGTTCGGTTCAGCAGCAATTGCATAAGTAGAGAAGCGCTCACCGCTGTTAATGTCGTAAATATGAATTTGTTCATATTCTTTGATGCCTGAACGCTCCAGCAGTACGCTGTCGATCGCGCAGGAACCTTCATAATGCAGTTCTGCGTGAGTTACAGTTACGCGGTGCAATTTGGCCTTCAAGAATGTCTGCAGCATAATGTGATACCTGCTTGCTTTCCTTTCCCGGATCTGGCTCCGGGTTCCCCCCAATACTGCTTCCCAAACAGATACCTGAACACAGGATCTGTTACGGTGAAGCCCTGCTCTGATTGCCGAGTCCCGATACTCATGCAATAAGAGTTCAGTGCAAGTGTGCACTGCACGTCTTTCCTTTCGCACGACCTTAAGTCGTACGAAATGCGCTGCGCATGTTACTAGAAAAAGGACAAAATGAAACTAAGCAATTTGACCGATCCGGTACCACGCGAGCACGTGGGCGCCAATTCTAACACCAAATTCTGAAAAAATAAGGGAAAACCGGTGGTTTCTTATGTCGATTTGGTGAAATTTTGCTCAACAGAAAACAGCAAACATTAAACTCATTCAATAAAAGTTGAATCAGACTCAGGGCATCTCGCAACTAATTGATTTAAAATAATCCCTTTCGTTTTCAGACCGGATAGAAGCGCCGTGGCACAAGTAGATAAAACAGAACAGTTAAAAGCCGCCCTGAAAGACCGTATCCTCGTATTGGATGGTGGTATGGGCACCATGATTCAGGACTATAAACTTCAGGAAGAGGACTATCGTGGCGAACGCTTTGCTGACTGGCATATCGAAGTCAAAGGCAACAATGACCTGCTGGTTCTGACCCAGCCAAAAATCATTGCTGATATCCACCGTGCTTACCTGGACGCCGGTGCTGACATCATCGAAACCAATACCTTTAACGCGACTACCATCGCGATGGCCGATTACGAAATGGAATCGATCAGTCGCGAGATCAACGTGGTTGCAGCGCGTCTGGCACGTGAAGTCGCAGATGAAGTCACTGCGCAGAACCCGGACCAACCCCGTTACGTTGCCGGTGTACTTGGCCCGACCAACCGCACCTGCTCCATCTCTCCGGATGTAAACGACCCAGCCTACCGTAATGTAACGTTCAATGCGCTGGTCGAAGCTTACACAGAATCCCTAGACGGCCTGATTGAAGGCGGTGCGGACATCATCCTGATCGAAACCATTTTCGATACGTTGAACGCCAAAGCAGCAATCTACGCAGTAGAAACTTACTTCGAAGAAAACGGCCTGCGTCTACCGGTGATGATCTCCGGCACCATCACCGACGCATCCGGTCGTACCCTCTCCGGTCAGACCACAGAAGCGTTCTGGAACTCCGTACGTCACGCGAAGCCAATCTCAATCGGTCTGAACTGTGCGCTGGGTCCTCAGGAGCTGCGTCAGTACGTGCAGGAGCTGTCCCGTATTGCCGACACCTACGTGTCTGCCCACCCGAACGCCGGTCTGCCGAATGCATTCGGTGGCTACGACGAAACACCGGAACAGATGGCGGCAGAGATCAGTGAATGGGCCGAGTCCGGTTTCCTGAACATCATCGGTGGTTGTTGTGGTACCACGCCTGAACACGTGAAGGCGATGGGTGATGCTGCGAAGAAACACCCACCGCGCGCGTTGCCAGATCTGCCGGTTGAATGCCGCCTTTCCGGTCTGGAGCCGATGAACATCGGTGCAAGCACGCTGTTTGTTAACGTGGGTGAACGTACCAACGTAACCGGCTCAGCCAAGTTTAAACGTCTGATCAAAGAAAACGATTACGAAACCGCTTTGGACGTAGCCCGTCAGCAGGTTGAAAACGGTGCCCAGGTCATCGATATCAACATGGACGAAGGCATGCTGGATGCGCACGCCGCTATGGTGCGCTTCCTGAACCTGATTGCCGGTGAGCCAGATATCGCTTGTGTGCCAATCATGATCGACTCCTCCAAATGGGACGTGCTGGAAGCTGGCTTGCAGTGCATTCAGGGTAAAGGTGTCGTGAACTCCATCTCCCTGAAGGAAGGTGAAGAGAACTTCATCGAACAGGCTCGCAAGATCCGTCGTTACGGTGCTGCTGTTGTGGTTATGGCGTTCGATGAAACGGGCCAGGCTGATACCTACGAGCGTAAGATTGAGATCTGTGAGCGCTCCTACCGTGTGCTGGTCGACAAAGTTGGCTTCCCACCGGAAGACATTATCTTCGACCCGAACATCTTTGCTGTAGCAACCGGTATCGATGAGCACAACAACTACGCCGTTGACTTCATCAACGCGACTGGCTGGATCAAGAAGAACCTGCCACACGCGAAAGTGTCCGGTGGTGTATCCAACGTATCCTTCTCCTTCCGTGGTAACAACCCGGTGCGTGAAGCGATCCACTGTGTGTTCCTGTACCACGCGATCAAGCAAGGTATGGACATGGGTATCGTGAATGCCGGTCAGTTGGCGATCTACGATGACCTGCCGACTGAACTGCGTGAACTGGTTGAAGACGTCATCCTCAACACCCGTGAAGACGGTACCGAGCGCCTGCTGGCGGTTGCTGACAAATACCGTGGTGACGGCTCAGCAGAGGAAGACCCGCAGGCAGCAGAGTGGCGCAGCTGGGAAGTTAACAAACGTCTAAGCCACGCACTGGTTAAAGGCATCACCGAATTTATCGATGAAGACACGGAAGAGTGCCGCCAGAACTATGCCCGCCCATTGGAAGTGATCGAAGGTCCGCTGATGGACGGCATGGGTATCGTCGGGGACCTGTTTGGTGCAGGTAAAATGTTCCTGCCGCAGGTCGTGAAATCCGCCCGCGTAATGAAGAAAGCGGTGGCCTACCTGATGCCGTTTATCGAGGAAGAGAAAGCCGGTAACGAATCAAGTTCCAACGGCAAGATCATCATGGCCACCGTAAAAGGTGATGTGCACGATATCGGTAAAAACATCGTGGGCGTGGTGCTGCAGTGTAACAACTACGAGATCGTTGATCTGGGTGTAATGGTTCCTGCGGAAACCATCCTGAAAACAGCCCGTGAAGAGAACGCTGACATCATCGGTCTGTCTGGTCTGATTACGCCATCCCTGGATGAGATGGTGCACATGGCAAAAGAGATGGAGCGTCAGGAATTCAACATCCCATTGATGATTGGTGGTGCGACCACCTCCAAAGCGCACACTGCTGTGAAAATCGACCCGGTGTTCCATCGCGACCAAGTAGTGCACGTAACCAACGCATCCCGTGCGGTAAACGTAGCCTCTGCCCTGCTCTCTAAAGAGAAAAAAGCCAACTATGTCAAAGAGATACAGGAAGAGTATCAAGCGGTTCGTGAACGTCACGCTGCACGAGCCAACGACAAGCGTCGCGTTACCCTGGAAGCGGCACGCGAAAACAAGTTTCAGATCGATTGGGACAACTACACGCCGCCGGTACCAAACCAGATCGGTATTCAGGTATTCGAAGATGTCTCTCTTGACGAGCTATTGCCTTACTTCGATTGGTCCCCGTTCTTCCACTCCTGGGAGCTGGCGGGTCGTTACCCACGCATTCTGGAAGACGAGATCATCGGCGAAGAAGCAACCAAACTGTTTGCTGATGCGAAGGTGATGCTGAAGAAGCTGGTTGATGACAAGCTACTCACGGCGAAAGCAGTGGTTGGTTTGTTCCCAGCGAACAGCGTCAACGATGACGATATCGAACTGTACACCGACGAAAGCCGCACCGAAGTACTGACCACTTTGCACCACCTGCGTCAGCAGATCGAAAAAGCCGAAGGTAAGGCCAACATATGCCTGACCGACTTTATCGCTCCTAAGAACAGCGGTAAGAAAGACTACTTCGGTGCGTTCGCGGTAACAGCGGGTCACGGTTGTGATGAACTGGTGGCCGAGTACGAAGCGGATCACGATGACTACCACGCAATCATGGTGAAAGCACTGGCCGACCGTTTTGCTGAAGCCTTCGCTGAAATGATGCACGCAAAAGTGCGTCGCGAGATCTGGGGCTACGCATCCAATGAAGCGCTGGATAACGAAGATCTGATCAAGGAGAAATACCAGGGTATCCGCCCTGCTCCGGGTTACCCGGCGTGCCCTGAGCACACCGAGAAAGGCCTGATGTGGGAGCTGCTGGATGCAGAGAAACACACGGGTATTACCCTGACCGATGCCTACGCAATGCTGCCTGCTGCATCTGTAAGTGGTTGGTACTTCAGCCACCCAGATTCTCAGTACTTCGGTGTTGCGAAGATCAGTGAAGATCAGGTTGAGAGCTACGCACACCGTACCGGCATGGAGATGTCTCAGGCTGAACGTTGGCTGGCACCTAACCTGGGTTACGAGCCTGAAGAGGGTTAAGCCCTTTTCGCTATTTGTTGAAACGGCCTGTAGGGCACCCTTTCAGGGTGCCGGCAGGCTGAAGCCTGCCCTACAATGATGCCACCTGAATCCACATACTGATGTCACACCTGAATATCCGCAACGTTACCGAGCAGGACATCGATCGCTGCTACGAAATCGAAACCACCTCCTACGCTGGCGATGAAGCCGCCAGCAAAGCGAAGATCCTTAAGCGTATCCAAACCTATCCCGAAGGGTTTACCGTGCTCGAAAACGAGCGCGAGATCATCGGCTTTATCAACGCAGGTGCCACAGACAATGTGGTGCTTTCCGACGAGACGTTTAAAGAGCTGGTTGGCCACGATCCAAATGGCAAGAAGATCGTGATTATGTCCGTTGTCGTTCACCCGAAGTATCAGGGCCAGGGTATGGCGGGCAAGCTGATGGATGACTTTATTGGCCGAATGAAGCTGATGGGTAAGGAAGAGATCTTCCTGATCTGTCAGGAAGAGTTGATCGGTATGTACGCCAGGTTTGGCTATCAGGATCTTGGGCCATCCGATTCAGATCATGGTGGCCTGAGCTGGCATGAGATGTCGCTCTCGCTGAACTGATCTATATGATCAGATTTTCCCGGGCACAACAGGCTTCCTTCAGTTGTGCCCTTCTGAATATACATATCTAAATTAATACGTCACTCCGACACAGCCCGAACTGAAACTCTCAGATTGAGCGGCGCCTAAGTATGCTGACAGCAGCAACAGCGGCTCCTCCTTTGTAAAGGGTTATTCACGTCGTATCTCAATTGCTTACTAGGCGCTCTTACTCAGTCCTGTAAAGCGTAATAGCCTTTGCAAGTCGATCGATGCCTGTGTTGATCTCTGATTCGGTGTAACCGGCGAAACCGATAACCAAGCCCTTTGCCCCTTCCTTGCTGCTGTAATAGCGTGAAAGATCCCGTATGCCCAAGCCGCGTTCATCACATAATTGCCGTATACGTCGGTCATTCCATTGTTCAGGAATAAGGTAAACCGAGTGCATACCGCCATCGCTGGGGATTAGCGATAGGTGAGCCCCGAGTCGGGCTTCGATTACACTGTGCAGAGTTTCCCGACGTTGGTGGTAGAGTTTGCGCATCCGTCGCACATGACTGGCAAAATGACCGTTGCCCATGAATTCCGCCAACGCAAGTTGTGGAAGAATCGATGTTCCCCCTCCATGTAAGTTTTGGCGCGGTTAGCAGGCTCTAACAACAGCTCCGGTAGCACCATATACCCCAGACGAATGCCGGGATGGAGAATCCGGCTGAACGTACCGGTATAGATCACCACGTCCTGCCCGCCCAGCCCCTGCAAGGAAGTTAGGGGCTGTTGCTCGAACCTGAACTCACTGTCGTAATCGTCCTCGATCAGCCAGCTGCCGGTTCGCTTTGCCCACTGTAGCACGTGCAGCCGCCTGTCGAGGCTTAACGTATGGCCCAACGGGTGGTTTCTGGACGGTGTCAGCATCACCACTCGCGCATCCGGCGCTTTCTCCAGCCCATCTTCGAGTTGAATGCCTTGCTCGTCCACTTGTGCCGGGATTTTAGTTGCACCCACCGCAGCGATCGCGCCGTCGATACCTTGGTATCCCGGATCTTCGGTAATGACTGGCTCCCCGGCATTCACCAGTAGCTTAAGCGCGAGAAACATCGCTTGCTGGGAACCTGAACAGATCATCACCTGGTCTGCGGAGCATTTCACACCCCTTACAACACGAAGGTAGCTGGCGATCTGCTCGCGAAGCTGGTTGTTTCCCATTACCGAATTCTGCTGGTATTTCATCTGTCGTCCGGCACCTGCAACCGCCCGTTGCCACTGACTCCAGGGAAAACTGTTAATACAGGGTTGAGCAGGAAGCAGCAGCTCCCCCTTTTTCATTTGGTTGGGCTTGCGCACCCCCACCAGCGTTTGCGCCATTGCGGAGAGTTTTGGGGGATTCTGAGTCTGTGATTGGGCTTGATCTTCTTTTTGGCCGACCGTATCCAACGGAAGATTCGTTGCGACAAAACTGCCCGCGCCGTGGCGGGTTTCAACATACCCTTCGGCATGCAACATTTCATACGCAGTTTTAACCGTGTTACGGGAGATACCGAGCTCTGCGCACAAGGCGCGACTTGCCGGCAGCTTTGCGCCAGGCGCCAGATTGCCTTTAATGATGGCCTGCTGGAAAGCGCGAAACAGTCTTACGTATTGTGCTAACTCGCTGCTTGATTCCTGAAATGGCAAATACAGGGATGAGGGAAACTGAGAAACCATAAAAGTGGGTCTACATAAATTGTAATAATGGAGCTCTTCATTAGCCCATTTAGCCTCTATTCTGGGCCCACTGCAAGCTAACAACACAAGGGAGCTGTTGCCGTGGAACCAATCACCGTAACGGAAAGAACGCGGGTCAAACGTGGCCCCAAAAAGGCGCGCTACGACCGCACAACGATCTATTCAATACTGGATGAGGCTTTCGTCTGTCATATAGGGGCGACGATGCATAATACCGCTGCGGTACAGCCAAATTTTCACTGGCGTATCGGTGATCGCTTGTATGTGCATGGATCAAGTAAAAACGGGCTTTTCCAGTCGATTATCCGCGGTGAGACAGCGTGTATAACCGTCACGCTGCTGGACGGATTGGTGTTTGCTAAATCGGCATTTCACTACTCTGCAAATTTCCGCTCGGTGATGCTCTATGGTGAGGGGGAGGTAATAGAAGATCCGATGCACAAGCGCTTTGCGTTGGACCAGATGTTGGAGAAGTTCAGTCAAGGTCGCTCGACCGAAGCTCGTGCGCCCAACGAAACCGAGATGAAAGCGACCGTTGTGATCAGCTTTCCGATCGATGAGGTGTCAGCAAAGATCAGAACGGGCCCACCGGTTGATGATGAGGAAGACCAGAGTTATCCAACCTGGTCTGGCGTTAAGCCTGTAACCACGCTTATTGGTGATCTGGTTGGTGAGTAAGTAGTGAAAGTGTCGGAGTCATCCGTTTTAGACCTGAGTGGTCTCCGGCACATTGCCGCTCCGTATGTGCGCTACGACAAAGTCATTACCGCGATCTGTTGTCCTCGTAACCCCATTTAACTTTACGAATAACCAGAGATAAAGCGCGCAGCTTCCTCGCGGGTGAAGAATTGCTCCAGGCGTACGAAACCCGATATTACGGTGCTTTTGATATTCTGCACGCGTCCGCGCAAGTCTCGGCAGGTGATCCAGCTTTCAGGTAAACCGTCCAACAGGTGGCAAGGTGCAATACGCCCGTTACTAAAGCGCGAAAGCTCTACCTGTCCGGTCGCCGTATCCATAAATGCCGGTATAAAACCCGCGTGTGTATTTCCTTCGCTTACACCGCCTGTACCAGAATATTGTGCGTTTTCTTCAGTGAGACGGACGGGGTTCGGCATGATCATGGCGTTTACCTCTACGGTTAATCCCGTGCAGTGAGTGCTGCGTCCATGCCCGCGTTTTGCAGGCGGCGGTATAGTGTCGCCCTGCTAATTCCCAGCGCTGCAGCCGAAGCCGAGATATTACCTCCGGTAGAAGCAATCACCTTCCGTATATGCTCAGCTTCAGCGCTTTTTAGTGTTGTACCCTTACTTGCACCACTATCTTTGCTTAGGTGCAAATGGCGACTGGAAGATAACTCTTCGCGGAAGTCTTCAGTCAGATGCTCTTTGGTAATGAGATTTTCGCCCTCTTCCATGAACGCAACACAGGTTTTAAGCACTGTTTGCAGCTGTCTCACGTTACCCGGCCAGCAATAGCAGGAGAGCTCTTCCATTAGGGCTGTATCAATACGGATGTTGTGATCATGTCCGGCTTCAATCCGCAGCATGTGGTGAACAAAATCGCCAAAGTTGGACCGCTTACGAAGGGAGGGAATACGAATGGTCATTCCGTTCAGGCGGTAGTAGAGGTCTTCGCGAAAACTGCCTTCCGCTACCATCTGTTTCAAGTCACGGTGTGTGGCACAGATAACGGTTATATCAACAGGGATCTCTTTGCCACTGCCCAAAGGCGTCACACAGCGATCTTGCAAGACGCGTAGCAATCGCGCCTGGAGATCCAGTGGCATATCACCAATTTCGTCCAGGAACAAAGTACCCTTATCGGCCAGTTGGACTTTGCCTTTCATTCCGCCTCGGCGTGCGCCGGTGAATGCGCCATCGGTATAACCGAACAGCTCCGATTCGATCAAACCTTCAGGGATGGCGGCACAGTTCAACGCGACAAACGGACTGGAACCGCGGCAGCTCTCTTGATGGAGGGTGCGAGCCAATACCTCTTTACCCGCCCCCGTTTCGCCAAGAATCAGTATCGGAATCTCGTGGTTCAGCGCTTTGACGCCGCGATGGGCAACTTTGGAAAACTCCGTATCCTGGAAGGTCACTTCCTTCAGGGTTATCTGTGATCTCCTAACGGAGCGGGTGCCTTTGCCGGGAAAGGTAACGATGCGATGCTGATCTGATGTATGCGGCGTTGTATTGGCAAACATAACGGGAACCTCAACAAAACACTGACAGCGTAACTAAGCCGTCACTGAGTGAATGGTGTTTGCGATAGGTTCGTTTAGTCGTTGCTAGCGGGTAAGGCAGGATTGTTACCTTTATCTTCATGATGTACAGGGCTGGAACATTCATGTTGGGACACTCTGTTTTATATTTATTAGGACGCGTGACCTAGAATGTATTTAACCATAGCAGTAGAATTTGAAAAACAAAATAGGACCAGAGTCCTATATTTGATCAATCTAAGACCATGTTGTTATAACTGTATATTTATTGATCAGTTTTTGATCTCGTTGAATGCGCCGGATAAACCCGCAATAATTTCACCAACTCAGGCTTATTCGAAGACAGCCCATGCGTTCTATTCAGTTGCAAGTCAGACCCGGTACCGCAGCCTTCTCCAAAGGCCAGGAGCGCGTCCTGAAAATATTACAGTCGGCGCAAGATCTGATGATCTCCGGCGGATATCACAACCTCACTCTGCGTAAAGTCGCCTCGGGTGCAGGGATCAGCGTGGGGAACCTAAATTATTACTACTCCAACAAACAGGATCTGTTGCGAGACCTTCTCGACACCGTGATTGCTGCCTACATTGCGGAGTTTGATAACGTGCGGCAGGATGCAGGCGTTTCCCTGGAAGATCAGTTTGTCGCTATAGTCCGGTTTATCATCGAGGATTTGGGGACACAGGAAACCACCAATTTCTTCCCTGAACTCTGGGCGCTGGCCAACCATGACGAGCATGCAGCAGAGCGCATGGACGCCTTGTATACCAAAGCACGGCTGGTGCTAAACGAGCTCGTCGCCAGCCTCAACCCCGATCTGAGTGAGCAATCACGAGAACAGGTGGCTTTGTTTATCTCGGCATCAATGGAAGGTCTCACCCCGTTTGTCGGTTACCAAAAGCCTTGGGCAAATGATCGGGACGCGATCTCAAACATTGCCGCGCTCAGCTTTTTGAATTTGGTCCGTTCTGTCAATGATGAAGCCATACAGAGTGGTACACTCACGCCTCAGCCTTAAAGGCGTGAGCAGGGAGTCAGAAGCTCCCTGCTTCACTGCTGCCTTATCGGGTGGATGGGTTATAGATGTGTTCGATGTTATGGCTAAAGGTATCCTGGTAAACGCCCTCATCCACGGTATGTGCTGAAACAGCCATACTTGCGCTCATCCCTAGCACAGCAACTACGGCGAAAATGAGCTTTTTCATCGTATGCTCCTGTTTGCTTATACGGTACGTAAGACTATTCCGTATTCTGATCGTTCTTAAACCGGCTCAAAGTTCGTTCCAAAGTAGTAATTTCAGCTAAAGAATATAACCTGCAAAGATAAAGCTACTGAACTGCGATTCCGGTGAGTAAACTGAGAGCTCAACGGTTTATTCAGCACGGATAAAGCCACGTCAATCTAAGCTAATCGCAAAATTTAGATAGACGCTGTATCTGGTACACATGGAGTTGCTATGAAAAAAACACTGATCTGGTTACCGCTCGCCACTGCACTGAGTTTGTCATTTACCCATACCGCGACTGCCGGGTTTGGTGATTTCATCAAAAACCTGGAAGACACGGGTAAAGAAGTACTGGATAAGCAAATTAACGGGGGCGATACCTCGAATACGGCCCTACCGGCGTCGCTGGATACGGAAACCCTGATCCAGGGTCTGAAAGAGGCTCTGGAGGTAGGAAGTCGCCGTGCCATCGATACAATCGGTCAGGAAGGTGGCTACCTGAATAACGCCAATATCCGTGTACCGCTGCCGGAACCGCTCGATAAGGCCGCCAGCTTGCTTAATAAGATGGGAATGGAAAAGCAGGTTCAGCAGTTTGAAGAGAGCATGAACCGTGCGGCGGAAAAAGCAGCACCACAGGCAACCGCTCTGATTGTTGGTGCATTGAAAGAGATGACCATCGAAGACGCCAAGCGTATCTATAACGGCCCGGACAATGCGGCGACCGAGTACTTCCGGGAAAAGACGTCTGCGCGCCTGACCGAACTGTTTAAGCCGAGCATCACCGAATCAATGAATGATGTGGGTGTTACCCGTTACTACAATGTAGTTGCCGAAGAAGCGAAACAGTTGCCATATGTGGGCAATAACCTGAACGTGAACCTTGAAGACCATGTAACGGAAAAAGCGCTGGATGGACTGTTTACCGTTCTGGCGCAAGAAGAAAAGAAAATCCGTGAGAATCCGGCAGCACGCACTACCGAGCTGCTCAAGAAAGTGTTCCAGTGAGATTTCAGCTCATCCAGCGTGGGAAACCGGGTTGGATGAGTCTGCCTGTTGTCTGACTACATAGGCTGGCTTTTTTAGCACTCTTTTAGCACTCTGGCGGATACAACCCTTATTCGCGAGCCTTGCAATCACACAATACCATTTCGTCTGACCTATAATTGATTACAAACTTTGGGGATTTATCCAATCCCAGAGATTTTTTCGAGGTTTCAGTTAAGGATCATCGGGCTTTAAACCATGCCAACTCAAGGACGGGCAAACGTATCCATGAGGAGGCCACATGCCAAACGACCACAAGCCTGGAACACCTACCCACCGACCATCAACTAAGGCACTTAGCGATTCATCGCTGAGTCCAGATAACCAGCATCAGATAGACCCGGCCCGGCGTAAGGTAATTAGTGGGATGGGGATCGCAACCATGGCTTCTTTGCTTGGTGTTCACGCAATTCCCTATCACCGAAATATGCCGCCGGGTCTGATTCCTGTGGCCTTTGCTGACGGCAGCACATCATTGGCGGTAGAGGGCAAAGAGGGACTGCTCGTCTTAAACGACCGTCCAGTCAATGCAGAAACACCGCCTCATCTCCTTGACGATGAAATAACGCCTACGTCACGCCACTTTATCCGTAACAACGGCGTGCCCCCTTCAGACGTAGATGCTGAAGCGTGGGAGCTGGTTATCGACGGTGTTGTAGACAAGCCCTTGACGCTTTCGATCAATGACCTGAAAAAGAACTTCGAGGTGGTCACCCGCGATCTGGTTATCGAATGTGGGGGCAATGGTCGTGCGTTTTTTAATCCTCCGGCATCCGGTAACCAATGGACATACGGTGCTGTCGCATGTTCTAGCTGGACCGGCGTGAGATTGGCCGATGTTCTGAATGCGGCCGGAGTGAAGCCTGAAGCCGTTTACACCGCGCACTATGGCGCTGACACCCACCTATCTGGCAAACCGGACAAGCTCCCAATCTCGCGTGGTGTGCCTATTGCTAAAGCGATGAGCGACGAGAACCTGATAGCTTTTGCTATGAACGGCGAAGCTCTCCACCCGATGAACGGTGCGCCGCTGAGATTAGTGGTTCCGGGCTGGCCTGGCTCCTGTTCTCAGAAGTGGCTAAAGCGGATCCAATTGCGCGATGTGGTACATGATGGACCGAAAATGACCGGTACATCATATCGTGTACCCAACCGTCCGGTGGCACCTGGTGAAAAGGTCGACAAAGAGGACTTTATCATCATTGAGCGAATGCCTGTTAAATCCCTCATTACCCACCCCGCGACGGATACTCAAATCGGTGGTAATTCTGTAGAAGTCCGTGGGCACGCATGGTCGGGAGATCGCTCCATTCAGGGTGTAGCCCTGTCGATAGACTTTGGTGCAACCTGGATCGAGGCTGAACTGTCGGAACCAACAAACCCGGCAGCGTGGCAGCATTTCCGCTTAGATGTAAAATTCCCGCAGGCAGGGTATTACGAAATCTGGGCTAAAGCGACTGACAGCGAAGGTGTCAGCCAGCCATTTGGCATCGCCTGGAACCCCAAAGGTTATCTCAACAACTCTTACCACCGGATCGCCATTCGTGTCGGTTAGGATTGGAGACAACCATGGCGCGTATGCTTATCTGGTTAGGCTTGATGATGGTGGCGGGAGGTTTAAACGCTCAACCTCAACAGAGCGATACGCTAGGCGCGCAGTTTGCCCGCGTCTGCGCGGCCTGCCATAACCTCGACGCGAGCCATCCCCACAAACTCGGCCCCAACCTGTGGGATCTGGTTAATCGCCCCGTCGCTTCAGCCGAAGGTTATGAGTACTCTAATGCATTGTTGAAGCTGGGAGGCAACTGGACACCAACACGCCTTGATTCATTCTTACAGGATCCGGCAGCAATGGCACCAGGTACTCGTATGGCATTTCCGGGCATCAAGGATAAAGACCAACGCGCGGCGCTTCTTGACTACCTTGCATCCCTGTCGGATACCCCTACAGCACCACGAGAAATGGCAGCAGAGACAGCGACCTTTACCTTTGACGGCCTCCCTTCAGGTCAAGGGCAGGCTGAGGTCTATGCCACCTGCTCGGCCTGTCATTCACTCATGCTTGTGAAGCAGCAAGGTATGAACCGGGATCGTTGGAAACAGACGTTGGAATGGATGGTTGAGGAACAGGGAATGGACGAACTTCCGCCGCACAAGCTCCAGGTGATACTGGATTATCTAAGCGAGCACTTTGGGGAATGACAGGATGAATGCTCATTCCTGTTCATTTATTGATAGCGACGAATTTCCGAGGCACATGGCTTAGAAAAATGCGGCTCATCCAGTCAGGGGAACAGGACTGGATGAGCCGACTTGGTGCTCAGTACCAATCGTTTAAGCTTCTGCAGCTACAACTTGGTTATTCTCAACTGCTTTACCGCCCTTTCCCTCAATCACCTTAGGTGTTGGGATATCCTTCACGCTCTTCAGCAGTTCTACAAAATCATGTCGGCTGTTAAGGATCATCTCTGCTGCATTATCGGCCTGCTCTTCACTGAGACCGGTGGCAATCAACTTGTCAGCCATTTCGTACATAACGTCGGTGCGCTTATCGATGATATTTGCGAGCTTAGAATCCATGTATTCTCCTACAACCTTGCCGTTCCGGTCTTTCACGCGGTATACAATCTCAATGGCCATCGGTAGCCTCCTGACGGTTTCTGCAGCTCTTCAGAGCGATTTGACGGGGTTAATATTAATATACTGTACAAATATACAGTATTTGTGACATTGTGCAATCCTTGATCTCAAACAGACGACTATTTACAAATCTTTTACAAACTCCGAACCTTTATCTGACTTTTCAAATTGCTTGGCGGCGTAGAGTGAATAGCGAACCTACAAACAAGGAAAACAGGTCATGAATATACAATCAGTCACTCGCCGTGTACTGCTCCCCCTGCTTGCGGTGGTGATGGGGCTTTCAAGCGTCCAAGCCAGAGAGATTAATCTCACCACCAGCCTGGCGACACCGGTTATGAGTGCAGATCAGCGTCAGAACACCTTCATCAAAATATCCCTTGAAGGCTTCAAGCAGGAACACAGCGAAAAGCGCATCCCCGCCAACATTGCCATCGTCTTGGATAAATCCGGATCGATGCAGGGGGAAAAGATCCAGCAGGCACGTGAAGCCGCAGTCATGGCGATTCAGCGGCTTAACGAAAACGATATTGTCTCTGTGGTCTCCTATGACTCACGTGTGCAAGTGGTCGTACCCGCCACGCGGGTAAGCGATAAGCACCAGATCGCCCGGGCTATCCGTAATATCCATGCCAACGGCAACACCGCCCTGTTTGCCGGTGTAAGCAAGGGCGCTCAGGAACTGCGTAAGTTTCTCGATCTGAACAACGTTAATCGCGTCATCCTTCTGTCCGATGGGTTGGCAAACGTTGGGCCGAGCACGCCTAATGAGTTGGGCCAGCTGGGATTGTCTCTGGCCAAGGAAGGTATGAGTGTCACCACCATCGGTTTAGGGCTTGGATACAATGAAGACCTAATGACACAGCTTGCCGGCTACAGTGACGGTAACCATGCTTTTGTTGAAAACGCCGAAGACCTTGCGCGGATATTCCAGTACGAGTTTGGAGATGTGCTCTCTGTTGTGGCTCAGGGTGTGAATATAGAGATTCATTGTAAGAACGGTGTTCGTCCAGTTCGTATCTTAGGGCGGGAAGCAGAGATCCGGGGTAACCGAATCACCACCCGTATGAACCAGCTCTATAGTGAACAGGAGAAGTTCATTATTCTCGAGGTCGAAATTCCTGCACAGTCAGAGGCTCAAAACCTTGAAGTGGCAGATGTGGGTGTGAGCTACACCAATCTTTACAGCAAACAAGCCCAGTCTCTTCGAAACCGTGTACTGGCAAGTTTCAGTCAGTCAGAGAAACAGATTCAGGAAGCGGTAGATGTAGAAACCTACGAAGCCGCTGCCGAACAGGTTGCCAACGAAGAAAGCCGTCGTGCCATCAAATTGCGTGACCAGGGGGATATTGAAGCCGCGAAGTCGGTGCTCAAGCAAAACGCCATCTACCTGGATAACCTTGGTCAAAGCCTGGCGTCCCCTAAACTGCTTGAACAGAAAGCTGAGGCCCTACAGGATGCGGAAGAGCTCGAAAGCGAACAGGGCTGGAACAGAAAACGCAAAGAACTGAAGGAGCGTCAATACAAGCGCGCAACCCAGCAGAGCTATTAAGCCTTACCGAGATACACCCAAGACAAGGAACCAGATACTTTGAAGACACGAACGCCGATCCTGCTCGCGAGCCTTATTATCGTGCCGTTAATTCTGCTAGCGTGGTTCGGCGTGCGTCTGCAGAGCAATCAGCAGGAATTGCTCAAGCTGCAGTTGGGTGCGCTGATCGAAGCTCAACTGTCTGATGTGAATGCTCAGATGGTGCAGCATTTTGCCCGTTTGCAAAATGCATTGGATCAGCAGATTGATGATCTGTATCGCAGTGGCAACTTTACTTTCCATTCGCAGGCTATTGATTTACTTATAAAACAGAGTCCGCAAATCGCACGTGTATTCGTAATAAATGCTGAAGGTAAGCGCCTCTATCCAATGCCGGATAGCGAGCTTACTGTAGATGAGCAACGCTTTCTCGCCCAAACCCGTGAGCTTCTGGCAACCCCCAATCTTTTCAACTATAAGCCGAAAGATCCGACGCTTGTTACTCCTTCTCTGGTAACGCAGTCCGCAGCACCCGAGCAGTACCTGCGCAGTGAACCGCTGGTCGCGCAAAAAACCATCCCACCCCAGAAGATCATGCTGCGTGCGCCAGCGGCAAGTTACTCCGCGGACATCGCCCAGGCAGATATTGCCGAGGAACAGATGGTTGTGGCGGAGCGGTCTCAAACGGGATTTGATACGGCTGCATCAGGCTGGATCGCTTGGTACGCCGATACGCGTCTGCACCATATTTATTGGCGACGTAACAATGCAGGCACGGTGATCGGATTTGCATTGAACGGTGCGCGCCTTACCGCAGATCTGATCACAAACCTGCCGACCAGCCTAACCCAGGTTCAAACCGATGCCCCACTCCACAACGCAGAGATTCGCTTGATAAACAGCGGCGGAGAACAGATCTACGCGTGGGGGCAATTGGCCGAGGGTGTGCTGGGCGATAACAACAAGCCGTTAAAAATATTCCCGCTGAGCCACCCTTTGGGCAGTTGGCGGCTGGAGTACTTTGCGCCCGGGCTTAGCGCTCCAGGTGCCAATTGGATCAGTATGGCGCTGCTGATTGCCATCACGATGTTGGGACTCTCTGTGATTGCCTGGTTGATCTATCGCGAATACCAGCGGGATATGCGCTTGGCGCAGCAGCGTGTCAACTTCGTGAATCAAGTCTCCCACGAACTCAAAACACCGCTCACCAATGTACGGATGTATGCAGAGATGCTGGAGCAAAGCCTGCCGGATGATCCGGAGGCTGAACGGGCGCAACGGTATGTGGGTGTGATTAGTAACGAGAGTCAGCGCCTGTCTCGCTTGATTGAGAATGTACTTAGCTTCTCTCGTCTTGGACGTGGAAACCATACCATAACCCCAATACGGGGTATTGTTGCTGATTGTGTAGAAACTGTGATCGAGAACTTCGCCCCCATGCTGTTGCAGCGAGGCCTAAAGGTGGCTTTTACAGCAGAAGATCGTACGCCGGTACTGATAGACTGCGGTGCTCTGGAGCAGATCCTCAACAACCTGCTCAGCAATTGCGAAAAATATGCCGCAAACAGTGGTGACATTCGTATTCATAGCTGGATCGACGCGGGTATGACTTACCTGCGAGTGACCGACAACGGACCGGGTATTCCCAAAGCCGATTGGCACAAGGTGTTTACACCGTTCTATCGTTGCAGCAATCAACTCACCGACGGCGTAACCGGCACCGGAATCGGACTGGGGTTGGCGCGGGAAATAGCGCGCAGCCACGGAGGTGATCTTGTAATCGAAGCGTCGGATCAGGGCGCAAGTTTCCTCATTTCACTTCGCACCGATATTCCCCCTCAAGGAGCACAACAATGAACGTTCTGATTGCTGAAGATGATTTCAATATTCGTCTTGGGCTGAAAGACCTTCTGGAAGCCGAAGGTTACCACTGTATTGAGGCGGAGGATGGTGAAGTGGCGCTGACGCAATACCAAGCCCATCAACCGGATCTGGTGCTGCTCGATATTATGATGCCCAAAATGGACGGATACGCGGTCTGCCGCGCGATCCGGCAGCATGACATCCAGATTCCGGTGATCTTTATCACGGCTAAATCTGAAGAGATCGACCAGGTGGTTGGATTGGAGCTGGGCGCAGACGATTACATCAAAAAACCGTTTGGAACCCGTGAGGTGATTGCTCGAATTCGTGCGGTTACCCGTCGCGCCCTTGCCGCTCGGAACGCACCCGTTTACAACAACCAGTTTAAGATGGCCGACCTTGATGTATTCCCGGATGAATTACGAGCGGCACGTGACGGCCAGACGATCGAACTCAGCCTGCGGGATATGAAGATCCTGCAGCTGTTGCATAGGGAAAAGGGAAAGGTTGTCGACCGCGACGCCCTCTTCAACCATTGCTGGGGGCGTGATTACCTGCCCAACAGTCGCACCCTTGATCAACATATTTCCAAGTTGCGCAAAACAATTGAGCATGACCCAAAGAATCCTAAGATCGTGCTCACCGTGCATGGATTGGGGTATCGGTTTGATGGGTGAAAGCAAAGAATATCATTGTGAAATGACCTTGTAGGGCACCCCTTCAGGGTGCCGGTAGCCTAAAAGGCTACCCTACATAGATATTAGGTAGTTCCTGGTTTATCGCGGTCGGAGACCGCTGCTACAAACACGCGATAGAATATCTAAGTCGGCGCACCGCGATAGTAATGCCATAAAAACAGCGACCCCACACTTCGCCACGGTGACCAGTGCTCGATCAGATCCCTCGCCTGCTTCGGCGTGGGTTTCTTTTCCAACCCTTTCAAGCGTCCCAGCGCGACCTGGATCGCAAGGTCATCCGCCGGAAACACGTCCTGGCGGCCGAGTGAGAACATCATGTAGATCTCTGCGCTCCAGCGGCCAAATCCTCGCAGCGCGGTTATTGATTCGATAACCTCCTCGTCCGTTAGAAGATCTAGCCCTTCCGCATCAAAGGTTCCAGTCAGTTGGGCTTCCGCCAACCCCTTGGCGTACTCGATCTTACGAAAGGACATGCCTGCTTCACGAAGCGCCTGGTCCTCAACGGCGATGACACGCTCGGCAGATACATCACCCAACAGCGCCTCGACACGTCCACGGATCGCGTTAGCCGCTTCGGTAGACACCTGCTGCCCGATAATGATGGATAGAAAAGCGCTGAACCCGGTGGGACGGACACGCGGCTCGGGAGCGCCGATCAAGCCGTACGCCTTGGCTATATCCGTATCAACGTCGGACAGGGCTTCCAACCCTTGTACGATCTGTGTCTTATCAATCACGCTTGCCTCTGGTGTCTTATTGCTTCACTAGAATTCGAAGGTTGGGCGGGAGATGCCAAGAGGTAATATTGCCAAGAATCTATTGAGTTTCACCACCCGATTCTTGCTCAACTTGCCAATCTGGTGAGAAGGCTTATCTACGCTTCGACACCTATAATGTCGGTTTTTTTAACAAGGTAGGAAAACGGGCGGTGCGCTGATTCGCGATACCGCCCATAACAGAGGAACTTACTTTTTCTTCCAGTTGCCGTTTTGCAGCTGGATATACTGGCCACGTGGCGTGCGTTGTTGCAGACGCTGGCCCATACGCAGCTCAAACACGCCCTGCTCTGCACCGGCGCTGGCTGCACTCTTCTTGTATGCAGCTTTACGTTTTTCGTTGATGTCGTTGACCAGACGCCTGATGTCGGACGGAGGATTTGAGACCACGATGCCTAGATAACCGTTGGTACGTTCCCCTATCAAACCTTTTGCTTTTGCTTCATCCATTGACGTGGCCCATGCGGAGGTTGCAACCAGCGACAACGCAAGTGCGAACATGGTCAGAATGTGTTGGATTCGACGAAACATAGAAATACCTCAGCTCCTTAAAAGATATCGCCCTGTTCATCCAGCAGCGTATCGATCTCTTTATCGACTTTGACAAGAATTTCGTGCTCAATCTTCACATTGAGATTGATTGTTATCGGCTCACTGGGGACCGCCACTTCGACCCTTGGCGAACAGGCTGCCAGACCCATCGCCACCACCAATACAAAGACCGATGGGACGCTTCTATTCAGATTCATTCTCACACCTCTGTTGTGTCCTTTCTGACGCGTTAGTCACCGTACCGTTTTTCCAACTTTTCCGTCAATTGATCAGCGAACTGCAATGTACGCACCAGGTCCGGTATGTTCTCTTCAACGTTGATTGTGAAGTCCACCGGATGCCCGTTATTCCAGTCTGGATTTCGCCCTTTCAGTCGCGTGTTCAATAATGCCGTGCCGTCAGGTTGATAGTTGAGTTTGATGTCCAAAGTATCGTACTGGAAGTTCTCCAGTGCGCCCAACGCCATACCCAATGCCGGGTTGGTTGCTGCATAGGCAGCTACAGCGGCGTCCGGCTGGAAGCGGATCACGCCACCTTCCGGTGCAGTCAAGCGACCATCGTTTACGCTTGCACCCTCTGCATTGTAGCGAAACGGAAAACGTCCACTCATTTGACCACTTCCGCTGAGTCCTTTCTGCTGTTCGAGCTCCAGTATCTTTGCAACATCCAGTTGCTCTACCGTGACTGAAGTAGAGATATCCGGTGACTGGAGAGCCGTTTTAAACCCGTCAACGCGGATATCCCCACCCAGCATTTCGGCACTCACCGGTGCTACCGAGACTGTCCGTGTGCCTTTCGGCGTCTGCCTGAAGCTATAGCGGGTCGAAATGTTGTCGATCTCTACACCACCAAACAATGAACCAACCGTCAGTGCGCCTTTGTCACTGAAGGCACCAGATGCGCTATAGCGACTGCTGGATTGCCAACCGATGCCACGCAGTACTGTTTTTCCCCATGCGGCATCGGCACCATTCACTGCATTCCAGAACGTCAGACTCAGCTTACCATTCTGGACTGAACCCACGCCGTTGTGATCAAACCGGCCATCAAGCAGGCTTAACTCCGGTGGTATCTGCTTCGCATAGGGCCTCAACGTATCATCCAATCCCGCCAACCTCACGCTAGCCAGCGTCCAGGTTAGGTCTGTACGTCCCTTCTTAAGACTCGTTGCGGTGGTACCATTCACTTTTATCGGTAAGCCCTTGGTTAGCAGGGTGAAGCGGGTTGTGGCTTCGCCAGGGCTGATACTGAACTGGGTTTTCAGCGCCAGATTCGGCACCTTATGGTCTGGCAGTGTTACCGCTACCTCGGGCAGTTCCAGTGTTCCTTTATATAGATGCTGGACCAGATCGGCTGAATCGACACTGAACTGAATTGGACTGATGGCTGCACGAATGTCTCCGCGCTGTATAGAGGTGAGATGCAACTGTCCGCGAATCGGTAGATTATCGAGAGTTGGCACAGGTGGCGTGTTGGCCCGGGTCATCCCGTTAAGATTAACAGAGACGTTTATTGGACGATCCAGAACCAGATCCACGTTCGCCAATCGGATGTTAGGCAACACCACCGGAGCTGCCTTAACTGAACTCTTTTGCGCAACTTTCAGCGCCAAGTTCCCCGCCGCCAATTCAAGTTGACCGGCAGCGTTCAGAGCCAACGCAGGCAGTTCGTCAGAAATACCTGTGACGGTGCTTTGTGTAGTATAACTGTGGTTGGCAACCAGCTGGCTCAGCATCCCTTCCGGGGACAGTGCCGCTTTCAGCGGCAAAACAAAGGTACCGCGAGTACTGACGGAACCTGATGCCGCAGGCAGTGATAGGGTTGGCATAAAGCGATCCAGCCACGCCCTCAAACCGCCAAGGTCTATTACCTGGTTCGCATGCAGAGAAACGTTCTTTTCCGCCCGCAGGTTGCCGTCGATCACAACAAACGGACTGTCTTCCTGTAGCAGACGGAAATTGAAATGGTTTTCGGGCGTCAGTTCCAGATCACTCCAACCCAGATCCTGTTCGTCGCGTTTGAAGCGCACACGGCTATAGAACTGTTTATCGTCAATTAGAAATGCGCCGCTGAGTGTCCAGTCGGACTGGCTTTCCGGATAGTCGACTAACAAGTTCATCTCACCCACACGGATTTGCTTGCTGGGTAAAAGCACAAACCATGCAGCGGGCAGTAATTCAGGTAGATTCAGATAAACGTCGGGCTGAGTGGATTCGTCCTGGGATGAGCCGGTTATCTGTATCCTGATGCTGGATTGCGGAAGTTCTACCAGATCGACCTTCTGCGACGCCCAAAGGGTAAGTGGTGTGTATTCGATGGTCAGTGGCCCTGCAGATACTGAAACATGTGCTGTCTCGGTTTCAATGTCTGCCATAAAGCGTTTAACCGTTAGGCGATTCCAACCGGGACGTTCCATGTCCAATACCACATTCTGGAAATTTTGCTCGGCCAGCCAACGTGACCCGCCCCACTGCACGATATAAGGTGTAGCCGCGTAGAGCGCAACCACCAGTAATACCGGAAGCAGTATTAAAATGGCCAAGCTTATATACAGACGCCGCATCGTTCCTCCTGCAGACTGCTTCCCGTTCCTTGAAGATACCTATAGCAACAGATCGCAGATATGACATCAATAGAATGAAGTCGGTCCAAGCCCCTGGCGTTATCGATCGACCTGTTTCTTTTTTGCGCAACCGCAACACGACTGATCATCAAACACTCAGAATATTGCAGGTTTATGAGTTAAAAATGCCTCAAAACACACAGTTTTCAAGGTGTTGTAAAATTTCTACACTATTTTTACACGTTGGGATTATTGCGCGGTCCCTTGTGCGATGCGGCATACAGAGCAGTTTATTATCCTTTGGTGCAACAACACTACGTATAAACAGCCACATTTTTTCTGTATACTACACCGCGAAAATTATAACCAACGAGTTAAGCCGACGTAGTTCGGTAGTGGGACTCGGGTAAGGGACAAAGGCGACCAAAAGTCTCCTTTCACGAAGCCTATGGCCATTCCGGGGCCATATACACTTGGGGATTAGAATGACTACACCAGAGCAAACCATTTACTACACCCTGACTGACGAAGCACCAGCGCTGGCAACTGCATCTCTGCTGCCAATCGTTCGTACTTTCACTTCTGCAGCGGGTATTGACGTAAAAATCACCGATATCTCCCTGGCAGGCCGTGTCCTGTCCGCTTTCCCTGAAAAGCTGTCTGAAGAACAGCAGGTTCAGGACGGTCTGGCATTTCTGGGCCAGTTGACTCAGGATCCAAAAGCTAACATCGTTAAGCTGCCTAACATCTCTGCATCTATCCCGCAGCTGAAAGCTTGTATCGCCGAGCTGCAGTCTCAGGGTTACGACATCCCTGCATTCCCAGAAGCGCCTCAGAACGCTGAAGAAGAAGATATTAAAGCCCGTTACTCCAAAATCCTGGGTTCCGCGGTAAACCCAGTACTGCGTGAAGGTAACTCTGACCGTCGTGCACCGGGTGCTGTAAAAGCGTACGCTCGTAAATTCCCGCACTCTATGGGCAAGTGGAGCAAAGCATCCCAGACTCACGCTGACTACATGCGTGACGGTGACTTCTTCTCCAGCGAACAGTCCATAACTACGGAAGAAGCTGGCGACGTTCGCATCGAATTCGTTAACCAGAACGGCGACGTGGAAGTTAAGAAAGAGCTGTTTCTGGAACAGGGCGAAATCCTGGACTCCATGCGCATGAGCTGCAAAGCGCTGCGTGAGTTCCTGGAAGAGTCCATGAACGACGCTAAAGAAACTGGCGTTATGTGGTCCCTGCACGTTAAGGCGACCATGATGAAGGTTTCCCACCCGATCGTATTCGGTCACGCGGTAACCGTATTCTACAAAGACCTGTTCGAGAAGCACGGTGAGCTGTTCAAAGAGCTGGGTGTTAATCCGAACAACGGTCTGGGTAGCGTATACGACAAGATCGCTTCCCTGCCGCGTTCCAAGCGTGAAGAGATTGAAGAAGATATCCACGCGTGCTACGAAAACCGCCCTTCCCTGGCGATGGTTGATTCCGTTAAAGGTATCACCAACCTGCACGTACCTTCCGACGTAATCGTTGATGCATCCATGCCTGCAATGATCCGTGGCGGCGGCAAGATGTGGGGTGCGGACGGCAAGACTCACGACACTAAAGCTGTAATGCCTGAGTCTACTTACGCGCGCATCTACCAGGAAATGATCAACTACTGTAAGACTAACGGCGCGTTTGATCCGACTACTATCGGTACCGTTCCTAACGTTGGTCTGATGGCTAAGAAAGCTGAAGAGTACGGTTCTCACGACAAGACTTACGAACTGTCTGAAGCGGGCGTAATGCGTGTTGTTGCAGCTGACGGCACCGTCCTGATGCAGCACGACGTTGAAGCGGGTGATATCTGGCGTGCATGTCAGACTAAAGACGAGCCAGTACGTGACTGGGTGAAACTGGCTGTGACTCGCGCGCGTCAGTCTGACACTCCGGCTGTATTCTGGCTTGACCACAAACGTGCGCACGACCGTGAACTGATCAAGAAAGTCGAGAAGTACCTGCCAGAGCACGACACCGAAGGTCTGGAACTGCACATCAAGACTTACAACCAGGCGATCCGTTTCAGCATGGACCGCATGATTCGCGGCAACGACACCATTTCTGTTACCGGTAACGTACTGCGTGACTACCTGACCGACCTGTTCCCGATCATCGAACTGGGCACGTCTGCGAAGATGCTGTCTATCGTACCAATGCTGAAAGGCGGCGGTATGTACGAAACAGGTGCGGGTGGTTCTGCACCGAAACACGTACAGCAGGTTGAAGAAGAAAATCACCTGCGTTGGGATTCCCTGGGTGAGTTCCTTGCACTGGCTGTATCTCTGGAAGATATGGGCATCAAGAACGACAACCCGCGTGCCGCGATCCTGGCGAAAACTCTGGATGCTGCAACCGGTAAACTGCTGGAGAACAACAAGTCTCCTTCCCGCAAGACCGGTGAGCTGGACAACCGTGGTAGCCACTTCTACCTGGGTATGTACTGGGCTCAGGAAGTTGCTTCTCAGACTGAAGACGCTGAACTGGCTGCTCAGTTCGCTCCGCTGGCGAAGTCTCTGGCTGAAAACGAAGAGAAGATTGTTGCGGAACTGGCTGCAGCTCAGGGCAAACCTGCAGAGCTGGATGGTTACTACCATGCTGCACGCAGTACCGTTAAGAAAGTAATGCGTCCATCTGAAACGCTGAACGCTGCTCTGGCTGCTGCTAACGCATAAGCCTGACTGCGAAACGCACACGCGTTACAAAAGACGAAAAGAGCCCGGGGTGGAAACATCCCGGGCTTTTTTTTTGTGTATTGATCTGTGTGTTGTGTTTGTAGGGCTCCCTTCAGGGTGCCGGCAGTCTGAAGACTGCCCTACAGATGCAATGATGAATCTTCCTTGGACGTTGCAATGATCTTCATCGCACGGTGGTGGCTCCCTTCTTCTGGCAACGGATGCAGTTTATCCATAGCGATGGACAGCCCATGGTCTGACACTATCTTCACGTGATGACGCCTTAGCTGACGCGGTTCTTTTACACCGCATGAATGCGCAATAAGACCTACACCATAGGTGATGTATTTGTGGTAATACGCAACACGCTCAGCCTTGTCGGCTGGGTCCAACCCCTGTTGCAGGCGGATATTATGGGTTGTGATACCGGTTGGACAGGTATCCTTGTTACACTGCATCGCTTGTATACAGCCCAACGAAAACATGAAACCACGTGCTGACGATACGAAATCAGCACCTGTCGCCAGCGCCCACGCCACCTTTGAGGGCACAATCAGCTTGCCTGAGGCAATCACCTTAATCCGCTGTTTGAGGCCCCGTTCAATCAGCATATCAACGAGCAACGGCAGACTCTCTTTCAGTGTCAGCCCCACGTAATCCAACAGCGGCTGAGGCGCAGCACCGGAACCACCGTCGGCACTGTCGACCGTTATAAAGTCCGGCGCCATCTCATCGCCTCGCTCCAAGACCAGATCCAGAAACTTCTCCAACCAGCCCATCTCTCCCAGCACCGCTTTAAAACCCACGGGCTTGCCTGTCACCTCACGAATGCGGTTGAGCATGGCCAACAACTCTTCCGGCGTGCGGATATCAGGGTGTCCGTTTGGACTGATCGATGCCTGTCCGACAGGGATGCCACGAATGGCTGCCACCTCCGGCGTTACCTTAATGCCAGGCAATATCCCACCTTTTCCGGGCTTGGCACCCTGACTGAGCTTGAGTTCAAACATTTTGACCTGGGGGTATGCCGCTACCTCCCGTAGTCGTTCGTCGCTGAGATTGCCCTGTGCATCGCGCACACCGTATTTGGCAGTACCGATCTGGAACACCAGGTCGCAGTTACCTTCCAGGTGGTAGGGGCTTAGTCCCCCTTCCCCTGTATTCAGCCAACAGCCCGCTTTAGCGGCACCACGAGAGAGCGCCCGTACAGCGGGCCTGGAGATCGATCCGTAACTCATGGCAGAGATATTAAACAGTGAGTTTGTGGTATACGGATGCTTGCAGTACGGTCCGATGGTGAGTTTGCTTGGGGCAACCGCATCTTCCTCGAGCGTGGGAAAGGCACAGTTCATAAAAAGGATTGATCCTGACAGCTCCAGATTGCGGGTCGAGCCAAAGGCCAGCATCCGGTCGACATTCTTGGACGCGCGATACACCCAACTGCGTTCAGCACGATTGAACGGCATCTCCTCGCGATCCATCGCAAAGAAATACTGGCGAAAGAATTCCCCCTGTTTCTCGAAGAGGTATCGAAAGCGGCCTATGACCGGATAGTTGCGACGGACCGCCTGCTTCGATTGGGTCACATCACGTATGTACATATACACGACCGCCAGAACGCCCAGTCCAATGATGAAGATAAAGAGGGCCGACATGATCTGTAGGCCAAGCATCAACCACGCAGCCATAGCTTTCACCTGTTCACTCCCACGGGGAGTTTCAAGACTGGAAAAGCATCCGAGTTGCTTCTGAGTTACATAAACAGCATAGCTTCAGGTACAAAGAAAAACCGGATTGGGCTGTATTACAGCATCAATCCGGTTCTGGAGAGTAGGTGCTCAGGAGGGTCGAGTGTTAGTGCAGTTTCATCTTCGGTTTAACCGCATTGCTGATTTTCTGCGCCAGCATCACCGCTGAAGCTCGCAACCAACCGTGGATCGCAACCTGGTGCATGCGGTATAGGGAGATGTACACCATGCGAGCGATACGGCCTTCGATAAACATCGATCCCTTGGTGAGGTTGCCCATCAGACTACCCACGGTGCTGTATTTGCTCAGATTTACCAGCGAGCCGTGATCTTTGTATATATAGCTCTTCAATGCCTTGCCCTGCTCTTTCAGCTGGATGTTCCGGTAAACCAGCGAGGCCATCTGGTGCGCAGACTGAGCTCGTGGCGGTACCCAGGTGCCATCCGGTTGCTCGCACGCACAGCAATCACCGATAACAAATACGTCTTCATCAACGGTACTTTGCAGTGACGGTTTAACTATAATCTGGCCGCCACGAGCTGTTTCGAACGCATCCATCTGTTTTACAAAATCAGGTGCTTTAACCCCTGCAGCCCACACCATCAGATCAGCATCGATACGCTGATCTTCGTTGGCGATAAAGCCGAACTCGTCTGCGCTCACTACGCGTGTGTCTTCTAGGATATTCACACCGAGTTTGCTCAACTCACGTTTGGCAGACAGCGCAATACGAACCGGCAGCGCAGGCAGAATACGTGGTCCCGCCTCAATCAAGGTGATCTTAAGGCGTTTGGCAGACATCTCTGGCATGCCGTACATCTTCAGTAGGTCCGCAACGTGGTAAAGCTCCGCCGCGAGCTCTACACCGGTTGCTCCACCACCCACAATTGCCAGTTTAAGGACTCCCTCGGAGCCCTGCTGATTCAGGCGCAGGAACTGGTTGAGCAATGCACGGTGAAAGCGCTCAGCCTGCTGGTGAGAGTCGAGGAAGAAACTGTGCTCGGCAACACCTGGCGTTCCAAAATCGTTGCTGACACTGCCTACAGCCATCACCAACTGGTCATAGCTCAATTCACGGGCCGGTAGTACTTCCTTACCCTCTTCGTCGGTCAGCGGCGACAGGTAAACCACCTTGCGCTCGCGATCCATACCGGTCATGGTGCCTAACTGGAACTGATAACCATGGATACTGGAGTGCGCTCGATACACCACACCGTCGGTGTTGATGTCGAGAGAACCTGTTGCCACTTCGTGCAGCAGAGGCTTCCAGATGTGATTTCGGTTGCGATCAACCAGGATTATGTTCGCTTTCTTCTTTTTGCCGTACGTGTGGCCTAATCTGGTCGCAAGTTCCAGCCCGCCGGCACCGCCTCCTACAATTACGATGGTTTTCATTGTGATAAATCCTCAAAGTAGTTTCAGGCAAGCGCATTACCATGAAAAGCACGATGCAAAGCGCTGGCCTGAAGCCACTCAAAATAGAGGAAACGTACGTTAGCTCACGCTAAACGGTTCTCCGACTTAAGAGAATAGCCTATGAGAACGGTTGGAACATAGACTTTAGACGTAACCTTTCGTTGCATAAATGTAAGAAATGCATGTTTTATGTGTACATCGCGGTACAAAATCGCATCACATTAGAACCAATAGCTAGAGATAGAAATACCCCTGAAA
This sequence comes from Pontibacterium granulatum, assembly GCF_029961155.1. Lineage (GTDB taxonomy): Bacteria > Pseudomonadota > Gammaproteobacteria > Pseudomonadales > Balneatricaceae > Pontibacterium > Pontibacterium granulatum. The sequence continues at coordinate 194,860 of NZ_JASBRH010000005.1, read as the reverse complement.
GGTTAGGACGGACGTAAAGGCAGCCAGAATACGTCCCTATGGATCGACCTGCTGGCCATCCCAAGCGAGGACCTTACCGCTCTGCTCTACAGACAAGCCATTAACCACGTTCAGTAAGAATGCAGCTGATTGGTCCGGGGTAAACAGCTTTTCCGGCTTAACGTTGCGCTGGTAAGGCTTGGATAGGCCCGTGTCTACTGTACCCGGATGCAGACCTGCTACGATCAGGTTGGGCATCGTTCGACTGGATTCTATAGACAGCGTCTTTAACAACATATTCAGTGCAGCTTTGCTGGCGCGGTAGGTGTACCACCCGCCCAGTCGATTATCAGAAATACTGCCTACACGCGCGGAGATCACACTAAATACGGCCTTCCCGTCACGTGTCATTCTGGGAAGAAAGTGCTTCGCGACCAGCATTGGGGCCAGTGCGTTGATCTGCATGACCTCTATAAAGCTATCGCTTTGAAGAGCGCGTAGGCTTTTCTCTGGGGCCAAGCCAGCACCATGCAAGATTCCGCTGGCGACGATAAAAAGATCTATCGTAATGGAGCGAAAGTGCTTGGCAGCTTCACTCAGGCTCGCTTCATCCAGAATATCCACGTGATGGACACACAGCTTGTCCTTTTGCTCCAACAGTAACTGATCTGGATTGCGCGTTAGTGCGTGTACCTGTGCCACCGATGGATGGGATACCAGCTGCTGTACCAGCGCGTGCCCGATGCCACCTGATGCGCCGGCTACAACCACGTTCATCCGTCTATCGAAACTATCCAGGTTTACCATGGGATGTTTCTCCTTGATGTATTTGAGATACATACGTTGTAATCCTGTTGAACCGATCACATTCAATCTGCGTACACGCTGAATTAATAACTGAGATGATGGAAAAACATGACCAAGCCCGATGTATTTTACGACGGCCGCTGCCCACTTTGTCGGAAAGAGATCGCACACTACATGCGCCTGGACCGGCAACATAAAATCAACTGGCTGGATATCTGGACTGAGCAGGAATCACTAGCGCAAAAAGGCGTTCTGTTTAAAGACGCAATGAAGCTTCTACACACCGTTGACCGTAACGGCGCTGTTAAAACGGGTGCGTATTCGTTTGTCCTGATCTGGCATGAACTACCGTACTACCGGCACCTGGCCCGACTGGTCGAAATGTTTCACCTTACCGACGCGCTCGATATCGCCTATCGCCGTTTTGCACGTTGGCGCTATCGTTCACGCTGCAAAGAGGGATGCGGACTGCCTTGAGGGCTCATCAATAAGCAGAGAGGTGACGCTCGAACAGGGTTTTAGCATCCACCTTAGCCCCCAATCGTGCGGCCATCAGATATAAACCACCCATCTTCCGGTGAAGGAACAAGACATCCGGCGGCGGCGTGTGCCATGCATCCGGATCGCTGCTGATTGTGCGCCCCATTGTCTGAATACGTTTGGCCAACTCGGCTTTACCAAAATCGTACATTCCTTCATGACGCAACGGCTCTGTAGCTAGCAGGAATATATCTAAGACGATCTCGACATTCGCTGCCCTACCACCCGCCTGAAAGAATCCCAGTGCCTCCAGAGCGGCCCTTAATCCATCACGGTCTTCATGTGTCGCTGCACGCAATGCACAGAGGTATTTTCCAACAAACTCGTCGGAAAAGTGCCGTACAGCGCCAAAGTCCAGAAGCATTACACAGCCGGAGACCGGATCGTACAGATAGTTGGCAAGGTTTGGATCGGTCTGGACGCAGCGGAACTGGGCCAGCTCGGCAAAAAACAGGTCCATCAGCAGCGTGATGACCCGGTCAGCTTCTGATGGGTGGCGGGCAATCCCCTTCTCCAGTGCGAGTCCCGGAAGATGGGACATACAAAGAATTTCCTGTGTTGACAGGTCCTGATGGAATTCGGGGAGATTCAGTTCTTCCTGACGATGAAAGCTGTCGACGAATACGCGATATGCTTCGATCTGTTGGCCCTCGCGCAGATAGTCTGCTTCGTAGTGAAGTTGTTTGCGGGCCTCTTCCACAAGAGGGGCAATATCAAGGTCTTTAGGGAGTAAACCGCTTAAGCGCATCATGGATACGACGTTGTCGATATCGCAGTCGATGCTCTGCCGGACGCCCGGGTACTGAATCTTTACTGCCATCTCACGGCCGTCGTGTGTGGTCGCCTTGTGAACCTGCCCAATAGATGCCGCTGCGATTGGCTCGAACGAAAAACGGTGAAATCGATCCTGCCACGCCTCACCCCAGTTACGCTCCAGCACATCGTAGAGCTGACTGGGTGGCATGGTCATCGCGTCAGCTCTCAAGCGTTCCAGTATTGCTGCCAATTCGCTTGGCAGCAGGTTGCCTGAGTCCATCGACAGCAGCTGACCCACCTTCATCGCTGCACCACGCATCTTCGCAAGCTTATCCGCTACCTGGCGAATATTCGCCTCGGTAAGCAGAATATCGGTGGCGCGTGGTTTCTGCCCGTTCAGCAGTTGCTTACCACTTTCGATCAGGGCATTGCCCGCTATACGCCCGGCCAAGGTGCCCATGCCGGTCAGGCGTGAAAGACGGCTTCGGGGAACGGCAGCGGCTTTTAGGTTTGAGTCCGACATGGTTGGCGGTCACTTAGGTAGGTTGGCTTCGACGGTGGAGACCAGCGTTGCGCTGTCCGGGCGGATGTGGCTCTTGAAGCTGGCAATCAGCTTACCGTTGGGTACGATCAGGTATTTGTGGAAATTCCAGCCAGGGTATTCCCCGGCCTCTTTGGCCAGTGCGTGATAAAACGGTGACGCATTGGCTTGAGTAGCATGCACCTTCTCGAACATTGGTAAACGCACACCGTAGGAAAGCCGACAGAAGTTACTGATCTGTTTCTCGGTACCCGGCTCTTGCCCTGCAAAGTCGTTGGAAGGGAATCCAAGAATTACAAATCCTCGATCTTTATACCGGTCGTACATCGCTTCCAATCCGTCATACTGCGGCGTGAACGCGCACTTACTTGCGGTATTTAACACCAGAATCAATTTGCCGGCATACGCATCGCACAGGTTAACTCGCTCGTCCTCTCCAAGCTTCTTAAACTCGTGGTTTAGCAGTGCAGAGCATTCTGAAGAGCCGCCATCATTGGCGTACGCATGGATGGCCGTAAACGTGAGCAATAGCAGTGTGCTCAACTGGATGAACTTCAATGGGGCTGGGATTTTCATAACCCTCCTCGCCTAGGGCTGGGCGCCCGCTAGATTGTAGTCACCGATGCTTTGTTCACGGGCGTGGCCGTAATCAATGATCGGCACTGGGCGTCCTACTTCTGCACCGAACAGCGGATCAAACCGCTGCACACCCTGAAGGGACACCAGCTCGGGAATCCAACGGGCGATGTATTCACCCTCGGGGTCGAAACGTTCCGCTTGGCGCATGGGATTAAAGATCCGGAAATATGGCGCGGCATCCGCGCCTACTGACGCACTCCACTGCCATCCACCCAGGTTTGATGCAAAATCTCCATCAACCAGGTTTTGCATAAAGAACTGCGCACCTCGTCGCCAGTCCTGGCGCAGCAGTTTGGTGAGAAATGACGCAGTAACCATTCGCAGACGGTTGTGCATCCAGCCGGTTGCCAGCAGCTGTTTCATGCCTGCGTCCACCATCGGAAAGCCGGTTTCACCCCGACACCATGCATCAAACAGAAAGTTGTCATCAGACCAAGTAAGCCGCTCTTCCACCTCTGGTTTAAACGGCATCATACGGTTCATTTCAGGGAAATCGAATAAAAGATGACGGTAAAACTCACGCCAAATCACCTCGGATGTCCATTGATTTGCTAGCCAGTCGGGATCGTTACTGTACGTTCGAATCCCGGCTAAACATTGCCGTGCAGAGATGGCTCCAACAGCTAAATATGGCGACAGAACCGAGGTAGAATCCAACGCAGGATAATCACGTAACTGCCTGTAATCACGGGACTTATCTCTAACAAAGCATTCAAGGCGACGGTGTGCTTCGTCAGATCCCGCCGGGAACAGATCGCGATGCCATACGCTTGCTACAGGAGCGCCATAAATAACTTCTTCAGGTACAGGATCACTCTGTATCGCAGTCGATATCTGTTTATCAGGCAGAGGCAGCGGTTCTGGATTCTGGTGCAAAAAACATGTTCGCCACGCCTTACTAAAGGGCGTAAACACACGAAATGGCAGCTTTTGCTTATTTCGTACCGTACCCGGTTCAATGATCACGTCACTGTGGTAACACGCAACACTCAAACCATTCGCATTGAACAGATCGGACACGCGCTTGTCCCGCTTTTGCTCGTAGTCCGGATATTCGTTGTTGAAGTAGATCGAATCTGCTTTGATCTGTGTCACCAGCGCTAACAGCTGTTCCGGTACCTCGCGGTTGGTTGCCGCACGCAGAATTTTGAGCGGGATATTAAGTGTAGCCAGGTCTTCGCCTATGGCGCGTAGGTTGGCCAGCCAGAACTGGACGCGACCGTTCGCTTCGTCCTGCAGCAACCATTGTTTTGGCGTGAGGACTGCAACTGCAACCACGCCCTGATTAGCGGAGTCACGACACGCGTTAAACAGCGCGTGGTTATCGCGCACACGCAAATCGTTTCTGAACCAAACCAGTTTCATTGTTATTTCCTGTAACGCAACAAGTTCGATTCGGCAGAGAGCATATTATCCTCGCTGCCGGACCAAAGAGTGATGAGAAGTCAGATATAGTTTCTCAGGCCCAGTTCGTGGGGATAGGGATTGAGGTAAGCCTGCGACATGATGTATTCATTACCGTGCCGTTTGAGGTAGTGTTTGAGCAGCGTGAGCGGCACCACAAGATGTACTTTTTTGGTGCGGTATTCTTCGATCGCGGTAAGCAGGTCCTGCTTGGTATCGGAATCCAACTCTTTCTTCATGTAGCCCATGATATGTAGCAGCACATTGGTGTGGCTTTTGCGGTTTGCTTTTTTCTGCAACACGTTCATGAGCGTCAGGATGTAGTGATCCATTGCCTCTTGCAGTGACACAGACGGCGCTTCTTGAGCCAGGTACCGGCCCAACTCGCGGTAACCTTCGTAACTGTGTGCCATCACCTGATATTTGTGCCGGCTGTGGAACTGTATCAGACCGTGCATGGAAGGTTCATTCGCCACCTGCTGCTTCCAGGTGTGGTAAACGAAAACACGGGTAATGAAGTTTTCGCGAAGCACTGCATCGTTTAGCCGCCCCTCTTCCTCGACCGGGAGCGCAGGATTATTGGCCATCAGGCGCGCGGCAAAGATGCCACTGCCCGCTTCATTGGGCATACCGTTTGGGTGGTACACCTTTACACGCTCCATACCGCAGCTTGGTGAGCCCTTCATCAGGATGTAACCACACAGCTCGGGATGGTGGTCAGATACAAAGTCTGCGTGCTCTGCCAATCCGTCTGTTGCATCCAGCTCTGGATCACGGGTACCCAGAGCCCGAGGACTGGACGCATCACCCACCAGGCGGATCGGCTGACGTGGCGTGCCGAGGCCCGCCGCCACTTCGGGGCAAAACGGTTTGAAATCGAAGCATTCACTTAAGATGTTGAGACAGTAGTTGGAACGTTTATGACCACCGTCAAAACGCACTTTTTGTCCCAGGAGACACGCACTGATACCAACCGGGATATAAGGGGTCTTCTTATCACTCATCGTTATGCTCCTTTTGGGTGCTCAGTCCTTTACTTTTACGATACCAGATCCCAATTGGATCAGAAGCCTGTCATCGGCTGCATTAACCGACCTAAAATGGTCGTAAATTTAAGCGGCGCATCGGTGGCGACCAGGCAGATGCAATCTTCACTACTGTCCACCAGCGGCTGATGTTCAATCTGATCATCCAGATCAGCGATATCACCTGCAGCAAAGCGGCCGATCTCATCGGTAAACGATCCTTTCAGCACCAATGTCAGCTCGTTGCCTTCGTGGGTGTGTGGCAGCATCGCCTTACCCGGCGCGATACGCAGCAGGCGGGAAACGCCCCCACTCTGACACGGCAGGTCGAAGTAGTACACACCGGGAACAATGCGCTTCCATTCGATCTCGTCGAAGGATTCACCGATGTAATCAGTTAACGGTGCGGGCACATCAGAATCAACAGGCCGTACCGGCTTGCTACGAACCGTTTCAACCTGAATCGGCTCATCCTGGGCTTCAATTGCTGCCAGTACCGCGTCCAGTGCACTGTCGCTAATCGGCGAGGGTGTCAGTGTTTCCATCAGCGCACCACCGATCGCTTCCGAGTGTTGAGCACGTTTACGGCAAGCGGAACACATCGCCAGGTGACACGCAGTGACAAGCGCCATACCTTGAGACATGGAACCTGCGGCGTAACTTAGAAGCGTTGCTTCATCCAGATGGTGTCGAATACTCATACGTCTACCCTCCAGACAGATTTCAGCTTATCCGCAGCCAACCGGATGCGGGACTTCACACTCCCCAAGGGGATACCGATACGGTCGGCTATTTCCTGGTGGGAGCGCCCTTCAAAAAACGACATGTAGATCACTTGAGCCTGGTTCTCGGGAAGCGTTTTCATCGCTTCCGCCATTCTGTCTGAAAGGACGCTCTGTTCCCCCGCGTCACCTTCATCTTCACCAACGTGCCAGTCTTCCAATTCGTACTCCGGGTACTTCTGACGGCGCATCCAATCGATACTCTGGTTTCGAGCCAGCGTGAAAATCCAGGTGCTCGCAGCCGCTTTGCTTGAGTTATACAGATGGGCTTTGTTCCACACCGCGAGCATGGTTTCTTGCATCAGCTCTTCCGCGGTCGCCTCAGTTAAACCCAGTCGAATGATGTAGGCTTTAACTTTGGGTGCAAAATGGCGAAACAGCTGTATGTACGAGGCTTTCTCACGTGTTTCGGCAAAATGAGCCAACCGAGCGGTCCACTCTCGACTTGCCGACGGATCTCTGCTTATTGCCACAACTTTTTCCACGTCGTCACCTGGTGTTCTGTTTTCCTTGTCTTCCATTACGGACGTATTCCTCAGGTAGATCACCTTTATTGTGACTATAAAGATATAAAGTCCTGCCGCTCCAAATAATTTTGTGTGATCCTTTCTCGAATCAGCTGCGTAACAGGAATCAACTTCAATATTATGGACGATCAGATGAACATCGCTGCTATACGCCCCAGAAAAATCGCTGTCGTCGGATCAGGTGTTTCGGGACTTGGCTGTGCCTGGTTACTGAACAAGGCACATGACGTAACCCTTTACGAAAAAGATGATCGTTTGGGCGGTCATGCCAACACAGTAACAGTCAAGCTTCCAGATAACACAATCAACGTGGACACCGGCTTCATTGTCTTCAATCCGGTGAACTATCCAAATCTGGTGAATCTTTTCGAAACACTGAATGTAGATACCTGCGATACAGATATGTCGTTCGCCGTATCCATGAATAACGGCGCCCTGGAATATTCCGGCAGCGGCCTGTCCGGGGTGTTCGCTCAGAAGCGAAACCTGTTTAAGCCGGGCTTCTGGGTCATGATCAGTGATCTGCTTCGCTTTTACCGAGAGTCATCCAATATGGCTGCGCAAGCTGACATCAACAGCCTGACACTTGGTGATTTGCTCAAACAGCACGGCTACGGTGAGCGATTTATCTACGACCACCTGCTTCCAATGGGTTCTGCAATCTGGTCCACACCCGTGGACGAGATGCTTAACTACCCCGCCAGCAGCTTTATGCGTTTCTGCCAGAACCACGGTCTGGTTCAGTTAAAGGACCGCCCTCAGTGGCGCACCGTGATCGGAGGTAGCCATTGCTACGTTGAAAGGATAGGGGCGGAGCTGGAAGGAAAAATACGCCTGAACAGCCGGATCCATCGCATAATCCGGCGTGAAAACGAAGTGATCATAGAGGACATGCACGGTCGTCGCGACTTCTTTGACGACGTTGTTTTGGCTTGCCATTCAGATCAGGCTCTGAAGCTGTTAGAGGCGCCGACAGCGGATGAACGCAATCTGCTGGGGCAGTTCCCTTACCTGCGCAATCAGGCATTCTTACACACCGATCGATCTTTAATGCCGGAACGTGACGCTGTGTGGTCCAGTTGGAACTATATGGCTGAGCGCAGTGACGGCCGTGAAAGTGAGGTATCGGTCAGCTACTGGATGAATCGCTTACAGCCGCTGGATACAGAGACTCAACTATTTGTATCACTCAATCCACTGCGAGAACCCGCAGAGGGCACTATTTTGCGCACCTTCTTCTACGATCATCCGCAGTTCGGTAAGAACGCACTGGCGAATCAAAAAATGCTGTGGTCGCTGCAGGGGAAACAGAACACCTGGTTCTGTGGTGCTTATTTCGGCTATGGTTTCCACGAAGATGGCCTGCAGGCCGGTCTTGCCGTGGCGGAACAGCTTGGCGGCATACCGCGCCCTTGGGTGCTTGACGAGCCAAACACACGAATTCATGTGCAGCCGGCCGCCCCTTCTCATATGCCCAATCCAGTTACACAGCAGGAACAGGCAAATGGGTGAACTAACGTCGTCGCTGTACAAAGGGGTGGTGATGCACCACCGCTTCACGCCCAAGCGACATAGGTTCGTCTATCGGGTGTTTTCCATCTGCCTGAACTTGGACGAGTTTGAAGCTCTTCAGAAACGATGCCGTTTATTTTCGGTAAACCGGTTTAACCTTTTCTCTTTTCACGAGAAAGATCACGGTACCGGCAGCGGCTCGCTGAGGGATCAGATCACTAAGCTGCTCACTGAACGGGGATGCCAATCGGCAACCGCCCACATCAAACTGCTCTGTTACCCCCGCGTTCTGGGGTACACGTTTAACCCACTCAGTGTGTACTTCTGCTACAACGCTGACGGCTTGCTGGAAGTAATTCTATACGAAGTCAGCAACACCTTTGGTCAACGTCATACCTATCTTCTACCGGCAAATCTGGATGAAACCGGGCATGTCCGCCACAAGTGCAACAAGCAGATGTATGTGAGTCCGTTCATGCCGATGGATACGGGTTACAGCTTCCGCATTAAACCGCCGGGTGATCGGGTTGCTGTAAATATACGGCAATCTGATCAGATCAGCGGTCAAGCAATCCTACACGCGACATTCGGCGGTAAACGCAGTGGCCTGACTGATAAGAGCCTTCTGAAAGCCTTTCTTACCTACCCGCTGATGACGCTAAAAGTGATTACCGCCATCCATTGGGAAGCGTTACGTCTATGGCGTAAGAAAGTGAAAATTCAGCCCCGCGCTGAAGGCAACAAGTACAGCATTAGCTGGCAGGATGAACACGGAGAATTCCACCATGAAAGCCATTAACTGCGCACGCGATACCAACCCGGTTCAACCACCATCGTTTTTGGAACAGCAGCTAATCAGCTTTCTTCGGAAACGGCTTGATGGCAATACCGGCAAACTCCAGCTTCAGCTGCCAAGTGGCGTTCAGTGTGCCTTCGGCCAAGGAAAACCAAATGCGTCGGTAACGCTGCATACTTATCGCCCGCTGGTGCGCCTGTTATTCGGTGGTATCAACGGCTGGTCAGAGAGTTATCTGGCCGGTGAATGGGACAGTCCGGATCTTACCGCGCTCGTAAACTGGGCTCTTGGATACGAAACGTCTCTTTCGTCCATTGCTAAGGCGAGCTTCTTCACCCAAATCCTGCACAATCTCTATCACTGGCGCCGGGATAACAGCAAAAAAGGCAGTCGACGCAATATCGCTGCCCATTACGATCTGGGCAACAATTTCTACAAAGAGTGGCTTGATCCGGGCATGACGTATTCGGCTGCGTTGTTCGAGTCTCCCCATCAGACACTTCAAGAAGCACAGCACAACAAGAATGCACGCATCCTGGACATGCTGGACGCACAACCCAATGCGCATATTGCAGAGATCGGCTGTGGCTGGGGTGGTTTTGCTGAACAGGCCGCAAAAGATAAAGCGCTGCGCGTGCACGGTGTCACCCTGTCGCAGGAACAATTATTCTGGGCTAAAAGCCGCATAACAGCCGCCGGATTGAGTGATCAGGTTAGTCTGAGCCTGACCGACTACAGAGATCTGGTACATCGATACGATGGAATTGTTTCAATTGAGATGTTTGAGGCGGTCGGCGAAGCACACTGGGACACCTACTTCCAGACGTTGCAGCGTATCCTCAAGCCAGGTGGTAACGTGGTGTTGCAGATCATCACGATCGACGACGAACGCTTCCATAGTTACCGAAAGAATGCTGACTTCATTCAGCGTTACGTGTTCCCAGGTGGCATGTTGCCGAGTATTGAGGCACTACAGCAGAAATTTGATCAGCATGGATTTGAACTGCAGGCAAAACTGCTGTTTGGCCCGGACTACGCCGAGACACTGCGGCGATGGCGTGATGCGTTTGAAGCGCGTTGGGATGCAATTAAGCCGTTGGGGTTTGACGACCGATTCTACCGTTTGTGGCGCTATTACCTCGCGTACTGCGAAGGCGGGTTTGATAGTGGATCAATCAACGTTGGGCTGTATAAGTTGAGTTTGGCTAAGGCTTGAACCTCCTAAGGGTCGACCGCGGAGCGGGCTGCAACAAGCACGATTCTGTGGCAGCGGGCTTTTATGCCCTTTAGGGTGCCGACCAAGATACTTATTAATCACTCTTCTAAATCAAGCTCCATACTGAAATTCACTAACACCTGCCCTCTTCGCTCTACCTGATTTTCAGACATCACCACGAAACCGTTTTTCCGAAAAAACGGTTTCGCCACCTTACTCGCTTCCACATACAGGCGGGAAATCCCGTTTCTCTTAGCCACAGCGAATAGATGTCCAAACAGCGCCTGAGCAATCCCTTTGCGTTGGTGATCACGGTGAACATAGAAACAGTCGATATGCCCATCCGCTGAAAGCTCCACAAAGCCAACAATTTGATTGTCCAGTGTTGCGACAAAGGGGTTTGTTTCCTCAAGCCTGGCCTGCCAATCGGCATAGTCCGGCGGTGTCGGCGCCCAGGCCTCTTTCTGAGCTTCAGAGTATGTACTGGAATCGATGCCATGTACCGCGTTGTGAAACAGGTCTGCGATCGCGTGGGCATCGTTGGATTGATAGGCTCTGATAGCGGGTAGAGATGACATCGGGTTATTCCAATACTGTTGTTAAGCCTGCAGCTAGTGGTTACCGGCGGGCTGATCCATACTTTAAGGCAGTTAACACGCGATGCAGCGGTCCTGCTGCGCTATTGAACTTCTTGTCAGTATCAAACTGCAAGCCTCTCATGGAGAGCGCGCTGCACTCAATCAGCTCAAGCCTCCGCTGCGTTCGTCACCAGGAGGCGTATCATGTCACAACACACTGCTTTCCAGGATCTTATTCCTCATAACCATTGTTTTGGTTGCGGGCCGCATAACAATATCGGACTTCGCATCAAAAGTTACTGGAGCAAGCGTAATCGTTCAATCTGTCATTTTCAGCCGTCACACCACCATAGTGCGGGCCCCAAGGAATATCTCAACGGCGGGATTATTGCCACGCTGATTGACTGCCACTGTATCTGCACTGCAATCGCCAAGGCATACCAATTGGAAGAACGGAAGATCGGGACCGGCGAATTGATCTGGTATGTCACCGGTCAGTTGAAAGTACGCTACAAGCACCCTTCCAGGCTTGATAAGGAAGTTGAGCTGCATGCAGAGGTGCAGGAAATAGATGAACGAAAGATCGTTGTTGAGTGTGACGTGTACAGTGACAACAGGTGTTGCGCCAGCGGAGAAGTGATCGCCATACGTGTATCGAATGACTGGACTAAGTGATTGCGGGCCCATGTTTCACTTCACTGAGGGCTCAACCTTTAAGGTTCGATGCTGGTCGCTGAGCGTTTACGCAACCAATTAAACAGCACTTTAAGTCCCGGGATGCGTCGATACAGTTCGGCACTGTCCCAGTAATCTTCATGGCGTGATATCAGCCCCTGCTGATCCATTTCGATTCGGCTGACGCCTTCAAAACTGAACCTACCGGTGAGCTTATTCTCAGCGGCAAACGTCCAGTATAGAAAGCCGCCACTCGTTGGCGCCGGATTAGGAGTGACCTGGTGTATTTTGAATCCAACGTTATCGAGACGTTGGAACATATCGTCCATGATGGTGATAAACCGGTCTCGACCCTGTACACGATGAAATGGATCGGTAAATACTACATTGACGGCCAGCTGCTCGCTTAATGAGGCGAGGTTATGCGCGTTCAGCGATCCAAGTGTATCTGCGTATGCATGCAACGGCCCCGATTCGGTTTGCGTAATCGTTGTCTCTGCCATCGTATCCATCACCCTTTTCCCGTACCGGTAGCTTTTGCGACAAGGCCAAAGTACCAGTTGTACGGTAACAATCGAAGCAGCTTCAACCAATAAACGAACCGTTTAGGAAAGGTGATCTCAAAACGATTGCTGGATAACCCTTCGAGAATGCGTTCTGCAGCATCCTCCGGCTCCATCAGTGCGGGCATCTTGAACTCGTTCTTGTCGGTAAGCGGTGTGCGTACAAAGCCCGGGCAGATCATCTGAAGTTTTACGTTTGTTCCTTTAAGGTCTAAGTGCAATGCTTCACACAGATTAATCAGTGCAGCTTTGCTGGCCCCATACGCGGCCGCAGTGGGCAAGCCCCGGTATCCGGCAACCGAAGCCATCACGGCGATATGACCATGGTTTTGCTGCATGAAGTGCCGTAAAACAGGCTCAAGACAGTTTAGAGTACCACCGACGTTGGTTTCGATCAGCTGCATGGTACGAAACGCGGTAAAGTCCGCTGCCGGGAAAGGATCATGTGTTCCTGCATTCAGGACTACCAGATCGGGCCAAAGATTAGTGTTGTCCCAGTCCGAAGCCAAACGTTCAACCTGTTCGATGTCACAGATATCTAGCGGGCAAGGATGAATCCGACCCGGCGCGTCGCTGAGATCTGACTTTAAGCGCTGCAACTGGTCTTCAGATCGCGCCGAAGCATATACGTCTACGCCAGCCCAGCACAGTCCATGAGCCAACGCCGCACCTATACCTCGTCCCGCGCCCGTAATCCAGGTACGTTTCCAGGGAAGCTTTGAGGATGAGGAGTTGTTTTTCATAGTACCCATTTATACGCTGCCGGGTACGATTGGATCAGCTACATCACATATGAGGGTTTGTTGATCCAAGGCGATTGTAATGGGTTTAGGCAATGCTCACCGGGCCCATGATGATCAGTGATGTAACGTTTGGTGATACGCCAACGATGTCCTTCAGGTGGAGTACTTAGTCCGCCGAAATTCAGACTACTGGCGGTAGTCGAATCGAGAATAAAATACTGCCAGTCTTTATGAACGATCTCTCCCATTCCACTTTCGATGGGCAGCCGAACCGAGAATGGCTTGTTTGTGGTTTCCCTATTCTGATGATTGGCACAAAGCTTTAAGTCATCCCTTCCGCTACCCAAAAGCTGTTCAACATAGCGTGTAGGCGTCCAATGCGCGGGCATCTCCTCAGGCATGGTGTTAATAGGCGTCGTAAACCCTGGCATCAAAAATACCATTCCAGAGATGAAAGCTTCCAAACGAGTGAGCATATTACGATTCCCCCCTCAGCTTTCTGGCGAGCTCCGGATAGTCGCTGTTTTGGCCCAACCAAATGCTTATAAAAGCTTTTCCGAAGCGCGCGTCGTTGATCGATCCGACGTAATGCTCATTGAAGTAGAAATGCCCAAATCCTTCCGCATCCAGATAGAAAGCAAGATGATCTCCCCGATTTATTTCCGGCCAGATCCTTTCCAATTGATTCAGCCAAATTTGAACCCGTGGCGGCTCAATCGCACGTAACTGGTTCGCTGTTTCCTCAAGCAATTTCTTCTTTTTAATATCTCTAAGATAGGTCAGTTTCAGCATAAGTGGGCCTGTGATACGTGAAAACCGACCATCGGGACTGCTTAACTCGGCATCGTAAATATCAAACCAAAGCACACGTAACTTAGCCGCGCCTACTTGTTTGTAGTCGTTTGGCGGGGTTAGTTGTGCATGTGCGTTATTACCGAACACCATTAAGACAATTGTGCACGTTGCCAAAAATCTCATACCCCTAGGTATGCTTAACGACATGAAACTCCCCCAAACGGTCACTTAGCCACACCAAAAACGGGAAAAGAATGGCCCAAATCACAGCAATCAAGTACGCGGATGTGTGCGTTGAATACCCCAATTGCACGGCACCCAAATTGACCGCGGCCAAATAGGTCAGACTCCCCGCAATCGCACCACAAACCGAAGCAAGCGGCAGCTTATCAACGAAGAACACCAGACTCTGGCGCAACGTAGCGGAGAACCCAAACCACAGCAGTAACAACCAGAGTGGCGGCAGGTAAACACCTCCGCCGTGCTCCTTGAACACGAATACACCGGCATAGGTCAGTGCGGTGTCAATGGCGTACCCTAATATCCCGCAGATAATCACCACTTTTAGTTCATGGCGTGGACGTGCGTGAAGCATCAGATGAATAACAAGCAACAGGAAAATTATGCTTTGCGTGGTATCGCGCCCCAAAATACTCAGCCACCACACCATCTGAAATCCGACCAGATTCACCCAGAAAATCTGTGTTAGACCGGTGAAAAACATACTGTGAGCTCCGTACCCGGCGGCGGGTTTTTATGTTGTTTTTACAATCAGGTTTACGCGCCGCTACGGGATACAGATCATTGTCAGGACTGTATCGACGATGAAATTGGTTCAGGTTGTAACCTTTGTTTGCTGCCTATTACAAAGAACGAAAACAGGGCTAAAAGCGCACACCCGAACATCACCGATGCGATAGGTACCAGCGTGCCGTCGTGCATCCGTGCCCACATAAGACCCACCAAGGCGCCCATACAAAACTCAACCACGCCGATAACAGCATTCGCACTGGCGCTGATGTCAGGGAAAAACTGCAAGCAACTGGCGGTCGCATTGGCAGCAATCAGGCCCAGAACACCCACAAACAACATATTGCACACAACAACGGACCATAGAGGAGCATCCGCCATACTTGCCACGAGTAGCCCCGCCCCGGCTACGCACTGTACGCAGACACCTGCCGTCATCAATGTGTTGGGCGAACAGCGGCTGAGCAGTCGAACATTGATCCGGTTGAACAGCATCATCGTTATAATGTTTGCACCAAACAGAAACGGAAAAATCTCAACCCCCACACCGAAATGCTCAAGGTAGGTAAACGGCGCGGCGGTAATAAACGCAAACATGCCGCTAAACGCGAATGACAACACCAGTATGTAGGCCATTGCCTGACGATGGCGGACAATCCTAAGATACGCTGCGATCATCCCCGGTGATTTCGCATCGCGTTTGTTGCTTTCCGGCACGTGCCACAAAAACAGAATCCCCACCAGAATCGCATACCCGGCAAGTGCTGCGAAGATCAAACGCCAACCACCCACCGTTGCCAAAAAGGCCCCCAGCATGGGTGCGAGCAGCGGTGCTGTCATCATCACCATGGCGATCATCGACAGGATGCGTGCCATATCTTTGCCACTGTAAAGATCCCGTACCACTGCCGACGAGTTCACCACGGCAATCCCCCCGCCGATTGCTTGTATTACCCGCAACACCAACAAACTTTCGATGGTATCAACCCAGATCAGTGCAATGCTGGTGAATGCAAAAATCCCAAGCCCCAAGGCAACCGCTGGTTTTCGCCCCCAACGGTCAGACAAGCTGCCGCCTGAAATCTGCCCCATCGCAAACCCCAGTAAAAAGCCGCTGACCGACAGTTCCACGCGATGAATGGGTGTTTCAAGGTCTGTTGCCATCATCTGCATTGCGGGCAGGTACATATCGATTGCTAACGGAGTCACAGCAACCAACATGGCCAATAGAACTGTCAGGCGTCTAACGGTTATCGTCACAAATACTTATCCTCAATAAACGGAAAAACCGGGAAACGACGTTCCCGGTGTAAGGCTTGGCAAACGCTGGCGATCTGGATTATTCAGGCTTGTGCCAGCGTTCAGCGGCTTCGGCGATGCGCTGTCCAAAAGCCTCTGCAGTGCGGTGGTCTGTGGCTGGAGGGGATACATCTGCGCCTTCATCGGCATTCGCCTGGGCCATTAAACCCAGGAAGCTGCCCAGACGGTTCTGATCTTCGACGCTGCCAGCACTGCTGTTGTTACCCGGCATCATACCGGTGCCTGCCCAGATCATGCCCTGCTGGGCTGCGTAGATGCTCATCTGCACCAGCGTATTTAGCTTATCACCACTCTGGGACGCCGATACGGTGAAACCAGCGGCCAGCTTGTCCTTCCAACCCTGCTCGAACCAGACTTTGGAGCTGGCATCCATAAAGGTCTTAAACTGGCCGCTAACACTGCCCATGTAGGTTGGGCTGCCAAAGATGATCGCATCCGCATTGTTTAGGATGTCCCAGTTGAGTTCATCCAGGTCTGCAACAGATACCAACGCCACCTCGGCTCCACCCTGCTCCGCACCTTTGGCAACGGACTTTGCAATCGCTTCGGTGTGGCCATAGCCGCTATGATAGGCAACTGCGATTTTGAGCGTTTTGGACATGTAACTGCACTCCGTATATTCCGTTTAGGGAACCCATGCATAAGCGCGGGGTCTCTTCGTTGCGGTTTCCGTTGTTTTTCAATCGATGTGCAGAAGGATATCTACGGCTACCAGATTCACAAAATGCATAATAAACATATCCATCATGCACAAACTGAATCTACATCCCCTCACCTGAACCAACACGACTGCCCAACTTCACGCCTGCCGCCTATTTCTGTGAAAGCAGTGATCTGCTTGTAGCGATCCCGGAGATCATCGCCCACATGGTTGCTAAAGGGCATGACGTAACGATACAACCGTTGCCGACGGAGATGGCGTTGCCACCGACCCAGTTCAATCTTTACTGGCACGAGCGCTATCACAACGATCCGATGTGTCGATGGCTAAGGCGCTTACTTTCGGATGTAACCGCCTAACTTACGAGACTGGTTTGAGTGTCACACAACGCTTCTAACGTCTTACGGAGCCCCTTGCCCAAATCTACTTCTGCGCGGATCCCGTAACGCGATTCGGCCTTATTCGGATCGCCTAACGACACGGCAATATCTCCCTGTCGGGCCAAATCTGCATAGTTTAAGGGGCTTGAGGAAGAGGCGGGCCTGCAAAACAGGCCCTGAGAGAACTTAGCGAGCGCAGATAAGCCAGATTGCGACCAGCGCAGCAAGGAACACGGTTTCAGCCACCAGCAGCGCAATCGGCTTCCAGCCCATCGTCGCCAGCTCTTTGAACGAGGCTTTCATACCCAGCCCCACCATCGCGATGATCAGGCACCAGCGTGACAACTCGCTCATTCCGGTCGTTACGACCTCCGGTACGGCAACTGCGCTGTTGATGGTCACGATAATTACAAACGCAACAAGAAACCCCGGCAGAGGCAGCTTTGACCTGCCATCGGTAGTCATTTCCGCTTTGCGAGCGACAAGAATAGAGATCACTACGACCACCGGCACCAGTGCCGCGACCCGCAGGAGCTTGGTAAAGGTAGCAACGTCACCAATCTCGTCGGACATCATGTAACCGGCACCCACTACCTGCGCAACGTCGTGGATGGTGGCACCGAGAAAGATACCGCTTTCATCGGGGTTCAGGTTAAGGCTGGTAACAACCAGCGGATACGCGATCATTGCGACCGTACTGAGCGCCGTTACACCAATCACGGTGAAGATCAGGTGTTTCTCAGACTCTTTGTTCTGGGGCAGTACGGCGGAAACAGCCAGTGCAGCGGATGCGCCACAGATACCGACGGATGCACCGGACAGGATGCTCTGGTTTTTGCTCAGCCCCAACCAGCGACCACAGAGCACACCAAAAAAGATCGTTGCCGGTACGCCAGCCAAGACGATGGCGATGGGTGTAATACCCAGCCCCATCAACTGCTCAAACGTAATACGCGCACCAAGAAGCGCGATACCAAAGCGCAGGATTGACTTGGCAGCAAACTGAATACCCGGCGCGCAACGCCCCTCTACGGACAAGTAGTTGAGTGACATCCCCATGAGCAGCGCGTAAAGAATTGTCGGGCCACCGTAGTGTTCAGAGACAAACTTAGCCGCCATACCCACCACAAAACAGAGCAAGAGCCCCGGCATAATCATCGAAAACCACTCTTTAAAAGCGTTCTTATCCATAAACGCCCGCAGTTGTGAGGTGGACATAGGTGGTGCTCCAATTCAGAAAGTTCGACAGGCTGCAGGCGATTCAGCACGACGCAGCGATGAGCGCGAGAAAGTATACGCGATACATTCGAGTATATGGTTATGCGATTTATAAACTGTAGTGACAGGGATGATTAACCTTTAGTACCAGTTGTTTCCCCTTGCAAAGTAGCAAATTAGGAAAACAACTGGACTGAAGGTTTGGGGGATTAGACGGTGAAGCGGCTGATCAGCTCTTTCTGTTGGGTGGAGATCTGCAGCAGATCGTCACTGTGATTGGAGACTTTCTCGGCACCGTTTGCGGTTTCGCTGGCGGCGGAGTTGATCTGTTCAAGTGTACGCGCCATCTCCTCTACCGCCTGGTTCTGCTGGCTGGTCGCTTCTGTGATGTGGGTGCTCATACTGCGAATATTGGCAACGGCATCCTTCATCTTCATCAGGGCGTCCTGTGAACTATGTGCGGACTCCACGCATGACTCGGTCTGCGCTACGCTGTGCTGCATTACCTCGACAACGCTGGTGATGCTGGACTGCATATTTTCCACCATCTCCTGAATTTCCTGGGTCGAGTGGTGAGTGCGGCGTGCCAGCTCGCGTACTTCGTCAGCGACTACGGCGAATCCGCGGCCTTGCTCACCTGCCCGAGCCGCTTCAATGGCTGCGTTCAACGCCAGCAGGTTTGTCTGCTGGGCAATATCGCCAATCGTGTCCAGAATCGAGCCGATCTGGTTGCTGTACTGGCTTAGCTGATCACTTAGAGATACCGCCTTGGTGATATCATCTGCCTGCTGACGAATGCTGGATACGGTTTGCTGTACGTGTTGGTCGGCATCCAAGCTAAGTTGCTCGCAGTTTTGCACCGCTTCCAGTGTGGTCCGCGCAAACTGGTTTACTTCCTGCACCATCGATTCCATCTCTTCGGATGCAGAGGCGGTAATAGTCAGCTGTTCGCTTTGCTGTCCCATCGCGCGATGGGTCTGGCGACTGGTTACAGCGTTACTTTCAGCCACGTCACTCAGGTGCTTAGAACCGTTGGCGATCTCTTCAAGAATGTCGTGCAGGTTTGCAACCACTTCGTTCAGCGCACGCCCCAGATCACCGAATTCATCTTTACGGTCGTCATCAAAGCTGGTGCGCATATCGCCTTTTGCCAACAACATGAGCTTAGTTACGGTTGCAGACAAAGGCTGATGGATGCTGCGGACGGTCAGTGTTGCGATCACAATCGCCAGTATCAGGTTACCGACCAGCAACGCCACAATCATGGTTTCTGTGATCTGGGAGCTGTTATCGGCTTCCGCTTTACGTTCAGCCGCCTGATTCATCGATGCGGTGATAAACCCATCCACAACCGCCTGTGCTTCGGTCTGCAGTTGGGCGGTAGACGCAAGCTGTTTAGTCAGTAGGTTGCCTTTGTTGTAGGCCTCCCGGTACAGCGCCACCATACCGTTGTCGCCGTATAGATCGGCAATCAGATCGTCGACCAGACGACTGATTCGTTTGGCGCTCGGGTCAATTGCGACCAAAGCCTGAAGGCTCTTGGTCAGTTCACCGTCGGTACTGGTCAGCTCACGATCGAGGCGGGGCATATCCTGACTCTGGTGGAAATTTATTAATTGCGTACGGTGGGCGTTAGCGGCGCGCATGAAAGCACGAATACGGGTTAGCCGATCGCTGATTGTGGTTTTGCTGATGTATTTCTGGCCCCAGGTGTTGAGTGTATCCATCTTGCGCTGGAAACCACTCTCCTTCTGACGCACACGCTCGGCAAGCATTAACTGCTCTTCGTGCAACGTCATGGCATCCATCGCGGCTTTTGTAAACTTGGCCTCTGTTTCTGCTGCGGTCTGCAGCTGGGTGCGCTGCTCGTCATTGAGATCATACTGTGTGCCCAGGTCTTGCAAACGAGCCTGGAACACCTGCACCTGCTCTTCAAAGCCTTTCTTCTGCTCGGCACGTAGCTTTTTGTCTTTGTCGTCAGATAAAACCGTCAGCAGCGCCAAGTTAGCCTGCTGCAGCGTGATCATCTGGTTAAGACTGCCTGACACGGTTGGAAGGGACTGATTGGTAACCTGATCCAGGCCACGGCTGATCGTGGCAGCCCCCCATAGTCCGCCACCGCCAACCAACATAATTGACAGCACCAGAAAGGTGAAACCTAAGGTTATCTTATGGGAAACCTTTAACTGCATAGTCCTCTTCTCCGTCGATCTGACATGAAATTGAAACTAAGCAATTTGCTGTTCACTGGCAACGACCACTCCTCTTTTATACAGTACTGGCCTCAACACTTATCGAACTTTGGCACCATTTCGGCGCAGTTCATATAAAAGAGGCGTTTAACGCTGGCACTTTGTATCGCCTGTCTCTGGACCTAAACAGGTCAGACGCTTGCCCGATATAGTGATCGTGACATGTAAGACCGGCCGTTACCCCGTCAGGGGTGTTCGGCCGTTGTTTCACTCGTAACGCAATACCACCAACCCGTTGCCAGGCTTTGGCATGCACTATCACGGCAGTACGACCCATGCGCTGGTTCATGCTCAGCTTTCCTAAGCCGTGATAGTGTTCTTTTCTTTCTTTTCTTAGCTTTTGTACGCACAGTTGCCTACCTCGTTCCCACGTTCTGCGAGGGAATGCATAGGACTTGTATGCAATGCGAGTGAACAATGGGTTCCCACGCAGAACATGGGAACCCGTAGTGGGAGCCAGATATAAAAAAGCATAGGTTGGTCTTCGCTGTGCGGAACCCAACATTAAGTCGGAATTTTTGAATGGAGTTGTTGGGCATCGCTTCACGATGACCAACCAAAAAAAAGAGCCACGTGTGGGCGTGGCTCGAACAGCGCGTTACCAGAGCAAAGAAAAAGTAACGACTCTCAGGGAGAGACAATGATGTCTCATACAGTCAGCGGAGTTCCCTGCGCTTCCTGCTTTTGCTGCAAAGCGGCTTCAGCCATCTTACGACCGAAGATCTCCATCACATCAGCACCCTCTGGGTTTTCGCTGGCTTCATCCATTGCGTCTACCATTGCCTGAACAGTTGGGAGCGTCTTCTCAACCAACTCGGTGATGTACAGTTCAGGGGTTGTGCCGGTGTATTTGTGGTAACGATCAAACAATTCCAAGGTTTCAGGCTGCAGTTCGATCTGTACTTGAGTTTTAGTCGCCATAATGACTCCTGCGTTGTTTTTATAGTCTTATAACCTCGGCCGACATACTGTCTGCTCCTTCAAACCAAGTGTCGACCTGATGATTTCACTATAAGCAGTGAGCCCTCTCCTCATTAGGGCCAGAAAAAAAATCCCGCTGGAACCAAAACTGGCTATATCCACCCGACCAAACTGGCCCTACTGAATCAAACCCCCTGCTTTATTCTTGAGTGTTAGCAAGAGACGAATCACATAACCATAAGAACAACGGAAAGAGCAATGTCAGAATTCAACACCCTGAGCGCAATGGGCCTGACCGATGTGAATGCAATCAGTCACTATAAGCTGTCACGTCAAGACAACCAGGAAGTACTGAAGGTGTACTTCAAACGCCCTGCTGGTTCCGCAATGCCTGATAGCAGCACCTTCTGCTTTGATTGCAACACCGTCGTTCCTGCTGATGCTGAAGCGGCCAGCCAGAGCAAAGACAATGGTGGCAGTGACCCAGTATTGATCGCGGCGGTCAACGAACTGAACGCCCTGAACAAAAGCATCAGCAACCACGACCGTCGTTTGCAGTTGGTGAACGAGCTGGATCGTCTTGAACAGATCATGGCAGCCAAACTGCAGGAACTGCGCGAAGACCTGAACCGTATCGTCTGATCTTTAACTCGCAAAACATCCATAAAATGGCCCCTCGTTGGGCCATTTTTGTTTCTCTCCTTCCTGCCGCAGTGGCGCCCGGTTACACCATCTGCTCCTCGCCGATCACTACCCGCAAGTCCTCACGCTCATAAGCGATAGTTAGCATCTCACCCAAAGCAGTGGCGTTGTATTCAACACAAGGCGTTTAAAGCACCATTCTACGAAACATTTATCGACCCGAATGATATCGATGAAGTATTGTCTACGTTTAATAAGTTCCGCCCTATTAGCTGGATTAGCAGTTCAGGTGCTGTGGCGTGCGTCACCGGCTTCCGGCTAATTAACGATGCAGGATTGTAAATGGTGGCTTGTAGATGGGAGCAACTCAAAAATGCTGAATATGGACTTCTCACAACGGGTGGTCATCGATACAAACGAATTGGACTGGGTTGCCAGCCCTGCTGCGGGCGTAGAACGTAAACCGCTTGCGCGTGCAGAAGCGGAAACCGGCCATGCTACAAGCATCGTGCGTTATGCCCCCGGGGCGAAGTTCGCCAGCCACCTGCATCCCTACGGTGAAGAGATCCTGGTTCTGGATGGCGTATTTTCTGACGAGCATGGCGACTATCCGGCCGGCACCTATATTCGTAACCCCCACAACAGCAAACACGCCCCGTTCAGCGAACAGGGCTGCACCATTCTGGTAAAGCTCTATCAGTTTGACGTTGAAGATCAGACTACAGTACGTATCGATACCAACAATGCTGAATGGCTACCTGGCCAGGGGAATTTGCAGGTAATGCCGCTTCATAGTTACGGTACAGAGCATGTAGCACTGGTGAAGTGGCCCGCCGGGGAGCGTTTTGTACCCCACCGCCATGCAGGTGGAGAAGAGATACTGGTTTTGTCCGGTACCTTTATCGATGAACACGGTCGATACCCTGCCGGGACGTGGCTGCGCAGTCCGCATATGAGCGCTCATTTTCCCTATGTAGAGGAAGAAACGGTGATATGGGTAAAGACCGGGCATCTACCCATTGAGTAAGTAAGATCTTGCCGTGCCAAAACAGAAAAGGGGCTTTCATGCCCCTCTTCTATTTGTATTGTTCAGTTGCCTACCTGTAGCGACGAACAGATACTCTTTAAGCGCCGCTTGTGCACTTTTTTGGCTCCATACATCTTCATATCTGCAGCATAGAGCAGCTCTTCTGCGGTACGTCCATCAAGCGGATAGAGCGCTACACCCATACTGTGAGTCACGTCAGTTGACAGACTTTTGCTTGATACTGGACCCGCCAAGCCATCATGCAATCGATCGGACATAGCGGGGACCTCCCGCGCTTCTTTAACCGGATATTGGATGACTGCGAATTCATCACCACCGAGTCGTGAAGCGATATCAACGCGGCGGACACAATTGGATAAACGCTGTGCAAACACCCGCAAAACATGATCACCAAATAAATGGCCGTACTTGTCATTGATCGGCTTAAACTCATTCAAGTCGATCAGATATACCGCGAAGCTTTCATCGTAGCGCTCCGCTCGCAGAATGATCTGCTCAAGGTGATCCATAAAATAACGACGGTTGGCCAGCCCGGTTAGTGAATCGTGAAGCGCCAATTGATGGCTGGCCCTGAATTGACGGATCAGCATCACCACCAACACCAGACCGCTCACCACCAATCCAAAAAACGCGATACCCGCAGCCCTGAGATGTTCGGAGAAACCACTCAAACCATATACCGCATCACGATCATGGAAGTTACGAATGTTCAGTTCGTGAATGGGGTCTTTAAACTTACTCAGTGCCACAAAGACGTCACTAGAAACAGCAGGGGCACCACTATCGGGAATCGCCTGCACCTTTGCATCGTAACGTTTCAGAACATTCAAAACGCCCGTTGCTAGTTCTTGAGCACCTAACGACTCTCGTGCGAATGATGCCTCGTAACCGTCGAGTACAACCGTCGCCCTGTTCCAAAGAATCTCGAATGCCTGAAGCACCTCATCACGGTTCTCTACGCCTGCGGTATGCAATTCCAGGGCGTGTAACAATGACTTGTGTTCATTTTGAAATTGTTCGATCGTCCAGATGGCAAGGGGATATTCGTGCGCTAACGTTACCGATGCACGGTTGACTTGATACAGGCTGAATGCGGAGCTTATCGCAAAGACCAAGACCGTCACGGAAACAAGAATATAGTCTTTGCGAACTTCAAATCGTCTCAATTATCGGCTCTCTAGCTTGTTGAGCTGCCATATCATTTGGCCGTGCATCCTGCGCGTGTCCAGCTCCGGATATTGGTCCAGGGGCAACATGAGCCAGATTGGCCCTTTGTCTCGAATGCGCATTGCGTTGCCGTCTTTGCGCGTTGCAAGAATGATCGGATAATTGTCCAGCAAGTCCTGATTGATTTCCACGACATAATCGTTAAGTGCATATGCTTTTACGGTATGTCCCTTATATGGACCAGACTTGAGCAGCACGTCTTTCAGAAGCGGGCCACTGAATGCATGACGTTCAGTCCAGGGAGTGGACGTTTCAATGACATGTTGTTTAAAGCCATCCAGTTCCTTCAGGCTGTACGCTTTTGTGCCACCCTCATCGATTACCGAAAGAATGACCTTCTCGCCCGCCTGAGTCGTTGCTGCTACAACGAATGCCAGCAGTGTAAAAAGAAACGGTCTAAAAACTGCACGGAGGTAAATCACTTCATCAGCTCCACTAAAAGACGTTATTGCCTTACCTGTTTATAGTCGTATTTGCGCGAAAATTCAAACACAAATCAATTACAAAAAAACACCTCAAGCTTTGTTTTTTAAAGGTTTTAGGAACAACAAATCAAACAGAAACATCTAATATACCTACCCAGCACTCATTATGACCGCTAAATCTGAAGAAACTTGGCGGGGTGTACGTTTCAGGCAGTAGGCTTAGAAAACAACGCGTTAGAGCGACGTGGGCTAAAGCTACGTCTCTTGTCCGGGTCAACACGGTTATCTGCACTACTTCGGCGAAAGGACGATGAGTCAGAACGACAAACCCGTCAAACTACTGGTGATCACTTCCACACAAGCCGTGGTCGGCCAACACATCCAGAATCCGGCATTTATGGCTGTGTTCATAATCACAGCCCTCTATCATCGCAACGAGTTCGGCCTCCATCGCCTTTAACTTAGCGATCTTGTTACGAACGTCATCCAGGTGCTCCTGCGCAATGCGATCCGCTTCGATATGATCGCCGTAGCAGCACCCGTTCAGTTGTTGAAGTTTTTCGATCGCAGGCAGATCAAATCCCAAGGCACGGGCATGACGGATAAAACGTAACGTGGTCAGATGGCGCTTGGTATAACGTCGCTGGTTGCCTTCGGTACGTGTAGGTGCAGGCAAAAGCCCCTTGTCTTCATACCAACGAATCGTTGGCACTTTGCATTCAGCCAGCTTTGATAATTGACCGATTGAATAAAACTCTGACATTTTACCCTCCAGCACTTGAACCTCTAGTCACTAGAGACTTTAAGCTTTCTTTATCGATAAGGAAATAAAGAAAGGAGCTTTCAGATGGCACAGCACTGCTGCGGTAAAACCGAGTTCACCGGTCTTGATCCGGCTTACAAACGTATACTCTGGCTCATTATCGTCATCAACGGCGCCATGTTTGGCGTAGAGATGGTGGCGGGCTGGATTGCCCAATCCCAGGCACTTCAGGCCGATGCGTTGGACTTTATCGGCGATACACTGAGTTACGGCATCAGCTTATGGGCGATTGGCAAAGCCGCATCCATTCGAAGCAATGCAGCGATCTTTAAAGGGACCAGTTTGCTGCTGATGTCGGTCTGGGTGTTTGGCAGCACCGGTTATCGTGTGTTTGTGATGAGCAATCCGGAAGCCTTCACCATGGGAGCGATTGCGATTGCAGCGTTTTTGGCCAACCTAACCAGCGTTTTGTTGTTGGTGAAGTATAAAGATGGTGATGCCAACGTGCGTTCCGTATGGCTCTGTAGCCGTAACGATGCAATCGGCAACCTGATTGTCTTGATCGCCGCGTCCGGTGTTTGGGCCACCAGCAGCGCATGGCCGGATCTGATTGTGGCGGGCGTTATGGCAGGCTTATTCCTCTCCTCCGCATGGCAGATCACAACACAGGCGTTGCGGGAAAAGGAAAGCATTCGCCAGAATTCAGGCGGTTGTTCTGCATCGAAACAGGGGCAACATTCATAGTTGGACTGATTCGTTCTTAGAGGTCTGCTTGGAAATGCTTCTGACCAAACATCTTGCGGTACTGGCTTGGGGATATGCCGGTCAAGCGCTTAAATAGACGCCGGAAGAAACCGGCGTCTTCATAACCAACATCTGCACAGATATCATCGATCGCGTTTGAAGTACTCTCCAACCGTCTCTTGGCATTCTCGATACGCAGGTTTTGAATACGTTCGATCATCGACTCACCGGTCGCCGTTTTGAAACGGCGCTTAACGGTACGTTCAGCCATGCCTAGGTGTTTCAGCAATCCGTCAATCGCATCAGGACGCAGGTAGTGTTCATCCAACCACTGTTCCGCTTCAATCACCAAAGAATCACGATGCATCACCTTGTTTACCAGCGGCTTATAAGGTAACTGCCCCTCATCATGCCACTTAAGCAGGTACACCTTGCTGATCCGCATCGCTTCGGCCGGACTGCCATGACGGGAGATAATGTGGATCACCAAATCATGCCAGGAACTGGTCCCGCCTGCAGTCACCACATGACCGGTTTCATCGGCAAAACAGAGAATCGGTTCAGGCTGAAAGTTGATGTCGGGATAGTGCGTGCGGAACAGATGTTCATACCCCCAATGGGATGTGGCTCTACGTCCCTTTAGCAGACCACTTTCCGCCAACACCAGAGAACCGGAGCACGCAGAATATACATAGGCGCCCTGCCCATGCTTGCGCCGGATAAACGCCATCATTTCCGGGTAGCGCCCGTGCAGGTCTTCATCGGGCCCTAACCACAGCTCCGGAATGATCAAGATGTCACACTCGGGGTCGTCCTCTATAGAGGTATCGGGAATCACTGGAATATTATGGCCGCAGGTAAACGGTGCTTTATCAATCGAGGCGATCCGATTCGTAAACAGTGCAGGAAGCGGCTCACTGCGGACCAGCGTTTGCCAGACATTCCCCGCCGCGGACAACACATCCAACATCCCATACAGGGACGATCCGGCAGTTTCGGGCACCGCCAAAAACAGAACCCGTATCGTGGATTGCGTCATACATCCTCCTCCATTGGCACAAATGGCCTGTTAGTGGCAGGAATGCTTCTTACAACAGCTTAGCCCACGCAGGACAATGAATTTACCGTCCAAGAGCACCCGGACGTACCAACAATTCAGAGGGTAGAACCATGTTAGAACAAGTAAAAAAACCAACCATGCGTAACGGTGTAAATATTGATGACCTGATGGCGACCATTTCCGCAGTAAAGCAGGATCCAAGCCTCGCGAAATTCCGTTTTAGCGCTCAGAACCAGTGGATCGACTGCGGACATAACCGCAGTGCGATCAAAGCATTCTACGGTTGCGGCGCGATGGATACCACCCGTGCGGTGCCATTTACGCTGGAAGCGGACGAGCCCGCTGTGTTGCTGGGCACAGATAAAGGTGCAAACCCGGTAGAATATGTACTGCATGCCCTGGTGAGCTGCATGACGACCAGCATGGTGTACCACGCAGCAGCACGCGGCATAGAGATCGAATCCGTTGCGACTTCACTGGAAGGCGACCTGGATCTGCAGGGATTCCTGGGCCTAAGCGATGACGTACGCAAAGGTTACAGCACCATTCGAGTCAATATGACTGTGGCATCCAACGGTTCGGAACAGGCTCTTCGTGAATGCATCAGCTTCTCACCGGTATACGAGATGATCTCCCGCTCACTTCCGGTGGAGTTGAAAATGCACGTGCATTGATAGCCAAACCAGCTGATGTCGAAAATTTACAATACCGTCTAAGGCTCTCTCTTTAAGGTTGTTTATACATAACCCTAACGGAGAGAGCCTTATGTCTGAACGAATCAATTACATCAAATACGCACCCGAGGCGATGGAAGCGATGTACAACCTGGAGCACTATATCGCCCGTTGCTATCGCGAACGCGGCAGTTTTGAGCGATCACTGCTGGAGCTGGTTAAACTGCGTGTCTCCCAGATCAATGGCTGTGCTTTCTGTATCGATATGCACACCAAAGAAGCCCGCGCTGCGGGTGAAACAGAGCAGCGCCTGTACGGCCTTAATGCCTGGCGTGAAACCAATTACTACACACCCAAAGAACGAGCAGCCCTTGCCTGGGCAGAAGCCAATACATTGATTGCCGGAAACGAGATCGATGATGTGCTGTATGGTGAAACACGGGAGTACTTCAGTGAATCTGCACTGGTTGATCTCACACTCGCCATTACCACGATCAACGCATGGAACCGTATCGCCCGCAGCTTTGGTACCGAAGCGGGTAATTACGAAGCTGGCAACATAGCGTTCTAAAAGAGGTGATAAGTCTTCGCCACGGACGGTGCTAGACTTTTCGAACACACGTTGGGCGTATCGCTACGATGGAAAACACGCTTACAGGCTTTTCTCACCTAAATTTGCGGCTGTATAACCCCGCGGCTCCCTTACGCCCCTACATCAAGAACTACTGGTTTATCTCTGCGCCTGAAAACGCGACGCTGAGAACCGAATATCTGCCTTGCGATACCGGTTGTGGCATTACCTTCAGTTTCAATTCCAGACTGGTCATGGGTGACAGCGCGATCAGCCAGGGCTGTCTGATCAGTGGCCCGAATACAACCTCGCTCCCTTTGCAGCTTGGCGATCAGATCGACGCTGTCGGCATCCGTTTTCACCCGGGTATGGCGTATCCGTTTTTTCAGGAACCGTTAAACGAGTTTATTGCACCGATTGAACCAACCGACCGCGTTCAGCAACGTCTTGAATTAAACCAAATCTATGACACGCTGGCGTCAAACGCTTCAACCGCTGCGCGAGTCACTCAGCTAGACAGCTGGCTAATGCACCTACTGGAGAGATCGGTTGGCGTAAGTTCAGAACTACACAAGGCACTTGATTGGCTGGATAATCAAACCCTGCAGCCAATCACCTCCCTCTCGGAACAGATCAACCTGAGCCAGCGTCAGCTCGAGCGCTTGTTCAAGCAATGGGTCGGAATCAGCCCGAAGCATTACAGCCGGTTGTTGCGCGTCAATCATGCGCGATCCACGCTGCGCGATGCATCGGGCACCCTATCGTTAACCGAGGCTGCGCTAAATGCAGGCTACTTCGATCAGGCTCATTTCAATCGCGAGTTTAAGCAGGTTGTTGGACTGACGCCGGGGCAGTATCTGAAGTGTCTGGAACAACCTGAAAGGTAATTGCGGGTACATCACCGGTTAGGCAATGAACGCTTCCCATACATTCCATGAGAGAACACGCTTTGACAGTAAGCTATAACCTGCCGAATGCGGATGGGCTCCGTCGTTAGATGCCACCTCGTCACGCCATACAGGATTGCAGACTAATCCATCAAACACAGACAGATAAGGTACGCTGATCTCTGAGCACAACTGCGCGAGCTCGGCATCCAACTTATGTACGCGCTTGTTTTGGCCATCATCAGCAATGGGTGGTGGTCCTACCATCAACACCGAATGCTGTTCCGCCGCCTCAATCAACAGCGCCCGTGCATTTTCGATACTTCGCGCGGATTCGACGCGCAAAACACCGTTTTCCATTGTTGTGTCGTTAACGCCAAACGAAAAGACCACCAGTGTATCGAAATCACCCTGCAAGCGTACCGATAGCTCCTGATCAAAGCGGCGGCGGATGTCTTTGCTCGTATCACGTCGAATACCCAGATTATAAAACGTAATTTCCAAATCCGGATCACGGGCTTCCAACGCGGCACACACACGGCCGGTCCAGCCAAGCTTGGTTTCATCGCCGGTTCCGTTCACGAACGAATCACCTATGAAGCAGATTCTTAAATCCCTGGTCATACTTGTTATCCATTAGATCCGCTAAAAGCAGCTTAAGATTATTGTTCATCGACGCATTCTGAGGCCATACAGCGTAGATCGGAATCGGTTCTACCTGCCACTCGGGTAGCGGATCAACCAGGATTCCGGTACGTAACGCCTCTTCAACCAGGAAAGCCGGCGGAGTGGCCAACCCAATACCCAGAATCGCAAACTGGGTTGACGCCTCTACCGAATCCACAAACACCCGGCTTTCAAACTCGACCGCTACACGCTGCCCCTTGGGACCAATCAGCACGCGGCTAGGCGACAGCATAGACAGACGAATCCAATCCCAAGCTTCCAAATCTTTCGGCGTGTGAGGTGTTGCCTGAGCGTTAAAATACTCCGCAGAGCACACCAGCTTACGCTCGATCTCTCCGATACGCCGTGATTTGAGACTGCTGTCCGGCATGTTGCCCGCACGGACCGCCAGATCGATCCCGTTAGCGATCAGATCCTGTCGCGTATCGGTGTAGATCAGGTTCAGCGTAATGCCCGGATAGCGTTTACAGAACTGTGCGATGCGTAAGTTTAGCGGTCCGCGCGCGACCAGCGATGGTAGCGTGACTGTCAGCTTACCTTGTGGCTCTGCCTTCTCACCCGCAATTTCACTGAGGCCTGCCTCTGCGGCATCGATCATCGCCTTTGCATGTTCATACAGCACCTGGCCTTCATGGGTCAGCGACAGCTTGCGTGTCGAACGATAGATCAACGCGGTACCGACCCGTTGCTCCAGCTGCCCAACATGGTAACTTACCACTGATGGCGACAATCCCAATGTTTTAGCGGCACCACGGAATGAGCCCTGTTTTGCCATCTCAGCGAAAATTGCGATTGCTTTGAGATCATCGATCATTGAATCACCCGTTCGAACAATGAAATCCAATTAGCCTATCTAATTAAACACTCACCATCGTAATAGACTGGGCACATTCTTCAAGGAGGTTAAGAGATGTCCGTAATTTTAGCGATGTGTTTGTTTTCCCTTTCCATGTCGATCTCACCTGGGCCGGTGAATCTGATCACCCTCTCCACGGGCCTCAATCACGGTGTGCGCAGTGCGATGCCGTTTGTTGCGGGCGCCACCGTCGGATTTTCTGTCCTTTTGCTTTTTATTGGACTGGGAGTAGGACAGGTTGCGGCTGAAAACACCGAACTCATGGCTGTGCTGGGTTATATCGGTTCTGGCTTTATCTGCTACATGGGCTACAAGATCGCAACCTCGGATGGCAGCGTTGAGATTAAACGACAAAATCGCCCCACCTTTCTCCAAGGTGCTGCATTGCAGCTGCTTAACCCGAAGGCCTGGATCGCGTGCCTGGCAGGCGTGTCCGCGTTTAATCTGTCCGCGTCCTATGAAGCCCTGATGGTGTTCTCGATCCTTTACTTCGTGATCTGTTATGCATCAGTAAGCAGCTGGGCGGTATTGGGCTCCCGAATTAGCTATCTACTTACAAATGATCGTAATCTGGTCATTTTCAATCGTTTGATGGGCGGGACTTTAATTATTGTGGCTGTCTATCTGGCATCGCTGCAATGAAAGGGCTGTAATCTGGGTATTAATAGTGACAGCGTACAGAACAGGAACGAGGTCAAATCGCCAACTGAATTGTAGGTTGGCCACCGCGAAGCGGTGGCCAACATGTTAGGCATCGCTTTGCGATGACTAACCTACACGACTGCCTCGAATACAAAAAGGCCACCTCATTCAGGTGGCCTTTTCTATTCCCAAAGTCAGGAATCAGCTATTGGCGCTCGGATGAGTAGCGGACTGCACTTGGGATTGCACTTGGGCCAGCCCTTGCGTTCTGTAATCATCCGTACGTTCATCATGACCTGTATGCGAGCGCATCATGCGCTGCTCCTGATGTTGGAAGATATCCCAGGTCATTAGCGTGTCATTGTTATTTTTGTACGCGCTAGTCATGACTTCTATCTCTTATGCGATCCAGACAGACTTGCTGTTACAGAACTCGCGAATACCGTTTACGCCCAATTCACGACCGAGTCCGGATGCTTTGGTGCCGCCAAACGGCATACGGATATCACTGGCCACCTGTGCGTTCACGAAACCTGCACCGACATCCAACTGACGCAGGAAGGCTTCGCCTTTCTCCAGATCCTGAGTCCACACGCTTGCACCCAGACCGAAGCGGGTCGCGTTGGCCTGAGCAATCGCATCGGCTTCGTCACGTACCGCAACGATGGCGGCAACCGGGCCGAAGATCTCTTCGTTGAATGCGGTCATGCCCAGCTTTACGTTGTCCAGCACAGACGGAGCATAGAAATAACCTTCGCCTTCTACCACTTCGCAACCGGTCAGTGCACGCGCACCTTCAGAGATGGATTGCTGTACCTGTGCATGTACCTGATCGCGCAGATCACCGCGCGCCATAGGCGCAAGCGTTGTGGTTGCATCCAGTGGGTTACCGGTTTTCAGCGCCTTGGTGCGCTCAAGCAACATCTCGGTGAATTCGCCAATGCGGCTTGGTACGACTAGGAAACGCTTGGAGGCGATACAGATCTGACCTGCGTTGCTGAAACGTGCACGCATTGCCACATCCATCGCTGCGTCCAGATCAGCGTCATCCAATACGATCAGCGGATCGGAACCACCCAGTTCCAGAACGGCTTTCTTCAGGTTCTGGCCAGCCAGTGCCGCGATCTTACGCCCTGCACCTTCGCTACCGGTGAAGGCAACACCGTTTACACGGTGGTCAGCAATCACTCGGGCTGCCTGATCAACGGAGATAGTTACTTCGGTCATTAGACCTTCTGGCGCACCCGCATCGCGCATCAGGGTTTCAACAGCCTTGGCACAACGCGGTACGTTTGGCGCGTGTTTCAGGATGATACCGTTGCCCGCCATCAGTGCTGGCACCATGCAACGGAATACCTGCCACAACGGGAAGTTCCACGGCATGATGGCAAAAACCATGCCCAGTGGCTCGTAGGTTACCAGGCTACGGCGTGCAGGGGTTTCGATCATGTCGTCCTGCAGCATACCTTCAGCGTTGTCCGCATAGAAACCACAGGCCAGTGCACATTTATCAACTTCACCCAGTGCTTCGGGCAGGAGTTTACCCATCTCCAGGGAGATAACTTCCGCCAGTTCCTGACGGCGTTCGGTTACCAGATTGCCCAGCGCGCGCAGCAGTTGGGATCGCTCGGCAAAGGAGGTGCAGCCCCACGCTTCAGCAGCCTGAGAGGCAGACTCAAGACGTTGCTCTAGCTGATCGTCGGTCAGAAAGTCGAACTGTTCAATCAGTTCACCGGTAGCAGGATTACGTGTTTCAAAGTTCAAGATAAAGCTCCTTCCTACTCTGCTGCGAAACCGATTGTTCGCGCAGGCCAAATACCAGAAAAGCGCCGGGTCAGGTGTTTACCCAAGCCGGCGCTCTTATGAAATGTTAAGAGGAGAGGTGAAAACGTCGCGAGCGAAGATTAGGCAAGGCGGAGGTTGGTGAAAAAGCGCAGTCATCGTGCCCAATTGGGTATTACGATAGTAAATGAGCATTTTGAACCAACCTCTAACGCAGCATAATCAAGCGCAGTAGTTTTCAGACTCCTCTTAGACACGCTGATCGCCGTGGAACAGTCGTACCACATGACGTGCTTCAGCGAAGAACAACCAACGTTCAACCAGAAGACCAATAATAGTCAGAATCGCCGCCAGTGCCAGCAGTCCGGCGCTGCTGGTCAACAACAGCAGGAAAGGAAGCACAAATGCGATGCCAACCATCAGCACACGCAGGCGCATCAGACGGTTTGCTTCAACGGTGTAACCAAATTCATTGTTCAGAAAGCCGTTAGCGGTGTGGCCTTGGTCCAACAGACGAACACTTGCCTGGGTGAAACCCGTTGCGGTGTTAATGGTGCTGCCCGCAGGTTTACCGATCCAGAACAGATAAATCAGTTTTACTGCTGCGCCCAGAATCACCAGACCGATCGCCAGGTTGTGCAGTACAGAGGACAGATCGCCCGCTACCGTTGCCTGAACCGCTGCCAGCAGCAAAGAGCCGGACATCAGGCCCAACGCGATGTAGTTAACCGGCGTCAACGAAGTGTTCCACTGACGGATAGTTTTCAGGCTCGCATAGATCATACTGGTGCAGAACAGCGTAACCATTGCCAGCGCTGCAGCGCCGTAACCCGCAACCACAGCTGCACCGTTCACTTCAGCGCCGTTGAACCATACGTTTGCCAGGTACGCCAGCACGAATGGGTAGAACAGCACAGCAAAGACCGCTTCGCGGGACAGCCATGAGGTTTTGAAACGGCTGAAAGAACGCCATGCGTTTTTAGGGTTTGCCAAGTGCAGGGTGGAGGACAGCAGACCGCCGCTGATCAGGACAAAGCCCAGGATACCGCCAGACAGCAATACGTTGCTATCCTGCAGCTGAGGCACGCCCAGCAAGTGACCCAGAATCATCAGGGTGATCAGGCCGTAACCCGCCCCTGACATCACAGTAAATACAAGTACTGAAAAAGCCGGATGCATAGTAACGTCTCCGTAATAAGGTTGCCGGACCGGTGGAGGCGGTCCGGCATGCCGGTGCTACTAAAACCGGCAAAACTTTTGTTGTTGTTTTCGAATATCTATCGTAGATAGCGAATCATCGGGCGATGACCTTATTTACCCAGCCCTTCACCGTTGCCTTGATGGACTTCGGCTCGTAAGTCTCAACCACAGGCTTGTTACGTGGTGGCAGATAGGTGTTTACCGGCTCGTAACCCAGCTCTGGCATCAGCTGCTTACCGGCACGATCACGTACCAGCTTGCTTACTTCAGAGTCTGGATCGTCGAAGTCACCGAATACACGGGACTTGGTCGGACAGGTCATAACACACGCTGGTTTGCGCTCATCTTCCGGCAGACGCTCATCGTAGATACGGTCAACACACAGGGTACATTTCTTCATGGTGCCCTGATGTGGATCCAGCTCGCGTGCGCCGTATGGGCAAGCCCAGGAACACAGGTTGCAGCCCATGCACTTATCCTGATCGACCAGTACGATGCCGTCTTCTTCACGCTTGTAAGATGCGCCAGTCGGGCATACGGTCACACACGCTGCGTTGTCGCAGTGCATGCAGGACATCGGCATGTTCACCGTCTTAGAGTTCGGGTGATCATCTACCTCGTAGGTACGGATACGGTTCAACCAAGCGCCGTTCGGGTCTTTACCGTACGGATTTTCATCCGACAGCGGCCCGATGGTGCCAGAGGTATTCCACTGCTTACATGCTGTTGCGCAGCCGTGGCAGCCTACGCAGGTGTCGAGATCAACAACCAGACCTAATTTCATGTTTTTCTTCTCCGTCTGCTGTTACTTCTCGCCACGAGTCAGGATGTCTGACATCGGGCGCTTCAGGTTGACGTTTTCGTGAGACGTGTAGCTCAACATATCCGGGGACGGCTTCGCATTCGGCTGCGGTTTCAGCGCGCTGAATGTTGGCCATGCACCGGTTTCGCCCGGTGCGGCTGGTGTGATCTTCACACGCAGGTCGTACCATGCAGCCTGTCCGGTCACAGGGTCGGAGTTGGTAACACGGTCCACTTTGTCGCCCTTCTGAGGCAACAGTTCGGAGATCAGGTGGTTCATCAGGAAGCCGTCGGTCGCTTCGTTGGCGTCGTCAGACAGCCCCCATGCGCCGCCGCGTTTCGCTATAGCATTCCAGGTCCAAACGGTCTGCTCGTTGGTACCTTCCATCAGTTTTACCTGAACGCGGATCTTACCGTTGTGGGATTCCACCCACACCCAGGACAGATCTTCGATACCCATCTTCTCGCCAGCTACGCGGTTCATGAACAGGTAGTTCTGGGACATGATCTGACGCAGCCACGCGTTCTGGCTATCCCAGCTGTGGTACATGAACATCGGACGCTGGTTTACCGCGTGGAACGGGTACTCGTCGCGATCGATGCGCTGTTCTTCCAGTGGCATGTAGTAGAACGGCAGCGGATCGAAGTATTTCACCAGACGCTCTTTGTGGTGCTCTTCGGTTGGCATTGGACCGTCGTACAGCCCCTGCCCCGCCAGACGGAATGTCTGCAGCTTTTCGGAATACAACTCAATCACGATCTGATTGGTAGAACCCACCCAAGCCGCTTCTTTCGCCAGTGTCAGGTAATCCAGGTTCGCGTGACGCATGTAACGCTGGTTTAGGTCCAGGTGCATCTCGAAGAAACCTTCGTTCTCCGCGTAGGCTTCCCACTGACGTGGGTTTGGCTCACCGCGCAGGGACTTGTCGCCATCCTTACCGCGGTAACCCGCCAGGAAGCCGATGCCCGGTTCTTTCTCGAAGTTAACGATGAAGTCTTTATAGCCTTCGTACTTACGCTCACCTTCAGGTGTGGAGAATGCCGGGAAGCCCAGACGACCGGCCATCTCTACCATCACTTCCTGCCAGCTCATCACGTCGCGGTCTGGCTGGATCACTGGGATACGCACGGAGTCACACGCTGCGTGCGGCTCGGAGATCGGGCGGTCCAGCATGGAGATGGTGTCGTAACGTTCCAGGTACGTGGTGTCTGGCAGAACCAGATCAGAAAACGCCACCATCTCGGAGTTGAACGCATCGGAGCATACGATGAACGGGATCTTGTACTCGCCGTCGTCCTTCTTCTCGCACAGCATATCGATGGTCTGTGCGGTGTTCATGGAGGAGTTCCATGCCATGTTCGCCATGAACAGCATCAGCGTGTCGATCTCGTACGGATCGCCTTTCACCGCGTTGCTGATCACCATGTGCATCAGACCGTGACAGGAGATCGGTGCGTCCCAGCTGTACGCTTTATCGATACGTTTCGGGCTGCCGTCTTCGTTGATCACCAGATCTTCCGGGCAGGTTGGGAAGCCCAGTGGTGGTGATTTCAGTGGCGTGTTCGGCGCCATATCTTTGGCAGGTTTAATACCCGGTGGAACGTGTTTTGGGAACGGCGGCTTCGCTAGGTGGCCCCCTGGGCAGTCGATAGTACCCAGCAGCACCTGCAGCAGGTGGATAGCACGGCAGGTCTGGAAACCGTTAGAGTGTGCGGAGATGCCACGCATCGCGTGCATGGATACCGGACGACCGATGAACTTGTCCTGCTTACGACCGGCCCAGTCAGTCCACTCTACATCGATGGTGATGGACTCTTTGAACGCAACGTGCGCCATTTCCAGCGCCATACGCTCGATATCTTCTGCTTTAACGCCACACTCTTTCGCAGCGTTCTCCGGTGCGTACTCATCGTCGAGGTATTTCTCGAGCATGATGTTCATGGCAGTACGCACAGGCGTGCCGTCTGGCATGGTGAACTCGCCAAACAGCGCAGGGTTGATGTCCGGCAGGTTCGCGTCCACAAACTGCTCTTTCACCAGATCCCAAACCTGAGGCTCACCGCTTTCACCGCGGTAGAACAGGCCATCGCCCTTCTGTCCCGGAGTATTTACAACCAGCTGCGGAGAGTTGGTGTAACGGATCAGGAACTCTTCATCCACCAGTTGGTTTTTCAGCAGCACGTGCACCATCGACAGTGCCAACACCGCATCGGTGCCCGGACGGATCGCGACCCATTCGTCTGCAATCGCCTGGTAACCGGTACGCACCGGGTTAACCGCGACAAACTTGGCGCCACGCTCTTTCAGCTTCTTCAGGCCCAGTTTGATCGGGTTGGAGCTGTGGTCTTCCGCCACACCCCACATCATGAAGTACTTAGTGTTGTCCCAGTCCGGATCACCGAACTCCCAGAACGCGTGACCCATGGTGTACAGACCACCGGCCGCCATGTTTACAGAACAGAAACCACCGTGTGCAGCCCAGTTGATGGTACCGAACTGGCTCGCCCACATACCGGTCAGTGCCTGCATCTGGTCACGACCAGTGAAGTACGCCAGTTTTTTCGGATCGGTTGCACGGATGTGACGCAGACGCTTCTCCAGCATATCCAGCGCCTGATCCCAGGAGATCTCTTCAAATTCACCTGCACCACGTTCGGTACCCGGTTTACGCAGCAGTGGCTTGCTCAGCTTCGCTGGCGAGTACTGCTTCATGATGCCGGAGTTACCCTTGGCGCAGAGTACACCCTTGTTAATTGGATGGTTTGGGTTGCCCTGGATGAAACGAACCTTGTTGTCCTCCACTGTGACTTTGATGCCACAGCGACAGGCGCACATATAACAGGTCGTATATTTGGTCTCTTGGTTCGCGCGATCTTCAAACTCAGGAAGACCAGATTGAACCGGGATTACATTGGCTTGGCTTGTCATATTTATTATCCACCGTTGCGTTGATGCCGTATCACCAACGCAGTTACTTAGTACCGCGAGGACACTCGGTGTATCCGAAACCGCTGAGACGGCTTTGCGAATTTTTGGCTCTGGTATTCATCCTATGGGGGGCACTGGTTCCAAACAACGACCAGAGAGAAGCGGCCTATGGGGCCAGCGCCAGAACGGCTGGTACCAATAAGGAATTGGCCTAAGCGGCGGATTTGGATTGGATCTATAACTAAGGAAAGACCTTAGAATGAGGCGTTAATGTAGGGTCGCCTTCAGGCTACCGGCAGCCTGAAGGCTGCCCTACAGATGTACGATTCAATTTTCTGAAAACACAAAAAAGGCGCCCATAAAGAGCGCCCTCTATAATCAATTAATCCTTTAAGACCAACCAGTTACAACTTTCACTTCAAGAAACTCCTCCAATCCCCAAACACCACCTTCGCGGCCGTTACCGGATTGTTTGTACCCCCCAAATGGAGCACCTGCGCCAAGCATTTCACCGTTGATCTGCACCATGCCGGAACGGAGTTTACGGGAGATACGATTGGCCTTTTCGCCATCCTGAGTCTGGATGTAGTTGGTCAGGCCGTAGAGGGTATCGTTGGCGATCTGCACCGCCTCCTCTTCACTATCAAACGGGATCATGGACAGCACCGGACCAAAGATCTCTTCGCGGGCGATGGTCATCTCATTGTTCACACCAGCGAACACGGTTGGGCGTACGAAGTAACCTTTGTCCAAACCTTCCGGTTTACCCAAACCACCGGCCACCAGCTCAGCACCTTCTTCGATCCCTTTGGCGATCAGATCCTGAATCTTGTTGTACTGCAGTTCAGATACGACAGGACCGATATGACGCCCTTCCAGTGATGCGATGTCCACACTGGTCTTCTCCGCCACCTCTTTAGCAGTCGCCACCGCCTGATCGTAGATAGAACGCTCTACCAACATACGTGTCGGCGCATTGCAGGATTGCCCCGTGTTGTTAAAGCAGTGACGTACACCACGCACAACGGCTTTCTCGTCTGCATCCGCAAACACGATATTGGCGCCCTTACCGCCCAGTTCCAGACTCACGCGTTTCACGGTGTCTGCGGCATTCTTCGAGATTGCCACGCCGGCACGGGTCGAACCGGTAAAAGAGATCATGTCGATATCCGGATGGCCGGACAGCTGGGAACCTACGCCCTTACCATCACCGTTCACCAGGTTGAATACGCCCGCCGGGAAGCCCGCGTCGTCGATCATCTCGGCAAACAGCATGGAAGACAGCGGAGAGATTTCAGACGGCTTCAGCACCATAGTGCAGCCGGCGGCCAGTGCGGCAATAACCTTCAATGCAACCTGGTTCATTGGCCAGTTCCATGGCGTGATCAGAGCACAGACGCCCACCGGCTCATAAATAATCTGGTTGCCCGGCGCGTGGTCACCCAGTGGACGTTCAAACTCAAACTCTTTCAGCGCACGCATCAGGTTTTTGATGTGACCCGCACCTGCGCCCCACTGTGCAGTTTTCGCCAGCGCCATTGGTGCGCCCATCTCCATAGAGATCGCTTCCGCCATTTCGGTGCTACGGGCTTTGTAGTTGGCGTACAGCTTTTCGAGCAGCGCGTAGCGTTCCTCTTTGCTGGTCTGACTCCAGCTCTCAAAAGCATCCTTGGCTGCGGCAACCGCTGCGTTGGTATCCGCGTCTGAACCCAGAGAGATAACCGCGCAAGGCTCCTCAGTGGACGGATCGATTACTTCCAAATCTTTTGGCTGTGCAGGCGCTACCCACTGACCATTAATATAAAACTCGCGCTTTTCCAGCATCCCTTTCGCCCTTTGTTTTTTTAGACACAACAAAACCCGTGGTAGATAACTCTACCACGGAACCTTCAATTGAGTTCGACACCAACTCTCGCTTTAAGGGCGATTCAAGATCAAGACAGCGATTACAGGCATGCTGGTTGCACGGCGAAAATCGCTAACACAGAGATCGGATTGCCCGTGTGACATACCACTTAAAGCCCCGGAGGGCGATTGCTAAAACAGCCTGCTGCTTTATCAACCGCAGAGAAAGTTTCGAACTCAGTTGCAAGTTCCTTAAGTCTAAGTCATGGTTTTTACTTATAAAGCGGATCTACGACCAATAGGCAGGAAATTTATTCAGGTCGACGCTTTTACGATGCGAGGGACAATGCAGGAATCAGATTCGAACGAACGCAGCAGCCTCTTCACGGGTAAAGAACTGGCCCAGACGCACGAAGCCGGAAATGACAGAGCTGCGTATTTCGGTTACATGACCGGACAGGTCTCGCGCAACGATCCAACGTTCAGGTAGATTTTCGAGGGTATGAAACGGCGCCAACATACCGTTTTTAAAGCGACACAACACAATATCGCCCGTTATTTTATCCATAAACGCCGGTACGAAGCCCATATGAGAATTGCCCTCACTCACGCCTGCAGTGCCGGCAAACTCAATGTTTTCCTGCTCGATACGTTGTAGCTTCACTTGAGTATTCATGACAATTACCTCTTCCAGGCCCTGTTCCACCGCACGTGTTTGTGCTTTTTGTGGTCCTTCTATTAAAAACCTAAGCCACCTAACTGAAACCAGTCTGAAAATTCTGAAAAATTTCTTTTCGGTCATATTTACTACCGGTACGCACCCAACACGTACTGGATCATAGGCATACGTGCTTAATAGCCCCGTTCGGCAAATCCTCATCCATACTCATAGGAACGGAGATTTAAACGGAGCCGACCATGAGCAAAGCAGCCTTCAACTGGAGTGATCCGTTTGACCTCAACGGGCAACTCACCGAAGAGGAGCGGATTATCCGTGATAGTACCCGCGAATACTGCCAGGAAAAACTGATGCCCCGAATCCTGGAAGCGAACCGCAATGAAACGTTCGACCGAGCGATTATGGAGGAACTGGGCGCACTCGGACTCCTGGGCGCTACCCTTCCCGAGCGTTATGGTTGCGCAGGCACTAATTACGTTTCCTATGGGCTGATCGCGCGAGAAGTGGAGCGCGTCGACAGCAGCTACCGCTCGGCCATGAGCGTTCAATCCTCATTGGTGATGTATCCCATCTATACCTACGGCAGCGAAGCCCAGCGCAAGAAATATCTCCCTAAACTCGCGTCTGGTGAATGGATCGGCTGCTTTGGATTGACCGAACCGGATGCCGGTTCTGACCCCGGTGGCATGCGCAGTCACGCTGAACCAACCAGCAACGGCTACCGCCTGAGCGGAAATAAGATGTGGATCACCAACAGTCCACTGGCCGATATTTTGGTCGTCTGGGCTAAGCTAGACGGCGAGGTTCGAGGCTTTATCCTCGAACGGGATATGCCTGGACTCTCCACGCCCAAGATAGAAGGGAAATTCAGTCTACGCGCATCCGTGACCGGCGAGATCGTCATGGACGAGGTGATCGTGCCGGAAGCGAGCCTGCTGCCCAATGCCAGCGGATTGAAAGGCCCGTTCGGCTGCCTGAATAAAGCACGCTTTGGCATCAGTTGGGGGGCATTAGGAGCCGCCGAGTTTTGCTGGCATGCCGCGCGCCAATACTGTCTTGACCGCAAACAGTTTGGCCGCCCACTCGCGGCCAATCAGCTGATTCAGAAAAAACTGGCCGATATGCAGACCGAAATCAGCCTTGGGCTTCAAGGCTGCCTGCAGGCAGGTCGATTAATGGATCAGAACCGGTGCGCCCCCGAACTGATCTCCCTTCTAAAGCGCAACAACTGTGGCAAGGCACTCGATATCGCCCGTGCGGCCCGCGATATGCACGGTGGTAACGGTATCGCCGATGAATTCCACGTCGTCCGTCACATGATGAATCTTGAGGCTGTAAATACCTATGAGGGCACCCACGAT
This sequence comes from Pontibacterium granulatum, assembly GCF_029961155.1. GTDB lineage: Bacteria > Pseudomonadota > Gammaproteobacteria > Pseudomonadales > Balneatricaceae > Pontibacterium > Pontibacterium granulatum. The sequence continues at coordinate 152,657 of NZ_JASBRH010000005.1, read as the reverse complement.
ATACACGCCCTGATTCTGGGTCGGGCGCAGACCGATATCCAATCCTTCTTCTAATAAGAGGACCTGAATGGAGGCCATAGGATGCAAAATCGAGCCGAGGTAATCGATCAGAACTTTGTTAAACGGGTGCTCAAAGGCGATCTGCCTGTGCTCACCAGCCGCCAAGACCTGAACCCGTCAGGCCTTGACCAAGACGCGTTGGTTCAGTTGTTCGAAAGCCAGCTGTTAAGCCGTCACCTGGATCTTTGTTCACGTAAGCTGCAGGCGCGTGGCGAATCGTTTTACACGATCGGTAGTGCTGGCCACGAAGGCAACGCTGCTATCGCTGCGGCATTTCGTCAGGATGATATGGCGTTCCTACACTATCGCGACGCAGCGTTCCTGATCCAACGCGCGCGACAAACCCGCGGGCAAGACCCCGTCTGGGATATGCTGCTCTCATTCACCACATCCAGCGAAGATCCCATCTCCGGCGGACGACATAAGGTACTGGGCAGTAAATCGCTGTATGTGCCGCCTCAAACGAGCACTGTCGCTTCACACCTGCCCAAGGCCCTGGGCACTGCCTACAGCATTCCACTGGCGAAACGGCTGGATCTGGCATCTACACTGCCCTACGACAGCGTGGTTATTTGCTCCTTCGGTGATGCGTCCGCAAATCACAGCACGGCCCAAGGCGCATTCAACGCAGCTTGCTGGGCCGCCTTTCACAAAGTGCCGTTACCGCTGGTGTTTATCTGCGAAGACAACGGTATCGGTATATCCACGCCCACGCCCAGCGACTGGATTGAAACCACTTTTCGCAATAAGCCCGGCCTCCACTACCTCCAGTGTAATGGTCTCAATTTGCTCGACACCTACCAAGCCGCCTGCGAAGCTGAGCGCCTTGCGCGCTGCCACCATCAGCCCGTGTTCCTTCATGTGCGCTGTATTCGTCTACTTGGACATGCCGGTTCCGATGCGGAGATCGCTTACCGCAGCCAGGAGCAGATCGAAGCAACGGAAGCGCAGGACCCATTGCTGTATTCAGCACGTCTGCTAATTGATAACGCTGTACTGTCACCGGTGCAGATCGTCAGCTTGTATCAGGCAGCCGCTGCAGAGGTCGCAGAAACCGCCGAGCGGGCAATCCAACAACCGAAACTGGGGTCTGTCGAAGAAGTGATGCGCTCTTTGATACCACCGCGCCGATCCCGCTCAACATCAGTCCCGCGTACTGCGCAACAATCTCACCCTTTATTCGAACACGAACAGAAAAGCATTCACGAACCTCAACACATGGCCCGTTTGATCAACTGGGCCCTGACCGACCTGATGGCGCGGTACCCTGAGATCATCATGATGGGCGAGGATATTGGCCCTAAAGGCGGGGTATACAACGTTACCGGCCAACTCTCCAAGAAATTCGGTAACCACCGTGTGATCAATACCCTGCTGGATGAGCAAAGCATCCTGGGACTTGCTATAGGCAGCGCCCACAACGGTTTCTTGCCAATCCCTGAAATTCAGTTCCTGGCATACGTCCATAACGCAGAGGACCAGATCCGTGGCGAAGCTGCCACGCTCAGCTTTTTCTCAAACGGCCAGTTCACCAATCCAATGGTTATCCGCATTGCGGGGCTCGGATACCAGAAAGGCTTTGGCGGTCACTTCCACAACGACAACAGCCTGAATGTATTCCGTGATATTCCAGGCGTGATCGTTGCCTGCCCAAGTAACGGGCAGGATGCTGTAGAGATGTTAAGGGAGTGCGTACGCCTGGCCCACGAAGAACAGCGCGTGGTGGTGTTTATAGAACCGATCGCGCTTTACATGACCCGCGACCTGCATGAACCTAATGACGGGCTTTGGACGTTCAAATACCAGCCTATTGAAAACAGCAGCCCTATCCCCCTAGGACGACTGGGGCACCATGGAGACGGCACCGAACTGGCAATTCTCAGTTACGGCAACGGTTACTATCTGAGCCGTCAGGCAGCCCAAATATTGGAACAGGTACACGGTATCAGTCTGCGTGTGATAGACCTGCGCTGGCTCGCTCCATTAAACGAGACGGAGATCATCACTGCCGTTCGTGGTTGCGACCGTTTGTTGATTGTTGATGAGTGCCGTCGCACCGGATCCCTGAGCGAACAACTGGTAACGCTGATCCACGAGGAGTTAGACAATCCTCCTCCCATGAAACGGATTTGTGCGGAAGACAGTTTTATCGCTCTTGGTCGCGCGGCCACCGCAACCCTACCCAGCAAGGAACGCATTATCAGTACCGCGCTGGATTTTCTGACGCCGGACCACCTGAGCGATTAGTGTGCCTACATTACCGTATCTGTTGCGAAATCCGTCATAAGTTCCGGCACGCTTAAGAGGGTGTTGTAAAACGACTGCGCTTGCTGATACGGCGTTTAAAATCTCCTCAAAATGCTCATTTACACCTACATATTGTAGGGCAGTCCTTCAGACTGCCGGCAGCGTGAACGCTGCCCTACAAACAGTCCTAAAATACGTTGCCGTGTACGTTGTCGCAGCTTTTTGCCTTGTCTCAGCTGCGTTCATTCCGTTTTACAACACCCTCTTAACGTGGAAGTACCTCTCAATACAAAAAATTCCAACGTTATTGATGGAGTAAACACAACGTTCATCAGCCCTATTGTCATCCTTACGCACCTGATAGGAAACGCACGGTGGTCTTAAATTTCATAGATATCTGGTCCTAGGCACGCCAAACCACTGGCGCTAAGTTGCTTTAAACAACATTTTTAGGCAATTAAGGGATCGATCTATGAGCAGTTCCTCGGCAAGCAAACAGTCAGGCCTTACACGTCTGTTTCCTTTTCTGATCTGGATGAGGACCCTCACGCTCAACAAAGCACGAGATGATTTTTTTGCGGGTTTAACCAATGCCGTCATCGTGCTGCCTCAAGGTGTTGCATACGCGTTGATAGCGGGCCTGCCGCCTGAATACGGGCTATACGCCGCAATCATACCGGCCATCGTCGCCGCCCTGTTTGGCTCATCATGGCACCTTATTTCCGGACCAACTGCAGCGCTGTCCATCGTTGTGCTGACAACCGTAAGCCCGCTTGCCGAAGTGGGCTCTGATGAATACATCAGCCTGGCGCTAACGCTTACTTTGATGGCCGGTCTTTTCCAGCTGTTACTTGCTCTGTTCCGATTTGGCACTCTGGTTAACTTTGTCTCCCATTCAGTGGTCGTGGGATTCACTTCAGGCGCAGCCATTGTGATCGCATCCAGCCAGGTTAAGAACATTCTGGGTATTTCAATTGAGAGTTCTGGGTCGTTTATCTCAACCTGGCAAGGTGTTTTCGCAGCCGCCCACGATACCAACTTCTACGCGGTATCCGTGGCCGTACTGACGGTTGCTGTGTGTATAGTTTTCAAGACATTTCTGCCCCGCTGGCCGAATATGCTGATCGCCATGGTTGCGGGCAGCGCATACGTTTGGTGGCTAGATGCCGATGAGAAAGGCATCCGACTGGTAGGCCAGATTCCGTCATCCATGCCTTCGTTTAATCTTCCCGGCATTACACCCGATCTGTTTTCTGACCTCGCTCCGGGGGCAATGGCCATCGGTTTGTTGGGATTGGTTGAAGCAGTATCGATTGCACGCTCGGTCGCGACACGCTCGCGCCAGACCATCGACGGCAACCAGGAATTTTACGGTCAGGCACTGTCCAACATCATCGGCTCTATGTTTTCAGCATACGCATCGTCAGGCTCATTTACCCGCACGGGAGTGAACTACACCTCAGGTGCAAAAACCCCACTCGCCGGCGTTATCGCAGCAATCTCATTAGCCGTGATCGTGTTGGTTTTTTCTGAGCTGACAGCGTACATCCCAATTCCAAGCATGGCGGGCCTGTTGCTCATCGTTGCCTACAACCTTATCGACATGCACCACATCCACAGCATTTTCCGTGCTGGTCGATCTGAATTCGCCGTACTGTTCGTTACCTTTAGCGCAACACTGGTGATGGCACTGGAGTTTGCGATTTATATCGGCGTGATTCTCTCGCTGGTGTTCTACCTGAAGCGCACCTCTCAGCCTCGCATCGTGGAGCTTTTCCCTACGCTCAAAGATGGCAAGCCGTTTTTTGACGAACTCCCAGCAGCGCGAGAGACCCCATACTCCGGTTGCCCGCAGCTTAAGATTATTCGCATCGAAGGATCTCTGTTTTTCGGTGCCGTCAATTACGTTAAGGATTATCTGGAACGCATCAACGCACCTAATGTGTTGATCATCGGCAACGGCATGAACCACATCGATATTGCAGGTGCAGAGATGCTGAAGCACGAAACCGAACGTCGTGCGGACTCCGGCGGGCGCCTATACCTCAGCAACCTTAAGTCACAAGTTGATAACTACCTTCACCGGGAAGAATACCTTGAGGCTATCGGTACGGATGCGTTTTTCCAATCCAAAGGAGATGCAATCAAGTTTATCTATCAGCGCCTGGATGCAGAGCGCTGCCAAAGCTGCCAAAGCCGTATCTTCAAGGAATGCAGTAGCCAATAACCTCTCTCTGGGGCCAGATCCTTATATCTGGCCCCACTCTAAGGTCTAATCTGGACCGCGATCCCAGTCATGGAACCTTCTATATTGCATTCCCCGAGGGCGTCTCCTTCCCAAGGGCAATGTTTGTATAGAAGGCTACCTCCACGATGGAAATCCAGACTCTCATCCCCTTTATCGCAATTATTGCGTTCGCCACCTACGTTCAAACCGTTACCGGATTTGCGTTGGGTATGATCGTTATGGGGACCGTAACGACATTCGACCTGGTTCCGATTGCCTTCACATCGGTTGTAATCAGCGCGGTAACCTTCGTGAATGGTCTGGTTGCGGTAAAGGGAAACGTTGACGCATTAGACATAAAACGCGTGATGTTCACCTGCGCGGGCATGTTTCCAGCGATTCTGTTAGGTCTATTGCTGCTAGATTATATGAGCACCGAATTCAATCATGTGCTGCAGCTCCTTCTGGGGGGATCCATTATCGGTGCGGGTCTGATGATCATGCTCAAGCCCGATCCGCTAGCGCACCCCTCCTCACCGATCACCTTCGGTGCGTCAGGAGGTGCTGCGGGCGTGATGGCCGGTCTATTTAGCATGGCTGGCCCCCCGCTGGTGTATCTGTTCTACCGCCAACCATTCGAGCTGAAGACCATTCGCCTCTGTCTGGTCACAATCTTCCTGCTCTGCGCCGTGATGCGCACCGGTATGGTGGGCGCACAGGGTGGACTGACAATCGAGATGGGAATCTTCTCTGTGCTGTGTATCCCGATGGTGACGATCTTTACCTGGATTGGGAAGAAATACCCGCCTCCGCTCAGCAACAACAATATGCGACGGTTTGCGTTTTTCCTGCTGATTCTGATCGGTATCAGTCTGATTCTGAAGAACCTGTAATTGTGTGAATACGTTGTAGCAGCCCGCTCCGAGGGCGACTGTTTATGCCTCTCAGAATTGTCGCGGTCGAAGCCCGCTGCTACATGCAATCATAACGACAACATCTGGCCATAACGAAAGCGCGAAACTGGCTCAGTTGCATCGATTGGCCATCCCATACACTGAAAACAACAATAAGATTTAACAGGATTACAGCTCTATGTCCGATATTAAGGTAGACCAGCCGGATATCATGATCTCCGTGCGCGACGTGTTTGGTATTGATACCGATCTCAAAGTACCCGCGTTCAGCCAACGCGACGACCACGTACCAGAGATCGATTCGGCCTATCAGTTTAATCCTGAAGTAACTCTGGCGATCTTAGCCGGCTTCTGCCGCGATCGCCGTGTAATGGTACAAGGTCTGCATGGTACCGGTAAGTCTACCCACATCGAACAGGTCGCGGCACGCTTGAACTGGCCGTGTGTGCGTATCAACCTGGACGGCCACATCAGCCGTCTTGATCTGGTCGGTAAAGACACCATCGTTCTGCGTGACGGCAAACAGGTCACCGAGTTTCAGGAAGGTATTGTACCTTGGGCGCTGCGTCGTCCTACCGCGCTTATCTTCGATGAGTTCGATGCGGGCCGTCCGGATGTGATGTTTGTGATCCAGCGTATTCTAGAGCGTGACGGCAAGTTCACGTTGCTCGACCAGAACGAAGTGATCCACCCTCACGCCCACTTCCGCCTGTTTGCCACCTCCAATACCATCGGCCTGGGTAACAGCACCGGCCTGTACCACGGCACGCAGATGGTGAACCAGGCGCAGATGGACCGCTGGAACATCGTGACCACCCTGAACTACCTGCCGACCGATGACGAAGTGAAGATCGTCCAGGCACGGGTGCCGAGCCTGAATAACGCGTCCGGCAGCGAACTGGTTCGCTCCATGATTGCCGTCGCAGATATGACCCGCAACAGCTTCGCTGCCGGTGATATCTCTACCCTCATGTCTCCACGTACTGTGATCTCCTGGGCGGAAAACATTGAGATCTTCCGTGATCCTGCGATCGCCTTCCGCCTCTCCTTCCTCAACAAGTGTGATGAAGTGGAGCGTCCAATGATCGCGGAGTTCTTCCAGCGTTGTTTTGATGAAGAGCTCAGCGAATCCTGGGCCCATCAGGCAGCTGGAGTAATGGCAGATGGCCAATAACAACAACCCTCGGCAGGAACGCTTACAGCAGCAGGTAGAGGAGCTGTGCGGCGCGTCTATTCGTGCCCTCTCCGGCGAGCGTCAATTTGCGTATCGCGGCCGTCGCCCAGAGATCAACGGTCGCCCGTCCGGTATCCGTGCACCACACCTGAAACCCGACCTGGCGAAAGACGACTTCACCTCTTTCCGCGGTGCTGCCGATGGTATCGCCCTGCGCCTGCAACACAGCGACCGGGATCTTCATCAACAGATGATGCCTGAATCCGCCGTCGGTCAGCTTCTGTTCGAGTTGCTGGAGCAACTGCGCGTTGAGACCCTGGTTGAAGACAAATACCCGGGCGCAAAGAAGAACCTGGATTATCGCTACAAAGCCTGGTGTGCAGAGTTCTGTGCATCCAATATGACCGAAAACCACGTTGGCCTGCTGGTATATACCGTTGCCCAAGTAGTGTGGTCTCGCCTGTCCGGACAGCCGGTAAACGAAGCGACGGAGGGTCTGATAGAGCCTCATCGCATGATGCTGGCACCGCACATCGGTGGTGCGTTGGTCGGCATGAAACGTAACGTTCATGACCAGGTTAAGTTTGGCGAAAGTGCCCATGAGTTGATCCAGGTGATCGACGAGCTGGTCACCCAACTAGACGATGCAGATGACGTTGACGGCAGCGAATCTAAAGCCGATGAAGCGGTGCGTAACTTCGGTCTGATCCTCTATCCGGACAGCGACCAGAACGGTGAAATGCCGGGTCAGGCGACGCAAAGCCACCGCGATCGTTACCGCGATCTCCTTGATGCACTGGAAAGCTATCAGATCTATTCCACGGAAAATGACCGTGTAATCGAAGCTGAGAAACTGGTACCTGAGTTCCTGCGCAAGAAACTGCGTGTTCAGCTGGATGAACTGATCCGGGGTCAGGGAGTAAACGTGCCCCGCCTCGCTCGAGACCTCGCCATGATTCTTTCGGCGCCGGAACTGGACGGCTGGAACTTCGGCGAGGAAGAAGGCTATCTCGACGCGCGCCGTCTGAACAAGCTGGTCACCTCGCCTGATTTCCGTCAGCTGTTCCGCAAGGAGCGTTACCAACCGCACAACAACTGCATGGTCACCTTCCTGATGGATAACTCCGGCTCGATGAAGGAGCATATCGGTCAGGTGGCAACACTGATCGAGATTATGTGTCGTGCCCTGGAGAAAGCCGGTGCCAGCACAGAGATCCTCGGATTCACCACCCGTTATTGGCAAGGCGGCAAACTGTTTAAACGCTGGATTGGCGAAGGACGCAAGCCTAACCCTGGTCGTCTGACATCCCTTGAACACATCGTTTACAAGGATGCCGATACGCCTATGCGTCATGCTCGCAAGAATATCAGCGCCATGTTGAAGCCCGATATTTTCAAGGAAGGTATCGACGGTGAAGCACTGCTTTGGGCTGCGGACCGCATGGTAGGCAGACCTGAGGAACGACGCATTCTGATTGTATTATCTGATGGTTGCCCGATGGAAACGGCTACCAACCAGGCCAACGAACAGGACTATCTCGATAACCACCTGAAGCAGGTTGCATCGATGCTGGAAGCACGCGGTGATATTGAGCTATACGCGCTTGGCTTTGGCCTCGACCTCAGCCCGTACTACCGCCATAACCTCGCTTTGGATCTGCCTGAAACGCTGGAAAACAGCGTTTTTAAAGAGATCCTGAAGCTGTTGGCCCGTCGGCGTTAATTCCCCCATGAACCACCCGGCTGCATCAGCGTAGGGTGGTTACTTTCACTCTAAACAGAGTCAGGTAAAACGCCCTCCCTGCACGCTTCCAGCAGCTGTGTAGCGAGTTCTTCATCGCTGATCGCTCTGGAGATCGCCATACCCCCTATCATCAGTACCGCTTTACGTAAAGCATCACCCTGGTCTGTTCCAAGAGCGGCGCTGTCTTCAATCAGTCCTACAACCCCCTTAAATACCTGTGTATAGGTATCACGCACCTCCACATCCCGCTGACCAATGTCAGTGATCAGCAAGGCCAGCGGACAGTTGATTATCTCACCGCACCGGTGGGCCTCGCCCAGATACCCTCGAACGACCTTTTCAATATCAAAACGTTCATCCATTTGTGCGAGTGCTTCGCTGTGCGCAAGGCGGGCTGCAGTCGTAATGGATTCGGCATAGAGTTCAGCCTTGGACGAGAAATGCGCATAGAATGCCCCACGGGTCAGCCCCGCATCAGCCATAACCTCGTTGATACCTACATGATCAAAACCCTGTTGAGTAAACAGCTTCGCCGCACTGGCAAGTATACGTTCGCGGGTATGCTTTTTCTGTTCAGGACTCCAAGGCATGGGAACATCTCTCAATCAATACCGAATAGTTCGATCTTACCCGAACCCTACAATATGTTCTTTAACATATTGTGGTACTGGCTAGCATGATAGGTAACCCACTACAGAAAAGGATCTGTAATCATGTCTGCGAAAGTTCATATACTCGGCCCCACATTCAGCAGTTTTGTTCGTTCAGTGATGCTCTGTTGCGAAGAGAAAGGCATCAGTTATGAAACCAAGTTCGAAATTGACGGGCAACCGCTCAGCCTGAATGACGAAACACACCTGCAGTACCACCCTTTCGGTAAGATTCCGGCCCTAATTCATGGCGAACGATCTGTATTTGAGACTGCAACGATCTGCCGTTATCTGGATGCCACATTCGACGGCCCAGCGCTGCAACCGACCGATATTTACCAGCGTGCCGAGGTAGATGAATGGGCCGCAGCTCTGTCGATTTATGTTGATAAGGCGATCGTACGCCAATACCTGTTGGAGTTCGCTTTCCCCAAAGGCCCTGAAGGCCAGGTACGCTTGGATAAGGTGACCGAAGCGGAACCAGAGGTTGCCAGAATGCTTAGCATCGTAGAGAAACAATTGGGCGATAATGATTTTATATGCGGTAGTGAATACACATATGCAGATGCGATCCTCACCCCGATGCTCGACTACCTGTCAGGTACTCCGAATGCGACCAGTCTGATGCCAAACAACTCAGTGCTAATGGACTACTTGTTGCGTATGCGAGCACGTCCTTCAGCCGTTAATGCACTTACTTCAGACAGTTAACCTATTCGCCGACCTGAAGCATTATGTTTAGCGCTACAGGCCGGCATTTTAACTCTATCAATCTGGACCAAAAGAACCGCTTAAAACGCCTCGATTTGGCACCAACGATGATATTATTTCCTTTAATATCAAACACCTAAACTGGCACCATCAAATATCATTGTTTGGTCCTTTCTGGTCCCAAGGTATACCCCTAGTATTGCCGCCGAAAGCTGCTTACCAAGCATCACTTCCGTCCCAGGTGGGTTTCTTTTAGTAAGTCGCAATCAGGGCCCTGCCCATCCCTGAAACAGGTCTTCTGTCTCAGCTCAAACAATAATAATCAGGCGCTACTGAACCGCTCATCCGGTTCCTAGGCACCGATTGATCGTCGCAATCACAGCGATACAGAACGCGCTTCTTCTATACTTCAGGGGTAACCCGGTTTTATGTGAGGTCAGGAGGAGCCAGCAAAACCTATTTTTTGAGCCCGGCGCTCCTGAGATGGAGTGCTCATTACTGAGAATACGCAAACATGTCCGAATACCCGACCCTGGAAAAAATGGGCGTCAAATCTGTTGAGAGCATCGAAAAGTACACCGTACGCCACCAGGGCGACACCGATGTACTGAAGATCTATTACAAGCGCCCAAAAGGCTCTCTGCTTTCACGCAGCAAAAAATTCTCATTTGTACGTGGCCGTCGCGGTATCCCTCTGGAAGCCCAGAACTCAAAAGCATTTGAGAAGATGGACAAAATCAGCCCTCAGCTGCTCGCAGCTCTGGAAGAACTGAAGAATCTGGATGCAAGCCGTAAAGAAGTTGATCCGGTTGATCCAAAAGAGAAGTTCCTGTCTGATCTGGCGCACATGGAAAAGGTGATGAACCAGAAGATCGAAGAGATTCGCCGCCAGATCAACGAAATGGAGTGATCTCGTCACTCATGCATAAAAAAGCCACCCAACGGGTGGCTTTTTTGCTTCTGACTAATCGATATGGCCGGCGAACAGGGCCGAGCAACAATGGCGTCAATCTACCGTTTGAATGTTAATTGCGTGCGTTCCCTTAGGACCTGCGGATGTTTCGAATTGAACGGTCTGCCCTGCCTTCAAGCTCTTGTACCCGTCTGCCACAATCTTCGAATAGTGTGCAAACAGATCTTCGTTATATTCAGGCGAAACGATAAATCCAAATCCTTTGGCATTGTTGAACCACTTAACCGTGCCGGTATGCATCTTTATACTCCCCTTCGCGCGTTCTGGCCTCACGCGCGACCTCACTACGTTGCAGTAATGTTCTGCCGCTACAACATCGCTTCAGCAAACCTTTACTTTCCAAAAGCCACTCCGCTGTGGAGCAAGCCCATTCTAATTACTCTGCCTTTAGGTTTTTCGTTAAAGCTTGAAGGCAGCAACATCGGTAAAAGTCACATCCGTTGGTCCCATTAAGGGATTTTACCTATCCATTCCCTGTTATAAAAAGTAGCCACTTATAAGCAAACTTTGTATAGGAAAAATTCCTAAATTGGCCCTGAACTAGACTTTTGGACAGGATTTCGCTCGCTTAAACAGGTGAAATACATAATAGACCAATTTCATAAAAACCAAGGGGGGACCTCTCTTTTTTACTCAGGTGCCAATCACTAAGCTTAACTGGATCTAAGCTACGGCATCTGACCCCGATAGCATCACGATAACCATAAACCATCAGTAACCACTACTAGAGGACCATCAGATGACGATCGAACAGATCATCTTTTTTATCCTGGTTATGATCCTCGGGAGCTATACGCAAACGGTTACCGGCTTTGGTATGGGCATGATCGTTCTGGGGTTTGTTGCCCAATTTGACCTCACATCGATTACCTTTGCTTCAGTCATCATTAGTCTGATGATGCTTGCGAACGGCTCTATCGCCTTAAAAGGCAAAATCGACGTGATTGACCGCCCTGCACTGACCTACGCATTGATTGGCCTTGTGCCCACACTGATTTTGGGCGTATTTCTTTTGACGTATTTGAGTCGCGACTTTGCACGTATTCTGCAAGGTATTCTGGGTGGGGCCATCTTCATGGGTGGCGTGTTCATCATGCTAAAACCGGAGCCACTTAAAGCGCGTAGCGGGAACCTCTCGTTCAGCGTCGCTGGCGCAACAGCGGGTGTATTGGGCGGTCTTTTCAGTATTGCGGGGCCACCTCTGGTCTATCAGTACTACCGTCAGCCGTTTACCTTAGAAAACATCCGTCTCTCCTTGTTGGCGATCTTCCTGATGATGAATATCGGACGTTTGATTGTGCTCGGCATTCAGGGTGAACTCACACTAGAGATGCTTTGGATCGGCTTGTTTTGTGTACCTGCAGTATCTTTCGCCACGATTGCCGGTCGACGCTGGCCACCGCCGGTCAGCGATAACACGATGCGTAGAATCGCGTTTCTATTACTCGTATTGATTGGAATTAGCTTAATGCTGACAGCCTAGAGTTGCAGTGAAGCCACACCTGGTTAAGTTTCAGGCAACTCCCAAACCTGAGTGCTACCCTTGGTTATGTAAGATCCTTTTAACGGGAGAGGTAACCATGAACACGTTTACGATCGAATCCTGGTGCAAACCTCCTGGTGCTGAGAAATCAATGCCAATGGGATTAATCAGCTTCAGGGGTGGTGAGGACTACCGCTTGCAGATGGAATCTCTCGAAGAGCGTTTGGCCGCCAGTGACGAAACACAAGCCGACATCTCCGTGAGTATGTCCACACTCGAGCTTAAAACACCGGATGAGTGTGGCGAGCTGGCTGACGCACAGTTTCATGTGTTTGTGAAAAAGCATGACAAACGTGGCCACTTTTTCCTCAAAGGTCACCGAAAGTCAGATGACGCGTTGATCTACTCCAATGCTGTGATGGTCGATGAATTGGGTTAGCGACAGATAACGTAAACAGCGTCAGGGCCGCACTAAGGAAGATGAGGCCCTTTTCTCATTGAGTGCTGTTAACTGGTCACGGGTATCGATATCGATGGCCGCTGATGGCATCTCCAGTTCGACCACATCTAACCGCTCATTTGACAGCAATGGCTTTGCTCCTTTCTCACCTGTCAGGCCTAACAATTCAGGAAACAACGCTTTGCGAAACAGTGCCGGAACACCACGCGTGCCGTTGTATTTTGCGCAGGCGATCTGGTGATTGCCTAAGCTGTCGATCAAAGCTTGCAGCCCGGAAGCGTCTATCTCGACCTGATCCGCGAGCAAAATGAGGATCCCGTCGCATTGATCCGCCAACTGTGCCACACCAAAGCTGATTGAGTTACCTAGACCTCGATTCCACTCTGGGTTAAAGACCAGATCACATTCGGGAATCGCCCCCTCTTGCTTGGCACAATCCAAAGCATGATGCCAACGTCCGGTCACCACAATGCGTTTCGCAGCATTCAGCTGCTCAGATTCGTCCAATGCGTTCTGGATCAGCGGTTTGCCATGCAGATCAGCCAGTTGTTTGCAGCCACAAAAACGCTTGCTCTCGCCAGCGGCCATGATCAGTACACCGAGCTTTGAGATACTCACGCAGCAAGTTCTCGTCTAATGACCCCAGACGCGGGAATGACCTGGGTTTTATGAAGTACCGAATGACATTCCGACAGAATAGACAGCGCGATACTTTCCGGCAGTTCACCCCCGATATCCAAGCCAGCAGGACCTGACAAAGGTTGTCGAAGATCAGACTCGGCTATCCCGGCCCGCTCCATCACCTGCTGTTTACGGTGTACCGGCCCTAATAACGCCATGAACTTCAGCGACACCGTGTTAAGTTGCTCAAGCGCGGCAGCATCTAGAGCAATGCTATGGGACATAATCACCGCTGCATCCACCCGCTGCTGCCTCACAAATTCCGGCAAGGTATTCGCCGGATTGCGCAACAGTAGATCCGCATCCATAAAAAACTCTTTGCGTGCGTTCGCCGGCCGTGGATCCCAGACAGACACCTGCCAGCCGAGTTGTTTCGCCATGGCTACAACCGGCCGTGCATCGATACCACCACCCACCACCAGCATATGCGGTTCGGGCGATACGGGAGTGATCAGATAATCAACTCCCTTCTTCTGTTCTATCCATGCCTGGGCTTGCTGATGACCGGATGCGGTTCCAGCAACAAACTGCGCAGAATGACTGCAAGGATTAATTGGTATCGGCTGAAGATACTGCCCGGGTTCACGCCTGATTAACGCTTCACGCAACAATTCCAACTGCTGGTATCCGTTATCTGTATGCACGGGGATCAGCATGATATAGACGGTACCGCCGCAGCCGATGCCCAACTGAAACGACAGGTCATCTTCGTCGCTGCCGTCGTAGCAGAGCGTCACAGGCGTTCCGGTTTGCATCACTTTACGTGCATGCCGCTGTATATCCGATTCCAGACAACCTCCGCTCAGCATGCCCAATTGCTGGCCAACGCTGTTAAACAACATCATCGCGCCGGCTTTGCGGTAGCACGGGCCTTCAGTTTTGTAGACGGTGCCCAGCACCCAGTCACAGTTATCCCGGTTGGGATACCACTCGGCCAGTAGGTTTGAGAGTTGATTTGCCATCTTCTGGTCTCCCGTCAACGATTGGCACCCAAACCAGTGCAGATCGTTGAACAATGGGTTAAGCGTGTTAAACGAGTTTCAGCGGAAGTTTGTTGAACTCCTGACCTGTGAGCGCATAAAGTGCATTTGCAACTGCCGGCGCAATCGGTGGCGTACCCGGCTCGCCTACACCGGTAGGCGCTTCAGCTGACGGTACGATATGCACTTCAACATCCGGCATCTCGTTAATACGCAGAACCTGGTAGTCATGGAAATTGGACTGCTGCACAGCACCGTTATCGATAGTGATTTCACTCATCAATACAGGTGACAGGCCATACCCGATACCACCTTCCATCTGTGCTTTAATCACATCTGGATTTACAGCGAATCCACAATCCACAGCACACCAGACTTTTTCGACCTTAAAGCCCCCTGCCCGTGTTAGCGACACCTCTGCCACCTGTGCAACATAGCTGTTAAACGACTCGTGAACCGCAACACCCAACGCACGACCTTCCGGCAGTGTACGCCCCCATCCCGCTTTTTCAGCCGCGAGCTTCAACACGCCCTGATGACGCGGATGCCCTTTTAGCAGCTCCAAGCGCATCTCAACGGCGTCTTTTCCGGTCGCTTTTGCCACTCGATCGATAAACACTTCGGTAGAGAACGCCGTGTGGGTATGACCAACCGAGCGCCACCACTGCACCGGTACCGGCACCGATACGGTATGCAGATCCACTTTCAAGTTCGGAATCGCGTATGGCAGCGTTGAAGCCCCCTCGACAGACGTTGCATCGATGCCGTCTTTCACCAGAAACGCTTCAAACGCGGTACCTGTCAGGATTGACTGACCCACGATACGCTGCTCCCAGCCAATCAGGTTGCCGTTGGCGTCCAGGCCACCACGGATGGTGTGGTAGTACATCGGCCGGAAGTAACCCGCCTGGGTGTCATCTTCACGGCTCCAGACCAGTTTCACCGGCACACCCGGCTTGGCCTTGGCAATATTGACCGTTTCCACCACATAGTCAGAATGCGGATTTGCGCGACGGCCGAAACTACCGCCCGCAAACAGCATGTTGATCGTCACCTGCTTCGGTTTGAACCCCAACATCTGTGCAACCACCGCCTGGTCACCGGTGTTGAGCTGCTCACCATTCCAGATCTCGCATCCGTCTTCGCGCACCTGTGCTACGCAGTTCATCGGTTCCATGGTGGCATGGGCCAGATAGGGGAATTCAAAGTCGGCTTCGATCACGGTTGCGGCATTCGCCAGCGCGCTGTCGGTATCCCCGTCATTACGCGCTACAGCACCCGGCGTTTTCGCCAGGGCTTTATATTCAGCCATCAGTTCAGCAGAGCTTTTGTTCATCGCCTGGGATTCGTCCCACTCGATCTTCAGCCGATCGCGGCCTTTCTTTGCGCTCCAGTAGTCGTTAGCCAGTACGGCAACGCCAGACGGAATACCAATTACATCAACGACGCCTTTAACCTGTTTCGTCTGAGAGGCGTCAAAGGCTTTCAGTTTCGCGCCAAAGCGCGGTGGATGGGCGACCATCGCAGTCAGCATTCCATCCAGCTTGATATCCTGGGTAAAGATTGCGGTGCCGTCGGTTTTACCCAGATCTTTGCGGGACACCTTTCGGCCGATCAGCTTAAAGTCTGCGGGTTTCTTCACCGTCAGATTTTCATAGGCAGGTACAGGCTGCTGAGCGGCGGCTTCTGCTAATTCTCCGAATGTAGCGCTACGGTTAGAGCCCGTATGGCTAACCACACCTTCAGACACGGTGATCTGGTCAACCGGCACTTTCCACTGCTCGGCGGCGGCGTTGACCAACATGGCGCGGGCGGTAGCACCGGCCATGCGCATCTGCTCGAAGGAATTTGCGATCGCCGAGCTACCACCGGTGCCCATTGCACCCCACAACAGGTTTTTGTACTTGGCGGTATCGGTTGGTGCGCCCTCTGAAATCACCTGATCCCAACTGGCATCCAACTCTTCGGCAACCAGAGTCGCAAGTCCGGTGTAGGTCCCTTGCCCCATCTCCAGGTGTTTGATGGCCACATACACCTTGTTGTCGGCACCAATCTTCACAAACGCGTTGGGCTGGAATTTGCCATCATCACTGACCGAAACAGGCGCTTTTTCCTCAGATGCATTGGCGCCGGGCAGATTCATTGCCAGCACCAATCCGGCACTGGAGCCTGCAACCAGCTTGAGGAAACCACGGCGACTGGTTGGCATTGAGTTCTGCTCTTTCTTCATTCGGTTAAACATCACACTTACCCCAGTTCTTTAGCTGCAGTTTTGATGGCGCTACGGATACGTACATAGGTGGCACAGCGACATACATTGCCCTGCATCGCTGCATCGATTTCGTCATCGGTTGGATTTGGGTTAGATTCGAGCAGCGCTGCAGCGGACATGATCTGACCAGACTGGCAGTACCCACACTGAGGCACCTGCAGTTCGGTCCAGGCATCCTGTACCGCTTTTGCAGCCTTAGACTGAACACCTTCAATAGTGGTGACCTGTTTGCCCACCGCTAAAGAGATGGGCGTAGAACAGGAGCGCACGGGCTGGCCGTCCAGGTGCACCGTACAGGCACCGCAAAGGGCCATGCCACATCCAAATTTGGTACCGGTCAATTCGATATGATTCCGGATCGCCCAAAGCAAAGGCGTATCGGGATCGGCGTCCACGGTATGGTTAACACCATTCACGTTAAGTGTGACGGACATGACTGAATCCTCTTATTTTCGGTCGAGATGGCTGTAGAGAGATGTTGTTTATTTAATATGGTCTCCAATGCCTTTCAGACGGTATCGAGATCCTCCGAACTACTTGCACAAAACTCCGAAACAGCGTTTTCAGAGTGGAGGAATACGTAAGTCCAGTGCCATAATTCTCTTGCGAAATGATTCAATAACCGGAGTTACTAAGTGGTATTCAACTCAGAAATTGCGTGTACCATCGCACAGTTCGCTCCCGTGGACGGCATTACTGAAACAGCAATCCCGGGGCTGAGGCTGTACCGAGCCTCCAATCCCTGTCCACGTAATCCGGTTATCTATCAGCCTGCGATCTGCCTGATCGCCCAGGGCGGTAAACGAATCTACTTCGGTAATGCAGAACGCAGCTATGACCCGGACAACTACCTGATCAACTCCGTAACCATGCCAGTGGAAGCTGAGGTGATTAATGTTGAGGATGGCAAACCCTATCTTGGGCTGAGCCTGGATATAGACAGCTATCTGGTCAGCCAGCTACTGATCGATATGGAACAGCAGAATTCAGCGCCCCTGCAGGAAGCAGATGAGATCATCCTCTCCACCGCGATTACCGATCCGCTACATAGTAGTTTCCAACGGTTGCTGAACTGTCTTGATAATGAGATGGATCAAAAGGTATTGGCACCCACCATTCGGCGTGAGATTTTCTACGAGGTACTCAAAGGCCCTCACGGCGACATGCTGCGCAACTGTGTTTCTAACCATGCTGGTGCCAACCGCATTGCGCCGGTTGTGCACTACATCGAAGAGAACTTCCACCAGCCGTTAGATGTGGACACCATCGCGCGATTTGCAGGTATGAGCAGTTCTACGCTGCATGATCACTTTAAGCAGGTGACATCGATGTCACCGATGCAGTTTGTGAAAAGCCTGCGTCTACACCGGGCACATTCCATGCTACTGAGCGGCAGCCAGGCAACGGAAGCATCGTACCAGGTGGGATACAACAGCCCTTCCCAGTTCAGCCGCGAGTTTAAGCGATTCTTCGGTGCGCCACCCAAAGAGGTTCAGGCAATGGCCGCACGCTGATCAGGACACTTCAGCGGAGTTGGTGTGGGTTGGAATTGCGGTGGTTTGTTTGTACTGCTCCATCGCGAAAAAGGTGCGAAACTTCACTACGTTTGGATCGTAGTTCAGCATCCGGTCACACAGCGCCGCGTACTCCTTCATATCTTTCAGGTGCATCACCAGAATTACATCCGCCTCACCTGTCACCGAGTACGCTTGGGTGATTGCTCCCTCTTGCTGGATCTTCTCAATAAACTCCAAGCGTGCCTCGGTACCGTGACGTTCCAGACTCACCTCGACAATGCCGCACAGTGACCGATCCAGCTTGTCCGGATCAACCAGGGCAACCGTCTGCATAATCACACCATCGGCCTTGAGCTTCTGCACGCGACGTAAACAGCTCGATGGCGATAGGTTCAACTTATTGGCAAGCTCCACGTTGGAAAGTGACGCATCCTGCTGCAATATTTCGAGAATTCGACGATCGATGTCATCCATTGCAATCTTTACTCCTTTAACCAGGCTTCAATGCAATAATAAACCAGTTCGGCAAAATTTTTGACCACACATTCGAGGCCATTTTCGATAGCATATATGCATAGAGCTCAAGTACTTAGGAATAGATCTTTATGTCGTTGCTTATCGAAAGCGCCAGGTCGGTCGTAAAGGACTCGTTCGACCTATTTTGGTCATTATTGAAAGTGATGGTCCCGGTAATGATCGCGGTGAAAATCGCACAGGATCTGGGGCTGGTTGAAAGCCTTGCCCAGTG
This sequence comes from Pontibacterium granulatum, assembly GCF_029961155.1. Lineage (GTDB taxonomy): Bacteria > Pseudomonadota > Gammaproteobacteria > Pseudomonadales > Balneatricaceae > Pontibacterium > Pontibacterium granulatum. The sequence goes on along the minus strand of NZ_JASBRH010000005.1, from coordinate 133,816 downwards.
GCTCAGCCCGCTGATGTACATTGTAGGCCTCCCGGAAGAAGCCGGGCTGATCTGGGTAAGCGCCCTGCTGGTTAATATCTACGGTGGCGCAGCGGTGTTCATCGGCCTGATGCCGGACCTGCAACTGACCGTAGCCGACGCAACCATTCTATGGTCAATGGTGCTGATCGCCCACGCCCTGCCTGTAGAACAGCGTATCGCCCAGAAAGCCGGTGCCAGCTTCTGGGGCACGTCGGCACTGCGTTTCTTTGGAGCATTGGCCTACGGCGCGTTGCTTAACGCAATCTACAAAGCAGGTAACTGGCTACAACAACCTCTGGAACTGGCTTGGCTCCCGAAAATGGAAGACACCAGCAAAGCATCCTGGGGTGACTGGACCTGGAGCAACATTCAGTCGCTGTTTTGGGTGTTTGTGATTATCTTTGCGCTGCTGATGGTACTGAAGCTGTTCGATCTCCTTAAGATCAACACTCTGCTATCCAAGATGATCACACCTGTCCTGCGCATCATGGGTATCGAAGGTCGTGCCACCACACTGACCATGTTCGGTACGCTGCTGGGTCTGACCTACGGCGGTGCGCTGATCATCAAAGAAGCTCAGGCCGGACACGTCGCCCATAAAGACATCGTGTTATCGCTCTGCTTTATGAGCCTGTGCCACAGTCTGATTGAAGACACCCTGCTGGTGATGGCGCTGGGCGCGGACATCAGCGGAGTACTGTTCGGACGGTTTATTTTCTCGGTCATTGTCGTGGCGCTGATTGCCGCCTGGATGAAACGACGACCACTTCCCGTTACCGCCAATACGTAAGCTCTCCTGAAAGGTGCAATTGAGGTTTGATTGCACCTTCCTTTTTAGCGTTCGTCCCTTACCTTACTTTCCTACCATCTAGCTTGCCTTAGCTATTCGCTTCAGCTGCCAGATACTCAACCCAGTAAGCGCACTAAAGAACAACGGATCGGCCCTGCAACGATGGCGTTGTATGATCTGTTATTGAGCGCGGCAAAAGAATGGATGGGCGAAGAGATAGCGTAGATAGGTCAAGTCGTGGAGGCGTGCAGAGGCCCTATGCCGACACACGCCGTTCTAATCATTCAGAAACGACTGGCCAGCTGGCTTAATGTTACTACGCTCCTGACTCAACTTCGGTGACTTGGTAGTGCCGCTCTACATTTATCGAGACCGTCCCCCATGCTGAATGACGTACCCGCTGCTGATGGCGCTCAAACGACTCACGGTTGACAAACTCTTCATACACCTCAAAACGGTTGGGATTCTGCGCGTTTTGGGTGACATGAAAGACCAAACACCCCTTTTCCTGTTGGGTAAGCAGGATATGCGTTTCCAATGCGTCTGTTACTGTAGCAAGATCCGCATCCGGTACTAGTATGTGCCCTTCCAGGACAACCTTAGACATACTTCATATCCTTGTGTCGCGCCCACTACTTCAGTATTCAGCCTAAATCAGACCAGACAGCGTATTCGTTTCCGTTTGGATCAGCGAAGTGAAAACGCCGTCCGCCGGGAAACGAAAAGATTTCCTTCACGATGGAGCCTCCGGCGGCAGTAATTTTAGACTGTGTGTATTCCAGGTCTTTGCTGTAGATCACCACCAAAACACTGCCATTGGCCGTTGACACCACCTGATCAGACTTAAAAAAACCACCGTCCAGACCTGCATCGGCTATCGCCGTATACTCAGGCCCATAATCAACGAACGTCCATCCAAACACGTCCTGAAAAAAGCGCTTGGTTACATCCAAATCTTTGGACGGAAACTCAACATAGTTGATCTTTTCGTGTTCGTTCATCAGCGTAACCTCCTGGCAGCAAGACTGTTAAGGACCGTCCCTGGTCCTTTTTGGTTTAACGTCTCGAATTGACACCCAATAAGTGTTTAAGGTCCTTATTTAATGGCAAAACAAAGTCATGCGATCCGAGAATGATGTTATCTGTCGTACGCACCAAACGTGCATTTACGTAAAGATTAGTACCACCAATCGCATAGGTACCCAACAACACAGCTTGTGCATCATACTCATTAGACAGATTCCTGATCTTTCGTGACAACATGAACTCGCCCGCCCCCTGTTTAATGAAGAGGCTGTCACGCATTTTCACTTCGATCACCTGATATCCCCTATCGGTAAGTCCCGCAGAAATCACCTCAGACACCATCCTGCCGAACGTAGACGAGGACGTCAGATCATCAATATTGGCGAAACTTGCCGAAATGATCGGCTGCGCCTGATCCAAAGGATCAACGAGTTTATCGAACAGAGGTTTACGGGCAGCTTCAAGCTCAGACACCACGTCCACCCGTTTATCCGCGTAGGGTGATCTGGACTTGTCAGAAGCACAGCCCGACAAGACTAATGCGGTAGTCAGTACCGCTCCAACTACAATCTTGTTCACGTAATCTATCCTTGATCAGTCAAAAGCACTTTGCGGGTTTTCTTTTCCGGCACACTGTAGTGATCAGCATCGCCGCCGTTGATGTAGTAGATATTTGAGGATGAGTGAACAAGCTGGACGCCTTTCTGTACCTGCGTGGTAATCACCACTTCAAACTCCGTATCCTCAATCCAGTTCCCGCTGTATAGGTCTGCAGCTACAGCTGCTGGAATCAGCAGTTTCGCCGGAGTACTCCAATGATCAACCGCATGCGCGGCTACCACAATGCCACCCGCCAACAGCGTCCAGGAGCCTGGCGGACTGCGACGGCTATCACGATCTTTGTGCTCGATTACATCAACGGTAAAGGTAACCCGTCCGGCACCATGAGCTACGGTGCGTACTTCGGCTCCATGTTGAACTAACTGGCTCGTTAGCAAGTTTTTATAGCTGTTATAAAACGGCGCATGTGTGTCGGTGGTTTCAAAATACACCGGTAGGTTATGCATTTTGAGCGATTCGGTTATCAGTTTCGCTTCATACTCAGCCAGCACATCCCAGTGATGTGCAGCCTGCATTTTTTTCTGTTCTGAGCTCGGATAGGCGGTGGGAGTTGGGGTTTGCGAAGTGTTGACGTTATAACAGCCCGACAGAAGGCCTACGCAACTGCATGCGATGAGAATGTTCTTAACCATGTCTATTCCTTGTCTGGCATCCAATGCCGACTAAAGCTACTTCAACACCGTAGGTACGAAAAATACCTCAGGCGCTAAAATCCAGTGCGATATCCTAGATCAGTGACGCAGTATGTCAACCACGCTTCATCCCGATAACAATCGGTTATGCGTCAGGTCATCAATGAAAATGAAATTCCGATATTGAATGCACGGCAAAATATGACAACGGGCGGCAAAGTGGCCTCTAAAGTGAGGGCTCCGCAGCCCTACCTGACACAGGTTCAGAACGTAACCCGTCTCGAATGCCAATACTTGTCCTGCCAGTAAGCATTATCTAAACGGGAAATGGTGACGCCTTTCGATGTGGAAGCATGCAGGAACTTGCCTTCTCCGACATAGATGCCCACGTGGCGAACTTTGAAGCCGGTTTTAAAGAACACCAGATCACCTGAGACCAGGTCTCGACGGTCGATCGCCTGTCCTATGCGTGATTGGTGATCAGTGGTTCGCGGCAAACGGACACCCAGTTTTTCGCGGTAGGTTACATACACAAACCCCGAGCAATCGATCCCTTTTTTGCTCAAACCACCCAGCGCGTACTTTGTACCTTTCCATTGTTGGTATTGCTGGTACATACGGTCTGTCACATCCTGTGATCCGGATACATGCGCCATGGCCGGATTTGTAACCACAGGGCGCGGTGCGGGTTTATAAGATACTGAGCTGCATCCCGACAGCACAGCTGCCGCAAGAAACAATGTGATGAAGTGTGATCTGCACATACCGCCCCCTTCCTGGTTCAACGCCCTATTTCTGATATCGCGTATACGCTGTATTTCTTTAGGCTCGATACTATAGCCTGCTCCCTGAATCGGAGGTAAACCACCTCTGAGACCGGGTAGGTGAACCGTGCATACGCCTCCCACCGTTCGTCAAATGCCGCGCCATGAAACTTGTGGCACATACTGCAACGACAATGGCGGCCTTGTAACTAAAGCCCGTCACACAGCACCGAACGTCTCCGCACCAACAGCTTCCCTAGTACTCCGTTTCCACCTTATCCCTACCTCGTCTTTTAAGTTTTTCTGCTCGACCAGCTTATGAGATTACCTTTCGAGATCTCGTGCATTCCATATCAAATACCTCCTCCGAGATGTGCAATTCCAAAAACGCCTGCGGTTTACGTTCGTAGGTAACGGCGCGGTAACTCGATGCTTTCTTTACTGTACTACCCGCGGCGGATATCCCTTTTATAAATATGGTTTTGCCCATGAACGTCATCAACTTTGCGCATGCCGCCCGTTTCAAAAAATTGGATTGGACACACCTAATTACATGTATATAATCCGCACCTTTAGAAGATGCATATAGTTTACACATTTAAGGAAGCCATCTCGATATGATCCTGAGCGAAAAGACGATTCAGATTGTGAAATCCACCGCCCCTGTACTGGCGGAGCACGGTGAAGCGATTACCCAACACTTCTACCAGCAGATGTTCAGCCAGAACCCTGAACTTCTGGATATCTTTAACGCAACCAACCAGAAAACCGGCCGTCAGCAACATGCACTGGCTGCGGCGGTTTACGGCTATGCGGCCCACATTGATGATCTGGGTGCCCTTAGCGCTGCGGTACAACGCATTGCTCACAAACATGCCAGCTTCAACATCCTGCCGGAACACTACCCGATTGTAGGCAAACACCTGCTGGAAGCGGTTGCTCACGTGTTAGGGGATGCAGCAACCGATGAAATCGTGGAAGCCTGGACAGAAGCCTATGGCGTACTGGCGAACATCTTTATCGAAGTGGAAGAAGGCATCTACCGGGAAAGTGAAACCGCCAACGGCGGCTGGCGCGGTACACGTGAGTTCCACATCGCCGAGAAAACCAAAGAAAGCGAACTGATCACATCGTTTGTGATGGAACCGGTAGACGGCCAACCGGTGCCTGATTTCCAACCTGGGCAGTATATCGGTATCTACCTGCAACCAGAGTCTTCTGCGAATCGTTGCATTCGTCAGTACAGCCTCTCTGACGCGCCTAACGGTCAAACCTACCGTATCTCTGTTAAACGTGAAGGCAGCGGTGATACGCAGGGTCTGATATCTCACTACCTGCACAACAATGTTAACGTGGGTGACGTTGTTGAACTAAGCCCACCAAGCGGCGACTTCTACCTGGATCAACGCGTTGAATCACCGGTTGTCCTCATCAGCGGTGGCGTGGGTCAAACACCGATGCTCAGTATGCTGAACACCCTGATCGGTAAGCGCAGCACCCGTCAGATTCACTACGTACACAGTGCTATCAACAGCCAGGTGCACGGCTTTGCCGATCACGTGCATCATCTGGCAGAGAAACACGACAACCTGTCCCAAACGTTGTTCTACGATGCGCCAACGGAACAATGCACAGGTTATGACTATTCAGGCCCGACCGATCTGAACCTGATCCGCGATCAGATCGATCTGCCAGACGCACACTTCTACTTCTGTGGCCCACTGGGTTACATGAGTATGGTCAGCGAAACGCTCAAGGGTTGGAACGTTCCTGTCGAACGTATCCATTTCGAAGTGTTTGGACCACACAAAGAGATTTAAGCAAGCCTACCGTGGTGCTAACCGAACGGTTGCACCACCCTCCCCCTTTTCGATGATCCATCGCTATCAATGTTGGTCGTTAGCCCTGGTTGCACGGGCTTAAACGGCACTTGTGCCCCGTCACCCGACGGATCGCTGCATGCCAAAGCCTAGCCTCCCGCCGGAGATCCTGTAGAGCTTTGCACTATATTTGAGTTATGTAACTTGTGATCACAGGTCGTGCGAGAACAATGAACGATAAAAGCGCACCAAGCACCGCCATCAATACCCTGTATCCACGCTCACTTAAATATCTGACCGACTATCTTCAATCTCTTGTAAGGGGACGGCTCTGGCTACAGGTGCTCGTCGGCATGCTACTGGGCATTGTCACCGGCATTTCGCTGGGACCAGGCGTTGGCTGGGTGGAGGTCGCAACAGCCGATACCCTGGGCAACTGGCTGGCCTTTCCGGGAAAACTGTTTCTTGCCCTAATCCAGATGATTGTAATTCCGCTGGTGTTCGCCTCCATTATCCGGGGACTGGCAGCCACCGAGGATCTTGAGCAACTCAAGAAAATGGGGCTGCGAGTGGTACTCTTTTTTATCGCAACCACCGCGGTCGCAATCATCATCGGCATGGCTGTAGCGGCCCTTATCGAACCCGGCGCCTTTGTAGATAGCCGTACACTGCAAAGCAGCCTCGGCGGCGTGCCGGTTGTGGTCGAACAGACAACGGGCCAGGGCCTGGACATCAACCAGTTGCCTCAGCAAATCATTACTCTGTTGCCCGCTAACCCCCTTAACTCCATGGTCGAAAGCAATATGCTTCAGGTTGTGATTTTCGCCATGGTAGTCGGTATCGCCCTGGTGATGATGGCGCCAGCTCAGTCAAAACCCCTTCTAGAGCTGCTCGGCTCTCTGCAGGAGGTGTGTATGACCGTCGTGCGCTGGGCCATGCTGTTAGCACCGGTCGCGGTATTTGGCCTGCTGGCCCAACTCACCGCTAAGCTGGGTCTCGATGCCCTGCTGGGCATGGCCATTTATGTGGGTACCGTACTGCTGGGGTTGTTTCTGCTCTTCCTGCTCTACCTGATTATCATATTTCTGGTCGCCGGATTGCGCCCATTCGCGTTTATACGCTCAGTTAAGGATGTACTGCTACTGGCTTTCTCTACATCCAGTTCAGCTGCAGTAATGCCGCTCTCCATCAAGACCGCCGAGGAAAAACTCGGAGTCCGTCCATCGGTTTCACAGTTTGTGATCCCGCTTGGGGCAACAATCAACATGAACGGCACAGCGCTTTATCAAGGGGTTGCCGCCATCTTCCTGGCACAGATCTTTGGCGTGGATATCGGTGCTGGTGGATTAGCGATCATCGTATTGACGGCCGTGGGGGCATCGATTGGTGCACCGGCCACGCCAGGCGTTGGTATCGTTATTCTGTCTATGGTCCTGGGGACCGTAGGTATTCCTGTTGCCGGCATTGCACTAATAATGGGTGTGGACCGTATCCTTGATATGAGCCGCACCGCCATTAATGTGAGTGGCGATCTTGTCGCCGCCAAATTAATGGATGTCTGGGTTGGCGCCAGTGCCAGCCTGCATGAAGAACAGGCGGAGGAAGCCAGGCACGAAGCGATCCGCGTACAAACCGGCGAGGATGTGATTATCAGCAAAGAGGCTGAGTAAGTTTAGTTTCAAACGCAGCCCCACAATACAGCTCATTTTGTTAAAATAGCCGCCAGGACAAAGTTGTCCCACTAACATGCATACCAAACTCATTTAATAAGGCAATACTGTATGTCCCTTCCTCCATGTCCAAAATGTAATTCTGAATACGTCTATCAGGATCAGGAAATGCTGATCTGCCCGGAATGCTCACATGAGTGGAACCCGGCAGATGCTGATTCCGATGAAGATAACCTGAAGATCAAAGATGCCAACGGCACCCTCCTGCAGGAAGGCGACAAGATTACCATGGCAAAAGACCTCAAAGTAAAAGGCAGTTCGCTGGTACTGAAGGTAGGCACTAAAGCGGTCATCAAACGTATGTTTGACAAAAAAGACCACGAGCTGGACTGCAAGGTCGATGGCGTCGGCGACATGATGGTCACCGCAGCATTTGTGAAGAAAGCGTAAGGCACACGTACTTACAAAGGGCGTTCTGAGAGCTGATCCATTTCTTTCGCGCATCTCAAAACGAAGATACGCAGAAGGATCAGTAGATCAGACGCCCACAGCTTAAAGTTAAGGCTGACGTTTGCCACAACGCTGGTATTAAGTTGCGGCAGGCAAAACCAGACGTTTCAATCCCCGCCAGAATGGCAACTGGAATAACTCGTTAAATTGTCTGCTTTCGCGTTCACTGTCCCGCGAGGCTTAGTTGCCTAGGATGGCACGTAGCGGGACATACGACGTTATTCCCGAGAATACCAATAGATAAGGCTCTCGGCGGCATAGCGTACTTCATGCTCCGGATCGGAACGCGCCACATGCTCAAGCCAGGGAATCAGCTCTGGCTGTTCCCGATGGTACTTGCCAACTAACTCAACTAACCGCTCCCTGACTATGCGGCATTCCTCTTTGCCGTAACAGGATTTTAGCCAGACGAACTGATGGGCACTGTTAGGTTGGGTTTCGAGTACCATTTCCAGAGCTTCGAGCCGGGTGACATTGTGTTGATTGGACTCTGCACAACGCCGCAGCCAGAAATGCCAATCACTTCGCTCCCCCCAGTTCGCTTTCAATACCTGTAATGCCTCGTCCTGTACGAATATATCCTCGTCAGTATCAACAACCTGTTGCAGCAGCTGCAAATGCCGATCGAGTGATAGCTCCAGGCGGTGTAGATTTTCGAGCACAAAACGTCGCACCCAATCATCGGAATCCTTTAGGGCTTGCAACATCTGCGGTTCTACAACCTCAGACGCCTCATACCTCAACATCAGGCTTAAACCACGACAACGTACACTAGGATCGTGATGACTGATCAGATAACTTTGCGCAATACCCTTCAGTGCTGTCCCATCCTCCCACTGCGCATCCAGCGCTGTGGCGAAAAACTCTAACCATCGCTCATCGGCAGCCGCATGAAGTTTAGTAAGCAAAAAAGTCTGTACATCAGTGCGCTGTGCCAACTTTTCGCTAATCAGGCGGGCCAGCCAGTACGGCGCTTCTGCTTCCTGAACCAGCAACTGTTCCAACAGCCCGATCAACTCTGGCTCATCTGCATAAGATGACAAGAAAGCTGTGACGATTTCACAACGATGGCCGTTGAAAATCCGGCCATAGGCAGCATCTTTAAGCAACTGATAGCTCTGGTCCGCCACCTGCCCCTTCGCTGAGAGGCCGATATCGGTGAGACGCGTCAAGGCATAAACTCGCACCTCCTCCGATATGTGATCACGCCGAACGATATCGAATACCCGGTGATAGCAATGATCTGCAAAACAGGGCTTTAGCAACCACTCCACCGCCCCTGTGAGTTCGGCAATAAAATTGACACTTTCACGGTCGTCATAGTCAAGCTCACGCCACTCTTCCGCCGTAAGCGGACAGTGATAAGCTAGCACCCGTTCCAGAGCGGCTTCAATTATCTCTTTACAACCTGTTTCTACCTCACGCCCGCTGTCTACCGCCGCCTGATACAGCTCACAGGCTTCAAAAATCGACTCGAAGTCCGGAATCTGATGGTGTTCGAAATACCAAAGCCCCTCTTTACGCTCAGTGAGCGACTGAATGCGGCTGACTGTGAGCGCTACTTGGTTGAGCTTCAACATCCCTATCCTCCTGTCGTATCACCCTGCGCATACTTTCCAAACCTTAATGTCATTGCCGTAACATTCAAGCCTTGTTGTTTACCTGGTGAGTGCCACCGGGCGGCGTGTTGTAAACTTAAACTGCCCACGGAACATAGGGGTAAGTCCACCTGACTTATAGAAGGTGTCTACTAATCGTGCGTAACTCGGCCTGCTAACGCCGTAGTTAACCAGCTCAGCCATACCTTCAGTGCATCGGAGCGACGACCGCACTGGATTGAGCGCTAACCCAGGTTGTAATTGGCATTCTCGTCGGCATTAAACAGGTAGTCACCGCCACCGCCGGAGCTGCAGGCTTTCAGAGCGCCTTGATGCTTCACCAAAATCACCAACAGACGCATATCGAGGTCATTATCGACCACATGATTGAGGATATATTCGAAGGTGTCAGTCTGGATCTGATCCGCAAAACGCAGCGGTATCATTGTGGTCTGGTTGTAATCGTAGTGTTTGTAGCGCGCCATCCCTTGCACCATCAGCAGTAAAGTTCGTTTAAATGATTTTAGCGACAAGTGATCCCATGTACCAAGGGCTGCAAGACTTATCCGACAGCCTCAACGCCAGGGACTCTACGGTTCCTGAAACTATTGCACGGGCGAATACCCCGGCACATGTATCTCAGGATAGAATACATAGTCACCACCTCCTGCGGATGCGTGGCAGTATATACAACCTCCGGATTGCTCCCAACTGGGGCCTTTCATTATACGACCGGCCATCTCAGTATTCTTAGGATTGCGAAACAAGGATCCGTCCGGCTGATACTTTACCCAAAACCAGTCCTGATTATCCGGATCGTACCCTTTCTCTCGGCGGTACATCACCGTAATTGAGTTAAGAAAGCGTACTCGGTCCCGCGCTACCTCCTCTACAGATACCCCTTCACCGGAGTAGTTTCGTTTTAGCACCAGGAACCCAGTATGCTGTTCAACACTGAGGTCTTGTGCAACAATTTCCAGAATCATCCCGTGAGGTCGGGCGCCGCCGAAAAAAGGCTCCAGGGGGCGAGCATTGTTTCCAACCAGCTCTTCCGCCTCAAGATGTTGCCACAGAAGAGCTGCATATTTCACATCGGCTTCAGTACCCATAGGAGGTCCATCGGCCTGGGCTGGAACGCACAAGACTGCAAGTAAATATAACGTCCTTAGACTGAATCTCTTCATACACCTCCTCCATACTGATAGCCAGCAACCCGAAACCGACCTCATTTACATCGCTGTACTATGATTCACCAATAACTAAACGTAAAGAATGGTTAATGCCTTCCTGACTTTACAGTCTGCAGTAACACAGTTGGGAAGGCCTGCAATACGCAACGACGTAATTCGTGACCACATCGGATGCACGAAACGTGAATAGAGATGGATATAAGCAGGAGAGATTATCATGACCAAACCACTAACCCGCCTGGGTACAGCGGGTATCATCTGCCTGTTGATTGCCGGCTGCGACACAATGGTGTATCAGGAACCTAAGGATGATATGCCTTTTGGCGGCCCATCCAGCACTGACTATGCCGCAGACCTCTGGAGTGCGATGGCAGCCGCAGGGCTGGTTGGCAAAGGCGCCATCACCGGCACACCCTATACCGGCCAACCGCCCCATGGGGCGATCCTCGATACGCTCGATACCACACTGCAGATGGGCAGCCATAACGGTGTGTTGATCGTTAAACGTAACTTTGGTGGCGAAGGCGTCAGCAAACAAAGCGTTGCCAATAATCCGGATAAATATCTCAAAGCAGTAACAGTGATGTACAAGCGTGAAAGCGGTTATGATCCGGATAATCAGAATTGGTTTTGGGTGAAATACAAAGCCGACGGTAGTCTCGATACCAATCCAGCAGGAATGAAACTGGCTGGCCGCGTAGCCAAAGGTAAGCAAAAAGGCTGTATTGCCTGCCACCAAGCGGCACCCGGTGGGGACATGGTATTCAACCACGATCGCTATAAGCAATAATGCCTGATTCTTTGTATAAGCGATGCTGGTATGCCGGCCTCCACTTTTTAAATCTAGTCGTTTTTGAGGTTAAGCAGATAACTGCTGCCCCATCCGCTTTGAAGTGCTTGGACCGCTCAAAGACACTTAAGTAAACCCGTAGCAGTGCAGTCTAGGAGGTTACTGCCGCTCTGAAACGTACGACTAGCGGTGGATCGCTGGAATCACTAACGTTCCAAGCAACCGACGCTTTAGCGATCAGATGACTAACACCAAACAAAAGACCCGCACTCAGTGGCGGGTCTTTTGTTTCTCAGTCTATCGTTTGGTTAAGCAGATAACTCCTGCCCTATGCGTTGGACCTTATCCAGCAGACGTTGCAGATGTTCCTGTGTGACCTCGGTATTCGCCAGAATCAGGCGAATTCCGGTACGGCCTTTGTACTGGGCGTAATCGACGTAGGGACCGCCGGAACGCATCATCGTTTTGCAGATCTCGATGTTCAGTTTGCGCAATTCCTGTTCGTCATCCATGTGCTCCGGCTTGTAACGGAACAGTACGTTGAGGTAGCGGGCATCGGCCAGCATCTGCAGTGAGTCACAGCGCTCGATCTGAGATACACACTCGGTTTTCATGCCCTGAAGGAAATCGATCTTTTCTGCAAAGCCGTTGTTACCGATCGCCTTCCAGCTCAGCCATACCTTCAGTGCATCGGCGCGTCGGCCGCACTGGATGGAGCGTTCCCCCAGATTGTAATCGGCATTCTCGTCGGCATGGAACAGGTAATCACCACCGCCGCCGGAGCAGCAAGCTTTCAGAGCGCCCTGATGTTTCACCAAAATCACCGCTGCGGTGATCGGTACGTTCATCAGCTTGTGGGCATCCCAGGCAAACGAGTCCGCCAGATGGCTATCGGCTAACAACGAGCGGTGCTTGTCAGAGAACAGGATCGGTCCCCCCCATGCACCATCGATATGCAGCCAAATATCATGGGCTTTGGCGATCTCACTGCACGCCTTAACCGGGTCATAGGCACCTGTAACGGTGGTGCCTGCGGTCAAACCGATGAAGAACGGCGTATGGCCTTTGGCAATGCTCTTTTCGATTTCATCGGCCAGTGCATCAGGTCGCATACGCCCGGCGTCGTCGGTCGCGACGGCAATCAGGTTATCGGTGCCGATGCCCAGCACGTTGGCGGCTTTTTGGCCGGAGTAATGTGCCTGATCGGATACGTATGCCACCAGTGTTTTGCCCTGCGGGCCTTTGGTTTTGTAATCCGGGCAGGCGTGGTGACGGGCCAGCATCATACCGATCAGGTTGGCCTGGCTGCCACCTGCGACCATCACCCCCTCACCTTCGCCGTTGCCCTGATCGAAGCCCACCAGTTTGTTCCACTGGCGGATCAGCTCCATCTCCATCAGCGTGGCCACGGGGCCGACCTGATAGGTGTGCATCGTCGCGTTACTCAGGCTGGTGATCCAGTCCCCCAACAGCGCATATTTGTTGCGGCCGGAATAGAGCAGCTTGTAGAACTCCGCCTGCGACACATCCGGGTTGTAGTGCAGATAGGCACGCACGGCGTCTTCCAGAACATCCCAATCTGCGCCCTCTTCGCCCAGACTCAGGTTGAGCTTGGCTTCCAGTTCAGCGGCAGGCGGTGCCTGTACAACCGGACGCCCTTCCGGCATCCATTCGTTGACGGCTTTGTTCAGAATTTCCAGATTCTTTTGCATACTCTTGGTCTCAGCATTCGTGCGTACTTAGGCCGCACTCTGTTCTGTGGCCCTTATGAAGCGCTGTGGTCTGCTTGCTTCGGGGCGGTGATGAGATGAGTATATTCACGCACTGTGACCACTCTCCAATGCTGTTTTGCTTCGAAGCGGTTACTTTTCGGCATGACGACGGTTTACTCACCGCCGTTGTACAGTTCCTGCAGGTAGTTCCAGAACTGATCAGCCGCGTCACAGGCGGGCTTTTTCAGGCGATAGAGACGGATACTGAGGTCCAGGCTTTTGAGTGGCGGTACCAGTCGCACCAACTCGCCATGTTCCAGCTCCTTAGTGATCAGGCTTTTGGGCAACCAGGCCATACCGTAACCGCTCAGCACCAGCGATTTCAGCGCCTCAGACAGCGCGTTTTCACACGCCAGGTGTACGCTCAGGTCAGCCGGTAGATGGGGTAAACACTCCCGCGCCAGAAGGCGGCCAAAGTACGACTCCCCTGGATGGCCAAGCAGCTTCAGCACGCCGCCCTCTGTTGCCGCATGGACGGGTTCGCCATCGGTATCGACCGCCGATACAGGCACCAGTTCATCGACACCCACCTGCATGCTCTCGACATCGTCGCGCTGCAACTGGCTGAAGATATCTTCCGAAGCGTAGCAGAGCAGGAAGTCTCCGTTGCCGGACAGAAACGCTTCCACGTTATCGTGCAGGTTGCCGGACTCTACCTTCACCAAAGCACCGTTGGTGAGGGCTTCCAGGGTTTTCATCCAAGGCGGGAAGAAGGATACGGCCAATGCATGCTGGGCAACGATGACCAACTGCTCGCGGGCGGCAGCGATGTCGCGCATCTGGTTGCGCACCGCGTATGTCTGGCTGATTAACTGACGGGCATGTTCGGCAAAAGCTTCACCGGCGGGTGTTAGCGTAGTTGGGTATTTGTCACGATCAACCAGACTCACGCCCAACCAGTTTTCCAGTGAACGGATACGGCGGCTGAACGCCGGTTGCGTCACAAAGCGCGCTTCGGCGGCCTTTGAAAAGCTGCCATGATCCACCAGCGCGATATAGTCTTTTAACCACTTCAGTTCCATTCGTTCACCCGTTCATGCTGCAGCGGCTGGGCGCTTACCTGCACCCATGCCAAAAAGTAACCGGTCACGCTAAAAACGGCATTGGCCTGTTTCAGCACCCTGCTTCTAGTATGGAACCATCACGTGGATGCAGCGATAAGTCCGGCTTCCACCAAAGTACCAGAATTCAAAACGTTCTTATGCCTAAAGAATAAAAACCAAAGGATGTATCGATGGAATACCTGAAAAAATCCACCGCTCCGGTCGCAGAATCAGATGAGCGCATCCAGCAAACCGTAAAACAGATGCTGGCTCGTATTGAACAGGACGGCGAAGGTGCCGTCTGTGAATACGCGGCGCAGTTCGATAACTGGCAGGGAGACTTTATTCTCTCAGACGCGAAACGTGCCGAACTGATCGCTCAGGTGCCTGAACAGGTAAAGCAGGACATTCAGTTTGCTTACCAGCAGGTGAAAACCTTTGCTGAAGCACAACGCGCCAGCCTGACCGAATTCGAGATCGAATCCGCACCGGGTGTGAAACTGGGCCAGAAGGTCATTCCGGTAAACTGCGCCGGTTGTTATGTACCGGGTGGCCGTTATTCCCATGCGGCGTCAGCGCTGATGAGCATCGCGACAGCCAAAGTGGCGGGTGTTGAGACCATCATCGCCTGCTCGCCTCCGAAGGATGGCAGCATCCACCCTGCCATTGTATATGCGATGGATCTGGCCGGTGCCGACATCATTCTGGAGATGGGCGGCGTACATGCAGTAGCCACCATGGCGAAAGGTCTGTTTACCGGTGTGGCTGCGGATATTCTGGTCGGTCCGGGTAACGGTTATGTAGCTGAAGCCAAACGCCTGCTGTTCGGTGAAGTGGGTATCGACGTATTTGCAGGCCCAACCGAGTCCGCCATCATCGCCGATGACAGCGCAGATCCGATGACCATCGCCGTCGATCTGGTTTCGCAGGCCGAACACGGATACGACTCCCCGGTATGGCTGTTTACCACCAGCCGCCGCATTGGCGAGACGGTGGCTGAACTGATGCCGAAGGTCGCTGCGGATATGCCGAACCAGGAAGTGGTTCAGTCTGCCTGGGACAACCACGGCGAGATCATCCTGTGCGACAGCCGCGAAGAGTGCGTAAAGGTCAGCGACGAATATGCCTCCGAGCACCTGCAGGTGATTACTGAAGATCTGGACTGGTGGCGCGACAACCTGAAGAACTACGGCTCGCTGTTCCTGGGTGAAGGCGCAACCGTCACCCACGGCGACAAGTGCTCCGGTACTAACCACATCCTGCCGACCAAACGCGTAGCCCGTTACAGCGGTGGTTTGAACGTACACAAGTTTCTCAAGATCCTGACCTACCAAGCGATCAGCAAAGAAGCGAACCTGCAGTTCAGCGCTGCCGGCTCCCGTATCTCCCGCGCAGAGGGGATGGAAGGCCACGCCCGTGCCTGTGATTGGCGCCTGCGTAAGTACTTCCCGGATCAGGAATGGGATTTCCACGTATACGATCAGAAGCGTTACGACTGAGGACGGCAGACGATGAAACAGTTCACCAAGTCATTTACCCAGCAGGAATCGATCCCTGAAGCCGGTATTGAAGCGGCGGTTGAGGTCATGCGCAGCGGGCGTCTTCACCGCTACAACACCCTGCCCGACGAAAAGAGCGAAACCGACCTGCTGGAGCTGGAGTTTGCTGAGTACCAGGGCGTTCCTTACGTCCTCGCCTGCTCCTCCGGGGGTTACGCGTTGCATATCGCCATGCGTGCGGCGGGTGTGAAAGCTGGCGACAAAGTGCTGTGCAACGCTTTCACCCTGGCCCCGGTACCCGGTGCGATCCATAACAGCGGAGCGGTGCCTGTATTGGTCGATGTGGCGGAGGACTACTGCATCGATCTGGACGATTTGGAACGCAAAGCAGCCGAGAGCGGCGCCAAGTATTTCATGCTATCCCATATGCGTGGTCATCTGGCGGATATGGATCGCATCATGGCGATCTGCGAACGCTATGGTCTGTTTCTGATCGAAGACTGCGCCCACACCATGGGCGCAACCTGGAACGGCAGGAAAAGCGGTACGTTCGGTGATGTCGCCTGCTTCAGTATGCAGACGTATAAGCACATCAACTCCGGTGAAGGTGGTTTCCTCACAACACGTCACCCGAACGTGATGGCACGGGCGATCATGCATTCGGGCTCCTACATGCTGTTCGAGCGCCACTTCGCGGCACCGCCCACGGAGGCGTTCGAGCAGATCCGTTACGAAACGCCGAACTACAGCGGCCGGATGGACAACCTGCGTGCAGCGATCCTGCGACCTCAGTTGGCGGATCTGGATACCCAATGCGAACGCTGGAACGCACGCTACCGTATTCTGGAAGCAGCATTTAACAGCAGCGACAAAATCCGCATCCCAGCGCGTCCGGAAAAGGAAGGGTTTGTCGCCAGCTCGATCCAGTTCTCACTACCGAATTTTAGTGCTGAGCAGATTCAGGACGTGCTAAAACGATGTGGTGAACGTGGTGTGATACTGAAGTGGTTTGGCGACGATGTGCCCCGCGACTACACCAGTCGCTACGACAGCTGGCGCTATATCGAAGAGATGCCACAGTTGCCGAAGACCGAAAAGGTTCTGTCTACCTTGCTGGATATGCGTATCCCTCTCACCTTTACGGAAGAGGATTGTGCGTTGATCGGGGAGATTATCGTGGAGGTAGTCGACAGCTAATCATCCAAAAAAGCGTCCAACCCTTAAGGCTTGGACGCTTCATCACCGTTCAACGTTATCTTTACGTTTCAGCTTTGAACTGACGGACCAGCCCCTCCAGCTCCTTACTCAACTCGGCAAGCTTGTCACTCACTCGATGGACTTCCTCCGTCCCTGTTTCTGCTTCATCCGCGATCTGATCCATATCTGCAATCCGCTGATAAATGCCCTCTGCAGATGATGCCTGCTGTTCGGATGCCTGCGCGATATGGTTATTCATATCCGCAAGGACGGTAATGGCATCGGTAATCCGCTGGAAATACTCTCCGGTTTGCTTCACCTGCGATACGCCCTGATCGGCCGTCGTTTTGCTGGTATTCATTACCCTTACGGAATGGCGTGCCTGATTCTGTAGCTCTTCAATAATGTCATGAATCTGCTGCGTTGAACTTTGCGTTCGCACTGCCAGATTGCGTACTTCATCAGCAACGACCGAGAAGCCTCGACCAGCATCACCGGCACGGGCAGCCTCAATTGCCGCATTCAACGCCAGGAGGTTTGTTTGCTCCGCGATTGCATGGATCACTTCAAGCACGTTGCTGATTGCATCGCTCTGCTCGTTCAGACGTTCAATGACCACTGTCGCTTCAGTAACTTCAGTGGAGAGTTTCTCAATGACCTGTACTGTCTTCTCGGTAACCAACATACCCTCGTTTATTTCACGGTAGGCGTCGTTAGATGCATCACGCGCCTCAGATGTGCTGGTCGCGATTGACTGTACCGATTCTGATAACTCTTCTAGTGATCGATTTACGGCCCTGGCGTCCTCATGGTGTCGGTTAACGCCGGTCCTGGTTTTTTCCGCGTTTACAGACATCGATGTGGTTGCATCACCAACCACACGTGAGGAATTCGAAATATTTCTGACGATGGAATGGATCTTATCGAGCAACTTGTTGAAGCGACGCTCCAGATCCGCAATCTCGTCGTTGCTGCGTACGACCAACTTTTTGGACAGATCGCCACGACCGTCTGCAAGCTCATCAATCAGCTCACTCATCTCCTGAATCGGCCGCAGCAACGAGCGGGAAAGTAAAAAAGCCACCAACACGGTCAGTAGCAACGCACCGGCGGTTACCATCACCCAATATGTTTGCATCGCAGTAACCGGCGCCAGCGCTTCCTCCTCATCAATTTCTGCAATCAACGCCCAGGTAATGTCTTTTATCTTTAGCGGTGTAAAAGACGACAACACAGGATTGCCGTTGTAATCGATAACGATGCGCGTGTCGGTTTCGCCTCCCAAGGCCGCGTTACTGGCTTCAGTATTAACGCTGCCATCCGCGGGCTGTTCAAACGATGCCAGGACGGTATGTTTGACCGGATCAAGGTACGAATCTGAGCGCATTAGCTTATCCGGCCCCACCAAGTAGGTTTCACCCGTTTCGCCCAATCCATCTCGATCGGTCATCGCCCTGTTCAGGTGATCAATGGATAGCTGAAGCGCAATGACCATATCAACGTTACCGGATGCGTTCAGCACAGGTTTTCCAATGAATGCCGCAGGTGCATTGTCTGAAGGCGCATAGCGCTTGAAGTCGACAATTTCCGCACGCTTTGATGCCAGCACTTTGCGGTAAAGGTCGGCAAGGTTGGAGTCCGAATAGGGCCCGGTTTTAAGACTGGTCTGATAGTCGGGTTCGCGTTCTACCGTATAAAAAACCTCACCATCAGCGCCGATAAGGAACAGGTCGTAGTACTGCTCAATTTGTTTGAAATTTGTATAGAAGCGATGGGCTTCTTCACTGACCGCCGGGCCACCATTTGCGTGTTCCTGTAGATGAACCACAGTGGCAGCGAGTATTTCCAGATCAGCAAATCGCCGGGTGAAATAATCGTTTAAAAGATTCTTTTTGGCTTCCCGAACACCCGTCAGGCGTTCATAGCCCTGCTGTTCCAACGTACGTGCTGTCTCAACGGTGCTGATCCATATCACTACAATCGACGGAGCAATCCCCATCAAGAGGAGCGCGAGCAGAAGCTTTTGGCGAATTTTTAATGCACGTAACATGCACAACCTCCAACCTGTCGTTGATCGATACTTCCTTGTTAATTTAAAAGTAGCCACGCACCATGATAGTGCAACCATTCCTTACCGAAATTAGGCTTATTGCTAAGACGATCAATCTCTGTGACTTCATCAACTGCGATGCAACGTTCCCCCTCTAACCTGGTCAGCCGGTTTTTCCTTCGTCCTGAACACGATCTGACAGATCGATTTTTCCAGATGTCCGTATAACCAAAGATTAATCATTGTTTCTAGACATTGATCATTTTTTGGACATATACTGCTTATACGACATTTGCGACATACCAAAAAAAATAATGGGGAGCGCGCTATGAGGGAGATCAGATCACTTGTTCTAATTTTGGGCGATCAGCTCAACATGGATAGCTTGATCTTGCAGGGCATCGATGCAGAAAATGATTGCATTTGCATGGCCGAGGTTACCGCCGAATCGACCGAACAGCTTTCGTCCAAACAGCGCACGGTACTGTTTCTGTCTGCGATGCGCCATTTCGCTTGGGATATTTGGTCGCAGGAATACGATCTCATCTACCTCCCCCTCACACTAAAACTCAAAAGTTTTTCCGAGGCACTGGAAGCCGTGCTCAGGGAAGTACAGCCACAACAGCTCAAGTGCGTGATTCCCGGCGACTATCGGGTTTTGTGTGAGATCAACGCGTTTTGTGAACGTATCCATTTACCTGTTGAATGGATTGCCGATGATCACTTTATCGCCGAACCCGGCGAATTCGGCGAGTGGTTATCCAATTACAAACAACCGCGTATGGAGTACTGGTACCGTCATTTGCGCAAGACCCGCAACATCCTGATAGACGAACACGGAAAACCCGAAGGTGGAGCTTGGAACTACGATAAGCACAACCGCAAAGCGTTTCCAAAAACCGGTCCGGTAGACCTACCGACAGTTCCGACCTTTACTCCCGATACGACGACACAACAGGTTATTGAAGATGTTGAGACGTTGTTGCCCCACTTACCCGGTTCGATTGAGCGGTTTAACTGGCCCGTAACAAGAGATCAGGCACTGGAGGTGTTGGAACACTTTATCAACGAACGCCTAACCCTGTTCGGCGATTACCAGGATGCGATGTGGACAGACCAACCTACCCTTTACCATTCGATGATCTCGTCCAGCCTCAATCTTAAACTATTGAGCCCTGCCGAAGTGATCGAGCATGCGGAAGATGCTTATCGTAGCCATGGCGCGCCACTCAATGCGGTGGAAGGATTTATACGACAGGTACTCGGCTGGCGCGAGTATGTCCGTGGTTTGTATTGGCACTACCGAAAAGACTGGATGTCATTTAATGCGCTGCAGGCTGATCGTCCACTGCCGTCCTTTTACTGGGATGGAGATACTCAGATGACTTGCATGCGCCAATCAATCGAGCAAGTACTCAACCTCGGCTACGGGCACCATATTCAGCGCCTGATGGTGACCGGACTGTTTGCCCTACTCTACGGCGTAAAACCGGGCGCAGTTCATAACTGGTACCTCGCTATGTACGCCGATGCGATCGCCTGGGTTGAGGTGCCGAATACATTGGGCATGAGCCAGTTTGCCGATGGTGGCGTGGTGGGCTCCAAACCCTATATCGCCAGCGGAAACTATATCCAGAAGATGTCGAACTACTGTGATCACTGTCCCTACAATCCCAAACGCAGTCATGGTGATCATGCCTGCCCGTTTACTACGTTGTATTGGTCGTTTGTGCAACGCAACCAAACCTGGCTCGCTGAGCACCCACGACTGGCTATGCAGGTTACCCATTGGCTAAATAAACCTGAGGAAGAACGTATTGCAATCGTCCAGCAAGCGGAGGGAATCTTAAAATCCAACTCAGCCATCTAACGTGACTATTTAAGCTGCTGGCCCGATCGTTAAGGACCGCAGCTTTAGCACTCCCCGCGCAATCTACCTTCCTTCGTCCTCCTCCATGCAACGGATAAGTTTTTTCAATGTTTTTGCTTACCGCCTGATCTGATCATTTTTTACTCACGTAGATATCAGTGACTCTCAGGAATATTCGGAAAAGGATTAATAAACAAACCCTGCTAGGCGAAAGATATTCGCTCAATATGGGAGTAACACCGTGAAAAAAACACTATGCGCACTTGCTGCCACCGCCGCTTTATCACTGCCTCTAACAGTATCCGCCGATGACCATATGGGCCCTAAAGATATAAATAGCCTTGTTGACGTAGCGTTGGAGGTCAATGCGTCAGCCCCTTTCACTGGCAGTTTTGATACTTTGATTGCACTGCTCACAGAAGACGTAGCCGGCCGCGCAGATATTCTTGCTGCACTGGATGGTAAGGGACAGTACACCGTCTTTGCTCCGACCGACGATGCATTTGATGATCTCGCAGATACTGTATTGGCGCTGGGTTATTGCAGCCTGGCTGATCTTGATCCGGCAGTTGTGAATGCCGTTCTGCTTTACCATGTGGCGCCGGGTCGCCGATATGCTGCGGATGTGCTGGATTCAGATCGTATTCGCATGCTGTCCGGCGGTTTCCTGCTCCAGGACGCTGCGGTCCTGACTGATAATCTGGGACGTACCTCCAACCTCATTCCGGGTGCGCTGAACGTTGAAGCGGACAACGGTGTCATTCATGCCATGGATGCGGTTGTTTTGCCGATACTGCCTGATCCTGGTCCGGGCGGATGTAATTAATCCCTCAGTTCAATCAACTCAAAAACAGCCCGACCCGGTGACCGGTCGGGCTGTTTATTTACTGCCATATAAATATCAGGCAACCCGCGGTGAGCAAACCCATCACCAAATTAAACCAACGCCACGCTGCAGGTGAGGAAAGAAAACGCCCCACGACCGTGCCAAATGCGGCCCAAAGCGAAATGCACGGAAATCCCATCAGCATAAAGATCACTGCGATCCAAAGCACAGAGGTCCAATAACTATCGCCGGCTAACGTAAATGAACCAATCGCGGTAATAACCATCATCCACGCCTTTGGATTCATAAACTGAAACAGCGCACCGCCCATAATGCTCATTGGCTGTGCGTCACGCTCACCGTCAATTTTGGAAGACTTGGCGGTAGCAATTTTCCAAGCCAAGTACACTAGATAGGTACTGGCCGCAATTTTCAGGGCCTGCTGAATCATCGGATACTGCTCGAAAATGACACCCAGTCCAGCGGCGACCAGAATGTTCATCGCCAAGATACCCAGCACAATACCGAACATATGCGGTAACGTGCGCCAGTAACCGAAGTTGGCACCGGAAGCCGTCAACATTACGTTATTAGGCCCTGGGGTACCGGAAGTGACCGTTGCGAACATCGCAACAGACAACATCAGCTGTATATCCACTTTTCTTGCTCCTGTTTGCAAGTGCATATACAAAACCTATTCAGGTATCGAACAAACCAATTGTATCGATACAATTATTGATATAGGCTTCAATTATGCGATTGATTGTATATTTATGGGGTACAATCAAAGCTAACAGACAACATTTGTGAAGACAAAGGTTTTATTGTCACCATGACAATGCTTGATATTGCACTTTCAGACGGTGCCGGTCCGCGTTATAAGCAGATCGCGGACCAATTGGGCACACTGATCGAGAACGGTACGCTCAGTGCCAACACACGTCTGCCGACACACCGTGCGCTCGCAGATCAACTGGGAGTGACCGTTGGAACCATCACACGTGCTTACGCGGAAGCCGAAAGGCGCGGACTGGTTGAAGCCCGTGTGGGTGCGGGAACCTACGTCTGTTCTCAGAATGAACAACACTGGACCTTCGATACCCCCGATCCGGAAAAGCTTGAGTGCCATTTCGGTTACAACGTGCCTCCCCTGCTCGACCGTGCCGATATGCTAAGCCGAGCGATGCAAAGACTCACCGCCAATCCCGCCAAGCTCAACCAACTGATGCTCTATCAACTGCCTGAAGGCATCATGCAACACCGACAGGTCGTAGCGGATTGGCTAACGTCACAAGGTGTAAATGTGGAAGCTGACCGGCTGCTGTTCAGCTCCGGCGCGCAACACGCCACGCAGATGGCACTCAATGCATTCTGTCGTGGCGGGGATACGTTGCTCGTTGAGAAGTACACCTATCCAGGTTTAATCAGTCTGGCGCGACAGCATCAGATCACCCTGAAACCTGTCGAAATGGATGAAGAAGGGATCATTCCCGAGGCACTGGATACTGCGTGTAAAATGTATCAACCACGCCTTATCTACAGCATGCCGACACTCCAGAACCCAACCACGGGCACAATGAGCCTGGAACGTCGCCAGGCCATACTAGACGTGTGTCGCAAACATAACCTTTACCTGATCGAAGACGAAGTAAACGGACTCTTGCCCGCGACCCGCCCCGAACCTTTGGTCAATCTGGATCCGGAACAGGTCATTCACATTGGGGCTTTTTCAAAGTGCCTGGCACCGGGTCTTCGTGTGGGTTACATCCATGTTCCTAAACGTCTTTACTCACAAATGGCCAACACGCTGCAAAACCATAGCTGGATGACAAGCCCACTGCTAACCGGCATCACGACCGAACTTATCCAGGCCGGTGATGCTGATCGTGTATTATTGCAAATCCGCAGCGAGATGAAGGAAAGACTCGCTATCACCCAGGATATACTGGGCGACTATGATCTACGCGTATCGGAAACCTGTTTCCATGTGTGGCTCACCCTTCCCGACCATCTGCGTTTGGGTGAATTTGTCGCTTCAGCATCCAAGGAAGGGATCAGCCTCAAGTCCGCCGAACTGTTTGTGCCGCCGGGCGGTGCTGTTCCACCAGCGATTCGCTTGTCCGTGAGTTCACCTACGAACCGGGACGTGTTGAAAAAAGGACTGCTTAAGATCCGGGAACTGCTGGAGCAGGAGCCCATGGGCGGGTTTGCGTTGTAGTACCAGCCTTTCTGTAGCGGCGGCCTCCGACCGCGATAAGATCGGTCTAACTGGTTTGAAACGCGGCAACTTTCTCGTGCGTAAACGTCGCGGTCAGAGGCCGCTGCTACTTGGGTTAATCTTTATCTCGCACTTTATTCACCCACTCAGACCAACATCGTTGATTCGCGTCCTTATATACGCGACGCTATATCGATATATTTAACAAAACCATCTGCACCAGGCGTCGACAGCATGATCAGTATTCGCAAGCGCACCTATGAAATTCTCGATATCGGCAAGAAGCAGGACCGGCTCAGCCGAATCATAGACATCTTTCTGGTCGTACTGATCTCCCTCAACGTGCTGTCCGTGATCCTGGAAACGCTTCCTTCACTCAGTGCGACAGACCGTGCGTATTTCAAAACCTTCGAAACGTTTTCGGTGGTTATTTTTACGATCGAGTATCTGGCCCGTGTATGGAGTTCCATCGAAAGCGATCCATCCAATAAGCATTCACCGTTTATGGCCCGGGTACGCTATATGCTCACCCCGATGGCATTGATCGACCTGGTCGTCATCCTGCCATTCTATCTGAGCATGTTCTTCACCATCGATCTTCGCTTTATGCGTGTGCTCCGTTTGCTGCGTGTATTTAAGCTCACCCGCTATTCCTCTTCGATGTCGTTGCTGCTACAGGTGCTGCATCGTGAATCCAAACCTATCGCGGCCGCACTCTTTGTCCTGTTTATGCTGATCATTGTCGCTGCAAGTCTCACCTACTTCGCTGAGCACGACGCCCAGCCTGAAGCATTTAGCAGTATTCCAGCAGCGATGTGGTGGGCGATTGTGACCATGACCACCGTGGGCTACGGTGATGTGATACCGGTCACAATCTTCGGCAAAATGCTCGCAGCCGTTATCAGCATTATGAGTCTGGGTATCGTGGCACTCCCGGCAGGTATTCTCGCGTCCGGGTTTAACGAAGCACTGAGTCAGCGCCGCCGGGCTTATGAAAAAATGGTCGATCAGGTGCTGCAGGATGGCTATGTTGATGATTACGAGCACAAGGCGCTGAATAAGATGCGGGAGTCACTGGGTATCACTGCTGAAGAAGCTGCACACATTATGCATACCAATCTGTCGCGCAAACAGGAACAGGCGCTAGATCTCGATGTGCAGAATCTGCGCAGAGAGATTGAAGCGGTAAAACATGATCGCTGCCCGCATTGTCACCATACCGTTCACTGGCTGGAGCGTCGCAAGGATCGCGCGAGTGATCTGGAAAAAGAAGAGTGACCGCCAAGACTGATCTGCCTACTCCCAGAATGACTCAACAGGTCTACATGCCACTCTCGGAGTGAGCAGCTACGAGCCAGGGCTTAATTACTTAAATTAAGCCCTTGTCCACTCATACAGAATATCCGGTAATCCCTCTTCGTTATCGCTATCTCCACCGATTGCGACAAAGCCGCGCTTCTCATAGAAACGTCTCGCGCTCTCGTTGATCTCGAACGTCCTCAGTTTTAACGATCCCGATGCCTGCTCGATCGCCAAATTCAGTAGCGCACTCCCGAGTCCTTTTCCCTGAAAGCGAATATCAACGTAAAGCTGGCTGATGTCGCTTTCACTGAATGCAATAAAGGCGATCGGTTTACCGATTGCATGATCGACCGCTACAAACAGCGAATAGCGCTGCGGCAGAATTTCGGTGAGAAAGTAGGCCTGAGATTCAAAGGAATGAACCGGCTCAATTCCGATCACTGCGTTAAACGATTCCCGCCAGAAAGCGGTCACCTGTGCAGCTTGATCAGGAACAAATGGAATAATTGAGTATGCTGTGTTCAAAACGGTTTCCATTCAATGTGGTGATACTGATTGCGTTGACTGCCACAGTTCGGCAGACGCTCTTTCCAAAATATTTCACCTGTCCCTTTTACACACGCGGAAAAATCGCTGAGATGACCTTTTAAATCAGTTTGGTGCGATTCATCCATAGGGGTATCAATGATAGGCGTATCACGTTCTAAAACCTCTACCTTACTGGTGTCACGTAGATACGTTCAGTCTGTCCTTAATACGCCTATCTGACTTAATAACCGGTTAGTTGCAGTAATGATTGTCATACCAATACTGCATATTCGACAAGAGGGTGCCGTACGTTGCTTTGCCACCGCTGTATTCGCCCGGATTTATGCAGTTGGCTTGCGCATACTGAATCTTGATACGCAGCTGTTCCATGTAATCCGCTGCACTTTTCGCGTTGATGCCCTTCGCAATAATTTCAAAGTGGCTAATGGCGGAAATACTGGCTTTGTAGTCATAGCCATAGGTACCGTCCATCTCCCTTTGAGTCTGCTCACTGCAGATTGAACGTATCTGGCCCAACAGCGCTTGTCGCCAATCTGATGAGTTGTTTTTTGATGCAGTCATTGGTCTTACCTCCTACGAAATGATGTTTCACCTATAGGAGGGACACGTTTGAATTTCTGAACAAACAAACTGGGATATTCAGTGCACCAGCGAAATACATTCTCAATACAGGACCACGTGATCACGTTGTAGCAGTCCACTCCGGTGGCGACACGCTCAAACCCTAACCAGCCCCCAACGCGCATGATAAGCCCCCTGCTAACAGGACTGCGGTGAGCAAAGCGCACAAAAAAGCCCGGATAAACCGGGCGTTTCAATAAAGACTGTCTTAACGGCAATCGTTATTCAGATGCTACTTTAACGCTGAGCTGTGCAGACTCAAGCGTCTGGCTGATCAGTGCGTTGATGGTCATTGGACCTACTCCACCCGGAACCGGAGTCAGTGCAGCAACGCGTTCTTCCAGACCTTCTTTTTCGATATCACCGATACCGCCTGGGTGGTACCCCGCATCGACGACAACCGCACCATCCTTAATCCATTCTGCTTTGATCAGCTCTGGACGGCCTACTGCACCGATAACAATATCGGCACGCGCAACCTGATCTGCCAGATCTGCAGTGCGGGAGTGGCAGATGGTTACAGTCGCATTAGCGTTCAGCAGCATAGCAGCCATCGGTTTACCCAGGATTGGGCTGCGACCCACGACAACAGCGTGTTTACCTTCCAGCTGGATATCGTAGTGCTTCAGCATGGTCATGATGCCAGCCGGTGTTGCAGAACCAAATGCCGGCTCACCCATCGCCATACGGCCGAAGCCCTGGGTGGTTACACCGTCTACGTCTTTTTCGATAGCGATCGCATCGAAGCACGCACGCTCATCGATCTGCTCCGGTACTGGGTGCTGCAGCAGGATACCGTTTACGGATTCGTTGTTGTTCAGCCGGTTGATCTCCGCCAGCAGCTGCTCGGTTGTGGTGTTGGAACCCAACTCGATTGCGATGGACCCCATTCCCACGCGCTTACACGCGTTGATTTTCATCTGAACGTAGGTTGCCGACGCTGGATCATCCCCTACGAGAATGGTTGCCAGCGTCGGCTTCTTACCACCGCCAGCGATCAGCTGTTCTACGGAGTTACGCAGTTGCTCTTCGCGGCTTTTCGCCAGTGCTTTACCATCCAAAATCAGGGCGGTCATCGATCAAACCTCATGTAATCAATTTAACGTTCAAGAATAACGCCGTGAAAACTACCTGTTCTCATGGCGATTGTATAGTTTCCAGCTTTTGCAATGCAGCTCCATGGCGAGTTCAGAGGTTCAAGGACAAGGCGAATTCGTTCGAGAAGCGCAGCCTACTGTAGTAGGTGAGCATGTACAGAACGGATTCAACACCGTCATTGGGCTTCTGAAACGCCCATGTAGCTGTATTTAGGGCGAAGCAACTGTGCGCCCTGATTATACAGGGCACCTCCAACATTCCGCGGCAACCAACCAGACACAGAACCTTGGTAACCAGGCCACACAGTGCTTCTAAAAAGTGCGCTAATCTTTTGCTGTTAAGCAAATCAGCACTTAATTTTCTCCATGGCCGGGTCGTAGATAGAACGCAGGGACGGTTTCACCGTGTAGCGCTCACATTCGACCTCGATCTCGAAGTGGGCATTTTCAAGCCACTCTTTTACCACACCATCCGGATTCTCCACATACCCCATTGCGACAGTGGCACCAACGGTGTGACCGAACATACCGGCGGTGGTGCGGCCCACGATCTTGCCATCTGCGTAGATCGGCTCCTCGTGGTAACAGAGTGGCTCTGGGTTTTCGAACACGAATGCAACAAAACGTTTGGTCAACGGGCCTTTAGCCTTCTGTTCCAGCAGCGCTTCTTTACCGATGAAACCACCCTCTTTCTCGAAGTCGGATGCAAAGCCCAGACCCGCTTCCAGTACTGTGTCTTCGTCGGTGATATCGTGGCCCCAGTGACGGTAGCACTTCTCCATACGCAGGGAGTTCATGGTGTGGTAGCCGTACGGCTTGATACCAAACTCTTCACCCGCTGCACAGATCGCTTCGTATACGCTTGGCGCGTACTCGGTTGGGATATACAGCTCCCAGCCCAACTCACCTACGTAGGTGATACGGGATGCACGCACAATTGCGTAGTGCATATCGATCTCACGGGATGTCGCAAATGGGAATGCCTCGTGTGACATATCCGCCTGAGTCAGCTTGCTCAGGGTGTCACGGGCACGTGGACCCATTACAGTTACGACTGCGTACGCGGAGGTAACGTCGGTGATCACCACCATGTAACCTTCTTTGTGACGGTTCAGCCAGTCCAGATCGCGGGTCTGGCACGCCACACCGGATACCACCATGTAACGGTCTTCTGCCAGACGGGTGACGGTCACATCGGCTTCGATACCACCACGTTCGTTCAGCCACTGGGTGTAGACCATCTTGCCAACCGGCACCGCCACGTTGTTGGAGCAGATGCGGTTCAGGAACTTCTCCGCATCCGGGCCTTCCACCTGATACTTACAGAAAGAGCTCTGATCCATCACGCCAACATCGTTACGTACCGCTTCGTGCTCTGCTTTGTTGTTGTCGAACCAGTTCTGGCGACCGAAGGAGTATTCGTACTCCGGCGCCTGGCCTTCGTTGGCAAACCAGTTTGCACGTTCCCAACCACTCTCAGTACCAAATACCGCACCCTGCGCTTTCAGCTGCTCGTGCAAGACAGAGCGGCGCACACCACGGGAGGTTTTGAACTGCTTGAATGGGTAGTGTGTTTCGTACAGCAGACCCAGTGTTTCGGTGGTACGTTCCTGCAGATACGCCTGAGTGCCCTGGAATGGACGGTTACGACGGATATCTACATCCCACAGATCACGTGGCGCATGGCCTTTGTGAATCCACTCCGCCAGCATCTTACCGGCACCGCCCGCAGACTGGATACCTACAGAGTTAAAGCCTGCAGCAACGAAGTAGTTGCGCAGTTCCGGCGCTTCACCCAGGTGGTAACGGTCGTCTGGGGTAAAGGATTCAGGGCCGTTGAAGAATACCTGCAGGCCAGTTTCCATCAGCTTTGGAATACGGTGCATTGCAGCTTCCAGATACGGCTCCAGGTGATCAAAGTCTTCCGGCAGCTCGTCGAAGTGGAAGTCTTCCGGGATACCGTTCATACCCCACGGCTTCGCATCCGGCTCGAACATGCCCACCAGCAGCTTGCCCGCATCTTCTTTGTAGTAGCAGTAACCATCCATATCACGCAGCGTCGGCAGACCGTGCTTCAGATCCGGCATGTTTTCGGTTACTACGTAGAAGTGCTCTGCTGCATGCAGTGGTACGTTTACGCCCGCTTTCTTACCGAACTCACGTGCCCACATACCGGCACAGTTCACCACGTATTCAGCGTCGATATCGCCGTGCTCGGTGATCACACCGGCCGCTTTACCGTCGCGGATCTTCATATCCAGAACTTTGCAGTTCTCGATAATCTTAGCACCGCCCATGCGCGCGCCTTTTGCCAGGGCCTGAGTCACATCTACAGGACTCGCCATACCGTCCATCGGCAGGTGGATCGCACCGATCACGTCATCTACATTCAGCAGCGGCCACATCTCTTTGGCCTGTTCCGGGCTGATCACGTCACATGGGAAGCCCGCCACTTTTGCCATGGAGGCACCGCGCTTGATCTCAGCCAGACGCTCTTTGTTAGTGGCGATAGTCAGGGAACCGTTGCGGACAAAACCTGTTGCCTGCCCTGTCTCTGCTTCCAACTGCTCGTACAGGCTGGCACTGTAGTTGGCCAGCATGGACATGTTGTAGGTTGCACGCAGGGTTGGGACCAGACCCGCAGCGTGCCAGGTGGTACCACACGTCAGCGTACGACGCTCCAGCAGCACCACGTCGGTGAAACCCAGTTTGGTCAGGTGGTAAGCGACACTACAGCCGATTACACCACCGCCTACGATCACTACCTGTGCAGATGTTGGTATTTGCTTCGTCATTATTATTCTCCGCATTTCCGGGGCCCTGACTCCGGACGATTGCTTATTGTTTCTGTCATAGTGTTGGCGTTTCGTTCCACTGTCGAAGTGGAAGGAAACTCTTGGCTCCCACGCAGAGCATGGGAGCCAGCTGCCAAATCGTTTTTATTAGTTGAAGACGACGGTCTTATTGCCGTGTACCAGTACGCGATCTTCAAGATGCGCACGCAGGCCACGGGCCAGTACGGTCTTCTCTACGTCTTTACCCAGGCGGACGAGGTCTTCTACTTTGTCGCTGTGGCTGACGCGTACCACGTCCTGATCGATGATTGGGCCTTCATCGAGCTGCTCGGTCACGTAGTGACAGGTCGCACCGATCAGTTTCACACCGCGGCGGGATGCCTGGTGGTAAGGCTTCGCACCGATGAACGACGGCAGGAAGCTGTGGTGGATGTTGATCACTTTATGACGTAGTTTTTCGCACAGGGCCTGAGGCAGAATCTGCATGTAGCGCGCCAGCACGACACAGTCAGCTTTGTACTCTTCGACCAGTGCTTCAACCTGGGCAAAGCCCGGTGCTTTGTCATCTTTATCGATCGCCACGTGGTGGTAAGGAATACCGTACCACTCCACCAGACCACGCATGTCTTCGTGGTTAGAGATTACACATGGGATATCACAGTCCAGGTCACCGCTCTTCCAACGATCCAGCAGGTCAGACAGACAGTGGCTGCCTTTACTCGCCATGATCACTACACGCTTTTTCTCTGCCGTATCGATCAGTCGCAGATTGAGCTGGAGTTCATCTTTCAGTTCTTCAAATTGACGACGCAGTTCGTCAATGCCGCATGGCAAAGAGTCACCCTGTATCTCGAAACGGGAGAAGAACCAGCTGCTGTCTTCGTCGGAGTGGTGCGCGGCTTCAGAGATCCAGCCCCCATTACGGGTGATCACTTCTCCGGCACGGGTGACAATGCCCACCTGATCGGGGCAATCCAGGATCAATCGATAATTGCGACTCATGATATTTATCCTTCAGACCTGTCGCTCAATGTGGCGACCTATGTCTTAATCTGCGAATTATTTTTATTACCGCCACCTGACGGGATCTCCATCAGGTGGCAACGGGTCTTTCGAGGGTATTAACCCAAGTTATTAGCCCAGCTCTTTTTCCAGCTCTGGCAGCGCTTCAAAGAGGTCGGCCACCAGACCAAAGTCCGCCACGTTGAAGATTGGCGCTTCTTCATCGTTGTTAATGGCAACGATTACTTTGGAATCTTTCATACCGGCCAGGTGCTGGATCGCACCGGAGATACCGACGGCGATGTACAGGTCGGGCGCTACGATCTTGCCGGTCTGACCCACCTGCATGTCGTTGGACACGAAACCGGAGTCCACCGCCGCACGGGATGCACCCACCGCAGCACCGATCTTGTCTGCAACCGCTTCCAGCAATGGGAAGTTGTCGCCGCTCTGCATACCACGACCGCCGGAGATAATGATGCGCGCGGAGGTGAGCTCTGGACGTTCGGATACGCTCAGCTCTTCACCCACGAAGCTGGATACACCCAGTGCAGCCGGAGCATCCACGCTGGTTGCTTCTACTGCACCACCGGTTTCTGCCACCGCAGCAAACGCGGTAGTGCGTACGGTGACAACTTTCAGGGCGTCATGGCTCTGTACTTTCGCCAGTGCGTTACCTGCATAGATAGGACGGATAAAGGTATCTGCAGAAACCACTTCAGTGATGTCAGATACCTGAGCGACGTCCATCAGTGCTGCAACACGCGGAGCCAGGTTTTTGCCGTTAGTCGTCGCAGGCGCCAGCAGGTAACCGTAGTCACCGCCTTCCAGCAGGTTTACTACAACGCTAGACACCTCTTCCGGCAGCTGATGTGCCAGGTTGCCAGCATCTGCAACCAGTACACGGTCAACGTCCGGCAGTGCGGCCGCCTGCTCTACAACAGCGTTGCTGCCCTGACCTGCAATCAGCAGCTCGATTGCGCCAGCACCCTGCGCTTTCAATTCAACGGCAGCCTGAAGTGTATTCAGCGTTGCACCTTTCAGTTGGCTGTTATCGTGTTCTGCAACAACCAGAATCGCGTTACCCATTACAGTACCCCCGCTTCGTTTTTCAGTTTTTCCACCAGCTCACTTACGGAGCCGACTTTCACACCTGCTGCACGCTCTGGCGGTGGGGTCACTTCCAGGACGGTCTGACGTGGGCTGATGTCGATACCCAGATCTTCAGGGGTTTGAGTTTCCAGTGGCTTGCGCTTGGCTTTCATGATGTTTGGCAGAGACGCGTAACGCGGCTCGTTCAGACGCAGGTCGGTGGTTACAACCGCTGGCATCTTCAGACTTACTTTCTGCAGACCGCCGTCGATTTCACGTGTTACCTGCAGGGAATCACCTTCGATCTCTACGTCGGACGCGAATGTACCCTGTGGCATGTTCGCCAACGCAGCCAGCATCTGACCGGTTTGGTTGTTGTCACCATCAATGGACTGTTTACCCAAAATCACCAGGCCAGGCTGTTCCTGATCAACAACCGCTTTCAGCAGTTTTGCGATCGCCAGAGGCTCAGGGGAGTCTTCAGCTTTAATCTGCAGCGCACGATCGGCACCCAGCGCCAGTGCAGTACGCAGCTGCTCCTGACAGGTGTCTGGACCGATGCTGACAACCAGTACTTCACTTGCGTGCCCTTTCTCCTTCAGACGGATAGCTTCTTCAATAGCGATTTCACAAAACGGGTTGATGGCCATTTTGATATTCGCCAGCTCAACAGCCGAATTGTCGGCTTTCACACGGACTTTGACGTTGGCATCAACAACCCGCTTTATGGCAACCAGTACTTTCATCACTACCTCGTGATTTTTGGATTACGATTTCATTGATCGTGAAATTATTCACGTAATTTTCATACAAATGATTAAATTTATCTAAGCAGGTTGTCAATGAATTATTTCAATAAATTTTGGATGATCGATTGATTGGTAGGTGAAAGGCATACGCTTTCAGTAGACGGGTACAAATCGCGACCGATGCAAAGCCTCGCTTCAAGCCATGGGTTTACGCGGGGCTGAGCCAACTTCGGAAAGCAGCTATCGGTAACTCACCCATTCTCGACCCTGTCGGCAAAAAAACTAACTTGTTAGAAAAACTAACATCTGGGAAGAAATACTCAATTGTCCCCTTCCACTTTCCTCTGCAGTATCGAAAACAGGGCACGCAGTAACTCTCTCCACAGTTCGTCAAAACGGACTGAGCTATCTAACAATAAGAATTCGCACCTGCGATGAAGAGGTAAGTATGAAAGTGACCGTTACAAACATGTTCAAAGCCGCTGTTTTAACGTCAGCCACCGTTGCCGCCTCTGCGGCGATGGCCGCAGACAACCCTGATACGGTAACCGTAGGCTACTTCCTGGAATGGCCAACCGCGAACCAGATCGCACAGGTCGAAAAGACCTACGACAAAGAACTGGGCGTCAACATGGAATGGCGTGCGTTTGATTCCGGCACCGCGATGTCTGCAGCAATGGCATCCGGTGACGTAGACATGGCGTACTCCCAGGGTCTGGTACCGTTTACCGTGGCCGTGTCACAAGGCCTCCCTATCACCATGGTAGGCATTGCAGTGTCCTACGCCGAAAACGACAACTGTGTTGTGAGCAAAGCATCGGGCATCTCCAAAGCTAACGCGAAAGAGCTTGAAGGCAAGAAAGTCGCTGTACCGTTCGGCACCGTAGCGCACTACAAGATGCTGAAGGTCATGAGCCACCTGAATGTCAACAGTGAAAACGTTCATCTGCTGGATATGGCACCGGCTGATAGTGCCGCCGCTATTGCCCGTGGTGATGTTGCCATGGCCTGCGGATGGGGTGGTGCATTGCGTCGTATGAAAGAGTACGGCGATGTATTGATGACCGCGCGCGAACAGGAAAAGATCGGTATCCGTGTATTCGATGTGATCTCAGTAAATAACAAGTTCGCGAAGAAGCACCCGGAACTGGTAACCAAATTCCTGAAAGTCACCAACGATTCCAACCGCACCTTCCTGCAGAATCCTTCCAAGTACGAGCCGGTTATCGCAAAAGCAGCCGGTCTGAGCCTGGAAGCGTCCAACCAGGTACTGGCCCTGTTCGACTTCCCTCTGAAAGATGAGCAGGTATCCAGCGAATGGATGGGCGGTACCGTACAGCAGTACACCAAGGAGGTCGCAGACTTCTTCGTACTGCACAAGCAGATTCCAAAAGCTTTGCCTGATTACAGCGCAAGCATCGACAGCAGCTTCTACCAGAAAGTGAAGTAACACGCAGTCAACCTAACCTGTTGGGCCAATCGCTGCACACGTGCGGCCCAACATTATCCAAATCTTCTGGTTTAAGGATTTAGCTATGTCAGATCTTGTCGTGAATGACGTATCCATGGTGTTCGAAACACCAACTGGTGAACAGGTGCACGCACTGCACGATGTGTCCTTCTCTCTAAAGCAGGGCGAACTGTTATCGATCCTCGGCCCTTCCGGCTGCGGTAAGAGTACGTTGCTTAATATTATTGCGGGCTTCCTGGCACCGACCAAAGGTACGGTTTCGCTGGCTTCTACCGAGTTACATGGCCCGGGTTCCGATCGCGGCATGGTTTTCCAGCAAGGCGCTCTGTTTGAGTGGATGACCGTGGCGGAGAACATCGCCTTCGGTCCACAGATGAAAGGCACGCCGAAAGCGGAGATAGATGCCACCGTTAACCACCTGCTTGAAACTGTAGGTTTGCAGGATTTCGGCGACAAACCAATTTATGAGCTGTCAGGCGGTATGCAACAACGCGTTGCCCTCGCTCGCTGCCTTGCAAACGACCCGGACGTTATCCTGATGGATGAGCCTCTGGGGGCACTGGATGCGCTGACCCGTGAAAAGATGCAGAGCCTGGTGCTGAAGCTTTGGAAGGAGACCGGTAAGACCATCATCCTGATCACCCACAGTGTGGAGGAAGCACTCTTCCTGGGTGAGAAGCTGTTTGTGATGGCCCCACGTCCTGGTCGAATCAAGAAACAATATTCCCTGCCTTTTGCAGATGCAGGCCTGACCCAAAATCCGCGTGAGATTAAAGCCTCGCCCGACTTCATCAAAACCCGAGAAGAGATTCTGTCGATGATCTGGGAGATGGAGGAAGAGATTATGGGATTGGCAGCAACCGGCACAGGAGGTTAAGCAATGACTTTTCTTCAAACGTTAAAGATGAAAGCCGGTTTCGGCACCGACGGTTTAACCAAGCGTAAAACCGTGACTTTTGGCGATACCAGCGCCGTGGCCGATGGCCGTATGTGGAGTATCCTCTCCGTATTTGTACTGTCCGTTGCCTGGTATATGGGGAGCGCCCTGGAACTGGTGAACCCAATTTTCTGGCCGGCACCGTCCGCCGTATGGGAGCAGTTCACCTACATCTCCCAGGAGGGTTACCGTAATTTCTCTCTGTGGGAGCACATCTGGGCAAGCCTCTACCGAATCCTGGTGGGCTTTGCACTGGGCTGCCTGATCGGCATTCCGCTGGGATTTGCGATGGGGCTGTCTCAGCTGATGCGTGGTTGGTTCGACCCGATCGTCGAATTCTTCCGCCCTATTCCACCACTGGCGTTTATCCCACTGGTCATCATCTGGTCCGGCATCGGTGAACGCTCCAAGATCCTGCTGCTGTTCTTTGCTGCACTCTGGATCATGGTAATTGCGGCACGCGCGGGTGTAGGCAGCGTGAAACTGTCAAAGATCCACGCGGCATACTCGCTGGGCGCAACCCGAAAACAGATCCTGTACTATGTAATCCTGCCGAACTCCCTGCCGGAGATCTTTACCGGCATGCGTGTTGCGATGGGGATCTGCTGGGGCACCGTGGTTGCGGCCGAACTGGTTGCGGCAGAGTCCGGCGTCGGATTTATGATCATGGCGGCAAGTAAGTTCCTCGCGACGGATATCGTGGTGCTTGGGGTCATTATCGTCGGCCTGATTGGTTACGCGATCGATATCCTGATGCGTAAATTGGAAGCGAAGCTGATTCCGTGGAAAGGTAAGGCGTAATGCCTGCTTGAATGCTCCCACCGGGTTCCCGCGCTCTGCGTGGGAGCCTGTTTTAGTTTCTTCCCGCTCTACACCTTCCAATCACTTTGTAGGGCAGCCTTTGCGTCATCTTTGGTGATCAGGCTGCCGGTAGCCTAAAGGCTACCCTCCATCCCGTAGGTTGTGTCGAGCCATAGGCGATACCCAACACACATCATATTGATTTCGGCAAATGTTGGGTGTCGCTTCGCTCGACCCAACCTACACATAATAACCGCCTGGCGAAATCTACCACCCAATCTGACGATTCCCGCCACTGATCTTCCCCGGCCTTAAACGTACGATGGTAGAACACAGATCGTATTATCCAGGCCATCTCATGAACCTCATCTTCCGCATGCTCTACCTGCTTATTGCATCGGTTTTTAAACCAAGACTCTCCATCGAATATCCAAGTAACTGCCTCTCTATGCGCGTGCTACCTAACGATCTGGATATCAACCGCCATATGAACAACGGGCGTTACCTGACGATCTGCGACCTTTCACGCGTCGATATGTTTATCCGCACCGGCCTGGCGAAAACGATGATGAAGAAAGGTTGGATGCCCGTGATCTCTGAACACACCATGACTTATAAAAAGCCACTGGGTTTATTTCAGCGTTATGAGGTAAAGATGGAGATAATCGATTGGGACGAGAAGTTCTTCCACATGACTCACACCTTTTTGGTGGATGGACGCACCGTCGCGGCGGGTACGTCCAAGGGTTGTGTGGTCAGTAAGAAAGGAGTGATTCCACCCAACGAAGTGATGGACACCGTCAAGGCGCGCCTGGAGAAGATTGCAAGCTGATATCTGAAACGCCCTATCCCGCGCGCAACAGCGTCTTATCCGCCATGATCTGCCGGTAAAGCCAGTTGGAGAAGTAATTCACCTTCATGTCCGACAGCGTCCGTGACGGGCGTACAAGGTACCAGGCTCCAATCTCCGGCACTTTCATATCCACCGGCACCACCAACCTGTTGCCCGCGATATCGCCACTGGCGAAGAATGACTGCACAATCGCTACGCCATGGCCGGCGATAGCCGCCTCTAGCGCCAACTGGTGGTTGTCCCGTTCGCTCACGACGTTAATGTGGCTCTCATCGATACCCAAAGGTTTAAGCCACTCGGGCAAGTTATTGGGTGATTCTTTGATGCGCAGGAACGGTTTCTCCAGCAGTTCCATCACCGTCAGGTTTGGATTATCGGCGATCAGATCCGGGCTGCACACCGGTATCAACATCCCTTTAAACAGCGGCTGGTACATCAATCCCGGCGTGGTGGTTTCGCTGTAGATAATGCCAATATCCGCCGCGTTCGGCTCAAATTCCCAGTCGAAGTACGAACTGTACAAGGCAATATTGATATCGGGATACTGGTCGCGGAAATCCCCCAGACGCTGTACCAACCACCGGGATGCGATCCCCATATACACCTGAATCGACAGGTCACCTTTATCCGGATCACCAAAGATGCGGTAGGTGCTGCTTTCGATCATATTGAGCGCTTCACGAATTTCAACCACATACGCCGCCCCCACTTCGGTTAGCGCAATGGTACGTCCCAAGCGCTCAAACAGTGGCTGGCCGAGATCCTCTTCCAGGTTTTTGATCTGGTGGCTAACGGCGGAATGGGTCACATTCAGCTCTTTTGCAGCCTGCTGAAAACTCAGCAATCGTGCGGTAGCTTCAAACGCTCGTAGTGCATGCAGTGATGGTATATGCCGCTTCATCGTTATCTACCCGTTCCTTGCTTAGCGCAACTCGCTGTGTGCGCCACTTCCCAATATCCAGTCTTTAAAGATGCGTGAGGCATCTGACAGTTCTTTATCGTTCTGGTAACACAAATAATAGTTACCTTCGGTGTCGATGGTATCGACAAACGGGGCCACCAGCTGCTTGGCTAAAACGCCCTCCCCCATCAGTTCGTCATACATTAGACATACCCCAAAGCCGTTTGCAGCCATCGATACCGCAGTGGCGTGGCTGTCCATGTATTGATGCGACTGTTCATCCGGGGCCGCCAGTCCCATCTTCTCCATCCAGGCATTCCATCCCTGCGGTGTACCAATCACATCCAGCAACACCATGCTTTCGAGATCCGCCGGTTGCCTAACCCGTTTAGCATTGGCCACGGAGCAATAAGGCCTCAGTTTTGGTTTGACGAGTGGATGCGCAACAAACCCCGGCCAATTACCTGCACCGTAGCGAATCTCTAACTCAGCGGTGGAGATATCAAAATCCGTCGCCCAGTTTGTTCCCAACTGGCGAATGGTGATCTGCGGATAGATGGTGTTAAAACGCTGCATCCGCGGTGCAAGCCAAAGCACACCAAAGGCTGTATTCACATTAATTTCCACCACCGCCTGGTTCAGCGGCGTAAAGATCTGCGCGGCACCAATGTTCAGCTGACGCATACTGTCCTGCACCAAAGGCAGGAAGGAACGCCCCGCATCCGTTAGCTGAATAGTACGGTTCGCGCGCACAAACAGCTTCTGGTTCAAATGGTGCTCAAGCAGCTGTATTTGCTGGCTTACAGCCGATTGGCTCATGTTCAGCTCTTGCGCTGATAACGTAAAACTCAGACGTCGACCGGCCGCCTCAAAGGTACGCAACCAGTTTAGCTGTATGTTGTTGGTCAGCATTTCTTTCATTAGCTCACCTTATCTGAAAGCAATAAATATATCGTTTGTCGATGGTCGAATACATTCATAACATCGATAACCAAGTCCTTACAAGTGAACGACTGGGTTCACTCGACCTTTGGCTGAACGATGGGAATACATAAATGAAAAATAAAACTGACGTATTAATCATTGGCGGCGGCATTGCAGGTGTGAGTACGCTCTACCACCTGACTAAACTCGGCTGGAGCGACGTAATGCTCACCGAGAAGATTGAGCTGACCTCCGGTTCTACCTGGCACGCAGCGGGCAACCTGCCGCACTTCAGTAACAGCTACAACGTAATGAAGATGCAGCAGCACAGTATCGCGCTGTATGGGCGCCTGCAGGAAGAAACCGGTCAGCCAGTTGACCACCACCCGACCGGTGCAGTGCGTCTGGCCCACACCCAAGATCGCATGGATGAGTTCGAGCGTGTTGTCGCGATGTCCGACCTGGCAGGCCTGAACCTGGAGATGGTTTCCGTTGAGCGTCTGAAAGAACTTTACCCGTATCTGGATACGACCGGTCTGCTGGGTGGCATGTGGGATCCGGCCGACGGCCACATCGATCCAACCAGTGTGACCAACGCCATGGCTGCAGGTGCCCGCGCAGGCGGTGCGACTATCGTGCGCAGCAACCCGGTAACTGCTATTGAGCAGCAGGAAAACGGTCGTTGGCTGGTGACGACTGAAAAAGGTGTGATCGACGCAGGCATTATCGTCAACGCCGCCGGTTTCCGCGCCAACGAAGTGGCGGCGATGGTTGGCCATAAACTGCCAATGGCATCGATGGAGCACCAGTTCATTGTTACCGACAACATCCCGGAACTGGAAGAGCGCGACAAGATGCTGCCGATGCTGCGTGATCCGGATGTGTCCTACTACCTGCGTCAGGAAGGTAAAGGTTTCATCCTGGGACCGTACGAAAAAGGCGGTATCCCTTGGGCGGTAGACGGCGTACCGGCGGCATTCGGTCAGGAGCTGCTGCAACCGGACCTGGACCGTATCGAAGACATTATGTGTACCGCGATGGAGCAGGTCGAGCTGATCACCAAAGCGGGCATCAAGACCGTTGTTAACGGTCCAATCACCTACACCCCGGACGGCCACCCATTGATTGGCCCGGTTCACGGCTTCAAGAACTACTTCGTCTGTACCGGTTTTAACTTCGGTATCGTACAAGGCGGTGGCGCAGGTCACTTCATGTCCCAGTGGATCGTGAACGGTCACCCGGAACTGGATATTTGGGAGCTTGATCCTCGCCGCTTCGGTGACGACTACTCTGACAACAGCTTCTGCGTAGAAAAAGCCACCGAAGTTTACGCTAACGAGTACCAGTTGGGCTTCCCGAACGAATACGCGATGCGTCCAGCAAAGCGTGGTATCAAACAGGCACCGATCTACGAACGCCAGCGTCAGAAGAACGCCGTATTCGGTGCTTACTACGGTTGGGAGCGTGCAAGCTGGTTTGCCCCAGAAGGCATGGAACCGGTTGAACAACACAGTTTCCGCCGCGGTAACTGGTTTGAGCCGGTTGCGGCAGAGTGTCTCAATGTACAGAAGCACGTTGGCGTACTGGATCTGTCGCCGTTCACCAAGTTTGAGATTTCCGGTGAAGGTGCCCACGCATGGCTGGAATCGATCTCCCCTAATTGTATTCCGGTTGAGATAGGCGCCACCGCCCTTGCCCATCCACTCACCAATGAAGGCGGCGTAGCCTGGGAATTTTCCATCACCCGACTGCAAAATGGCAACTACTACATGATGGCGCCAGCAGTAGGCGAGCAGCTGATCGAAGACTGGCTGGTACAACGCCTGCCATCCGACAACAGTGTACAGCTGACCAACATCACCCGTGACTACGGCACGTTGGTACTGGCAGGCCCGGATGCACGTAAAGTACTGTCCAAGATCACCGATGCGGACCTGAGCAACGACGCATTCCCTTGGTTCACCGGCCAGGAGATCACTGTGGCTGGCGCACCGGTGCGTGCCCTGCGTATGAACTTCGTAGGTGAACTGGGCTGGGAGCTGCACCACCCGATCGAGCATCAGCTGGCGATCTACGACGCACTGATGGACGCCGGTAAAGAGTACAACATCTCCGACTTCGGCCTGCGCGCGATGGACTCCATGCGTCTTGAGAAAGGGTATCCAATGTGGGGCCACGACCTGATCACCGAATACACCGCGCTGGAAGCGAATCTGGGCTGGTTCGTAAAACTGGACAAAGGTGAATTCGAAGGCCGCGCGGCACTGGCGCTGCAGAAGGAGCAAGGTGTCAGCACCAAGCTTGTGTTGCTTGAGATCGACTCCACCGACGTGGACGCGTCTGTTGGCATGGAACCGGTCTATCTGGACGGTAAGGTTGTGGGCCAGTGCAGCTCCGGTGGTTACGGCCATCGCGTGCAGAAGAGCCTGGCGCTCGCATACATCAACGTTGACGCAATAGACGCAGAGCTAACGGTTAAGATCCTGGGTAACCACTACCCGGCGAAAGCGACCAAAGGCTGTGTCTACGATCCGAAGGGTGATCTGCTCAAATCGGATGCCTAATGTTCTGTCATAAGTAACTCCACGTTACCTTTGCCCGACCTCGTGTCGGGCTTTTTTATGCCTCCGATCTCAGCCCCCGACATGCGTTCAAGCTGCACCGCCATAGCGTTCACCCCCCCCCCAATTACAGCGGAAACAGCATCAAACCAGCGGCGCAATTCAACGCAGCTACTATCGACCCAATAACGATAACCTGGAAATCCCGGATAAAACGGTCTGTTCATGCTTTAACAGGAGACTGCATGGCCAAGCTGCCTATTAGTTTCCCATTCTTCTATGAACACAATCTCAGTAACTAAGTCTTATGCAGTATCCACACTTGGAGCCAGTGGGACTGTGCTTGAGAGCACTACATCCAGTCGTCATTTTCCCCCACGTGGTTCCCAAACATAAGCAGGAGGTAACATGGTTGCGTTCAGCATTGTTCTTATGGTTATCGGTATGTGCCTGGAGCTTGCAGGCCTGCTGGGTGCAGGCATGGATTGGACCTGGGGCGGTATCATACTGATACTGGCAGGTGGCATAGCCTGGGGCTTGTCAGGAAAAGATAGGTCCGGCGGATAACGCAATACTCGTTAATTAGACCGGTACATGTGAAGGGGAATTTGGTTGGGCCACAAGGTATGTGACCCAACCTGACCGACATTCTTACATATTCGGATAGTTAGGCCCGCCCGCCCCTTCAGGCGTTACCCACGTGATGTTCTGGGATGGGTCTTTGATATCGCAGGTTTTGCAGTGCAGGCAGTTCTGCGCGTTGATCTGGAAGCGAGAGCCGCCCTCATCCTCTACCACCTCATAGACGCCTGCCGGGCAGAAACGCTGCGCAGGCTCGGCATATAACGGCAGGTTTTTGGACAGCGGCAGATTCGCATCAGCAAGCTGCAGATGGCACGGCTGATCTTCTTCATGGTTGGTGTTTGATAGAAACACCGAGGACAGCTTATCAAAGCTGATCTTGCCGTCCGGCTTGCCGTAATCAATTGGTGTAAACTGATCAGCGGGTTTCAGCTGCGCAAAGTCTTCATGGTTATCGTGCAGTGTAATCGGCAGTTTGCCACCGAACAGGTTCTGATCGACAAAATTAAACGCACCGCCACCGATTGAACCAAACTTATGCAGTGCCGGACCAAAGTTACGGCTGCGGTACAGCTCATCGTACAACCAGGATTCCTTGAAGCGATCGGTATAATCCACCAGCTCTTTACCGCCCTCACAACCCGCGCTCAATGCATCAAAGATGCTTTCTGCGGCCAGCATGCCGGACTTCATCGCCGTGTGTGTGCCTTTGATCTTGGAGAAGTTGAGCGTACCTGCATCACAGCCCACCAGCAGACCACCCGGGAAAGTCATCTTCGGCAATGCATTCAAACCACCCTTGGTGATGGCACGTGCGCCATAAGAAACACGATTGCCGCCTTCCAGGTACTGGCGCAGCACGGGGTGGTGTTTCATACGCTGGAACTCATCAAATGGACTGACGTATGGGTTGTCATAGTTCAGGTCGACGATCAGGCCAACAACCACCTGATTGTTGTCGGTGTGATACAGGAAGAAGCCGCCACTGGTGTTGCCGCTGAGCGGCCAACCGGTACCATGAAGCACCAATCCAGGTTGATGTAATGCTGGATCAATATCCCATAACTCTTTGATACCCAAGCCATAGTGCTGTGCATCCGCTTCCGAACTGAGATCAAATTGGGTGTTCAGCTGCTTACCCAGATGACCACGACAGCCTTCGGAGAAGACGGTATATTTCGCCAGCAGCTCCATACCCGGCATGTAGCTGTCTTTCGGCGCACCATCCATACCTATACCCATATCACCGGTCGCAACTCCGCGTACGCTGCCGTCGTCGTTATACAGTACTTCAGACGCGGTAAAGCCAGGGAAAACTTCAACGCCCAACGCTTCCGCCTGCTCCGCCAACCAGCGGCATAGATTACCTACACT
The DNA here is from genome assembly GCF_029961155.1 of Pontibacterium granulatum. GTDB lineage: Bacteria > Pseudomonadota > Gammaproteobacteria > Pseudomonadales > Balneatricaceae > Pontibacterium > Pontibacterium granulatum. Next base: position 90,298 of record NZ_JASBRH010000005.1, on the reverse strand, counting down.
CGCGATATAGTTACCGTGGTTATGCATGGTTTTAGGCACAAGACCGTTTGGCAATTTCTGCGCCTTCTCTTCATCTTTCAGCAGGAAGATCTGGTCTTCGGTCACGGCTGTATTAAGAGGTGCACCGCGTTCCTTCCAATCAGGGAACAGCTCATCCAATGCAAGCGGCTCTACGACGGCACCTGACAATATATGCGCGCCTACTTCAGAGCCTTTCTCTACAACGCATACGGCCAGCTCCTGCTCAGCCTCCTGAGCTTTTTGCATCAGTCGACATGCGGTTGCCAGACCCGATGGCCCAGCCCCTACAATGACGACATCAAACTCCATCGCTTCACGTTCCATAATCCTCACCTCTTATTTTGATTATTCATATATGGATCTGTTGCTCGCGGCTCGCCCAGCAATATCGATCAAATTAGCCATTTTATAGTTACATGAAACCACAAAGTCAATTTTCATTTTAAAGCGCACTATTTGAAATTTTATTTCCTTCTAGCTAAATCAATCACTATATCGATCTCACGCATAAGCAGAGATAATGAATGCACCATAAAAATATCTATACCATTGTTTTTACAACATATTTTACACTTAAAATAAATGATCAAAAATCAGACAAAAGCTATTGCCATGAAATATTTATTGGTGCAGGATAAATGAAAATATATTATTTATTTTCATGGTGAACAAAAATGAACATCCTCAACACAAGCGTTGATCCGTCCGGTTTGCTCGAATACTCAGTGGTGTACACAGACCGCTCCCTCAACCATATGTCCCAGGCCTTCCAGTCTGTGATGAACGACATCTCCCGCACACTGAAAAGCGTTTACAACGCGCATTCGGCGGTTGTCGTTCCAGGCAGCGGTACCTTCGGTATGGAAGCAGTTGCACGTCAGTTCGCTACGAACAAGAAGTGTCTGGTTATTCGCAACGGCTGGTTCAGCTTCCGCTGGACGCAGATTCTCGAGATGGGTTCTATCCCTTCTGAGTGCACCGTAATGAAAGCGCGCCAGATTTCTGACCAAAGCACTGCTGCATTTGCCCCGGCAGCCATCGATGAAGTGGTTGCCACTATCCTGCGTGAAAAGCCTCAGGTTGTATTCGCCCCTCATGTGGAAACGTCCTCCGGCATGATCCTGCCCAATGATTACATTAGTGCCGTTGCCGATGCCGTGCACACGGTGGGCGGTCTGTTTGTTTTGGATTGCATCGCCTCCGGTGCAATGTGGGTCAACATGGAAGCCTGCGGCGTCGATGTACTGATCAGCGCCCCCCAAAAAGGCTGGAGCGGTTCCCCATGTTGCGCGCTGGTGATGATGAACATGGAAGCGCGAGAAGCGATCGAATCCACCGAAAGCAGCAGCTTTGCCTGCGACCTTAAAAAGTGGCTGCAGATCATGGAAACCTACGAAAAAGGCGCGCACGCTTACCACGCCACCATGCCAACCGATTCTCTCGCCCGTTTCGCCGATGTGATGCGTGAAACGGAAGAGTATGGTTTCGACAAACTGAAAGCCGCGCAGAGCGAACTGGGGCAGAAAGTACGCGCGGCACTGGCCGAACGCGGCATTCAGAGTGTGGCGGCACCAGGCTTTGAAGCACCCGGCGTTGTGGTGAGCTACACCCAGGATTCTTCCATTCATAACGGTCAGAAATTTGCTGCACAAGGCATGCAGATTGCGGCGGGTGTTCCACTTCAGTGTGATGAACCAGCCGACTTCAAAACCTTCCGTATCGGATTGTTTGGTCTCGACAAGCTATACGACGTCGATACCGCCGTGAACACCTTTACCCAGACTCTGGATCGCATTCTTTAAGCTCGTTCCGCTACGTCATGTTTACCCGGCGCGTACTGCGGGATGGTCGCGTACATGCCAGGTTCGCGTTTTCAAATAAAAATAAATGGTGAAAAACAATGAAAATGGCACCAAAACTTACACTCGACGATGCCAAAGTGATCATGCAGGCTTGTGTTGCCAAGGCTGAGGAGATTGATGTGGATATGGATATCGCCATTACCGACGACAGCGGTAATTTGTTGATGTTCCAACGCATGGACAACGCACGTATCACCAGCATCGATATCAGCATCGGAAAATCCTTTACCGCATCTGCCGCACGCAAGTCCACCCGCGCCTATGGCGAGATCAGCACACCGGGGAAACCGGCATTCGGTATCAACACCAGCAACCAGGGACGCTTCTCTATCGTTGCCGGTGGTCTGCCCCTGTTCGCAAACGAACAAATTGTGGGGGGCATCGGCTGCAGCTCCGGAACACCGGACCAGGACGAAATGGTTTCTCAGGCCGGCGTTGATGCCTTCCAGGAACTGATCGAATCCGAAAGCCAACCGATTCACGCGTGTAACTGATTAAAGGAGAGTCCGATGTTTAACAAGAATGATGATATCCAGGGTTACGACGACGCCCTCTGGGAAGCGATGCAGCTGGAAAGTACGCGTCAGGAAGAGCATATCGAACTGATCGCGTCTGAAAACTACACCAGCCCGCGCGTGATGAAGGCGCAGGGCTCTGTACTGACCAACAAGTACGCTGAAGGCTATCCGGCCAAACGTTACTACGGTGGCTGTGAACACGTGGATACTGTCGAGCAGCTGGCAATCGACCGTGCAGCTGAACTGTTCGGTGCGGATTACTGCAACGTTCAGCCCCACTCCGGTTCACAGGCAAACGCGGCCGTATACATGGCACTGTGCGAACCGGGCGATACGGTACTAGGTATGAGCCTGGCCCACGGTGGCCACCTGACCCACGGATCCAAAGTGAGCTTCTCCGGTAAAATCTACAACGCGGTTCAGTACGGCCTGAACGATGCAACCGGTGAGATCGACTACGACGAAGTGCAACGTCTGGCACAGGAACATAAACCGAAGATGATCGTAGCGGGTTTCTCCGCCTATTCCCGAATCGTCGACTGGCAGCGTTTCCGTGATATCGCCGACGCAGTGGGTGCGTACCTGTTCGTGGATATGGCGCACATCGCCGGTCTGGTTGCAGCGGGCCTGTACCCGTCTCCGGTCCCAATTGCCGATGTGGTAACCACCACTACCCACAAAACCCTGCGTGGGCCACGTGGCGGCCTGATCATGGCCAAGGCCAATTCTGAGATCGAGAAGAAGCTGAACTCAGCGGTATTCCCGGGTGGTCAGGGCGGCCCTTTGATGCACGTAATTGCGGCTAAAGCGGTCGCGTTTAAAGAAGCATTAGAACCAGCGTTCACCGAGTACCAGAAGCAGGTATTGGTAAACGCCCGCACCATGGCTGAGGTGTTTATCGAGCGCGGCTACGAAGTGGTATCTGGCGGCACCGACGACCACCTGTTCCTGCTGAGCCTGATTAAGCAAGGCATCACCGGTAAAGATGCGGATGCGGCACTGGGCCGTGCCAACATCACGGTCAACAAAAACTCGGTGCCAAACGATCCGAACTCTCCGTTTGTGACCAGTGGCCTGCGTATCGGCTCCCCCGCTGTAACCAGCCGAGGCTTCAAGATCGAACAGTGTCGCCAGCTCACCCACTGGATCTGCGACATCCTTGACGACATGGACAACCCGGATGTGATTGAAAACGTTAAGCAGCAAGTTACCGCCCTGTGCGCTGACTTCCCGGTTTACCGTTAAGCGATCCGCCTCACGGGTCTGTTTCCGACGGGCACCCGGAAACAGACACTCGTAAACTCATCCCGCAACACGGGTGCGACGTGCGCTCGTGGATGCAATATTAGGGAACCCGCGAATAAGTCCGAGACTTTCTCTGAATGCCAGAGGCGTTTCGGACTTGTAAGCAGGTTCCTTAGGTAATGTAACGATGGCTATCAGTCTATTTGATCTGCTGAAGGTCGGCATTGGCCCCTCCAGCTCTCATACTGTGGGCCCCATGAAGGCCGCATTATTGTTCGTCGAATGTTTGCAGGAATCCCGCCTGATTTCGAACATCGCTCGGGTCGAGTCACAACTGTTTGGCTCGTTAGGTGCCACCGGTAAAGGCCACGGTACCGGCTCTGCCTTTATCATGGGGCTTGAAGGTCACGCCCCTGAATTGATCAATCCCGATATCGTGGATACACGGGTAGAGGAAGTTACACGCACCCAGCGTATCCGCTTAATGGGCAATCACGATGTTTATTTCCAGGCCAACCGTGATCTGGTGTTCCACCGCAAAGAAAGCCTGCCGTACCACCCGAACGGCATGAGTTTTACCGCGTGGGACGCCGACGGTAACTGTCTCTCCCATCGCGTGTACTACTCCGTAGGTGGTGGTTTTGTGGTGGACGAAGACGCTGCAGGCAGTGACCGCATCACCGAAGACAAAACCGAACTGCCCTATCCATTTCGTAGCGGTGAAGAGCTGCTGGAGATGTGCGGGGCCAATGATCTCTCCATCAGCGAATTGATGATGGAGAACGAAAAGGCGTGGCGCTCGGAAGAAGAAGTACGCGAAGGCATCCTACATCTATGGCAGGTAATGAAGGAGTGCGTACAGAACGGTTTTACCAAAGAAGGCATCCTACCGGGTGGCCTAAAGGTAAAACGTCGTGCGCCTATTCTGCATAAGGACCTGAGACAACGCACCCGCATGGATATGATCACCCCATCACTGGGCGCGATGGATTGGGTCAACTTGTACGCGCTGGCTGTTAGTGAGGAGAACGCCGCAGGCGGCCGTATGGTTACTGCACCAACCAACGGTGCGGCGGGCATCATCCCGGCGGTCCTGCACTACTACGACAACTTCTGCCCGAACACGGATGAGGAAGGCATCATCAAGTTCCTGTTGGCCGCTACGGCTATCGGCATTCTGTGCAAACTCAACGCATCTATCTCTGGTGCGGAGATCGGTTGCCAGGGTGAAGTCGGATCAGCCTGCGCGATGGCTGCTGCCGGTCTTGCGGAAGCCACCGGTGGCACACCGGCCCAGGTGGAGAACGCAGCCGAGATCGGAATCGAGCACAACCTCGGGCTGACCTGCGACCCAATCGGTGGATTGGTACAGGTGCCGTGCATCGAGCGTAACGCAATGGCCGCAATGAAAGCGATCAACGCGGCGACCATGGCGATCCGCGGTGACGGAACACACTTTGTGTCCCTGGATAAGGCGATCACCACCATGCGTGATACCGGGCACGATATGTCGGATAAATATAAGGAGACATCCCGCGGGGGCCTCGCGGTTAATGTGATCGAGTGTTGACGAACTCTCGGTGAAGTTTGATCCCCTCCCCAAGAGGCTCAATTTGCCCGGTACATGCCGGGCTTTTTTGTGCACGTCCTCCGTTCCGAGAAAGGTATAGGTGGGTTGGCTTGAGCCATAGGCAACACCTAGCAAATCAGGCGTCTCTATTGTTGGCTGTTGCATCATACTCGGTGAGGGCTACGACGCATTTGTAGAAACGGACTTTTATGCCCTTTAGGCTGCCGACCGCTACATTTTCGAACCTCGAAGCAATATCGCCCTCAGAGCGGGCTGCTACAGGGAGCTGAAATGTAGAGTAACGTAACCAGACCCCGGTCTTACAAATAGGCTACCGGCAGCGTGAACGCAGCCCTACAGTAATCTCGACGTGCAGAGAGGATAGAAAAATCACAAAACTGAGTGCTGCAGAGCGAACTACGCCGCACCGATAAGGGGAATTTAAAGACGACCCGATATCCTGGGTGTAGATAGATTCGCCGGAGGGTAGGCTTTAGCCTACCGGCAGCGTGAACGCAGCCCTACAGTAATCTCGACGTGCAGAGAGGATAGAAAAATCACAAAACTGAGTGCTGCAGAGCGAACTACACCGCACTGATAAGGGAATTTGAAGACTACCCGACATCCTGGGTGTAGGTAGATTCGCCGTAGGGTAGCCTTCAGGCTACCGGAAGCGTGAACGCTGCCCTACAGTAATCTCGACGTGCAGAGAGGATAGGAAACTCTTAAAACCATGCGCCGCAGAGCGAACTACACCGCACTGATAAGGGAATTTGGAGACTACCCGACATCCTGGGTGTAGGTAGATTCGCCGTAGGCTTGGCTTTAGCCTACCGGCAGCGTGAACGCTGCCCTACATTAGGCGCCACGCACGAGGATAGGAAATTCTTAAAACCATGCGCTGCTGAGCAAGCTGCGCGGCATTGATAAGGGGAGCTAAAAGACTACCCGATATCCTGGGTGTAGGTAGATTCGCCGTAGGGTAGGCTTTAGCCTGCCGGCAGCGTGAGCGCTGCCATACGCAAACTCCGCCATGGAGAGGATAAAAGATAATCAAGACTGCAGGCTGACAGGTGGGAGACGCAGGCACTGATAAGAAAAAAAGACCAAATACCTTTAGCCAGGACATCAAATAAAAAAACGGATCATCCCTGACCCAACTGCATCGAGTATACACACGCCATCCGCGTGAAAGAAAAACCCCGAGCCGAGCATGACAACCCGGGGTTACACCCTGCCAAGGGACTGTGATTGGGGATCAGTCCTGCAGAATCACGTAGTACTTCTGACAGGTCTCCAAAACCTCCCAGTAACCATCAAAACCATACGGCAACATAAAGGAGTCACCCGCCTTATAGCGCTTCTGACCGCCCTTCACATCGCTGATAATCACGTCACCAGAGATGATGTAGCAGAACTCACGGCGGCCCGGTACAGCCTTCCATTTACCCGGCTCGCTCTCCCACAGGCCTGCGATAAATTTACCGTCCAGTTCCTCAACGTAGTTCACGATTGCCTGGGATGGATCACCTTTCAGCAGACGGTCAGGTGGTGTTACAAAGGGCCCCAGTGGTTTTGGGGCTTCATCAAAGCTAACAACCTGATCGATGTAACTTGGGTTCATATTGGATCTCCTTAAGCTTTTTCGTCTCGGGCGAAGTAGTAGTGGTAAAGCGCACGTTGACCAACTCGACGGAACGGCGCAAAGGGGAATTTAGGCGCGGCGGTCCGAAGCACCGGCAGATCGTGGTCTTGCGTTTTGCCTGCCACTTTTTCCGCCAGACGCATACCGGCCTGTACGGAGAAGGTCACACCGCTGCCACCGTAACCGATGGCATAGAACACGGAGTCCTGCTCGGCTTCGTGGATATGCGGTACGTCGTCAAAAGTTACGCAAACCCAACCACCCCACTGATAGTCGTAGGTAAGATCACCCAGTGCACCGAACTTGGTTTTCAATGCATTTATCAGGTTATCGTTGTGTTTTGGGTTGCTGGCATCAGCGCCGGTGATCGCGCTGCGACCACCGATCAGGATGCGGTTGTCAGGCAGCTTACGGTAGTAGAAACGCAGTGTGCGGGTATCGGTGATGACATCACTGCTGACGAAGTTGGTTGCCGACAGTTCGGTATCTGTCAGCGGACGGGTAACCACAACATTGGAGAGCACCGGGAAACTGCGGTTTTTTAGCTTGGAATGAAGCTGCTGTGAGGTGTAACCGTTCGTGGCGCAGATCACCTTATTGGCACGCACCACACCACCCGGCGTTACCAACAGGTGACGCTTACCCTCACGGCGCCATTCAATCACCGGACTATTGGTGTGTACACGCGAGCCAGCCGCACGGGCTAGACGGTGATATCCGTACGCCAGTTTCAAGGGGTGTACACCGAAACCGTCACGGAAACGCATGGCGCCATAGGCTTCATCACTGGTAAAATGATCTTTCTCCAACTCTTCGCGGCTCAGGATATCTACGTCGTAATCGAAGAAGTCTTTTAGGAAGCGCGCTTCAGAGTGGATCGCTTTCATCATACGCGGACGATGCGCCACCCAAAGGTGACCGTCGGGCTGCTGGTCGCAATCGATCTGTTCATCTTTAATCAGGCCACGAACACGGTCCAGGCCCTCGAAGATCTCGTCAAACATACGGCGTGCCATGGTTTCACCATAGCGCTTGATCATCTTCTGGTAGGAAAGACGACCACCCGCTTTCAGAGCGAAACCACCGTTACGGCCACTGCAACCCCAGCCAGTGCCGTTTGCTTCCAGCACAACCGTATCGATGTTGTGTTCGCTTGCCAGGTAGTAGGCAGCTGAAAGGCCGGTATAACCGCCACCAATGACTGCCACATCGACATCAATATCTGCCTGTACCGGACCATCATCGGCCGGTGCTTCACCAGCCGTATCTACCCAGTAGGAATCAGGGTAACTCAAGCCACCTGGATGGGCTGAGATCAACGGATCGTACATCACTTACTCCTCACACTGCGGGTTATTGTTTCACCCGACAGCCTGTCATTTTTTATTTTTATACCGGTTTGTTGCCGGTCTTGATGGAGGCAAAGATAGTGAAGAGCGATGAAATTTACAATTCTTTTTTTCACCTTAATGTTATATTTTCTCATATATTCATTATGGACAGCCCTTCCATAAAACATCATTTCCATATGTATCAATAACTTAAACAGTTATTCTTAAGTGTTATTCAACAATAAGCGGGAAGGCATCATGAAAAAACGCAATGCAAAAGAACACGCAATAACGCCCCGCATCAGAAACGCAATGCACAAGGTAAAGTGCTACACGCTATAAAGGTACCAAGTGATTACTCCCCGCCCTGTTTAACGCGATTCCTCTGAGGTAAATATGGGTTATGGGAATAGCAAGCAAGATAACGGTATAACAACCAGATACAAAAAAGGCGACTTAAAACTGTCGCCCTTTTTTGAATGAAGACACTGTTACGTAAAGGCAATCAATAGCCACCGCCCACGATTGTCCAAACCACGACACATTCCTGGTCATCAGATGGATTGCGAACCCAATGCGGCTCATCACCGGTCAGGGAAAAGCTATCACCGGCCTGAAGCAAGAAGCGCTTATCGCCCACCCCCAGCTCTAACATGCCAGATTGAACAAAACCCGCTTCTTCGCCTTTTCGTTCACGCGACTCTGTACTGCCCGCTTGTGGCGCGAACGTTGTCAGGATCATCTGTATCTGATCACTTAAACGCGGCGACAGAAGTTCTTCGCGTATCCCGGTACCAGAGAAGTTGAGGCTACGGCGGGCACCTTTGCGGACGATATAGTTCAGTTCGTCCATCGGTGCTTCACTGTCAGCGTGGAAGAACCAACTTATCTGTACGCCTAATACCTCACAGATTTTTTGCAGGACGGGGATTGGGAGCGCGGACACGCCCCGCTCTACCTGACTGACGTATCCCACTGAGCGGTCTATCTTCTCTGCCATTGTGGTCAGGGTAATTTTCTTAGCCTTACGCAGATCGCGAATCTGGCGTCCGATACGCAAGTTTTCGGATTCTGCTGTTCCTTTCTCTGTTTCACTCATACGGTACCCGCTATACAACGTGTCATTTGTCAGGCGTGCTACCTGGCCCCACAGGCACACCTTCAGAACTCGTTTATTTTCTACCACCCATCAATACAAGGGTGAATATTGATGTTATTTTTTCATATATTTTATTGTTATTATCTACAACTTTCATCTATTTAACTTAACAAGGTGTTTCATATCAGGGTATGCGACCAGATTTGCAAGCACAAGACTTACAACCACCGCCAGCCTTTGATTTCCGGGAGATTTTATACACAAACAGATAATTCAGGCCCCACACGCCCTGGCCCAATTTCAGCTATATTGAATACATTGCCATTCCGTTGTAGGCCGCATAAATACTGGCTTTCGAGCTGGCTCCACCGGGCTGCGATAGCTGGTCCTAAACAAGAAAATCTCATAGGTTGACTATGTATAACATTATCACGCTGAGATTCTGAAACCTGCTGGTAACGCAAATCCAGTAGAGCCCAATCAACAGATTCCAGGGAGTGATGATAATCCGGGACACCTGATTCGACCGCCTGCTAACACAGAGACACTGCGTTTCACCGTTCACGGATTGGCCAGCATCACCTGGCCACCATGACTCTCCCACCCGTCGCCGGATGGGTGGATCAAAACATTCAGGAGTTACTTATGAAACATAAGAATAACATGGCAAAAGTACTTTCCCTGACCGCTGGCCTTCTCTTCTCTGCAAGTGCAATGGCAGCAAACTGGAATATCGCCGTAGGTGACGGCGGCGGTAGTGCACAGGAACAGCTAGGCCTTAAGTTCATTGAGCTGCTTGAAAAGAAAACCGACGGCAAACACTCCGCTAAACTGTTCCTGAACGGTCAGTTGGGTTCCGAGCAGGACACCGTTAACGACGCCGCTCTAGGCACTCTGGACTTTTCTATTCTGGCAAGTAACAACCTCGCTCCTTTCTCCCCTTCTCTGGGCATCCTCTCTCTGCCATACATCTTCGAAAATCTGGAACAGGCTAAACAGACTGTAAACAGCGACTTTGGCGAAGAGCTGGTTAAGAATACTATCCGCGACTCCGGCGTACGTATCGTCGGCTGGACCTACTCCGGTTTCCGTGTTCTGAGTAACTCCAAGAAGCCAATCCAGAAACTGGCGGATCTGGACGGTGTCGTGGTACGTGTTCCTAAGAACGAGATCATGATCGACACCTACAAGTCCTGGGGCAATAACCCAACACCGATGGCTTGGTCCGAAACCTTCACCGCTCTGCAGCAGGGCGTAGTTGACGGCCAGGACACTCCGTACATCACCATTTATGCGATGAAGTTCGGTGAAGTACAGAAGTACATCACCGACCTGCACTACCTGTTCCTGCTGGAACCGCTGATCATCTCCGAATCCCTGTTCCAGGACCAGAACGAAGCAACACAGAAAGCTATCCTGGCAGCGGGTAAAGAGGCGACTGAGCACAGCTACCAGTGGCTGCAGGAAAAAGAAGCGACAATCAAGAAAGAACTGGTGAGCAAATACGGTATGCAGATCGATGCGCTGCAGGACGAAGCTGAGTGGGCTAAACGAGCTCAGGAGTCAGTATGGCCTAAGTTCTACGAGTCTGTAGGTGGCAAAGGCAAGGTGAATGACCTGCTGCGCGCTCTGGGTCGTGATGAAATCTAAGGATTAATAATCCCTGTACTGATATTTCATCTATCTGGCCCACACATAGCGTCTTGTGTGGGCCTTTACCGGAGGCCTCAACATGGGCAGTAAGATCTTTAAATTCCTTGATAATATTGAAAGCTACATCTGTCGTACATTGCTGGCCATGTTTGTGACACTGCTGTTCGCACAGATTGTGTCACGCCAGCTGTTCGGCTACTCCTTCTCCTGGAGTGAAGAGCTTTCTGTATATATGTTTGTATGGTTTGTGTTCTTTGGCGCCAGCTACGCCGCCAAGCTCGCAGCCCATAACCGCGTTACCTTCCAGTACAAAATGATGCCATCCTGGATGCCACCAATTCTGGAAGTAATTTCCGATCTGATCTGGATCGGCTTCAACTGTTACTTCGTCTACCTGGCATACGATTTCGTCTTTAACCGTATGAACCTGTTCTGGAAGTCTCAGACTCTGGGTGTACCGATGAAGTACATCTACATGATTCTGCCAATCGCTTTCGCACTGATGACACTGCGCATCATTCAGGTGAACTACTACAAGCTGGTTAAAGGCATTGATATCCGTGACCCGGACTCTCAGGAACTTGATGAGATCTTCGAACACGATATCGACGAAAACAACAATAACAAAGCCGCATAATCGGAGCAGGACATGGCTGAATCTTCCATAGTAATGATATTGTTTGGGTCCTTTTTGGTCCTACTGGTGATGGGCGCCCCGGTGACGGTTGCACTCGGTGTGGCGGCACTGTCATCGTTTCTGTATCTCGATCAGAACCCAATTAAGTTCGTACAAATTGCATTTACCTCTGTGGGCTCGTTCCCACTGATGGCGCTACCCTCCTTCATCCTGGCCGGTGCCTTGATGGAAGCGGCGGGTATATCGAAACGCCTGGTACACCTCGCTGAGAGTTTTGCCGGTCCGGTAACCGGTGGCATCTCCGCAGCAGCCGTACTGGCATGTATGTTCTTCGGTGCAATCTCCGGTTCCGGCCCTGCAACCACTGCAGCGGTAGGTATGCTGATGATCCCGGCGATGGTTAACCGTGGTTACGACAAAGGTTACGCCTCTGCTGTAACAGCCTCTTCCGGTGGCCTGGGTATCGTAATTCCACCCTCTATCCCGATGGTAATCTTCGGTATCTCTGCAATCGGTCTGACCGTGCCACCAGAAGCGATCGCTGCGCACGGTGAATTCCAGAGTGTATCGATCACCAAGCTGTTCGTTGCAGGCTTCCTGCCGGGCGTCGTTATCTCTTGCGCCCTGTTGTTGCTCAACTACATTCGCTGTAAACGCCTGGGCTACAAGGGCACCGAAGGTGGCTGGGATTTCGCAAACATCATGGACGCGTTTAAGACCGGTTTCTGGTCCATCATGGCGCCTCTGGTAATCCTGGGTGGTATCTACTCCGGCTTCTTTACACCAACCGAATCCGCGATCGTTGCGATCTTCTACACCCTGTTTGTTGGTACTTTCATCCATAAAGAACTGACCTGGAAAGATCTGTTCCGCTCGCTGGAAACCACCACCTGGTTATCTGGTCGTGTACTGCTGATCCTCTTCACCGCTACCGTATTTGGTCGTCTGCTGGTAGAGAATCAGATCCCGGCTATCGTTGCCGAGTCCATGCTGAGCCTGACCGACAACCTGTACATGATCTGGTTCCTGATTATCGCCTTCCTGCTGTTCGTAGGCATGTTTATGGAGACACTGGCGGCAATCATGATCCTGACCCCGGTACTGCTGCCGGTTACCTATAACCTGGGTATCGATCCGATCCACTTTGGTATCGTGATGGTATGTAGCTTGTCCATCGGCTTCTCTACCCCACCACTGGGCGAGAACCTGTTCGTAGCCTCCGGTATTTCGAACATATCATTGGAAGAAGTTACTGTTAAAGCCCTGCCATTTGCCGCTATGTCGACTGTGGCCGTGTTTATCATCGCGTTCATCCCGGAGATCGCGCTCTTCCTGCCTAGGCTTCTTGGCTACTAGCCAGCCTGATCCGGTTCAGCCGACCCATCCGGGTCGGCTGCTTAAGCTTTTGTAACGGGAACTACGATTATGCTACCTGAAATGCGCAAAATCCTTTACAGCACAGATCTGTCCAAAGGCTCCACTGCGGCGTTTGAACAGGCTACCTACCTGGCCAAGAAGACCGGTGCTGAGATCCACATCCTGCACGTTGTTGAGAAACTCTCTACCGATGCAAAGATCACCTTCCAGACCTATGTGATGGATTCCAAGAGCCGTCACGACATTCTGAAAGAGCGAGTTCATCACGCTGAAGACAAGATGAAACAACGCCAGGAACGCTTCTGGAGTGAAATTCACAAAGATGACGCGGCCGTACGTGAGCAGATCAAGTCGATTAAAATTGTTGAAGCCTACCCTGCAGAAACGATCATCAACTACTCCAAAGACATTGGCGCGGATATGATCGTGATGGGTACTCACGAGAAAGGCATCATGCACACCTTCCTGGGCAGTGTTGCGAAGAACGTCCTGAACCGTTCTCGCATCCCCGTGTTGATCGTGCCGCTGCCGGAGAAAGAGGACGAGTAATCTCTTGTTCTAACGCACACAAAAAAGCCCCGTTTCTTCAGAACCGGGGCTTTTTTATTGCAAAGTTCAGCGGTTAAAGGGGAACTTCAAACCGCTGATCGCGTATCGCTTAGCCAGCGATACCAACGAAATCGTAGCGAGGCTGCTCTTCCTTAACAGGAGCCTTGGCAACTTCGCGCATCATCGGTTTAGCCTGCTTCACTGGTGCGCACGCCTTAACAGCCTGTGCAGGGGAACGAACAGTTACCGATGGTTGAACCGCAGCTTGTGCCAACATAATCCGCCTCACTTGAAGGTTGGGGCCAGTGTCGAACCTTTATCGGTTCGAATGGGGCCAGTTATTAGTTTCTATTGGAGCCAGTATAGTTATTCTTTAAGGACTGTAAACGAATAAAAAAATCATTATTTATAACCTATAGACATATAAAGCCTAAGTGACTAATAAATAACGTATATATGAGTAGATGCCTGGTTAATTCTTATACGATGTGTCTATACATTCTGGCCCTACTCTCCCCAAGGCATTGGTGCTTTGAGCTAAAGGAGAGCATTCCTATAGTGTTCTAATCCGTAAAAGCAGACTTTATTGCTGAAGGTAAAGGCACAATGAACACCCGAATCGAGATTGAAACCTACTGCACCGACGCCACTTTCTGGACCACACCAAGCACCCTGGTCGGCAGCGGTCATGACGCTCGCAGCAGTCAAAACGGCCTGCTTACGATCATGTATGGCAGTCTGGAACACGCATCGCGATTTGACTGGCTGAACGCGGGCCGCACGCTGGTCGACAAAACCTACATCAATATCCTCTGGCAGGCGGCCGATCTGCCCACCACTGGCGTTGATCGCACACGTATGGCTTCTGACCTGGATGCGTTTGTACGTACCGAACTGCAACCGATTTGGGACGAATTTGAGCATATGTCCCACGACGAGCGTCATCGCCTCGCCGTGACACTCGTCGATCGTTGCGCGGGCACGGTATTTGGATCGGGTTACCAGGAAGAAGCTGCCAGCTGGTTACTCTTCTACCTCTGTCCGCAACTGCCAATATTCCCGATGAACGACGCGCTCTGCAGTGCTGCTGCAGACACACACGATCGTCCTGACCTGACCGGCTATGGCGAATACCACGCTGTATGCCGTACGCAGCTAACCCGTTTGCTGCCACGTATTCACACCGCCCCACCCAAGGCTGAATATGGCACTCAACGCGAAGCCGAAGCCATCAATCACATCCTTCGCGCGAGCGATTGGTGGCTGCGTCGATGCTTTATTCAGCATTTGCTAAACGGCTGCTGAGCGACTGCACATCGCATCACGCCGTAAAACAAAAATAATATTTCGGAGGACTACCCATGCCAGGTTTACTGCCGCATGTGGACCCTGAGGGTTTACTCGAATATTCCGTGGTTTACACCGACCGCTCCCTTAACCACATGTCCAAATCCTTTCAGGGGGTGATGAATGACATCTCCGCGACCCTGAAACAGGTTTACAACGCACGTTCCGTTGCTGTTGTGCCGGGTAGCGGTACCTTTGCCATGGAAGCGGTCGCACGCCAGTTTGCGACCAACCGCAAGTGCATGGTGATCCGTAACGGATGGTTCAGCTTCCGCTGGAGCCAAATCTTCGAGATGGGCCGTATTCCGTCCGAAGAGATCGTGCTGAAAGCACGCCAGACCTCCGACGATGCCACCGCCCCTTTTGCGCCAGCACCTGTTGAAGAAGTGGTATCGGCGATAAAAGCTGCGCGGCCGGACATGGTATTTGCACCGCACGTAGAAACCGCATCCGGCATGATCCTGCCGGATGATTACATTCGCGCGGTTGCCGACGCGGTTCACGAAGTCGGTGGTATTTTTGTTTTGGATTGCATCGCATCCGGTACCATCTGGGTAGACATGGAAGCCTGCGGCGTAGATGTCCTGATCAGTGCACCACAGAAAGGCTGGAGCGGTTCTCCCTGCTGTGGTCTGGTGATGATGAACGAGACCGTACGTCAGATGATCGACGACACCACCAGCTCCAGCTTCGCCTGCGACCTGAAAAAGTGGCTGCAGATCATGGAGACTTACGAATCCGGCGCACACGCCTACCACGCGACAATGCCCACCGACTCACTGACCCGCTTCCGTGACGTTATGAAAGAGACCGAAGCGGTTGGCTTCGACAACATACGCGATGCGCAGCAGGAACTCGGTGATCGTGTACGCGCCCTGCTGGCTGAAAAAGGCATCAAGAGTGTTGCCGCAGAAGGTTTCCAGGCACCAGGCGTAGTGGTGAGCTACACCGGTGATACGGAGATCCAGAATGGTAAGAAATTTGCGGCTGAAGGTCTGCAGATTGCGGCCGGTGTACCACTGCAATGTGACGAACCTGAAGGTTTCCGAACATTCCGCCTCGGCCTGTTCGGTCTGGACAAGCTGGCAGACGTTGAAGGCACTGTCGCTCAACTGGAATCAGCGCTAAACAACGTGCTTAACAAATAACACGCCGTTTCAATCCTTGTTCCCAAAGGGGGCAGCCTTGTTTGGAAAACCAGATAGCGCTGTCTCCTTTTTCGGGCTTTTAATTCATATACCTACCAGAGAACATTCTGTTCTCAATGATTCATTATTCACACCACCGATTCTGGACTATAGTTTCTTCTAGTTTGTTTGAATTTGATTCTTGGAAATTTAGGAGACGTTATGTTTGCAGTGATCTTTGAAGTGTACCCAACTGCAGAGGGAAAAGAGGAATATATGGAGATCGCCGCAAACCTTCGTACATTTCTTGAGGGCCGCGATGGCTTTATCTCTATCGAGCGCTTTCAGAGTCTGAATGAGGAAGGAAAAATTCTCAGCCTCTCCTTCTGGCGTGATGAAGATGCGATCACCGCATGGCGCAATCTCTACGAACACCGCAGTGCACAGCAACAGGGTAAACTGGAGCTGTTTAAAAACTACCGCATCCGTGTCGCTGAAGTGGTGCGAGATTATTCCCTCAGCTGCCGTCAGGAAGCCCCCCGCGACTCCATTGAAGCCCTCGACTGATTTCCCACCTCGGACTCTACTTTCGGCGCGAATGCGTGCTCAACCCTGTATTCACACCATTATTTCAAGTAGCGTTAATTCAATTTCTTTGATGACAGGCGGACCTGGAGGAGTAACAGATGACCCCCACGCTGGCTTTTGATGTTTACGGCACACTGATTGATACCCACGGCGTTATAGGCAAACTTACAGAGATGCTGGGCGATGCCGATCAGGCAACGACTTTCTCTCAAACCTGGCGTGACAAACAGCTGGAATACTCTTTCCGCCGCGGCTTGATGCAGAACTACACCACGTTTGCTGTGGTAACCCGCGACGCCCTGAACTACACCGACAGCTTTTGCAAAACCAAGCTAAACGATACACAGAAGAATGCCCTGCTGGCCGTCTACCGCACCCTGCCGGCCTTTGGCGATGTTGAAAATGGACTCACAGCGCTCAAAAACGCAGGGTGCCGTATGTTTGCGTTTTCCAACGGCAGCCGCGATGCGGTTGAAACACTGCTCGATTCGGCAGGAATTAGCCATTTCTTTGAGGGCGTGGTGAGCGTAGACGACATTAAGAGCTTTAAACCAAATCCGGGCACATACGCCCACTTCCTGCGCGAATCCGAAGCAAAGGCCAACGAAGCCTGGCTGATCTCCAGTAACCCGTTTGACGTAATTGGCTCTATCTCTGCCGGTATGCGCGCCGCGTGGGTACAGCGCTCTCCAGAAGCAATCTTCGATCCCTGGGGCATCGAACCGACGGCAATTGTCAGCACCCTGACCGAGCTTCAAGAAAAAATTGTTGGCTAAGGCGTTGACCTTACTACAGCCTTAAACCTTAAGGTGGCGGATATCACTGCAATAGGCGCCGCCTGAGGTTCCAATGACGAACGTTTTTACACTCAACGACCAAAACTTTCTCAGCCAGTTTGAAGCATGCACCCTCGATCCAACGCACTTTGATCATCTGGGCCACATCCGTCTGGGCTGGCTCTATGCCACTCAGAATCCGTTACCTGAAGCAATCCGCAAGACCTGTGACGGTATTCAGCGTTATGCTGACAGTCTCGGTGCAGATGATAAGTTTCACTACACTCTGACCGAGGCTTTTGTGCGGTTGATTGCGCTTCGTCAGGCGAATACCCAAGCCTCTCGCTTTGATCAGTTTCTGGAGCAGAATACGGATATCGTGGATAACGCACTAGCCCTGATCCACCGGCATTACAGTGAGGGGCTTTTGAAAACAGACGAGGCCAAAACTCGTTCTGTGGCGCCTGATCTTTTGCCGTTATGATTTATAAAAGATTCGTTACGTATTCTGTAGGGCAGGCTTTAGCCTGCCGGTAGCCTGAAGGCTACCCTACAATTGCAAAAACGTTTGGAGCCTTGCCTACTCATGCACACCATCGGTCAATTGATGAAACGCTTCGGCCTGTCGCGCAGCACTCTGATCTACTACGACGATATCGGTTTGTTGAAGCCATCAGCACGCAGCAACGCCAATTATCGGATGTACACCGACAAGGATCTTCAGCGCATGCAACAGATCTCCCTGTACAAAGAAGCGGGCTTGCCCTTGGAAGAGATCGCGGCATTAATTGATGAACAGAGCACGGCTCCCACCGAACTACTGGAACAACATCTGTCAAATCTAAACAGTCAGATCAGCCTGCTACGCCAGCAACAGCAAAAGGTAGTACAGCTACTGGGCAAGCAATCCCTACTGCGCCATAGTCGTACGATGGATAAAGCCAAATGGGTGTCGATACTCGCCGCTACCGGCATGAGTGAAGTAGAGATGCAGCAGTGGCACGTAGAGTTCGAGCGCAGCCAGCCAGAGGCACATCAGGATTTTCTGGAATCTTTAGGTATAGAAAGCGACGAGATCACAAAGATTCGCCGCTGTTCGCAAAAAGATTGGATCAAGAATAAGCCAAATTCGTTTTGAATAGTCAGTATTAGGACGAGCCTATTAGATTTAACGTCGCAAACCTGGCTTAGTAAATAACTGCAGCAGCTTAACGAGGAGGATCAACCCTATCCGTCGTTGACGTGTTCACACGGTACCAGCCGGCAATCGAAAAACGATCCCGATAGGAAGGCAACACCTCATGCGGAAACTCTTCGCTGAGGAAAACAACCACTGTTCCCATCGCAGGTGTTACTTTTATTCCGTCCTGATCCGTATCACTCGTGTACAGAACTAACTCTCCGCCATCGTCTTCCGTCCAGTCGCGGTTTAGGTACACCACCATCGTCAGTACTCTATTCGCCTCGCCACGAAACGCATCAACGTGACGTTTATAAAATGCGCCCGGCGAATAATGTGCGAAGTGACTTTCGAAGGAGAACAACCCCAGGATAAGCTTGCGGTTAATGTAGGTTTTCAGCCGCCCGGTCCAATCAAGCCATTCACGACCGGCAGATACATCTCCATTTATCCAACAGATACTGTCACGTCGCACAAAGCTGTTATTCATGTGTTCGTTGTCGCGCCCTATACCAGCAGCATTAAACTTCTCCTCATCCATCACCGCTAAATGACTACTTAGGGAATGAACCAGATGGGGAGGCAAAGCACAGGGATTAATACTGTACCCTGTCTCACGGATATCAGCGGCGATTTTGGCAAAAAGCGTATCATCGCCGACATCACCGGTCATAAATTGTTTATGGGCTAATGCAGACATAGTTTCATCCCACCCCATTACTGAGGTTAATCTTCTTTTTAACATGGGCATGTACACCACGCCCTAAGCTCGTTACATGACGTTCCAAGAAGTCCACGCCCCACAACAGCAACACCACAAGTAAAGACAGTTTGATGGCCACCATCAGGTGACCGGAGGCAACCATCACACCCAACGCAGCCAGCACCCAGATGGTTGCCGCCGATGTAACTCCGACAACCGCCCCATCCCTTGCCAGCATCACTCCAGCACCAAGAAATCCGATCCCCGTAATCACTTGTCCCACCACGCGAGACGGGTCCATTTGGTTGCTTGCGAGCAAAAACGATGTGGCCAAAAACATATACGTGCCCAGTGTAATCATTGAAGCCGTTCGAATGCCCACAGGCTTACCACGCAACTGGCGCTCCAAGCCAATTACACCGCCACAGAACAAAGCGGCACCGATTGACGGCCACGCAAAGGGGCCGATTTCAAGAAGTTGTTCGATCACTGCACTGGAACCTCAGCCCAACCTTATCGATCAGGCAGCAAACAGCCCGCGTAGTACGCGTTACAAAGGAAAGAAAGAAGTACGCCAGTCCAAATAGGTTGGGGACGATGCTTGGCACATCAAGAACTGACGGTTTGAGCACCCCAACGGATGAGGATTTGATCGTTAACTTTTATACCCAAATCGCTGTCCGCACAAGCTTTTTTACAACACATATCAAAGTATTACGCTCATACAGAAAATAACCACTCTCGGCTTACTTTTCTAAATCGATTCCAAGGGATTCAAAAAGCGCTACGTGCTGTCTCGGTGGCATAGATCCCAGATACGAAACCACTGAAGGTTTGTGCACATTTAGTCCGGTTACGCGTTACCAAACTCGCGTATACCAGTGCTCTTTGGAGAGGCCAAAGAAAACAACGGCGAGATCTAAATGATTCGCCGCCGTTCGTAAAAGGATTAGGTACAGGACTAACTATCCCGTGGAAGGTATCAGTTACGCAGCGCCAGATAAGCACCCGCACTTGCCATAATCGAACCCGCGCTGCGGTTCAGGCGCTTCATCGCACGTTCAGATCGGAACCAGCCACGTGCCTTGGAGGCAAACACAGCAATCGCCATTAAACCAATCATCAAGCCCACCAGCGTCAGTCCGGAAGCCAACACGATGTCGGTACTGCTCAGCACCGTCAGGTCCATGAAGGTTGGCAGGAATGCGATATAGAACAAAATTACTTTTGGGTTGGACGCCGAAATCAGGAAGCCCTGTACAAAGCTCGCGGCCATGCCGGATCGAGTCAAACGGCTGTCACCCTGCTCAATGGAAACCGGCGCCGTCCACATTTTATATCCCAGGTACAACAGATACGCCGCGCCAACAATACGAATCACCGTAAACAGCTCGGACCAGTGGGTCGCGATCGCAGCCAACCCGATGCAAGCCGCAATCAGGTACAGGATATCGCTGACGGTCATACCCAACGCCAGCAACACGCAGCTATTCGCACCATTCATCAATGCACGTGCCAGAATTGCGAATACACCCGGACCAGGCGTAACGCCGAAAATCAAGATAGCGATGAAGAATGAGATTGCGCTTTCAATAGTCATGGTGCGAATGTCCGTTCGACGGCAGGCTAATCGGTGTGCCAAATTACAAAGCCGCATTATCTGCGACAATGCACTAACAGACCAGTGAAAACCATGCATCAGTGTTCGTTATTACCCGCCTGGATAGTGAAATTAGACATAAATACCGCCCCACCGTCGAATTTTCGATTATAGTTTTTTTAAGCGTTGCTAGTACCTTTCGCCTCTAGTCCGTCCAGCAATGGATCTGTGCATCAGGACTCCCCACACAGGATGTTCATCACCTGTTAGGTTCGGAACACCGAGTTAATGAAGTTCTTCGCCAGGAACAATCGTTACATATTACTGATTACAGTGATTCTTCTGTTGTCATATACCACGCTTGCGGATGCGGATAGCGCACAACCCCCGCATCATTTCATCACTACGTCCACAACGCCCCTGGAACCAACGACAGCAACAGCACAGGTGGCACAGATCCCTGGCCAAGACGCTCCAGACGATACTTTTTCAGAATCCAAGAGTAACTGGCTGCCCGATGTTGAACTGATCGGAAACTGGCGCACCGGGTATTGGCTGATTTTTGACGCCATTGCAGCAATATCGTTTTGCCTGTTAGTCATAACGACGTTTTTACTCATACGTCGTCTACGCCAAGATAAGGACAGCCTCCAGAAGGCAGTGGAGGAACGCACACAAACGATTCAGCGTACCCTGCGGCACACTGAACTGGCACTGCGGACAGCACGCCAAAGTTGGTTTGAGATGGATATAGAATCTGGTGAGATTTGGGTCGGCGATGAGTATCCCATCATACTGGATTATGCCCCCAATGATTTCAGCCCCAACCTATCAACGCTGCAAAAGGAGGTTCATCCAGACGACATAGAGCAGCTGCTCAAGATGCTGAATGAGTGCGCCGAAACGGGGAATACCACCGAGATGGAATTCAGGCGCAGAACACACAGTGGATATTGGCTCTGGCTTCACGCCGTTGCCGAGGTCGTCGATATGGAGGACAGCCACAAACACGTGATAGGTGTCATTACCGATATATCCCGTCGCAAGCACACCGAGATCCTCGATCTGGCTCGTATCAGTGTATTGGAACAGCTGGTAAACAACGAACCACTTGCCGAAATATTCAACTCGATTATCCAGATGATCGAAAAAACCAGTCGGGGTGCCCTGTGCAGCATCCTCTTACTCGACGAACAACGCAAACGCCTGCATCTCGGCGCAGCCCCTAGCCTACCGGACTTTTTTAACGACGCCGTTGAAGGGCTGGAAATTGGTAACGGCGTGGGGACCTGCGGTAGCGCTGCGTTTCTCAAGAAACGCGTGATCGTAGAAAACATCAGCTCCCACCCCAATTGGGAGCCCTATATTGAGCTGGCAAAAAAAGCCGATCTGCAAGCCTGTTGGTCGGAACCGATCATTGATCGACACGGCGATGTGTTGGGCACCTTCGCCATCTACCATACACGGCCCACAGCTCCCACCAAGCAGGATCTGGAGGTGATCAACTTTGCTGCTCGGCTTGTGATGTTGGCGATGGAGAAAACCGAAACGGATGATCGTCTTCGATTGCTCTCCCGTGTGTTTGAGAAAGCCGACGAAGGCATCATGGTTACCGATCAGGAAGCGCGAATCGTCGATATAAATCCTAAATTCAGCGACATTACCGGATTTACCAGGCAGGAAGCGCTTGGTCAAAACCCCAGCATCCTGAAGTCCGATAAGCACGACACCCACTTCTACAGGGAGCTGCTCAGAAACCTGAAAGACCATGGTTCCTGGCGCGGCGAGATATGGAACCGCAAAAAAGACGGCGAGCCGTATATCGCCCAACTGAACATTTCAAGTATCCGTACCCCCGCGGGCGAAACCACCCATTACGTCGGCATCTTTTCAGATATCACCCAGTTAAAGCACCAACAGCAAGCATTGGAAACCATGGCGTACCACGATGTCCTGACCCAACTGCCCAACCGTGTATTGCTTACCGACCGCTTCCATCAGGCAACCGCGCGGTGCAATCGTACTGGGACACTACTGGCAATCTGCTTCCTCGACCTGGACAACTTTAAGCAGATAAACGACCGCTACGGCCACAGCGTCGGTGACCAAATGCTTATCCAGGTCTCGGAACGGATTCTCCATTGCATCCGTGACGAAGACACCGCATCGAGGTTAGGTGGTGACGAGTTTGCAATTCTGATAGGTGATATTCACTCCATAGATGAGTGCCGCGATGTTCTATCCCGTATCCATCGGAAGATCTGCGAACCGTTCCATATCGAAGGGCACGAGCTGACTGTCACCGCATCAAGCGGGATCACCATGTACCCGGATGATCAGGTCGACATCGATACGTTACTGCGCCACGCAGATCAGGCCATGTATCGCGTAAAACTGGGGGGTAAGAACAGTTTCGACCTGTTCAATCAAAACGATGATCAGTACCTGATAGAAACCCATAACCAGCGACGGCATATTGAGATCGCGCTGCGTAAGAAACAATTCGAGCTTTACTACCAACCTAAAATTAATATGAGCACCGGCGAGGTGTGGGGGCTTGAGGCACTGATTCGCTGGAATCATCCAGAAAAAGGCCTGTTACTCCCCTTCCACTTCCTTCCCGTGATCGCAGGCACCAGCGTAGAGATCGATATTGGCCATTGGGTAATCGAACAGGCACTAAAACAACTGGATGCATGGCATCGCGCTGGCATTAAGGTTGACGTCGGTATCAATGTATCCGCGTTTCACCTGCTCTCACCCGATTTTGAGGAGGAGCTGGCTAAACGCATAAATCGTTACCCGCACCTTGATACCCGCTACGTCCAACTTGAGATACTCGAGAGCACAGATTTCGGAAACCTTGAAGCGATCAACAACATCATTGAACAATGTCGGTCCAACCTGGGTGTCAGCTTCGCTTTAGATGATTTTGGCACCGGGTTCTCATCACTTGCGCACCTACGCAACCTAAATGCAGACAACGTTAAAATCGACTGCAGTTTCGTAATCCACCTCATGTCCAGTCCTGACGATTTTCGTATCGTTGACGGGGTTATCCGACTCGCAGAAGCATTTGACAGAAACGTGGTCGCCGAAGGGGTCGAGTCAGTGTGGGAGGGCCAAATGTTACTGCTAATGGGCTGCGATAACGCGCAGGGGGACGCAATCGCCCCGCCAATGCCTGCCAGCGATTTTCCTCAATGGAAAGCCCATTTTAAGCCCTACCCGGAATGGGCCGCGTTTCACGAACGTACCCTAAATCAACGTGAAACCATGATCGAGCTGTTCCGGCTCTCACTCAATCACTGGGGGGCGAAATTTGAAAAAGCACTGCTTTCAGCGCCATCCGAGGATGCAGAATGGCCCGTAATTGAGCAACAGCACTCGCATTTCTCCGCGTGGAGTAAGCGCTGCCGTAAAGATAACCTCATTACATTGGAAGCATTGGCAAAGATTGATGGCGACCAGAAAAAGCTATACAGCCTAGCCAATGAGATACGGACACAGTGCGAAACCGGCGATATAGAACGCGCAAGAGCACGCTTGCCGGAGATCCAGATGCTAATACAGGAGATTCAGCACCAGTTTAACGAACTGCAGGTGTTTACCTGCCCATGAAATCCGTGGTCACGATACTTTCCAGAAAATAAGGTAAAGATCTTACCTAAATTCACTTTTTTAAAAAGCAAGTTTATTGAATAGATCAGGCGGAAATAGATGTAAAACCATCTGACACCTCGGAGGAGTGATAGTTTTTCTCAAGATAACGCTGCATTTCCGAAGTAGATAAAAGGCCAGTTAGGCGTTTCCAGACCTGCCGCTTCGAATATATTGATGAATTTAAAGGCTCATAACATGCCCACAAGGCTTGATTCTTTCCGGCATATTGAGACACGCAGACGCGTTCATTTAGATGTTTTAACATATTTGTAAGCTCCATTTTTTTGGGATATTTTTTCTCCTTGGTCTAATTCGTGCCGATGTAAATACTTGAAAGGGTAATAATCAAGGCAAAGAGACCGATGACTTGAAGATTTTTACACTGGAACTAAAGATCAAATAAAACGAGGAAAGGCTATTTAATAAAAAGAGCATAACGAGTGTCATGCTCTAATGGATCGCAGGCGAATTAGATCCACATCCGCTTTACAACGGACGAATATTTTCTGCCTGAGGACCTTTTTGCCCCTGTGTGATTGTAAACTCGACACGCTGCCCTTCTTGCAGGCTTCTAAAGCCTTCACTTGCAATTGCAGAGAAGTGAGCAAAAACATCAGGACCGGATTGTTGCTCGATAAAGCCAAAGCCTTTATCGTCATTAAACCATTTTACGGTGCCGGTAGTAGAATTAGACATAATATATTTTCCCATTTTCGGAAATAGATGAGCCGCCCGATTTACAGGCAGATAAGCGCAGGACAGTTTTAGATTTTACTTACGAAAACAGGACGAGGAATTAAGAAAAGACGTCGAAATGAAGAGCATAAATAACAAACAAAGCATCAAGCTTGTGTGCCATAATATAGAGCCCACCCTGCATAGTCAAGTTTATTTATGAAAAGGGGTTAATGTTCTTCCAGGAAAACTCTAAATTTCTGGGTAATACACCAACCTAGCCAACATTAAACGCGGAAGTTGTGCACTGAATCCACAACACTCAGACCATGAAATAAACTCATGTTATCGGGACTATGATTATCAGGCGTACAAAAAAATTCATAGTTAAAACGTACAACTACCATCAAATCATACAGGTACGAAAACCCAGCCTATTGGCTGGGTTCTTAATATTCGCAGGCGAACACTATAATTCACTCTCCTGATGGATTCAGGCCGCAACCTCTTCGCACATCAGCAGATGTGCCCGTTGCTCCAACGTTAATTGGTCAAGCGAGTACAAGGTATCGAGGATGTGCATGTGCAAACTGCCCGGACCGCGAGACTGGCTGGCTGCAATTTCGGCAGCGACGGACAGCGCAAGTAATGCCTGTACGGTTGCATCAAACGGGCGGCGGTTTACCGCCAGGAAGGTCGCAACAAATGCTGTTGCAGCGCAACCCATCGCGGATACGCGCGTCTGCATCTCGTGACCATTGGCAATCATCAGTGCACGGTGGCCGTTGGTGATCAAATCCGCCTCCCCTGTCTGGGCAACCACCGCACCGGTTTGCTGCGCCAGCATCCAGGCGGCATCGGGCGAATCACTGCCAACCAGGGCTTTAATCTCCGCACTGTTGCCACGAATTACCGTCGGCTTAAGCTCCAGCAGTTCACGCGCATAGGAACAACGCTGTTCTGATGCGTGCGCCGATACCGGATCCAACACCCAAGGACGCTGGTAATCGTTAGCGGTTTCGATGGCCGGTGTAATAGCCGCCTTACGCACCGCATCCAACGTGCCTATGTTGATGCTCAGCGCATCGGAGCTGGCAACGAACTCGCGAATCTCTTCGGCACCCATCGTCAGTGACGGACGCGCGCCCACCGCCAGCAACACGTCAGACGTGAAGTCCATTGCGACGGTGTTGGTGATGCACTGGACGCGGGGATTACG
Source organism: Pontibacterium granulatum (assembly GCF_029961155.1). GTDB lineage: Bacteria > Pseudomonadota > Gammaproteobacteria > Pseudomonadales > Balneatricaceae > Pontibacterium > Pontibacterium granulatum. The sequence goes on along the minus strand of NZ_JASBRH010000005.1, from coordinate 63,913 downwards.
GTCAGCAATGGTTTTCAGTACGGTCGCGCACGAACGGGCGTAATCCAGGTTACTTTGGGGTTCTACATCAAATACTTTGAATACAGTTGACATAATGACCTCCGATTTGGGTCTATGGAACGGCGCGCAAAACACACCGTCCTTATCAAATCTGCTGCAGAGCAACGACCAATTGGGTGCGGTTCTCCATCTCCAGCTTACGCAGGATACTGGACATGTGGGTTTTGACCGTGTGTTCGGTGAGGGACATGCGGTCGGCGATCTGTTTATTGCGCAGCCCACATTTCACCAGGTTGAGCACTTTGTTCTCCTGGTTGGAGAGGCGGCACAACGCATAACCCAAGCGGGTTTTCTGTGCCCCCCACTGGTCGAGAGATACGCGCTCGTTGAAGCGCCAGGTACCGCCTGCCAAAACTTCACGCAGTGCCTCACCCAATTCACTTAAAGGAGCGGTCTTTGCTACCACACCGTCAATGCCTGTCATCCGTGCACGGCGCATCAACGCCACATCGGTTGAATCGGTCATCATCAAGATGTTTGCTTCCCGTACCAGCTTGAGCCCAGCCAGATCTTCCAGCTCGCTCAATCCGTTCAATCGGGAATCAACAACAATCATGACTTTGCCGTGAATCCGCTCCAGCGCCTGTTCTAACGCCGGGTAGCTATCAACCATCAGGGTATTTGCGGTAATGCCTTCGCTATCCAGAGCGAGCTTTACACCCTGTGCGTAGAGTGGAGATGAATCAGCAATGATGATTCTCATGGTCGCGACCTGTTAGCTCAGTTCGCGTTTCAGGCGGTCACGTTCTTCATCTGTGTACTGAACGTAACCCACTGGAATGTGATCGTTGATCGCATCACGTACAGCTTGCGCATCTTCGCCGCTAAAGCCACCACACATTTCGATCAACTGAACGCCTTTGGTGATCATCTCCTGCGCGACGAGGCATGCCTGGGACACATCAGAGACACCTGCAACAGACATGTCAAAGTTGTCACTCTGCAAACGGGCGTGGTGTTTGAACATCTCCAGATCGGCGCTTTTTACGATAAATCCATAACGCTGTAATGCCATCTTGTACTCCACAAATTTATTGTTATTGGTCTTGCTCCATTAAAGACCCGTTACATAAATTCGATTAGAGCCAGTACTTTTTGGATTTTAGAGCCAGCATTCTACTTTGGGACCAGTTTTCCGGTTCGAAACAGTTACCACCATGATCAAAACACAAAGAAAGATTTTCAGCTCAAAAAAGCAAATGAAAACGCGCCCCGTCGCGAGCGCGTTTTTTGTAAGGAAGGAAATTGGGCTTAGAAGGTGTAGTTCATCATGAACCGGACTTCATCGATATCGCTATATGCATCAGCTTCGATATGCGCATAACGCAATCGGAAAGTCATTTCACGTAACTTACCCGTCTGAATGGTATAACTTAGGTCCAGGTTGCTCTCTGCTTCATCCACTTCAGCAACTCCCTCGTCGTATGTGCCTTCTGCATGTCGGATCCATCCACTCAAACCCGGCACGCCCTCGAAACTGTAGTCCGCACGTATTTGCCAGGAATCCTCATCGTCTCTGTTAAAATCGTTGAACTGAATAGACTGCCATGTCTGATGCAGTGTCTGATCACTCCCGCCCCAAGCAAAGTCATAAGCATCATCCCCACCGATCGTCTGATAGGAGAGCAACAACTTTACATTTCCGAACGTATAGCGCGCGGCCAGATTAGTCATAGTAGAGTTGTAGTCCGGGTCTGGATACAAATTACCTTCAGCCTCGCCATCGTAGTGATAGAAATCGATCAGCAAACTACGGGCATCACCCAGGTCAAACGTGTAATTAGTATTAAGATAGATCTGGCGTTGGTAGTCATCGGCATATCCGTACGACGCATGTACGCCGAGTCCGTTTTCAAACTTGTAGGCCCCCCCGGCTACCAAAACTTCATAGTCTTCCCCATTAGACGTGTACTCTTCAAAAGAAATATCAGAACGCGTTACTGCCTCATCGTTATAGACCGCGTAGAACCTGCTGTTTTCCCATTTACCATCTAACATCACCACCTGATGAGAACCAGGTGTGGAGCGAATATCTGGATTATTTAGTAGCGGCAAGTTCATAAACACCCGCCCGATGCGTACTTTTGTTCCTGTGGTGATTCCTGCATCGAAAAACACCTGGCCGATTTTCGCAGAGTGTTCTGTTTCCCCGTCACTGTTTGCCCTATTAACGTCGGCTGCAGCGTCGTTATTCCGGCCGTCCAATTTAATATTTGCCAGCGCAGTCAGACCAAACTGGAAACGTTCGCCAAACGTTGGTGACAGGTAATCCGCTCTAAACGCCTGGGCCGCCGCCACGCGGTCTTCAGGCCCCTCATGAAAGTCACGATTGAAATAGAAAGTACGGGTACTGAGTGTCAGCTCAGGCTCACTCGCAGCCAGCACCACAGGTGCAGCCGTTACAGTTGCCATGATTACAGCAGTACTCAGCAGAGATCGGTGAAACTTAGCCATACGTAAACCCTTCCACTTATAGAAGTTAAAGATTTATGCAGTCATGGCTTTCCAGTCAGAATCCAAGATGATTCAAGGCCGAAGGGGAGGACTCGAGATACCTGCAATCATGTCAGACAAGATAGCCAATCCTTTCAAAGTGATGCGCTATCACTTCGACCTGTACTGACCGTCTGGAACGCTATCTGCTCATGCCTATCGACCACAAACGGCGGCTCCTTGCGCTATAGCTCCAGAACACATTATCACTAGCATAGTTCAATATTTTGGAATATTGCTCGCAAAGGCCCGTTTTTCGGGCAATGTAGGCAAAAACTGGGGGAAAAGCCCGCTCCTCCGGGGAGGAGGAGCGGTAAATTCAGCTTCATGCCGAATAGAGTTAACGCAGGGTTAAAGGAACGGATTGAATCGTCGAGACGAAATCACTAGTACAAATAAACTGAAGGTCTGTTTATAGGAACCTTCGAATAAGTCCGATACTTTCTCTGCGGCCGATAAAACAGCTTTATGCGCGAAAGGCAGTGCAGTGGAATGACTGGTCCTTTCCAAGCTGACTGACAAAGCAGAAAGCTGTTTTAGCGACCGCCCTTTTGGGGCATTCAGAGCAATCCGATCTCTGTGTTAGCGATTTTCGCCGTGCAACCAGCATGGCTGTAACCGCTGCCTTGATCTCGAATCGCTCTGAATGCCAGAGGCGTATCGGGCTTGTTCGCAGGTTCCCTAGCCTTCTGCGGTTTGCGCCTGTACCACGGTAATGGCGATGACGTTTACCACATCGTTCGCAGAGCAACCTCGGGACAGGTCGTTCGCCGGTTTTTTCAAACCCTGCAGAATCGGACCAATTGCATCTGCTTTACCAATTCGTTCGGCCAGCTTGTAACCGATGTTACCCGCCTCAAGGTTCGGGAAAATCAGTACGTTAGCTCGGCCATGAGTTTGGGACGACGCCACTTTGCGTTCAGCGATCTCTGCCACAATGGCAGCATCCAGCTGCACGTCGCCGTCGATCGCCAAATCTGGCATCTGCTCTTTTACGAGCGCGGTGGCTTCAACAACCTTATCAACCGCCGCGTGCTTGGCACTGCCACTGGTTGAGAAGGACAGCATCGCCACTTTGGGTTCTTCGTTCAGCAGGGCTCGGGCGCTGTTGGACGCGGACATCGCTATCTGCGCCAGCTGCTTGGAATCCGGATCGATCACCAGGCCGCAGTCGGAGAAGATCACACCGCCTTTCAGCTCATGGAACGGCTCACACAGCATCATGAGGAAGAAGCTGGAAACCATCGAGCTGTTTTCGCCCATGCCGATGATCTGGATCGCCGCACGCACAGTATCGCCGGTGGTGTATACCGCACCACACACCGAACCGTCAGCATCATCCAGGTGCACCATCATCTGAGCGTAGTGCAGTGGGTCGCGCATCAGCTCAACCGCTTTACCCAGGGTCATGCCCTTGGCTTCACGTAGACGGTGCAGTTCCGCCGCGTATCGCTCAATCTCGGCAGAATCGGCCGGATCGGTAATCGTCACCCCATCCAGTGATACGCCCTGCTCTGCTGCTTTAGCTGCGATAGCCGCGGCATTGCCCAGTAGAGTAATACGAGCTATGCCGCGCTGAGTTGCAGTGGCTGCTGCTTCGATAATTCGAGGATCTTCACCCTCAGCCAGAACGACATGACGCGGGTCGTCACCAGCACGTTTAAAAATGTTATTGAGGGCCTTCATCCGAATACTCCTTGCTGTAGATTGAGAGGAGCCTCTGGTTAAACCACTCACCGTCCGTATGCAGAGAACGGGCGTGTAACACTGAACACAAGCACAGTGAGCGGTTTAACCAGAAGGTCCGCATATTTGTTGCTTTCGTTAGGTGAAGAACCGGAGGCCGTATGGCCTCCGGTTTGATCAGACTATAAAAGCGAGGGCTTATACGTAGTCTTTGTATTTTTCCAGGTGACGTACTGGCTTGGACAGTGCGTCGCGGCGGAACGGATCGCCCAGCTCACGAGTACACATGATCTCGATAACAGTAGTCTTACGCTCTTCCATCTGCTTACGGATAGCTTCCTGAAGTGCAGGACCTACGTCTTCCAGTTTGTCTACAGTTACACCTTCAGCGCCCATGGAGCGTGCGATGTCTGCGAAGCTTGGGTTTTCCAGCTCGCCTGCTACGAAACGACGGTTGTAGAAATCAACCTGGTTCTTCTTCTCAGCACCCCACTGACGGTTGTGGAATACGATAGAAGTTACAGGGATGTCTTCACGTACACAGGTCATGATTTCCATCATGGACATGCCCCATGCGCCGTCACCCGCGTAAGAGATACCAGGGCGATCTGGAGCAGCCACTTTTGCACCGATCATAGTTGGCAGTGCGTAACCACAGTTACCGAAGGACATCGCTGCGAAGAAAGAACGTGGACGTTCGAAACGCAGGTAGCTGTTGGATACAGAGTTGATGTTACCGATATCGGTGGACACCATTACGTCTGCAGGCATCGCTTTTTCCAGCTCACGCAGAACTTGACGTGGGTGCAGGTAGTTGCCTTCTTCAGCAGCCTGCTCTTCGATCATCTCGCGAGAGTAATCGTCTTTCTCGTGGATCCACTCGTCCAGCTCAGCTTCCCAAGCAGCTTTTTCAGCAGCGATCTCTTCTGCACGCTGATCGCGGTTTTCCAGACACTTAGGTGATTTCTCAGCCAGCAGACGCATCAGTGCTTTAGCTGCTGCTTTTGCGTCACCGCAGATACCTACGTCAACTTTCTTAACCAGACCCAGCATCTTAGGATCGCAGTCAACCTGGATGATTTTCGCGTCTTTCGGCCAGTAGTCGATACCGTGCTGAGGCAGAGTACCGAAAGGTCCCAGACGGGTACCCAGAGCCAGTACAACGTCAGCGCGCTGGATCAGTTTCATACCTGCTTTGGAACCCTGGTAACCCAGAGGACCACACCACATTGGGTGAGATGCGGGGAAGGAGTCGTTGTGCAGGTAAGAGTTTACAACTGGCATGCCCAGCTGATCGGAGATAGCGATCGCTTCTTCGTAAGCGTCACCCAGAACAACACCGCCACCGGAGATCATTACTGGGAATTCAGCGTTAGCCAGCAGCTCTGCAGCTTCAGCCAGCGCCTGCTCACCACCCGCAGAACGTTCGATGCGGATCGGCGCTGGGATTTCACAATCGATGTCGCCGTAGAACAGGTCACGTGGGATGTTCAGCTGAGTTGGGCCGTTTTCCAACATCGCGCGGTCAAAGCAGCGAGCAGTCAGTTCAGCCATACGGGTGTTGTTTACAACAGACACCTGGTACTTAGTGATGGTTTCGAAGAACGGCAGCTGCTGAGCTTCCTGGAAACCACCCAGACCCTGGGAGTTAGTACCGGTTTCAGGCGTGATACATACTACTGGGGAGTGAGCCCAGTAAGCTGCAGCAATTGCAGTTACGAAGTTGGTGATACCTGGGCCGTTCTGTGCGATACATACACCGTGACGACCGGAAACACGCGCATAACCGTCAGCCATGTGGCCAGCGCCCTGCTCATGCACTACAGGGATCAGACGAATACCCGCTGGGGTGAAGATATCCATCGCATCCATAAATGCAGAACCCATGATACCGAAACAATCGGTAACACCGTTCGCAACGAGGGTTTCTACCATCGCTTCACTAGGAGTCATACGAGCCATAATAGGAGTTCCTTAATGTTATTTTTATTGGCAGCGACCTAAGTCACTGCCGACAACGGTTGATGATTAAACGCTGTAAGGTGTGTACTCACGCCCTAAAGCAACGGCAACTTCTTCGTTTGTAATCTTGCCATCGTGAACATTGAGGCCATTCGCCAGGTGTGGGTCCCGACGGATCGCTTCCTGCCAGCCCAAATCAGCCAGCGCCACGATATAAGGCAAGGTCGCATTGTTCAGTGCCAGTGTGGAGGTGCGGGCTACCGCACCTGGCATGTTGGCGACGCAGTAGTGAACAACGTCGTCAACAATGTAGGTTGGGTCCTGATGCGTAGTCGCATGGGAGGTTTCGAAGCAACCGCCCTGGTCAATTGCAACATCAACAACAGCAGAACCTGGTTTCATACGGGAGACCATCTCTTTGGTCACCAGTTTTGGCGCGGCTGCGCCAGGAATAAGAACGCCACCGATCACCAGATCTGCGGATAATACATGCTCTTCCAGCGATGCTTTGCTTGAGTAAACAGTGCTAACTGACGTGCCAAACTCGGAAACCAGTCGGCGCAGCACATCAACGGAGCGATCCAGAATCACAACGTTAGCGCCCATGCCGATAGCCATGCGAGCAGCGTTGGAGCCAACCACACCGCCACCGATGATGGTTACTTTTGCAGGCTCTACGCCCGGTACGCCGCCGAGCAGCATGCCGCGGCCCTGTTTGGATTTCTCCAGACACGCCGCACCCGCCTGAATGGACATGCGACCGGCAACTTCAGACATCGGCGCCAACAGTGGCAGACCGCCTTTATCAGATGTTACGGTCTCGTATGCGATGCAAGTAGCGCCGCTCGCCTGCAGGTCATCAGTCTGATCCGGGTCCGGAGCAAGGTGGAGGTATGTAAACAGCAACTGGCCAGGACGCAACATTTTGCGCTCTACCGCCTGAGGCTCTTTAACTTTTACGATCATGTCTGCAGAAGCGAAGATCTCTTCTGCGGTGTTTGCGATGGTCGCGCCCGCTGCGCGGTAATCGTCGTCACTGAAACCGATACCGGCACCGCCGTTGGTTTCAACTACTACCTGGTGACCACGGCTTGTCAGTTCCTGCACACTCGCTGGAACCATACCGATACGGTATTCGTGGTTCTTAATCTCTTTAGGTACACCGATCAACATTGTTATCCACTCCCACTTTTTATTTTTTTCGTTCTGAGTAGTAGACCGTGTTTAGCACCGGCCCTCGCGTTTCAGCGCGATTCCCGTGCTAACGTCTTGTTAAACAGATTAGGAGGGAGGCCTATTTCTCAGTAGGACCAGATTTGAGGTACGGTTTGAGCCAGGATGAAAAACTGGCCCAATACCTATTTTTAACCTTATTTTTCAATATGTTAAAGAATGGAACCAAAACAAAAAAGCCACCTGATCCAGGTGGCTTTTGGGGTGTACGTACAGTCGTTGATCACACCATCGAGTGGATTAAATCCGCCAGTTTTTTAATTCCTGGCTCTATCCGATCGGTGGAGATAGAGGAATACCCAAGTCGGAAATAGTTCTTGGGAGGTGGATCCTGCAGGAAGTGAATCGCGCCCGGCTCAATCAGGATGCTCTCCTCCTTCGCGCGTTGCTGCAGTTCTTCCGCATCCAGCCCTTCCGGCCCCTTAACCCAGTAACAGGAACCACCGAACGTTGGCTGGTTATGGGATTCAGGCAAGTACTTGGTTAGCGCTTCATCCATCGCACGCCAGCGTGTTTGGTAGTTACGCATGATGTTCATAATCAGCGAGTCGTGATAACCGCGCTCCAGGAACAGAGCCACCGAACGCTGGTTGTTCGCCGCAGGGTGACGCACCATCAGACGGCGCAACGCCCTCGCCTCACGGATAAACTCGGCCGGCCCTACGAGGTACCCCAGGCGCAATCCTGGTGCAAGGGTCTTGGAAAGACTGCCAATATAGAGCACGCGGTCGTTCTTATCGAGGCTCTTCAAGGCCGGGATTGGGTTGGACTTGAAGTTAGTTTCACTCTCGTAGTCGTCCTCGATGATCAGAAAATCATCTTCATCGGCACGCTTGAGGAGTTCATAACGACGCTCGATTGGCATAGTTACCGTTGTTGGGCACTGGTGACTTGGTGTCGTGAACACCAGATCACAGCCTTTCAGACGGTCATCCACCAACATTCCGTCCTTGTCTACCGGAATCGGTCGTACCTGAGACGGATTCAGTGTGGCAATGTTGCGGATATCCACGTAGCCCGGGTTTTCAAGGCCAATGGTGCTCTGCTTATCCAACAGCAGCTGCGCCATCATATAGAGTGCCTGCTGCGCACCTACAGTCACCAGGATCTGATCGGATGAAGCCCATACGCCGCGGCGTGGCAGCAAACGTGTACGGATCTGCTCGATCAGCAACGGATCATCGTTATCAAAACGGTCTGCCGCCCAGTCACTGATAGAAGGACCGCTTACCGCATCACGGCAGCATTCGCGCCAGTTAACGGTTGGGAACAAGGATGCGTCAAACTGACCGTAAATAAACGGATATTCGTACTTCTGCCAGTCACGCGGTTTGCTGATGTTAGTTTGTTCGGTTGGACGCAGCTTGAAACGCTTACCCCAATCTGGCGGGTGAGTCGGTTCGCTGCCGGCTTCTGGTTCCGGTTGTTCTGCGAGTTTTACCTGGCCTGACAGAATATCCGGGTTTACGTAATAGCCACTACGTTCACGGGCGATCAAGTAACCGTCGTCGAGAAGGTGTTCGTAAGCCAACACCACGGTATTACGCGCCACGTCAAGCTGTTGCGCAAGCTTGCGGCTGGATGGAAGTGGAGCATCAACCGGAATGTTGCCGTTCAGAATCGCCGTTGCGATCTGCTCTCTCAGCTGTTGCTGCAGGCTGCCACCTTTGCCTGGCGTTAAGTGGAATAGCTGAAACATTTACTTCGCCTTTTTATCGTTCTTATTTGCACTCTTTTAATTGCCTCAATCGCTGAGGCCTCAACTGACCATCTACTCCTTTAGTGAACGTAGTCCTGCAAATTTTGTTCCATCAAAATAGCAGAAAATCTGCCGTAGCAGAGAACAGGTATTACGGAGTCAGTATAGTTCATAACCACTAATCGCTTGTGGTTACTCTCTCTTATCTTATTGTTTTTATTAGAGATCGATCAGTTTTATACGATCCACTGAGTAAATACCAGTTATTGATCGTATTTTTAACATTACCGTGATGAGGTCACGGCCAAGCAAGATAGTGATGAGACGGTGCGGCGGGCAACAAAAAGGCCCAACAGCGCAGGCCTCAGAAAAAACCGGAGTTATGGCTACCGTAAAACCATAACTCCGGAGCACCTTAATTCAGCATGTCGAATTATGCGTTAGGCGCCAGTTCAGCCAGAGCGTTGTCCAGAGCGTCAACGATCTTATCGATGTCTGCACGGGTAGCGATCAGCGCTGGGCTCAGACAGATAGTGTTATTGAACTCTTTGAAGGAGCGGTTAGTACGACCGATGATTACGCCATTCTGCATGCAGTGTGCACCGATTGCGATTGGCAGACTCTCATCAACAGGCTCTTTGGTTTCACGGTCTTTCACTAGTTCGAAACCAGCGAACAGACCTTTACCACGTACGTCTCCGATAACGTCGTACTTCTCCATCAGCTGGTTCAGACGGCCGCGCAGGTATTCACCCTGTTCTACAACGTTGTCCAGCAGACCTTCGCGCTCGATGATGTCCATGTTAACCAGTGCTGCCGCAGGACCCGCAGTACAGCCACCGAAGGTGGAGATATCACGGAAGTAACCCATGCGCGCATCGTCATCTTCTTTGAACGCTGCGAATACTTCTTCAGTGGTCACGGTGCAGGAGATCGCCGCGTAACCGGACGCAACACCCTTCGCCATGGTTACCATGTCTGGCTTGATGCCGTAGTGCTGGTAACCGAACCACTTACCGGTACGACCCAGACCACAAACGACTTCGTCGATGTGCAGCAGGATGTCGTACTTTTTGCAGATTTCCTGAACGCGGTCCCAGTAACCCTGAGGCGGCTCAATCACACCACCACCTGCAGTGATCGGCTCCAGACACAGTGCGCCTACAGTCTCAGGACCTTCAGCCAGGATCACTTTTTCGATCTGGTCTGCAGCCCATACACCGTAGTTTTCTGCGTCAGATCCGTCCTGCGCACGGTATTCACAGCAGTGTGGTACTTCAACGAAACCTGGAGTGAATGGACCGTACTGGTTCTTACGCTCGTACTGGCCAGTCGCACTCAGTGCAGTGATGGTAGTACCGTGGTAGTCACGCTCACGGAACAGAATTTTGTGCTTCTTGCCGCCGTATTTCTTCTCGGCGATCTGACGTACGATCTTAAACGCTTTCTCGTTCGCCTCTGAACCGGAGTTGGAGTAATAAACTCGGCTCATACCAGGCATTTTTTCGATCAGACGCTCTGCAAACTGCGCCGCTGGAACGTTACCGGCAGTCTGTGCGAAGTAGTTCATGGTAACCAGCTGATCACGAACAGCATCTGCGATCTCGGTACGGCCGTAGCCAACGTTTACAGTCCATACTGCGCCGGATACCGCATCCAGGTATTCGTTACCTTTCGCATCCCATACACGCATGCCTTCGCCTTTCACAATCACCATTGGATCGTTTTCTTCGAATGGCTTGTGCTGGGTGATGTGGTGCCATACGTGTTTACGGTCGTTGCCAATTACTTCTTTTGCGTCGAATTCGTTCGCGTTAAAAGTCATACTCACCTCCTCTGAGGGTGCTGTTATTTTTATGCAGAGGCGGGAGTCGAACTCCCATCTTCCGTCTTACTCTTAGCTCTCCGAACTCTTCCGTAAGGTCGAAATTGTTCGGTTTGGAGAACGACAAAGCAGGCGTGCCCTGATGTCCTTCACTGATCTTTAAGCTACAGATTCAGGCCGAAAACGGGTTAGAACCAGATGATTGGGAAACATGATGCCAGTAGGATTTGTGGGGGCTTCGATTTGGTTGAAGCCCCGAATTATATGGGCTTCAGCTTGGTGCCAGGTTTAAAATTTTCGCTGTTAATCAGGGAAAAAAGTTAGTTGATCATCTTGATGGATTTCTTTGGTGTCGCCCCTTTAGGGCGAGGTAAGGGGTGCAGCCGCGCACCCCTTACCAATCCCCCGCGGCCCCGATACTTGCCGGGCAAGCCCGGTACCCTGCGCGTTTCACAAATAAAACGAAGCAAATAAACTCGGCCATAGGCCTCAAACAGAATTTGCTTTTAGTCGTTTTATTTGCGAAATGCTCGGCGGCGTAGAGGGGAGTGAGTTTCGTGCTAACTGATAACATAGACGCGATGAGATCCTATGTAGGGTAACCTGAAGGCTATCCCAGCCCCCCCTGCAAAGCCTCTGCTCTTCCTTTTCCCCTCAACCACTTAACGTACCACCACATTAAGTTATTAATTCACTTAACTGGGCGAAAGTTATTTTAGATTTAACGAAACTTTCTCCTATCACAAAATCAGTTCATACCTTCTGCCGGTGATCTCACCGGAAAGTACAAGGATGTACAAAAAGCCCGTAGGTTGGGTCGAGCGAAGCGACACCGAACACACAGGTTGCCGAAAGATGGGTATGTTGGGTGTCGCCTATGGCTCGACCCAGCCTGCGGGATTAATGTTCTCGCTGGCTAAGTTGCCCAATGGCACCAACTAGCTGGACTCATATCGTCCACAAAGCTGGACCTTAACCCTTTGCCCTCTTCTCTCTCAACATACACACCAACCAAAAATAAAAACCGATCGGTCTCCACATAGACCGGCAACGAGGCCACCAACATGATCCGACTGACTGTAAATGGCGAGAGCATGCAGCTCTTCAGCGCTAATAACGTTCAAGAACTCCTCGACAAGCTGCACCTGGGCAACCAGCGCATCGCAGTAGAGCTAAACAGTGAAATTATCCCTCGTAGCCTGCATGCCAAAACCCGTGTGCGTGAAGGCGACCGTATCGAAATCGTGCGTGCGATCGGTGGCGGCTGATTAATTCAGCGTCCCCGCGCCACTTACGTCCAATTCTCCTCTCGAAGTACAGGAATCAGGTATGACTACAGAGATCTCCACAAACGATCAGTTGATCGTTGCAGGCCGCAGTTTTAACTCCCGTCTAATGGTGGGTACCGGTAAATACAAGGACATGGCCGAAACCAAAGCGGCTATCGAAGCCAGCGGCGCGGAGATCGTAACTGTGGCGCTGCGTCGTACCAACATAGGTCAAAATCCGGATGAACCAAACCTGTTGGACGTAGTGCCACCTGAAAAGTACACCATCCTGCCGAACACCGCGTTCTGCTATACCGCTGAAGAAGCAGTACGCACCTGCCGTCTGGCACGTGAACTGTTGGATGGCCACGATCTGGTGAAGCTGGAAGTACTGGGCGACGATAAGACGCTCTATCCGAATGTAACCGAAACCCTGGCTGCAGCAGAAACGCTGATCAAAGATGGCTTCAAGGTAATGGTTTACACCAGCGACGATCCCCTCGTTGCGAAACGCCTGGAAGAGATGGGTTGTGTGGCGGTAATGCCACTGGGTGCACCAATCGGGTCAGGCCTTGGTATCTGCAACCCTAACAACATCAAGATCATTCTGGAAAACGCCAACGTTCCGATCATCGTTGATGCCGGTGTGGGTACTCCGTCTGATGCGACACTGGCGATGGAGATGGGCTGTGAGGGCGTATTGATGAACAGTGCAATTGCCCACGCTCAGAACCCGGTACTGATGGCCCAGGCGATGCGTAAAGCAGTTGAATGCGGTCGTGAAGGCTACCTGGCGGGCCGTATGCCGCGCAAGTCCTACGCAACAGCGTCTTCGCCTATTGATGGATTGATCGGATCTTAATTTTCCCGCGTAATAGATCCTGTAGCTCGTCCAAGCTATAAAAGCGCCTAGGGTTCGCCCTTGGCGCTTTTTTCATTTGTTAGGCATTGCTTCGCAATGGCTAAACTACACTAGATAGCCCGTAGGTTGGCCATCGCAACGCGATGCCCAACACCACCTAATACCTTACTTATGCGCCAACGCGGTCTCGGCGCACTTGTCTTTGATCTTATCTGCCTCCTCATCCAGCACCGACTGTGGGAACTGACTCATAAAGCAGCAGCAGATGTTCTCACCGATCATGGTACGTGGACCCAACGGGTGCGCGATATGGCGGTAAACACCGTGAGAGTGACCGTGCGAGTGATCATGTCCGTGGCTGAGAGAATGATCATGACTGTGTGAATGACCAAGATCGTGGCTATGACTGTGATCATGTGAGTGGGCGTGATGATGGCGATGACCGTCTTCAGAATACTCTGCGTGATGGTGATGTACGTCCACCTCACCCGCGGCCAGACGCCGCTGGAAGGAACTCATCAGGGTTTCAGGCCCTTGCTGCCCCTCCATAATCTCACGCACCCGAATCTCAAATGCGTCGATCACTTTGTCGTGGTCATTCAGGTACGGCGCTTTGATAAACTCTACACTCGGGTTTTCCTCAGCCACCTTATCTACGTAACCATAGATACGTTTGATCAGACGACCAGTAAACAGGAAGTAAGGCGCAATCACCACACGCTTGAAGCCCAGCTTCAGCAGTTTCTCCAGCCCCACACCCACAGATGGGTAGGTTACGCCGGAATACACGGTATCTGCCCAGCCAAAGCCCATATTCTCATTTACGATACGGGTCAGTTTCGCCGCTTCCGCATTGGCGTGGGTATCGGAAGTACCACGGCCAACCACCACCAGCATGGTGTCGTACAGGCTCTCCGGCGGATTCTCCGGGTCCAGTCCCAAGGACTCGTAGATACGCGCCTGAAAGGCATCGATCATCGCCTGATGTAGGCCCAGCTCGCTACCGTACTCAACCTGAACACCGGCGTTCTTCTCCTGAAAGGTGGTCAGTACCGATGGGATATCGTTCTTCGCATGAGTCGCGGCAAACAGCATGCCCGGCACTGCATAGATCTGCTCTACGCCCTGCTCGACCAGACTGTTCAGCCCCATATGGATGTTTGGTGCGGAAAACTCCAGAAAACCGTATTCAACCGGAATATCCGGGAAGCGCTTTTTCAAGCCCTCGGCAACGCGCCCGAACTCACGCTCTGCATCCTTGTCACGGCTACCGTGACCACACACCATAATGCCTTTTTTGTTCACTTCATTTCTCTCCAGACTAATTCTGTACAGTTCGAACCTCACACCTCAGGGGCAGGTTCAGACCAGTAATTCTCAAAAATAAACGCTTCCAGTGGCGCCTCTTGCGCCCACTTTTCCTGCACCAGCATCGGCTGTTCATAGAAGCCGTCAACGTGTCCAATGCAGAGGATTGCCACCGGTTTACTGCCGACCGGCATCTTTAAAAGATCCGCCAATGCCTGCGGATCAAACAGCGATACCCAGCCCAAACCGATACCTTCAGCCCGCGCCGCCAGCCACATGTTCTGAATGGCACAGGCGAGTGATGCCAAATCCATCTCAGGCAAGGTACGGCGCCCAAATACGTGGGCATCCCGCCCTTCCGGCAAAGCAGCAACCACCACTTCTGCACAGTCCCTGATCCCTTCAACCTTCAGCTTCACAAACTGATCACGGCGTTCGCCCAGGGCATCTGCCGTTTGCTGTCGTTCCAGCTCCACCAGTTCACATATCTGTCCACGTAAATCCCGGTCGGTGATACGCAGGAAGCGCCACGGTTGCATCAGCCCCACGCTCGGGGCTTGATGAGCCACCCGAAACAGGCGCTTTAAGACTTGCGGATCCAGCGGTTCTTGCGAGAAGTGACGCATATCGCGCCGCTCAGCGATCACCCGATAGATCGCATCGCGATCTTCCTGGCAGTAGGGTTGGTTGCCTGTAATACGTCGCTCAGACATGGGCCTCACCTTGATGATTGAGTAATTCGATACACGCGTTCACTGCACCGTCTAGCCGGTCGATAGCATCCCAGTTATAGCGGCTGATAATCCCTGTCCGGAGCAGCGCCTTGCGTTCGCTTAACGGAATCAGACGCACTAGAACGCCTTGTTGGGCAAGGAGGTCCTGAACCTGCGCTGCAATATCCGCGTCCAGTTGCCAACTGCTAAACAACGGCGTCTGAGCGACGCGATCTGGCTGCAGCGCGTCCATCAACGGTGCCAATAGCAGAGCAGTACGTTCCGCGTTAAGGGTGATATCCTGACGTGCCCCCCGTTGCCAATCCAGATCGGACAGGGCATTGGTCGCGACACCCTGTGCCACCCCGTTTACCTGCCAAATCCCTAGACGCTGTTGTAGCTGTGAACGCAATTGATCGGAAGCAAAAACAAAACCCAAACGTAATCCAGCCAAACCAAAGAACTTACCAAAGGAACGCAACACGATAAGCTTGTCGCTTAACGGCTCGTTCAGAACGCTGATCGCAGGCTGCGTATCGATAAACGCCTCATCGACAATCAGACACCCTTTGCCCGCTAAACGCTCTGCCCAGTTGCATAGTTGCACTTTGGAGAACTCTAATCCGGTTGGATTATTGGGATTGATCACCACCAGATGGAAAGGCTCGCCTTTGCTTAACCGCCTCTCAATCTGATCAGACGCTGCGTTAAGATCAAAGGCGGGATAGAACGCCAATGGGTTGCCGTTTGCTGCCCAGTGATGACGGTGCTCGTCGTAACCTACATCAGGCAAAAGCACCGGGAGTTTTTCCAGGCACAACGGCAATGCCTGGATCACCGGTTGCGACCCGTTCACCGCTAGCCACTCATCAGTGCCGTAATAGCCGGTCACCGCATCCGCAAAGACCTGTTGTTGATACGGCAACCGCTGGAATACTTCAGTTGCCAGTTCTCCAACGGGGTAACTGTCAGGATTGATCCCAGTCGATAGGTCCAACCACTGATCCTGCGGGATGTTATAACGGGCGCTGGCGCTGATCAGATCACCGCCATGCAGAATCTGTCCATTCACAGCAACGCTTCCCCGATCAAAATCAACGTGATAACAAACGCCCAGAGCAGTAACGCACGGTTAACCAATCCGCAGGCGGCACGAATGCCTTTTGCACTGGGTTGATCACCTTGCCCAGGGGGTGGCCCCAGCGGCGGGCGCTGCTGGAGTTGTCCGTGGTAGATCGCTGCCCCCCCCAACGACACATTGATCGCCCCGGCACCTGCTGCCATCACCGGCCCGGCATTGGGGCTTTTCCAGCTCGTTGCCTGTACCTGCCAGCAGCGCAGCGCGATGCGTGTTTTACCCACTAGCGCGTAGCTCAGCGCTGTTAACCGTGCCGGGATGTAGTTGAGCACGTCATCAATACGCGCCGCGGCCCAACCGAAACAGAGAAACCGGTCGTTCTTGTAGCCCCACATAGCATCCAAGGTATTACTCAGGCGATACAAAACCACACCGGGAATGCCCAGCAGGCAGAACCAGAAGATCGCGGAGAAGATTGCATCGGCGCCGTTCTCCAGCACCGATTCGGTAGCAGCGCTGGCTACGGAGGTTTCATCCAGTTCGGAGGTATCGCGGCTGACAATCATTCCAACTGCATTCCGTGCCGAATTTATATCACTGCTTTCCAACGGCTCAGCAATTGCCAATGCATGCTGCAGCAGGCTTTGCCAACCGATAGCCAGATACAGCATGAAACCACCAAGCAGTACCCCAACAACGGGGCCGGTACCCGCCAATTGCTGGATAACCGTTGCTACAGCCACCCACGGCAAGACGGCCCAGAGCCAGGCCAGCACTCCTGCAAGCCGGCTATTTTGCCTGCGGTTAAAGCGCTTCTCGATATTTGCCGCAATTCCACCAAACCCCACCAGCGGGTGGAAACGCTTGGGTTCGCCTAATAAGCGATCCAGTGCCAACGCTAGCAGTACGGCTGCGAGGATACTCAAGCGGAGACCTCCAGCGACAGCAATTCGCAGATCCGTTCAAACGGCAGAACCGCCTCTACTTCGTCAGCCAGACGCTCGATCTGCTGCTCACGAAATACGGCGTAATCAAACTGCTCAACCTGATCGAGCCCTGCCCACCGCAACAGGTGATCCAACAGCGCCGCTTCATCAAACAGGCCATGGATATAGCTGCCGATCACCGTGTCCTCGTCATTGCGGGAACCTTCCGGCATCAGGTTCTGATCGCCTTCAACCGGTGTGATGTTAAACAAAGGCGACTCCAAAGCCGGGCCTTTGCTAACCCCCGCATGGATTTCGTAGCCTTTAACGGCCAACCCGCCTTGTTTTGTTTCGCCACAGACGTTACGCAGGGTTTTGTTACCGGTCAGTGTGGTTTCCATCGCCAACAGGCCAAGTCCTTCACTGGAACCCGCCGCCGACTCAACAGCTTCAGGATCGTGAATCCACTCACCCAGCATCTGGTAACCGCCACAGACACCAATCACTTTGCCGCCCAGACGCAGATGACGACGGATTGCATCCGCCCATCCGCTCTCATTCAACCAGGCCAGATCACCGCGTACGTTTTTGCTGCCGGGCAGGACGATCAGGTCTGCACCTTTGAAGTCATTCAGGTCACGCATAAATTCGCAGTCCACCTGCGGATGCATGCGCAACACATCAAAGTCGGTATGGTTGCTGGCACGTGGGTAGATTGGCACGACCACCTTCAGTTGCTGGTAGGTGTCATTGTGTTTCTGCTGCTGGTTGATCGCGTCTTCTGCTTCGATATGCAGATTCATTACGTAGGGAATCACCGCCAGGACCGGAACCCCGGTACGCTCTTCCAGCCAGTCGAGACCGGGCTCCAACAACGTCACATCACCGCGAAAACGGTTGATGATGAAACCCTTCACCCGGGCTTTCTCGGTGTCACTTAACAGCTCATAGGTCCCGAGCAAGTGTGCAAAGACGCCACCGCGGTCAATATCCGCCACGATAACTACCGGGCAATCGGCTGCTTCGGCGAAACCCATGTTGGCGATATCGTGCTCCCGCAGGTTGATCTCGGCAGGACTTCCCGCCCCTTCCACCAATACCGCCTGATACTGATGGGCGAGTCGGTCGTGACTGAGCAGCACCTCTTTCAGTAGTTCAGGCTTGTAGTTGTGGTACTCGGTAGCCTTCATATTGCCAATTGCCTTACCGTGCACGATCACCTGGGCACCGATATCGCTGTTGGGTTTGAGCAGTACCGGATTCATATCCACGCTCGGCGGTAAAAAGCAGGCCTCGGCTTGCACGGCCTGGGCACGGCCGATCTCACCACCTTCTGCGGTAACGGCACTGTTTAACGCCATGTTCTGTGGCTTAAACGGCACCACCGATACCTGCTTGCGCGCCAGGATACGCCCGAGCGCAGTCACCATAATGCTCTTGCCCGCGTCGGAGGTGGTGCCCTGCACCATCAGGGTATGCGGATGCTTAAACTCGCTCATCAGTTAATACTCTCCTGCCGCTGATCAATCTCCAGCAGCAAATCCTGCAATTTTCCCGCGTATTCCCCCGGCTCCTGCCACAGCCCACGCTGGGTGGCTTCCATCAGCCGCTCTGCCATCTCTTCCAACGCATGGGGGTTGTGTTGTTCCAGAAAGGCCCGGTTGTCCTGATCGAATAACAAGGTATCGGTCACTTTTTCGTATTGGTAATCGGCGATCAGATTGGTGGTAGCATCGTAGGCGAACATGTAATCCACGCTGGCGCTCATTTCAAACGCACCTTTGTAGCCGTGCTCGCGCATCGCATTGATCCATTTCGGATTCAGTACGCGGGAACGAATGACCCGGTTCAGCTCCTCCTTCAGGGTGCGGATCTTCGGCACCTGCGGATTGGAGTGGTCGCTGTGGTAGACCGCCGGTGTTTCGCCGCTGAGCACGGTCACGGCGTTGGTCATGCCGCCCTGAAACTGGTAGTAGTCGTCGGAATCGAGCAGATCGTGTTCACGGTTATCCTGGTTCTGCACCACCGCATCCATCTGGGAAAGCTGGTGCTGAAAAGCATCACGTGCTTCCACGCCATCACCCTGCTGGTTGCCATACGCGTAACCTCCCCAGTTGAGGTAGGCCTCGGCCAGATCACTACGCTGTTCCCAACAACGTTCATCGATCAAACCCTGTAATCCAGCACCGTATGCACCGGGTTTGCTACCAAATACCCGGTAGCTTGCTTCCCGTTGTGCAGTCTCTTCACTCATGCCCTCAGCCATCAATTGCTGCTGACGCGCTTCGATATTCTGGCGGATGGTGTTACCGTCTCCCGGCTCATCCAGCGTTGCAATTGCCTGAACAGCCGCATCGTAAAGCTTCATCACATTAGGAAAGGCATCACGGAAGAAACCGGATACACGCAACGTGACATCCAACCGGGGACGCCCCAGTTGCATCGTGCTGATCACTTCGAAGTCCACCACACGGTTGGAACCCGGCGCCCAGATCGGGCGCACGCCCATCAGCGCAAAGGCCTGGGCGATATCGTCACCGCCTGTGCGCATCGTGGCCGTACCCCAGACCGACAGCCCCAGCTGACGCGGGAAGTCACCGTGCTCCTGCAGGTGACGTTCAATCAGCGCCTGTGCCGAACGCTCACCAATCGCCCAGGCCGCGGGACTGGGGATGGAACGGTTATCTACAGAGAAGAAATTGCGCCCGGTCGGTAACGTATCCAAACGACCACGTGTCGGCGCACCACTTGGACCGGGTTCGACAAAGCGCCCATTAAGACCCTCAAGCAACGATCGAATTTCCAGGTCGACACTCTGCTCCAGCGCCTTATGGATGCGGTTTCGCGCGTACTCAAACTGCGCGCGGGTTTGCGGGTAATCCGTCAAATCATCAAGATCGCCGTCACCCAGCACAAAGCGTTCAACCCACTTCAGCGCCAACAACTCCAAGCGTTCACGGGTATCCGCTTCACTGCGCCAGAGTTCATCGCTGACAGTTTTCAACAATTCAGGTTTTGCACCAACCCACTGCTCTCTACCAGCAGCCAACGGATCAAACAGCTCGGCACCACCACGCAGATCCAGATCAGCGATCAGGTTATGCAGGATCCCCTGACTGGCGGGATCATCACCACGCGGCAGGCGCAGCAGCGCCACCAAAGTATCAGCCAGTTTTGCATCGCCCGGCAGCTCACCCAGAATATGCAGGCCGTGGCGGATCTGTGCTTCTTTGATATCACAAAGGTAGGCATCAAGCTCCGCCAGCACTTGATCGTCATCCGACGTATTACCGGCCAGCTCATCCAGCAGATGGGTCTTGCGTACCTGCTTGAGGATTTCGTCACGCAACCACTGCTCGCGTCGGCTGTCCATGCCCAACGCCTGGTAGTACTCGTCTACCAGCCCTTCCAACTCGGCCAGTTCACCGTAACTTTCCGCGCGGGTCATCGGCGGCATCAGGTGATCGATAATCACCGCCTGGGTACGACGCTTCGCCTGCGCGCCTTCACCGGGATCGTTGACGATAAACGGATAGAAATGTGGCATCGGCCCCAACGCAATATCCGGCCAACAGCGTTCGGACAACGCCGTGCCCTTGCCGGGCAACCACTCCAGGTTGCCGTGTTTACCCACGTGTATCACTGCATCCACTTGGTAGCAGTGCCGCAACCAGAAATAGAATGCCAGGTAGTTGTGCGGCGGAATCAGGTCCGGATCGTGGTAATTGGCGGCCAGATCGATATTGAATCCGCGTGCGGGCTGGATACCGACGAAGGTCTCGCCCAGGCGAATTCCGGAGAGCATCAAACGCCCGTTTCGATACTTAATATCCTGCTCAGGTGAACCCCACTGGTCGTAAACTGCTTTCTGACATCCCTGCGGTAACCTACTGAAATAAAACAGATACTCATCCAACCCCATACTTTGCCAGCAGGGTAACTGGTGTATCGTATTCGGGTTATTTGTGACGGATTCGAGCAGAGCTTCGATCAGCGCAGTACCGGTTTGTGGTAGATCATTGGCATCACCAAGCGGATAACCTGCCGTAGACAACGCCTTCAAAATATTCACCGTCGACGCCGGTGTATCCAGTCCTACACCGTTACCAATACGGCCGTCTTTGGTTGGGTAGTTGGCCAAGATCAGCGCGATCCGTTTGTCACCATTGGTTTTGGTGGCCAGGGCACAATGACGCGCAGCCAACTCAGCCACAAATGCGGCACGTTCCCGGTGTAATGCATAACGTACCACCGAGACCTGAGCCCGTTTATCGAAGTGACTCTCTGCCTTAAAGCTGATCGCACGCGTAACGATACGCCCATCCATCTCAGGCAATACCACCTGCATGGCAATATCCCGGCTGCGCAGCCCTTGGGAATACTGCTGCCAGTCCTCCTTTGTACTACTCGACAGCACGAGTTGGAGCACCGGTACCGGCCTGGAGAACGGCGAATCAAAATCGGTCGGTTGGGAGGCCAGATTGGGGCTGGCGACCGTGTTGCTGGCAAAGCCGGTGGTGTTGATGATCAGCGACGCGTCACTCTGTTCCAGCAGTGCATTCACCAGCGTGATCGACTCCGCATCCTTCAGGGAAGCAATGGCGATCGGTAGCGGTCTCAAGTTTTGTCGTTCCAGTTCGGCAATCAACCCGTCAAACATTGCCGTATTGGCCGATTGCAGATGGCTGCGATAAAACAGCAGCGCAACCACCGGATTCTGTTCGTGACCATTTTGCTGCCAGTGCTGTTGCCACTCGCTAAAACTTGCCTGACCACCCTGCTTTCCTTCCGATAGTGCAGGTTTGTACAGCATGCAGCGAGGCAATCCCCGTGGCTCACGCCAGGCCAGATCACGGCTTAGGTACTCCGAGGCGACAAACCGTAGCAGCTGTTCGCTATTTCCGATCCCACCCTCACGCAGATATCGCCATACACGGTGACATGCCTCTTCCGACACGGTAGACGCGGCAAACAATTCGGGATCAGGGGCATCGTCACCCGGCACAATGATCAGCGTACGCGGGTTACCATCCGTTATGCCCTGCGCCCATTCTTGAAGACGCTCAAAGCCATACGGCCAATAATTCTGGCCACCCAGCAGTGAAAGCACCACCACCTGTGCGTGATCAATCACCTTGTGCTCATACAGGTCGTACGCAGCCGGTTTCAGCAGCTGCATCCAGTTAGCCAGACGCACGTCCGGCACACTGCTATGCACTGCAAACGCGCTCACGCCCGCAGACAGCGCCGCCAGGGAGCTGTCTGCCGCAGAAAGGATGATGATCTCTGCCGGTGTCTGATCCAGATCGATAATGCCTTCATCATCGACGAATCCACCCGGCTGGGCCGCCAACAGATGCATTTAAAGCGCCGTCTCCAGTACGGACTTCACAGTGGCTTCATCGATGCCTTTGCCGATGAAAACAAGCTGGGTTTTACGCTTTTCACCCATCGCCCAGGGACGATCAAAGTACACGTCCAGACGCTTACCCACCGCCTGAAATACCTGACGCATCGGTTTACCCGGCAGCGCCGCGAAGCCTTTGGCGCGGTAGATATTGAAGTCGCTCAGTAGGGATTTCAGCGCTGCCTGCAGCTTGTCACTGTCCACCTCACCCAGCGTGATGACAAATGAATCGAAGTGGTCGTGGGCGTGATCGTGGTGCTCGCCGTGTGCGTGGTGGTGATCGTGGTGGTTATGTACCTGTTCGATACGCTCCTCGGCCGCAGCGTCCAGGCCCATCAACATATCCAGCTGTGCTTCGCCATTGCTGATGTAGGCAGTTTTGACCGCATTTGGGACCTTGGCCGAAACAACCGTTTCCACCAGTGAGCGTGCGTCGGTATCCAACAAATCGTTTTTGCTGACCACCACAAGATCCGCAGCACTCAGCTGGTCGTCCAGCAGCTCCTGCAGGGTTGGATCGTGATCCAGACTGTCATCCGCGAGGCGCTGGGCTTGCACCTGATCCACATCGTGTGCGAAACGGCCCGCTGCAACCGCAGGGCCGTCAATCACTGTGATGACCGCATCCACCGTGCAGTACTCTTTGATGCCCGGCCAGTTGAACGCCTGCACCAGCGGCTTCGGCAGGGCCAGACCGCTGGTCTCGATCAGGATGTGATCGATATCGTCACGACGTTCCACCAGCTGCTGCATCACCGGAAGGAACTCCTCTTCTACGGTGCAGCAGATACAACCGTTGGCCAGCTCGTAGATGCCGTTATCACCGTCAGCAACCGTCTGCTCCTCTTCACAGTCGAGCGGGCAACTGCGTAGCAGGTCAGCATCGATGTCCAGCTCACCAAACTCATTGACGATTACGGCGATCCGTTTGCCGGCGGCCTGTTTCAGGACGTTGGAAAGAAGCGTGGTTTTACCGCTACCCAGAAAGCCGGTTACAACGGTGGTTGGGATCTTATTCAGCTGCATCGTTTGTCTCTTTCTTATCGGTGTCTTTTAGGTAGGTGTCGCGTTTAACGGTCCGCGGCACTGTTCGTGGGGTAAGGGGTTTTACCCGTGGGCGATAGATATGGGCCTGATCCTTCTGGTAAAGGTAGGAATCGGCAAAATCGTCACTGTCGAGCACATGGCCAACCAGAATCAGCGCGGTGCGCGTAAAGCCCTTTGCACGCACCTTGGCGACGATATCGCGCAACGTTCCCGTGACCTTGTCCTGATCCGGCCAACTGGTGCGATAACACACTGCTACCGGGCAGTCTTCGCCGTAATGAGGGACCAGCTCCTCCACAATTTTGTGGATCCGGGTAATGCCCAGGTGAATTGCCAGGGTTGCGCCGCTGCGTGCCAGTTCCGGCAGTCGTTCGCGCTCAGGGAACGGCGTTTTACCCTCATAGCGAGTCATAATGATCGTCTGGGAGACACCGGACAGGGTCAGCTCCTTGCCCAGATAGGCGGCGGACGCGGCCACAGCGCTCACACCCGGAATCACTTCGTATTCAATACCCTGCTGTTCCAGGCGACGGATCTGCTCGCCTATCGCGCCGTAGAGAGCCGGATCACCACACTGCAGACGGGCCACGTCTTTGCCTTCAGAGTGAGCCTGAGTGATATGCGCAGTGATCGCTTCCAGATCGATTGAGGCGGTATCGATGATCTTTTCAGCACTGCTCTCCACTTCCGCCAACACTTCACGCGGGATCAATGAACCGGCATAAAGCACCACCGGACACTGCTTCAGAATGCGCAGGCCCTTAAGCGTCATCAGTTCCGGATCTCCGGGACCCGCGCCGATAAAGTAAACCTTCATACTGCGCTTTCCTCGCTCACACCCAGCTTCTTCTTGTAACCACGCGGTGTGTACACCCATTCACGGCTGCCGTTGACGATGTGACGGGATTCACTGTTACCAACACTCACCAGGGTGAACATGTCCACGTCTTTAGCATCAAGCTGATCAAGTCGGATGATGCGGATGTTTTCGTCTTCTCGGGTCAGCTGACGACCGATTAATACGGGCGTAGACGCCGGGCGGTATTGCAACAAGAGATCGCGGGCATGATTGAGCTGCCAGTCACGTTTACGGGATACCGGATTGTAGAACGACACCACAAAGTCCCCGGCACCAGCGCTATGAATACGCTTCTCGATGGTTTCCCACGGGGTGAGCAAGTCAGACAGGGAAATCGTACAGAAGTCATGCCCCAGCATTGCACCTACACGGCTGGCACCCGCCTGCATTGCAGAGATACCCGGTACCACTTCGATCTCCACATCCAGCCACTCCGGGTGGTTCTCATTGCCCTGCAGTTGTTGGTCGAGCAGTTCGAATACCAGCGTGGCCATGGCGTAGATACCGATATCACCACTGGAGATCAGCGCCGTGGTTTTCCCACTGGCGGCCAGATCCAGCGCA
Source organism: Pontibacterium granulatum (assembly GCF_029961155.1). Lineage (GTDB taxonomy): Bacteria > Pseudomonadota > Gammaproteobacteria > Pseudomonadales > Balneatricaceae > Pontibacterium > Pontibacterium granulatum. Next base: position 38,923 of record NZ_JASBRH010000005.1, on the reverse strand, counting down.
AGTCGGGCGCGGTTGATCTCTTCACCCAGCGGCAGATCGTGGTGTTTTTTGCCATCACACACGTCACCCAACAGGTCCAGATACAGGCCATAGGCCACCAGATCGGTACTGGCATTAATCGCGGCCAAAGCACGTGGTGCCACCAGTTCACGATCACCAGGACCTGTACCTACAACAAATAGTTTGGTCATTTACGTCTTCGTTTTTCTCTGTAGGGCGTCATTTATGGCGCCACCGTTATGCCTAATGGCAGGATAAATCCTGCCCTACATATGCTCTTATGAGCTCCCCGATGGGTAACTGCGTGCAATTGCGCAGGTCGCCTTTCGGGTTTTCTGTTTATTCAGTACAAGCTCGGGGGCTGCTTTTGTGACGTCTTGTACAGCACAGAGCGCCGCCGATTCCGCCACGCCATACACACCCACCGTGTTAAACACGTACTCGGAGCGGGTACTCAGAAGCGATTCCATAGTACCGAGCTGATCCACATCCCAGGTCTGGAACGGTTTGCCCAGCTTCTCAGCCAGCTCAATCAGTCCTACTTCGTCGGCTTTGATATCGATGCTGTTGATGCTGGACACCACGTCCAGAGTAAGAGCCGCCTGATCAAGGCAATCCATCAGCAGTCTTTCCAGTTCGTCGACCGGGCAGTTACGTTCACAACCCATGCCCACCGCATACACGGGTTGCAGGTAAGGCTTCGCGGTTGTGATCACTGGTTGCGCCGACAACAACTGAGCGACTTCTGCAGCCCATTGATTGGCGCCGCCTTCGTGACCGGACAAAAGCGGGATGACATATTGCCCCTGCTCATCGAGCACCAGTACCGGCGGGTCCTGGTATTTATCACGGATTACCGGAGCCAAGGTGCGCACCACAATACCGGTGGCGCAGATAAAGATCAGTGGTTCGCCGGCACGAAATGCTTGCTGCACGGTGTCGGCAAAGGGCTTGGGCTTAAAGCAGATCTCGGCATCGTCCATCTGCCCACGCAATTGCTGAGCCAAGCGCAGACCGGCCTCGGTCAGGGCGATAATCTTGCTCATCGGCTATTACGCTCTTTACGGGTGACCACAAATAGCGAGAAATACGGACCAGCCTCCGGTGTCAATCGATTGAGATTGGTTTCAATGCGCTGATTTTCACGCCCGATGTATTCCAGATAACTCGCCTCTTCTGCACGGCCTGTTTCACCCAGCAGATTCAGAATTCGAGGACGGGCACGTCCGGCTTTCATAATCACCACCGAGTCATGATCATTGAGGGCAGTACGGATCTGCTCATCCGTATGGCGACCACTGACCACTACGAAGGATTCTTTCAACATGGTCAGTGGATGCTTCAGCTCCGCCGCCGCGGCATTTACCGACGAGATACCCGGCACGACCTGGCAGCTAAACTCAGCCTGCAACCGCTCCAGTAAATAGGTAAAAGAGCCAAAGAAGAGGGGGTCACCTTCACACAGGAATACCACATCATGACCGGCTTTCAGCTGCTGGCGAATCAGCGCTGCACCTTCATCGTAGGCCTTGTTGGCTAAGCTACGATCAGTGGACATTGGCATGCAGATCGGTATCTCAATCTGCGCAGTGCTCTGGTCGACAAACGCTTCCCTTGCAATGGCACGTGCCTGACTGGAACCTTCATCGCTGGCCAGATACGCCACAACCGGCGCCCCCTTGATCAAACGCAAGGCTTTCAGTGTGATCAGCTCCGGATCTCCCGGCCCGACACCTACGCCGTAAAACGTCGCCTCACACATCAAATGCTTCCTCATTTACGGTCGCTTTACGGAAACAAAAGAGGGTGACCGGCAAGGCAGGTCGGTACACCAGTTGACCCGCGAGCTGATCGCCGCGATTGACTGAAATTTGGGTGGTTTGGCTGTAGCTGTCGCCCTGCTTCAAGCGTGCTTCGTAGAATCCCAGCAGGTGTTGCTTGGTGCTCTCAGTGACAGCGCTGGCGACCAGCACTCCATTAACTGGCAGTTGACTCCAAACTTGCTCAAGCAAGGTTTCAAGCTCACCATCGCTCCCACCGATAAATACCTTGTCGGGTGCAGGCAGATGCGCCAGTGCTGCTGGGGCTCGCCCCTCTACGATATTTAGATTACCCACCACTCCAAACTTGTCCTGGTTGGCTTTCAGACAGCGCAGGCGCGCTGGGTGATGTTCTATGGCGTGGATCTCGCTGTCCGGATTCCAGTAGGCCAGTTCGACGGCAACACCGCCGCAGCCAGCGCCTATATCCCAAACCTGATCATCACGACACACCTGCATCAGGGATAGAATCGCAAGCCGCACTTCGCGCTTGGTAATCATGCCCGAACCGTTCGGACGATCCGTGACGAAATTGCCGTCAGCAATACCGGGGAATTCAGGCAATACTCCACCTGAGCCACGTACCCGGATCACAGTGACGTGCAGCGGATCAAACTCGGTGTCGTTTGCAATAAGCTCAGTCGCACGGTACCTGCGCATCTGTTCATCGCCGTATCCCAACCTTTCACAGACGACAAGCTGTGATTTTTGGAAACCCGCCGCAATACACTCCTGCGCCAGTACCTGTGGCGTGCTGTGTTTATCGGTCAGAACCACCAGCGTTCGATTGCGTTTAAGCTGTGTGCGGATCTTTTCAAGGGGACGTCCGTGCAGGCTCAATACCTCGACATCCTGCAAGGCAAGCCCCAGGCGATGACAAGCCGCCTGAATGCTGGAGACGGCCGGGTAAAAGCTAAGCTGTTGCTCCGGAAACGTATGGCTGAACCAACGGCCAATACCATAGTAGAGAGGATCACCCGAGGCGAGGATGACAACAGACTGCAGGCCCTCCTTTTCATAGGTGCAAATTAATGCTTTTAGCTCTGCAAGCTTTGGCAACCGGAACGTTGGATTCTCTCCCGTTAGATGTTCGACAACCTGCAGCTGGCGTTCTGAACCGATCACCCTATCAGCCTCTGCCAACACCTGCTGCGCATCCAGAGACAGGTGCGCCTGCTCGGCGACGCCTAGTCCGACAATATGCAACTGCATCAGTACCACTCTCCCCGATTACACCGTAGTAATGCATTACAGGTCGCCGCCGATACCGCACTACCGCCCTGGCGTCCCAACAATGTGATGCACTCAACCCCCAGACGCTGATGCAGATCCCACAGCGCCTGTTTGGATTCTGCCGCACCAACGAACCCCACGGGCATACCGATGATCAGGGCCGGTTTATCTGCGCCCTTCTCTATCATCTCCAGCAAACGAAACAGTGCGGTAGGCGCATTACCGATCACTACGACCGCCCCCGCCAGATGTTCACGCCACAGCTCAACCGCAGCCATGGAGCGCGTCTCGCTTGCCGCTTTTGCCAGTTCCGATGCACGCGGGTCGTTCAGGAAGCAGAGTGGTGGCGTATTGATCATCCGCTTGGTGATCCCCTGCTTCACCATCTCTGCGTCACACAGGATCGGTTTATTATCAGACAATGCCTGCAAACCCTGAGCACAGGCATTCGGGCTGAAGCGCACCTGCGCAGCAACCTCCGGCATCCCCACACTGTGAACGATCCGCATCACCACCTGTTGTTCCTCGCGGCTTAGGCCTTCAAGGTCGGTGAGAGCTCGGATCTGGCGGAAGCTTTCCTGCTCGATCGCAACCGGGTCTGTTTCGTATTCAAATGGCACGTTTGAAGTTCCGATAAAATTAGTTTGTTTGTCGCGGTCAGAGCCCGCTGCTACAGATTCAATGCTTCGTAGCAGCCCGCTCTGAGGGCGACATGTCTTGCGGTTTAAGCGTTTTTCATCCAATCCCTGATTACCGCCACTCCTTCGGCGATATCACTGAACTGCTGGTCAGCATCGGGTAGCTCCGGGCGCTGCAACATGAACACCTCAACACCCAATTCCCGTGCGGCGTGCAACTTGGCTTCTGTAGATACCCCGCCACTGTTCTTCGTGACCAGGGCATCAACGCCGTAGTGTTGAAACAGCGCCCGCTCACTTTCCAGCCGGAACGGGCCAATCCCTTTAATCCACTCCACCGAATCGGGCAATTCCACCCGAGGCGGGGCCGCGGTACGCAGGATCAGTCGCTGGCCTTCATTGGCTTGTGTAACCAATTGATCCATTGCGTCCTGGGTCAGCTGCCCTGCGGTCAGCAATACACTCTGTTTTGCTGCCAGTGTCGGAATCAGCGTCTGCCAATCATCAAACAACCGCCATTTATCAGCCGGTTGTTTCTGCCATTCGGGCCGATGGAAACGCCAGCATGGAATCCCCAGGTCTTTTGCTACCGAAACAGTGGTGCTGCTCATCGTCGCGGCAAAGGGATGGGTTACATCCAAAATCGCATCAATTTTCTGATCACGAATGTACGTTGCCAAACCACCAAACTGGCTGAACCCACCTATAAGCACTTCGCAGGGAAGCTTCGGCGTGCGTACCAGGCCAGCAACGCTGTACACGATCTGCAGCGATCGCGTTGGCACACAGCTCATTTCGAGTAATGCCTTTGTTATATGGCGGGCATCAGCGGTCCCCCCCAGCAGCAACAGTTTTTTCATTTCGCTTCACCTTTGTAGCAACCAACAACGTTGCCCTTTCGATCCACCGCCCAAACCTCCAACTCAACCTGAGCGGGCATCACCTTGCGCGCCTGCAACCAGGCTGCTCGACATACCTCCGCCGCCAAATCCACCGCGGCCACCTGGCATGCTTTCAACGCCTGAATACTGGTGTTGCTCTGTCTGACCTTATCCTGCAATGCCTCATCGGCTCCCGCACCTGCGGCCAAGAGAGCCAGATGTTCCAGGTCGATGCTGGAGGCTCGGCTGTTCAGATCCATATGCCCCTTCGCCAGTTTGCTGATCTTGCCAAAACCGCCGCAGATGGTGAGTTTTGCGACTGGTGCCTTTTTCAGGTGTTTCATCACCGCACCGACAAAATCGCCCATCTCGATCAGCGCCATCTCTGGCAGGTCGTACTCTGTTTTGATCGCCGCTTCACTGGTTGAACCGGTGGTTGCGGCGATGTGGTTCATCCCGTTTGTGTATGCCACATCGATGCCCTGATGGATCGACGCAATATAGGCAGAACAGGAATACGGCCGAACAATGCCGGTTGTACCCAGAATGGACAGTCCTCCCACGATCCCAAGCTTCGGGTTCATGGTTTTTAAGGCGATCTGATCACCACCTTCCACACCCACTGAGACCTCAAAGCCACCCTCATAGCCGTAGGTATAGGCGGCATTCGTCAGATGCTCAGTCATCATTTTGCGTGGAACCGGATTTATCGCAGGCTCGCCGACCGCCAGCATCAATCCCTCGCGGGTTACCGTCCCTACACCAGATGCAGCCTTGAACACCACTCCTGGTGCCTCGGTCAGGCGTAGCTCTACAAATACCGTTGAACCATGGGTTACATCGGGATCATCGCCCGCATCCTTGATCGTTGAAGTGCGGATGCCATTGTCCAGCGCCTGATATTCTTCAATCACCATCTCCACCTGCTTGCTCGGTTTGTTGCCTTTGGCTGGCAGGTTTACCTCAACCGCTGCAGGCTGTTTTCCGGCCAACAATGCCCGCACGGCAGCCACACAACAGGCGGTCGCGCATGCCCCGGTCGTTAAACCAGAACGCAGAGGTTTAGGTGATTCAGAACTTTCAGGCCACATAATCTATTCGGTGTGCGCTCCACATTTCTCAAACTGCCCACTGAAAATCGCTGCAATCGCTGCTGGATTGGATGGGAAAAACAGGTGCAGGTAACTGGCGGTTACACTGCCGTCACGGAAGATCGGTTCCCCGGGGGCGGGGTGGCGTTGACGTTTGCCATGAGCAATCGGTTCGTCCATAGCAAAGCAACGGGAACGGTGGTGGGCATGGGCACGGACGTCACCTTCCGGCAGTTGCGCTGTCTGCATACCCTGACAGCCACGTTTGCCGCGCATCGCACCATGACCGGTCAACAAACCGACCATCGGGTATTGCTGCTCTTCCAGGTCGGTCAGCGTCTGCAGGCAGTACAGAAATCCGCCGCACTCCGCCAATACCGGTTTCCCCTGTCGATGGAACGCCTGGATCGCCTCCAGCATCGGCTTATTGCTGCTCAGATGCGCCGCATGCAGTTCCGGATATCCGCCCGGTAACCAGAGCGCGTCCACATCCGGCAATTCAGAATCGGTGAGGGGCGAAAAAAAGTGATACTCAGCACCCATTTCGGTTAGCAGGCGCAGGTTGGCGTCATAGATAAAGCTGAACGCGGCATCTTTAGCTACGCCGATCCGTTTGCCACTTAGTAGCGGCTCAGCTGGTTTAACCTCTGCGCTGGCAAACTCCACCTCGGATGGCAACTCAGTGATCGCATTTCCGTCAATCCACTCAGCTCCTCGGTTGAAGCGCAGTTCCAGCTCTTCGCGCACCTCGTCCGCTTGGACCAGGCCCAGGTGACGCTCGGGCAGTGCCACATCAGGATCACGTGGTAAGGTCGCCAGCAACGGTAATTCTGGCGGCAACGCATCGCGTATCAGCTGAGCATGACGTTCGGTACCGCAGCTGTTAGCAATCAGACCGGCCACGGTAATGTCATCACGGAAGTTGGCCAGACCCAACGCAACCGCTGCGGCAGTCTGCGCCATCCCTTTTACATCCATCACAATCGCCATCGGGATGCTAAAGCGCGCGGCCAGATCGGCGCTGGACGGTTCACCGTCGAACATCCCCATCACACCTTCAACCAGGATCAGGTCGGCTTCCAAGGCGGCTTCGTACAGTTTCTGCTGGCAGTAGGCCTCACCGGCCATCCACATATCCAGTTGCTCGACCGGTTCCCCGGAAGCTTGCGCCAGAATCTGCGGATCGAGATAGTCGGGACCGGTCTTAAAGACACGTACCACCTTACCCTGCTGGCGAAAGTTACGCGCCAGTGCAGCGGTAATGGTGGTTTTACCGGCACCGGAACTGGGTGCGGCCAGAAACAACGCCGGGCAGCGGGCGGATTGCGGTTGGTCTGCCATCAGTATTCGATCCCCGCCTGTGCTTTCACACCTTTACGGAACGCGTGTCCTTCGTCACGGATGCTGCTGATGGTATCGGCGATCTCCACCAAGCCATCCGGCATAACACGACCGGTGATGATTACATGCTGCATCGTTGGGCGTGCCTGCAGCGCTTGCAGTACCGGTTCCAGCGCCAGGTACTTGTACTTAAACATGTAGCTCATTTCGTCAAACACCACGATGCCATACTGATCATCCTGCAGGATCTCTTGCGCCTTCGCCCAGGCCTTCTCCGCTGCTTCAGTGTCCCGGTCACGGTCCTGGGTTTCCCAGGTAAAACCGTGCCCCATCACGTACCAATCGATCTGCGGATGATCCTTAAACAGCTTGTATTCACCTGTTTCCAGGCGTCCTTTGCTGAACTGAACGACCGCAGCGCGCTGTCCATGCCCAACTGCACGTGCCATGGTGCCAAACGCGGAACTGCTTTTACCTTTGCCGTTGCCTTTCAGCAGGATCAGCACGCCACGCTCCTCGGTCGCCTTGGCGATTCGTGCGTCGATCACTTCCTTCTTACGCGCCATCCGTTCTTGATGGGTCATCGTCATATTCGTTGCTCCTGGATCATACGGCCGGTAGCGGCAGGTATTGCGCATTGAGTTCTACAGCCAGTTGCGCACCACGCCCACGTTTAACTGCACTTTGTTCGATGTCGATCAGCACGGTTTCTCCGGGTAGCGCAACATCATCAAGATGGGCGCTGGTTCGACCATCGGTGATGATGTAGGTACGAATCTTTAGTGCCGGGTTTTGTCTGGTCGCTTTGCTCAAGTAGCTTTGCACCTGTTCCAGCGCAGCACGCATCGGTGTTCCACCTCCCGCTGGCAGGCTGTCTAGCCAGTTCTTCAGCTCTTTTGGCGCCCGTACTTTTGGCAGCAGGTTCTCGACCTGGCCGTTACCAAAACCAAAAATCGACAACTGCTCACGTTGCAGATATGCCTGCTCAGCAATTTTCAGTACAGCAGCTTTTCCCATTGATTCAGGCCCCTGTGTCAGCGTAGAAGCCGAGGTATCCAATAGCACCAGATGAAGGAAAGACTGACCTGCACGGACTTTCTGGAATTTCAGCGCTTTTGGTGGCCAGATACCGGTGTTGGCGACCAGAGTGGTGAACCAGTGAGGTTTGTGGCTATCTCTAGCACTGCGATGATTGCCCTTCGCTGCCTGCCCCGGCGTGCGCCCTGCCAGATCGGAAACTACCTGATTCGCAGCCGCCAGGTTAGGGGAGTTAGTCGCGGTTGCGTCAAAAGAATCAAGCGCTCCACTTCGCTGTTGTTGCGGCGCCATACTGCCCCAGTCACCTTCCCGCTCACTTTTTGAGTTGTTTTGCTGCTTGGATTGCGGACGATGGCTAGCTTCTGGCCGCTTAAAACCACCTTGTGGAGGTGACGGCGGCGCTGGCGGCCTTGGATTATTCTCCACAGGCGATTTACGCCGATGAGCCAACACCAGGGATTCGACCGCATCGATATCGTGGGTTGTTACCTGGTTGCGCCCCAACCACGCTGCATGAGCAAGTGCTGCTCGGCACCAAACAATATCTGCGCGCAGCCCATCAACCTGAGCAATGCTGCAGCGTTCGGCAATCTCCAGCCGTAAATCATCGTTGCAGACAACGTCTTTCAGACAAAGACGCGCATTACCTATCCTGTCGAGGAGTTCTCCCTGCTCATCAGCATACTGACCACAAAACCCTGCTGGATTACGATCAAAGTCTTCACGGGACTTCACAATCTCAACCCGTTCCTGCGGGCTGTATTGATTGTCCAACTCCACACAGAGCCCGAATCGGTCGTGCAGCTGGGGACGTAACTCCCCTTCTTCCGGATTCATGGTTCCGATCAGCAAGAAGCGAGCCGGGTGGCGGTGGCTGATACCGTCGCGCTCCACGCGGTTCACACCACTCGCAACAACATCTAAAAGCTGGTCGACCAGATGATCTGGCAGCAGATTGACTTCGTCCACATAGAGCACGCCCCCGTGCGCTTTGCTCAACAAGCCGGGACGAAACGCGACATTTTGATCGTCCAACACACGCTGCAAATCCAGCGTGCCCAGCAACATCTCTTCGCTGGTGCCCAGCGGCAGGGTAACGAATTCGGGCGCCTGTTCGGATTCCGTTACGGGCAATAGATCTGCGAGTCCCCGTGCCAGCGTGGATTTCGCTGACCCGCGAGGGCCGCTGATCACCACCCCGCCGATGGCCGGGTTTACAGCGGCAAGGATCAAGGCCAGTTTAAACTCATCCTGTCCGCTCACCGCAGAAAACGGAAAATGAAGCTCAGTCATTACGCGACCTCTGCATCAGTTATCACCGCTACACCTTGCTGGATAGACTCTTCAACCAGCGTGGCATCCGACAGACGAACCCGCCGGGTTTCCAGCTCTCTCAGGAACTCATCATCATGGGAAATAATGATCATCGCGTGGGGCAAGGATTTAAGTGTGTCCAACAAACGTCTGCGTGCCTCGGTGTCCAACGCATTGCTGGGTTCATCCAGCAACAGTACATCCGGTTTCATCGCCAGCACACAAGCCAAGGTGATCATCCGCTTTTCACCGCCCGAGAGTTGATGGGTCACACGCTCTTCGAAACCTTCCATTCCCAGAGATGCCAAAGTCTCCCTCGCGAGCTGCAACGCCTCATCGCGGGACTTACCCAGATTGAGCGGACCAAAGGCTACATCCTCCAACACAGTTGGACAGAACAGTTGGTCGTCGGGATCCTGAAACAGAAAGCCTGCCCGCGCGCGCACTTCAACGAACGCTTTCTCTTCGTTTCGCAACTGACCAAAAGCATGGACCTCACCGCCCTTAGCCTTCTTCAGACCTACCAGCAGATGCAAAAACGTGGTTTTACCCGCGCCATTGGCACCGGTTAGCGCGACTCGCTCACCCGGGTAAAGTGTGAAATCCACCTTGTCCAACACCACACCACGACGCGAGTACCGGTAAAACAGCTTGCGGGTTTCGATTAACGCCGTCATATAAAACTAAGTCCGGTTAACGCACCCAGAACCAGCGTGCAAAGTGGAATAAATACAAAGTCGGGCCGCGTCAGCACCATCTCATCCAACAGGTAGAAGCGTCCGTTATAACCACGGCATTTCATCGCATCCGCGATCCGCTCTGAACGTTCAAGTGAGCGCACCAGTAGCATCCCCACCAAATAACCAATTGAGCACCAGGTGTGGCGGTCGGAGCGCAGTACAAACGCCCGCGCCTGCATCGCCCGACGCATCCGTTTATATTCCTGACCGATCACGTCCAGATAACGCACGGTAAATAGCAGCAGGTGCACCAGTTTGTCCGGCACATGCAGTCGCGCAAGCGCATGCCCTAAGGTTGTGGCACTCATGGTTCCAACCAGCGACAGCAGACACAGCACAACCGCATTGGCTTTCAATGCAATCTGGAATGCATGCATCATCCCTTCTGTGCTTGCCGGAATCCCGGCCAGGGTAAACAGTGCTTCACCCGGCGTGGTAAAGGGCAGCATGATGACCAGAAAGATCATGAACATGTCCATCGCGACCACCCGGCGCAACGTGCGTTTGAAATTCAGATGAGCCAAACCCGCCAACAACAGCGCTGTACCCAACCCAGCCAACAACACACTGAACCGAGACGAGCTCACAACCACCAACGCAAACAGAAAGGCCACAATCACACGTACCCGCGGATCAATACGATCGATCGGCGACTGAGCGTGTTTCAGTCGCTGCCCCTTCCAGCTGGTACCGCTGTGCTCAAGAAACTGAGGCACGATTCTTTTCCTGCTTACGCTGACGCAGCCAGATTCCGAGTCCAACCAGACCAAAGATGTAACCGATACCGCCTAACACGTCCTGTAAGCTGGCTTTCTCTTTGTAAGCGGCCAACTCTTTACGCAAGGGTTTCACTTGTTTAGCCACGGCCTTCTCGATCATTTGCTCCAATGCCACCTGATCAACGCCTTTCATCGATGCGCTACTGGCTGCGACGCTCGACTTGGTGATCGGTGCAGAGCCACCTGGCAATGTCGCTGGCAACTCATCGGCTGGCAGCACTAACTCCAAAACATGCCCAGCACTCAGGTCTGCATAAAAGTAGTGGTCGATGCGTTTTGTCGCATCGAAGGCAAACAGCCCTTCATCTTCGATCACACTTTCACCGATCAGGTTACCGGTCGCGTTACGCACTTGGACCACGATGCCCGCTTTGGCCATATCGCCGTTGGAAAAGCCCACCTCACCTTCAATGGTGTTGCCAATTGCATAGACTCCGCCCACCACGTTGTGGCCAAACGCCGGAACGCTCAGGGCAGCGTTAAGGACCAACGCCAACAGAACGGAGTTACGCATCCTGCCAATCCTCAGAAATATTCAGGAATTCCGGTTTCACCTTGCGGATCAACAATACCGCGGCGGCCGTCACAAAACCCTCAACCAACATCACAGGGATATGGGCAATCAGTGTGGCTTTCGCTGCCAGCCAGAATGCTTCGCCGGACAAGGCGAGGCTTCCCGCAACCATAAATGTGGTGAGCGCAACGGCCCCGGCTCCACCCACTGCGCCCCAGATCCCGGCGATCTTAGGTGATGCAGCGGTGATACCGTGGCGACAGAGGTAAAACATGAGTACAGCGGGCAGCGCGATATTGAAAGTATTTACACCCAACACCAGAAAGCCACCAAACCCAAAAAACACTGCTTGTAACACCAAGGCAACCAGCAGTGCGGGAAAAGCGGCCCAGCCAAGGGCCAGGCCGATTAACCCGTTAAGAATCAGGTGTACACTGGAAAATCCCACCGGCAGGTGAATGTAGGACGCAACGAAAAATGCCGCCGAAAGCACACCTACCTGTGGCAGGTGGTCGTAATCCAGTTTTTTCAGGCCGTACGCGACGCCACCGGCGGCTAAAGCAGCACCGGAAGCCAGAACAAGTCCGGACAACGCTCCATCAACAATATGCATGGCTTACACCCTCTTATTTGATGGGATGGGCCTGAACCCAGATCACAGCATCCTGAGACAGTTCTTTGCCTTTATGCTTTTTCACCGGCCCCACCCCCAGAGCACAGAAGCCCCACTGGCCCGCCTTCGGAAGACCAAAGGTGAATGTACCGTTGGCATCGGCGTACATCGTCATAGTGACAAACGCGTCAGCAGGGGGGGTGACGGTCGGTGTTGAGTTGAATTTGTTACGCGCCAGATCAGGCTCGTAGTTGATGTACTCCACTTCGATCTCTGCAAACGGTACCGGTTTACCGTCGCTTTTCACCACACCGGTGAACGTGCCACCTTCGTAGATCGCATAGGGCTTAGTGAGGGGTACAATCTCGGCTTCCAGGCCAAACTCTTCGTTCCACTGAGTCGGCAGGCCGCCTACGTTAACGATGGTTTTGGTGATCTGCTGGATGTATTTATCTTCTGCCTTTTCAAGATATGGGGCCGCTTTGTAAACAAAGATGTTGTCGCCCAAACCACGCAAACGCGCCTCCGCTTCATAGGCGGGCCCCGTACTTTGCGCGCTGGACCAGTCAATCGCTTTCAGGGCTGGCAGCAGATCGGTCTTTTTGCCTTTGCGGATCTGGTAAAAAGCTTCGGGTTGATCAACAGACATCACATGTCCGCTGGCAGCAGGATGAGTGAACGGGGTTTTCAGGGTAATTTCACCCCCACGATCCAACAATAGATCCGGGGTATACACCATCTGAAAATGCGCATGCGCAGCACCTGCATACAGGCAACCGGCAGCAATTAGCGATACGCTAAGCTGTTTAAACACGAATATTCTCCGTCTGATAAAGCAAAAACAGGCGGAGTTGGGGAGGATAAGCAACAATTGTGCATCACTGCACTGACGCTCGGTGAAGCCCTCCGCAACACCTTGAACATTTCCCGATCGGGCTGGTATCCGGACTCATCGGTGAGCTTGTGCTCCATCGCTTCACCTTCCCATGCTTACGCACAGTGGCATCTGAAAACGACTTAACCGATCTACCGTTGCGGGGGCAGTGTCGGGATTAGCTCTTTATCATGAGCCGCACCGACTTCCCATTTAACACTCTGCTTAGAATCACAAAGTGACCAGATCTGGAGCGAACGATACTGACCGTATTGGACGCTGTCAATTGAGGGATCTTCTTATCTTTATGAATCAAATAGATATAGATGCGACCCAACATGAAACATCGTTAAATTGGGCAGATCTAATCCAGCTGGGCTGGTCGCACGTATGAATGCGGACTATTGTTGAGCTTATGATCAACAAAATATCGTTACGAGAGGTGCCATCATGACGATAAAAACAATGTCGGAGATCTTTTACCATCCCAGCATTGCCATGAAGCATATCCGGGATGAAAAACTCAAAGATTCAAACGAAGCGTTGATCACGCTAGCACTGCTAGCCCTGATCCCCCCAGTATCCCTACTGATTGGTACAACCCAGATTGGCTGGAGCCTGAGCCTGTCTGGAGACGCAGTACGCCTGAGCTTCGCCAGCGCACTGCTATCTGCAACAGCGTTTTACATTGCGCTCTGCATCTCACTGCTGGTGGTTGGCGTTGCCATTCACTGGATGGAACATACCTACGGCGGTGAAGCGTCACTGGAACGCTGTATGAACCTTACCCTCTACACTGCAACACCCTTACTGGTTGCCGGCCTTGCTGGTCTGTATCCAACGTTGTGGTTCTGTGTAGTTGCGGGTATGGTCGGGCTGATCTACAGCACCTACCTGCTCTTTACCGGTGTACCGGTGATTATGCGGATACCGGAAGAGCGAGGCTTCCTGTTCTGTATGTCAATACTGACGGTGGGGCTGGTGACCCTGGTTACACTGCGCGCACTCACCGTGTTCCTGTGGAACTCATTGATTCCGCTGATTTATTTGGGATAACAGGGTCTGGGATAAACGGATCTGAGGTAAGAAGACCCGGGATTTAGAAAATAGATTAACCGAGTTGCAGGAGGCTGGTCTGTCCGTCATATTCACGCTACCCCTACGGACCGGTCAGCCTCCCTGCCCTGAGCATCTCATTCAACGAACCGGCTACGTCTTTTCAGGTTCGGAGCATCCATTTACACAACACTCCTCTTTCAGATAGTCGATCAACTCATCCAGCTCGGTATATTGCGGTATGCAATAGAGGGTACGGCCTTCACGACGCTGGACCACCAGACCCACATTAATCAGACGCGTGATGTGGTGCGACAGAGTCGAGCCTGGCACATCCAACGCAGCCTGGATTTCACCAACCGGCACGCCCTGCTTTCCGCCTTTTACCAGATGGCGGAATATCGCCAGACGCGTCACATGGCCCAGCTCTGCCAGCCGCTTGGCTGCCGTTTCAATCTGCATCGTTTACGCTCCAAGTTAGAATTATTTCGATGTTACTGGAATCGATCCAACGACACAAAACCCGTACAGCAATCTGCAACCGAACTGTGAACTATCGCTGTTACAATGCATCTGTAGCTATCTCATGAGTAATTTAGGACAAGGATAACGATCATGGCTTTGCTGATTGTAGGACTACTGCTCTTTTTCGGCCCTCATATGGTTTCAGTGGTAAACCATGAGTGGCGTGACAGAAACGTACGGCGTATTGGTGAACTGGGCTGGAAAGCTGCGTATTCACTGGTTTCTCTGGTGGGTTTCTGGCTGATTATCAAAGGTTATGGCGAAGCGCGCCTGACCTCTGAATTTCTATACAATCCGCCTATTTGGATGAGCCATGTGGCGGCACTGCTGATGCTGCCGGTATTTATTCTGCTGATCGCAACCTACCTGCCGTGCCGCATTCAGCATATTGCTAAAAACCCGATGCTGGTTGCTACTAAACTGTGGGCACTCTCTCACCTGCTGGTGAACGGACGGGTTGCGGACATTATACTGTTTGGCAGCTTCCTGCTGTGGGCGGGATTGGTACGCTTCTCACTGAAAAACAGACCTAAGCGCCCGCTGCCACAACTGCCGGACAGCAAGCTTAACGACGTCATCGCCGTCGTGGTAGGGTTGGTGCTGTATGCGGTATTTGCGTTACACCTGCACGTAATTCTGATTGGCGTACGCCCGTTCGGCTGATCCAACGAAGGGGTGGCCAACGCTGCCCCTATCGCCTACGCCGATCGTTGTCTGTACGACGGTCGTTGTCTCCGCGACGCTCACCATCACTACGGCGATCGCTTTCGAATATGCTTCCCCTGATGGGTATCGTCAGCGATTTAATCTTTTCGTCATTGGTGCAAATAAACACGTTGCCACTGTAATTGCCGATCGGCGCTTTACCCGGAATCAATGCGACAGTCAGCCTGTACCGATCTCCGTCTGCCCCTCGCTCTGAAAGTATGTCGATATAATTTACATCGGTGCTGACGGTAATTTTGAAATCGCTACATCCCTTTTTATACACCATCAACGTCTGGGAAAACGCAGCGACTTTACGCGCGTCCAACGTGACAAATATAGGCAAGCGCCCCATATCCAGCGCCTCGGGCATCGCGTACACCCGCTCACGAATCCAGGTATTGGCGAGCAACTTCATACCTTTTTTGCCCTTTTTCCCTGTTAGCAGATAAACGGACTCACTCAACTTCTCTCCTGGTAACTCGCCCGATAGCGTGAGGGTGACTTCGTAATGCTGACCCGGAACCAGTGTTTCGACACTCATGTCAAAACGCTCACTGTCGTGCTGAATCCCGGAGATCAGAAGCGGTTTCGGACGATGGTTGATCACCTCTATTGTGGCTCGCTCCGTCTGCCCCAGATCAGTACCTACAAAGAAGGCGGGATGGGGTTTAAATTCCACAGCCGGAACAAAGTAGGCGTCGATGAAGTAGTCGGCGGGGTCCAATGCCTCGTAGAATGAGATCCGTACCTGGCCTTTGTAGTCACCGACAACCTGCTCATTGTCGACGGTAAGAATGAAGTGGCCCAAACCACCGGGATCAACAGTGCGGGTCAGGCAGCGAGCAACAAGTGGAGGGGTGAGCTGAACACTCTCAACATTAAGCTGGTGGTCGGTGGGGTTTTCAAAATACAGCATCCGCTCAAACGCTGCGCCCGGCATCACTTTGCCCAACGCAATGCGCTGATTGTTTTTGCCTACTGGCGGTTTTCCCGATCCGTGAGACCCTTTTTTACGAAATACAGTTGCCAGTATTAGGGACAGGTACTGTATGAGCATCATAGCGATCAGCCCCATAAGCGCCCCTTCAGGTGATTGACCAGAAGCTCATGAATTCCTACTGATATTTGAATACGAGCCCCTGGCTGTTTATACATGATGATTCATGCATACCTGAAAGCTAGTGTTAACCTGGTGACACAGTTGGAAGTATTTTGCTAAACCGTTGGATTTTCTTGCCGAGTTCCTGCAAAACTCCGACAATTTAACTGATAAACAATGACTTACACAGTGTGAATTTTTAAACCGATCACACGCTTCCAATTGAAGGCCCCTCATGTGTACAGTTTCCTTTACAACATCAATTTACCAGCGACGATATCACGCTGATTGTTTAGGCTAACCTTGTACATTACCTGACATTTTGCACAGGACTTCGCTTGCATGGACCGTTCTCTCAGTAATTACCGCCCCCCAACTCATGTCCTGCCACTGTTGGCACTGACCAGCCTCTTAGCAACGTCCGTCTGGTTTGCAGTGAATGCGGTTCTCCCGTCTCTCGCCCAGATGCTGGGTCAGGAACAGACACCTGCAGGTATCACAATCGCGGTACAACTGGGCTTTATTGTTGGAACCTTTGTCTTTGCTGCATTCGCCATCGCTGATCGCTTCCTCCCCAGCCGCGTATTTATGATCAGTGCACTACTGTCAGCCGGTGCCAACTACAGTGTGATCTGGCTTACCGAGAGCTACGAAGCCATTTTAATCGCGCGCTTTCTGGTCGGTTTCTTCCTGGCTGGCATCTATCCGGTGGGTATGAAGATCGCGGTTAGCTGGTATCCAAAGGGATTGGGATTAGCGCTGGGTTTTCTGGTAGGCGCATTGGTGCTGGGCACCGCATTTCCTCACTTTGTAAGGGCCCTGGGACAGGATTGGCCTTGGCAAGTCGTCATCCAGACAACGTCCGTCGCCTCTGTTTTAGGTGGCCTTATTATCTGGCTGTTACTGGGCGACGGCCCCAATCGCCCCGTTTCGGGGGAACTTCACCCGAAGGCACTTATGGATGCGTTTCGTTCACCTGACTTTCGCGCCTCAGCCTGCGGTTATTTTGGCCACATGTGGGAGCTATATACATTTTGGGCTTTCGTACCGGTGTGGTTGGTCGCGTATCAACAGTGGCATCAGGTGGATTCCCTCGCAATCTCCTTCTGGAGCTTCCTGATCATCGGGGCCGGCGCACTTGGCTGTGCGGGTGGTGGGCTGCTAACGCCACGTATCGGGCCTGCACCTGTTGCGGGGATCCAGCTCACTGTCTCTGGTCTTTGCTGTCTGCTGTCGCCTCTGATCTTTCTGCTGCCACTGGAAGCATTTCTGTTCGCCCTGCTGGTTTGGGGTATTACGGTTGCAGGCGATTCACCACAGTTTTCAGCATTGAACGCGGTGAACGCACCTAGCCATCTGGCTGGATCAGCCCTCACAATGGTGAACTGCATCGGATTCAGTATTTCGATTATCAGTCTGCAGGTGGTGGAGTGGTTTGCGACAAGCCTTGCGGATCAGTGGCTGTTTCTTCTGCTGCTACCCGGACCTGTGATTGGCATGCTGTACTTCCGCCCGGCCCTGATGAAAGAACTTACAGATTAACGCGCAACGGCGCAGTTGCTTTCCTCGCACTGCGCCTGTTGTAAGCAGTTTATGTGAACTTAGGTACATCCAGCGTCGTAGCGCTGCTCCTCCATATGCCGCTGCGCCTCTTCCTGCGCCACCGCTTTGCGCACGGTTTCGAGCTGGTCCAACTCATCATCCGTCAAGCAATCCATCGCTTCTTTCATCGCGACTTCCAGCAATTCACCGGCAATGCAATTGAGATCCTGATTATAAACCAACGCCATCGTTTTTAACTGATCGTACAATTCCGTTGGAATAGGTGCTTTTACACTTTTCACAGACGAGCTTGAGAGATCACAGTGCGGTCCGGCATCCTCGCCGCTGGCACGCAGTCTTTCCACCAGCTCGGTAATCTGGGTTTTCATAATGCCTCCTGATCGCTCCTGACGGGTTCAAGAGATATGACTACTTCTCTATTCAGGTATAGCAGTGCATCAGGCGAAGTGAAACCGACGACAGGAGCAGTAAATTGACATCCCACAATCAGCTATGCGCCTTATTGGCCAGTGCCGGTAGAACGGCGTCTCACTATAAGTTTATGTCGCACCACTGTAATCATCGTATTACCCACGTCATAGAATAGCGATGAAGGGCTTAATGACACTCTCAAAGCGAGAACTCATTGAGCCCTTTTTGCCTTCGCAGTAAGCGTCAGGACTCAGCGTAAAACTCCTTATCAATGAGTTATTGAACGCTCAGTCCACCACAACTACGATTAGCCTAAAACAATAAGAAAAAGCAGCTATGATCCTGAAACCCGACAGTGACGGTGTATTCACCGTTTCGTTTTTGTTGATTCCTGAATACGCAATGGTCGCGCTCCTTTCTGCAATCGAACCCATGCGTGTTGCTAACCGTATGGCCGGACGTAAGGTATTCCGTTGGCAGTTGCTCTCCGAGGACGGTCAAACCGTTCAAGCCAGCAACGACCTTGCCCTTGTCCAGACGACCAACATTCGTGACGTTGAAGCCCCGACCAACCTCTTTGTGTGTTCCAGCTTTAATCCTGAAAACCACCTGCGTCAAGAGACCATCAGTTGGTTGAAAAAGCTCTATCGCGGTGGAACCCATATCGGCGCCATGGATACGGGCTGCTATCTTCTGGCTGCAGCAGGCATTCTGAAGAACTGCCGTATCACCCTGCATTGGGAAGCGTTGCCCGCTTTCCATGAAGACCATCCCGATGTGGAAGTCACCAACGAACTGTATGAGATCGACCGTCACCTGATCACCTGTGCCGGTGGTACCTCGGCCATCGATATGATGTTGCATATCATCCAGACCGAGTTAGGCGACAAACTGGCGTTGGACGTGTGTGAGCAGTTCATTAAGACAGGTATCCGTCAGAAATCGGACAAACAGAGGATCGACCTGGCGGCACGCCTGAATATCCATCACCCCCGCCTGCTAAAGGTGTTGGCGATGATGGAACAAAATATGGATGACCCGCTGTCGACATCACAGCTGGCGGAAAAATCGCATATTTCGGTGCGCCAGTTACAGCGTCTGTTCCAATCTCATATGGGAAAATCGCCTTCTTGTTATTATCTGGAGATGCGATTGAACCGGGCTAAGCAGTTGCTTAAGGAGTCCCATCTGAGTGTGTCGGAGATCGGGATTGCCTGTGGGTTTAGTTCGGCGCCGCACTTTACCAGCAGTTATCGGAACCATTTTCATATGAGTCCAAGTGAGGATCGGGTGAGGTCTAAGCATCATTGAGCTACCTTCTCGCCCAAATTGGGCGAGATAAGGGGAGTCACTGAACTCCCCTTATCAATGCCTGCGCGGCCCGCCCGTCAGCCCTACAGTTTGGTTGGCTTCGCCAACTTCCCTGTGCGTTTCGCTTTCCCGGGAGGCTGCGACAAGCGAAGCTTGAACAGCTTTAGCTGGCCCGAAGGGTTTTAATAAACTCGGCCTTTGGCCTCAAACAGTCCTCGCCTTAAATCCCGGAAAAGCTGCAATGCTCGGCTGCACTGAAGGGAGATAGGTCCGTGCCATCTCAAAGATTAGAGCATGCGAACTTTCTGTACTCTCCGCGCTACTGTAGGGCAGCGTTCACGCTGCCGGTAGGCTGATCACCTTCGATGACGACGAGCCTACCCTACATCGGATATTCTGGTTTCGATGTTACCGGTTAGCACTGACTTCTCCCCCCTCTACGAAGCCGTAGCATTCCACAAATAAAACGATTAAAAGCAAATTCTGCCTGAGGCCAAAGGCCGAGTTTATTTGCTTCGTTTTATTTGTGAAACGCGCAGGGAACCGGGCCTTTCCCGGCAAGTAGTGGGGCCGCGGGGGATTGGTAAGGGGTGCGCGGCTGCCCCCCTTACCTCACCCATATATGGGCGACATAAATAGATAATGTTTCATCTCTGGAACAAAAAAGCCCGCCAGTTATTCAAAAGCGGCGGGCAAACAGGGATGGGTAATCAATGTCTTTATTTCAACCAATCCAGATAATTACATCTTCGGCTGTACGTCCGTAACACCTCTCAATCGCGGGCGATTCGCCTCTACCTGCATCAACGGCTGTACCTCATTCATACTTGCCGCGGATCTTTGCGCCAACGCCTGATACTCTTGGGTGTTCAGCCCTTTCCAGTACAGATCTTCGTCCGTAACCTCGCGTCTCATCTTCGCAGGTGACCCCGCCAACAATTGACGCGGTTCGCCCTGAAAACCGGCTTTAACAAAACTCATCGCCGCAACGATGCTCTCTTCACCGATCACCGCACCGTCCATGACCACGGCGTTCATACCCACCAGCGCGTTTCGCTTGATTACGCATCCGTGCAGAATAGCGCCGTGACCGATATGACCGTCGCGCTCGACCACCGTATCCATGTCACAGTAACCGTGCATGATGCAACCATCCTGCAGGTTTGATCCCTCCTCCAGAATCAGACGCCCATAGTCACCCCGCATGGAAGCAAGCGGCCCCACGTATACACCCGGACCGACAACCACATCACCGATCAATACCGCCGTTGGATGCACGTAGGCAGTTGGATCAACCACCGGCACCAAACCTTCAAATTCATAACAAGGCATATTTAATCTCCCAATTAGCGTTGAGGGGACGCACCGGTCAGGTGTTCGCCGCCATCCTGCTGCAGGCAGATACCGGTGATAAAACTCGCGGCAGGCGATGCCAGGAACGCAACACTCTGAGCAACCTCCTCCGCTTCCCCCATCCGCTTGATCAGCAACTGCTCAACACCCTGCTGCAGATTGTCAGCGTCGTAATTCTCCAGCCCCTCTGTCGCGATGGTACCGGGTGCAATGGCATTCACGCGGATGCCCAGATCTGCCCACTCCCACGCCAGGGTTTTGGTCAGGTTTACCACCCCGGCGCGTGATGCTGCCGCATGCGCCATACCCGGAATCCCCTGCTCCAGGCACAACACGATATTCACGATCGATGCATCCTTTACCTCAGACGCCTGACAATGGCGTGCGAAGGCCTGACTCATCTGGAAGGTGCCTTGCAGGTTGAGGTCTACCACTGCGCGGAATCCATTGGGTGAAATATCCAGCGCAGGAGACGTAAACTGGCCACCCGCATTGTTCACCAGTACATCTACATGCATGCCATCGGCCAACAGCTGGGCAAACAAGGTATCCACTGAATCGGCATCGCGAATGTTTACCGCGCGGGTGAACACCTCAATCGATTCGCTGTACAACAAACTGGCGGCGGCATCCAAACGGCTCTCGTCACGCGCTGCGATTACGACACGTGCGCCCAATTGGCCCAAGCAACGTGCGATTGCTAATCCGATACCGCTGCCACCGCCGGTAACCAGTGCGGTTTTGCCTCGAAACAGATCAGACTTAAAAACTTGGTTCATGTTGTCACCTCACTTTCCGGTCCATAGGGGCTCACGCCCTTCAGCGAAGGCATTGCCACCTTCCCGCGCATCTTCAGACGTCAGCATCTGGCCATAGTTGGGCAACGTGCCACTGCGCTGCACTTGGAACGCCTGATCGATAGGATGACTCTCTCCTACCTTCACCAGCTCTTTAATGGCACGTTGGGCCAGCGGAGCACTGCGGGTAATGGACGCAGCCAACTCAAGTGCGGTTGGTAGCAACTGATCCGGTGGAACCACGCGATTTACCAACCCGTAGTGCGCGGCACTCTTGGCATCCAGACGCTTGCCGGTCAACATCATCTCCATAGCGATTGCCCGAGGCAGACGCGCAGGTAGGCGGAACACACCACCGGAATCCGGCGCAATACCGATCTGGGCTTCAGGCAGGAAGAATTGGGCATGATCGGCGGCAACGATCATGTCGCAGGACAGGGCCAGCTCGAACCCACCCCCGACCGCCATACCGTTCACAGCAGCGATAACCGGTTTAGTCAGAGAGAAGAATTCGGTCAGTCCGGCAAAACCACCGGGACCGTGGTCAGCATCTACCGCTTCCCCTTCCTGTGCGGCATTCAGATCCCAGCCTGCGGAGAAGAAGCGTTCGCCACCACCGGTCAGAATCGCGACCTGCAAACTCGGATCAGCTTCGAAGTCGGCAAAGGCCTGGTACAGGGCAAGGCTGGTGGTGCTGTCGATTGCATTCGCTTTGGGGCGATCCAGCGTAATAAGAAGCACGGATTCATGCCGCTCGATATGTAGCAGAGCACTCATGTTGGCTACCTCTTTTATTGTCGTTATTGGTATGCCCACAAAGGTAAACCGCGGCTTATTTTTTCCCCTTATACAGAGACGACATAAACCTTCAGATTCCAGCCATCCTGTTTTCAACCCGCGAACCGCCAGGGATAAAAGCCATCATGATGGCCGAATCCTGGAGGTAAATGTCGCCTCAATGAAACTGAAAGTCCCATCGCTCACTTAACGTAGAAAAGACCATCAACGGCCATCGCATCGATTGCCACACCATCATCAACACAAAAAGAAATATGGAGAATGAGTGATGGATTTCAGCCTTTCTAAAGAACATCAGGCGCTGCAGGCAAAAGCTAAAGAATTTACCGAGCAGGTGCTGTACCCACACGAAATGGAGTGTGAAGAAAACGACGGCATCAGCAAAGAGACCCATAACCAGATCATCCAACAGGTACTGGACTGGGAGTTCAACGCCCCCAACCACAGCAAAGAAGATGGCGGTCAGGGTTTCTCAATTTTCGAGCAGACCATTCTGAACGAACAGCTGGGCGGCGCGACCGGTGCGATCTGGGATGCACTGTGGTACCCATCCTACCCAATGCGTTTTGCATCGCCTCAGCAGAAAGAGGAGTACCTGATCCCTACGTGTCAGGGTAAACGCCGTGACGCCTATGCGATCACTGAAGCGGATGCGGGCTCCGACCCCTCCCAGTGCACGACCCGCGCGGATAAAGTCGACGGTGGTTGGCGCATTAACGGCGAGAAATGGTTCGTGACCATCGGTGACATCGCCGACTATATCCTGGTACACGCGCATGTTGACGGTGATGTAAACAAACCAACCGTATTCTTTGTCGACAAAGACCTGCCAGGAGTTGAACTGAAGCGTACCCCGCTGTACACCCACCACTTTGCATTCAAACACCCTGAGTACATCTTCAACGATGTGTTCGTGGGCGATGACAAAGTCCTGGGCGAAGTTGGCCAGGGTTACGACATGACCAAAGACTGGTTCGTAGAAGCCCGCCTGGGTATCGCCGCTCGCTGTGTAGGCGCTGCAATCCGTGCAGCGAACGAAGCAAACGAATACGCAGCGAATCGTGTTCAGTTCGGCCAGTCCATTCGCGACTTTCAGGCGGTTGAGTTCATGCTGGCGGATATGGCGGTTGAGATCATGGCCGCCAAATCCATGCTGTACCGCCTGAGCTGGGATATCGATCAAAACAACGATCGTAAGATGAACCACGCCCGTGCTGCAGCACTGAAACTGCACTGCTCCGAAATGGTTTGCCGAGTATGTGACAAAGCCGTTCAGGTGATGGGTGGCCGTGGTTACATGCGTGAGCAACCGGTTGAGCGCTTGTGGCGTGATACCCGTGTAGACCGCATCTGGGAAGGCACCTCCGAGATCCAGCGTGTGATCATCGGCGGCCAGATCAAGAAACGTGGTATGGAAATCTACACCGGCTGGTAAGTCGGCTGATGATTCCTAACGACGGGTGTGGCACTCACCACACCCAGTCCCGAGTTTGATCAGGTATTACATATGTCCAAACAAGATAACCTGCGCCGTTTGATGTCACCGCGTCACATCGTGCTGATCGGTGGCTCCAACCTTGAGTTGCCAATTCAGAACACGAAAAAGATCGGCTTCGACGGTGAAATCTGGGTGGTAAACCCAAAATACGACGAGATCGCGGGTATTAAATGTTACCCAACGATCGCGGACCTGCCGGATGCGCCAGATGCTGCCTTCGTTTCCGTCAACGCTGAACTCACCGTAGACGCGGTAGCTCAACTGCGCGAAAAAGGCTGTGGCGGCGCCGTGTGCTACGCAGCGGGCTTTGCTGAAGTGGGTGGCCGCGGCAGCGAACTCCAGGATGCCTTGGTTGAAGTCGCTGGCGATATGGCCCTGGTGGGTCCGAACTGCTATGGCGTACTCAACTTCACCAACGGTGTGGCCCTGTGGCCGGATCGCCTGTCAGGTGAGAAGACCGAACGTGGTGTTGCGATCATCAGCCAGAGCGGCAACGTGGCGCTCAACCTCACCATGCACGACCGCTCTCTTCCGATCACTCATGTGATCAGCGTGGGTAACCAAGCCGTAATGGGTGTAGGTGACTACATCGAACCGCTGCTGGAACAGGACAATGTCAGTGCGATCGGTTTCTACATCGAGGGCCTCAAGGATATTGAATCCTTCAGTCGCGCAGCGCTGAAAGCCGTCGAAAAAGGCGTACCGCTGGTTGTACTAAAAGCAGGCACTTCCGACATCGGCACCCAGCTCACCATGAGTCACACCAGCTCCTTAGCGGGTTCCGATGACATGTACCAGGCGATGTTCGACCGCCTTGGCATTTTGCGCGTACACTCCTTGGGTGAATTGCTGGAAACCCTGAAAATTGCAGCGCTGTGTGAACTGCCTGCCGGCGATCGTATAGGCGTACTAACCTGTTCCGGCGGTGACAGTGCGATGCTGGCCGACAGCCTGGACCACTACAACCTACAGCTGCCACAGCTCACCGAACATCAGAAAGAGAAACTTGGCGCGCTGCTGCCGGACTTCGCCAGCCTTTCCAATCCATTGGACTACAACACCTCCATCTGGGGTAACGAAGAAGCATGCACCGAGGTTTTCGGCACCCTGATGGAAGGTGACTGTGATGCAACCATTCTGGCACTCGACTTCCCTAAAGAAGGTCTGGGCGATGACCACGAATGGCAGGTAGCAGTAAATGCGATGATTGCGGCACACGCCCAGCATCATAAAACCGCCGCCGTGATCTGCAACCTTAGCGAACTGATGCCGGAAAACGCCCGTCACCGCCTGGTGAAGGCAGGAATTGCTCCTTTACAGGGCCTCAAGGACGGCGTTACGGCTCTCGCGCGATTCGTGAAGTACGGCCTGCGTCGCCAGCAGATTCTTGCGCTGGATAATTCCAGCCAGTTGCTGCTGCGCCAAGGTACTGAAGCCGAAGGCGAAAGCCGCATGCTGGACGAGTGGGATTCCAAGCAGCTGGTAGGCAGCTACGGTCTTCCGCTGCCTGGCGGTCAGGTCGTAGAGCTGGCCGATGTCGCTGCAGTTGCTGATCAGATCGGTTACCCGGTGGTGATGAAAGGTGTGAGCGACCAACTGGCCCACAAAACTGAAGCGGGCGCGGTGGTGCTCAACCTTAAGGATGCGGATGCCGTTTCTACGGCGGCGCATGCCATGTCCGAAAGCCTAAAAACACAAGGCCTAGATAACGTTCGTTTCCTGATCGAACCGATGATCTCCGACTTCGTCGGCGAGATGATCATCGGCCTGAAGCGGGACGAACAGTTTGGCCTCGCCCTGATCGTGGGCACCGGTGGCATTCTGGTCAACCTTTTGAATGACAGCGCCACCCTCCTGTTACCAACGTCGCGCGAGGCCGTTTCTGAAGCCGTGGGTTCCCTACAAGGCACCAAGCTGCTGCAGGGCTACCGCGGCAAAGAAATGGGAGATCTCGATGCGGTCGTGGATGCGGTGATGGCGGTTGCCGAATTCGCAACAGAACACTGGGAGCACGTCACCGAGTTGGATATCAACCCGCTGATGGTGCGACCACAGGGTAAAGGAGCAGTCGCCGTAGACGCACTGGTGCATATGCGCAGCTAATACCCAACCCCGGGGTGCAGGCCGACAGTCTTTTCAGGCCTGATCCCCAACTCATTGTCCGAACAGGAAGTGCCTGCGGGTCGATCCCGAAACGACCCGCGGGCGCTCTAAAACAACAATAAAACCTAGGTACCACGCTATGAGTGTAGAAAACAATAACAACAAGATGGCGATCGACCCGGCCATTCTCTGGCCTGCAGTAGCCGTTATCCTGGCAACAAGCCTGCCACTGGCGATCAACCCTGACGCAGGTAAAGCCGCAGTAAGCGGCTTGCTGAGCTGGTTTACCGGCAACTTCGGATGGCTCTATCTGCTGTCCGGTATCGGAAGCTTTTTCTTTATGGTCTGGCTGGCGTTTGGCCCGGTTGGCCGTATCAAACTGGGTGCACCTGAAGACACCCCGGAATTCAAAAAAATCCCATGGATCGCCATGCTGTTCTGCGCAGGTATCGGCATCTCGATCTGTAACTGGGCGTTTGTCGAACCGCTCTACTTCCTCTCCGGTCCACCGCTGGGTGTGGAACCAAATACATCAGCGGCTGCTGAATGGGCAGCAATGTACCCGATGTTCCACTGGGGTGTAGTACCTTGGGCCCTGTACCTGATGCCTGCGCTGCCAATTGGTTACGCCCTGTACGTACGTAAAGTGCACGTGCTGCGTCTGAGTGAAGCCTGCCGTGGCATCCTGGGTGATCTGGTTGATGGCCCTGTCGGTAAAGTGATCGACATTGTGGTGATCTTCTCCATCGTCGGTGGTGTCGGCACCTCCCTGGGCCTGTCCGTACCGCTGGTCTCCGAACTGTTCCAGGTTATGTTTGGCCTTGAAGACTCCTTCTTTCTGCAGTTGGTGATCCTGGCCGCATGGACCGCCATGATCGCATGGAGTGTATACAACGGTCTGAACAAGGGTATCCAGACCCTGTCCAACATCAACGCGGTTCTGGCGTTTGTACTGCTGGTGTTTGTGCTGTTCGCCGGTTCTACCGTGTTCCTGCTGAACCTGTGGTCCAACAGCTTCGGTCTGTTCTTGGATAACTTCTTCCGCATCAACTTCTGGACCGACCCGATTGATAAGGGCGGTTTCCCAGAAGGTTGGACTGTCTTCTACTGGGCTTGGTGGATCGCGTATGCACCTATGATGGGCCTGTTCGTTGCGCGTATCTCCCGCGGCCGTACCATCAAGGAGCTGATCATCAACGGGGTAACCTGGGGTTCCGTAGGTTGCTGGGCGTTCTTTGCAATCTGGGGTGGTTATGCCATCGACCTGGACGTCAGTGGTACCGTCAACCTGCAGGCTGTACTGAGCGAAGGTGGTATCCCGGCAACGGTGGTTGCTGTACTGCAAACACTGCCAATGGCCGATCTGGTGCTGCCAACGTTCACCCTGCTTTGTTTCGTGTTCCTGGCAACCACTGTAGACAGTTCTGCCTACATGCTGGCGTCCATCTGTACCAAAGAGATCACCGGTTATCAGGAACCAGCGCGCTGGAACCGTATCCTGTGGACCCTGCTGCTGGCGCTTGTGGGTGTGGGCTTGCTGTCTGTTGGCGGTCTGAAAGCGGTACAGACATCAACCATTCTGGTAGCCCTGCCGATGATCCCCGTCCTGGCCATTATGGCTGCTTCCATGCTGCGCTGGGCTCGCGAGGACTTTGGTAACGATCTGGCAGCACGTGCTATCGCCCGTTGTCCAAAGAGTGGCCGCAATGTCGTGGTAGCACACATTGATGAAGAGACTGTACACACCGCATCTGAGCCAACATTGGATGCTGTGCAGGCGCAGCCACAGGCGACATCCTAGCCATACAGTAAGTAACGTATCCCATACGTTTAAAAGCATTCCCTATGCCTTTGGGTGTGTGACGTGACACTGTCACACACCCTGTCCTTTTGGGGCTTCTTGATACGCAAGCCCCCTTTTTCGAACAGCGCTGGCACGTCTTTTCGGCGACCGGCTAAGTCAACACACTAAATTCAACGCAGGTAGTAGTACCATGACAATCTCAACCATCGGCGTAATCGGTGCCGGTCAGATGGGGCTGGGCATCGCACAGTCTTTCGCAACAGCTGGCCTGAAAGTGATCCTCAACGACATCAACGAAGCTGCACTTGAACGTGGATTGGATACCATCCTGAATAGCCTGGAGCGACTGAACAGCAAAGGTAAGCTGCAGGAGTCGTCCGATGCGATCATCAGCCGCATCACCACTGCCACTGAACTGACCGCCATGGCCGATGCACAACTGGTGGTCGAAGCCGTAATCGAAGACGAAGTATTAAAACAACAGATTCTGAGTGAACTGGACTGGATCTGCCCTCCGAATACGATTCTGGCGAGCAACACCTCCTCTATCTCTATCACCCGTCTGGCAACCGTAACTAAACGGCCAGACCGGGTTATCGGCATGCACTTTATGAACCCTGTGCCAATGATGAAGCTGGTTGAGGTGATCACCTGTCTGCACACCAGCACCGAAACCTATAACAGCGTGATCGAGATGGTGAACGCGCTGGAGAAAGTGCCCGTGAGCGCCAAGGATCGTCCGGGCTTTGTCGTTAACCGCATCCTGATCCCAATGATCAATGAAGCGGTCTTCACCCTGGACGAAGGCGTTGCCAGCGCATCCGAAATCGATAGCGCCATGCAACTGGGTGCCGCCCACCCGATGGGGCCACTGGCGCTGGCCGACCTGATCGGTCTTGATACCTGCCTCAGCATCATGCAGGTGCTGTACGAAGGCTACAACGATAGTAAATACCGCCCGTGTCCACTCCTCAAAGAGATGGTCGACAGCGGACTGCTGGGCCGTAAATCCGGTCGTGGCTTCTTCGATTACAGCTAAGGTGAGATCATGAATATGCCTGAACAGATCCCAGCAATCGAAGCCAGCTTCGAAACCTTGTTACTTAACGAAATCCAGTGTGGCATCTACCTGCTGACCATCAACCGTCCCAAGGTACTTAACGCTCTAAATACGACAGTGCTTTCGGAATTAGCCCAAGCGGTTGAGCAGGTTGATAACGACAGCAACGCCCGAGTTCTCCTTATCACCGGTGCAGGCGATAAGTCCTTTGTGGCCGGTGCTGATATCACCGAGATGAATACTCTTACCCCGCTGGAAGGTAAAGCCTTTGCCGAGCGTGGCATGGCGGCGTTCCGTCGTCTGGAACAGATGAAGATCCCCGTGATCGCACTGGTCAACGGTTATGCCTTGGGTGGCGGCTGCGAGCTGGCGATGAGCTGTGACTTTGTCCTCGCCTCCGACAACGCCCGCTTTGGGCAACCGGAAGTTAGCCTCGGTATAACACCGGGTTTTGGTGGCAGTCAGCGCCTGACTCGACTGCTGGGCCGCGCCATGGCGATGGAGCTGCTAGTAAGTGGCCGTGCCATGAACGCAGAAGAGGCGCTGCAACGTGGTCTTGCGAATCATGTGTATCCGCAATCGGACCTGTTAAGTGAAGGGGTTGCCCTTGCCAGCCGTATCAGCCAGAACAGCCCCACTGCCATCCAGATGACCAAGCAGCTGGTGCAGCGTGGTCAGGATCTGGATCTGGAAAACGGCTGTGTAATGGAAAGTGATCTGTTTGGTTTGAGCTTTGCCACACCGGATCGTGCCGAAGGTATGCAGGCATTTATCGATAACCGCAAACCCTCCTTCGTCTAACAACCCTGTCTCTCGCCGCCGGGTTTTAGGGAAGAACCCGGCAATTTTGCTCTGCAACCGGCTTTTCACCCATTCCCATCAGCTTCCCAAACAAGCCGACCGGCTTTTCACCAAAATACATAATCCCAAAATTGAGCTACCATTCACCCTGAGATCAACCTAATTCTTTGGACAGAAAATGGCAGCTAAGCTCTCTATTCGTTCCTACAGTTTTGATAGCGATAGACACTCCCACGATCACTACCAGTTAACCTTCCCGCTGCTGGGCACGACCAACATCGATACCGGTCGCCACCACGAACGTGCGGCACCGGGTCAGTGTGTGATTGTGCTCAAGGGTGATGAGCATGAGTTTGCCCCATCCAAAGGATCTCAGTTTCTGGTGGCGGATATGGATGAACTGCCCGACAGTATGAAGAACCTCACGGAATCCTTCATCTTTGTCTCCCAGCCGGTGCTCTCATTCTGCTATTTCGTACAGAAACAGCTCGAAAACCAGATCAGCCCTACACTTGAAGCAAGTATGGGCGAGTGGTTTGTGCAACTGTTAAATGAGCAAGAGTTTGTCACAAAGATTGATCCGCGCATTTCCAAGGTGATCGAATACCTTGAACGGGACCTGAGTTTGTCGCCCCCCCTGAGTGAACTGGCGGATGTTGCCTGCCTCAGTCTGAGCCAGTTTAAAGCGCTGTTTAAAAAGGAAACAGGGACCACACCGGGTCAGCATCTGTTGCGCCTACGCATGGAAAAAGCCCGTGCTCTGCTGGTACACACTGACTACCCGATCAGCGTGATCGCATCCAATGTGGGTTATCAGGATATTTCCTCGTTCAGCCACCGTTTCTCCAGTTACTTCGGTATGCCACCGAGCAGCTTGCGTAAGCACTAGGCCATTCGGCTTTCAAAAGCTCAACTTCAGCTTTTTGCTGAACACAATCGGCTTTTTGCCAAATTATTTATAAAAGTCTTCATATACACTGCATCGCAAGTTCAACGTGAATAATGAGTTTGCGATGTTAGATTCAACACTGATCGTTTTTATTGTTACCTCCCTGGTGCTGATTGCATCACCAGGTCAGGATATGGTGCTGGTGATCTCCCGTTCTATCGGGATCAATACCCGTGCTGGCATTGTTACCGCAGCCGGTGTAGCCACCGGTCTACTGGGTCACACCCTATTGGTGGCGATGGGCTTAGGTGCCCTGCTGCAAACCTCCGAGCTGGCCTTCAGCATCATGAAATATGTAGGTGCGGCCTACCTTCTGTACATCGGCTACAAAACACTGAAGGCGCCACCGATTGAAATTGACGAAGGTGCGGGTGCACAAGGTACGTTGAAAAGCTGCTTTATTGCCGGAGCACTTTCCAACGTGACCAACCCAAAAATCGCGATATTCTTCTTTGCTTATCTGCCGCAGTTTGTATCGGCAGACAACGCAAACCCAACCATGGCACTGCTGGCACTGGGTTCTACCTTTGCGATGCTCTCCTTCCTGGTTAAAACACCGGTAGGTTACGTGGCGGGCCGGTTGTCTGGCTGGTTTAAAGCCAACAAAAATGCACAACGTTGGTTGAACCGTGTCTGCGGTGGTGCTCTTGCGCTGCTGGCTGTGCGTCTGGCAACGGCAGCAACACCCGGTCAGTAACACCATTTGTGTGTCAAAGTACTCCTGAAAGTACTCCTATTAGGGCGCGTATGTGTTAACGTACGCGCCCTTTTTTTATGCACTGCGGAAACACCCCATGATTGCCGGATTCGACTACGGAAGCTCTAACTGCGCCATCGGCGTTCCTCACTCCAAATCCGGTACAACCGGTGGCATTGAGTTGCTACCGATGTATGGCGATCAGCGTTTCCTGCCCTCTACCCTTTACGCCCTTTCGCGCGAGCTAATCTGTGAAGCAGTGGCGAAACAGATCGAAAATCCGGTGCTGCGCGAACAGTACATGAAGGAACGCGACAACCAGCTGCGCATGGCAGCTAATGCCCGCCGCGAGCATGATATTGCGCCGGGCGAGCCGACGGTCTTTGTCGGTGAAGAAGCGATTGAGAACTACATCGATCTGCCCGAAGAGGGTTACTTCATTAAGTCGCCTAAATCCTTCCTGGGTGTGAGCGGCTTGCGCGCAGAACATATCGCCTTCTTCGAAGATATCGTCAGCGCAATGATGTTTGAGATTAAGAAAGCCGCTGAGCGCAATCTGGGCGGCAAGCTGCGCCATACTGTGATCGGACGCCCGGTCAACTTCCAGGGCCTTGGTGGTGAAGACGCTAATAAACAGGCCTGTGCGATTTTAAACCGTGCCGCTGAACGTGCTGGCTTCGAGTCTGTCGAGTTGCTGTACGAACCGCTGGCGGCAGGTATCAACTTCGAATCTGATCTGACCGAAAACAAAACCGTCCTCGTGGTGGACGTGGGTGGTGGTACCACCGACTGCTCCGTGGTGCGCATGGGGCCGGAGCACCGCGCCAAGGCCGATCGCAGCGACGACTTCCTCGGCCACAGCGGTTCACGTGTAGGCGGTAACGATCTGGATATCAATCTGGCCTACCGAGGCCTGATGCCGGTATTTGGGATGGGGGGTACGTTGAGAAGCGGCCGCCCCCTGCCAAGTCAGCCGTACTGGAACGCGGTGTCTGTGAACGATATTCCCGCTCAGACCGAGTTTAACTCCATGCAGAACATCGAACTGATGGAACAACTTAAGCGTGACGCAGAGGAACCGCACAAACTCGCGCGCCTGCTGCAACTGCAGGAGATGAAGCAGAACTATCAGCTGGTGCGCAGTGCCGAGCAGGCGAAGATTAAACTGTCTGATCAGTCGGAGCACACTGTCGATCTGAACTACATCGACCAGGCGCTCACTCAGGCGATCGGCAAGGAGACCTATGAACTGGCCGTTGATCGCCCTGTTGCGAAGATTGTGGACCTGATGACCGAAGCACTGAACCAGGCACAGTGCACGCCGGACCTGATCTACGTGACCGGCGGAACCGCAAAATCACCGGTGGTACGCAAAGCAATTGCCGAGAAGCTAGGCGATATTCCGGTGGTGGACGGCGATCACTTTGGCAGCGTGACCGCCGGTCTGACCCAATGGGCCGAAAAGCTGTACCGCTAGCCTTTCGTCAGTAGATAGGGCGTTAGGCGCGGTTGGTGTAACCGGAGATGAAGTCGGCAGGTGTTCCGGTTTCCGGATTAAAGGTATGGCGCTGTACTTTGCCGATATCGGCGCCATATACATGAATACTGATCGATACTTTATCTTCGTGGGCGTTAGATACCTTGTGTACGTCACCCACAGTCGGCGATACCAGATCCACCTCACCCGGATTTAGCAGATGCTGGCCTAGGTGGCGAATACCGTCATCACTTACGGCGTATTCATCACAGGTTTCAGCCCCGCGCAGAATACCCACCATACCCCAAACGGTGTGATCATGTACCGGGGTCGTCTGGCCCGGTCCCCACACAAAGCTCGCTACAGAGAACCGATCCTGCGGATCACAGTGCAGCAGAAACTGCTGATAGGTGCTTTCGGATGGCTGCGCAAACTCCTCCGGTAGCCAGTCGTCGTTACTGACCAGATCCACCATCAACGCTTTGCCGTCGGAGAAGACCTGCTCTTCGCTGGCCCCCTGCTCGATCAGTTGGGTAAAGGACTCGATAAAGTGATCAAACCTGGAGGTGCTCTCCATCTCAAAACTCCCTTCGTTGATGCGTTTAGCGTTGTTATTATTTGGCACCCACTATGGGGGAGACGGACCAAGAATAACACTCGCTATAAGTATGATCCGCCCACATATTGTAGGGTTGCCTTCAGGCTACCGGCAGCGTGAACGCTGCCCTACAACGTCGTGCTCGGAGCGGGGTGCTACAGTGTATGGCCCGCTATAGTTGAAACTACCGACGAATCTGCGTCACCTGAAAGCGCGGTTTAAATCCGAAACGTTCTTAAAACGACACAGCCTCTTCATTTCCTTCCGCAATATAAACGAATCCGCCAAGTGGTGCCCAGCATGTCAGGCGTCGCTTCGCGATGACTGACCTACGGAAACGAATCTACGTTCTGTGGCCGAAATATCCTTCACTCGCCACAAAACGTAGCTAACGACTGGCCGCTGTATTTGTTATTAACCCGCTTGGTCGATTCAGGCTGATGCTCCAACCCAACGCCGGTCACCGAGGCTTACGCGCCACAATGAACACAGCTTTGTTTTTTCCCGGCCGCCAGTCGTATTCAATCGTAAAGCCCGCGGCGGTCAGGCTCTCCTTCAGGTCCGGCTCCGAGAATACTGCAACGTTGGGTAGAAAAGGTAACCAGCGGAACAATGGAGCGATGTATTTAAACCAGCTGGAAAAATCGCCGATACAAGCGGTGCTGGTGACAAATACACCACCCGGCTTCAGCAATCTAAACACACGGCGGATCTCTTCGTCCTTATCATCCAGCAAATGCAGGATGCTCATACCTAACACCACATCCCAACGTTCATCACCACTGTGCAACTCAGAAAGGCCGCACTGCTTGAAGCGGATGTTTTCAACGCCAGCGGCTCTCGCCTTACCCTGTGCTATCTCCAACATCTTTGCCGAGATATCGATAGCCATCACCTCCTTAACTGCCGGGGCATGGGTGATTGCGGTCGTTCCGGTGCCGCAGCCAAACTCCAACACACTGCTTTCCGGTGTCAGGAATTCACGGGTTACCGCCAGTTTCTTCTGATACGACCACTCGTCCGCGACCGGCTGTTTTGAGTAACGCTGGGCGATTCGGTCCCAGAATTTGGATTGGCTAGCCATCTGGCCTCCAGAGCATTGAACATCTATCCCATCGCTATACTATACATGCGTATATTTACTGAATATTCCCAATAAAAGCATTTCAGATAAACGTATTAGTATGGATTGGCGCGCAATAAATTTCGACTGGAATCGGGCTCGAGCTTTCCTTGTCACCGCTGAAGAGGGCTCGCTCTCAGCGGCTGCTCGTGCGCTGAACACCACCCAGCCCACACTTGGCCGACAAGTCGCCGCCCTGGAAGCGGAACTTGGTGTAGTGCTGTTTGAGCGCCACGGTCGAGGACTCAGCCTCACACCCACCGGCCTCAAATTGGTTGAATACGTTAAAGCCATGAGCGAGGCCGCTAACCAGCTCTCCCTTGCGGCATCGGGCCAATCCGAATCGATTGAAGGTAACGTGGTGATCTCCGCAGCTGAATCGATGGCGGCGTTTGGCTTGCCCGCCATACTGAAGTCCCTGCGTACAACTCACCCTGGCATCACTCTGGAAGTGATCGCCACCAACCAGACCAGCGATCTGAAACGCCGTGAAGCAGACATCGCCATTCGTGGTTTTCGTCCGCTGCAACCGGATCTGATTTCCAAACGGATTAGCGATGTGGAGGTGGGCTTTTACGCCACACCGGATTATCTCCAATCACTGACACACCCCATCCACTTCGGCACAGCCACCTTTCTTGGCTTCGATCAGTCAGACGAGATGATCAATATGCTCAATGCCAGGGGCCTGGCTGTCACTCGCGCCAACTTCCCGGTGGTGTGTGAACATCATCTGGTCCAGTGGGAGATGGTGAAAAACGGCTTTGGTATCGGTGTTATGCCGATAGAGGTAGGAGATAACGAGCCCAACGTTGTAAAAGTCCTGCAGGAGATAGAGCCCTTTATCGCCGAGCGCTGGTTGGTAGCCCACCGTGAACTGCGCAGCAGCCGAAGGATTCGTGTCGTGTTCGATCACTTGGCAGACGCTTTGCGAGCCCCCGATTGATCGGCTTCACCAACCTCTTTCATCCAGATCTAGCACGCACCCAATTATTAGACTAAAGTAGATAGCTCTATATCTTCTTGCACTTACGGATACGCTCAATGGACTGTCGGACACGGATTTCTCAACCCATCGCAGTAATTGACTCAGGCGTTGGCGGCCTCTCGGTTGCCCGCCAGATACGTGCCCATCTCCCAGCAGAAGACCTCCTCTATATCGCCGATTCAGCCAATGCGCCCTACGGCAGCAAAAGTGTCGATTTTATCACCGGCCGTTTGCTGAAAATTTCTGCGTTAGCGATTGAGCATGGTGCCAAAGCGATCGTTGTCGCCTGCAACAGCGCCACTGTTTCAGCAATCGCCACCTTGCGTGAAGAGATCGACGTTCCCGTGATAGGGGTAGAGCCGGGTATAAAACCCGCCATTGAGCTGAGCGAATCCGGTATCGTGGGTGTAATCGCCACCGAGCGCACCGTGCAAAGCCCAAATTTGCGCGCCCTGATCCGACGGGTACAAGGCAATAGTCAAGTAATACTGCAGGCCTGCCCTGGCCTGGTTGAGCAGATCGAACAAAACCAACTTCACACACCAGAAACCCTCGAGCTGCTCCACCGCTATATCGATCCCATGGTTGCCCATGGCGCAGATACCCTGGTTCTAGGGTGCACCCACTATCCCTTTCTGAAGCCGCTGATTGAAGAGAAATGGCCCGATCTTGTCCTGATCGACACCAGCGTTGCAGTGACCCGCCAGTTGATTACACGCCTTGAAAACGAAGCGTTTCAGGAACCAGCGGAACGTATAGGAAAAGACCTGTTCTGGAGCAGCACACCCCACTGCCAACCGATGATTGAAGCGATTTGGGAAACCCCGGTTATCCTTCACAACATTTCGCCCTGACACCCCTGGCGAACCGCATATAGATTGGCTCACAATCGCCGCACTTTCACCCGATACGGGAGATTTGAAACACGTTCACACCTCCCCCGTATCACATCTCACCGATAACCAGTTAGATCTGCGTCCTGTCCCACTAAACAAGCGCTTTACTGTCTGCGGTAATCGTTAATGCGCCTTGATCAGAAAACAAAAGTGCAATATCTGGGTAACGGCGGTTATCGCCAAACAGATAGCTGTACTTGTCTATGATCGCATCAATTTCAGCTTGGCTCTTGGCCTGCTCGTATTCGTCATGGAATGGCTGTGTCGCCTGCATACCGGCCACGTGAGACGCCAACGCATTAGCGGTACTCAGCTCCCGCGCCATTGCCGGATCACTGGCGAGTGCTGCTTTTAGTTTATCGCTGTAGGGATAATCGTCCGGCAATACGACGTTACCGGAACCATCGTAGGTAATTTTATCGGGCGCTTCGGGAATGCCATTCGCCGCAAGAAAGTCAGGAAAAACCTTCGAGATATGCGCCTGAAGTGTCGCTACATTCCTGGCCGTCGGCATCAACAGACCATCAAACGACAGCACTGCGGCATTGTTTTGCTTGGGCGTAAAGTAGGTTTCCAGGTCTATATTTGTTGCGCCGCCTCCCGTATCCATCTGATACACAGCTTCTGATGCGGCATAAGCTCGTGCCTGATCTGAAACCGCAACTGAGCGGTCAGCCTGTGCCGCCTGATTGCCGCCAATTGCCACCTCGCCACTGCCGCTCCCTACCCCGGTCGTACGCGCGTGCATGGTGCCATGTACCGGATTTACAGCGCTGTAGGCCTGTGTCTGCTGAATCGACATCCCTATCTCCTTATTAACATTTGACTAAGAGTTACCAGAGCAAATATCGGGCCAGCGTAGCGTTTGCTTCAACATCTCAAAACAGTTGGTTAACTTATCCGCGGGTTTTGACCACCCGTTTTTCCATAAACGGCGCCGGTACAACCGGCGTAAAGAACACCACCGCATACATGATTGACTGCACCGTGTACCATCCTTCCACTTCCATCGTGGTGGAGAACCGATGCCAACGATAGCGCGCCACGAAAACCACGCCACATCATTGCCTGTTAGTAGTTGCCGTCGCAGGATTCGCCCCTCGGCAACACGCTAAACAATAAGAGTATGGCAAAGAGCCCGGCTCTCTATAGGCAAGCAGTATTGTGAACCGCCGAATAGGCTGCGGGTCTAATTTAAGACAGTACACAACTGATGCCCTTGCACGTGCTGTTATAGGGTGCAGATTGCACTACTCACTTTCACCTTCTAACAAGGAGGGGGCATTATGAAAGCTTCGGGTTCCCTTTCCGTCATAACCATTGCGCTGGTCGTCGCGCTGGCAACAGCCATATCTCCTTCCACATTTGCGCGCGGCTACGCTCCCTACTACAACGCCTCTTCAAACTGTGATCACCCCGGATTCCGATCCAGCGTCCACTGTGCAGATAATGCACGGGTTGAGGCTTCTGAAAACCTAGATCGGGTACGCAAGTTGCACCGCATGCGCGGTCGAGGTCATTGAGAACTGAGGCAATTCGATGGCTGAGATAGTATGCAGTCTTCTAATCGGTCAGCTGAGGGCACTGTAAATACAGTGCCCTTAGTTATTTCATGCCATCTCTGTCGCTGACATAGCAGCAGTCTATGTCAGGCCCTGCACTATTCCATCTTGAAAACAGCGAAATGGCTAGCAGTACGAGCCTTGTGTTTATTCAGGCTTAGGCTTAGCGATAAAGCCCAGATAGAAGGTCACCACAAAGATCAGACTTTCCCACACCACCGCAAACCAAAACTTAAGAGGGCTACCCGATGCGCTCACCACATGGGTATGGCCGATGTTGTTGTAGCTGTATGCACCATCCAACATCGAGATCAACGCTGCACCAAATCCGATGGCAAAGACTCGGCACACAAAGCGCATTTTTTTATCGAGCTGAATCATCATGCTTACAGGAGTTCGAAACCTAAGAGAGGTGCAGTGTAGCTGACAACACACGCTTCGTGAAAAGTGAGGAAAGAACACAACGAAACGACAACGCAGAACGCCTCCTGTCAAAGAGGCGTTCATCAGCGATCAGTTACAGAAACTTCTCGCCCGCTGCAGCGGTAAACGCCATCTCGACCAGATAGCCTGGGTTTGCCAGCTCTGCTTTTACGCAAGCGCGGCTTGGCGCACAGTCTTCGGGGAAGTACGCATCCCACACCTCATTCAACCCTTCCATGTTGGCAAAGTCGGTCAGGTAGATGGTCACAGACAGGATACGGGAGTTATCGCTGTCAACCGTTGCCAGAGACGCTTCCGCCTGCTCAAAGATCTGCTGGACCTGACCTTTGATATTGTAAACCTCCCCTAAAATAGCGGCATCCACATTTAGAGTTCTCCGGCGTACACTACGCCAATACGGAGAGCTAACAATGAAGAAATCACGCT
>NZ_JASBRH010000059.1 GCF_029961155.1 Pontibacterium granulatum | reverse complement strand
GATGTGAACTATCCGCTTAGCGTGGATGAAGTGATCACTCTGGTACGTGCAGCATTCGCCAACGATACCGCAGCCGCAGCGCATGCATTGTTGGCCGGCTACAACGAAACCTTCGATTGTCCGCTGGCACGAGCAGATCTGTAATCAGCTCTGATACTGCGTGATCGCAGACAATTCAAAGGATAAAGATTAAAAGGGCGATGCAGTTGCATCGCCCTTTTTCTTTTCTGGCAGGCTTTGTAAGTTATCACGTGAGCAAACGTAAACACCCGCGCATTAATTAATGTGAAGAGATTCAACAACTTACTATACAGACGTTTGCACCTGTCACTTAGGCTTTACAGTTCAACCCGGAATAGCCTGACCTTCTAATTTTTTTTCCTCATTAAATCAAACAGATACAACCAAGGCATGACAATTGCAGTACTCCTGTCGAGAGCGTAAGGGCGCTCCCATCCTTTTGCTGTTGGTGGAACGATGCCCTGCGGGTTAATAGATCCGCAGGGCGTCGTTTTAACCGCCAAAAGGACACTGAACACGCTTGATGCCCACGGTGTTCACACAACCAACTTACACCTGACCCCCGTTTTTATCCGACCGAGCAGTACGGTGCACGGAGCTCTCAGGGCCACGGACATCGCGCAAACAATGGAGCAAGCTGCGGTGCCGAGGAGGTAAAAGATGAAAGGTCTGACGAGAAGACTACTACGTTCCTCTTCATTCCTTGTAGCGGCTGGTTTTTCGACGTTGTTTGCGATTGTGACGGCCGTTTGGGCTGTAGATGAACTGAACATATTTGAGTTAGAAGGTGATGCTAAAGGTGCATCACCCGCAATGATGATTCCTGACGATTGGGAGGAAGTGTATAACGGTGACGACGCTGCCGATGTCAGTGTCTTTATATCCAGTGCTGAAGAACACCCGGATGTAGATGTGTCCTACTTTACCGGCGGTGGTTCTAAAGACGTAAATGATATCAGCGAATGGCAAAGCACCGAAAACAACGTCGCACCTGACAA
>NZ_JASBRH010000058.1 GCF_029961155.1 Pontibacterium granulatum | reverse complement strand
TGTAAACCTCCCCTAAAATAGCGGCATCCACATTTAGAGTTCTCCGGCGTACACTACGCCAATACGGAGAGCTAACAATGAAGAAATCACGCTACACGGAATCTCAGATCGTTAAGATCCTGAAAGAAGTAGAAGCTGGCAGGCTGGTCAAAGAAGTCTGCCGTGAATACGGAATATCGGACGCTACGTATTACAACTGGAAATCAAAATACGGTGGTATGGAAGCCTCTGATGTAAAGCGGCTCAAGGAGCTGGAAGAGGAAAACCGGCGATTGAAGGCAATGTTTGCCGATCTCAGCCTTGAGCACCGGGTGCTCAAAGACATCATCGAAAAAAAGCTGTAAAGCCAGCGATTAGGCGGGAGCTTGTCGATTATGCCAGAAAAGAGCATGAGATAAGCCTCCGTATGGCCTGTCGCGCAGTTGGCATCAGTGACTCGGTTTATCGCTATCAACCTGACGCCCACAGGGATGATCCCGTGATCTTAAAGCTACAAGAAGCGGTTGAGCGTTACCCTGCTTACGGCTTCAGCAAGCTCTTCAAAATCCTTCGGCGCTGGGGACACTCGTGGAACCACAAGCGGGTGTATCGGCTGTATTGCGAACTCAATTTGAATAAACGGCGACGAGGAAAAAAGCGATTGCCCAGCCGCTATCCAGAACCGCTAGCAGTTCCCGCGGCGGCGAATCACTGCTGGTCGATGGACTTCATGAGCGACAGCTTGTTCTGTGGTCGTCGTTTCAGAACGTTCAACCTGGTGGACGACTTTAATCGGGAAGCTCTGGCGATCGAGATCGATCTCAATTTACCAGCACCTCGTGTGATACGAGTTCTGGAAAGAGCCGTAGCATGGCGCGGATACCCAAAGAAACTTCGCATGGATAATGGCCCGGAGTTTATCTCTGCGGCCCTGGCCGAATGGGCAGAAGAGCACGGTATTCAGCTTGAGTTCATTCAACCGGGTACGCCCACCCAGAACTCCTATGTCGAGAGATTTAACCGCACTTACCGCGACGAAATCCTGAATATGTATGTGTTCAGAACACT
>NZ_JASBRH010000057.1 GCF_029961155.1 Pontibacterium granulatum | reverse complement strand
TTAGCTGAACTGGTTGGAGGTGTTTTTCGCACCGCCCGCTTTCAGCGCGTTCTCACCAGCGTAGTATTCTTTGTGGTCATCGCCCAGGTCGGAACCTGCCATGTTCTGGTGTTTAACACATGCGATGCCCTGACGGATCTCTTTGCGCTGTACACCTTCAACGTAACCCAGCATGCCTGCTTCACCGAAGTACTCTTTCGCCAGGTTGTCTACAGACAGGGCGGTAGTGTGGTAAGTCGGCAGCGTGATCAGGTGATGGAATACGTTTGCTTCACGTGCTGTATCCGCCTGGAATGTCTTAATGCGAGCGTCAGCTGCTGCAGACAGCTCGGAGTTGTCGTACTCAGCGGACATCAGGTTCGCACGGTCGTAAGCAGAAACGTCCTTACCTTCAGCAGCCCATGCATCGTAAGTCTGCTGGCGGAAGTTCAGCGTCCAGTTGAAAGATGGGGAGTTGTTGTACACCAGTTTCGCATCTGGGTGTACTTTACGAACTTCGTCCATCATGCCTTTGATTTCGTGAACGGTTGGTACTGCAGTTTCGATCCACAGCAGGTCAGCGCCCGCATTGATCGCTTCGATGCAGTCGAATACGCAACGCTCGTGGCCAGTGCCCTGACGGAACT
This sequence comes from Pontibacterium granulatum, assembly GCF_029961155.1. Classification (GTDB taxonomy): domain Bacteria; phylum Pseudomonadota; class Gammaproteobacteria; order Pseudomonadales; family Balneatricaceae; genus Pontibacterium; species Pontibacterium granulatum. Next base: position 574 of record NZ_JASBRH010000057.1, on the reverse strand, counting down.
GGTACAGACCGGAAGGCAGACGCTTAGGACGTACCAGCTTGCCGTTGCGGCTGATCAGTACGTCACCTTCGTTGGTGTCTTCTGGTGCAACTTCTTCGCAATCCAGGAAGGAGTTGTAAACGTCACCCTGGTCGCCTGGCTCGCGAACAACCGCGATCTCTTTAGTCAGGCCAGCACCCTCGGAGTCGGTACGTGCAACGATCAGGCCGTCATCAACACCCAGTTCCAGGAAAGCGTAACGCAGTGCGCGCAGTTTCGCGTGGAAGTCAGCGTGAGGTACGGTTACTTTACCGTCCTGGTGGCCACACTGCTTCTCGTCAGCAACCTGGTTTTCGATCTGCAGGCAGCACGCACCCGCTTCGATCATCTGCTTAGCCATCAGGTAAGTCGCTTCCGCGTTACCGAAACCAGCGTCGATGTCTGCAACGATTGGCACTACGTGAGTTTCGTGGTTGTCGATCTGGCTCTGGATCTCAGCTTCTTTCGCTGCATCGCCTGCTTCGCGTGCTTTATCCAGTTCGCGGAACAGACCGCCCAGTTCACGTGCATCCGCCTGACGCAGGAAGGTGTACAG
>NZ_JASBRH010000056.1 GCF_029961155.1 Pontibacterium granulatum | reverse complement strand
TGCGATGCGATCCGTACCCCGTTTGGCCGCTACGGCGGTGGTCTTTCCAGTGTTCGAGCTGATGACCTGGGTGCGGTGCCCCTGAAAGCACTGATGGACCGCAACCCGAATGTGGACTGGGGGTCCGTGGACGACGTGATCTATGGCAACGCCAACCAGGCAGGTGAAGACAACCGGAACGTAGCGCGCATGTCCTCGCTGCTGGCCGGTCTGCCAACCTCTGTTCCAGGCACCACCATTAACCGTCTGTGTGGCTCCGGTATGGACGCCATCGGTATGGCGGCCCGCGCCATCAAATCCGGTGAAACCGATCTGATGATCGCCGGTGGCTGTGAATCCATGTCCCGCGCCCCGTTTGTCATGGGTAAAGCGGAATCGGCCTTCTCCCGTACCCCGAACGGCCTGTACGACACCACCATCGGCTGGCGCTTCATCAACAAGAAGATGAAAGCGGAGTTCGGTGTGGACTCCATGCCGGAGACCGCTGAGAACGTGGCGGAAGACTTCAACATCTCCCGTGAAGACCAGGACCTGTTCGCCTTCCGCAGCCAGCAGAAAACGGCGGCGGCGATGGAAGCGGGCCTGTTCAACGAAGAGATCTGCCCGGTCACCATCCCGCAGCGCAAAGGCGACGACCTGATCGTCGACACCGACGAGCATCCACGTGCCTCCACCACCCTGGAAGGTCTGGCCAAGCTGAAAACCCCGTTCCGTGACGGCGGTTCCGTGACCGCGGGCAACGCGTCCGGTGTGAACGACGGTGCCTGCGCCCTGCTGATCGCCTCTAAAGAAGCCGCTGAGAAGAACGGCCTGACGCCGAAAGCGCGCATCGTGGCGATGGCAACCGCAGGCCTTGAGCCGCGCATCATGGGCTTCGGTCCGGCACCGGCCTCTAAGAAAGTACTGGAAAAAGCGGGTCTGACCCTGGATCAGATGGACGTGATCGAGCTAAACGAAGCCTTTGCGTCCCAGGGTCTGGCCGTGATGCGTGATCTGGGCCTGCCGGATGATGCAGCCCACGTTAACCCGAATGGCGGTGCCATCTCACTGGGTCACCCGCTGGGTGCTTCCGGTGCCCGTCTTGTAACTACTGCGATGTACCAGTTGCATCGTACCGGTGGTCGTTACGCCCTGTGCACCATGTGTATTGGTGTAGGTCAGGGTATCGCGATCATCATTGAGCGCGTTTAAGCATTGGTTTAAACGC
>NZ_JASBRH010000055.1 GCF_029961155.1 Pontibacterium granulatum | reverse complement strand
TGTAGTGGTCAACTAATTCCGGACAGTAAATTAAGCTGTTCTTCGGCTCGCGCAGGAGCCAATCCCTTGTTGTGCTGATGAGGCCTTTGGTGATTGTAGTAACTCATCAGATAATCACTAATATCCCTTTTGGCTTCAGTCGCAGACACGTATCCCGTAGCCGGAATCCACTCACTTTTCAGGCTGCGAAATAACCGCTCCATTGGAGCGTTGTCCCAGCAGTTTCCTCGGCGGCTCATGCTTTGTTGCATGCGATAGCGCCATAGTCTTTGCCGAAAATAGCGGCTGGTATATTGGCTTCCCTGATCCGAATGAAACAGGACTTTTTGCGGTCTGCCACGTTGTTCGTAGGCCATATCCAATGCCTTCACTACTAGGGCTGTATCAGCCTTGGGAGAGAGTGCCCAGCCGACGACACGGCGTGCATGGAGGTCTAACACAACCGCCAGGTAATACCAGCGGCTTTGAGCCCAGATGTAAGTAATATCACCGCACCAAACCAGATTGGGCGACTCGACATCGAACTGACGATCCAGCACATTGGGTATATCTGGTCGCTCTACCGTGGCCTGCTTATAAGCATGAGGACCCGGTTGCTTACAGACTAGTCCCGCTTCTCGCATTAAGGTACGGACTTTGTAGCGACCTATCTCAACCCCATTCTCTTGCAACATGCCCATGATGCTGCGACTTCCAGCAGAACCTCGACTCCGGTTAAAGATCTCACTTACCTTTGCCCGTAGTCGGAGACGTTTGGTATCAATCCTTGTACTCCGCTGACGGTAGCTGTAAAAGCAGGAACGATTGATACTGAAGGCTGCGCAGACCAGTTCAACAGGTAGCTGCTCACTTAACTGGTCTATCAGCGCGTACGTCCGAGTTCGTCTGACATTAAGAGAGCTGTAGCCTTTTTTAACACGTCTTTTTCTTGTTCCAGTCGCCGTACACGGGCTTCAAGTTCCTGAATACGCTGCTGCTCGGGTGTAAGTGCTTTGCTACTCGGGGTCTCGCCACTACGCTCTTGCTGAAGCTGTTTGACCCATCGGGCCAGAGTGTTCGTACCCACATCCACTGCGCGGCCAGCTTCGGCCAATGAATAGCCTTGATCAAGAACTAGGCTTGCAGCCTCTCTTTTGAACTCGATTGAAAATGATCGACGTTGTCTTGCCATTGGACACCTCTTCCTACGGTGGTGACTTTACCACCTAAATTGGTGTCCGGGTTCATTGAACCACTACA
>NZ_JASBRH010000054.1 GCF_029961155.1 Pontibacterium granulatum | reverse complement strand
TAACGAGGCTGTCGGATTAGACATTTTTCTGTGAAAACACCCATCTACCGCAGCTCTCCCTGTTCGTTTCAGCGTTTCGCCTGGTGCTTTTGATATATTCGCATCCCAGTTCAAACACGCTTTATTTATGCTTTCAGCCCGATAGAGCCGTGATTCCGGCTCTATCTTGCCACTTAATGCCTTAATTCACCCTGTGTCGCGACCTTCTCGATGTTGTGGACCATGCAGTACATCAACCACTGGGCGTTAACCTTGCTTTTGCCTCTGAGCGAGAACCGTTTCAGCCCCTTGTTTGTTTCCAGGTTGCCGAACACCGGTTCAACTGTACCCAGACGCTGGCTATACACATGCCGTCCCATCGGACTGTCAATCTTCTCTTTCATCCGATCCATAAAGCTGATTTCCGCTGTCTTCCCTTTCGGATAAAAGCTCACCTGACGGCCTTCCTGCTGGTTTGGATTCCGCAGGCATTGTGCTTTCAAGGGGCAGACGCGACACTGCTTGCGGTAGCCCTGGAAGCGGATCACGTCACGACCCTCTATCTGACCGTTAAAGTTGAGCCACATGCCGTTTCCAGCCGGGCAGCGGCAGGTTTCACTTGCCGGATCATAGTCGAAGTCGGCGGGGATAAAACGCTTGGCGTTGGAACCCCGCGCTTTCCGGCGTTTGGCCTGCTGCTCTGCGTACGTTGTGGAGTCGATAAAGCGCGGATCGCGCTTGCGGAACTGATTGTCTGCGATGTATCCATCTATGCCTAAGCGATACAGCATCTTCATGTTCGCTTCGCTGTGGAAGCCGCTGTCGGCGGTAATCTGTGCAGTTCGCAGGATATGTGCATCTGGCTTTTTCAGTTGCCGGAACTGATACCGGATACCAAACAGCATGGGCCTGAGAGTATGTTGTTCCTGACCTGCACCATAGGCTGCGGCATGCACGATGATCTGGTGCTTGCTGTCCACCGCCGCCACACCGTTGTAGCCCTGGATCACACCTTTGGCGGTTTTCATCTTGGCGCTGTCATTGTCGGTGATGTTGCTTTTAACCGGGCGGCCACGCTGACCGAGCCGCTCAGGTTCGGTCGCTAAGTGCTTTTTTATCTTGGCGGAGACCTCTTCCAGTTTTTTGATCTGCGCCTGTTGCCGTTGGGTGATCTCGGGATCTTGGTCGCGGCTGTCTGATTGTTGATGGGCATTCAGCATCCGTGTAACTGCGCTGTCAATCTTCGCCTGTTTTCGGTTTAGCTCTGCCCGTGTACCGCTCCACTCCTTGGAGGCATTGGAGGGCATTTTGCAACCGTCGATGGCGAACATCTCACGTCCGATCAGGTTCATGCCGTCACACACCATCAGGACCTGAGTAAACAACGGCGCAATCACGTCATCCATGCGTGCAATGAACTCAGCGATGGTGCTGTGGTGCGGTTGGCTGTCTGCGGAGAGCGCCATAAACAGGACGTTCTCTTTACAGGCCTGGGCAATCTTGCGGCTGGAAGTAATACCGCGGGAATACGCAAACAGAACGATCTTCAGCAGGATAGCCGGATCGTACGCGGGAGCGCCGTTGTAATCGTTGCGGTAACGGGATTTGAACAGGCTGAGGTCGAGGTCATTATCGACCACATGATTGAGGGTATATTCGAACGTGCCAGGCTGGATCTGATCCGCAAAACGCAGCGGAATCATCTTGGTCTGGTTGTAATCGTAGTGTTTGTAGCGCGCCATCCCTTGCACCATCAGCAGTAAAGTTCGTTGAATCGATTGTAGCGG
>NZ_JASBRH010000053.1 GCF_029961155.1 Pontibacterium granulatum | reverse complement strand
TTAACTGGAGCCGAATATCTTCGGATATTCACAATGATTTAAACTGAAGAGTTTGATCATGGCTCAGATTGAACGCTGGCGGTAGGCTTAACACATGCAAGTCGAGCGGTAACAGGAGTAGCTTGCTACTCGCTGACGAGCGGCGGACGGGTGAGTAACGCGTAGGAATCTGCCTAATAGTTGGGGATAGCCCGGGGAAACCCGGATTAATACCGAATACGCTCTACGGAGGAAAGCAGGGGATCTTCGGACCTTGCGCTATTAGATGAGCCTGCGTGAGATTAGCTGGTTGGTGAGGTAATGGCTCACCAAGGCGACGATCTCTAGCTGGTCTGAGAGGATGATCAGCCACACTGGGACTGAGACACGGCCCAGACTCCTACGGGAGGCAGCAGTGGGGAATATTGCACAATGGGCGCAAGCCTGATGCAGCCATACCGCGTGTGTGAAGAAGGCCTTAGGGTTGTAAAGCACTTTCAGTAGTGAGGAAAGGGGTGTAGTTAATACCTGCATCCTGTGACGTTAGCTACAGAAGAAGCACCGGCTAATTCCGTGCCAGCAGCCGCGGTAATACGGAAGGTGCGAGCGTTAATCGGAATTACTGGGCGTAAAGCGCGCGTAGGTGGTTCAGTCAGTCAGATGTGAAAGCCCCGGGCTCAACCTGGGAACTGCACCTGATACTGCTGGACTTGAGTACGGTAGAGGGTAGTGGAATTTCCTGTGTAGCGGTGAAATGCGTAGATATAGGAAGGAACACCAGTGGCGAAGGCGACTACCTGGACCGATACTGACACTGAGGTGCGAAAGCGTGGGGAGCAAACAGGATTAGATACCCTGGTAGTCCACGCCGTAAACGATGTCTACTAGCCGTTGGGGGACTTGATCCTTTAGTGGCGCAGCTAACGCGATAAGTAGACCGCCTGGGGAGTACGGCCGCAAGGTTAAAACTCAAATGAATTGACGGGGGCCCGCACAAGCGGTGGAGCATGTGGTTTAATTCGAAGCAACGCGAAGAACCTTACCAACTCTTGACATCCAGAGAACTTGCTAGAGATAGCTTGGTGCCTTCGGGAACTCTGAGACAGGTGCTGCATGGCTGTCGTCAGCTCGTGTTGTGAAATGTTGGGTTAAGTCCCGTAACGAGCGCAACCCTTGTCCTTATTTGCCAGCACTTCGGGTGGGAACTCTAAGGAGACTGCCGGTGACAAACCGGAGGAAGGTGGGGACGACGTCAAGTCATCATGGCCCTTACGAGTTGGGCTACACACGTGCTACAATGGCCGGTACAGAGGGCTGCGAACCAGCGATGGTAAGCTAATCTCAGAAAACCGGTCGTAGTCCGGATCGCAGTCTGCAACTCGACTGCGTGAAGTCGGAATCGCTAGTAATCGCGAATCAGAATGTCGCGGTGAATACGTTCCCGGGCCTTGTACACACCGCCCGTCACACCATGGGAGTTGATTGCTCCAGAAGTAGGTAGTCTAACCGCAAGGGGGACGCTTACCACGGAGTGGTCAATGACTGGGGTGAAGTCGTAACAAGGTAGCCCTAGGGGAACCTGGGGCTGGATCACCTCCTTAAACGATTGCTGCGTCCTGGCAAGCGTTCACACGAATTATCTGATCAGTATGTAGAGAGAGCGAGAAGGTTACTTAGGTGACTGGATTATAGGCTTGTAGCTCAGCTGGTTAGAGCGCACCCCTGATAAGGGTGAGGTCGGTGGTTCAAGTCCACTCAGGCCTACCAACTTTATGCACGCATAAGGTTGCGCTTTACATTTGGGGCTATAGCTCAGCTGGGAGAGCGCCTGCTTTGCACGCAGGAGGTCTGCGGTTCGATCCCGCATAGCTCCACCATTCCT
>NZ_JASBRH010000052.1 GCF_029961155.1 Pontibacterium granulatum | reverse complement strand
CAGCTGAAAGACTATGCGATGGGTGCATTCCCGCTCTGTCATGCAGAAGTGGCAACCCAGGTTCACGATAAAGACCACAACGACATCACCTTCGCAACCAATATCCCTGTACTGACCGAAGTGCACGATAAAGCATTCGTAACCGGCTCAGGTATTACAATTCCACCTGATCCAACCGGTAATGTGAGCTTCCAGCTTTACAGCGGCCTGGATTGTATGCCGGGTAACGAAAGCGGTTCACCTGAAGTGGTCGCGTTGGGTTCTGGTAACCCAGCCATGGCGGAATCTACACCGTTTATGCCTGCTGCAGGCGAATGGTCGTTCAGTGCCAGTTATGAAGGTGATAACAACTATCCTTCAGCCAGCTTGCCGGGTGAGGACTGCGAACCGTTTACCATCATTAAACGCAACGCGACTGTGGCAACCAACATCCATGATGCCAACCATGCTGACATCACCGGTGGCAGTGCCTTTATCGGTGATACTATCCACGACAAAGCCTTTGTAACCGGCGATGGAGTAGCACCTACGCCAACAGGCACAGTTACGTTCTACCGTTATAGCTCTGGTAGCTGTACAGGTACACCAACAACTGAAACTGTAAGTCTGTCCGGCGGTATGGCTGAATCCAGTACACTGACTCTGGCTTCCCAGGGTGGTATCTCTTATCTGGCAACCTACAGTGGTGACCAGTACTACAACGAGATCAAACTCGGTGATCTGAGTACAGCTCCGGTACCTACCGGGGATTGTGAACCACTGACCGTGAATAAAGTGGATGCAAACATTGCAACCCATGTTCATGATGCTGCACATACCGATATTACCGGTAGCAGTGTCGATGTTGGTTCAACTGTGCATGATAAAGCTACCGTATCCGGTCTTTCCGGACTGCCTGTTCCATCCGGTACCGTAACCTTCTACCGTTACGCAACCGGTAACTGCAGTGGCAGCGCAGTGACTCAAACCGTGTCACTATCCGGTGGTATGGCTGAATCCAGTGGTTTTACTACCTCTGTATCCGGTGCCTTGTCTTACATCGCTGTATACAGTGGTGATGCGATCTATAACCCAATTACACTGGGCGATCTGGATCCTACAAAACCAGTACCGGAAGGTAACTGCGAACCGCTGACCATCAATAAGATCGATGCGGATATCGTGACCCACGTGCATGATGCAGCCCACTCCGACATTACTGGCGGTAGTGTAGACGTAGGCTCAACTGTTCACGATAAAGCCGATGTAAGTGGCGCACTGTCAACCCCAACAGGTAGTGTAACCTTCTACCGTTACCCAACCGGTAACTGTTCAGGTACACCAGTAACAGAAACAGTTGCTCTGTCTGGCGGTATGGCCGAGGCCAGTGACTACCTCACCACCGCATCCGGTGGATTGTCCTACGTTGCGACCTACAGTGGTGACAGCGTGTACAACCCTATCACTCTGGGTGACCTGGATACCGTTAATCCGGTTCCAACCGGTGATTGCGAACCGCTGACCGTGAATAAGATTGATGCGAACGTCGCAACCAATATCCACGAAGGTTCACGTGTCGGTCCTGGACACGACGCGACCGATATACAGGGTGGACAGGTTGATGTTGGTACTGTGATTCACGATAAAGTGACCGTATCCGGCGCACTGGGTGCACCAACAGGTACAGTGACCTTCTACCGTTACGCTACACTGGATTGTTCCGGTGCAGCTGTCAGTGACGGCCCTTGGACACTGGGCGGTGACGGTACTCAGGAATCCGGTGACGTAACCACCGAAATCGGCGAATTGTCATTCCTGGCAACCTACAGTGGTGACAGTATCTACAACCCAATCACTCTGGGTGATCTGGCGGGCAACCTGCCAGCACACTGTGAACCGTTGACTGTTGTGGGTGTGTTTGAAGCCTGTACTCCAGGTTACTGGAAACAGCCTCAGCACTTCGGTAGCTGGGCAGCACCATACAGCCCTGTACCGGTAGAGACCAAGTATGTTGATGTATTCGGTATCGCTGGCAACCTGCCAGGCCTGCCGGGTAAATACAAAGACATCACTCTGCTGGGCGCACTGGAAGCCGAAGGTAACACCGACAAAGAAGCCCTGTTGCGTCATAGTGCGGCAGCACTGCTGAATGCAGCCAACGCCGATGTGAACTATCCGCTTAGCGTGGATGAAGTGATCACTCTGGTACGTGCAGCATTCGCCAACGATACCGCAGCCGCA
>NZ_JASBRH010000051.1 GCF_029961155.1 Pontibacterium granulatum | reverse complement strand
TATCAAAAGCACCAGGCGAAACGCTGAAACGAACAGGGAGAGCTGCGGTAGATGGGTGTTTTCACAGAAAAATGTCTAATCCGACAGCCTCGTTAAGTGGCCGAGTCGTGAAGGTAACGAATGAACAACGACAAGGAAGTAAGAAGGCAAACAGAGCGGCTTATCTATGGGTTGATAGTCGCATGTGGTTTGGGCGGTATTCTCTATCTGTTCGGGGCAGGTTTTGTCAGACTGATCAATGAGTATTTTGGAGTTGTACTTACCAGAACCGATCTTGAAATTATCTATGTGGTTTTGGTAGTGATATTAGTAAAGGCTTCCTTTTCAAGGATTGATAGGAAATATCGTGACTATTAGAAATGCCTCTAAAATACATGCACTTAACAAGCGGCTGTTGTTGCCACTGCGTGGCTGGGACTGCCTTTTAGCTGCTTCGCAGCTACAAGTCAGCCCCAAAGCCGGGCGTTAGAAGTTACGAAAGGAATCAACTATGAAAAATGAAATCCCATTTAACTGGTCAATGGCCGCAACGTTTACTTGGGCTATCTTCTGGCGATGGATTGTTGCTGGAATTATCCCTGGCATTATCTTTGCGATGGTTGTTCAAGTCTTGGAGTTACAAGGGGTTGCGTTAGAACTGTTTCAGCTGTTCGTAATGCCGATAGTTGGACTCTTCCTGAGCGTTAGGTGGCTTCTTGGTGGTGGTCGGTTTGGAAGCATAAAAATAATATTTATGGAACAGGCCCATTATCAAGAGCAGAGCAACGGTCAAGATTTAACTTCTAACAAGTCAACTCAACCGACTGCTGAATCGTCGGCTGATTGAAGCGTTACAAGTCCGAGTTACCCACGATTAGTAGACATCTTGCTTTTGGTTATATCAATCGACCTGAGTTTTAGAGAAAATACGAAAGTCAAGAGTCTACTGCTTGTAGGTAGGGCCAGTATGCCTACTGTATGGTCCAGTCTGATGAGACTGGAAAGGTAATCATATTCAAGGACAGATAATGAAAAAGCAGATCAGAAGATTCTCCCCTCATCAAAATGCAAAAGTTTTTGCCGTTCTTATGGCTGTCAGCATAGTCCCTTTTTTCGTACCAATGCTGATCATGATGGGATTTACGATGCCTGATGTAGATCGGCATGGTAATCCAATCGACTTTCCAATGATGATGTTTTGGATGATGCCGTTCATATATTTAATATTCGGTTATATATCAGTAGCTATAGGGTGTGCCATTTACAACTTTTTATTTAGATTTGTTGGTGGTATTGAAGTTGAAATCAGCGATATAGAAGATGCTTAACAAGTACGGGCACGCCCAGCCGCTAAGTGGCTTGGGCTCGCTTCTCACCCGCGCTGTAGGCTTTAGCTGTCGTAGAGTATCGAGATATGAAAAACGTATTCTTAGGGTTAATTTTAGGTGTGGCTTCTGGGTATGTCGTTGCGGATAGCCCTTCACCGTATGCTGGACAGGAATTAAGACGTATTAAGTCTCTCTCCGAAGAGCGTATTTCTGGGCTGCTCGATGGGAAAGGCCTGGGATATGCAAAAGTCGCTGAACTGAATGGCTTTCCAGGGCCCGCTCATGTGCTGGAGCTGGCCAATGAATTGAAGCTTTCCGAGAAGCAGCGGCAACAAACAACTTCTTTATTCAACGATATGAAATCTAAAGCGAAGGATTTGGGTGCTAAGCTTTTAGACGCTGAAAAGCAGCTTGATCAGTTGTTTCGCAACAATGAGATTTCTGAAGATATTGTTTCAAAGGAAACGAAAGTCATCGGTATTTTAGAAGGGCAGTTACGCGCAGCGCATGTTAATGCGCACATTAAGCAAAAAGCCCTGTTAACGGAGCATCAAATACGCATGTACAACCATCTTCGTGGGTACTCGGATGGTGGTCACAAGGGAAAAGATCACGATCATCATTAATAGTATTGCAGCTAACACGCGGCTGTTGGCACCACTGTGTGGTCGGGATAGCCGCTTCGCTGCTACACGCTAAATCCCACGCCGTGCGTTTTATGCCAGGTTCAGAGTGACTCATAAAAAGTGTGGAGTTGTCCTTATCTGGAGAGTTATCAAGACGGATGACTCTCCATCTAAACCTGCTACCATACGCGCCCTTATTAACATCCCAGGATTCTGAAGCATGAAAATCCATCGCATCAATCCGTGCAAACGCTGGTCGGATGCAACGGTTTACAACGGTATCGCTAACTTTGTTGAAGTGCCTGAAGGCGATCTGACGGCAGATATTGTAAACCTCCCCTAATTAGTTACACGCATAATTAGAGTTTTCCAGCGGGTCATGTTTGGCCAGATATTCCCAGGGGGTGAGGTCACCCAATG
>NZ_JASBRH010000050.1 GCF_029961155.1 Pontibacterium granulatum | reverse complement strand
GTTCCGACCTGGGCGATGACCACAAAGAATACTACGCTGGTGAGAACGCGCTGAAAGCGGGCGGTGCGAAAAACACCTCCAACCAGTTCAGCTAAGCTGGACTAACTGGAGCTGAGTACCCAAGCTGAACCGGGTACGCCCTCCTGACAAAAAGGCGACCCCTTGCTGAAGGCGTCGCCTTTTTTGTACCCGATTAATAGTTACCGGAAAATCAGCGAAAGAACCGTGAGACTTTTTACGTTAAAATTCCAAACGGTTTTCTACTGCAATTGAATTAAGTGATTTAGATATGACTGACACACCTGCTTTTCTAAACGATGCTAACGATCTGTTAACCGAAAAAGGCTTCACTACCGGCAATACCTGGTACCACGGCACTTCATCTGCACTGGTTGACTCCATCAAAGAGCAGGGCTTGAAGCGCTCCGGTGATAAAGCGCTAAAAGCGGCTGCCAAAAAGACTATGGCAACGATCGGAAATAGCTACACAGAAACAATTGAACCGGTGTTTCTAACCCAGAGCAAAGCGTTAGCGTATTACTGGGCACAACAGACCGTAAGAAACCGCAGTGTACGTATCGAAGGTGACGAGCAACCCGTTGTTTTTGCAGTCACTCTTCCGGAAGATCTCAACACTAAGGTAAAACCCGATGTAGGCGCTGCCAGCTTGCTACTGGTTAAAGAGGGTGAGCACTTCTTAGCCCATCTCGCAGCAATCTATCAGGAAAATGGCTTCACTGTTCCGGAAATCAATTTGCAGAAAGCGGACCGTATGGAATATCTGGATAAACTGGGCATGGCCTACTTTGATGCAGATATTGAAGCATCCCACGTAGAATTAGTGACTGACTAATCTACACATTTTCTGATAAAGGGTGCCAAGGCACCCTTTTTTGTGACCGAATTCACACTTCAAGCGTGATGCATTAAGAGTGTTTTCATATCTCTTGGGTGCAACAATATCCAATCAAAATACACCCAAAAAACCAATTTCATCCTTAAGACTCACCTTGACTGACCACTTGTAGCTCCTCTCCGTTTCAAGAGATGAGCTAACACTGGTTGCCGGCTCATTTAATTTCTCTTTAGCTTATCGGCTTGTCTTAGTATGAGCCTTGTCTGCCAACTGCAAAATCCAACCAATTAACGACGGATAATAGACTTCTAAGCAAGCAACAGTTAAGCCAGTTTTAGCAATCAATTGGTACCAATTAAGCACAAATATTGTGCACTTGCGTAATCGTTAATTTGTTACCAAACCCACTCTCAGAAACTCGTTAGTACAATACAACATCCCTTATATACGTAACATTTCGTTTACGTTTACATAACAAGGTAGGTATTGATCTATTTGTCACACTGGCTTCGCATCCAACACCGCGTCTAAAACGCAAAGCGCAGACCTAAATCCACCTATAACCTATTGAATTACATTACTTTTAAATAAAATGTAGTAGGAAAATTGTAAGAATATTTGGATATATGTGTTGCATTTTTTATAACCTAAATTCTTGTAAACTAGATAAAACACAGGCTAGACTAAAGTATGTTCGACTTATGAACCATTCCCTTAAAAGCCCGTATTCAAGGGCTTTTACGCCGTTTTATACAACTCAGAGCTTGTAGTGATTTTACATATTTCTTATCACTCAAAATGTAGTCAAACTACAGCTTTGCTGCTTCGCACAAATGAGCATTGACGCTCCGTTTCAGGACACGCATTATTCACTTCAACAACGCCACATCATCTATTTTTGAATAGTCGTACTGGCAAAGAAATTCGTTTTAAAACGGATTTCTTATAAGAACTGAGTCAAGGGAATTGGAAGGAGCTTCGGCTCCGACCCTATAACTATAATCACCACCTAACAGGTCAAACTGTAGAGGATTTACCATGTCTACATTGAACAAAGACATCGATAGCATCGCTACCCTGAAAGAAAAAGCAGGTAGCCCATGGGATGCGATCAACCCAGAATCTGCGGCACGCATGCGTGCTCAGAACAAATTCAAAACTGGCCTGGATATCGCTAAGTACACTGCCGGTATCATGCGCCGTGACATGGCTGAATTCGACAAAGACAAAACCAAGTACACCCAGTCCCTGGGCTGCTGGCACGGTTTTGTTGGTCAGCAGAAGCTGATCTCCATCAAGAAACACTTCGGTTCTACTGAACGTCGCTACCTGTACCTGTCCGGCTGGATGGTTGCTGCACTGCGCTCTGACTTCGGTCCTCTGCCAGACCAGTCCATGCACGAGAAAACTGCCGTAGCATCTCTGGTTGAAGAGCTGTACACCTTCCTGCGTCAGGCGGATGCACGTGAACTGGGCGGTCTGTTCCGCGAACTGGATAAAGCACGCGAAGCAGGCGATGCAGCGAAAGA